>NZ_FVZD01000005.1:0-727162 GCF_900166605.1 Marinococcus halophilus
AGTCCGCCGGCTTCCCGCGCTCGACTTGCATGTATTAGGCACGCCGCCAGCGTTCGTCCTGAGCCAGGATCAAACTCTCCGTAAAAAGTTTGATGCTGTGGCATCAGTGATGCCCTAAAAAAGTGTTGCTTTTGATTGGGGCTCTGGCTTGTCTTTCCTTTTCAAAGAACAATCTGTCGTTATTTTTGCGACTTTTATATGTTAACACCGCAGTGTTAATAAGTCAATAACTTTTTTCAACTGCCTAAGCAGCTTGCCGCTTTCGTTACGGCGACAAAAAATAATATATCATCGTTTCTTATTTGTACGCAACCCATTTTTATATTTTCTTTTAATTTTTTATATAAATGCCGGCTTTCGAGTCAGAAAGCCGGCAAAAAACTATCTACTCTTCGTGGGGGGCCTGGCTCCGCATTTGCGGAAACAAGAGCACATCTCTGATAGAAGCAGAGTTCGTCAGCAGCATAACCAGCCGGTCAATGCCTATTCCGAGCCCTCCCGTTGGTGGGAGTCCGTATTCCATTGCTTCAAGATAATCATAGTCCATCATGTGAGCTTCTTCATCTCCGGCTTCTCTTTCTTCCACCTGTTTTTCGAAACGCTCCCGCTGATCTACAGGGTCGTTTAATTCACTAAAGGCGTTTGCATGCTCACGCCCTACAATAAATAACTCAAAACGGTCTGTAAATCTGGGATCTTTTTCGTTTTTCTTCGCAAGTGGAGAAATAGCGAGCGGATGCCCATACACAAATGTAGGCTGAATTAGTTTCTCTTCAACAAAGTGCTCAAAGAATTCGTTAACCACATGACCGAAGGACATCGTTTCCCGGATAGGCACATTATGTTCTTTAGCTAGCGCTCTCGCTTCTTCGTCACTCATTTCTTGCCAGAAATCCACACCAGTTTCTTCTTTAACAGCGTCTACAATGTGCATTCTTTTCCACTGGTTGCCGAGTTCAATCTGTTCTTCCCCATATTGAAGAGTCGTGCTCCCGAGCACGTCTTCCGCAATCTGCACGATTAAGCTTTCGGTCAAATCCATAATATCTTCATAGTCTCCAAAAGCTTCATACAATTCCATCATAGTAAATTCGGGGTTGTGGCGGGTCGAAATTCCTTCATTACGGAAGACACGTCCAATTTCATAGACCTTTTCCATGCCTCCGACAATGAGTCGCTTTAGATGCAATTCAATTGCAATACGAATATAAAGCTCCATGTCCAGGGCATTGTGATGAGTAACAAACGGCCGCGCAGATGCTCCGCCCGGTATCGTATGCAGCATCGGTGTTTCCACTTCCAAAAAACCCTGGCGGTTCAAATGATTTCTCATAGATTGGATAATTTTACTCCGCATGATAAACGTGTCTTTTACTTCCGGATTCGCAATAAGATCTAAATAACGCTGACGGTAGCGCTGCTCAATATCCTGAAGTCCGTGGTATTTATCAGGCAGTGGGCGAAGAGCCTTTGTTAAAAGCGTTACTTCTGTTGCCCGCACAGATAATTCCCCTACATTTGTTTTAAATGCACGGCCCCGCACCCCAACAATGTCTCCGATATCCATATCCTTAAAGCCTTCGTACGCTTCGTCGCCGACTTCGTCTTTCCGCACGTAAATCTGGATCTGCCCTTCAAGGTCCTGCAGGTGTGCAAACCCCGCTTTTCCTTTTCCCCGCTTAGTAACCATGCGTCCTGCAATCGTAATATCCGTATTTTTTTCACTTAGCTCTTCTTTAGAGAAAGCGTCGAACTCCCGGTGCATGGTTTTTGAATCATACGTACGCGCGAAGCGTTGCCCAAAAGGATTTCTCCCTTCGTTAATCAATGCTTCTCTTTTTTCCCGCCGTACACGGAACTGGTCGTTCAGCTCTTGATCCTGGCTCATAGTAGTCTCCCCTTTAGATCGTTTTAATTTTCCTTCTATATAATTACCTTTTGCTTCCATTTTTATTCCGACAGTCATAAACAGAGCGGCTTCCCTGGAAGAAGCCGCTCTTAGTACAAATACTTATGCCATACTGGGAGCTTCCGTAGAACCGACAAAATTATATAGTGTTTCCGCCACTTCATCGCGTGTATTCAATTCATTTACTCTGCCCCGTACCTTAGAACCTCCGTGCATTCCCTTCAGATACCAGGCCACGTGCTTGCGCATTTCCCTTACAGCTACGTCTTCGCCTTTCAACTCTATCAAACGGTCCATATGCACGATACATACATCCATTTTTTCCTTCGGAGTCGGTTCTTCTTCCACAAGCTTTCCTGTCTCCAAATACTGGACCGTGCGGTAGAACATCCAAGGGTCCCCGAGAGCAGCACGGCCAATCATGACCCCATCCACTCCAGTTGTATCAAGCATCGCCCGGGCATCCTGAGGGGTAGATACGTCCCCATTGCCAATTACCGGAATATTCACTGAGTCTTTTACTTCCTTCAGTATGTCCCAGTTCGCCACGCCTTCATACATCTGCACCCGGGTGCGCCCGTGTACCGCAACGCCTTCACCACCAGCTGCTTCAATAGCCTGGGCGTTCTCCACAGCCAGTATATGCTCGTCGTCCCAGCCCATCCGCATTTTCACCGTTACGGGCTTATCTACTGCGCTCACAGCTGCTTTTACCATTTGATAAATTTTGTCCGGGTCAAGCAGCCACTTGGCCCCTGCATCACACTTAGTGATTTTCGGGACAGGACAGCCCATATTTATATCAATGATATCTGCATTTGTATGCTGATCCACTACTTCAGCAGCTCCAGCCATCGTTTCTTGGTCTCCGCCGAAAATCTGGAGACTGAGCGGTTTTTCCCTTTCATCCACGTAGAGCATCCGCATCGATTTTTCATTTTCGTGCAGTATTGCCTTGTCGCTTACCATTTCTGCGCACACCAGGCCTGCCCCAAATTCCTTCGCAATCAGTCGGAAAGCAGGGTTGCTGACTCCCGCCATCGGAGCAAGCACCACCGGGTTATTCATTTCTATGTCACGAATTTTTAACACCACAGCAACCTCCTATGTGTTGTCTTTATTTTCACGCGTCTTCTTCTATTAACAGATCGCCCCAGTAGACTACCTCGGCCCGTTCCTTCTCCGGGAGTTTTTTCACATACCAACGAACCGTCCTGTCCTCGTGAACAAAACGGTCCGGGGCAATATCAAAAAACGGCACCAGCACAAACGCCCGCTCAGTTAACCGGGGGTGCGGAATAATTAAATGCTCCTTGTTGATATTTTCTTCATCATAGATAAGAATGTCAAGGTCCACTGTCCTCGGTCCCCACCGTTCTTCACGTATGCGCTCAAGTTCATGCTCAATCCGGTGAAGCCTCTCCAGCAGTTCCTCCGGTCCGTAATCAGTATTCCATTCGGAAACCATGTTCAGAAAATGCGGCTGATCGGTCACTCCCACCGGCGCGGTTTCATACACCGGTGAAAGCTTTGTCAGCTTCATCTTTTCTTCCTGCTTCATACTCAGAACCGCCCGCTTTAAATACTCTTCCCGCTTCCCAAGGTTCGAACCCAGCGCAATAAAAACCTGGGGCATTATGGACGAACCCTGGTCATCTCGATGGCGACGTGATCATAATGGCCGGGGATGGGCGGATCCGGCTTAATCACTTTCACGTGAAGCTGCTCCACAATATTAAAACGCTCAAATATTGTTTCCGCAATCTTTTCAGCAATCGTTTCTACCAGACGGTACGTTTGATTTTCCACTGCCTCTTTAACCGCTTCAAATGCTTCGGCATAATTGACGCTTTTTTCTACATCATCTTTAGCAGCGGCCGGCTTTAAATCAGCTTCCAATATTAAATTCACACGAAACCGCTGGCCCAGCCTGTTTTCTTCTTCAAACACCCCGTGATAAGCGTAAAACTCCATTCCCTGCAAATGAATTTTATCCAACCGAATGCTCCTTTCTTACTCCAAGCATAGCGTCCATCATCCGGGCTACGCGCGTCATTTCTTTTACCTCATGCACACGGATGATATCGCACCCGCGTTCAATACCGAGGCTCACCGTCGCACCTGTGCCTTCCACACGGTCATGAGCTGGAAGCTCAAGTGTTTTTGATATGAGCGATTTACGGGAACTGCCAAGAAGCACAGGGTACGAAAGCGACGTAAACTGATCCATTTTCCGCATAGCTTCCAGATTCTGCTCATAGGTTTTTGCAAAGCCAATGCCTGGATCCAGAATAATGCGGTCTGCTTTGACCCCGGCCCGGTCGCAGATAGCTATGCTTTCATAAACATCCTGAATCATGTCAGGCATCAAATCCTCGTACTCCGTATTATCACGGTTATGCATTAAAATTATCGGCACATCGTATTCAGCTGCTATCCGGGCCATATCGGGATCTGCTTTCGCTCCCCATACATCGTTAATGATGTCCGCTCCGGCTCTGAGAGCTGCCTCGGCCGTGGAGGCTTTGTAGGTGTCCACACTGACAGGCACGCCTATCCATCCCCTCAGGGCTTCGAGTACCGGAAGGATCCGCCGCTGCTCTTCTTCTGCTTCTACAAATGTTGCCCCTGGGCGGGTTGATTCCCCGCCGATATCGATAATATCCGCTCCGTCCTCCACCAGCTTTTCTGCCTGCACGACAGCCCGCTCCACCTCGCTGTACCGGCCTCCGTCAGAAAAAGAATCCGGCGTCACGTTTAAAATTCCCATGACAAACGTTTTTTTGGAAAAATCAAGCTCCCAGCTTTTCCATCGCATTACCTGATTACGCATTTTCTCTCCTCCCTGTCGTGCCAGCTGTTATTTTGTCTCTCTTTCTTCCCGGTAGCGGCTGTGCAGCAGCTGGGCCGCTGAACAGCTCGGAAAATAACGATCTTCAAGGGCACGTACGAATGCAATTTCCTGAATAGAGTTCGTGACGAACATTTCTTCTGCTGCTTCTATATCCTGCGGGAGAAAGTAACCTTCCTCCACGATGTAGTCATTTTCATGTGCTAACTGTATCACAAATTGACGTGTAATGCCGTTTAAAATACCTGTGTCCACTGCCGGCGTATATAAAGTATTTCCCCTGCGCCAGAAAATATTGGACACCACTCCTTCAGCAGCATATCCTTGTTCGTTGAGGAAAATACCTTCCGCTTCCGGCCGGTCTTTCATTTCCTGCTTGGCAAGCCAGTTGTTCATATAATGATGGGACTTCATGCGCTCCCGTCCTTCCGGGCTGTTCCGTCTCAGCTGGAGCCACAAGGCGTCCTTTTGAATAGGTTCCGCTCCCGCTGCCGGAAGCGGCTTCATGTAAATAACAGTAACCGGATCAAGGTAGGGCGTTGTTTGAAGCCCCAGACCCCCGGGCCCTGCAGAGACGTTGTAGCGTACATAGGCATTGTGCAGCCCGTTGGCATCGAGCAGCTGCTGAATTTCTTCCTTGACCATTTCGCGTTCATAGCGGAAGACAATGCCGAGCTCTTCTGCGCTGGCTTCGAGTCTTTCCATATGAGCGTTCAGCAAAAACGGATGCCCATTATACACCCGAAACGTCTCAAACAAGCCAAGGCCATACATAAAACCATGATCAAATACAGAAAGACGAGCTTCGCCCGCCTTCTTTATCTCACCGTCTATATATACATACAATGCTACAGCACCTCTTCTGACTGCCGGTGCCGGTCCACAAAGCGCTTGAGCATCTGTTTTCCTTCACCGGTCATAATCGATTCGGGATGAAACTGCACGCCTTCCACAGGAAGCGCCCGGTGACGGATCCCCATAATCTCTCCGGCTTCCGTTTCAGAGGTAATGTCAAAGCAGTCCGGCAGCGTTTCTCTTTTCACTATTAACGAGTGGTACCTTGTAGCCGTTAATGGATTGGGGAGATCGGTATAAATACTTACACCGTCATGGTGGATCTCCGACGTTTTTCCGTGCATCAGCCGCTCCGCCCGTACAACATCGCCGCCAAAGGCCTGCGCAATCGCCTGATGGCCCAGACATACCCCAAAAATCGGGATTTCTCCGGCAAAGCGGCGTATCGCTTCGACGCTGATCCCCGCCTCATCCGGACTGCAGGGTCCCGGGGAAATCATCAGGATGTCCGGATTTAATTGGGCGATCTCCTCCACCGTAATTTGGTCGTTACGCCGTACTTCGAGTTCTTCTCCCATTTCTCCGAGGTATTGCACGAGATTGTACGTAAACGAGTCGTAGTTATCAATCATTAAAATCATGCGAAAATCTTCCTTTCTATTCTAATCTCAGCTCTGCTCATGAGTAATGCCGGCCTCTGCTTCACTTTGTCTTTTCGCTTCCCATAACGCTCTGGCTTTTTTGATTGATTCTTTGTATTCTGCTTTCGGGTCGGAGTCGATAACAACGCCGGCCCCTGCCTGAACGTGAGCGTACCCGTCCTTGGCAAGCATCGTCCGGATCGAAATGTTCAGCTCCGCATCCTTGTTGTAGCCTATCCAACCAAACGCTCCTGTATAGAAGCCCCGGCGCACCGGCTCAAGCTCTTCGATAATTTCCATCGTACGCACTTTAGGGGCTCCGGTGATCGTTCCTCCAGGAAATACTGCCCTTATCATATCATATACCTGCTCTGTTTCAGCAAGTATTCCTCTTACATTGGAAACGATATGCATTACGTGAGAATACCGCTCCACTGCCATTAATTCATCTACTGTTACCGAACCATAACGGCAGACCCGGCCGAGATCATTTCTTTCAAGATCGACGAGCATGACGTGCTCGGCCCGCTCTTTTTCCGTTCCCATTAATTCCTGTTCAAGCGCCATGTCCTCCTCTTCGTCTTTTCCTCGCGAACGAGTTCCGGCAATCGGGCGGGTGGATACCTCCGCGCCTCGTTTTTTAACCAGCAGCTCGGGGGAGGCACTGACCGTTTGCCAATCCGGGGTATGCATGTATCCCATATACGGGGATGGGTTCAGCTCCCTTAACTTCTGATAAATATGAAAGGCAGAGGTATGCAACAGCTGGGTCTGGCGGGTAGATAAATTCACCTGGAACGCGTCCCCGGCGGTAATATACTCTTTAATCTGTTCCACTGCTCCGCCGAACAATTCCTCGGAAAAAGAAGGTACCGACTTTTCAGCGGAGACAGCCTTCTCCGCTTCTAAACGCTCTTGCCCGGAAGACTTTTCCGCCGCCTCCAGCCATGCTTTTTTCCATCCTTCAACGAATTTAACGGTGTCTTCCCCTTCGGCATGTAAATGCCATACCCAAGTTTCCCCCGTTTTTTTATCATGGATGAAAAACAAATCGTAAAGAAGAAAATAGACATCCGGCATCCTCAAATCATCCACCGCCAGCTCCGGCAAATGTTCTACGTATCTGACATAGTCATAGCTTATCTGGCCGACTGCTCCTCCCTGGAAAGCCGGGAGAGCTGAAGCCGTGGGCAGATGGTACGGCTCCATCCATTTCGCCAACGCTTCAAGCGGGTCTCCCGCGTGCATTTCAGTACTCTCATGTCTATGAAAACTCGTCTCCCCATTTTTTCCTTCTATTACCGCAAAAGGGCGAAGAGCGGCGATATCGAGTTCGCCCTGGCGTCCACTTTCAAGCAGTACGTGATAAGGTTCTTCCCTGGCAAGAAACTCAAACGCCTGAAAAAACTGGTCATTCGTCTGAAAAAACGATGTCGTAGTCTGTGTATATGATTCTCCTGCTTGAGGCCCTCGGGCCAGTCGCTCATCCATTATGTTTATGCCCCCGGTTTTATCCAATTCTCTCTCTTTCACAGAAAATTCTCTTTATATTTTCTCCAAGTCTACGAAATTTTTTATAAAAAAACAATCAGAACGCTGTGATCCTCCCACCAATAGTATAGAACCTAAAAAAAGCCCGGCCCATTACGGGACACGGACTCTTTAAGGGTTTTTTGTTAGTCTGCAGTATCTTCAAATTGGTACAGCGGTGTACTCAGGTACCGCTCCCCGTTACTAGGAATCACAGCCACGACCTTCTTGCCTTTGCCGAGCTTTTTCGCTTCCTCAAGTGCAACGTAAATAGCCGATCCGGAAGAAATACCGCCTAAAATGCCTTCTTCGCGGGCAGCACGGCGGGCATATTCAAACGACTGCTCCGTCGTTGCTTCCGCAACTTCATCGTAAATATCCGTATTCAACGTGCCCGGTACAAAGCCAGCGCCGATACCCTGGATTTTATGAGGGCCTTTATTTCCGCCATTCAGAATTGGAGAATCGGCTGGCTCAATACCAACAATACGCATATCCGGGTAGTGCTCCTTCAGGAGACCGCCGGCACCGGAAATCGTGCCGCCGGTGCCAATACCCGATACAAAGGAATCAATCGGTCCGTCAATCTGCTCTAGCAGTTCACGGCCAGTGGTTTCACGGTGAATTTTCGGATTCGCTTCATTTTCAAACTGCTGCGGCATAAAGTAGCCCTTTTCTTCAGCGAGTTCATTCGCTTTGGAAATTGCACCACCCATGCCGTCAGGGCCAGGTGTAAGCACCAGTTCTGCGCCGTAGGCACGAAGAAGATTGCGACGCTCCATGCTCATTGTCTCCGGCATTACCAATACCGCTGGGTAGCCTTTGGCAGCAGCTACCATAGCCAGGCCGATGCCTGTGTTACCGCTTGTTGGTTCAACAATTGTATCCCCTTCTTTTAAGCGGCCATCCCGCTCGGCAGCTTCGATCATCGCAAGACCAATACGGTCTTTTACGCTGCTCCCTGGGTTCATATATTCGAGTTTCAAATAAACATCTGCATCGTTTTCCCCGGTTAAACGGTTTAGTTTTACTACGGGAGTATTTCCAATGAGTTCTGTAACGTTATTTGCAGCCTTCATTCATGCTCCTCCTTCAAACACCAAGTAAATTTATTGGTTTTATAATAGTTTAATCGTATCAATTTGGTCAACTTCTGTCAATCTGTAGATCAAAAGACGCAGAAATAACCTAGGAACGGTTTTCAATTTCTGCAGTTCGCTCTTTCAGGCGCTCCAGATCGTCTACGCTCAAGTGATAAACCTCATTGCAAAAGTGACATGTAGTCTCTGCTCCCCCGTCTTTTTCGATCATATCCTGAAGTTCATCGGTGCCAAGGGAAATAATCGCATTTTCTACCCGCTCTTTGGAGCACTGGCAGGCAAACTGTACCGGTTGCGTATCAAGCACATTTACTTCTTCGCCGAGGATAACATGAAGAATTTCCTCCGGGGTTTTGCCATGCTCAATCAGCTTAGATACCGGCGGCATCTGCTGGATTTGCTGTTCGAGGCGGGCCACGTATTCCTCTTCAGCATCCGGGAGTACCTGAATAATAAAACCTCCGGCTGCTTTTACGGAGTTATCCGGGTTCACAAGTACTCCGAGCCCCACAGACGAAGGCAGCTGCTCGGAATTTGCGAAGTAATACGTAAAATCATCTCCAAGCTCCCCGGAGACAATCGGCACATTGCCGGTAAACATATCACGCATGCCGAGGTCTTTAACGACTGACAGAGTGCCGTCTGTGCCGACGGCGCGTGCTACGTCTAATTTACCGTGTTCATTTAAATCGAAATGCACCTGCACATTGTGAGCATACCCACGGGTGTCGCCGGAAGAATTACTATCAACAATAATTGGTCCCATCGGGCCGTGACCTTCAATCTTAATGGTTAGTTTGTCGTCGCCTTTAAGCATTGCCCCCATCATGGAACCTGCCGTCATCGCACGGCCTAGAGCCGCCGATGCCGTGGGCCAGGCCTGATGGCGTCTGACCGCCTCGTCCACCATTTCTGTCGTGTGCACGGCGTAAGCACGGACCTGGTGATTAAACGCTGTTGCTTTTACGAGATAATCTTTCATCGCTTTATTTCCTTCCTTTCCACTCTTGCTCTCTATATCATTATATTATCTTTGAAAACCTGATTTATAGTATTGTACAAAACTGTTCGAAAAACAACTAATCCGCTTGCATTCTTTCTTTTATGCTATACCGCAGAACAGGCAGGAGAAAACATTTACTTCTTTTCGCATACAAAAAAGGATGCCTGCTTACAGGCACCCTTTTATATTAATCACGACGGTTCGTATCGTCACTATCGGAGCTCGAATCTGAAGAGGTTGTCGTTTTTTCAGAGGAATTGTCCTCCGAAGAAGATTCACCGCTGTCGTCTTTTAGGACATGGTCAGCCTGTTCCTCTTCACGCTTTTGCTCTTCGCTTTTTGTAGCGCCCATCTCTTCATCCGATTTATTCGAATAGTGATCCTCTGGAAGCTTACCGTCTTCAACAAGGGAGCGAATCTGCTCTGCGTCCAACGTTTCCAGTTCCAGAAGACTTTGAGCTACAAGCTCAAGCCGGTCTTTGTACTGCGTAAGAATCTGTTTACAGCGTTCATAAGATTCCATAATGATTCTTTGCATTTCATTATCAATTTCATGCGCAATAGCGTCACTGTAATTTTGTTCGTTCTGCATGTCGCGGCCGAGGAATACCTGGCCTCCGCTGCTCGAGCCAAACTGCAGCGGGCCAAGCTTTTCACTCATACCATATTCGGTAACCATACGACGGGCAATGTCTGTCGCACGCTGGAAGTCGTTGTGAGCACCTGTGCTCACTTCGTTAAACATAACTTCCTCTGCTACACGTCCGCCCAGCAGGCCGACAATTTTGTCTAACAGCTCCGGTTTGGTCATGAAGTAGCGGTCTTCCTTCGGAAGCATCATTGCATAACCGCCGGCCTGGCCACGTGGCACGATCGTTACTTTGTGAACCATATCCGCGTTTTCAAGCTTCATGCCGACAACTGTATGGCCTGCCTCGTGGTGGGCCACGATGTTACGTTCTTTTTCGGAAATAACGCGTGATTTTTTCGAAGGACCGGCAATAACGCGGTCGATCGCTTCTTCCACATGCGTCATTCTGATTTTCTGCATATCAGCCCGGGCTGCCACAAGCGCCGCTTCGTTCAGAAGGTTTTCGAGGTCTGCCCCGGTAAAACCAGGCGTACGCTGGGCGATAGCCCGGAAATTAACGTCTTCTGCGAGCGGTTTGTTACGCGCATGCACCTGAAGAATTTCCTCCCGGCCGTTTACGTCCGGCCGGCCGATAAGAATCTGGCGGTCAAAACGTCCCGGACGGAGCAGTGCAGGGTCCAGCACATCGGCACGGTTAGTTGCCGCAATGATAATAATACCCTCATTGCCGGCAAAGCCGTCCATTTCCACCAGGAGCTGGTTCAGCGTCTGCTCCCGTTCGTCATGGCCGCCGCCGACACCGGCACCACGCTGGCGTCCTACTGCGTCAATCTCGTCGATGAAAATAATACACGGTGAATTTTTCTTCGCGTTTTCAAAAAGGTCGCGTACACGGGAAGCACCGACACCGACAAACATTTCCACGAAGTCTGAACCACTGATGGAAAAGAACGGTACGTCTGCTTCTCCGGCAACTGCCTGGGCAATTAACGTCTTACCTGTACCCGGAGGGCCGACAAGAAGTACACCTTTTGGAATACGGGCACCAATATTGGAGAATTTCCGGGCGTCCTTCAGAAAGTCAACGACTTCTACAAGCTCCTGCTTCTCTTCTTCCGCACCGGCTACATCTTTAAAGCGCACTTTCTTTTTGTCTTCCTGGTACATCTTCGCCTTACTTTTACCAAAGTTCATCATTCGGCTGCCGCCGCCCTGGGACTGGCTGAGCAGGAAGAAGAACAGAAGGAAAATAATGATAAATGGAATCATCGTCGTAAGGAAGGTAACCCAGCCGCTCGTTTCTTCTTCCGGCTGTGTATCAAATTCGACAGCATTGCCGTTCGGGCCCTGCGCTGTCTGCAGCTGCTGTGTGGATTCATTCGTCATCGGAAGATACGATTCGTATGTCTCCGCATTTTCGGCGTTTTCACTCGTAGCAGCTGTTACATTATAAACTCCGCCCTCAGGCTGGAGCGTGATAGTAGCAAATTCGTTCTCACTAAGGCGTTCATTAAACTCTGTGCTGCTGATTGTATTTGTATCTCCACCATCGTTTTGGGCAAAGCTGATAATCCCTATAATTACCAGGAATAAAAAAAGCCAAAACACAGTGTTACGAAAAATTCGGTTCATTCCTGACCTCCTCCTGCATACATCGAAAGCTGCAATAATAGTATCATATTCACTTGTCTGTTCCTAATCATCCGCCTTGATAAATCTCCGGCTTCAACACACCGATATACGGCAGGTTCCGGTATCTTTCTGCGTAGTCCAGACCATACCCCACAACAAACTCGTCCGGCACAGTAAAGCCGACCAGGTCTGCAGTGAGGTCCACAACGCGTCCCTCCGGCTTGTCCAGAAGCGTTACTACTTTTAATGACCTTGCCCCCCGGGTCTGCAGAAGGCTGATTAAGTATTTAAGCGTACGCCCGCTGTCGATAATATCTTCAAGTATCACGATATCCCGGTCGTAAACCGTTGTGTCCAGGTCTTTAATAATTTTTACTTCCCCGGTAGACACCGTGCCCCCGGCGTAACTCGAAACATCCATAAAATCCATTTCAAGATGTATGTTCATACGCTTAACGATATCTGCCATAAAGGGAAGCGCTCCTTTTAATACTCCAATCACTAAAGGAAAACGCCCGTCGTATTCTTCTGTAAGCGTCGTGCCTAGTTCTTTAATTTTCGTCTGCAGCTCTTCTTCCGAAATTAGTATATCCTGTATTTCATCGTGCATCTGAATGTCTTTACCCTCCCAAGCGAATTTCATTCTTTCATCCGGGCTGTTTTTTAATAACCCCTATTTTGTAAAACTATAGTCACAAAACAGAAGCCGCACTACCACATTATAAGCCGCCATCATTAAAAATGGTCCGTTTTTAATCATAGCACGTATAAAGGGAATTTGCTTCCCTGCGCAAAAAATTTTCCGAAATTGTCACTTCTTATTTTAAGTGGCTGGTCCACCCTCTTCCCATACAAGGTATGCCGCTTCCTTTTCATGGCGAAAGGAGGCACGGAGGCCGGGGACCCATAAAATGCTTCCCTGCTCATCTGTAAATACGGGGCGGCGTGCACGCTCATGCTTTGGAACTTTTTCGTCTATAAACAGACGGTGGATTTTTTTAGCTTCTTTCATACCTGGTATATGTATTCGATCTCCTGCTCGTGGAGGTCTTACGTATAACGGGAACGAAAGGTTTTCTTCCGGTACGGCCACCCAAAAATCCGCGCCTTCCGGCCGCTCCCGGATCACTGAGGCACTGCTGCTGCCGTATTGATAAGTGCCAAAATCGGGGATTAATATTTGTTCAGGAGAAGATGCATCCGCATCTTTCCTGCTTAAAAACTCCAGTCTTCCGTAAGACTTCCGGACCAGCAGCTCTCCTGGCAAATGAAGTTCTCCTGAAGAATTAAAAGCAGAAGCAAAGCGAATACAGGAATCTACTAAAGAAGCCGAAATGCCTGTTTCTTCTGCAGAAAAATAATAATTCAATAGTAGCGAAACCGTTTCCCTTTGTAAAGCAAGAGGGGTTTCATGAAAAAAGTTTATGCATAATACTGCATAATTGCGTTCGAGCCTTTCTCCGTAGAAATGCAGTGAAGCCTCAGCCTGGCTGCGCATATAGTGCTGTTGATCCTTTTGCCATTCATATTTTTCCTGCACATGCCGGTGGATCGAAGGAAATTCTTTAGTCAGTGCTGGAATAATATGTCGGCGCACCCGATTACGCCTGTAATCGTCCGAATAATTGCTTTCGTCTTCCACATAAGGTACGCCAAGCTCTTTACAATAGGCCAGCACTTCAGTTTTTTTCACACCAAGCAGAGGACGCGCAACCTCGAAGTTATTCATTGCACGCTTTGGAGCGATCCCTTCTTCACCCAGAAGCGACCGGCCGGAAGCTGCCTGCATGATCATTGTTTCAAGTTGATCATCTGCATGGTGGCCAGTTATCAGCACATTGTAGTCAAACCGCTGCATGATACGAAAGAAAAAATCATATCGCTTTTGCCGTGCCGCTGCCTGTGTGGCTTTTTCTTCGGGGTCTTCTTTCATAAACAGCGCTGCAGAAAATAAAGGCAGGTGATGGCGCTCAGCCCATTCCCTTACCATCTGTGCCTCTGCCCTGGAGGCCTCCGGCCGGAAACCATGGTTTACATGGACAACCCCGAGAGTAAAATTATATTTATTCTGTAAGCTCTCTAAGATGGAAGCAGCTGCCATGGAATCTGGACCTCCGGACACTGCAGCCAGCACCTTCGATCCCGGGCGTATCATTTCCCACCTGGTGATCCACTCATCAACGATGCGTTTCATAACGCTGGCCCACCCCTTTGCCAATAGAAAATACCGAAAAGGCAAACACCAGCCCGGCTGCAATCGCAATCGCCTGGAGTACTGTTTCCACGCCTTGCTCGAGGCCATACAAATACCTCTCCTGCACAAATGCAAGCATTGTTTCATACGCCCGGCTGCCCGGGATGAGCGGGATAATCCCGGGCAGGCTGAAGGTTGTTACCGGTACTTTCATAAACCGGGCAAACCATTGGCTGACAAACGAAGCAAAAAAAGCCGCCACCGCTGCTGCAAAAACGAGCGAAAGTCCCAGAACCGGCATCAGCGAATAAATTGCCCAAGTACACACACCGATAAACCCGCCCCACCAGACGAGCCGGAGCGGAATATTAAAAATAATCGCAAAAGCGACTGTTGCTACAAAACAAAAACCCAGTTCAAATGCAAACATCGCCATTGTTATTTACCTCTTTCCCTCAAACTATACGAAAAAAATTGTGAGTGCCACTGCTACCCCGCCTGCTATAGACATACTTGAAACGGCCGCCTCTGCCCCTCTGGCCACCCCTGCAACTAAATCTCCCGACATTAAATCACGCACTGCGTTTGTCAGCGGCACACCTGGCACCAGGGGAATAATAGTACCTATAATTACCTGATTGGTATTTATTACAAGGCCCATCCGCACCATCAGCAGAGCAATTAAAGCACCCGTGAAGGACGCCAGAAATTCAGAGAAAAATTTCACCTTCAGCCTCATCTGGTAGCGCACGAGCGCAATCGCTGTTACAAGTCCTCCGAGGGCGGCTGGCAGCATATCCATAACGCTTGAGCCAATTAAATAGGAGAAAGCTCCGCCGCCGATACCTGAAGCCAGATAAATGAACCATACGGGATAATTCATCGGAGCCTCTTCAATTTCTTTTAACTGCTTCTTTACTTCTCTTGAAGTGAGAAGGCCATTCACATATTCCCTCGAGAGCTGGTTGACTGAAGTCACTTTACTTAAATCCTGATAACGCTCATCAATTCGGAGCATTTGTATATGATCACGCTGGTCTACAGGCGATTTAAATGACAAAAAAATAGCTGTTGTCGTAACAAAAGTGTTCACTTGCTCCATTCCGGCAGCTCGTCCCATTCTACGCATTGTATCCTCCACCCGGAACGTTTCTGAACCGTACCGAAGCATAAGCTGTCCGGCATGCAGACACATGGCCATAATGTCCTCTGTTTTTTCCACGTGCCTCCCCGCCCTTCCTCAATTATTATGTTAATGTGCTTTGGGTTAAAGTATAGAATACTCGTCAGCGGAACAAAAGTAGTTTTCTTATTGAAACCGCTTTAATTAATTGGCACAAAATAAAACCACTGCCTGATTAGCAGTGGAAACATTCAAATTATAAATTGGTAGCGGCGGAGGGGATCGAACCCCCGACCTTACGGGTATGAACCGTACGCTCTAGCCAGCTGAGCTACGCCGCCATTTATTGCGACATTGACGATTATAAATTGTTTTTATACTAAAAGTCAATATGCAAAATGAAATTAGTTTTCCGGCCAAACATTTTCCAAGCAAAGAGAGCCTGCCGTGCACTGGCAGGCTCTCTCCAGGGTTGGACAATTCCGGCATTACTTACGGGATTTTTTCCCTCGTTTTTCTGTATGCTTACGGATCGTAGCTAATCGCTCTTCACTGTCTTTCATGAAGCTGCTCATTTTGTCTTCAAAGCTTGCTGGGCGTTGAGGAGGCTTCGAGCCACCGCGCGGCCGGTCTCCACCGCTTTTCGGACGGCCACTGCCGCTGCTTTTCGGGCGGTCTTCCTGAGGGCGGTCCTGCGCCTTACGGATAGAGAGGCCTATCTTTCCATCATCCTCTACTTTCATCACTTTCACTGTCACTTCATCCCCAACGGACAGAAAATCACTGATGTTTTCCACGTATTTATCCGCGACTTCACTAATGTGAACGAGACCTGTTTTTCCCGGCTCCACTTCTACAAAAGCACCAAACTTCGTAATGCCGGTAACCTTACCCTGTACCTTGCTGCCCACTTCAATTGCCATCTAAAAAATGCTCCCCCTTATGGATCCTATATGAAATAAAAAAAGAGATAAATGCAAAAGAAAGAGAAACGCATCACGTTTCAATTTCTTTGTGTCCAAGTAATTATACTTGAAGCAAAAAAACAATGTCAATTAGATGAATCGCTTTCCGGGAGTTTATAAAGTGTTTCCCCTTCTTTAGTTAAATAATATTCTTCCCGTGCAACTTCCGCTATGTAATCAAGGTCATTATAATCCTTTACCTGTTGTTTCAAGTCTGCTTCTTTCTCTTCAAGGCTCACCATCTGCTCTTCCATCTGCTGTTGTTCTTCATTATTGGCTGCAATGGTCTGCCACTGTGAAAACAACGTAATGCCCATCAATATAACTACAAAGGCAGTAACGACCGTTAAAGCAGTCATTCTTTTTTTCAGTCCCCGGCGCTGTTTTTGGACGGCAGCTTCTTTCCGGGCATCGGTCTGTGTTTTTTGGTGGGAGTGCGGTCGATGAATGTTTGTTACTTTTTTCTTTTCTTCAATCAATCAAGAGCCCCTCCTTTGCTCGTCTATGCAAGCTTTGTTGTAAATCCCGGACTTTACAAACTATTTACAATTTTAGTTATGTTAATCATAACGGAGCAGCGAAAGAGTTTCAACACGGTTTTTCCTCTTTATGCCAGTTTTTCGCTTTATTTTTTCTATTTTCGCAGATTTTCTTCCACATAAATTAATAAAGCCGTCCCAAAAGGAACGGCCGTTCGTATTATTTACTTTCTTCTTCCATCAACGTATACATAGATTCAGCTTCGTCTTTTTTCGTTGTATCCTTAATAGTTTCTACTCTTAACTTCAACGTCTTTGAAGCAAAGCGTACGACAATTTCATCTCCTGGTTTAACCTCTGTGCCGGCTTTTGCCTGATTGCCGTTTACTGTAATCCTCCCCTGAGCAGCTACTTCTTTTGCAAGTGTTCTCCGTTTGATCAGCCTGGACACTTTTAAAAACTTATCTATTCTCATGCTAACGCTCCTCCTTCTTCGCTTCCTGCCACCATGCTTCCGCTGTCTGCAGAAAATTTTTTTCCTTCCAATCCCGGTTTTCTTCGATCATTTTCTGTTCAATATAGGAAAAACGCTGAAAGAATTTCTGATTTGTCTGTTCAAGCGCTTCTTCTGGGTGTACGCGGAAGAACCGGGCGAGATTAACGAGTACAAACAAAACGTCCCCAAACTCTTTCGAACTGTTTTGTTCATTCTTTGCCCGAAGCTCTGCTTTCCATTCCTCTATTTCCTCTTGGAGCTTATCCCACATTGGAGCATCATTGCCCCAGTCAAATCCAGCCTTTGCCGCTTTTTTCTGAATTTCATAGGCTCTCATCAGCGCCGGCATTGCTGGCGGAATATCGGCCAGTATAGAAGTTTTTCCACTTTCACTGCCTTTTTCGGCTTTTTTAATCTGTTCCCATTGAGAGTTTACTTCTTCCGGGGTCGTCGCTGCGGCGTCTGCGAAAACATGCGGGTGGCGGCGGATCATTTTTTCCGTTATTGATTCCACTACGTCATCGATAGTAAAAAAGCCTTCTTCTTCCCCGATTTGGGCGTGAAGCATTACTTGAAGTAAAATATCTCCCAACTCTTCCTGCAAGTTGTCGTCATCTTCTGCATCGATAGCACTTAATACTTCGTAGATTTCTTCGAGCAGATACCTTTTCAGTGATTGATGCGTCTGTTTTCTGTCCCACGGGCACCCGTCCGGCGCTCGAAGAGAGGCAATAACGCTGCGGAGTTTTTCCCAGTTGCCGAACCGGGCTGAAAAAGGCAATGGCGGCACATAGACTGACATTAGATTATCGACAAAATCCTCCCGGTCAAGCTCATACAGCGGAAGTTCCCGAAGCCGTTCTGCGGCAGTGCCCGCTCCGGAAATCATGTGCACCGGATGCTCTTCCGGATACAGCTCCATCAGCGTCAGCTTCACTTCTGAAGCCGTCATACGATCATACACCTGTGTAAGCAGCAGGTGGGTGGAGACTTGTACGTCCTCTCTTTCCAGCGCTGTTGCATCCAACAGCTGAAACCCTTCACTCGGGTCAAGCCGGAGTGCCGCAAAAACCGGATCCAGGAAGCTCTGGCCGCCTGCGATAACCACCCGGCACTTCTCTGCCTTTTCTGCCTCAAGCAGCTGCTGGACCACCATCTCCGCCACCAGCGGGTGACCCGGCACAGCATAACAGATGTCCCCGGACATCCCGGCAGCCTTCAGCAATTCTTCCGTCATGAAACCGTACGCCTGTTCAAATGAATCTGTCTGTTCGTAGATCTGGTCGAAGGTTTTATATTCCGGAAGCTCTTCTTCAAGCTCCTTGACCACCGGGTGTTCTCTGGTACGTAAATATAAAGGTGAAGCTGCACGGAGACGACGGTAAACGTCCAGGGGAAGCTGTCCAGCATCTCCGGCTCCAAGTCCTAAGACAGTAATAACCGGTCGTATGTTTGTATCATTCATTAGGAAATCTCCCTCGTTTCATTCGTGTTTCTGCCCTGCGGAAAACATGCTCCACTCCTGGTGCCCGAACAGTTTTAAGCCTTTGACGAGAACAAGACAAAGCACTACTCCGGACCCGGCAAGGCCAAGAGACCATACACCTGCATCCAGACGCCCACGGACGCTTTCGGCAGGCAGCTGCAACAACCATAGAACAGCACTAAGTAAAACTAGAAGAACCAGCCATCGAAAGCACCATCTGCTGGAAGGCCATAAGACCAGCCGGTGTTTCTGTAAAAGCACTACCTGCAGAAGGCTCGTCATAGCAAGCCCGGCAATCGTAGCCGCAGCTGCCCCCATAGCGCCGAAGGCCGGAATAAGTACTATATTTCCCACAAGCTTCAGTCCGCCTCCGGCCAATATTGCCCCCGCCGCCGTACGGACGTGGTCCGCCCCCTGGAGAATCGCGTTCGCGGTTACAATCCATCCACTAAATAAAAGTGACACAGCGAGTGCAGCCATAAGCTCTGTTCCTTTGCTGTTTTCAAACAGCATCACGTTCACAAAATCAGCCACCATATACAGGCCCACAGCTGCCGCTCCACCAATAACCAGGCTGATCCGGAGTGAAAGTCCACCAAGAAAAACTCCTTCGTTTCCGCGCAACGACGGGAGTACAGCTGCTGCTAGCGCCGTAGATACCACCGTGCCGAACTGAAGAAGCGGCTGTGCCCGGTCTAGTACGCCTTTTGTTTCTTTCGCCTCCCGGCCCGAAACACCGTGCGCCTCGAGGCCAGGAACTACAGTAAATGCATCGATCCACTGATAAAATATAAAAACCATTGCCCCAAGGCATACGACTACGCCAGGCACGAGCAGTTTCTTTACCATAGTTTTGTAACCTGCGACAAAGTTCCGGAAATGAAAAGGCAACGATGCACGACGATGGTGAGACCACCAGAGAAGCAGCAGAATCACCGCTCCGACGCCAGCGCCGGCTACGGACGCCCCCATCGCTCCAGCTCCTATATCATATACTCCCTGGCCGGCTGACACGGCCGCCCAAACAAATAACAAAATAAAGCTTACCCGGCACACCTGTTCCACTACATGCGACATAGCGGTCGGCTCCATCTTCCCTATGCCCTGATAGTA
The DNA here is from genome assembly GCF_900166605.1 of Marinococcus halophilus. Taxonomy (NCBI): domain Bacteria; kingdom Bacillati; phylum Bacillota; class Bacilli; order Caryophanales; family Bacillaceae; genus Marinococcus; species Marinococcus halophilus. The sequence continues at coordinate 19,910 of NZ_FVZD01000005.1, forward strand.
TCCACGTCCAAGTGAAAGCACTGGCACGAGGAGAAATACGAACGAAGTTATCCGAAGCACCGGCGTAAGCTGCCTGTCCCCCATGCTGGCCGCCACCGCCGGCGCAAGAAAAAAAAGAAGCATAAAAGCCGCAGCACCCGCAGAAGTCAGCACCACCCCGGCTGCTTTCATTGTTTCCAGCCGGTCAAATGCTTTTTTCTGCTGTGCCATTTCCCTGGCCAGTACCGCCGGAAACCCGTAGAGAGCAAGAATCATTGCTATACCATAAAACGGATACGCCTGCTGATACACATAATACCCTATATCTCCAGTCATGTTCTGGTATGGAATCCGGTAAACGGCGCTGAATACTTTTCCAATCAGGGCAGCTGCTGTCAGCAGAGAAACGCTTTTCAGCAGATGGGCGAACGAGCGTCTGTCGTTTGTCATCTTCTATCCCCTCAATCTTCCCGCTCTACTTCGAAGACGTTGTTTCTTCCGGCTCTTTTTTTGCTTCCTGTACGCCTTTAACGACCGCCTGCACAGAGGTGAGAATTTTCATCTCTTCGAGCCGCTGGTGCTGTACTGATATTTGAATCTTTTTCCCGCTGGTGCCAATACCGATATGACGTCCCAGCTCATTTACAAGTCCGAACAGCGAAGCGCCATCTGCTTCACTGCTTGCTGCTTCTCCTACCAGAATAATGGTTTTGTTTGCTTCCTGGGAAATGGATTCCACTCCGGAAGCTACCGCGCGCAGACGAATATTACTGAGAATAAACAGCTTTTCCACCTCCACCGGGTATTCCCCGAAGCGGTCCATCATTTCACTCTGCAGGTCTTCCATATCATCAAGCGTTTCAAGCCCCCGGAAGCGCTTATACATCTCTATTTTCTGCTTGGAGTCGTCAATATAGAAATCAGGGATATAGGCATCTGCTTTCATATTCATTTCCATCTCCGGCTCCTGCTGCTTTGGCTGATCGCCCTTACGTTCTTCAATAGCTTCTTTGAGCATTTGCGAATATAAGTCAAAGCCCACGGATTCAATGTAGCCATGCTGCTCCGCGCCGAGCAGGTTACCCGTCCCGCGGATGGAGAGGTCTCTCATGGCAATCTTAAAACCGGAGCCGAGTTCCGTAAATTCCTTAATTGCCTGCAGACGCTTTTCTGCCACTTCAGAAAGCACTTTGTCACGCTGGTACGTGAAATACGAGTACGCTACGCGATTAGATCTACCGACCCGGCCGCGGATCTGATATAGCTGGGAGAGCCCCATCCGGTCTGCATTGTTAATAATAAGCGTATTTACGTTCGGGATATCGACCCCTGTTTCTATGATCGTTGTCGTAACCAACACATCTTTATTTCCCTCTAAAAATTCCACCATGACCGACTCAAGCTCCTGCTCATTCATCTGTCCATGAGCGTAAGCAACCTCCGCCTCCGGCACAAGCATAGAAATCTGGTCTGCCATCCGACTGATGTTATCTACCCGGTTATGCATAAAATACACCTGGCCGCCGCGGCTGATTTCGCGTTCTATGGCTTCTTTGACAAGCGTTGGATTATATTCCATCACATACGTCTGAACAGGAAAACGATTTTCCGGAGGCGTCTCGATTACTGATAAATCACGAACGCCGAGCATCGACATGTGCAGCGTTCTTGGAATCGGTGTCGCCGTCAGCGTTAACACATCAATGTTTGCCTTGAGCCGTTTGATTTTTTCTTTATGAGTAACCCCAAACCGCTGCTCTTCATCGACGATCAGCAGCCCTAAATCATGAAACTGTACGTCCTTGGAAAGTACACGGTGCGTCCCGATCACAATATCAACGCTTCCTGCTTTCAGTCCGCGGGTCGTTTCGTTCTGCTGTTTTTTCGTCCGGAAGCGGCTCATTAAGCCGATGTTGATCGGCTGGTCGGCGAAACGTTCTGTCAGCGTATCGAAATGCTGCTGGGCCAGAATCGTTGTCGGCACTAAAATGGCCACCTGCTTGCCATCCATCACTGCTTTGAACGCTGCCCGTATCGCCACCTCTGTCTTTCCGTAACCAACATCCCCACATAAAAGACGGTCCATCGGGCGTTCGCGTTCCATGTCTTCGCGGATTTCTTCAATTGCTTTTATCTGGTCCTCGGTTTCCTGGTAAGGGAACGCAGCAGCAAATGCCTGCTCCTCCATCTCGTACCGGTTAAAGGCGTGCCCTTTTGTAGCCTCCCGCTCTGCATACAGCTTGATCAGGTCGTCAGCGATATCTTCCACCGAGGACTGCACCTTACGTTTAACACGTTTCCAGTCGTTGCCGCCGAGCTTATAGATTTTAGGGTCCTTTTCTTCAGAACCTACATACTTTTGAACCTGGTCAATCTGCTCGACCGGCACATACAGTTTGTCGTTACCCGCATAGGATACATTTAAGAAATCCTGGTGCACGCCCCCAACATCAAGCGTTTCCATTCCCAGGTATTTCCCGATGCCGTGGTTTACGTGAACGACCAGGTCTCCCACCTGAAGCTCTGAATAGCTTTTAATGCGTTCAGCATTATTCAGCTTTTCCCGTCTTCTTGACCGGCGCACCTGCTTTGTAAACGTCTCCTGCTCTGTGATAACAGCAAGCTTTTCAAGCGGCAGCTCAAACCCGCTGTCGAGCCGTCCCTGCACGATGGCCGGGCGCCCCGGTGTAAATGGTCCGTCTTTCGCAGCCCGTTCGGCCTCTATTCCGTAGTCATCAAGAATTCTCTGCAGCCGTTCGAGCCGGTCCTTTGTCTCAGCAGCAAAGACGATACGAAATCCGCCATTCTGCCAACGTTCAATTTCATTTTTCAGCACCGGCAGCTGGCCGTGAAACTGCTGCATGGCCTTGCTCGTGATATTGGCCACCCGGCGCGGATGAAAATAGGATAAACTGCGGGTAAATAAAGAAAAAAGCACCTTCGGAAAATCAATATTTTTTATCAGCGTATGAAACGGTAATGAAAGCTGCATCTCTACTGGCAGCTCTCCCTGTTCCACCATATTTGTACGCCATTCGGCTTCTTCTTCATCTAACCGTTCTGCGGTTTCCTGCACCCGGCTCACTTCATCGATAAAAAGGATTGTTTCCTGAGGAAAGTACTCGCTCAAGGTAGCCGGCTGTTCATAGAAAAACTGCATATATTTGTATAAACTTTGAAAACGTACGTGCTGCAGCAGCTGCTCCCTTTCTTCCGAAAGGCGCTCCTGCACCTTCTGCTTTACTGTCTCGTCTTTAACCGTTTTCAGCGTTTTGCTGAGTCCCGCTTCGAGCTCCATTGCTGCACGCTGAAATTGCTCCGGATAAAGAATCGTTTCCTGGGCAGGACTGATATTCACTTCGGTGATCTGCTCAATTGTTCGCTGGTCTTCCGGGTTAAATAAGCGGAGGGAGTCAATTTCTGTATCAAACAGCTCCAGACGCACCGGGTTATCCGCCGTAAGCGAATAAATATCGATAATACCGCCCCGTATGCTGAATTCTCCGGGTGCAGCTACCATATCGGCCCGCTGATATCCCGAAGCATAAAGAAACTGCTGAAACTTATCCAGGTCAAGATCCTCCCCAGTATGCAGCGGCCATTGGGCTGCTTCCCACACGGCAGCAGGCGGCAGCAGGCGGCGCAGGCCGGCAACCGGGCTTACGACAATCCCATCAAAGCCGCTGACCAGACGGTCGAGCACTTCGATCCGCTGCGATCTCATTTCCGGGCTCGCCACCGCAATTTCAGCAGAAATCAGTTCATTAACCGGGTATAACAGCACTTCCTTCTCCGACCATTCCAACAAATCATCGTACAGTTTTTGCGCCTGATACAGCGTATGTGTCACAACCAGCTGAGGGTTTTGTGTCTTATCCTGGGCAAGCGCCATAAATAGTGTTCTTGCCGAGCCGCTGAGCCCTGAAATCAGCTGCTCCGGCACACCGTTTTGGAGATCACTGACAACTGCTTCGATCTCTGGGTTGGAGACCAATATTGATGGTAAACCCTTCATGCTCATTCCTCCCTATTCATGATGTTATTTTTTTATCACGCAAAAGGAGAGCGGAACGCTTCAGTCCCACTCCGGCCCTCTATTAATTAAACTCGTTCATTACTTCATCAAATGATTTACTGCTCCACGCTTCTGCTGACGCTGCCGCCTTCTTCACAGCTTCATCCATCTGCTTTCGCTCCCCGGGCGGAAAAGTACCCAGAACATAGTCAATGACAGACGCCTTCTCCGGTTTCCCGATACCAATACGCAGGCGCTTAAACTCCTTCGTACCTAAATGTTCAATTAATGACCGTATACCATTATGGCCTCCGTGACCGCCCTTCTTGCGCAGGCGAACCGTACCGGGCGCCAGGTCCAGGTCATCATATACTACTAAAATGTCCTCTGGCGCGGCTTTGTAAAAATCAAGCATCGGGCCTACTGCTTCTCCTGATAAATTCATATAAGTTACCGGCTTTACCAGTATTACTTTTTCGCCCCCTGCCATTGTTTCGGCAGTTTCGCTCTTCCATTTGCTTTTTTTCCATGATAGCTGCCACATGGAAGCAAGCTCTTCTACAGCTTCAAATCCGATATTGTGGCGTGTTTTTTTATATTTTTTTCCCGGGTTGCCTAACCCGACAATAAATTTCATGCTGGACCCCCGCTCTGCCTCGTACATATAGGTTGGACTGCTTCTTTGTATTATACTAAAAAAACTGATTTTTGACGTTCGAAACGATTGCAGTGCTTGTCTTATTTTAAGATATTTCAGCTTTACAGCATAGCATAAATAAAGATCGCAGGGCGCCTGTCGAGCAGCGTTGCCTGCGATCTTTATTTATGACGGAGAGCCTGAAGCCCTCCGTCGCTTTGATACAGAAATTATGAATTGTTATTGTCGTTGCCGCCTTCTTCAGAGCCGCCTTCTTCGGATTCTTCATCCGCATCTACAAGCTCAGGCTCTTCTACTTCTTCTTCGCCTGGCTCTTCCGGCTCTTCTTCCGGTACAAGAACAGTAACAATCGTTTCTTCCGGCTCGCTCGTGATCGTGTAATTCAGACCTTCTGGCAGATCTGCTACTTGGATGGAGTCGCCGATGTTCAATGTTGAAACGTCCACGCTGATGCTGTCAGGAATTTCAGCAGGCAGTGCGCTGACAGTAATATTGAACATCATGTGGGAGACAACGCCGCCTTCTTTTTCCCCTGGCGCTTCGCCCTCGAGGTTTACAGCAACGTCTGCTTCCATTTCGGAAGTCATGTCTACTTCAAAGAAGTCAACATGGATAAAGTAATCCTTAATAGAGTCCACCTGCATATCATGCACAATGACCTGGTGTTTTTTGTTTTCGCCTTCAATAGTCAGATCAATGATGCCATTCTTTCCAGCTTCACGGATCGTTTTTAAAAATGTAATGTTGTCGACAGAAATAGGCTGGCTTTCCGTTTTCTTGCCATAAATAACGGCTGGGATTGTGCCTTCTCTGCGTAGTTTTTTCGTCACTGACTGTTTTGTCTCAGGACGACGAGCTGCAGTTAACTGCGTAGCCATGGTATTCACCTCATAAGTTAAATTTTATTTTCACGTGTTCGCGTAATTTTGCCCACTTGAGACAGAATTATACCAGAATCCACATCAAAAATCAATGGCTTATTCAAACCATTGATTTTCTTGTCGATTAATTAAACAAACGGCTTACCGAAGTCTGCTCGAAGACGTTAATAATCGCTTTAGCCATAAGCGGGCCGACGGAGAGCTGAGTTACTTTATCAATATTTTTCTCTTCCGGAAGCACAATGGAATTCGTTACTACAAGTTCTTCAATCTTAGAGTTTTCAATTCTCTCTATGGCCGGGCCGGAAAGTACCGGATGAGTGCAGCACGCGTACACATGGTTTGCACCTGACTCAATTAACGCGTCTGCTGCGAGCGTAATCGTTCCGGCAGTATCAATAATATCATCAATAATAATCGCCGTTTTGCCTTTTACATCACCGACAATATTCATGACCTCTGAAACGTTCGGCCGCGGCCGGCGCTTATCGATAATTGCGATAGGCGCCTTTAAGCGGTCTGCCATTCTACGCGCTCGCACCACGCCCCCGTGGTCTGGTGAAACAATAACGAGGTCTTCCAAACCTTTTTCGTTGAAGTGACGGGATAAAATAGGTTCTCCCTGCAATTGATCCACCGGAATATCAAAAAATCCCTGAATTTGTGTTGCGTGCAGGTCCAGGCTTAAAATCCTTGTCGCTCCAGCTGTCTCCAGCAGATTGGCAATCAGCTTGGCTGTAATAGGTTCCCTAGCCCGGGCTTTGCGGTCCTGCCGTGCATAACCATAATAAGGGAGCACAACGCTGATCGTTTTTGCCGACGCCCGCTTCAAGGCATCAATCATGATTAACAGTTCCATAATATGCTCATTGGCCGGGTCTGAGGTCGACTGGACCAAAAAGACATCGCAGCCGCGGATACTTTCTTCGATATTTATCTGCACTTCTCCGTCGCTGAATCGTTTTACAGAACTAAGCCCCATTGTTGTGCCGATCTGCTCAACAATTTCTTCGGCCAGCCTTGGATTCGAGTTCAGGGTGAATACTTTCAAATTGGAGCGATCCATCGTGGACATTTTTTAATTCCCTCCGTCACTTGTTTTGCTTTTTACCTGTGTTTAATTTTTCACTTACATAGTTCTCTTTATTTGTCTGCCTTGACCTCGCAATAGAAAGGGCATCCTCCGGAACATCCGAAGTGATCGTGGAGCCAGCCGCTACGTAAGCGCCTTTCCCCACGTTTACCGGCGCTACAAGATTGGAATTGCATCCGATAAATACCTCATCTTCGATTTTCGTTAAATGCTTACCCGCACCGTCGTAATTAACAGTAATGGAACCACAGCCGATATTCACATTTTTCCCTACCTCTGCATCTCCGATGTAGCTTAGATGGGAGGTTTTGCTTCCCTGGCCGATAGAAGCTTTTTTAATTTCAACAAAGTTGCCGATTTTAGCTTCGTCCCCAATTAATGAGGCCGGGCGGACATGAGCGTAAGGCCCGATTTGTACCAAGTTCCCTACCTCGCTGTCTGTCACTGTCGATTGCCGGACCACCGTTTCGCTGCCGATGACAGCGTTGCTGATTTCTGAATGAGGGCCGAGCTGGCAGGAGGTTCCTACATGCACACTGCCACGAAGAATTGTTCCCGGCTCAATGACTGTATCAGCACCGATCACGGCTTCTTTAGAGATATAAGTATTCTCCGGATCGATAATAGTTACCCCCTGGCGCATCCAATGTTCATTAATGCGGCGCCTCATAGCTTTCTCAGCCTGGGATAAAGCCACCCGGTCATTCACCCCAATTGTCTCAGAAAAATCCGGAGTGGTCCAGGCGGCTACTGTTTCGCCCTTTTCCTGAAGTATGCCGATGACATCAGGAAGGTAATATTCCCCCTGTACGTTATTGTTATCTACCTGGCTGAGCGCATGAAATAATGCTTCGTTATCGAAGCAGTATGTGCCTGTGTTAATTTCCCGTATCCCTTTTTCCGTTTCGTCTGCATCTTTATGTTCCACGATCCGCACGACTTCTCCGCTGCTGTTCCGGACGACCCGTCCGTATCCGGCAGGTTCATCTGCTATGGCTGTCAGGATGCTTGCTTTTGCTTCCATTTGTTCATGATGGTCCATCAGTGCCCGCATCGTACTCCCCTGGATCAAAGGGGTATCTCCGCAAGCGACGATGGTTGTGCCTTTTTTGCCTTCAAGCAGCTTTTTAGTCTGCATCACGGCATGAGCAGTTCCGAGCTGCTCCTCCTGAAGCACATAAGAAGTACGCTCTTGTAAACGCTCCTCGACAGCTTCTGCCCCGTGGCCGGTCACTGTGACTAATTGATCGGCACCGGCTTCTTCGAGCTCATCCACGACGTGCTCCACCATCGGTTTTCCGCAAACAGGATGGAGTACTTTATAAAGACTGGATTTCATACGGGTGCCTTTCCCGGCAGCTAAAATAACGGCATAGCGATTGTTCATGTAGGTTCCTCCATATGCGCATTTTTGTCCATTAAGAATAATATCTTAAAAGCTGTAGGTTTTCAAGAATACACTATTACCTATTCTACATAATGAAAGCCCGCCTATCCACCTGATTTCGCTTACAGACCAAAATAAATAACGGTCCCTCTTTGAGACCGTTATTGCTGCGGTGGTACGTTATAATGTTACGAAGCGCCGGCTTCGTTAAAATTTTTTTCTGTAGGCTGTTCATCCTGCTCTTCATATTCTGCTAATACAGCGGATTGGATCTTCTCTCTTGCCGCTGACGAAATAGGATGGGCAATATCACGAAATTCCCCATCAGGGGTGCGTTTACTCGGCATAGCAACAAAGAGACCGTTATTTCCATCAATGACCCGGATGTCATGAACAACAAACTCTTCATCGAATGTAATCGAAGCAATGGCTCTCATTCGTCCATCAGTATTTACCCGGCGCAGCCTGACGTCTGTTACCTGCATGTTTTCACCACCTTTGATTTATTAACTCACCTGTCTCTATGTATCTCTCCAGCTGAACATGGAGAGGATGATTAGTGACTTCTATATTGCTCTGCAAAATCCTGCCTGGGTCTGTAATCACCCGCAAATATATTTAATTTTTAAGTATATAAACATATATCCAGTATAACGATGTTTTAATTATGTTACCACATCTTTTTACGCGAGCTAAAAGTCCTGTATTCAAAATTTTTTTCGTTATAACTCTTATCGGCTTATCTTGTGGCCTTTTCTACCCTTATCATAAAAAAACAGCGCTCCAGCTGCCATTAGCGCGATTCACGCAGGCAGCAAAGAGCGCTGTTTTTTTATGAAGACAGTAAAGCAATAACTTCGATTTCCACCTTTACATCCTTCGGCAGGCGGGCCACCTCCACACACGAGCGGGCCGGCTGATGTTCTTGGAAGTAAGATCCGTACACTTCGTTAATAACCGGAAATTCATCCATATCTTTTATAAACACTGTGGCTTTAATAACATGATTCAGCGAAGAGCCGGCTTCAGCGAGTACCGCCTGCAGGTTTTGAAAAACCTGGTGCGTCTGTTCTTCCACGCCGCCGCTTACAATTTCGCCTGCGGTCGTCAGAGGAATCTGGCCGGAGCTGTAAAATACGTTATTTACCTTAATCCCCTGGGAATACGGCCCAATGGCCTCTGGTGCCTGCTTAGTAAATACTTCCTTCATCTCGATCTCTCCTTTTCCAGCTTTGTTAGAAAGTTTCCGGGCACTACGCGGATGTTTTTCGTCTTTTCGTTTACCTCTTCTACCCGAGCAATGCTTACATAGTCGTCCACCAGCCGTTCGCCTGCGCCTTCAGCTTCTACGAGCACACCAATGCCTGCCACATTCGCCCGGAACTCTTGGAGTAGTTCTATCATTCCGCTTACTGTGCCGCCTGCTTTCATGAAATCGTCTACTACAAGGACATTGGATCCTTCCGGCAGGCTCCGGCGCGCTAAAGACATCGTCTGGATACGCCTCGATGATCCTGATACATAATTGATGCTCACCGTCGATCCTTCCGTAACCCGGTGATCTCTTCGCACAATGCTTACAGGAACGTCCAAGTATGTACCAATTGCATAGCCAAGCGGAATACCTTTCATTGCCACAGTAACAATGGCATCAATTTGCCGGTCCGCAAAAACAGAAGCAAACATCTTTCCTACTTCATTCATCGTGCGCGGACGGCCAAGGATATCCATCATGTATAAATACCCTCCCGGGAGCAGCCGTTCTTTGTTTTCAAGCTTCTCGCACAGCCCGTCGACAAACAATTCTGCAGTGCTTTTTTCCACTTTCGGCACATACTGCACACCGCCGCTCGCGCCTGCCACCGTCCGCAGGGCCCCCACGCCCTGCGTTTCAAAAATTTCTTTAATAATAGTCAAATCTTCACTTACCGAGGATTTGGCGGATTCATACCTCTCTGTAAAATAACCAAGAGAGATAAGTTCATGTGGATGCTGCAGCAAAAAGTTGGTCATATCCACCAATCGGCCGCTTCGTTTCAGTTTTTTCATGCTTACCTCCGTAAAATCCGAATATTTAGCAAGAATATACCATTTTTATACGGATTTTATCAAGCATTTCGGTTGTTCAACAGTCGAACCGCGTACACTTGGGAGCAGAAGCCGCGAAGCGCGTTATACACACGGCTCACTTTACTTTCTTTATCTACCAGCCCGAAAACGGTAGGGCCACTGCCGCTCATCAGCGCAGCATCCACTCCCGAATCAAGCATACGGGCTTTGATCTGGCCCACTTCGGGATACAGCGGAAGAGTGACCTCTTCAAGGGCATTGGATAAAGACTGGCAAAGTTGTTCATAATTGCCGTTCCGAATCGCTTCCACCATTGCCGGCGTCATTTCCTTACGTTTTTTAGCCGCGTCGATTCTGCGGTAAATCTCCCCGGTAGAAACACCTGTAGGAGGCTTAGCTAAAATTACCCAGCAGGACGGGGGCGGATCAATGTGTTCAATTCGCTCACCCCGTCCGGTAGCGATCGCCGTTCCTCCGTGCACACAAAAGGATACGTCTGATCCGATCAGCGCTCCTATTTCCGCCAGCTCCTCCGTATCTGCACCGATCTCCCACAGCTCATTAACCCCCCGCAGCGTAGCTGCAGCGTCACTGCTTCCTCCGGCAAGCCCGGCAGCCACAGGAATGTTTTTATGTATGAAGATCGACACGCCATAAGCAATCTGGTATTTATCCTTTAACAGTTTTGCAGCCTGGTAGGCCAGGTTTCTGTGGTCTTCCGGAAGAAAACCTTCTGACATCTGCACGACAATTTTTCCATCTTTTCTTCGCTCAAACTCCAGTCGATCAGCCAAATCCACCTGGGCCATCACCATTTTCACCTCGTGATAGCCGTCCGCCCGTTTACCTAAAACGTCGAGCGTCAGATTTATTTTCGCCGGAGCCTTTTTTGATAACTTCACCATCATTCTCCTTCTCTCATCTTCCTCCACGTTTACCGTACTTTCAACCTTCTAACATTTTAGTGGAAAAACAGCAGCATGTACAGCAGGAAAAGCTCTCCAGGATGCGACTGGAGCATGGAGCGCGGGAAACTAAAGTCTTACGCCCACTTCAGCAGGGCTCTGCCCACGCAAAAAAGCTTTCCGCTTAGCGCAGAAAGCCTGTATGCTGTCCGGGGACTGCATTCGTATGTGTTAGTTAAGCCTGAAGCTCTTCTTCTTCCGTTAGATACAGTTTGACTGTCTGGGTGAGTACATCTGTATAGCTGTAAGAAAGACGTTCGACAGGATGCTGGGCTCTGTCTAGTTTGACAATAAAGACGGAAGGATATGTTTCCTCTAAATAACCGGAACGTTCGACGGTTTTCTTGCGTCCGCCATTAGCAATCACCGTAACTCGTTTACCTACTTTTAAATCCAACGCTTCTTTAATCTCCACCAATGTTTTTCCCATTGTCTAACCCACCTCACTAAAAATCATGTTAACATAACTCGGGTTAGTTGTCAAAAATTTTTCATTATAACAATTCTTTAATTTGAATGTCAATTACTAAATCTTTCTTTTTGGCAAGGTCTTAAAATTCTTGAGAAAAAGGAGCAAGTTCATTGGCTAAAAGCGCAAACTCTTCCATAGAAAGCGTTTCGCCCCGCCTGCCGGAATCGATGCCGGTTTGTTCAAATACCTGCATCAGCCTGTCTTTCCCTTCTGTTCCAGTGAGCTGGTGAAGCAGGTTGTTCCAAAGAGTTTTTCGACGCTGCGTAAATGACGCCCGCACCACCTGGAAAAAGAATTCCTCGTTTACTACGTGCACTGGCGGCGCCTCGCGCTTTTTCAAACGAAGGATCAGTGAATCGACTCTCGGCTGCGGAATAAATACGGTTTTAGGAACAGTCATTACTTTCTCTGTTTCTGCAAAATACTGCACCGCTATGGACAGGGAGCCGTAGGCTTTTGTGCCTGGCACGGCCGCCATCCGCTCTGCCACTTCCTTTTGCAGCATGATTACGATATTTTTAATTGGCAGCCTTTGTTCAAGCAAAGCCATTAGAATAGGAGTCGTAACGTAATACGGAAGGTTTCCCACCACGGATATACTGCGGCATTCACTCATGCGGTTTTGAATAAACGGCCCGAGGTCCACCTGCAGAATATCGTGGTGGTGCACGTGCACATGCGGGTAAGGAGCCATCGTTTCTTCCAGAATCGGAAGCAGGCGCTGATCAATTTCAAACGCCTCCACCTGGCCTGCCTGTTTTGCGAGATGCTCTGTCAGGGCCCCAATGCCGGGCCCTACTTCTATGACTCCGTCTTCCCGCTCTATACCTCCTGCTTCTGCGATACGCGTTAAAATGTTTGCGTCGATCAAGAAATTTTGTCCCAGGCTTTTTTTAAACGAAAATCCGTGTCGCTCCAAGATGTCTTTTGTGCGGCCGGGGGTCGCTATATCCTTCACTCCTTTTCCTCCTCTTTCATTAATTGTTCATAAGCTGCAGTGAATTCAGCTTGACTGATCTGAAACATTTCCAGCCTTTTTAGAAGCTGCTTCCCATTGGCATAACCAATGTTCAGTATTTCCCCCAGGCGGGCCCGTTTCTCTCTTGAGCCTCTTCCGGCAAACAATCCCAGTTCCAGAAGCTCCTGCCTTGTTACTGCGGCTGTCACTTCTGGGTGCTCCTTCTCACTACGAACGTGTCTTAACGCCTCCCGGATCGTCTCCGCCGAGGCGTGCTCCACACCCAGGCTCTCGCCCGGGCGCCCGGATGCTTTATCTTTTGTTAAGAAAGCATGCCTGCAGCCCGGCACACGCCGGCTGACGATTCGGCGGATTCTCTCGCCCGGCACATCTGGATCGGTTAGAATGATGATTCCTCTCCGTTTCTGAGCTAGTTCAATCCGCCGCAGTGCCTCCTCGCTTACTGCTGAACCGTTTGTTTCAATTGTGTCCGCCTCCACAGCATTACGGACAGCTGCGGTATCAGATTTGCCCTCCACTACGATACATTCATAAATACGCACGGCTACCTTCCTTTGAAACCATTTTAGTCTATTTCTATGATACAGCCCGCCTTCCCATTTTATGGAAATAGCGGGCCGGATCCTCTTTTACAGACGAAAAAGCTGTTTAGCGTTTTTCGTCGTTTGTTCAGCCAATTCTTCGTACGGAATTTCCTTTAATTCTGCGATTTTTTCAGCCACCAGCTTTACATAAGCTGGTTCGTTTCGTTTACCACGGTACGGGTGGGGCGCTAAAAATGGACAGTCGGTTTCCACTAACAGCCGGTCCATAGGGATTTCTCTGCTTACTTCCTTTGGCAGTCTGGCATTTTTGAATGTAACCGGTCCACCAAAGGAGATATAAAAATTCATATCCATACAGCGCTTAGCCGTTTCGGCGGTTCCTCCAAAGCAGTGCATAATACCGCCGACTTCTCCTGCATTTTCTTCCTCCAGCAAATCGACAATATCATCATGAGCTTCGCGGTCATGAATAATGATCGGCATATTTACTTTCTTCGCCAGGTGTATCTGCCGGCGGAATACGTCTTTTTGCACGTCCTTCGGAGATTTGTCCCAGTGGTAATCGAGTCCCATTTCCCCGAGAGCCACCACCCGTGGATGGGCGGTGAGCTCTTCCAGCCAGACCAGGTCCTGCTCGGTCATGTCGACAGCATCAACTGGATGCCAGCCGACTGCTGCGTAAATAAAATCATACGTTTCCGCGAGTTCTATCGCTTTAGGGATCGTCTCCCTGTCAAAGCCGACGACCGTCATGTATCCAACCCCGGCTTCTTTCGCCCGTTCGATGGTTTCTGCGACTTCTCCTTCGAATTGTTCTACGTTCAAATGAACATGTGTATCAAAAAGCATCACGTTCTCGTCCTTTCCTTAATTTACGACCGACCCGTTTGGAAGAGTCTGGTCGATGGTAGCAAGCGTAAGCTCTTTTCCTTTGGAAGCAGCCAGAATCATTCCTTCCGACCATTCTCCCCGAAGCTTCACTGCTTTCAGATTGGTAACACAGATCACCTTCCGGCCCTTCAAGTCCTCCGGGGCATAATGCTCTGCGATGCCGGAAACGACCTGGCGCTTCTCATCGCCTACGTCGAGCTGGATTTTAAGCAGTTTATTCGCTTTTTTCACCGGCTCTGCTTCGATGATTTCTGCTACCTTCAGCTCGACTTTTCCGAAATCATCAATCGTAATTTCATTGCTTTCTTCCGCTTCTTCCTCTTGGTCTTCTTCCTCTTTTACCGTTCCGCCCATCGACTCGATAATATACTTCACTTCATCTTCGTGCTGGAGACGAGGGAAGACCGGAGTGGCCTTGGTGGCTACCTTGGTGCTTTCTTTTATATGCCCGAAGGATTTTGTCGTCTCCCAGTCCATAATTTCTTCATTTATTCCAAGCTGCGACCAAATACTTTTCGGTGTCTCTGTCATAAACGGCTGAATCAGTATGCTGATTACCCGCAGAGACTCTGCTAGATGGTAAAGCACAGAACCGAGCACTTCCCGCTCGCTCTCGTCTCGTGCAAGAATCCATGGCTGGGTTTCATCAATATATTTGTTTGTGCGGCTAATAAGCTGCCAGATAGCTGTTAAAGCTACCGAAAATTCCATTTCTTCCACCGCATCTTCCACTTTGACGACAGTAGAATCTATCAATTCAAGCAGAGAAGCGTCATATGGGCTTGCATCTTTTACGTAGGCCGGGATCGAGCCGTCAAAATATTTATTCACCATCGCTACAGTCCGATTTAACAGATTACCCAGATCATTCGCAAGGTCATAATTTAGGCGATCCACAAATCCCTCTGGCGTAAATACCCCGTCCGAGCCAAACGGCACTTCCCGGAGCAGATAGTAGCGCACGGCGTCCAGACCGTACCTGTCAACAAGAGGAATTGGATCAACGACGTTCCCTTTGGATTTCGACATTTTTCCATCTTTCATTAACAGCCAGCCATGGCCAAACACCTTTTTCGGCAGCGGCAGATCGAGTGCCATCAGCATAATCGGCCAATAAATAGTATGGAAGCGCACGATTTCTTTACCAACAATGTGCACATCTGCCGGCCAGTATTTTTGATATTCTTCATCGTGATCTGTCGTATAACCGAGCGAAGTAATATAGTTGCTCAGTGCGTCAATCCATACGTATACCACGTGCTCAGGGTCACTTTTGACAGGAATGCCCCATTCAAATGTTGTTCTCGAAATCGATAAATCTCCAAGCCCCGGTTTAATAAAGTTATTAATCATTTCATTTTTACGGGACTCCGGCTGAATAAACTCCGGGTTATCTTCATAAAACTGCAGCAGGCGGTCCGCATACTTGCTCATTCTGAAAAAATACGATTTTTCCCGCACCTTCTCTACTGGATGACCACTTTCCGGACTGAGGCCGGCAACCACGCTGCCAGCTTCATCGTACTGTTTGTCTTCAAGCTGGGTTTCTGTATAGAAGGTCTCATCCGGCACAGAATACCAGCCTTCATACTCGCTTAAATAAATATCCCCGTTGTCCTTTAGTTTTTCAAAAATGATCTGTACAGCATCACGATGGCGGTCTTCAGTCGTGCGGATAAAATCATCGTAGGTGATGTTTAATTTATCCCAAAGCTGTTTAATATTTCGTGCTGCCTCGTCGACAAACTGCTGCGGACTGACCCCGTTTTCTTCCGCTTTTCTTTCAATCTTCTGCCCGTGTTCATCGGTACCAGTTAAGTATTTTACATCGTAGCCCCTCAGGCGTTTATAGCGGGCAAGGGCGTCTCCGGCTACTGTCGTATATGCGTGTCCAATATGAAGCTTCCCACTCGGATAATAAATCGGTGTCGTTAAATAAAACGTGTTCTTTTCTTCTGGCATGTTTATGTCCTCCTTTAAAAGTGTGTAAAGGTCCTTCCAATATAAAAAAGCTCCCGTCCGCCAAAGGGACGAAAGCTGCGCTCACGTGGTACCACCCAAATTTCCGCTATTTTTACAAATAACGGCTTATTTCCAGGCACACCCGGCCCCGGAAGTTCAGCGTTAACGCCGCCGACGGCCCGTCTTTACTGTTTCAGCTCACACGGACGTCCTCCCGGACCATTTTCTCCATTTATGCCGCACCGGTTTCCAGCCTTCCCGGTTCTCTGTGCCGACCTCCATAGATACTTATCCATTCTTCAGACCATATATTTTCTACAATAATATACTATGTGTTTTTTCCCTTTTCGTCAAAAATATTTTTATTCGACAATTCGACAAAAATGTTTTCAACACAGTAAATATTTCCTTATTATGAAAAATTTCTTTCTTATTCCTGAATTATAGTTTTTTATTTCAAAAATAAGTATAAAAATGATAAATAATATTGAATTATTTAAATAAATCACTTTGAAATTTTTGTTAAATTTCACAGAAATCATGATTCAAATTCGTTGACGGTATTAGAAAACATTGGTATTGTTAGCATACAGATAGAAAATGTCGAATTTTGACGAATAAAGCTAAAATTAAGGAGGACCTACCAATGAAATCAACAGGTATCGTACGTAAGGTTGACGAATTAGGGCGTGTAGTTATTCCGATTGAACTCCGCCGCACACTTGAAATCCAAGAGAAAGACGCTCTTGAAATTTATGTGGACCATGACCGCATTGTATTAAAAAAATACAAACCAAACATGACCTGCCAGGTAACCGGAGAAGTGTCTGATGACAACCTTTCCCTTGCCGACGGTAAAATCATTCTTTCTCCTGAAGGAGCTGAGTCCATTATTAAGGATCTTCAGGAATACGTGCAAAATCATAAATCGAACGCTTAAGTTCATAAGAAGTCTTTCCTTTCGGGGAAAGATTTTTTTTAGGGTTTATTTAACCCATGGTATGCCGCATATACTTCCTGCTTTTTAACATTTCGACGCTGGGCTGTTTTTTTAATAGCTTCTTTGCTTGAAGCCCCCTCTTCCACATACTTCCGAACTTCCTCCTCCATCGGCACATCTTCTTCAGGTTCATGCAAATCAGGCTTTTCTACAATTAATACACATTCCCCTTTGACCTCTCTGTTTTCAAATGCGGCCGCCGCTTCAAGCAGGCTTCCACGGACAAACTCTTCGTGTTTCTTCGTTAATTCCCTTGCCACGACAGCGGGCCCATCTCCCCATTCTTCATGGAGAAAACGAATTGTACCGAGCAGGCGGTACGGCGATTCATACAAAATAACCGGCACACCGGATGGGAGACGGTGCAGAACTGAACGTATATCCTTTTTCTTTCGCGGCAGGAAGCCATGAAAATAAAAGCCTCCTCCTCCAAGTCCGGAAGCGGTTAAAGCTGGCAGAAGAGCATTTGCGCCAGGAAGAGGCACCACCGGCAGCTCTTTTTTTATACATTCCTGCACAAGCTCATTCCCGGGATCGGACACAAGCGGAGTGCCCGCATCACTTACCATCGCTACCTGTTTTCCTTCCGTGAGCCATTGCAGAATTTTTTCCTGCTTCTGGCGTTTGTTATGTTCATGGTAGCTTTCTAAATAGGTTTCTATCTGATAGTGCTGGGTAAGCTTTTTCGTTTGCCTGGTATCTTCAGCCAAAATATAGTCCGCTTCCTGAAGTATACGGACAGCACGAAAAGTAATATCCTCCAGGTTCCCAATTGGCGTTGGCACTAAATAGAGCATGCCCGTTCTCTCAGAAGCTTGAAAGCTGAACTGCTGGGTCATCGTGCGCCTCCTTTATTAATCGTTGTTTTTGACTTCGCGGAAGCTTCTTAAGGCGGTACTCTTCCTGCATCGCTTCTTTTTTTGTCGTAAACCGCCGAAGGTAAACGAGCTGCACCGGCCCCCTGCCCTTTGTATACTTTGCCCCCCGGCCTGCATTGTGCGCCTCCAGACGTTTTCGCAAATTGTTCGTATAGCCTGTATACAGACTCCCATCCCGACATTGAAGCATATAGACAACGTGCTTATTTTGTTCCATAGTAAGATTGAAACTCCTCTGTATATTCGCCGGAAGTATTATACACAATAATCGGCGGCAGGCATTCCAAACCAGGCTTCCCTGCTTTTATTCCTTCGACCAGCGCAATGTTTGCCGCTCGCTCTGCCTTTGGATGAATAAGCTGCATCCGCTTCGGCTCGAGACGATATTTCCGGTAATAATCAAACAGTTCCGCAATCCTCTCCGGACGGAGAACCATAGCCACCTTGCCTTTCTGCTTGGCTAAAAAAGCAGCCGCCTGAACGAATTCTTCCAGACTTCCATGCTCTTCATGGCGGGCATTTGCCATTTTTGCCTGTTTATTTTTCAGCGCTTCCTGACGAGTATCGAAATAAGGAGGATTACATGTTACCAGTGACCACTGATCTCCATGATAATTGGCACGGGCTTCCCGCACGTCCGCCTGCTCGACAGTAACCTGCCCGCCTGCCCCGTTCATGGCCATCGTTCGTCTCGCCATATCACAAAGTACGGACTGCCTCTCTACCCCTGTAATAGGGACGCGGCTGCGCTCTGTCAATAAAAGAGGAATAATCCCATTTCCAGTGCCAAGATCGATAATCTTTCCAACAGTTTTCGGTGCAGAGCAAAAATACGCAAGCAGCACCGAATCAATGGAGAACGCAAAAGCATTGTCCTGCTGGATAATAGGCTTTTTGGAGGGAGTGTGATCGATTCTTTCTCCCTTTTGTAATGTTTCTTTCACTGCCTCCGCCCCCTGATTTTATACTTTTTCCCAGGACCCACCTCATATGTCTACCTTCTGCTGATTTGCTTGCTGAAACGCCGCATAGCGCCCCTGTTTTTGAAGAAGTTCACTGTGTGTGCCCTGTTCTGCAATTTCTCCATTATCCATTACATAAATAGTGTCTGCTTTTTCGATAGTGTTTAAGCGGTGGGCCACTACGAAGGATGTACGCCCCTCCATTAAGCGTCCCAGCGCTTCTTGTATTCTCATTTCTGTTACTGTGTCCACACTTGACGTTGCTTCATCGAGAATTAAAATTTTCGGATCGGACAGCGCTGCCTTGGCAATGGAAAGCAGCTGCCGCTGGCCATGACTGAACCCGCTGCCTTCTTTTCCAAGCATCGTCTGGTAGCCTTCCGGAAGCCGCTCAATAAACGCATGGGCGTTGGCAGCTTTCGACGCTTCTATGACTTGTTCATCTGAAGCCTCCAAATTACCGTAGCGTATATTCTCCATTACAGTTTTTTCAAACAGAAAATCATCCTGCAGCACCACGCTCATCTGCTCCCGCAGGCGTTTGATATTCCACTCGGAAAGAGGAGTCCCATCCACGTAGACCTCGCCGGCTTCTGCCGTATAAAAACCAATAATTAAATTCATGACGGTCGTTTTCCCCGAACCGGTAGGACCTATAAACGCAGCCGTTTCTCCGGCATTTACGTGAAAATCAACGCCATGAAGCACTTGTTCATTTTCATAGCCAAATGAAACGTCCTGAAACTTCACTTCTCCAGAAACAGTTTTTGCTGTTCCTTCTTTTATCCGGTGATCCTCCCCTTTTTCGTCCAAAAACGAAAAAATCCTCTCGGCTCCGGCAAGCGCTGCAAAAAGGGCATTAAATTGGTTGGCTAAATCGTTCAGCGGACGGGTGAACTGACGGGAATACTCCACAAAAATAAAGATTGTACCGATAGTAACTGTCCCGATACCGTAATACGCCAAAATGCCTCCTGCGCCTGCGGTGACCGCAAAGTTGATATTGTTTAAAAAGTTCATCCACTTCGGAATAAACCCGGAATATGTCTGAGCCCAGAAACCTGCATGGCGAAGGCTTTCACTTTCCTGCTCAAACTCCTGCATCACGCGCGGTTCTTTAGAAAACACCTTTACGATCGACTGGCCGGAAATGGTTTCTTCAGCATATCCGTTTACTGCTCCCACTGCCTGTTGCTGTTTCTGAAACAACAGCCTGGTCCGTTTCGTAATCCAGCGAAGGCCAACAAACATGATCGGTAAAAACAGGAGCGTAAAAAAGGTAAGTAAAGGACTGATCACCAGCATAATAATGAGAATCCCTGTAAACGTCAGCAGGCTGGTCATGATCTGTACTACTGAAGTGTTTAACGTTGTCGATATATTATCCATATCATTGGTCATTCTGCTCATGATATTTCCGTGCTTTCGTTTATCAAAAAAAGAAATCGGAAGTGTCTGCAAGTGGGAAAACAGGTGGTAACGCAGCTTAAAAACCGCCTGTTGGGCGAGAGAGATCATCACATAGGTCTGGACGGTGCTCATGACTCCCCAGCCAATATACACGGCAAATAATAGTAATAAAACCGTTCCAAATCCGTCGAGCTGCTGCGGGACTAAATAATGATCAACAATGTGGCCAAGGAGCAGCGGGCCGGAAAGCATAAAGGCAGCAGTAAAAATTACACAGATAAAAACAGCGGTAAGCCGCCATTTCTGAATGGCCAGATAAGACCAAAGCCGGGCTGTCGTCTGTTTCCAGTTCTGTACCCTGTCGGTCCCGGGATGGCTGTCTTTCTTAGAAGGATCAATGTCCGGGTGTTTATACCGAAACGGTGAAGTGAGCCAGTGCTTTTTCATGTCGCCGCCTCCTTCCCGTACTGTGATTGATACAGCTGCCTGTAGAATGCAGACTCTCCATATAGTTCTTCATGGGTGCCAAAACCAATGACTTCCCCGTGCTCGAGAAGCAGCATTTTATCTGCTTTCAGCGCTGTGGAAAGCTTTTGGGTCACTAAAATGGAAGTACAAGAATACGCTTCAAGCGCGCCCAGAAATTCTGCTTCCGTTTCCGCATCCAGCGCACTCGTGCTGTCATCCAGAAGCAGGAGGCCAGGGTTGCGAAGCAACGCCCGGGCAATTGTCACCCGCTGTTTCTGGCCACCGGATAGATTCACCCCGTTCTGTCCGATCAATGTCTCCTCCTGCTCCGGCAGCGCACGCACCGTTTCCCCGAGCTGGGCCGTTTCCAGTGCTTTGTTTATTTCCTCAGTTTCCGCTCCCTCCAGTCCCCATTCTACATTCTCCCGGATCGTTCCTGAAAACAATTTTGCCTCCTGGGGCACATAGCCAATCTGGTTTCTTAAAGAAGTAATATTAAGCTCCCGGGCATCCGAATCATCGATGAGAAGCTGGCCGTTGGCCGGCTCATACAAACGAAGCATCAGTTGAAACAAAGAAGACTTGCCGGCTCCTGTCGCCCCAAGAACTGCCATTTGTTCCCCGCGTTTCACGTGAAACGTCACATTATTTAAAGCCGGAACCCGGCTCTCATTATAAGCAAAAGTTACATTCTCAAACTGAACATCTATGCTTCCTTCATCCTTCACGTTATACTGCCCCGAATTTTCTTTTTCGGTTCCTTCAAGTACTTCTTCAATCCGGGAAGCAGAAGTTCTTGCCCGGGCCAGCAACGTGATTAGCATACCCACAACACCAAGAGCCCCGGTCATTCGCGTGGCGTAATTAACTACCGCCACCACTTCGCCTACCTGAGCTTCATTGTTTTGCACAGCAGCTCCTCCAATCCAGAGCATGAGCACAATTGCAGCATTCATTAAAAACAACAGAATTGGCGAGGTAAGAGCGGTATAGCGAAATGCTTTGAGAGCGCTCGCCTGAAGGGCTTCATTCTCCATAAAAAAGCGTTTAATTTCATGCTGTTCCCGGCCAAATACCCGAACGAGCCTCAAACCACCAAGGTTTTCTTTCATTACCCTGTTTACTGCATCAATACGCTGCTGCAAACTGCCGAAATAAGTCATTCCTTTTCTCATCAGCCATGCGAGTATGAGCAATAAAAAAGGAATAAAAACCACCAGAATGAGAGCCATACGGGCGTTTACCACAAAAGCCATGATAGTCGCGCCAACCAACAGAAGCGGTGAACGAAGCATAAACCGCAACAGCATTACAATCATGTTTTGGACCTGGGTAATATCGTTGGTCAGCCTGGTAAGTAAAGAGGACTGCGGGAAGCCCTGCAGCTTTTCCAGACTTGACTCCTGGAGACGTTTATACATTTCATTGCGCAGATCAAAGCCGGTACTGTGCCCGACATGGTCAGCGAAAAAACAGTTCAGTACCCCAACACCAAAGCTGAGCAGGGCTAGGCCTGCCATCGAAAGTCCAAGGCTCACAACCAGGCCAAGGTCATTGTTTGCGAGACCTTCATCGATCAGTCGCGCAAGCAGAAGCGGCTGAAACAATTCAACCGACAATTCAATCAAAAGCAGAAAAAAAGACAACACCGCTGCTGCTTTATAAGGACGAACGTAACGTAAAATAGTTTTCATCAAAAGACTCCTTGCACATTTCTGCCCGCGTAATGAATTATTTATATTTTAGCACATGCCTATGATTAATTTCTTCTCTGTCCGGCACAAAAACCGGCCTTCTCCTCAGAAAAGGCCGGCTGGCAGCTACACGATGTCGAGTGGTTGTTTTGTCTGCGGCTTTGGAAAAGCGCGGTCCAGCATTTCCAGTTCTTCATTTGCCAGCGTCACACTTGCCGCCCCGGCATTCTCCCGCACATGTGCCGGATTGGACGTCTTCGGAATACTTAACACCATACCGGATTGAATGGTCCAGGCGAGGGCAATCTGAAGCGGCGTCATACTCCGGCGTTCAGCGATTTCTTGTAAGGTACGGCTTTCCCCAAGCGTTCGCCCTCCTCCCTGATCGAGCGGGCAATAGGCAATTACCGGCATCTGCTGCTCCTTCATCCACGGCATCAGATCAAACTCAATGCCCCTTGAAGCCAGATGGTACAGTACCTGATCGCAGACGGCGTTGTTTCCGTGCTCGAGCGATAGCAGTTCTTTCATATCCCTTACGTCCAGGTTAGAAACACCCCAACGCTTAATTTTTCCGTCTGCCTTTAATTTTTCCATATCCCGTACGGTCTCTTTGAGAGGGATACTCCCGCGCCAGTGAAGTAAATACAAGTCCAGCTGATCTACACCGAGACGACTGAGAGATCCTTCACAGGCTTCTTCAAGTTTTTTGCCGCCGGCATTATTCGGGAGAACTTTAGAAACGAGGAAAGCTTCCTCCCTCCTGCCTTTCACCGCCTCTCCGACAAGCTCTTCTGCTTTACCGCCGCCATACATTTCCGCTGTATCGATGACCGTCATTCCGCAATCAAGACCTGTACGAAGAGCCTCTATTTCCTGCTGCCTTAAACCGGAATCATCACCCATATGCCAAGTGCCCTGGCCAAGTGATGGTAGTACAGTGCCGTCCCGGAGAGTTACCGTACACGCCTGTACATATTCTTTAATAGTATTCGAGGTGCTGCTCATGGGTCATCCATCCTTTCACTCTGTTTTTTGTACCACCGGGAGCTTCTTTAAAAGCAAGTCAAACTTTTTACCTGTGCAGCTGTTTTTTCATTATTATCGTTTTTAACGGCGTTTCCATAAACAATTCTGTGAAGCGTTCCGTTTCCAGAAAGCCCTGCTTCTGGTAAAAAGCTTCGGCGCCGGCATTGCCCTCCTCCACATAAACCGTCATTAACTTTTTTTCGACAGAAACATATTCCATCCCAACATCAAACAGCTTCTGGCCCCACCCAGCCCGTTGATGCTCCGGCAGTACGTAAAGAGCTGCAAGCTCTGCCTCCTCCTGCTGCACCACATTGATATAGCCGATCAGCCTGCTCCCGGTAACAGCCGCTAAAAAAATGGATTCCCTGCGTTTAACGTCAAACATTTTTTTAGAATATGCAGCGTCGATAAACGCCTGCCTTGTCGAGGCCGGGATTAAATTTTCATATGTGTGCTCCCACGTTATTTCAGCTACCCGGCGCACCGCTTCATAATCTTCATCTTCTACTAGCCTGATCACTTTATGTCCTCCTATTTAAGAAACGTCTTCCTGAACGTCCTGAAGATATAAACGAAACCGCTTGTCTTTACAGACAGGCGGTTTCAGATAGCTTATGCTTTATTTTTGGTTCAAAAAGGAAAGACAGAATAAACAGTCTCCATCCGTACGCAGACTCCCATAATGCATATTACAAATGTGGAAGCCTTCATGGTACAGGCGGGCAAGGTTGTCATACCCTTCTCCCATACTGCTTGCCTGAATGCGGCTCGGGCCTGGCTGAGAGGTACCTCCGGCTAATTCCTTTTCCTGCACCTCTTCGCCGCTGTCCTCCACGCGCTGGCGCAGATGCTGATTTTCGAGTACGAGTGCCTGATTTTCTTCAATCAGCATCGCCAGCTGTTCTTTGAGCTCCCCCAATTCATCATGGAGTCTTCCGATCCGCTCTTCCATATGAATCACCTGGGAAAAGATTTCTTTTTTATCCACTCGCACCCCCCCTTTTCCGTCCGTATGGCTGTTATCCTGCGATGAAGCCTTCATCCAGCAGTTCGTCCAGTGAAAATTCCAACACTCTCTCTTCTTCTGCATAATTTACCTGGACGAGGCGTTCTAAAATATTGATGCCGGCTACTTTTCCTTTGCCTTCTGGAGTGTTGATATGTTCTCCTACGTCGGGCATTTCACGCTTAGCTGTTTCATAATGATCATTTTCATATTTCAAACAGCACATAAGCCTTCCGCACAGACCGGAAATCTTCGCCGGATTTAAGGAAAGATTCTGATCTTTTGCCATCTTAATGGAAACCGGTTCAAAATCTCCAAGGAACGTCGAACAGCAAAGCATTCTTCCGCACGGGCCTATGCCACCGAGCATTTTGGCCTCATCCCGAACACCGATCTGCCGGAGTTCAATTCTTGTACGAAACTGAGAAGCTAAATCCTTCACCAGCTGGCGGAAATCCACCCGCCCTTCAGCCGTGAAGTAAAACAAAATTTTATTTCGGTCAAAAGTATACTCCACGTTTACCAGATTCATATCCAGCTGGTGTGTGGCAATTTTATCGCAGCCAAGATCATATGCTTCCTGCTCCAACTGTTTATTTTCTTTAACAGCAGCATGATCATCTTCGTTGGCAAGCCTCATGACTTTTTTTAACGGCAGCACGACGTCGTCGCCGCTGACCTGTTTATTTTCAAGCACTACTTTTCCGTACTCAATTCCTCTCGCCGTTTCTACTATGACCCAGCTTTCTACCTGTGCGTCATGGCCATTTGGGGAAAAGTAATAAATCTTTCCCGCCTTTTTAAACCGAACGCCTACTACATCATGCAATGTCATGATCCCTCCTGTAACTGGATCAGCAGATGTTCCATTAGAAGCTGCGCATTCGCATTGGCCCGGAGCCGGCGCTTTGCTTCTAAAATTGCCTGCAGTCGGGCAACGACCTCCATTTCTGAAAAACGAAGGGCTACTCGTTCCAACGTCGCTTTTTGATCGAAGTATGTGATGTCATCCGAACCGTATGTGATCGACAGGAGGTCGCGATACCAAAAAAGCAGCATATCTAAGCCGATGTCCAGTTCTTCTCTATCTGAAAAATGTCCAAGCCATTTATCCTGTAGTGTCAATAATGCACTGTGAAGGCGCTGATGCACCTCTTCCGTTAATTGTATCACTAGATTTCGGCCCTGTACAATCCACTCAGCCTGTGCCGCCTCGTTTTCACGCTCTGGCACATGAGGAAGCTTTGCAAGCAGGCCGGCTGCAATTTCCCCTGTACCCTCCCTTTCCTGAAACAGACGGCGCCGCCGTTCAATGGACGGGGGAGAGAACGAAATCTTTTGGGCACGGGACTGGATAGTGTCCAAAAGGAAATGCGCATTCTCTGTTAATAAAATTGCCAGTGTCGGGCTTTCCGGTTCTTCGAGAAACTTCAGCAGGCTGTTGGCCGCACTTGCCGTCATCCGGTCCGCGTCTTCGATAATATAAATTTTTAACCGGGCTTCCATTCCTTTGTAAGTGAATTCTTTTTGAAGCATCTCCACTTGTGCTTTTTTAATCGAAGCACCTTCCGGCTGTAAAAACATTACTTCCGAATGATTCCCGTGCGTGATCCTGCGGCATTCCCGGCATTCTCCGCACGGCGCAGGGACGTCTTTTCCCACGCAAAAAAAGCGCTGTGCCATTAAAAGCGCTGTTTCGCGCTTGCCGGCACCCGCTTTTCCTTCAAATATATAAGCATGGGCCACGCGGTCTTTGTTCATGCTTCTTTCCAACAGCGACATTACTGTAGGCTGTTCTTCCTGCATGGCTTCCCAACTCATATTGATCTCTCCGTCTTTAATATTTTTCAAACTCTTCTACGTTTAATTGAAACACAGTCGCTCCGCCAACCTGCACTTCGACAGGATACGGTACATAGGAATCTGCATTTCCGCCCATAGGTGAAACAGGAGCGACGAGCTGTTCCCGGGTTTTGCAGTTTTCCTGGATGACTTTTTTTACTTCATCCACCTGCTCATCTTCCACGCCGATTAAAAACGTAGTGCTCCCGGCTTTCAAAAAACCACCAGTACTCGCGAGCTTGGTTGCCTGGAAATTTGCTTCTACGAGCGCATTAGACAACCGGTTACTATCTTTATCCTGCACCACAGCTACTAACAGCTTCATGCTCCGTACCTCCTATTTCGTCCAATTCCACAATATTTATTACTTTTATTTTACTGTATATACAGGAAAAAGTGAAGCATGCCAGCAAAACAGCCGTTTTTTTACACACGGGATCGATCCCTTAAGCCTACGACTTTTTTATCAATATACAGGAACAAATACACCAGAATTGAAGCCAGATATAAAATATGGAATACTTCAAGTAACAGTTTCCTACTTATGACATTGCTGATCTATTAGATTAACGAAGAAAGGAAGTTAGACTCATGCGCTTTCCCCGCTGGCTGATCCGGGCCGTCCTTATTACTGCCGTCTTATTAATAGGTTCAACAGCTATCGGTTATTCCAAGGCCGAAGACCCTTACCGGTCCTTTAATGGAATGGGAAGCAGTGTCTCTGTTGCTCCTTCTGATGATAAATTAGCTTTTACTTACATTAAGGACGGACAGGAAAAAATTTACACTTCCACCACTGGCGGTAAAAACCCCGAACCGGTTACTGACCTTGATCAGCCGCAGTTTTCGCCCTCTTTTCATCCGCATTCACCGGACGATATTCTGTTCTTATCCGAACAGAAAAACTCGGTTCGCTCTCTTTATACAGCAGAGACACCAAGCAGCCAGGTTGAACGATTAACCGGCAGTGAACTTCATGTGCGTGATGCTGCCTATTCCCCGGATGGCACGCTCATTTACTTCTTAGGCATGCCAGCGGAGGCATGGAAATCGGCAGGCCGAAACACGGAGGAAGGATTTAATATTTACTCCATGCCCGCGGACGGGGGAGCTTATAAAAAAATTACCAGTGAAAGCAAGTATTTGATGGGGAATATTTCTCCTGACGCTACGGGAAACATGCTTTTATACACATACACCGAAGGCCCTGAAGATGAAATACACGTAGGGATGAAAACCCTGAATAACAAAGTATACGAAGAACATATTGAATTTGCGAATAACCTCCCCGGAGGACTGTACAACCCGACAGCTTCGCCGTCAGAAAGCCTCTATGCCTACACAACCAATGTCGCTTCGAGTCAGGAGCCAAGCTACCAGTACGATTTATTTTTGTATGATCTTGAAGAGATGCAGGCTAAACGATTGACCAATCATGAAAGTAACATTGAATCTCCTTCTTTCTTTCATCACTCGAAGGATATTGCCTACATGCACCAGAAAAACTGGCCGGAGGAACCGGCGGAGTTTGAACTGCGTATCGTAAATAGCGAAACCGGGGCTGATGAAGTGGTGCCCGTCAATATGAATCAAGCCGGTGATTCGCTTCTTGCAGCAGGGCTTGGGGCAGCCCAGAAAGCCGTTAATGTATATGTGATTGGTTTTTTCTATACCCTGTTTGGCAGCTGGTTCATTATTGCTGCGCATAAAAAATACCGCCCGCTTCTAGTCGGGGCGGCAAGCACCGTAGCTGTCCTGGGAGTGTGGGTCTTCTGCCGTATTGGGGAAGCCTCTTACCCGTGGCTTGCTGCTGTCTGTTCAGGGCTGATAGTGCCGCTTTTAATCTGCACCGGCATCTTATTTCTATTCGGGTTAATCCAGTCGTATCGTCTGAATATCCGTGAATATAAAGCTTCCTCCCAGTAAAAAAGCAGCCAGGAGAAATATCTCCGGCTGCTTTTATCTATGCCTGCTTACGGTTTTTCCATTTCGCATACAGGTCGACCACCGTGTCGCCAATATCGCGTATTTGGGCCACCTGTTCATTTTCTTTCGTACGCTTTTGATTTTCGTGAAGTGTTTCTGTAGCTACTGCACGCGTCGCTATATGATATTTACCTACAGCTTCTTTGGACTCCTTCAGCGTATTTGTAAATTCCTGGATCGTCTCCATATCCCGATTGACGGAATCATTAATAACCTCCAGGCGCTGGGTCAGTGTCTCTGACTCATTGATTAAACCATCTGTTTTCTTTTGAATGCGCTCCATTGTTTCATTGATGGTTTTCATCTGGGAAGATGCTGCTTTAACAGCCTGCACTACACCGATAACTAACCAGACAAGTGCCAAAACAATAATAGCGATACTTACATATAAAATAGCAATCATCTGTCCGGCTCCTTTCTTGCGATATTTTCCTAAATACCTTTTCCCGTTTTTATTTTATAATATGTACTGAATTTATATTCGTCCTTAATTTTTTGCATTTAAGTAATTCTGGACTTTTTCCCGGCAGTCCTGAAACACTTTTTCCAACGGTTGCTCGGCGTCAATTCTTTTAATGCGTGACGGGTATTTTTCTGCTAGCGTCATATACGCTTCATGTACTTTTGAGTGAAACCGGGCGGCTTCATTGTCCAGGCGATTCCATTCCCTTTCTTCAGCCCGCTGGATTCTTGCTATCCCTTCCTCAGGGTCCACGTCCAGCATCAGCGTGAGATCCGGCATGCATCCTTCAATAGCAAAATCATTGACAGCTGCCACTGCATCCATGCCGAGGCCTCTTGCGGCCCCCTGGTAGGCGAGGCTGCTATCGACGAAACGGTCACAGAGTACTACAGCACCTTCGGCAAGAGCTGGAAAAACCCGTTCCACCAGGTGCTGGCGTCTTGCAGCAGCGTATAAAAGTGCTTCAGTACGTGCATCCATTTCTGAATATTCCGGCTCAAGCACCAGGCTCCGAATTTTTTCAGCAATCGGAATGCCCCCGGGCTCTCTTGTTTTTACCACTTTGAATCCGTTTTCCTGAAGCCATTTTTCAAGAGCTGTAATAACCGTCGTTTTTCCGGAGCCTTCCCCCCCTTCTAATGTAATAAAGTTTCCTTTGCTGGTATCCTGCATATAACTCTATCCTTTCTTCGTCTTTTTCACTTTTACAAAAAAACGATTTTCTTCTTTCCTGCCACCCTGCAGGCGTCCTCCGCCCTCCAAACGATTACGGACATATCGGATTCTCTCCGCCTTCAAGCTTTCACCCTCAAGCCAAAGAGGAATGCCCGGAGGATAGGGGATCAGCGGCGCTGCGGCGATTCTTCCCTCTGCGTTTTCAAGCCTCACCCACTCTTCTTCACCTCGCTTTTCTTCCCGTACTCCTTCGGAAAACCGCGGAAATAATGCAAGCATAGAAGAAGCCTGGTTCCGATGTTCCGGCCGGCGTTCAAGTCCTTCCCACACCCTTTTAACAGCCTGCCAGGGGAAATTAATGTCAGCGTTGGTTAAAGGGAGTGTCCAGAGCACATAACTGCTTCCGGCCAGCTCGGAATAGATATGCTTTTGCTCGAGAGCCTGCTGCACTTCCCATCCCGTGTATCCTGGAGGCACTGGTATCACCCATTTTAGTGGGTCAGCGGCTACAGCATCCGGCGGCTGTATCAGTCTGCGGCCAATGGCTGCTTCGAGCTGCTGCTTTTGAAACGAAAGCTGTTCAGCGTTCCAGCCCTGATGCTGTATCGTATGTACGTAATGACGGGCAGCGTCGAGGGAAGCAAGCAGCAGGTAAGAGGGGCTGCTCGACTGCAGTACTCGCAAATAATGCGATAAACGTTCGCGGGAGACCCGGGCGCCGAAGACATGCAGATACGCGCTCATGGTAAGAGCCGGAAGCATTTTATGCGCGGACTGGACGACCACATCTGCCCCCTGGGCAAGAGCTCCCTTTGGGAACAGCGGACTTGCTGCAAAGTGGGCTCCGTGGGCTTCGTCCACCAGCAGCACCCCCTCCTTCTGGTGCACAAACTCTGCAAGGGAGGCAATATCACTGCTCCATCCCTCATACGAGGGGGAGGTGATAATCAGCCCTTTTAGTTCCGGGTAACGAGCCCATGCCTCCACTAATATTTCCCGGGAAATACCGATGGGCATCTGGGTGCGTTCGTCTATTTCCGGGCGCGCAAATACTGCTTGCACGCCGGCAAGCTTTAATGCGTTCATTACTGACTTATGCGCGTCACGCTGCACGAGCACCTGCTCTCCCGGGGAAAAAGCGGCCAGCACCATCGCAAGGTTTCCCGTTGTAGACCCGTTAATTAAAAACCAGGTTTTTTCGGCTCCGAACACTTCCGCCGCCAGGTGCTCGGCTTCTGCAATCCCCTCTTCAGGCTCGTGCAGATCATCGAGTCCGGTGATTTCTGTAAGGTCGTAAGGAAGTATTCTTTCCCATTCCCGCAATGATACTGGGAAAACAGCGCCGTTTTTATGCCCCGGTACATGAAAGGACGCCGGTTGGCCCTTAATATGCTGCTGTACCATGCGTACAATAGGCTGATCCTGTTGGGAAGTCATGTTATTTACGCCCCCTTTTCATCTACCTTTTTATCTTAACATGAAAATTTGCCTGTTCTTTCTCTTTTTTTACTCGTGCTATACTATTCAGTGATTGAGATATAAAAGGAGAAATGCCCGATGAAAAGCATTGCTGTATTTTGCGGCTCCCGCCTCGGACGCGACCCTGTGTATAAAGACTCGGCAGAAGCTCTTGGCCGGGAGATAGCCTCCTCCGGCTGTGTACTGGTCTACGGCGGCTCCGATGCCGGAACCATGGGCCGGTTGGCGGATGCCGCCCTTGAAGCAGGCGGTGAAGTTATTGGAGTCATACCCGATAAACTTATCGAGCGCGAAATTGCCCATACGTCTTTAAGCAAACTTTATACGGTATCTACGATGCATGAGCGAAAAGCCAGGATGGCAGAGCTCGCCGATGGTTTCATTGCACTTCCAGGCGGCCCCGGTACTCTCGAAGAGTTTTTTGAAATGTTTACATGGGCCCAAATAGGTTTGCATCATAAACCGTGCGCCCTTTTAAATATTCACCATTATTACGATCATCTGCTTCAGTTTTTCAATCATATGGAACAAGAGCAGTTCCTCCCTGCTGACCACCGCGATAAAGTTATCGTTTCCTCCTCTCCGAAGGAACTTCTTCAACAGCTTTGCGAAAGCGCCGGGGCTGAAAAGAAATCCTACGAGTAGCAGGCGCACGGCCGGGCCTGCGCTTTCGTTTTGTCCATTAGCACTTCACTCGGCTAAACGCTTTGCGGAGCTTCATTTTTTTCGTTATGATAATAATAATTAAACAAATTATGCGGAGGAACCTATGCGAAAAAAAGTGTTTATACATATCGGTTTTCATAAAACAGCAACTACATTTCTACAGCAGAATGTATATCCTAAACTAAAGCAGGAAATCAAATACATACGGAAAAAACGAATTAATCAGGAACTGTATGATTTACGGCTGAAACGGCTGAACGACGAAAACATTCATACGATCCGCACGAACATTGAAGCGTTTATGGAGCCGGACAAGCCGGTGCTTATCTCCTATGAGGGCCTTTCGGGCAGCCCGTTTTCCCAAAAGAAATCAAAAAATAATCTAAAGGTGCTTGAAGACCTCCGCCGCACGTTTCCAGCAGATACATATGACACCCATATTATCGTCGGCGTCCGGGATCAGATTGACCTGTTAACTTCCCTTTATGTACAATATCTTCATCAGGGTGGGTACAAAAGTGCCAAAACCTTATTTAAAGATTGGGAAGACCACGGCATTCTGGATCATTACCATTATTACCACTATCTTCAGAAGGTTGAAGAGATTTTCGGCCCGGAGAATTATTATCTCCTCCAGTACGAAAATTTCCGCAATGATGAATACGGTCAGATTTTGCAGCTGCTTCAGTATATGGGCATCGACCGCGTGCCAAAATACAACCGCTCCAAACTGAACCGGAGCTATGGCGTCATGCAGGCGGTAATCGCCCGCAAACTGAACTATTTCGTTAAAACGCCGCTGAACCCAAAAGGAAAAATTCCCATCGCCAATATTCCAAAGGTCGGCATTGTGTCTCCACGTCGGCTGCTTCAAAATAACGCCAGCTTTGCTCTTCATTATAAACGCTACACCCTTCCGATAAATCTTCAAAAAGTGCTGCAGCTGAAGTATCAGGAGGATAATGAAAAACTTGCAGAAGCTTATCATATTAAGGACTATTCTAAAAGCTAACCGAAGAGCTGCGGCTCTTCGGTTATTTTTCAATCAATGCCAGCGTATAACGGCTCCTGCTTCCGGGCTCGTACAGGTTCACCGTATCCGTAGAATACTGCAGAATTTCAGCCTGGAATGGTTCTGATTCCCCAACCTGCACGTTAAAATCGTTTTCGTAGAGCAGTACCGTTACATCATGGTATTCCTCATGGGTGACCAGAAACGTAAATTCAACAAGCTGTTTTCCTTCTTCCGTACGATCGTATCTCCGCAACGTTTCCTCCTGAAACGCCCGGCTGTCTATATAAATCATTTTTTCCTCCTTTCATTCTCCACTTTATTTTGATCCATCAATCCCCTATGCACAATAAATATGCCCCTTCTGCTTTCCCGACAGTTTAAGCCCGCCCTCCTGGTGGTACGGTAAGGAAAGGATGTATATAATATATCGCCAAGCTGCAAAGAGAGGGGTATAAACATATGAACACTATCAAATCTTATATTAAAGAACTGATGGGCGAATTTAAAAAGGACGATCTCCCTTTACTTGCCGCTGCCCAGTCCTACTATTACCTGCTTTCCATTTTTCCAATGATGATTTTAATACTCACTATCCTCCCCTTCCTTAATATTGATTCCCAGGCCGTAGTCACGCTTGTACAGAATACTGCGCCAAGCGGTATGACATCTATTCTCGAGGAAAATATCCTGAGTATCGTGGAAACACCGCGGGGCGGGCTTTTCACTGTTGGTCTGATCGGCGCTTTATGGTCAGCATCAAACGGTATTAACGCCTTTATTAATGCCTCCAACACAGCTTATGATGTCGAAGAAACACGCTCCTTCTTTAAAGTCCGCGGCCTTTCCATTGCCCTGACGCTCGGCATGATTATTGCGCTTGCTGCCGCTCTTATTCTTCCCATATTCGGCAATCTGATTATTAATTTTATTAATGCCACTGTCAGCCTTCCACCACAGACGGCGCTGCTTTTTCAAATTCTGCGGTGGGTCGTAGCTTTGACCGTGATGTCAGCTGTGCTTCTCGTATTATATCGTTTTGCTCCTAACAAAACGTTAAAATGGAAAGAAATTCTCCCCGGTGCTATTACTGCTGCCGTGCTTTGGCAGCTAATATCTCTCGCTTTTTCCTTTTATGTCAGCAACTTCGGCAACTACTCTGCCACTTACGGAAGCCTTGGCGGTATTATTATTCTGATGCTTTGGTTTTTCCTGACCGGGTTGATTTTAATGATCGGTGCTGAACTGAACGTTATTTACCACCGCCGGCGAGGAAACTCCTCCTCTTCTTCCGAGTCCCCGGAACAAACGTAACCCCGGGAGTGCCGTTTCTTTCTAAAAGCTTAATAAGCTTTACCTTTACTGCAAAAAACAACAAGAGGAAGGCTCCTGCTGCCAGGAAGCCTTCCTCTTTTGCTTTATTTAGCTGATGCCTGATGAGTGCTGCTTTCCTGTAAAAACTGCATTCCCACCCATGTTTTACGGCCACGCTGCTGGATCCACTGGGTACGCGCATAGTTATCCGGAAAATGGTCTTCGCTTCCCGAAATATAGACAATATCCCCTGGCTGAATACTTTTAATGTTTTTCACCTGTACCCGGCAGCCGCTCATACTGTAATCCTTAACTATTGCTTCATGAATAACGTTGTTTACTTTTACAGTGGCAGACATATTCACCTGCTCCCGGACAGCCATTCGTTTTGCCTGAGCCGGCTGTTTTTCCGTTCCCCTGAAAAATTTCAGGAAGGCTCTGCCGAGGGATGACCGCTCGTAAATTCGCTTCGTATAAATATCTGTCATCTCCAAAAACATGACCTGAATCAAGCTCCGGTACTGTTCGAGGGTCACATTTTGAAATTTGCCTCCGGCAGCTGCAGCGTTTTCTGCCTGATCGCCGACCCATAATTTGTGTACGCGAAGGCCGTTAATCGGCCCGGCGCTTAGCGTAAACTGCTCTTCCTGTGAAAGCCAGGCCTTTGCTTCCGGGTTAGCTACTTCAAAACGCACCCCAGTCTCGCTTAAATCCAGTACTTTACAAGGAAGCTTTTTTCCTCCGGCAGAAACGGTGCCATCCAGTTCTACTTTGTGCCGTTCAGCCCCGCGAAAACGCGGACGTTCCACGGAAACCATCAAGGCCAGTACAAGAGCTACCGCATTATAAAGAATCCAGAAAATGTTAATATACAGCACGTCTTCATTTTGAAAAAGTGTCAGTGGTGTAACGAAGTGCAATAGCACTCTCGCCAGGGCAATAAAAGTAAGCGCAAGCAGTACCAGATAAGGAATACTGACCCTCCATAGAAACTGGCGGCGGTCGTTTTGAATTCCTTTGGCGGTGACATTAAACTTGATGTTTTTCCGCATAAACGCTTCTGTAATTACCGAGATAGCCATATACGGGGCCATTGCCACTTCATAAACATGACTCCATAGAACTGTCCGTTTTTGGTCGGACATTAACCGGAAGGCCAGCTGGGACGAAAGAAATGCCGGCAGCCAGTAAAGCACGAGCGTTTCAAACTCTGCATTCAGACTGTAAATGGAAAAAATCAAAAATAGCAGCGGCGCAAGCAGGAAAATCATTTTGTACACGCCGAAAAACCAATAATTGATGCCGTCCATATACAACAGCCGCTGCATGAAGGACAATCCTTTTATTTTCATCGGATTCCATTTCCGGGTAACTTGAATATTACCCCGGCACCAACGGTCTCTCTGCTTTAAAAGGTCGGCATATGTTTCCGGGGCAAGACCGACGGCCAGCGTTTCGTTTACAAATACCGTCTTTTGTTCCCCGGTTTGAAGGAGCATGCCAGTAGCCATGTCTTCGGTGATCACGCCCGTCGCAAATCCGCCGATATCCTCAAGTGACTGCCTACGGAACAAAGCATTGCTGCCTACGTACATAGTGGCATTAAAGCGGTCTTTTCCTTCTTCAAGCCGGCGCATGAAAAAGTCCTGCTCATTCGTAATATTGTCTTCAAAAAACAAATTATACTGAAAAGGGTCTGCGTTATAAAATACCTGCGGGGCCTGGACGAAAGACACTTTTTCATCCTTAAACTGCCCCAGGGTACGCTCCAGAAATTCGGCTTTCGGTACCATATCCGCATCCATCGTGACGACTATTTCTCCATCAGTTTTCGTTAACGCGTCGTTCAGGTTGCCGGCCTTGGCGTGCTCGTTGCCGGGCCTGGAAATATAGCCCACGCCTAAGCTTTCCGCAAGCCGGCGCACTGATTCTCTTTTCCCGTCATCACAGACGTATACCTTCAGCAGATCTTCAGGATAGCGCATCATTGTGCACGCAATCATGGTTCGCTTCAGGAGGTCTTCGGGTTCATTATATGTGGCAATGTACACATCGACTGTAGGCAGGCTTTCCAGCTCCGAGAGTGGAATATGTTCTCGCTTGAATGGTCTCCAGGATAAAATCGTAAACACAATTGACTGGAAATACCCCATTACTTCTGTAGCCAGTAAAAGAATCCCGGCGATGAAGCTGATAACACCAATTGTCGGGATCGTTTCAGCCGCCCGCCAAAAAAGATAAACAGCATTAACGATAAGAAAAAGGGAGAGCAGTATGTGCCGGGACCAAGTCCATCTTTTCGCCGAAAAATACAGCAGCATTAGTACAATTATTTCTGCGGTGATGATATACCAGAATGTGTCGCTCATGTCCTGCCTCCCTACTATAGCATTTGATTAAAAATAAACGTGCGTTTGATCCGTTCGTACGCAGGCTTTGCTTCCCAGCTGCTGTCAAAGAGCAACGGCTCGCCGCTTGCTGCCTCCTGCTCCGTGATCCAGCTTTCTGTATCACCGACACCCCAGACGGTGAGCCCTTTGCAGGAGGGCTCTTCCATACAGGCGCTCGTCACATCTGCATAAATATCTGCCTGCTTCTCCAGGCGTTCCTCACGGGAAGCATCCAGGTTCTGAAGTTTTACGTCCAGTTCCGTTACAGCTGTCTCAAAGCCCTCCGCCCCCCAGCGCCGGAGGTTTTTTTGCATTTTCTCCTTTGAAAACCTCGGGTCGGCAGCATCTATATGAGTCTGCATGCCAATACCATCAATTGGAACACCTTCGTCTTTCCACCTTTTCAGGGCTGCAAACATGGCTTCTGTTTTTTCATTTGTCATTTCGTTACCGTAATCGTTATAATACAGCTTTGCTTCCGGAGCCGCTTCACGTGCCCACTCGAAAGCCAGAGGAATGTATTCAGGCCCGATATGCTCCAACCAGATTGTTTCTCTGTAGCTTCCATCATCATTCCATGCCTCGTTGACCACGTCCCATTCGTTGACACGTCCCCTGTAGTGGCCGGCCATGGTCTGCACATGGTCTTTCAGCACCTCCCTGGCACTTTGTTCATCCACTACCGTTTCATAAACCCACTCCGGCAGCGCTTCTCCCCAAACGAGCGGATGGCCGCGAACCTTCATGTTATTCTGTTCGGCAGCTTGTACAATCTCGTCGGCTTTTTGAAAATTATATTCCTCCGGTGCTGGATGCGCAGCATCCATTTTCATCTCATTTTCCACCGTAACGCTGCTGAATTCTTCAACGAGCAGGCTTTCGTACTTTTCGTTTTCTGTAAGAGGGTCCCAGCGCACCGAAGCCCCGAGATAATGTCCGGTCTCCTCCGCATTTTTACCAAGCGAAGCGTTTGATTTCATTACAAACCATCCCCCTGCCCCCGCCAAAAGTAAGACCAGAAGCCCGACTGTTATAAAAAGGACCTTCTTCAAAGCAGCATTTTCTCCTTTTTATCTATTATCATTATAAAGACTTCCCTTTTAACTATTATTACCATTTATCTATGTATTTATTCTTAATGATACCATTATTTTTGTGTGTTAAGAAGCTTTCGTCCATACTTTTCCGTTTATGCATCTAATCAAGCTTCCATGTCCACAAACTAAAATAAACCGCGATTTCTTTTTAACAAAGCAGCTTTTGTGTATAAAAATTTTTGTTTTTTAAAGATTTTTGCGTAAAAACCTGTATTCTTGCATGATTTATGCTTATAGTGTAACTAGCAAATGCTAAGCAACAAGGAGGACCGTGTATGCTCGCTTTTGAACGCAGAGAAAAAATCCTGTCAACTCTCTACAGTGATAAAAAAGTATTCGTCGCTTCCCTGGCTTCAACGTTTAACGTTACAGAAGAAACAATCCGCCGTGACCTTGAAAAGCTTGAACGTGAAGGAATCGTTACCCGAAATTACGGAGGAGCTACGCTCAATGAACGAACGAGCGAGGATCTGCCGTATCAGACAAGAAATACGATCAATTTAGAAGAAAAAAGGGTCATTGCCCAGCTGGTGCCGCCGCTGATCAAAGACGGCTCGTCTATTATGGCCGATACGAGCTCCACAGTATATGAAGCGCTGCAGGTGCTTCAGCAGTCCAAAGATCATCTCACTATTATTACAAACAGTGTTTCTATCCTTCAGGACTTTGCTTTTTCTTCCTTTGATGTATTTTCTACTGGGGGAAGCCTTCGAAAAAATTCACGCTCCCTGGTGGGCCCTTCCGCCATTCGATCGGTGCAGCAGTACAATGTAGATGCTGCTGTTGTGAGCTGTAAAGGCATTTCAATGACACAGGGAATCATGGATACAAATGAGCCCGAAGCGGATTTAAAGCAGTACATGCAAAACCAGGCCCGGCAGGTTATTCTGCTTGTTGACCATACGAAGTTTGGAGCTGTTTCCCTGGTTAAAACGTTTCCTTTTGAACAGGTGGACTGTCTTTTAACCAACAAAAAACCTTCAGAGGAGTGGCTCGATTTTTTCGAGCAGCATCGGATCGAGGTTATTTTCCCTTCATAATAAAGCTCTGTCTTTCTGCAGGCGCAGAAAGACAGAGCTTTTAGTTAGGAACTAGTAAGGTGCCGGACAACGTCTTCGGCCATTTGATGGGTTTCCCATGCCTGTTCATACATATATTCCGGGATAATGTCCTGCTCCACAAAAGCCAGAAAGGTTGTAATAATCGTTTCAAAGCCGCGTTTTTTTAAAGTGGATTCCCAGTCGTTTTCTCCCTGATACCAGACATCTTTATTCTTATGCACGCTGACATCCCGGACATTGCTTACTGTTAATGTCTGCTCCTGGTTCATCACATCTACACGTTCAAGAGTAGTGCCGGCCTCGCGGTTCATAATCCCAAGCGCCGTCACATTGGGAGATTCAAGCTGAAGTGTCACGTGATGAAGAAGATCGTATTCTCCTTTACCGCTCACTGTCATATTTTCAATTGTTTCGGGAAACAAATACAACATCGTATCGATTACATGAATAAAGTCATCAAATACAAACGTGCGGGCGTCCACTGCCTGATGGCCCCGGTGTTTTTGTACAATAATCATATTCGTATCCTCTGCTTCCATCAGCTTTTGATAGGAAGGCGCATGCCGGCGGTTAAAGCCCGTCATTAACAGAAGCCGCTTCTCTTTAGCCTTAGTGAGCAATCGCTGGGCGGATTCGGCATGATACGTAATCGGCTTGTCCACATACACGTGAATGCCCATGTCGAGCAGCGCATCTATGATAGGCTCGTGAGCTACGGTGGCTGTATGCACAAATGCTGCTTTCATGCCGCAGCTCAGCCATTCGTCCATCTGTTGGTACGTATGCGGTATCGTATACGTATCAGCAATTTCTTTTAACGTATCCGGATTTCTTGTGTACACGTGCAGTTCTACATCTTTTAAATTACTTAAAATGGGGAGATACGCTTTTTTGGCAATATCTCCGATGCCAATCATTCCTATTTTCATGGTGTCCCCTCCCGGGCCTGAGTTCATCAAGATAACGGTTACAAAATCCACATAGTGGTTTTGAATACCTTCTTTTCTCAGAATACCATAAATTGTTTCTTCACCGTTTTCCATTAGTTCATTTATAGTAATTTTCTTTCTGTTCTGCTATTTTCTGTACTTCAGCACGAATTTGCTGGTAAGCAAGCCGGCCGCCAAGACAAAGAAGATCATCTTCTTTACTGTAGGGCGTGCGGAAGGCCAAATGCTCGATCTGCTTATCCAGATAAGCGGAGAGCACTGCGATTTCTTCGTTTTTCAAGAATCCCCACGCCCCTTTTCTACAGAAAGAATCTGCTCAAAGGAAACGTTGTAGTAGCTGCCCTGCTCGTCCTTCCAATGAATCAGCCGTTT
This sequence comes from Marinococcus halophilus, assembly GCF_900166605.1. NCBI lineage: Bacteria > Bacillati > Bacillota > Bacilli > Caryophanales > Bacillaceae > Marinococcus > Marinococcus halophilus. The sequence goes on from NZ_FVZD01000005.1 coordinate 59,564, forward strand.
GATATGGTCGATATACGTACAGGTACCTATAGTAACTACAGTGTTTTCTTCATTTTTCCAGTATAGTCTCAATTCGTGTTTTTCAGCCCAGGCTTTACGGAGAAGACGTTCTTTCTGTTTCCAGTCCTCTGTCTCCTTTTCCCATTCTGCCGCAATAATACGGGCGATTGTTTTCTGTTCTTCGTTCATCAGCATCACGTCCCCTTCAGAAAGAAGTATATTACCTCCATTATACAAGAACGTACGTTCGAAAAAAGGATATTTTTTACTAACTTATTATTTATATTGAAAAAACCGCTCTCTATAAGCATTTCTATAGGCAGAAAAAAATTTTTTCTTCATACTGGAGACAGCATATTTAAAGGAGGAAAATCATGCTGGTAGATATTTGGTTTGATGTAATGTGCCCGTTTTGCTACTTAGGGAAACGGCGCTTTGAGTCCGCTTTGGAAAACATGTCATTCAGGCACCAGGTACAGGTTGTTTATCACAGCTTTCAGCTAAATCCGGAGATGCCGAAAAATCCCGATTCTGATATCCATACCTTCCTCTCAGAGCAAAAGGGCATGGACCGGGAGCAGGTGCTTTCTTTTCACCGGCAGCTCACCGATCAGGCCCGTGACCTTGGCCTGGAATACAATATGGATGAAGCGGTGCCGGCCAATTCATTTGATGCCCACCGGCTGCTGCAGTTCGCTACAGAGCGCGGCAAAAATAACCGCATGACAGAGCGTCTTTTTCGTGCATATTTCACCGAAGCTAAAAACATTGCGGATATCGATACTCTTGTCCGTCTGGCCGGCGACGTCGGCCTCGTGGAAGAGGAGACAAGGGAACTGCTCGAGCTTGACGCCTACACCCCGAGCGTACAGAAGGATTTACAGGAAGCTTCCTATATAGGAATTGACGGCGTGCCTTTTTATATATTCGATGAAACGTACACTCTCTCCGGTGCCCAGCCGGTAGAAACATTTGAACAGGCCCTTCAGCAGGTTTGGGAGGAAAAGCAGCAGGCATAACAAGAAAAGCTCTTCCTTTTCCGGAAGAGCTTTTCGTATAAAGATGGGACGAAAATAAAGCTTCATACGCTTTTTCGCAGGGAAAACACATCTATACATGAAAAACAGGAGGGCCGGGCCATGCTTGCCATTAAAGTAAATCGTGCATTTCATAAATTAAACAAACACGCAACTCCCGCTGCTGGAACTGCACTAAAAAGAAACGAACCGATCGTAGTATATTTAACCAGCACCCAGGAACAGAAAATACAGGACGCTCTCTATTTTCTCGAAGAGGAGCAATTAATTTACTGCAGCAGAGTAGAAGAAAAAGGCAATACAGATCCCCGGATAGACACGGCGCTTGAGCTCATTCCCCTTCCGAGGCTGTTTAACGTTTTAGAGACATAAAAAAAGCCGCCCCGGGATACGGAGCGGCACAAAGAGGGGTTCCCTATCCAGTGAGATGAACCTGGGGGATCAACATCTTTTATGTTAGCCCCTTAATGTAATGCTTGTATGAAGAACCTGTTAATGTTTTGTTATTTTCCCCACAGTAAAAATAAAAGAACAAAAAATCATAATACCAATTCCAATGCCTCCGGCGAGCCAAAGAGCGTTTAACAGCGCCAGCAAGGTAAACATAAAGGTGAGCAGCATATACAAAACGGCTGTTCGCGGCTGCCAATAAGCCGACACGTGAAACAATTTCCCCTGAAAGCGGAGCACCGAATACATAATTGTATGCAGAAGAAAGCCAATAATAAACCAGCCCTGGAAGTTCGAAAACGGGATATCGTAATACCAGCCGCCTTCATTCCATATCCAGTACCCCTGCACCAGGTAATTTACAGGATCGAGCACAAAATCAATTCCGGTGACCAACAGTGCCCCAAGCAGCACATAAAAAACAAATGCTCCCCATCCGCGCAGGCGTGGAAGCAGGGCCAGAACGTACAGCATTAACGCATGTGACCCCGAAACGATAGCTACCCATGCTGCCCCAATGGTCAGTGGGACCCCGAGAATCATCGCGCCAAAATCAGAGGCGTATTCATAGCTCCCAAAAAAAAGGTTCAACTGCACGCCAATCCCTTCAAGAAACATCGAAAGCAGAAATATAACGGCAGTCAGCCCTCCCCCGGTTTTTCCCCCGTAGGATCGAATCAAAAAAAAGGCTCCAATTACTCCGGTTAAATACAAGAAAACGGCATTTGCCCACTCCAGCCATTCCGGGAGCAGGTCGAACGTAAGCAGCACAAGGCCGCATATGTACCAAAAGATAAAAAAACGAAACAATCCTATGTCGAACGATAATTTTTTCATTGGCCCTCCTGAAGTTTCAGACTATAAATGGCTGCCTCTTTCTATTTCCCGGGTAATACGTGTTTTAACTGTAATTTATAAAAAAAAGCAGAAAGCCCATAGGATTTTCTGCCTGCAAAGAATACTTCTTTATATTTTAAAGCAGCTGACTTCCTGCTGAAGATCTTCCGCCATGGCAGCGAGCGTTTCGGCGGCAGAGGATATCTCCTGCATCGAGGCGAGCTGCTCCTGTGTAGACGCTGCCACTTCTTCAGAAGAAGCAGCATTTTCCCAGGCAATCGAAGAAATATCTGAAGTCGAGTGGGAAATGCGCTCGACGCTTCCGGCCATATCGCGGACCGTCCCAGTCACTTCTTCAATTTTTGGTGCCATGTGCTCCATGCTGTCAAGAATCTGCTGAAACTGCCTGGACGTGTCCTCGGATACGGTGAGCCCCTGCTCCGCATTTTTTGACACGCCCTCCATTTGAATCACAGACTGTTTTGCGTCGTTTTGAATACTTTTAATCAGCGTACCGATCTGCTCTGCCGACGCGGAGGACTGCTCTGCAAGCTTCCGGACCTCTTCCGCTACGACAGCAAAGCCTTTTCCCTGTTCCCCGGCCCGCGCAGCTTCAATAGCTGCATTTAAAGCAAGCAGATTGGTCTGGCTCGCAATGCCGGTAATGACCTCGAGAATGCCGCCGATTTCTTTGGAGCGGTCCGACAAGGCCTGGATAACCTGGTTGGAGGCAGTGACAGACTGGTGGATGTCCTGCATTTGGGAAAGATTGCTTTTTACATACCTGCTGCCTTCCCTGGCTCTCTCCGCTGTCGCAGCTGAAAGCTGAAGCACGTTGTCAGTCCGTTCCTCAATTTTTTTCACACCGCCGCTCACTTCTTTAAGTGCGGCGCTGTTATATTCAATTTTTTCCGTCTGCCTTTCTGCCCCGCTTGCTACCTGCTCGGTAGCGACAGCTACTTCACTTGTCGCCTGGGACGTCTGTTCTGAGCTTGCTTTCAGCTGTTCAGACGATGAGCTCATATATTCCACAGACGCAGAAAGCTTGGTGAGAATGCCCCGCAGAGATTCCACCATATGATTAAAGCTTGCGGCAAGCGCTCCGATTTCGTCGCTGCTATTTACTTCCACCTGCTCAGTCAGGTCTCCGCGGCTGATTTTTTCAGCGGAAGCCTGCAGACGCCCTATCGGCTTTAGAATACTTTTCACAATAAAATAGACAAACAAAAGACCTCCAAGAAGTGCAGCGGCAATGACGATGCCGGTTCTCCAGAGAATTGGTGCTGCTGCCGCCTGAAACTCACTCGTATACAACGTGCCGCCGATCGTCCAGCCAGTCGTTTCGTTCTGTATGAATTCCATTTCTTTTTCTTCCCCGTCCAGCATGTAGGAAAAACGACCGTTATCCTGTCCTTCCATTTGGCTGTAAACGTGTTCTTCCATCGGTTCCCCTGCTTCAACATTTGGATTCACCATATAATTGCCCTGAGTATCTGCCATGACCACATACCCTTCTTTTCCAATATCCACTTCTTTTGCCAGGGATTCAAGGGAGGATAAATCGTAATCAATAGCCATTACTCCCGAGCCATCATTCAGCTGCTGGGTAATGGTTACAATCTGGGTATTGGTCGCTGCATCTACATAAACGTCAGTAAGCACTGCTTCTCCCCCGGCTTCCACTGCTTCTTGAAACCACGGACGTTCCGTGGGATCAAAATCTTCGGGCAGCTCCCCCTGATCCGACATGAACAGCGTTTTTCCCTCATTTGATCCCGTGTAAATGGAAATAACCTTGTTATGCGTTTGAATATAGTCATTAAAGGTATTGAGCATACGTTCTTCGGCTTCAGCGTCAGTAAATGATTCTTCGGTGACAAGACCGGCATAATGACTAATATCAGCAATTCTTGCTTTCATTTCTTCGTCAATCTGCTGATTGATCAAGCTGACGCTTTCCCCAGCATTGCTGTTCATTTGGCTTCTGACTTCATTTTTGGCAGAAGTGTAGGCACTGAAGCCGATAATAAGGCTAGGCACCAGCAGCACAAGAAGGAATGACACGTATAATTTTTTTCGGAATGTTAATGATGGCAGCATAGGCGTCCCCCTTTTTCTAGATAATTTTTTTATGTAATGTCTGCCCTCTACTATTATCGGCGTATTCTAGTGATTCTTTGGTGTTGAAATCGTTCTCATTCACACTGGTATAAAAAAATCCTCTCCGTGTATATAGGAGAGGAAAGCATGTTATTGATATTCAAGCTGCACACTGTTTAATGAAGCAAAAACACCATTTTTATGAATCAACTCTTCGTATGTTCCCTGCTCCGCAATGCGCCCGCTGGTTACTACCACAATATTATCGGCGTGCCGGATGGTCGCAAGCCGGTGGGCGATTACAATGGTCGTCCGGTTTTCTGCGAGCTGTGTCAGCGACTGTTGAATCAATGCTTCAGTTTCCGTATCAAGTGCTGAGGTTGCTTCATCCAAAATTAAAATCGGCGGATTTTTCAAGAAAGCCCGGGCAATTGCAATCCGCTGCTTCTGGCCTCCGGAAAGCTTCAGCCCACGCTGGCCGATCTCTGTTTCATACCCGTCCGGAAGCTCCTTCACAAAGCCGTCCAGGTTCGCCAGCCGGGCAGCTTCTTCAATCTCTTCTTCTTCAGCCGTTAAGCGCCCGTACGCAATGTTTTTCTTTAACGTACCGTTAAACAAGAATACATCCTGCTGGACCATGCCGATCTGGGAACGGAGGGATTCCTTTGTCATATTACGTATGTCTATCCCATTAATGGTCACAGCTCCGGCATCCACATCGTAAAACCGCGGAATCAGCGAGCTGATAGTCGTCTTCCCTGCGCCGGAGGAGCCGACGAAGGCAACGGTTTTCCCGGCCTCGACCGTCACGTTCATGTCCCGGAGCACCGGCTGGTTTTGATGATAGCCAAACGTCACGCCTTCGAGCTTAATGTCGCCTGTAAGTACCGGAGCCTCTGTTGCTTCCGGATGATCGACAATATCCTTTTCTGCATCCGTCATCTGTACAAACCGTTTAAATCCGGCCATGCCCTTTGGATACAGCTCTAAAATGGCGCTGATTTTTTCGATCGGCTTGAACAGCACGTTCACATACAAAATAAAGCCGACAAACTCCCCGTTTGTAATAGCGCCTGTGTAAACGAGCCAAGCGCCGTAAACGAGCACAGCCAGAATCATGAGACGGGTCGTTAAAAAAATAGTCGCTGTGGTGTAGCCCATCGTCCGGTAACCCGACAGCTTGGCCTGGCGGTAACGGTTGTTGTTTTTAGCAAACCGGTCGATTTCAAAGGCTTCATTTGTAAACGACTGCACGACCCTTGCTCCAGAGACGCTGTCCTCCACCCGGGCATTCACATCGCCAATTTCTGCATACATTTTTGTCCACGCTTTGTTCATCTGAATGTTCGTATAGGTAATAAGCGCAATCAAAAACGGTACAAAAACAAGAGCTACGAGCGCAAGCTGCGGGTTAATGGAAAACATAATCGTAAAAGCGCCCGCAAACGTCATAACGGCAATAAATAAATCCTCCGGCCCGTGGTGGGCAAGCTCTCCAATATCGAATAAGTCATTGGTGATCCGGCTGATAATATGGCCGGTTTTTGTATTATCAAAAAAGCGATACGACTGGCCCTGCACGCTTTTAAACAGCTCCCGCCGCATATCTGTTTCAATATTAATACCCAGCTTGTGCCCAAGATAATTGACGATATACTGCAGATAGGCACTGAACAGATAGACAGCAAGCAGACCGGCCGACACCCATACCACCAGATTCCAATCCTCCTGAGGCAGCAGGGAATCAATAAACCACTGGACCACAAGCGGGAAAACCAGATCCAAAGCCGCAACAGCGATCGCGCTGAAAAAATCAATGAAAAACAGCTGTTTATGAGGAAGGTAATAGGAATAAAAACGTTTAAGCATCAGAGTCTCCTCTTCTAATCAAATTCACGTAGAAATACTTCTCTTATTTTATAGAAATGCTGATGAAATTCAATCATTTTCTACCTTCATATTTCCATATAATGAAAATAATCATGAAATAATATGAAAACAGGCGCTCATCGGCATAAAAAGCACATATCAGCTAAAAAACAGCATTAATTATAGCTATTCTTTTTTATGTTTAATGGACAAATAAAGGAAATATGTTAATATAGATGCACTGAACGCCGTTAGGTATGTTGACCTTCCCGAAAACTTCCTAAGCTTCAGTATACAGCTGTAGAAGCTGTTTTTCTCTGTATATGCGGCGCTGTACGCCAAAAAGCCTGAAAGCATTGCTGCTTCCAGGCTCTTTTTTTTGATTTTATTTGGATGGCTGTTTTTCCAAAGCTTCGTTGTCATTTCGTTCATATGGCATGAGAAGCGGCTTCGGAACTGCCTTTTTCTTCGTAGCTTCAGAAACAATAAATATGAGAATAAAAGCAATGATCACAATCACCGTACGGAAAGGAAAAAGCACAATCCCGTCTTCAATCATTGGGTACGGAAGGAAGACCGGCAGGCCGATCGCGGGCTCCCCGCCACCAAGACGTAAAAAGACAGATACGATAAATGCCGTAAGAGAACCGTACACATTCGCATTTTTATAAAACAGCGCCATAGTCAGCTGCGGGAATAAAATACAAAAAATCAAATCCGATGCAAGGTACCACAGGGTATATACACTTCCAACATTTAAAGCAATCAGGGTAGAAGCCGCCCCGATAATCACAATCGAGGTCTTAATCACTTTTTTCAATTCATCGTTGGATGCTTCCGGACGAATCAGCGGACGGTATATGTTCCATGAAGCCATCGAGGATGCGGATAGAATCGAAGAGTCCATGGAGGACATAACAGCTGCGGCAAGAGCCCCGAGGCCAATCGCTGCTACCCATCCCGGCGTCAGATGCTGGAGCACCTCCGGCAGTACCATGGCCCCTGTTTCCGGAGCTGAAGTGCCAAAGGATGCCCAGTCAACATTATAGCCGATTATACCAATAAGAACAGCAGGGACAGCCGCAATAATACATACGACACCGGCAATGATCGAAAACCACATCGCCGTTTTTTCATCTTTAGCGGAAAGCACGCGCTGGAAATATACCTGCCAGGCAATGCCGCCGAAAATCAATAGAAAGGCATAGTCCCACCAGTTCCAGAAATAGTTGCCCCATTCCGGATGATTCCACCCGTCAAGCGGCGGAAAAAGGTTCGCATAGGACCCAAGATCTGCCTGATACTCGTTCCAGTTTACGCTCAAGCTGCCGGTGCTGCCAAAGGCAAACGGCAGCACTAGAAACAAACCGCCCAACAGCAGAATCATCTGTAAAAGGTCTGTATAAGCAACCGCCCACATGCCGCCAAATACGGTGTAGGCGATCGCAATAATGGCTGAAATAACAATCGACGTCGTAAAATTGATCCCTAAAATAGTACCAAATGTAGTGCCTAGTGCTGTTAGAATCGCGCCACTCCAGAACACTTCCCCCAGGAGCGCCGGAAGATACAGCAGACCACCCATTTTCTTCCCAAACCGCTGTTCGAGCGGATCAATAATGGTTTTGAATTCGTAGCGCCTCATTTTTCTGGCATAAAAAATACCGCCAATAATAAGACTGAGGGCATAACCCCAGGGCGCCTGGGCCCATACGAGGCCGTCAACGTATGTTGATTCTGCGGTACCGTTAATATAACCACCGCCTACCCAGGTGGCAGCCATGGTGAAAATCATGACTACAAGCGGTAGACTGCGTTTGGCCACCATCATGTCGTCGAGGGAATCAGATTTTTTAGCGGCAAAATAGGCGCCGACATAATACATCAAAGCATAGAAAACAAGCATGGCAATAAAGCCGCTCCACATCACTTCGTCACCAGTAGCAATTATGTAAATCAGTACCGCTGCTACCAAAAGGACGAATCCCAGACTCTTTATTAAGTTTAAATTTTTCTCTATCACAAGCAACACCTCAATTTTTTATAAAATTCTAAATATTTTGAAAAGTATCCCTAGAGAGATAATATAAAGCTGTTATCTCTCTTTTTCATCGTCTTCTTCAACTGGAATATATTTAAACAGCTCTCCCGTTTCAATAGACTCCACGAGACGACCCAGCCATTTATAGTACTTAATCGACTGGCTGAGAATTCGCTGAATCTCCCGGGCTTCTTCTTTTATGGAATCTTCTGCTTCTTCCGACTGAATCAGCATGTCTAGTTGTTCCCAGGCGCTTTCGATGGCGCTCAAGTTTGTCCGCACTTCTCTTTCCCATTGCTGGGTAAAAAAGTTGCTGAAAAAACGGAAGAAATCCTTTTCGGCTACGTAGGTCTGCTTTCGCTTTCCGCGCCGGTGTGTTTTTTTTACGACGTTAAACTCCTGCAGCTTCCGCACCCCGGTACTCATACTCGGTTTACTCATTCCGAGTTTTTCTCTCATTTCATCCAGCGTCATATCGCCTTCAACATACATTGTCCCATACAAAGTGCCAACGCTTCTTGTAACACCGTACAAATCCATGGTCTCTGCCAGGGAATCAATGATAATGTCTTTGGCGCTTTCGAGTGACTCCCTCCATTCATCCTGGTGATGAGAATCCGTCATGGGCCCCTCCTTTTCTATTAAAAAAATTCAATTTGTTAAATATTTTCTTCACAGTCTCTAATCTTAACGTATAAAAATTTCTTGTCAAATGCCTAATCAAAAATATTGGCCTGTGCTTTTTATGTTTATTCCCGGGGAAATAAAAAGCCTTCGGATATTTTCGCACGCGCGCGAGAGAGCCTCATAAATCTTTTTTAAATTTATTTCAGGGTAACAATTTCCGGCGTTTTCAAAAGGTTTCCAAGCAGTTCTTTGACAAGATGATTGAAAGCTGTTAGATTTAAATTGTTCAAAACGTTAAATATTTTTTTAACAAAATTAATACATAGGAGGCAAATATATATGGATATTCGCATGTACATTGACGGCGAATGGGTAGAAGCTGCTAACGGCGAAACCCGGGACATCATTAACCCGCTTGACCAAAGCATTATTACACAGGCAGTGGAAGGGTCCCGTGAGGACGCTGTAAAAGCAGTACAGGCTGCCCGCCGTGCATTCGATAAAGGCACCTGGGCCTCTATCCCCGCTTCGGAGCGCGGAGCGTATGTATTAAAAATTGCCCAGCTCATCGAGCGGGATAAAGAAGAACTCGCAGAACTCGAAACGCTCGATACTGGAAAAACTATGAGTGAAAGCCGTGACGATATGGATGATATCGCCGGGGTATTCCATTACTTTGCCGGCCTGGCCGACAAAGATGGGGGTGAATATATTGCTTCTCCGCTTCCAGACTCCGACAGCAAAATTGTCCGTGAGCCTGTCGGCGTATGCGGTCAAATCACCCCCTGGAACTACCCGCTTCTGCAGGCAGCATGGAAGATCGCGCCGGCTATTGCGACCGGAAACACCATCATTGTGAAGCCAAGCGAGATTACGCCACTTACGACCGTGAAGGTATTTCAGCTGATGGAGGAAGCCGGCCTTCCGGCGGGAGTTGCCAACCTTGTACTCGGAAAAGGCACAGACGTAGGGGCAGAGCTTTCCGAAAGCGTAGACGTGGACTTGATTTCCTTTACAGGCGGTATTGAGACCGGACGTAAAATTATGCAGTCCGCTACATCCAATATGAAAAAGATCGCGCTTGAACTTGGCGGCAAAAACCCTAACATTGTTTTCGCCGATGCTGATTTCGATCTTGCCGTGGATCAGGCCCTAAACGCTGCTTTCTTCCATGCCGGCCAGGTTTGTTCCGCTGGAGCACGGCTGCTGGTGGAGGAGTCCATCCATGATGATTTTGTCAACACGCTCGTCGACCGGGTGAAAAACATTCGTCTCGGCAGTGGACAGGATGAAGAAACACAGATGGGACCGCTTATTTCCGCAGAGCACCTGAGCAAGGTCGAAAATTATATCGAAATCGGTAAACAAGAAGGAGCAACAGTTGCTGTTGGCGGCGCACGCCCGAACGACGAAACACTCCAAAAAGGTTTCTTCCTTCTGCCGACGATCTTTACCGACTGCCGCACCGACATGAGAATCGTGCAGGAAGAAATCTTCGGACCGGTACTCACCGTGGAAACCTTCACCTCTGAAGAAGAAGCCGTGGAAAAAGCGAACGATACGGTTTACGGTCTTGCCGGTGCTACGTTTACCACAGACATCAGCAAAGCCGAGCGAGTGGCTTCCGGTCTTCGTCTTGGTACTGTCTGGATCAACGACTTCCATCCTTACTTTGCCCAGGCTCCTTGGGGCGGCTACAAGCAGTCCGGCATCGGCCGTGAACTTGGCAAGGTCGGCATGGAAGAGTATACCGAAACAAAACACATCTTCCGTAACACTAATCCGGAAGCTCTGAATTTTTTCTAGATCAACAGCAACAAATAAATACACACAAACTCCCTAAATAATCTCTCGTTTTTTCCGTTGAGTAAGTATCATTTTATTAATAACTCTCTACGAAATAACATAGTTGGAGCAAAAGTTATTATATAGCTTCACACACATCGTTACACAAAGAAAATCTTTGGGGGTGCACAATATGAGTGAAACATTTGATTATGTAATTATTGGTGGAGGCAGTGCAGGATCTATACTTGCGAACCGGTTAAGCGCCGATAAAAATAATAGCGTGCTTGTACTAGAAGCAGGGCGAAGTGACTATGCTTGGGACTTACTGATTCAGATGCCGGCGGCACTGCCGTTTCCAGCAGGAAAGAGTCTCTATGACTGGAAGTATCTGTCTGATCCGGAACCATACATGAACGGTCGCCGCATTAAGCATGCGCGAGGAAAAGTACTCGGCGGATCTAGCTCTATTAACGGAATGATTTACCAGCGCGGAAATCCCCTCGATTATGAACGATGGGGGGCAGATGAAGGTATGGATGAGTGGAACTACGCGCACTGTCTTCCATATTTCAAGCGGTTGGAAAACACGCTAGCGGCTGAAAAAGATGACGAATTCCGCGGGCAGGAAGGTCCGCTAAAGCTGGAACGGGGGCCAGCAACGAGTCCGTTGTTCCAAGCGTTTTTTGAGTCAGCTGTAGAAGCAGGCTATACGCGCACACCGGACGTGAACGGTTACCGTCAGGAAGGATTCGGACCGTTTGACAAGCATATCCATAAAGGCAGAAGAATGTCTGCTTCCCGTGCATTTTTACACCCGGTTATGAATCGGAAAAACCTTACTATAAGAACCCGTGCGTTTGTTGAAAGCATAGATTTTAACGGGACAAAGGCAGAAAGTGTAACATATCAACACAATGGCAAAACGCTGAAGGTGAATGCAGGAGAGGTCATTCTTTCCGGTGGCGCGATCAATTCTCCGCAGATGCTTCAGCTTTCCGGAGTTGGAGACGCAGAACACCTTCGTTCGCTTGGAATCGAGCCGGTAGCTGACCTGCCGGGTGTCGGTGAAAATCTGCAAGACCATTTGGAAGCATATATTCAGTATTCCTGCCCACAGCCGGTTTCCATGCAGCCAAGCTTGAATAAGTTGAAAATGCCTTGGATAGGTCTGCAGTGGCTTCTTGGCCGTAAAGGTCCCGCAGCGTCGAATCATTTTGAAGGAGGAGGATTTGTCCGCTCTAACGAAACTGTTCCTTATCCGAATTTAATGTTTCACTTTCTCCCAGTAGCAGTACGCTATGACGGCAAGAAAGCAGATACGAAGCACGGATTCCAAGTGCACGTTGGGCCAATGTATTCTGATGCACGAGGAAGCTTGAAGATCCGCTCCAGGGATCCAAAGGAGCATCCAAGCATGGTGTACAACTATCTTTCCACGGAACAGGATAGACGCGAGTGGGTTGAAGCGATCCGTATTTCCCGTGAAATCATGGCACAACCAGCCATGAAACCATTTAATTCCGGAGAGATTGCTCCAGGGGACGCTGTACAGACAGACGAAGAAATTCTGGAATGGGTTGCCAATGATGCCGAAACGGCGCTGCACCCGAGCGGTACTGCGAAAATGGGACCTGCTTCAGACCCAATGGCAGTTGTTGATCCGAAGACGATGAAAGTGCATGGAGTCGAAAATCTTCGCGTAGTAGATGCATCCGTCATGCCTTATGTGACGAACGGAAACATCCATGCACCAGTACTCATGATCGCTGAAAAAGCAGCGGATCTAATTCTTGAGCAACAGCCACTCGAACCGATGAATACAAAATTTTATCGTCACGGTGTTGATCCGTCGGATGCAGGGACAATTAAGTCCTAAAATAAAATATAAAAAGGATTCTTTTTATCCAGCGCAGCTTTTTGTAAAAGCCCTTGCTTTGGAAAAAAGGATTTTTTCATTCATTAAGGAGGTTTTTCCCATGAGCATGAATATGAAAGTCGAAAGCATGTTAAGCTATCATACATTTGAAGTACCCACGGCAATCAAACACGGCATCGGTGCCATTAAACATATTGGGGAAGAAATCAAAGCCTTCGGCTCTGACAAAGTACTGCTCGTCACAGACCCGGGCATCCATAATGCAGGTGTAACAAAGCCTGTCATCAAAAATCTTGAAGCATCTGGTGTAGAGATCGTTCTCTTCAACAAAGTAGAGCCAAACCCTCCCGTACGCCTGATTGAAGAAGGATCCAAATTTTACACAGCAGAAAACTGCAACGGCCTGGTCGCTGTTGGCGGCGGAAGCTCGATGGACACTGCAAAGGCTATCGGTGTTGAAGCTACCCACGAAGGCTCGATTCTCGATTACGAAGCTGCCGAGGGCAAAAAACCGCTCGAGCGCCGCATTCCTCCATTCATCACCGTACCAACAACAGCAGGCACCGGCTCTGAAGTAACCCAGTGGGCGGTAATCACAGACGAAGACCGCGAATTTAAATTTAACACCGGCGGACCGCTCATTCCGGCATACGTCACTATTATCGATCCGGAGCTGCATGTTTCCATGCCTCCGCATGTAACTGCAATGACCGGTATTGATGCGATCGCTCACGCGGTTGAATGCTATACAATGAAATTCGCCCAGCCTGTCACAGACGCAGTAGCGCTGCTTGCAATTGAGTACGCTGCAAAATATATCCGCCGTGCCTACGCCGACGGCGAAGACCTTGAAGCCCGTTACGGCATGGCCCAGGCAGCAATGCTTGCAGGGCTTTCCTACGGCAGTGAATCTGCAGGTGCTGCTCATGCCATGAGCCAGACACTTGGCGGTATCATTCCAGTAGCCCACGGCCAGTGCGTAGCAGCTATGATGGGGCCGGTCATGGAATACAACTGGAAAGGTGCACCCGAGCGTTTTGCACGTGTTGCCCAGGCCTTTGGCATCGACACGGCCCGGATGAGCACTGAAGAAGCAGCTAAAGCTTCTGTTCAGTATATGTATGAACTCGCAGAAGAGCTCGATATTCCTTCTCTCGAAGCACAGGGCGTAAATCCTGACATGACTGAGCGTCTTGCCAAAGAAGCAATGAACGATCCGCAGACAGAAGGCAACCCTCGCGACTTGAACGTATCCGACTACGAATGGATCTACAAGCGCTGCTTCCACCAGGTGCCAAAAACCGTTTAATTCCATTCTTACGCAAAAGCCGGAAAGAGGCAGATCCTCTTCCCGGCTTTTTTACTCTATGACATGGGTTTAAAACTCTTCGTACACCGCCGGGTCCTGATCATTTGTACGTCCGTCCGGGCGGGTTAGTGATGCAAGCAATTCCATTTCCTGCTCATCGAGCGAAAAGGAAAAGATCGAAAGGTTTTCAATCTGCCGGCGGGGGGACATTGATTTTGGTATCGGTACCGTACCCAATTGGTAATGCCAGCGAAGAATAATTTGAGAGACTGTTTTATTATGATTATTTGCTATTTTACGGATCGTTTCATCCTGCAGCACATCACTGGCCTTCGCCAGTGGACTCCAGGATTCGGTTTGAATATCATGCTTTTCATGCCATTTTCTTGACTCTTCCTGATTAAAATATGGGTGAAGCTCAATCTGGTTAATGCTTGGCTTCACGCCCGTTTCTTTTTCGAGATGCTCCAGGTGCTCTGGCAAAAAGTTGCATACTCCAATGGAACGGACAAGTCCCCATTTTTTCGCCTCAATCAGCGCCTGCCACGCTTCAACGTAATGTCCCTGCTTCGGGTTGGGCCAATGAATCAAATACAGGTCGTAATAATCCAGCCCCGCGCGGTACAATGACTCCTGAATCGCTGGTACAGCTTTTTCATACTCCTGGTAACGCCCGGGCAGCTTGGATGTGATCCGAAGCTCCTGTCTCGGAACAGAGCTTCGCCGCACAGCTTCTCCTACGGTCCCTTCATTTTCATAGTTGTAGGCCGTATCGAGCAGGCGATACCCTGCATGGATCGCCCGGTCTACAGCGTTGGCTCCTTCATTTCCATTTAACGCGTATGTTCCAAATCCGATAGCCGGAAGCGTCAGGCCATCATTCAGGCGGATCTCCGGAATGGAGTTGCTCATCAGTTACTCATCCTTTCCATAGCAGCTTGAAATATGGTTATGCTTTTACCCGGTACTTATCTTCCCTTTTTGGAATAGTTAATAACCTAAACTCCTGTTTATCAAATACACTAAAAAGCCGGATAGAGAATAAACCCTTCCCCGGCTCTTCAATTTATTTTAATATTATACAGTTGCTTTTGCCGAACATCCGACATTTTATACTAAGGAGTTTTTCAGCTACTCTTTTTTCATTTCCTCTAGCCGACCATGGTAAACTGCTCCGAGAAGATTGGAATGCTGCCGGAATTTAAAAGCCGCGATAGCGGGCTTGATTTTTCCCAATGGCAGGGATGCCATAATCACATCCAATTTTTCATTCACTTTTGTAATGAGGTCTTCACGTGCGCTTATGCCGCCGCCAATAGTAATTAATTCCGGATCATACATATACTGCAGGTTGTAAATCCCAGCCGCTACATAATAATAAAACTTTTCTACAGCCTCAACCGCCTCCTGATCGTGTTCATCTGCAAGCCGAAAGATATCTTCTCCCGTATAGTCTTCAGAATTTTTCTGTTTAGCATTCGCAAAACGGCGCACTAAGGCCTGTGTCGAGGCCAGCCCGCTCCACGTCTGGTTAAACCCCGGCTCCTCTGTATTTAACAGCATGTAGCCAAACTCGCCTCCATGTAGATGGTTTCCCCGGTGCAGCACCCCGTCCTTAATAATCGCCCCGCCAATACCTGTACCGATAACTACCGACAGCATATTCCGGGCCTCGGACCCTGCTCCTTTCCACACTTCCGCATATGCTGCACAATTCGCATCGTTTTCCATATATACCGGCAGCTGTACTCGTTTCTGCAGCAGGTTTTTTATGTTCGGACCATGTAAATAGGAAAGAGCGCTGGATCCCTGCACCACCCCTTCTTCGGTTACTGCCCCAGGCGAGCTCATCGTGACTGCCTTTACGGGAAATAATTTTTCTGAGAGCCTTCCCACTGTTTCCACTAAATCATCGATACTAACGGGGCTTTTGGTTTTTTCTTTTAATTGAATCGTGCCCTCCTCTGTGATTAAAGCATACTTCATAAAGGTTCCGCCCAGATCCACCGCCAGATACGTATTCATTTCATCCCCCGTTCTTTTTATTTGTAAGGTTCTTCTTCCACCTTAAGTTTACGGGTTTTAATTACATCTTGGAACCAATAGGCAGACTTTTTCATGGTTCGGTCCCGATTGTTATCCAGGTCGATGGAAACGAGGCCGTACCGGTTTTTAAACGCGTTCATTGGAGAGACATTGTCCGAAAAGGCCCACAGCATATATCCCCGGCAGTTCACGCCTTCGTTGACGGCCGCCAGCAGCCACGATAAATGCTCGGTAATAAACGCAATCCGGTAATCATCCTGAATAATGCCTTCCTCATTTTTGAATCGCTGTTCGTTTTCGACCCCCATCCCGTTTTCCGCAATAAACCATTCGATGTTTCCATACTCTTCTTTCATGCGGATCGCCATGTCATACATAATACGGGGAAAGATTTCCCACCCGCGGTAAGGATTCATCTTTTTCCCGGGGAGGTCGAAGGGGTCGTAATAGTACCTTGGATGAAACGGGACCTGCTCGTTCCACCCGGACGTCCGTGCCTGCACGCGGTGGGGAAAATACAAATTTAGTCCGACGTAGTCCACGGTATAGCTGCGGATCGTATCCAAGTCTTCCTCGGCCGCTGTAAAGGCAATATCGTGCTTGTGCATCATTTCATACAACTCTTCCGGATATTCCCCTTTGATTGTCGGATCCAGAAACATCCGGTTAAAAAACAGGTCATGCTTGTGCGCCGCTTCCTGATCATGAGGCGCTGTCGACCGGGCATATGTGACTTCCGGATTGAGGATGACACCGATTTTCGCTCCGGTGCGCTCCGCGAGCTGTTTTTCCCGGAACAATTTCACGACACGGGCGGTGGCAAGCGTTTTATGAAAGTTCCATTGCATCCATTTTTGAGTGTTTTGTTCAAACGGATAACGAATCGCATCCAAATACATGCGGGTCTGCGGCACGATGGGCTCATTAAACGTCAGCCAGTGTTTGACCCGGTCGCCGAGTCGGTTCATCACTTTCTCCGCGTATTTTTCAAACAACCGAACGACATGCTTGGATTCCCATCCGCCGTACCGTTCAAACAGCTCGGCCGGAATCTCGTAATGCTCAAGGCAGATCATCGGCTCCACGCCCTGGGCGATTAATTCGTCCACCATGTCTTCCACGTAGGAAGCATATTCTTCATCGACGATGGCGTTTTCATAATCGGTTAAAAACCGGGACCAGTTCACCGAGGTACGAAAATGCGTCAGGCCAATGGTTTTCATGTAGCTGATATCCTCTTTGTACCGATTCCGGAAATCCGTGGCTATGGCTGGCCCGTAGCCGTCATGCCAGACATGCCGATGGTTTTTATACCAAAGGTCCATGTAGGAATCCTGGCTTTCCTTCTTCCCGGACCAGCCCTCCGACTGCCAGGCCGACAGCGCGGCCCCAAGCATAAAATTTTTAGGAATAGTTACTGTATGAGTAGACATATTTTCAGCTCCTTCATATTCAAAATATCAGCCTTTTACAGCTCCCTGTGTCATGCCTTCAACAATTTGCTTTTCCATGAGCAGATAAAAAATGATTGTAGGGACCAGCACAAGAGTTAATCCCGCCATCTGAGCCGGATAGTTTGTTGTGTAGGCGCCTGCAAAGTTTGCCAGGCCGAGCGGCAGTGTCTGAAGCGCTTCGTCGCTGATAAGCACCAGGGCAAAGGCAAACTCGTTCCAGTTGTTAATAAAGTTGATGATAACTGCCGTAGCAATCGCCGGCCTTGTCATTGGCAGAATAATGGACCAAAAGATACGAAATACCCCGCATCCGTCCATAATCGCTGATTCCTCCATTTCCTTCGGAAAAGAACTCATAAAGCTGGTAAGTAAAAATACTGTGATAGGAAGGTTAAACGCCACGTACGGGAAGATCAGTGCCCAATACGTATTCAAAATCCCTAAATTCTGCATAAGAATATACATTGGCACAAGAGTGGCATGGATTGGAATCAAAAGGCCGATCACGAGAAATCCATAAATGAACTTTTTCCCCCGGAACTCAAACCTGGATAAAAAGTACGCCGCAAGCGCGCCCGAAAAAATAGAAATTAACACAGCTGCCGCTCCAACCAGTACGCTGTTAAAGAAGAAAGTGCCGATATTTGCCGTGACCCACGCATCCTGAAAGTTTTCAAACACCCACTGAGCCGGGAGGCCGAACGGGTTTAATGAAAAATCCTGGCTCGTTTTGAAAGCATTCATAATCATCCAGAAGATAGGGTACGCATTCACGATTGTAAATAAAATTAAAATGATATATACGAGCGTCCTACGGAGCTTTCGTTTTGTTTTTGCCACGGCGTCCCGGTCGACGGCAGTCATTTCTCTTGGCTCTGCTTTATTTCCCATCATATTTTTTTCTCCTTTCCTTATGCTCTCTTAACACCCATTACTTTTGTTGTGATTAAAATCAGGATCAGGCTGAATACGAGAATTAAAATCGAAAGCGCGCTTCCATACCCGTAGCTCAGGCCTTCAAATGTTTCACTGTACATATAGGTGGCCATTACTTCTGTGGAATGCGCGGGGCCGCCCTGGGTCATAACATAAATCAAATCAAATGTTTTTAAGCTGCCGCTTATGCACAAAACAATCGCGACCAAAATGACGTTTCGGATGGAAGGGAGCGTAATGTGTAAGATCTTGTGCCACTCCCCGGCCCCGTCAAGCTCTGCTGCTTCAAGCAGTTCCTTCGGAATCGTCTGGAGGGCGGAAAGGAAAATAATAAAGTACAGGCCAACAAACTGCCAAACTATCGTAATTAAAATAGCAAATATGGCGGAATCCGGGTCGCCGAGCCAGTTCTGCTGGAGAAAACCAAGTCCTGTAGTCTCCAGTAAATTGTTAAGAAGCCCCTGCTCTGAGTTGTAGATCATCCTCCATGTAATAGAGATTACAACAGTCGAAATAACCACTGGAAGAAAACCGATCGTGCGGAAGAACTTCGCTCCTTTAATTTTCCGGTTTAATAACAGAGCCAATCCCAGACCAATCGGAATTTGTCCAAGCACAGAGGCAAGTACCACCAAAATGTTATTACGCAGTGATAGCCAGAACGTCGAATCCTGAAAGGCAGTAACGTAATTTTCTATTCCGACAAAGTTCATAGCAGAAAACCCGTCCCAGGCCATAAAGGAATAGTAGAAAGAAATAAAAATCGGAATAATGCCAAACACCATATAAATAATCAATGGCAGCACTAAACCTAAACTAATTTTCCATGGACTTCTGAGCAAGTGCATTTTTTCACCCCTTTTAGAAAACGCTTACATTTAGATTATAAAAGGAGCTGCCGAGACAAAAAATCGACTTTTTTAACATAACATCCACATTTATTGAGTATTTGTTGTATTCATGGCGCGGTATTGCGTAGGGGTCGTTCCTTTATATTTTTTGAATACCTTCACAAAGTATTTGTATTCGCTGTAGCCGACATACTCGGCGATCTCAAATACCCGGTTTGACGTAGTCAACAACAGCTCTGAAGCTTTTTCGATACGCAGGGTATTTAAATAATCTGAAAAGCTCAGCCCCGTTTCCTGTTTGAATAATATACTGAAATAATTAGGAGTAATGAAATGGGTTTCCGCGATCGCTTTTGCCTGTAAATCATGCTGATAGTTGTGTTTCATGTAATAAAGCACCTGATCAATGATCCAATTGGTTTCCTTCCTGTTTGATAAAGCCCCGGCCATGCGAAGCATATCCTCCATGAAGAAGCTTTGAATATCTTCGGGCGTATTGTAAATACGCGTATCAACGTCCTGTTGAAGCTTAAACTCGTTGATATCAAATGTTCGTTCCTGGACTTGGGAAAACACTTTATTCTTTATTACTACTTCAAGCTCCCTCATTATACGGAAGACTGGATCAACGGCTGTATCTTTTTCGATTAGTTCATCAAATACTTCCTGTACCAGCTCTTTTGCTTCTGCCGCCTGCCCTCCCATAATACAAACGGCCAGCTGGTCTTTGAAGGCTTTTGAGGCAGAAAAAGAAGCTTCCTGAAGCTCATCATTCCCTCCCACTGTAACGCCCTTAGTGGTTCCTCTGATAAGGGTTAAAAGTGTGTCTGCTTGTTCATAAAGCACTCGTATGTCTTGAAAGGAGCCGGGGGCGGATAACGCTGCCTGCATTTTTATCCCTTTTGCTTCGACCTGCTTTTGAAGTTTTTCGAGGTGATCCTCTGTTACTGACAGGCTTGAGTCATCCCCGCAGCATACATATATCCATTCGTTCTCATGCTTCCATATACGGATGAACTGCTGGCTCCATACCGCAATTTTTTCTTCAATCATTGCCATCAAATGTTCTTTCTGCCCTTCCTGCTCTATTTTTTCCTTCCCACGGGCATATTCTTTTATTTCTGCGACCACTACGCAGCAGCTTTTATAGTGCTTCTCCCATCGATTAATTTCTTCAGTCGTAATATAATGACGAAATAACTGTTTTTGTATCGTAAGCTTTAGTTGCTCCCGAAGATCACTATAATTATTCTCAGAGAAACTTTTTTTATGCTGAAGACGTTTTACAATAGACAGCAGCTCTTCAATATCGATCGGCTTCAGTAAAAAGTCGTTTACCCCCAGCCGCAGAGCCTGTCTGGCATATTCAAATTCGTCATAGCCACTGAACATAATCACTTCCACATACGGATGAAGCGCTGTCAATTCTTCCGTTAAAGCAAGACCGTCCATGTTAGGCATGGTAATGTCCGTAAGAACTATATCTATTTTATGCTCGTTCAATATCTCCAATGCCTGCAGGCCATCATAGGCTATTCCTTTTACTTCTACATCAATGCTTTCCCAGTCGATCGTTTGCGAAAGCCCTTCACAAATCATAGGTTCATCATCCACGATCAATATTTTCGTTGCCATTTGTCTCCCCCTCCTCTTTGTTGAGGTGTGATTCATTATTTTTTTCTTTCAGAATAGGAAAACGGATCTGAATATGCGTTCCTTCTACCGCCGGCACTATATTCAGACCAAATCTCTCCCCGTAAGTATTGGCAATGCGTTTCTCAATATTTTGCAGAGCAAACCCTTGTCGTGACTCAGGCGCGCTGCTTTTTAATTCTTTAATATCCTCCGCTTCAATACCGACTCCATTGTCTATAACATCTATAATCAGCGCTTCTTCAAGCTGGTAAGCGCGAACCTTAATATGAATTGTCTGCTTCTTTGCCCCCATTCCATGCTCGATGCTGTTTTCAATTAAGGGCTGCACGATCATTTTCATCACCGGCACGTGCTCCAATCCTGTCTCTACAAACAACGAGTAGTGAAGCTTTGCCCCCATCCTTCTTTTTTGAAGCTCCAGATAACTTTTCGCACTTACTAATTCCTCTTCAAGGCCCACCCAGGTGTTGCCTTTACTTAACGTGTGCCGAAAAATCCGGGAAAGGTCTTCGATGCTTTTACCGGTATTTGGAGCTTTCTCTAGCCTCGCTGACCATCGAATCATATCCAGGGTATTATATAGAAAATGCGGATTGATCTGGCTCTGCATCGCCTTCAGCTCTGATTCCTTTGTTTTAAGCTCCAGCTTGTACTTCGTATTGATCAGTGACTGAATTTCCTGCACCATCCGGTTAAAGCGTCTGCTTAATGTTCCGATTTCATCCTTGGAAGCGGCTTCGACCCGGGCCGTAAAATCACCTTTTTCCACTCTTCGAATTTCTCGTGTTAATGCCCCGATCGGTTTCAACACGAACATGAAAAAACCTATAATGACAAGAATACTTAAAATAATGGTGCCAATGATAATTCCGGCAGTAATGTGACGTACGTTAGAAAGCTCTGTTGCTATATACGATTCTTTCACCATGGAAACAAGATATAAATCTTCGAGCTGCTTGGAAGAAACATAATAATCTTCACCGTTGTAGCTGTATTTGAAGGGCTCTTCCTGTTCATTTTTTATGCGCCGCATAAGAGTTTGGTCGGAAAAAGAACGCCCAGCGGTTTCTTTGTCTGCATGAAGCATTAACGTTCCATCTTCCCTCAACACAAATAAGTCGCTGGACTCATTTTCCAGGTCACTCATCAAGTAATCATACAATTGCTGCTCATTTAAGTGGATGCGTACCTCTCCTATCGAGTTGGTGAAATCATATCGGCTGTTAATCTGGCGAAACAGGCTGATCACTTTTTTCTCTTCAGTCGGAAAACCTGTCTGCACTTCATAAGGATCTGTCCACAGGACCTGTCCCTCCCGCTCTCTCGAAGCCGTGATCCACTTTTTATTTTCGTTTTCTATATAGTCCCCCATCATAATGGAACGTCCATTCTCTCCTTCAATAAACACGGACTGGAAGTAGTTTTTATTTGTTAAATGAAAGGTAAAAAATGCACGCAGATTTTCATTCATGTTGCTGAATTCTTCTACTGTGGCCTCCCCGTCTTCAAAGGTCAAATATTGATAAAATTCGTTATTATATATAATATATTCCGAGATATCCTCAATCTCTCTCATCGTATTATTTAAATCAGCTTCAATAGAGGAAAGGTTTTGGTTGGACGTTTCAAGCGCCTGCTGGCGGAGGATATTGTTGGATTGGTAAAAAAAGATGGCACTCACGGCTAAAATAGGGAGCGTAGCCAGACAGAGAAATATGATGGTTGATTTTGTTTTGAGGCTCCAGTCCTTTATTGGAAGCTTTTTACGCACTACACCGCCCTCCTTTCCTGGAACAAAAAGAAGGATAAACCTGAAATCCGGTCATCCTCCTTTTATTTAGTATATATGAAATCATGTTTGATAACAGAACGGCTTAATTATTCTACTTCGTCTTGCAGGGCTTCCCCAATTTCTTCCGGAGTCGTTTCTCCAAGGGTTAAAGCCTGCAGCTGGTTTTCAAGCTCATCATTTAAGCTCGGCGTAAGAGTGGCGTCATACACTGGCGCATTTTCGGCTTCCTGCGTAATTTCCATCATTTCATTTACTAGCGGATCTAGTTCATCATTTGGATTTTCCACATTCGTTGGCACAATCCGGCCCACTGATTGAAGTTCTTTAAACAATTCTTCGTTGTAGAGCCATTTTAAGAATTCTTTGGCTGCTTCTTTTTTCTCGTCAGAGATATCACTGTTAATCGCGCTTGCGCTTCCCATAGTATTTGAGATGCTGTTACGATCGCCTAAAGGAATAGTAGTAATGCCGATATCCTGATCTTCCTGTTTATTTTCGATAATTTCAGTAGCCGCCCAGTTACCGTCCATTACCATGGCGGACTCCTCCTGTAGAAACTGGTCTATCATCTGTATACTGTCAATCGTATTCAAATCGTTATTAAAAGCTTCCATGTTGTTCAATTCTTCGATGACTTCAAGGCCCTGAATAAACTCAGGATCAGTAAATTTTCTATCTCCATTTTCCACGCCCTCCAGGAAGTCAGGACCGGTAAATCGATCCGCTATTGTGGAAATGTAGACTGACTGCAAAACCCATCCTCCTGAATTCCCAAGAGAAATTGGAGTTACATCTTCTTCTTTCAAATCTTTGATAAGCTGCAGAAATCCTTCATAATCTTCAGGAAAGCTGTCATATCCGGCCTTACTCAGCATGTCCTTGTTGTAATATATAAAATGCGTCGGGTTACTATTCACCGGTACTGCGTATGTGTTGTCTTCTATTGTAAATTCATCAAAAGATCCTTCTTCCAGCAAACCACTGTCAAGCCAGTAATCTTCAATATCATCGATTGGCTCTACCGCTCCGGCTTCTACAAGCGGGCGCAGTTCTGCCCCTGGCCATACTTGGAATACATCCGGCAGATCTCCGCCGGCAGCCCTCGTATTTAACCTTGTACGATAATCATCATTGGGCGTTGTATTCACATCCAGCTGGATATCCTCATGTTCATCGTTGAATTTGTTTACTACCTCCATAAATGCTTCGAAGTCCGGACGGCCTGTGTCTGCCGATTTCCAGTAACTGAGTGTTACGACGTCGTCATCTCCTCCGCTGCCACTGTCATTACCGCAGGCAGCGAGCCCCCCAAGAGCCAGTACTCCGGCCAGTGAAGCCGCCACAGGCTTTTTCCATGTTCTCCCCATGATGTATCCCCCTCATTAATGTAATCGCTTTCAAAAGCAATCGTATCACGAGGGTTTCAATGAAGTAATACAATAAAATTTGAATAATATCTACTTTCTTAATCTGAGATTTTAGTATTATGTAAAAAAACCGCTCCAGGCTCCGGCAGTGCCAAAAGCCTGAAACGACTTTACTGTATTATTCCAAAGCAAACGGACTTGTTTTTACTTCATACCTCTGATGCCTTGCTTCTTTGAGTAAAAAAACATATTTGGCCTGATGAATTTTGAACTGGATCGTAAGCTCTTCCGAAGGCTCCACGCTTTTATTTAAAAGCCGCTGGTACTGTTCCATTTTTTCCTTCGCAGCGTAAATATGGTCCTTCAGCCGTTCGAGCTCCTTTTTTTTCAGCTTTTTTTTCAGTGGCATACAGATCCCCTTACAGTTCGCGACGTCCTTCAATGGCTTTTGATAATGTTACTTCATCAGCGTATTCCAAATCCCCGCCGATCGGCAGACCATGAGCAATTCTTGTTACCTTCATACCGGTCGGCTTTAGCAGCTTCGAAATATACATAGCTGTAGCTTCCCCCTCAATGGTTGGGTTCGTCGCAATGATCACTTCCTGAATCTGTTCATCCTGGAGCCGGGTTAACAGGTCGGGCACGTTAATATCCTCCGGCCCAATGCCGTCCATAGGGGAAATCGCCCCGTGCAGCACGTGATACAGCCCTGAAAATTCCCGCATTTTTTCCATGGCTATGACGTCTTTAACGTCCTGTACCACGCACACGACAGAGCGGTCACGCTGCTTGTCCTGGCAGATATAACATGGGTCCGTGTCGGTAATGTGGTGGCAGACCGAGCAATAAGTAAGCTCCCGCTTTGCGTTAACAAGCGCTTTGGCAAACTCAAGCACATCGTCTTCTTTCATATCTAATACATAAAAAGCCAACCGGCCGGCCGTTTTTGGGCCGATGCCGGGCAGCTTCATAAAACTGTCAATTAATTGCGAAATAGGTGTCGGATACTGCACCTGATCTCCTCCTAGAACATTCCGGGAATGTTCATTCCTTTAGTAAATTTCCCCATGTCCTGCTCAACAAGCTCATCCACTTTCTTCAGTGCTTCATTCATTGCTGCAAGCATGAGATCCTGGAGCATTTCGACATCATCTGGATCAACCACATCTTCATCAATTTCAATGTCTAAAATCTGTTTGTCGCCGGAAGCTACTACCTTTACAGCTCCGCCGCCAGCCGTTGCTTCTACTGATTTTTCCTTCAGCTCTTCCTGAGCCTTCTGCATATCCTTCTGCATTTTCTGCATCTGTTTCATCATATTTGCCTGGTTTTTCATTTTAATTTCCTCCTCATATTTAGTGATCCACCACTTCGACAAACTCAGAGCCGAAGCGCTTCACTGCTTCTTCCACCAGTGGGTCCGGTGGTTCTTCCTGTGAATTTTCCGGTGCTTCCGGCGCTTCACTTTCTGCTGCCTCTGTGCCATTTTCCTGCTGGTGCTGTTTGTACTCTTCCTTAATCCTTTCCCATTCATTTGAAAGGATCGTATACGGCTCCAGTTCTTTCCCCGTGATTTCCCGCAGGGCGTCAATAACTTCTTCCCGGAACTTTGTTTCAATCATATTGCGGTGCATTTCGTTTTTAAAAGACAAGAGCACGGCCGTTTCGTTGACAATCACCGGTTTGGAGTTGTTTAGCCAGGCGTGGCCGGGCACACTTCTTGCCCGCATTGCATTCATGACACTGTTCCATTGATTGGCAAGGTCCTGCAGCTCCTGCTTCGTCGCTGTTTTTAGGATTTCTTTGACTTTACCCTGGGAAGGGGAAGAAGTAGCTCCTTTTTTGGAAGCACGCTTAGCTGGTTCAGGCTTGGGCTCTTCCGCCGCCGGCGGGGCCTGCTCAGGAGCCGCAGGCGCCGCCGGTTTCTCTTTCAGGGCTTTTTCAAGCGACGCGATGCGGTTTTCCAGGCGGGTCGTTCTGTCATCGGAAGCCCCGCTTTCCGATACTGGAGCAGCCTCCTTGGCCGACGTGTGGCAGGACTGAATCAAAGCAACCTCCAAAAAGATTTTAGGATGGCTTGACCAGCGCATGTCCTGGTGAATTTTATTTAACTGATCAATCCTCTGGTAAATCCATTCTGCCGGCACCTCCGATGAAAGGGCTTCAAATTCCTGGTCAAGCGTGGCCCGGTCCAATAGCTCCTGCATGCCCGGAGCTGCCTGGTTCAGCAGCATATCCCGGAGATAATAGATGATGTCCTCCATAAAACGGACCGGATCTTTGCCTTCCTTCACCAGACGATCTGCAGCCTGCACTGCTTCAGCTGTATTCTGTTCTTTCAATGCACGTACGGTGTCTGTTAAAAACTGCTGCGACACCGCACCGGTGATTGCCAGCACGTCTTCTGCACGAACCGCTTCTTCAGCAAACGACATCGCCTGGTCAAGCAGGCTGAGGGCATCTCTCATGCCGCCTTCAGCCGCCCGGGCAATCAGGTAAAGCGCCTGTTCTTCCGCTGTTTCCTGCTGCTCCCCGAGTATATATTTCATGCGTTCCACCAGGGTTTCCGGCTGGATACGCTTAAAATCAAAACGCTGGCAGCGGGAAACAATCGTGAGCGGAATCTTATGCGGTTCCGTCGTCGCTAAAATAAAAACAGCATGCTTCGGAGGTTCTTCCAATGTTTTCAGCAGCGCATTGAAAGCCCCAGTCGACAGCATGTGAACTTCATCGATAATATACACTTTATAACGGATATCCCTCGGAGCGGCAATCACGTTTTCGCGGATATAACGAATTTCATCCACACCGTTGTTGGAGGCGGCATCAATTTCTATCACGTCAACGACTGAACCGTCCATAATGCCCGTGCAGGCGTCGCACTCATTACATGGTTCAGCTGTTGGAGCCTGCGCGCAGTTGATCGCTTTGGCGAAGATCTTAGCGGCGCTCGTTTTTCCTGTCCCTCTCGGCCCGCTGAATAAGTAAGCATGGGAGAATTTTTCCTGCACAAGGGCATTCTGAAGCGTTTTTGTAATATGTTCCTGGCCGACTACGTCTTCAAGCAGCTGCGGCCGCCACATCCGGTATAAAGCTTGATGGCCCAACCATGTTTCCCCCCTTCATTTCCGTTTCTTCCTTTATTCATTATACCTATTTATGAAGCTATTTTCAAAACTCAAACGCCGGGAGCTTGTACTTGAATATAAAAATAAAACGACCCCTGAGACGGAATCGTTTGAATGATATGTTTATAGAGCCGTGCACCTTTCTTCGACAATACTTTCATAAGCGTTACCTGCGCAGTTTGCTCGGCCCAGGCAGCTCTGCGGCACACGGAAGAGTCCGCTTACTGCTGCTTCCTTCCGGACCTGACAGGGTTCGCGGGTTTCCGTTGCGCAGAACCTGGGCGTCAACACCACTTACGCAGGGCAGACCCTACAAAAATAAAGCCTCGGAAAGGGATTCGGTCTTGCTATAGCGGATTGCAAGTACAGGGCACCGCTACCTCCCCACTTAGCACGGCAAATGGGTTCACTATATTTAGGCACTTCTTATCGAAGCGCATAATAAGTATATCTATTTTTTCAGTATTATGCAACCGATGAGGTTCAATCGGCAGACATAGATTTGTGCGGGCTTTTACCTGCTTCTTTTTCTTCCCACTCAGCGATTTTTTCTTTAATCAGATGAGGCGGCGTATGCATAATTTGTTCAGCCGGGACATTCAGCTTTTCAGACAACTTCTGTGCCGTTTCCACGGTAAATTGATTTGAACGCACTGGAAAACCCCCTGTTTATTCAATAATCCTGTTAAATATAGCACGGTACGCTTCTATATTCCAAATAGAATTAAACGACTGTAGAGCTATTCCCCGTTTTCTTTCTTTCTATTCTTTTTCTGATCTCTCATTTGGCGGAAAAATGAAATGAGGAGATCAGCACAAGCGGATCTTTCAACTTCAGCAGTAACGTCACAGCGATGATTAAAGCGCTCCTCCTGAAGAAGGTTCATCAACGTCCCGGCACAGCCTGCCTTTGGGTCATGTGCTCCAAAAACAACGGAGGGCACCCGGGCCTGCACAATAGCTCCCGCGCACATCGGACAGGGCTCAAGCGTGACGTAAAGTGTGCATTCTTCAAGCCGCCAGCTGTTTAAAAACGTACAGGCTTCCTGGATGGCAATCATCTCAGCATGAGCGGACGCCTGCTGATCTTCCTCCCGACGATTTCTTCCCCGCCCGATCACTTCATTTTGATAAACAATGACCGCGCCAATTGGCACTTCTCCTGCTGCTTCTGCTTGTTTTGCTTCCCGGATGGCTTCCTGCATCCAATATGTATGTAGATCCATTGCCATCTGCCCTCTTTTCCCTCGTAACGGATAGTGGCGTTAAAAAAAACTGCCGTCTGGGGCAGTTATCGCTGGTAAATTAATGGCGGAGGAGGAGGGATTCGAACCCCCGCGGGCCGCAAAGCCCCTGGCGGTTTTCAAGACCGCTCCCTTCAGCCAGACTTGGGTACTCCTCCGTGCTGAAAAATATGTAGCTTGGTGACTGACAACGATAATCATAGCACAGCCCTACCCGTTGATCAACCCATATTGAAAGAAAAATTCCCCGTTCCTTGATGAGTTTGGGAACGGGGACTTCCGTTTATACCGGAGCCTGCTGCTGCATCTCCTCAAATTCCTGGCTTGTGCACAGCACGTAATGATCCTTTGATACTTCCCGAAATTCAGGCTCTTCGCTCTGGTCATGATCTTCCGGGTTATAAGCCAGCCGGCGTCTCGTGCGTTCGTGGACCGGGTCAGGCTGGGGAATCGCAGATAAAAGTGATTTCGTATATGGATGCAGCGGATTTTTGTAAAGCTCTTCACTCGAAGCAAGCTCTACAAGACGGCCAAAATACATTACGCCAATACGGTCGCTGATATATTTCACCATAGATAGGTCATGAGCAATAAACAAATACGTTAACTCTTCTTCCCGCTGGAGCTTTTTCATTAGGTTGACGACCTGGGCCTGAATCGACACGTCGAGAGCTGAAATCGGCTCATCAGCGATAATAAATTCCGGCTTCACAGCCAGGGCACGTGCAATCCCGATCCGCTGGCGCTGGCCTCCGCTGAATTCGTGCGGGTAGCGCTCTGCGTGCTCCCGGCTTAGCCCGACCGTCTCCAACAGTTCATATACGCGCTGGCGACGCTCTTCTTTATCCTTTGCCAGGCCGTGAATATCGATGCCCTCCGCAATAATATCAATGACCTTCATCCGCGGGTTCAGCGATGAATATGGATCCTGGAAAATCATCTGCATCTGGCGGTTAAACTTCTTCAGCTCTTTCTTGGATTTCTTGCCCTGAACGTTTTCTCCCTTGAACAAAACCTCGCCGCTTGTCGCCTCGTACAGGCGGATAATCGAGCGTCCAGTCGTTGACTTTCCGCAGCCCGACTCTCCTACCAGCCCGAACGTTTCCCCTTTGTATATATCAAAATTCAAGCCGTCTACTGCCCGTACGACACTTTTTCTACCTGTTTTAAAGTGCTGACTCAGGTTTTTGATTTCCAATAATTTCTCATCACTCATATCTACTTTCCTGCCTCCCATTTCCCGTTCATCTCATCAATGCGCTGCTGTACTGAGGCGGGTGGTTGTACATCCGGTGAGTTTTCATGCAGCAGCCATGTCGCTGCATAGTGCGTGTCGGATACCTGAAACATTGGCGGCTGCTCTTCGTAATCAATTTTTAACGCGTACCGGTTCCGGGGGGCGAAAGCATCGCCCTCTGGCGGATGAAGCAGATCCGGCGGCGTTCCCGGGATGGCAAATAATTCTTCCTCCCGCTGGTCCACCGTCGGCATGGAACCAAGGAGGCCCCAGGTGTAAGGATGCTTCGGGTTGTAAAAAAGCTCGTCCACAGAGCCGATTTCTACAATCTTACCGGCATACATGACCGCGACCCGGTCCGCTACATTTGCCACAACGCCCAGGTCGTGCGTAATGAAAATAATCGAGGTTTCAAATTCCTCCTGAATATCTTTCATAATATCCAGAATCTGCGCCTGGATTGTTACGTCAAGCGCTGTTGTCGGCTCATCTGCAATCAATACTTTCGGGTCGCAGGCGAGCGCGATGGCAATGACCACCCGCTGGCGCATGCCCCCCGAAAACTGGTGCGGGTACTGATTCATTCTTGCCTCTGCATCGGGGATGCGCACCAGCTCCAGAAGCCGTACTGCTTCCTTTTTCGCTTCCTCTTTATTCATGCCCCGGTGCATCCGCAGCCCTTCCATCACCTGCGTTCCTACTTTCATCGTCGGATTGAGGGAGGTCATCGGATCCTGAAAAATCATCGCAAAATCCTTGCCGCGGTATTTAGTCATCTGCTTATCGCTCAGCTTGGCAAAATCCTCATTCCCGTATAGAATATTGCCGTTTTTAATATATCCTTTCGGTGCCGGAAGCAGGCCCATCAGCGCCTTTGTCGTTACCGATTTGCCCGATCCGGACTCACCTACGATTGCCAGGGTTTCCCCTTTTCCAACTGAAAAGCTGACGTCTCTTACAGCCTGCACTTCGCCGTTTGGCGTTTTAAAGGAAACACTTAAATTTTTTACATCTAAAATGGTTTCGTTACTCATGTTCGTTCCTCCCACATTCTAATCGCGCATCTTCGGATCAAACGCATCACGCATACCGTCAGCCAGAATGTTAAAGGCAATCATTAACACTGACAGTACAACGGCCGGGAATATTAATACGTGCGGGGTTGTCTGCAGGGCATCAAAGCCGTTATCAATCAGCACCCCGAGTGAAGCGTTCGGAGGCTGCAGCCCCAGACCAATAAAGCTCAGAAAAGCTTCAAAGAAAATCGCATTTGGAATCGTAAACATCGTGTTAATGATAATTAAGCCCATAGTATTCGGTACAAGGTGCTTAGTGATTACTTTTGAATTTGACAGTCCAAGCGTTTGGGAAGCCAGCACAAATTCTTCGTTTTTCAGCTTTAAGATTTCTCCCCGGACAATACGCGACATACCGATCCAGCCAGTAATCGCAATCGCAAGCGATATGGAGAGAATCCCCGGGTCAAGGACAACAATCATAAGAATTAAAATGACAAGGTTCGGTATACCGGAAAGTATTTCTAACAGACGCTGTAAAATGTTATCCGTTTTACCGCCAAAGAAGCCGGAAATACCGCCGTAGGCGACACCGATAAATAAGTCAAGCAGCGTGGCAATGAGAGCAATGAAAAGGGAAACTCTCGTGCCGTCCCACGTTCTTGTCCACTGGTCTCTTCCCAGCCGGTCCGTTCCGAACCAAAAGTTGGTTTCTTCTACTCCGGCTGCCGCGTAACTGTCCACGTTGACCTGCACCTGGGCAGAGCCTACAGAGCCATCGCCTTCGCTTAACGTTTCATATTGAACATAATCTTCGTTGCCGAACCGGCTTTCTGCGTTTGTTTGGGCCTGCTCCGCTGTAATATTTTCAAAAACATATGTTTCCTGGCCGTCCATACCCAGCCAGCCGATATTTTCAAGCACAGGAACTTTTGGCGGTAAATTTGACCGTGATAAGTCCTGCTCTCTCGGCGTATATTCATTCATCATCGGGCCAAAGATAGCAAAAAACACAATAAGTAATAATGCTATTAAAGAAATCATCGCTGCCACGTTTTTACGCAGCGCCCGGAAGGCATCCTGCCAAAACGTCCGGCTCGGACGGTTAATTTGCTCCATGTCCTCTTCCCGTACATCAGCTGGAGAGAATAGTTCTTTGTCGTATTTTCTTTCTTTCTCGTTTTCGTGCTGCATAACTTCTACTTCCCTCCATCCAGGCGGATTCTCGGATCAATGATGCCATAAAGAATATCGATGATTAGAATAATCAGAACAAATAAGAAGCTGAAAAACAGGGTCGTTCCCATGATCATTGGGTAATCGTTCGTCGTTACGGCGGTGACAAACTGCTCCCCGATCCCCGGTACTGCAAAGATCTGTTCGATAACAAGAGTTCCTGTTAAAAGACTTACTGCAAGCGGCCCCAGAATCGTAATCAAAGGAATCAGGGCATTGCGCAGTCCGTGCTTGAAAATAACTGCTGTCCAGCCGACGCCTTTAGCTCTTGCTGTAGTGATATAATCTTTGTTTAATACCTCCAGCATTTCTGTACGCATAAACCTCGCGCAAATAGCCATCGGAAATATAAGTAGCGCAATTGTCGGCATTATTGTATGAGCGAACGTTCCCCAAGTAGCAACCGGGAACAACTGCCACTGCACGCCCAGAAAATATTGGAGCAGCCCCGCAAAAATAAAGGACGGAATCGAAGTCCCGATAACCGCAAGCAGCGTAGAGCCAAAGTCTAAAATACCGTTATGAAAAATAGCCGCGACTAGCCCTAAAAGAGCTCCTAAAATCGAGCCAATGAAAAGCGCTTGAATGCCCAGCTGTAGAGAAGGGCCGATCCGGTTTCCAAGGATTTCGGTTACTTCCCGATTGTCAAACTGAAAGGAGATACCAAGGTTTCCCTGCACAAGCCCCAGCATATAGTCCACATACTGAAGCGGCACCGGTTTATCCAGGCCGTACTGTTCCAGCACAATCTGCTGTTGGGATTCTGACAAACGATCAGCCGAGCTCAAAGGCGTGCCGGGCATCAATTTCATTAAAAAGAATGTAACACTGGCGATAATAAATAAAGTAATCGCCATGTATACGATTCTGGTGGCAATATAACGTGCCATACATTTTTCCTCCTTGTAAATGTCGTGGTGTTAGTCATGTTGTGAATCCTTTAAGTTTAGGAAACAAGGGAAAAGAGAGCATAAGCCAATTATTATGGATATACTCTCTTGCCCCCTGAAAATATTATTTTATTTAGTTTTTATTCCTCTGTAGCATCTTCGTTGACGTAAGCCCACTTGTATTCAAAATCAGGCCCCGCAGCGTTAACGATAACTCCCTGCAGTTCCGGGTTCCAGAGATAAGCCTGGGCTTCCTGGTACATTGGAGCAATTACTGCGTCTTCTTCAATCAGAAGCTTTTCTGCTTCGAGGAAGTTGTCCCAACGCTCCTGCGGCTGGTCAGCTAACTCGTTGTTTGCTTCTTCAATCAAGGAATCGTATTCTTCACTGGAATAACCAGTGTGGTTATTGCCGCTATCTGTAACAAACAGGTTCATGAATGTGTTCGGGTCCACATAGTCAGGACCCCAGCCGGACATTAACAGGTCATAATCCATGTTAGTGTCACGATCGAGACGCTCCTGAAACGGCACCTGCTGCACGTTCACAGTTAACCCGTCCAGAGTGCCCTCTAACTGTTCCTTGAGATATGCACTAATGTTTTGAGCTGATTCAGTATCACCTGTGAGGTAACCTAGCTCTGCGCTATCGGCGCCAATTTCTTCAAGACCCTGCTCCCAAAGCTCCTGCGCCTGCTCTTTGTCAGTTGCTGAGAGGTTGCCGTTTACTTCGCGGAAATCTTCTTCTCCTTCAGGGCTGAAAACGAAGTTGCCCGGCATCAGGCCGCCCAGAGGCATGGAGCCGTTGTTTAAGATAGTATTTGTTAAGTCTTCTTTGTTCACGGCCATCTGGATGGCTTTACGAGTATTTTCGTTCGCAAGAATTTCATTTTCCTGGTTCATTTTAACGTACCAGGAAGTTGGCTGTTCTACTGCACGGTAGTCCTGGTTCGTGCTGTACTCATCCACAAATTCCGCAGTCAGCTCCGTGCGGTCCAATTCACCGGTTTCGTACAGGTTCGTGCCTGTGGAAGGTTCTTTGACTACCTGTACGTTGATTTCCTCCAGCTGTACAGTATCTGCATCCCAATAGTCTTCATTTTTCACGAATGCCATACTGTCACCGGTGTTCCATTCTTCCATTGTAAATGGTCCGTTTGTGAGCATATTATCAGGGTTCAAGGCATAATCATCACCCTGCTCTTCCACAAACTCTTCATTTAGAGGATAGAATGTCGGGAATGTTGTCAGAGATTCGAAATATGGCGTCTGTTTTTCAAGAGAAACTTCCAGTGTATGTTCATCTACAGCTTCCACTCCAAGTTCACTCGGCTCCATTTCGCCTTCGCTGATGGCAGTAGCGTTTTCAATGACGCCCCCCATCATATAAGGTCCGTACTCAGAAGCTGTCTCCGGATCTACCGCCCGCTGCCAGGAATAAACGAAATCCTCGGCTGTTACAGGGTCTCCGTTTGTCCAAGTAGAATCTTCCCGAAGATTAAACGTCCAAGTCGTTCCGTCTTCACTTATTTCCGGGTCGCCTGTAGCAACGCCGTCAGTGATTTCCGCATTCTCGCCAAGACGGTAAAGTCCTTCATAAATTTCCCCCGACCATTGGATGCCGAACTGGTCTGTAGTAAGTGAAGGGTCCATGGAAGGAATATCGCCCGACTGCGAGATGTTGATAACCTGCTCGCCGCTTGCCTGGCCTTCGCCGCCTCCATCACCACCGCCGTTGCCGCCGTCTCCGCCGGACTCTCCGCCCCCGCCGCCGGAACACGCTGCAAGTACTGTACTCGAGATTAATGCAGAAGCTAATACTGTCAATTTTGTCTTTTTCATAAGATATGTTGACCTCCCCAAAACTTTTATGTCTTTATTGTGTAAAATTTCTGTTTTCTCTGCATTCACAAAG
Organism: Marinococcus halophilus; assembly: GCF_900166605.1. NCBI lineage: Bacteria > Bacillati > Bacillota > Bacilli > Caryophanales > Bacillaceae > Marinococcus > Marinococcus halophilus. The sequence continues at coordinate 94,268 of NZ_FVZD01000005.1, forward strand.
TATACAAGATTTTGCGAATATTTTCATTAATTTTTTAATTTTTTGCGAAAATGAAAATTTATTCGTTTTGTCTATACGAAAAGCACTAATGTTTTTGTACACAGGGCAATTATTCGTAAATAAAATGATTCGTTCAGCGACGGCCTGCATTTATGCTATAATGATGGGCGTTATAAATATCCTGAAGGAGTTCCGCATATGCATTGGAAACTGAATCTCTCCGTATTCACCGCTAATTTAATAATTGCCGGCCTGCTGTTTTTCATTTTTTCTCCGGCATTCGGGCTGCTGAATGTGATTAATTATGTGTTTTATGTAGGGCTGTTTTATCTAATCGTTTTCATTGCAGCTTTTGTAATGCGCGGAGGATTTTTCGATGCTATTACTCACAGCTTTCGAAAAGTAGCTCATCGGCTCGCCCCCTCCAGGCCTTCAACTCAGGGCTGGGAACAACGGCTTCCGCCTTCTGAGGTCATCGAGACCTCTTTTTTCCGTGTTCTTTTCATTCAGACTGCGGCGCTTATTGCCCTGGATCTTTTACTGCTGGTTCTGTACTACACAGCAAATTAAATGCTCCCGGCTTTACCCTCGCTCGCGGTACCACCACCTTTAATGTTGTTCCGTTAAGGAGTTAAATAAGAAAAGGAATCCTTGTACTGCTTTAACTCAACGTTCACGTCAGCGTTCAAAATTCCATCAATTTGCGCTAAATCCCTGTTAACAAAATTCACTAAATCCTCGTTATTTCGAAAATAAGCCTGTAAAATTAAATCGTGGTTGCCGGAGAAAGCACCGACAAACCGCACTTCGGAAAAACGCTGCAGCTTACTCGCAATTTCGTCCTGCATTCCAAGCTTTGTGCTTAGCCCGATAATCGTCTGCACATCAAGGCCAATTTTATTTGGATTGGTATGTATGATAAATTCAAAGACGTTATAGCGGAGCATTTTGTTAATTCTTGAACGGACAGTCCCCTCACTCACTCCCAGGCAACGGGCGATTTCACTGTAGGATTCCTTGCCGTTTGCCTGCAGATACCCAAGTATCGACATATCTACTTGATCTAATGAAACGCTCATTGGCATCCCTTCTCTTTGTCTCATTCTCACCTTGATGACCGTGTATTCGTTATTACGAATTACCGAGATAAAACAATTAACATTAGTAATTTCGTAACAATTACCGGGGTGGATTAACGTAATTATAAGTAATTGTTCTTATTATTGCAATATTCGTGAAAGATTTTTATGAATTTTTTTGTAAGATTATATAACGATGTTATGATTCGAAAACAGGCCAAATATACTTTTCATACTACAATGTCAGCGCTTTCATTTCAATTGCTTCTTTGAAGTTATTTTGCATAACTATGAAAAACTCTGGCCGCCTAAAGCGTCCAGAGTTTTTTAAAATCTGCCTATTTCGCTGTAATGTATGCTTTATTGCCCATATATCCACGCAGCACTTCAGGAATCTTGATGCTACCGTCTTCCTGCTGATGGTTTTCCATAATTGCCGCCACTGTACGTCCAAGGGCGAGCCCAGAACCGTTTAGCGTATGCACGAATTCTGTTTTCGCCCCGCGGTCCCGTTTGAAACGAATATTGGCGCGCCGGGCTTGAAAGTCCTCAAAATTACTGCAGGAAGAAATTTCTTTGTAATCTTCGTAGCTTGGGAGCCATACTTCGATATCGTATTTTTTCGCGGCCGTAAAACCTAAATCTCCAGTGCACATGTTCATCACACGGTATGGCAGCTCAAGCAGCTGAAGCACTTTTTCAGCATGACCGGTCAATGTTTCAAGCTCTTTATACGACTCATCTGGTGTTGTAAAGCGTACAAGCTCCACTTTATTAAACTGGTGCTGGCGGATCAGGCCGCGGGTATCACGTCCCGCAGAGCCTGCCTCAGAACGGAAGCACGCACTGAACGCCGTATAGGCTTTTGGCAGTTCTTTACCTGCAAGAATTTCTTCGCGGTGCATGTTGGTAACAGGCACTTCTGCTGTTGGTACAAGGAAATAATCCTCTTCCTGGATCTGAAAAGCGTCTTCCTCGAATTTCGGCAGCTGGCCGGTGCCGGTCATGCTGCTTCGATTGACCATGTACGGAGGGATCAATTCTTCATAGCCGTGTTCATCGCTGTGCAGGTCCATCATAAACTGAATCAGCGCCCGCTCAAGGCGGGCTCCGGCGCCCTTATAAAACATAAACCGGCTTCCGGTTACTTTTGCAGCCCGTTCGGCATCAAGCATGTCTAAATCGACGCCGATATCCCAGTGCGGCTTCAGTGCAAAATCGAACACCGGCGGCTCTCCCCAGGCTCTAACTTCTTCGTTATCTGATTCATCCTCTCCGACCGGTACTGTTTCATGTGGAACATTTGGAATGGAAAGCAGAATCTGCTGCAGACGTTCATCCTTTTCACGTAGCTGTTCGTCCAGCTTTTTAACCCTGCCTGATACGTCCCGCATTTCCGTAATAAGTTCATCGGTGTCTTCTTTGTTTTTCTTTTTAGCTGCGATTTCATCAGATACAGTGTTACGTCGCTGCTTCAACTCTTCTGTTTCCTGGATCAGTTCCCGGCGTTCCCGGTCGAGCGCTTCAAAAGAATCTAATTCGCTAATGTCTTCATTTCGTTTCGAAAGCTGGGCTTTCACTGCATCAAAATCATTTCGCAATCGTTTAGGGTCAAGCATAAGTGTGTTTCCTCCTTGTATAGTTATCTATTTTATATATTATAAAAAAGCCCCGCCCCTGTGAATCAGGGACGAGACTTTAATTTCCCGCGTTGCCACCCTCGTTGCAGTAAACGTCACTGCCGGCTTTTCTTTCATCCGTTAACGGGGACAAGCCGAAAACGGCTACTGATGTTCACCGTTTTACTCCGGACGGGATTCCCCCTGCATTTTCATCGGTTCACACCAGCCACCGACTCTCTGAAGAAAAAATGCAGAAGTACTATTGTCCATCAACGCGATTGTATTTACACATTCACTGCCGCTTGCGCTTCCCGTACCATTTGTACGAAATACTGGTGAAATCTGCGGTCGTTCGTCAGCTCCGGATGAAAAGAACAGGAAAGCAGATGATCCTGCCGAGCTACTACGATTTCATCGTTATACTCTGCGAGCACTTCGACGTTTTGTCCAACTTCCGTAATCAGTGGAGCCCGGATAAATACTGCTTCGGCATCGTCTGCGACTCCGCGAATGGAAAGCCTGGTTTCGAAGCTTTCCCGCTGGCGTCCGAATGCATTACGCTGAACCGTCATATCCATCAGTTCAAGATGGCCTCCCGGCTCGCCCACCACGTCGGTCGCCATCAAAATCAGGCCGGCGCACGTGCCAAACACTGGCTTCCCTGCTTTGGCGAACGCCTGCAGCGGCTCAAAAAATTGATATTTTTCCACCAGACGCCGCATCGTCGTGCTTTCGCCTCCCGGAAATACCAGCCCATCAATTTCTTCAAGCTGTTCCGGCCGTTTTACGATAATAACTTCCGTATCAGGGGCCTCTAAACCTTTAACATGTTCACGAACAGCGCCTTGAAGAGCTAAAACGCCGATTTTCATCATGAGTAAAAACCCCCTGTATTATATTACTGGCTGCGGTCCTGCATGCGGTCAAAGCCTTCGAGCTGGGAAATATCCATCCCGGTCATTGCAGTACCCAGCCCTTTGGACAGCTTAGCAATCAGTTCGTAATCTTCATAGTGTGTTGTCGCCTCAACAATAGCCCGGGCAAATTTATCCGGATATTCGGATTTGAAAATACCGGAGCCCACAAATACACCGTCAGCGCCCAGCTGCATCATTAAAGCGGCGTCGGCTGGCGTCGCTATTCCGCCTGCAGCAAAGTTAACCACCGGCAGGCGGCCCTCTTCACGGATTTGAAGCAGCAGTTCGTACGGGGCACCAAGGTTTTTCGCTTCTGTCATTAATTCGTCTTTCGACAGGCCGATTACTTTGCGGATTTGAGACTGAATCAAACGCATGTGGCGTACTGCTTCCACAATGTTACCGGTGCCCGGCTCCCCTTTTGTACGAAGCATGGAAGCTCCTTCACCAATACGGCGGGCCGCTTCTCCAAGATCACGGGCTCCACAGACAAATGGGACTGTATATTCTGTTTTATCCATGTGGTACACATCGTCTGCCGGGGTGAGGACTTCGCTTTCATCAATGTAATCAGCACCCAGCGATTCGAGCACACGTGCTTCGACGATGTGGCCGATACGGGCTTTTGCCATTACCGGGATCGATACAGCCTCCATGACCTCCTGAACGATTGTAGGATCTGCCATGCGCGCTACGCCGCCAGCAGCCCGAATGTCTGAAGGCACCCGTTCAAGGGCCATTACAGCTACGGCTCCTGCCTCCTCGGCGATTTTCGCCTGTTCTCCGTTGACGACGTCCATAATAACGCCGCCTTTTTGCATCTCAGCCATGCCTCTTTTAATCCGATCTGTTCCTCTCTCTGCCATATTCCAGCCCTCCAGCTCCAATATTCTATCTTTTACCACCATTTTTTGTGGTGTAATAATAACGCTCAGTAGTCCTATTGTAACACTATACTATATCTGGATAAAGCATCTTGTTTTAAGCCAAAAAAGCCTTCAAGAAAGCTTTTATTCATCAGTGGCTCTGTTCTATAAACCGCTGAACAGATTGCCAATGTTCTGCACCATGTTACCAAACCATCCGCGCTTCTCCACGGCTTCTGCCGCTACCAGAGGTACTTCGGTACGGTTGGCTCTGCCCTGTATATAAGAGGCTTCACTGTTTGTAACAACTACTGTGCCCACTTCTTCGCCTTTTTCGATTGGGGCTTCATTTTTAGATACAGCAATCTCATATTCGGGCTCTTTATTCTCTGAAGAAATCAGCTCCAGTGCTTCTCCTGCTGCTACTTGTATGTTTTCTTCCTGGCCATTTTCTACTTCAATAGAGGAGTCCCTGCCGATTTCTGCTCCTTTTTCCACCAGCGTTTGGCTTTCAAGTTCCCGATCAGCATAATCGTACAGTTTAGCCGTTTCTGTAAAACGTGACATTTTTGTTTTTGCATTCATCACAACTGATATATATCTGTTTCCGTCCTGTTCGATCGTCCCGGTAAAAGCATTTCCGGCCAAGTCAGTTGTGCCTGTTTTCAGCCCGTCCACTCCTTCGTACTCCTGTTGGAGACCTGGAAGCATTTTATTCCAGTTAATCATCTCGATTGATTCTTCCGAATCTTCGTTGAATGTTTTTTTCGGCACGCCTGCCACGTCCAGCACTTCCGGATATTCATCCAACAGATGGTAAGCCAACAAGGCCGTATCGTTGGCTGACATCATGTTTTCTGCGCTCTTACCGCTTCCTTCCGGTGCATACCCCATCATTGTAGAATTATTCAGCCCGGTCGCGTTTACGAATTCATACTTCTCCATGCCAAGCTCCTCGGCCTGTTGATTCATCCGGTCGGCAAAAGCTGCCTCATTGCCCTCAATATGTTCTGCCAAAGCAATGGTTGCCCCGTTCGCAGAATAAATGGCCATAGCCTCGTAAAGTTCTTTGACCGTATAGGTCTCATCCTGACGAAGAGGCACATTTGATAAATTGGTTTGAAGAGAAAGTTCACGGACTTTCTCGCTGATTGCCACTTCATCATTCCAGCTGATATCGCCCTCTTCAACTGCTTTGTTTACTATGTATTCTGTCATCATTTTGGACATGCTGGCCGCAGAAAGCAGCTCTTCTGTATTATCTTCATACACTATCTGCCCTGTGTCTGCATCTATCATAATCGAAGCGCTTGCTTCTATATCAGGCTCTGCCGCTTGAACTGGCATACTGCCAAACGTCCAGATGACTGCAGCCGCTACGCAGGAGACCCCTGCTGTTTTCAGCTTATTTCTCTTCAATCTCTGCACCTCCGTGGTGTATAGCTATCGCATATTTTACCACAGCCTCACTTTAAAACATATCTGCCATTGTTCCTTTTATAAAGCCTTCCAGAACCGGCCGGGCAACAATATTTCCCGGGAAATATGCGCAGATACAAAAAAAGACGAAAGCTGGCGGCTTCCGTCTTCCATTATTATTAAGAGTAGTTTGGCGCTTCTTTCGTAATCTGTACGTCATGAGGATGGCTTTCACGCAGCCCGGCGTTGGTAATTCGTACGAAACGGGCATCTTCACGCAGGGAGGAGACCGTCGGGGTACCGCAGTAGCCCATACCGGCTCTTAAACCGCCAAGCAGCTGATGGATGGTATCCTTCAGCGGCCCTTTGTAAGGAATACGGCCTTCGATGCCTTCCGGAACAAGCTTTTGGCTGTTTTCCTGGAAATAGCGGTCCTTGCTTCCCTGTTCCATGGCACTCATCGAACCCATGCCGCGGTAAACTTTAAACTGCCGGCCCTGATAAATTTCACGCTCTCCCGGGCTTTCTGTTACTCCTGCAAGCAAGCTGCCGAGCATTACTGCATGAGCGCCGGAAGCCAGAGCTTTAACAATGTCGCCGGAATATTTAATTCCGCCGTCGGCGATAATTGGAACGTTATGCTTGTCCGCTTCTTCTGCACACTCATATACAGCAGTAATCTGTGGAACTCCGACGCCCGCTACCACGCGGGTCGTACATATCGATCCCGGGCCTATACCGACTTTTACAACGTCGGCTCCTGCCTCGATTAAATCCCTTGTGCCTTCAGCTGTAGCCACATTGCCAGCTATCAGTACTACCTCCGGATAGCTGTTCCGGATTTCTGCAATTTTATCAAGCACTCCTTTAGAATGGCCGTGGGCAGTATCAATAACAATCGCATCGGCTTCTGCTTTGACCAGAGCTTCCACACGTTTGTCTGTATCGGCGCTCACACCGACAGCTCCCCCAACGAGCAGCCTTCCCTGGGCGTCTTTTGCCGAATGAGGGAATTCGATGACTTTCTCGATGTCTTTAATTGTAATGAGCCCTTTTAACGTACCGTCCTTTTCTACAAGCGGAAGCTTTTCAATTCTGTGTTTCTGTAGCACATCTTCTGCTTCTTCCAGCGTAGTGCCAACCGGGGCTGTAATAAGGTTATTGGCGGTCATTACTTCTTTAATTCCAATCGAATAGTCTTCGATAAAACGAAGGTCGCGGTTGGTGATAATCCCCACCAGCTTTTGCTCCTCATCAACGATAGGAACGCCCGAAATGCGGTATTTCCCCATTAGATGCTCGGCGTCGAACACCTGATGGTCCGGATGGAGAAAGAAAGGGTTCGTGATAACGCCGCTTTCTGAACGTTTCACCTGGTCCACCATCTCTGCCTGTGCTTCGATGGACATATTTTTATGCACAATGCCAAGACCGCCAGCCCGTGCCATCGCAATTGCCATGTCTGCTTCCGTCACTGTGTCCATTCCAGCACTTACGACAGGAATATTCAAAGGAAGCTTGTCGGTTAACGAGGTGCGTACTGATACATCCCTTGGATGAATATCAGATCTTGCCGGTAACAATAAAACGTCATCAAACGTTAGCCCTTCTTGGGAAAACTTGTCTGCTCGCACGAATCTTCCTCCTTCAAAATGGGTAATTTTACAGGATTTTTCACTATCCTGAGGTCTGTAACTTATTTATTTCTAATATCTTATCACGTTTCAGCCAGTCTCAGAAGCAAAAGGAATATGTTTTATTTTTCCGAAAATTTATAAATAACTGCTAATATTTATGTAAAGGATTTCACTGTTTTTACTTCATACATAATACACCATGCTAGAGAACATGGTGTATGGCTAATGTTTCATTTAGTTGAACGACCTCTTTGTCCTTATCAAGCTGAACCAGCGGATATTCTATCTCCCGGCGGTCCAAATGCACAATGGAGGCCGTTCTGCCGTCGGCAAGCTGCACCTTCTTTCCAGTCATTACAGTTATGAACTGCTCTGTTAACGTTTCTATTACGGCGGGAGGCAGTTTTCCAAACGAATGGACTGCCAGCTCCTGCATCACATGAAACGCCGATTTTCCTTCGCTGTTCAGCCTCTCGCCTGCCATGGCGTGATACATATCCGCCGCTGCAACAAGGCTGCTCAGTACATATATTTTGCCGCTTTTCATTTTGAGCGGATAGCCGCTCCCGTCTTCTCGTTCATGGTGCTGCAGAATCGCAAGCAATACTTCATCACTGACCGTCCCGGCAGCCTTTGCCATCTGGTAGCTCTGAATCGGATGCTTATCTGCTTCCGATTGTCCCGACGCGGAATTTCTGGCCAGGGAAGCGTCACACAAGAGCCCGGCCAGTGCTGCGCCGACCCATTCCTTTCGGCTGCAGCCATGCTTTTTGGCCAGAAAGGCAGCTAGCAGAGCCACTGCGATTGCGTGATGGCTATCGTACTTTTCCTGATCTATAAACTGATAGCTCGTAAAAACGCTGGAGGCATGTTCTTCAAGACTTTCGAGCAGAGGAGCAAGGACCGCCCGGGCTTTTGTCATCTCAATGGCTCCCCCGGCTTTCCAAGAGCGCCACATAGCTTCATGGGCTTCTACCGCTGTATCATATATATCTTCAAATTCCGGCTGTTGATGCCTGCTGTTTACCTCAGCCTCTTTGACTGGTGAAAAAGGGTCGCCGTTAACGAGCACCGGCTTTACCTCAATGTACTCTATAAGAAACTGTTTGATAATTTCAACCAACTGTTCTGTTAATGCTGTTTGTTTTCTAACCACCGGCGTTTCGTTCACTGCAAAAACATCGTTCACCAGTACGCATCCGGGTACTGCCTGATTAATATGTATCCGCATGGAGCCTCCTCCACTTCTTCTGATATAGTACTTTCATTGTACTATTTTCCTTGAAAAATTCCATTATTTTCACTATTTTGATTGGATAATTTTAGAACAAGCTTCCATAAAAAAATACCCGGCCGTTCAGCATACGGCCGGGAGTTACACTATTCTTCTTCGGATTCTGCTGCCACGTTTTCTTCTTCGTTCACTTCGTGTTCGATTACAGGCGCTACTGTAGAAACAGCTTCCCCTTTATCAAGGCGGATGAGACGCACGCCCTGGGCGTACCGGCCGAGCCTGGAAACGTCGCCAACATGCATGCGGATAACTATTCCCTGGATAGTCATAACCATCAGGTCGATATCTACCGGTACGGAACGCATCGCTGCAAGTTCACCGGTACGGCTCGTAAGTTTAATGGCTTTTAGCCCTTTGCCGCCGCGGTTTTGTTTACTGAATTCTTCAAGTGATGTGAGCTTTCCATATCCTTTGTTCGTTACCATTAAGATCATTTCATTTTCCTGTGCAATGTCCATACCCACTACTTCGTCGCCATTTCGAAGCGAGATTGCTTTAACACCGGAAGCAGTCCGTCCCATCGAGCGTACATCCTCTTCCTCAAAGTGAATAGACATTCCTTGTTTGGTACCGATAATTAAGGAATCGTCCCCGGAAGTGAGACGCACACCGTGAAGCTCATCGTCTTCCCGGACATTAATAGCGAACAGGCCGCCTTTGCGGATCTTCGAAAACGCAGAAAGAACGGTTCTTTTCGAAATCCCTTTTTTCGTTAGGAAGAAAAGGTAAGCATTTTCCGAGAACTCCTCGATTGGAATGACGGTACTGATGTACTCCCCTTTATCAATCTGAAGCAGGTTGATTAATGGAATTCCTTTAGCCGTACGGCTTAATTCAGGAATTTCATATGCTTTCAGGCGATACACTTTCCCTTTGTTGGTAAAGAATAAAATCGTCTGGTGAGAATTAGTCGTAAGCAGATGCTCTACGAAGTCATCCTCGTTCGTGCCCATTCCTTGTACGCCCCGGCCACCCCGGCGCTGGCTCCGGTACGTATCAATCGGCATACGCTTAATATAGCCCTGGTGCGAAATGGTGACTACTACGTCTTGGCGCGGAATAAGGTCCTCATCTTCGATGGAGTTCTCTCCGGCTTCCAGGCGGGTCCGGCGGTCGTCCCCGAATTTTTCCTTCACCTCGGTAAGCTCTTCCCGGATAATTTCAAGCACCCGCTCTTCGTTGGCTAAAATGTCTTTCAGCTCGCGGATCCGCTCCATGAGCTCCCGGTACTCCTGCTCAATTTTATCTCTCTCGAGGCCTGTTAAACGCTGCAGACGCATGTCGAGGATGGCCTGCGCCTGATCTTCACTCAAATCGTAGTTTTCCATCAGGCCGTTTCTTGCAATCTCCGTCGTATCTGATTCCCGGATCAACTCAATCACTGCATCAAGATGATCAAGCGCTACCCGCAGGCCTTCCACAATATGAGCCCGGGCTTCTGCCTTTCGGAGTTCAAAAGCAGTGCGGCGCTGAATCACTACTTTTTGATGTTCAAGATAGTGGTACAGGCATTCTTTAAGATCCAGCACTTTCGGCTGGCCGTTAACGAGAGCAAGCATGTTAATGCCAAAGCTCGTCTGCAGGGCCGTTTGCTTGTATAAGTTATTTAAAATGACGTTGGCGTTGGCATCTCTTCGTACTTCCACGACGATCCTCATGCCGTTACGGTCTGATTCGTCGCGCAGATCAGTAATGCCGTCGATTTTTTTCTCGCGCACCAGCTCTGCAATACGCTCTACCAGCCGGGCTTTATTCACCTGGTACGGCAGTTCATCTACGATAATGGTTTCCTTGCCTCTTTTATCTTCCTCAATGTAAGCATGCGAGCGGATAATAATTGAACCTTTACCCGTTTGATAGGCTTTCCGGATACCGGAGCGTCCTAAAATGGAAGCAGCTGTCGGGAAGTCAGGCCCGGGAATGTATTCCATCAGCTCTTCTACCGTAATATCAGGGTTTTCACTCAGGGCGAGCACTCCGTCAATGACTTCCTCCAGCCGGTGCGGTGGAATATTGGTAGCCATTCCTACCGCAATTCCGGAGGTTCCATTAACAAGCAGATTCGGAAAGCGGGCCGGCAGCACCACAGGCTCCCGTTCGTTGCCATCATAGTTTTCCTGGTAGTCAATGGTGTCTTTGTTAATATCGCGGACCATTTCAAGCGATATTTTGGACATTTTCGCTTCAGTGTAACGCATCGCTGCTGCGCCGTCCCCGTCTACGGAACCAAAATTCCCGTGACCGTTAACAATTGGGTGGCGGTAGCTGAAATCCTGTGCCATCCGCACCATTGTTTCATAAACTGCAGAGTCGCCGTGTGGATGGTATTTACCGATAACATCACCAACGATACGGGCTGACTTCCGGAACGGTTTGTCCGGGGTCATGCCAAGTTCGCTCATTGCAAATAAAATACGCCGGTGCACCGGCTTCATTCCGTCACGAACGTCCGGAAGAGCACGGCTGACGATAACGCTCATCGCGTAGTCCAAAAACGAGGTGCGCATCTCTTCGCCAATACCGATCTCCGTGACTCTGGATTCGTTTTCTGCCATTGCAGTAACCTCCTACTTTCTATTCCATCAGGCTTAAATGCCTATTGTTGCTATATTCGATAGAAACCCCCGCTTAAATCTTTCGCGGGGGTTTCTTTGTGTCACCTTGATGCCGTCTCTTACACGTCGAGGTTCTGGACGTAATGTGCGTTTTCCTGAATAAAATCACGGCGGGGTTCTACCTGGTCTCCCATCAATGTTTCAAACACTTCGTCCGCCATCATAGCGTCTTCAAGCGTCACCTGCATCGTCGTCCTTGACTCCGGATCCATAGTAGTTTCCCAAAGCTGGGTCGGGTTCATTTCCCCGAGGCCTTTATAGCGCTGAAGATTTGGTTTTGGCTGTGCCGGAAGCTCTGCTAAGGCCGGCTGAAGTTCACGTTCGAAAAAGAGATAGCGGACGTGTTTGCCTTGCTGGACCTTATACAGAGGCGGCTGGGCGATATAAATATAGCCTCTTTCGATTAACGGCCGCATGTAACGGTAAAAGAAGGTCAGCAGAAGCGTCCGGATGTGGGCCCCGTCCACATCCGCATCTGTCATGATAATAATACGGTGATAGCGGGCCTTCTCGATATCAAATTCATTGCCGATACCTGTGCCAAGAGCCGTAATTATGGTTCTGATCTCGTTGTTGGCAAGAATTTTATCCAGGCGCGCTTTTTCTACGTTTAAAATTTTTCCGCGCAGCGGCAGGATCGCCTGGAAATGCCGGTCCCGTCCCTGTTTGGCCGAGCCGCCGGCAGAGTCGCCCTCCACGATATACACTTCACTGCTGGCCGCATCCTTTGAGGTGCAGTCAGCCAGTTTCCCCGGCAGCGAACTGACCTCAAGGGCGCTTTTACGCCGGGTCAATTCCCTGGCTTTCTTCGCCGCATCGCGGGCACGTGAAGCCATCAACCCTTTTTCTACGATTGTTCTCGCCGTATCCGGATTTTCACTCATAAATCTCGAGAAATGCTCTGAGAATAACGAATCTGTGATAGTCCGGGCTTCCCCGTTTCCTAATTTTGTTTTTGTTTGTCCTTCAAACTGGGGATCGGGAATCTTCACACTAACAATCGCCACCAGCCCTTCACGCACGTCGTCCCCGATCAAATTAGGGTCGTTTTCCTTGAAAAGACTGTTTCTGCGGGCATAATCATTAATAACTCTCGTCAGAGCCGTCCGGAATCCGGACTCGTGAGTTCCGCCTTCGTGGGTATTAATATTATTGGCAAACGAATACACATTGCTCGTGTACCCATTGTTGTACTGCATGGCAACTTCCACCTGGATGCCGTTGCGGTTCGCTTCAAGAAAAATCGGCTCTTTGTGGAGTGTGTCCTTTTGGCGATTCAGGTATTCCACAAAGGAAGCAATACCGCCTTCGTAATGGTAGGTCTGCACCTGTTCTTCTTCGGTGCGCTTATCGGTGCAGGTAATTTGGAGTCCGCGGTTAAGAAACGCGAGCTCCCGTACACGGCTCGTAAGTGTTTCGTATTCAAATTCGGTGGTTTCTTCAAAGATCTCCGGATCTGGTTTAAAACGGATCTTTGTGCCCCGTTTATCTGTCTTGCCTACATTCTCGAGATCATGCTGCGGAATACCACGGCGGTAAGCCTGTTGATAAATTTCGCCTTCACGGTGCACTTCAATATCAAGTGTTTCGGAAAGAGCATTTACTACGCTGGCCCCAACGCCGTGAAGACCGCCGGAAACCTTATAGCCGCCTCCACCGAATTTACCGCCGGCGTGCAGTACGGTCATAATAACCTCTACCGCCGGACGACCCATTTTTTCGTGCATACCAACAGGAACACCACGCCCGTTATCTTCTACAGTAATGCTGTTATCTTCTTCAACCGTAATATAGATCTGATCACAATAGCCGCCCATGGCCTCATCAATACTGTTATCCACGATTTCCCACACTAAATGGTGAAGTCCTCTGGACGTTGTAGAGCCGATATACATGCCTGGACGCTTCCGGACTGCCTCGAGTCCTTCAAGTACCTGTATTTGACTTTCATCGTATGAATTTTGGTTCATCGACAATCTGTTCACCTTCGCTTCCTGCGGGATCAACTCTCGCGTGTAGTCCGTAAATACCTGCGCTCGTTTTCATGCTTTTGCACGCTTAGTCTTCTTTAGCTGCCTGTATTTCTTCATGATATTCATCATATTCTGAAATAATCTGCGATCTGCGCTTCAGCGTTAAAGAAGAAATAGGTGAGAAATATACCTTTTCTTCCGTAACCACGACGGATTTTGCTTCAGAATCTGCGATTTGTTCTTTGTCGTCACTTTCGACTGCCTGCAGGAACTGCCGTGTGATGCTTGAAGAATTCTGGCTGTTACTATCTAAAATCGCAATAACGTCTTTCGAACGTATTACGGTGCCGTCGCCTAAATGTATAAACAATGTGATTCACCACCTACTGTTTTTCCAATTGACCCTTGCGGGCTGTAAACACGGTTGCCCGCTCGATTGTCTCGTGCTTGATGCTTTCAATGCTTGTCGTGGTAACAAAGGTTTGTACTTTCCCCTGAATCGCGTCCAATAAATGAGACTGCCGATGCTGATCAAGTTCCGAAAGCACATCATCAAGCAGAAGAATAGGATACTCTCCTACATAAGCGCGGATAAGTTCTATCTCTGCCATTTTCAGGGACAGGGCAGCTGTTCGTTGCTGGCCCTGGGAACCGTACGTTTGTACGTCCCTTTCGTTGACTAGGAGCTTCATTTCGTCCCGGTGCGGTCCTGCAAGCGAAAGCCCCCGGCGGACCTCATTTTCCCTGCGTCGGCCTAGCTCTGTACGAAGCTCTTCAGCAAGCACGGAGGGCTCCATCTCTGCATGAATGTTTGCAGAGGGGTCGTACCGCAGCTCAAGGCGCTCCCGGTTCTGTGTGATCCGCGTATGGATCTCTGAGGCCCATCGCTCAAGCTGCTGCAGGAAGCCGTAACGACGCTGAATTACCTTCACGGCTGCTTCAATGTACTGTTCATCAATTACTTCAAGCGTTAATTCCTGCTCTTGGCTGGGCACGGGAAACATGCCCTTCAGCAGCTGGTTGCGCTGCTTCAGAATGCGCTGATACTTGGAGAGGTCGTGCAGATACACCGGGCTGATCTGGCCGATCTCCATATCAATAAAACGCCGTCTCATATTCGGCCCGCCTTTTACAAGGTTAAGATCTTCCGGGGCAAACATGACGACGTTGCAGGCGCCTATATATTCACTTAGCTTTTTTTGTTCAATGCCGTTCTTTTTTACTTTTTTTCCTTTAGCAGAAAGAACGACTTCAAGATCAACGTGCCGCTGCTTTCGTTCTACTAAAGCTTCAATACGGGCAAAATCGTGGTTCCAGCCGATTAGCTCCTTATCCTTGGAGGTCCGGTGGGACTTCGCAAAAGCAAGCATATGAATAGCTTCCATCAAATTCGTTTTTCCCTGGGCATTTTCTCCAACAATAACGTTTACAGTGTTCTCTATTTGCAAAGCAATATCTTCATAGTTCCGATACTGCTTGAGCCGAATATTTTTTACATACACAGGCCTGTAGTCATCCTTCGCCGGTATCGATAGTGAAGGTTCCGTTCTCTTCGACTTCCACTACGTCTCCTGGATACAGCTTTCTTCCCCTGCGGGCTTCTTCTTCCCCATTCACTTCCACAGCGAACTCAGAGAGAAACCACTTCGCCATACCACCTGTATCGATGATTCCAGCTTCTTTGAGGAACTGGCCGAGTGTTATATATTCGGTTGTGATATTAATCGCCTCTCCCATATCGATCCTCCCGACGCCGGATATTCAAAGCATAATTATTACTTCTGCCTGTTTCCGAACATATTTCATTCATACTCTATATTTTACTAAAAATAAGCGAAAAATGCCAGTATATCGCACTATTCGTTTCACGTGCCCTGCCAGCACAACATAAGAAAAACGGCCTCCTGTTTTATACAAAAGGCCGTATACTCGTTTAACTTTAATACGTGCGTACCGGTGAGAATAAATGCAGCATTTGATCGTGGTCTGTCGGACGTACAACAAATGGGCTCATAGCTCCGGTGAATTGAATATGGATTTTTTCGCTGTCGATTACCTTCAGGGCATCTGTAATGTTTTTTCCGTTAAACGAGATGCGAAGTTCTTCTCCATCTATTTTATCACAATCGATGTTTTCCGTCACTTTTCCAATTTCAGATGAAACGGAGTTAATTTCAACTCGTCCGTCCCCGAGCGTTTTCAAGTTGATCACGTTGTTTTTTGTTTCTCTTGATAGCAGCAGTGCCCGGTCGAGGGACTGCAGCAGCTCTTTTGTGGACAACTCCACCCCGGTTTTGGTCTCGGAAGGAATCATATTTTTTGTTACCGGGTATTTCCCGTCGAGGAGTCGTGAATAAAACAGAAGATGTGGAAAACGAAACATTACCTGGGTTTCCGTAATAATAATTTCAACGGTGGAATCATCATCGCTCAGCAGGCGGCTTAACTCATTTAGACTTTTACCCGGGATAACAATATTAGATAAATCGGGCGCATCCGAACCTGCTTCAAGATTTGCTTTTCGGAGAGCAAGACGGTGGCTGTCTGTAGCCGTACAGATCAGCTCCCCGTTTTCGCTTTCGAGGTTTACACCTGTCAACACTGGCCGGGTTTCTTGCGCTGATACGGCGAAAACAGTCTGTCGGATCATATCCTTAAGCAGACTCTGTGGCAGGTGAAACATATTTGTATCATCAAGCTGGGGAAGCCTTGGGTATTCTTCAGGATCCAGGCCGTTCAGGTTAAACACGACCGAACCGGAACGAATCGTAGTCGCAAACTGGTCCTGTACAACAACTTCAACTTCCTCGCCCGGGAGTTTCTTTACAATTTCTGCAAAAAAACGGGCCTGAAGCACAATGCTTCCCTGCTCGTGCACTTGAACATACTGGTTATCGTTTTCTTCTGTCGGAATAAACGTTTCGATCGATATATCGGAATCACTTCCGGTTAATGTTACGCCATCAGCAGCGGCAACGATCTTGATACCAGTCAGTATTGGGATTGTCGTTCTCGAGGAGACAGCTTTATTTACGTTTTGTACATGTTGCACAAATTGATCTCGATTAACGGTGAAATGCATAGGTCATCTCCCTTTATATATATTGTTTTTAAAGTAGTAATAGTAGTAGGGCCTGTTAGTAATGTGGATAAATAAGGTTTGCACTGCCAGATCAGGGATTTCCACGTGTGAATAAGTTGTGTATAGCGTTGTGGTGTTATCCACACCTATGTGCGTAACTGATCGATGATTCCTTGAACGGTTTTCTGCAGATCCGTATCCGTAGACATTAAATTTGATATTTTTTCGTGGGCGTGAATGACGGTTGTATGATCCCTGCCTCCAAAAGCTTCACCGATTTTTGGAAGAGAGGCATCCGTCATTTCGCGGGAGAGGTACATCGCGATCTGGCGCGGAAAAGCAATGCTTTTCGTGCGTTTTTTCGCCTTTAATTCCGGTACAGGCATTTGAAACTGCGTCGCTACCCGTTCCTGAATATGCTCTATAGTAACCGTTTTAGGCTGGGCAGTGGGAATAATGTCTTTCAAAGCTTCAGCCGCCAGATCAGCATTCATATCCTGGTTGATCAAAGAAGAATAAGCGACGACGCGGATAAGTGCCCCCTCAAGCTCACGGATGTTTGTATCAATTTGGTTAGCAATATAAAGCATAACTTCATTTGGAATATCGAGCATTTCTGCTTTTGCTTTTTTGCGCAGAATAGCAATTCTTGTTTCCAGGTCCGGCGGCGTGATATCAGTGATCAACCCCCATTCAAACCGGGAACGGAGCCGGTCCTCAAGCGTTGGTATCTCCTTTGGCGGCCGGTCGCTTGAAATGACAATCTGCTTGCTTTCTTCATGAAGAGCGTTAAAGGTGTGGAAAAATTCTTCCTGTGTCTGCTCTTTTCCAGCTAGAAACTGAATATCATCGATAAGCAGCACATCGACATTCCGGTATTTGTTTCGAAAATGTACGGCTTTATTGTCCCGGATAGCATTAATAAATTCATTGGTAAACTTTTCAGAAGACAAATACATGACTTTGGCATTTGGATTATGGTCAATAACGTAGTGTCCAATAGCATGCATTAAGTGTGTTTTTCCAAGGCCGACTCCACCATAAATAAACAATGGATTATACGCTTTGGCCGGAGCTTCAGCTACTGCAAGTGAGGCAGCATGGGCAAAACGATTTCCAGAACCAATTACAAAAGTGTTAAACGAGTATTTATCATTCAGCATGCTCTTTGGAAGGTCCTGGCTGGAGGCGGGAGGTGCAGCCTTTGGCGGCGCTGGTTCGTTTTCTACCGGGGATTCAGCCTGGGGAATGACAAATTTCACCTGCAGTGCAGATCCGGTAATATCTTCTAAAGCGTCAGTAATCAGGTTTGTATATCGGCTTTCAAGCCAGTCACGGGCGAATTCATTCGGTGCTTCAATAATTACAGTGTCTCCTTGAAGATCCGAAGCTTCTGTCGCTTTTAACCATGTTTCATAGCTTGGCTTACTTACTTTTTCCTGCATTAGTTCCAATGTCTGGTTCCATAAATCAGTAATATTTTCCAATAAGGATGCACTCCTCTCGTACAGGCTTAGCAGTATACAGTGGCTTGGCTGGGAACTTAAATCCTTAGAAAGACGGAAAAGGCTTCTATCTTATCATGGTGAAAGAAAGAAACCCAATAAGTAAAATATGCGGAAAATGCATATTGCATGCGTTATAAAATTATTGTGCAATAATAATAAAATTATGTAAAAAAAGAAATACACATAATACACAAGGCTGTGAATAATATTATCCGGAGGCTGTGGAAAATTATCCACAAAGTTATCAACACGTGTGGATAAGACGTTGTTGTATGAAATGTTATTAACAGAAACTTAATCAATGATAGCAAATAAAAAGATGAATAACAACGGGAACATATTTGCTTATCCACAAACTCAAGAACTTGTGTATAGAAACTATCCACAACACTAGATTATGTGTACAAGTTGTTTATAATGCTGTGGGTGCTTTTTATGTTCGCTTTTGTTTATCCACACAATCGGTTAAATCAGATGTGTACAAACAAAGGAACCAGCTGCCTGTTTTCACAAGGGGATGGTTGACAGTTTTTCTTATTCTCTATATAATTTACGGGAATGTTTTCGAACGTTTATTACTCCTTGAGGAGGTGCGATACACTATGGGAAAACCAACATTTACCCCGAACAACCGGAAGCGTAAAAAGGTACACGGTTTCCGTGCGAGAATGGGAACAAAAAACGGCCGTCAGGTTTTGAAAAATCGTCGTCGTAAAGGTAGAAAAGTATTATCTGCATAAAAAGAGACCACGGATTCTATCCAGTGGTCTTTTTTTCTGTCTTCAGCTGGAAAGAAAAATACCGGCGGTTGTTAAAGGAAAAAGGGGGAAAACCGGGTAATGAAAAAGTATAATCGTTTAAAAAAGAATCACGAATTCAGCTATATTTTTGCGCACGGGACTTCCTTTGCCAACCGGCAGTTTGTGCTTTACACCTTAAAGAAGGAGGATCAGGTTCATTACCGTGCAGGGCTGACAGTAAGTAAACGCATGGGAAATGCCGTCATGCGCAACCGGATTAAGCGCTATCTTCGGGAAGCTGTATCGGAACTTGAGCCCCGCATCCCTGGAGGCTATGACCTAGTGGTTATAGCCAGAAAACCAGTAGCAGAGATGGATTACCATGAAACGAAAAAGAGCCTCACTCACGTGTTTAAAAAGGCTGGTCTATTAACCCCCAGCAAGGCAAAGCCACAAAAATAGGCACTCCTCTGCTCCCGGTTCTGTTCAGCATGGTAAAATGCTGACAAAGAGCAGGAATTTCCCGGGCTGATGGAGAATGTATTTAAAGTGCTAGAGGGGCTGACTCACCTGAATTATTTTTGCACATGATTGTACATGAAATCTTTGCCACAAAGAAACGTAAGGCTTCAGGAGGGCGGGCTGACAGTGAATCAATCGATGAAAATTTCCGGTAAAACAATAGAAGAAGCTTTAGATAAAGCTGTGCAGGAATGGGGAACAACAATAGACCGTATCGAATACCAGGTGCTTGAAGAACCACGAAAAGGGTTTTTAGGCATTGGAGCGAGGCAGGCTTACGTGGAAGTATCCGTGCGGGTTGATCCTGTAGAAGAGGCGGCGGCATACTTAAAAGATGTGGTTCAGGCTATGAACGTAGAAGCAGAAGTGGAAGTAAAAATCTCAAGAAAACTTATTTCGATGGAGCTCGAAGGTAATTCTCTGGGTCTTTTAATTGGAAAACGGGGGAAAACTCTTGATGCGCTTCAGCACCTTACGAACACGGTCGCCAACAAGCATGCCAATGCTAAACAGCATATTGTGCTTGATGCTGAAAATTATCGTCAAAATCGAAAAGAATCGTTGCAGCGGTTTGCGGAGCGTATGGCCGGGAAAGCTCGTCGGGAAGCCATTACGATTAAGCTCGAGCCCATGGATGCAGCAGAACGAAAAATTGTTCATCAAACGCTGCACCGGCACCCGGATATCGAAACGACCTCTACAGGCAAAGAACCGAGACGCCATGTGGTAATTACACCTGCCGCAAAAGAAAATCCAAAATAAATTTAACCACCGCCTGGGCTGCCAGGCGGTTTTTTGTTCGCAAGCCGTTTATACACAGGTTATCCACATGTGGATAAAAGTCTTTTGCGAAATGCTTTCATATGATATTCTATTTAGTTAGAAGCATAGAAGGAAAACGACGCGAGCGATGCCGAAAAAGGTGTCGTCCTTTTCGTGTGTCTAATAGACGAAGAAAAACCCAGGGAGGGTTGATGAATGGAAACAGACACAATTGCTGCGATTTCCACTCCGAGCGGGGAAGGGGCTATTGCAATTGTCCGCCTGAGCGGAGACGAAGCGCTTGATATTGCAGACCATGTGTATAAAGGCAAAAAATCTCTTCATGAAGTGGAAACTCATACAATCCATTACGGACATATTATTGACCCGGCAGATGGCTCTGTGATTGAAGAATCCATGATTTCTGTCCTGAGGGCCCCAAAAACATTTACAAGAGAAGACATTGTGGAAATTAATTGCCACGGCGGGCTGGTGTCGGTCAACCGGGTTCTTAATAACGTATTAAGTCAGGGAGCACGGCTGGCGGAGCCGGGAGAGTTTACGAAACGGGCGTTTTTGAACGGACGCATTGATCTCACCCAGGCAGAAGGTGTTATGGATCTGATCAGAGCTAAAACCGACCGTGCCATGCAGAGTGCTTTAAAACAGGTGGAGGGAAGGCTTTCCGAACGCATCCGTAAACTCCGCCAAAAGCTTCTCGAAACAGTAGCCAATGTGGAAGTGAATATTGACTACCCCGAATTTGATGCTGATGTCGTGACCACGAACGTTTTAAAGGAAAATGTAGCGTTTGTCGGCGAAGAGATTGATCAGCTGCTTGTAACGGCAAGACAGGGAAAAATTATGCGTGAAGGGCTTGGTACAGCGATTATCGGCCGCCCGAACGTAGGGAAATCCTCGTTAATGAATAACCTGGTGCATGAGAATAAAGCGATTGTAACGGAAGTCCCCGGCACCACCAGGGACGTGCTCGAAGAATATGTGAATGTCCGGGGAGTGCCTCTTCGTTTAATTGACACTGCCGGTATACGCGAAACCGAAGATATTGTGGAAAAGATTGGCGTAGAGCGTTCCCGGCAAGTACTTCAGGAAGCGGAACTGATCCTTCTTGTCATTAACAGCGCAGAGCCGCTGTCTGATGAAGACCGAGCATTATTTCAGGCAGTTCAAGGCATGAATGTTATTGTTATAATGAACAAAACGGATCTCCCCAAGCAAGTAGACGAGGAAGAACTCCGGGAGTTTACATCTGGCCGGCCGATTATTGCTGCTTCTTTTCTGAATGATGAAGGCATCGACAGTCTTGAAGAAGCGATCGCCCATCTCTTTTTTGATGAAGGGGTGGAAGCGGCAGACATGAATTATTTGTCCAATGCCCGTCATATCGGGTTATTGAATCAGGCCAAACGTTCGGTGAATGATGCTTTGGAAGCTGTGGAAATGGGAGTGCCTGTAGATATGGTACAGATTGATATTACGCGGGCCTGGGAACAGCTCGGCGAAATTGTCGGGGAAAACGTACATGATGGATTAATTGACCAGCTGTTTGCCCAGTTTTGTCTCGGAAAATAGATATATCCGCTGTAGGCGGAGGAAAATACTAGAAGGAGGAACCGTAATGAGTTACAACGGAGGAAATTATGACACGATCGTCATCGGCGCCGGACACGCGGGAGTAGAAGCAGGGCTTGCTTCTGCACGCATGGGGGCCAATACATTGATGCTGACGCTGAACCTGGACGCCGTAGCTTTTATGCCCTGTAACCCGTCCGTAGGAGGACCGGCAAAAGGGATCGTCGTCCGTGAAATTGATGCACTCGGTGGAGAAATGGCTAAAAACATCGATAAAACGCATATTCAAATGCGAATGCTTAATACGGGGAAGGGCCCGGCAGTCCAGGCACTTCGTGCGCAGGCTGATAAGTTTCTTTACCAGCAGGAAATGAAGCGGACTCTTGAGAACACAGAAAATTTAACGATTCGCCAGGGGCTGGTAGAGGAATTGATCGTTGAAGATAACGTTTGTAAGGGTGTAGTGACTAATACTGGTGCCAGCTACTACGCTTCATCGGTTGTAGTAACTACGGGCACCTACCTGCGCGGTAAAATTATCCTCGGAGAACTGGCTTATGAAAGCGGGCCGAATAATATGCAGCCTTCCATCAATTTATCGGACAGCATTAAAGCACTCGGCCTGGACATGGTCCGTTTTAAAACTGGCACGCCGCCACGGGTAAACAGTAATTCTATTGATTACAGCAAAACAGAAATTCAGCCTGGCGATGAGCAGCCGAGAGCCTTTTCCTACGAAACGGTGGAATTTATTACTGATCAGCTGCCATGCTGGCTTACCTATACCGGTTCGGAGACACATGAGTTGATTACAAACAACCTGCAGCGTTCGCCGATGTATTCGGGTATGATCGAAGGAACCGGACCGAGGTATTGTCCTTCAATTGAGGATAAAATCGTGCGTTTTAATGACAAACCAAAGCACCAGATTTTCCTTGAGCCTGAAGGCAGAAACACAGATGAAGTATACGTACAGGGGCTGTCCACCAGTCTTCCGGAAGACATTCAGTTCGGTATCCTTAAAACGATCCCGGGGCTCGAAAACGTAAAAATGATGCGTCCGGGCTATGCGATTGAATATGATGCCATTGTACCGACGCAGCTTTGGCCGACGCTTGAAACCAAAACGGTGGAAGGTCTATTTACCGCAGGTCAGATTAACGGTACGTCCGGGTACGAAGAGGCTGCCGGGCAGGGAATCATGGCCGGTATTAACGCAGCCCGCAAGGCTCAGGGCAGGGAAGGCGTTATCCTCGACCGTTCGGATGCCTATATCGGTGTATTGATTGATGACCTGGTCACTAAGGGCACTAACGAACCGTATCGCCTGTTAACGTCGAGAGCGGAATACCGCCTCCTTCTCCGTCATGATAATGCTGACCTGCGTTTAACCGAAACCGGCCACGAAATCGGATTAGTCCCGGAGGCCCGCTACGAGCGATTTATTCATAAAAAAGAAGCGATCGAAGCCGAGAAAAAACGACTGGAAAGCTTTACCTTGAAGCCCCATGAAGCGATTAATGAAATGCTTATTTCCCAGGGATCTACAGCGATGAAGGAAGCAGCTTCGGCAGCCCACCTGATGAAGCGGCCGGAAATCGGTTATGCTGACATCGCTCCGTTTGCTGAGGCGCCTTCGTCAATTGCGCCGGATGTAGCCGAGCAGGTGGAAATTCAAGTGAAATACGAAGGATATATTTCGAAACAGCTTGAACAGGTGGAGCGTATGAAGAAAATGGAAGAGAAAAAGATTCCGGAGAGCATCGATTATCATGACATTTCGGGTATTGCAATCGAAGCAAGACAAAAGCTTTCAGAAGTACGTCCGCTGTCTGTCGGCCAGGCTTCCCGTGTATCCGGGGTGAACCCGTCCGACATATCTATACTGCTTGTATATATCGAACAGGGCCGTATGGCAACAACGTAACAGTAGCGCATGACTAAGCCCCTGCTTTCAGTAAGCAGGGGCTTTTTTCAAGATATCTCTATTCCCGGAAGAAAGTCCGGGAGTGTTGTATTATCCAGTGAAGGGCAGGAAAGATAAAATGAGTAAAGAAGCGTTTCCAGAATGGCTTCAAGCCATACATATTACTTTGGATGATAAACAGAAAAAGCAGTTTGAGCAGTATTATCAACTGCTTGTTGAATGGAATGAACGCATGAATCTGACAGGGATTACCGAAGAACAGGAGGTGTATGAGAAGCATTTTTATGATTCTCTCACCGGAGCTTCTCTCCCGGCTTTCAAGGCAGAAGGATCTTTTATCGATGTAGGATCGGGGGCCGGATTTCCGAGCCTGCCGCTAAAAATATGCTTCCCGGAACTCCAGGTTACGATTGTTGATTCTTTAAAAAAACGTATTGGTTTTCTGGAAGAAATCGTAAGTGAGCTTGGGCTTGAGGGAGTGACTCTAATCCATGACCGGGCCGAACAGCTTGCACGGCAAAAAGCGTATCGGGATCAGTTCGATATGGCCAGTGCCCGTGCTGTGGCCAGACTTCCGGTGCTTTTGGAGCTATGCCTGCCTTTTGTAAAGCCGGGAGGCGTATTTATTGCATGGAAGGGAGCAAGTGGCGAAGAGGAACTTCACACTGCGGAGAACGCCCTGGCAAAATTAGAAGCAGAAGCCGGGAGCCCGGAGAAAATGAAACTCCCGAAAGAAAACAGTGAACGAGTGCTTCTAACATTCGCAAAAAAGAAAAAAACCCCAAAGGCGTATCCAAGAAAATCAGGAACACCGGCAAAAAATCCTTTATAATCACTACCGGCTCATTCGACAACCTTTAGAAACGTGATAGAATGAAAATAGCAAAGGCACGAAATCCACTAGTGAAGCATCAAGGGTCGCAGTTTTTAAGTGAGGTGATATACGGGTATGAAACAGTCGATTCAAAAATGGTTCGGCCTGGGCGATAATCAGGCTGAAAAAAGCGGCATTAATGAACACGAAGTCAAAATGATTCCAATTCATCAAATCATGGCTAACCCATTTCAACCGCGGACGATCTTTTCAGATGAAAAGCTTTCGGAGTTAGCCCAGTCGCTGCAGACGCACGGGCTCCTGCAGCCAATTACGGTCAGAAAGCAGTCCGGGGGGTACGAAATAATTGCCGGTGAAAGGCGTTGGCGTGCTTCGCAAAAGCTTGACTGGAAAGAGATACCGGCGCTGGTGAAAGAATTTAATGATACACAGACGGCTTCGATTGCGCTTATTGAAAATTTGCAGAGGGAAGCGTTAACTGCGCTTGAAGAAGCAGCTGCTTATGCCAGGCTGCTCGAAATGAATCAGCTCACGCAGGCAAGTCTGGCGCAGCGGCTGGGGAAAAGCCAGTCTACGATCGCTAATAAGCTTCGTCTTTTACACCTGTCTGAGTATGTGCAGGATAAGCTGTCAGAAAAAACTATTACAGAACGACACGCCAGAGCACTTCTAAAGCTTCCGGATGCAGAGCGCCAGGATCGTATCGTTGATGAAGCGATAGAAAAGGACTGGAATGTAAAACAGACGGAAGATAAGATTGCTGCTTTGCTCGATCCTAAGCCGAAAAAAACAAAGCAGCCGAAGAAGCATGTCTCCAGGGATACCCGTATTGCCTTAAATACGATCCGCGAGTCAATAGAGATGGTAACAAAAAGCGGTATGGTGATTGATACAAATGAGGAAGACTACGATGGTTATTATCAGGTGACTATTCGAATACCAAAATCAAAGCAGTAAACAAGAAGAACAGCATGGAACTTGGAAAGTAGGTGTATCGATGGCAAAAACTGTTGCTATCGCCAACCAGAAAGGCGGCGTTGGGAAAACAACAACAGCAGTAAACATAAGCGCCTGCCTGGCGCATGTAGGCCAGCGGGTGCTTCTCGTAGACATTGACCCGCAGGGAAACGCCACCAGTGGGGCCGGTATTGAAAAAGGGGACGTGGAGCGGTGCATATATAACGTTCTCGTCGAAGACACGGACATTCGTGATATTGTGCGGGGGACTGCTTTGGAACAGTTGGACGTAGTACCTGCCACTATTCAGCTGTCCGGAGCAGAAATTGAACTGGTTTCCACTATTTCCCGGGAAATAAGACTAAAAAATGCTCTGGAGGATGTGGCTGAGCAGTACGACTACATAATAATCGATTGCCCGCCCTCTCTGGGACTTCTAACGATTAACGCGCTTTCTGCTTCGGATTCGATTTTAATTCCGGTACAGTGTGAATACTACGCTTTGGAAGGATTAAGTCAGCTGCTCAATACGGTCCGTCTCGTACAGAAGCACTTAAATCATGATTTGGAAATTGAAGGAGTGCTTCTTACGATGCTCGATGCAAGGACCAATCTTGGTTTCCAGGTCATAGAAGAAGTAAAAAAATACTTTCAGGAAAAAGTATTTGAAACGATTATCCCCCGGAATATACGACTTGGGGAAGCTCCAAGCCACGGTCTTCCAATTATTATGTATGACGCGAAGTCTAAGGGTGCCGAGGTCTATTTAGAATTAGCAAAGGAAGTGGTTGCTGGTGGCCAAAGGTCTAGGTAGAGGGTTGAACGCTTTTTTTCCGGAAGAAACAGGCAGCAACGAAGATCAAATCACTGCGGTACCAGTACAGGAATTGCGGCCCAACCCTTATCAGCCGAGAAAACGGTTTGAAGAAGAAGCCATTGAAGAGCTGAAGCAGTCTGTGGCAGAGTTTGGCGTTCTGCAGCCAATTCTTGTCCGCAAAAGTATTAAAGGATATGATATTGTCACCGGAGAGCGGCGGTTCCGGGCTGCTTCGGCAGCGGGATTAAAAGAAATTCCGGCAATCGTAAAGGATTTAAGCGATGAACGGATGATGGAAGTCGCTTTGATTGAAAACTTGCAGCGGGAAGATTTGAATCCCTTGGAAGAAGCCCATGCGTATCAGCGCCTGGTGGAGTCACTCGATATTACTCAGGATGAACTGTCTAAGCGTCTCGGGAAGAGCAGACCGCACATTGCCAACTATATCCGGCTTCTGCAGCTGCCAGCAGAAGTACAAAAGCTCGTGGAAACAAAGGGAATTTCTATGGGGCATGCCAGAACGCTTCTTGGATTGAGAAAGAAAGAGCTGGCCGCTAAGGTGAGCGAGCAGATTGTTAAACAGTCTCTTAATGTAAGGCAGACGGAAAAGCTCGTTCAGCAGATGAATGAAGGTGTTCCACGTGAAACAAAGCAGAAGCAACCTGCTTCTCCTTTTCTCGAGCAGAAAGCAGAAGAGCTTCAATCGTATTTCGGAACTTCTGTTTCTATTCAACAGGGGAAAAATAAAGGCAAAATTGAAATTGAATTCTTTTCGGATGAGGATCTCGATCGGATCCTCCAGCTTCTGAGCGAAGAGAAAGAATAACGAAAGGGCTTCCAGTTATCAAAACGGGAGCCTTTTCTAATTTTTATAGTTCAAAAGAGGCCTCCCGGGGAAAAAGACCTTTTCAGGCATAGGAAGAATAGCGTTCTAGCACTACCATAGGATGCCCGTCCGGGAGATTGAATTTACGGGATATGACAAATCCAAAAGAATAATAAAGATCGATCGCCGGCTGATTCTTTTCGCTCGTATGAGCGTAAATTAAAGTATCGAGATGGTGGTTTAATAGATATTTCATCAGGTAGGAAGCAAAGCCCCGCCGGAAAAAATCCGGATGCACGACGAGCCTTGTAATTTGCAGCTTTTTTTCCTGGTGTTCATAAGCAATTAAAGCACGGAGTTCACCCTCTACAAAATAACCTACAAAAGTTTCCTTCGAAGAGCGGATGGCTTCTACTGATTCGTTTAAAGCAGGGATATCAAAATTATCTATAAGCACAGCCTCTGTATAGTAGGATTGCTGCTGCAGAGCAAGTATGCTTTTTGCGGTTTCGTATTTATGATTGGATAACTGGACAATCATAACGATCTCTCCTTGAAATGAAAGAGGCGGGGGAACTGTAAAAGATCTTGGCTATGTAACTTTTGCCGTATAGTACGGGCCCGCTCTATTTCATTTTATAGTAAAATATTTAAAGCCCAGCCGTTACTAACAAAGGTGAACGGCAGTTGGAGAGTGCCTGCCAGAAGAGACGGGGCACGGAGATCTTTAAGACATGCTGTATGCAAGCAAAAAGGAAAGCTTTTATCCAACCTGGAAAGAATGAAATGACAGCTGAAAAGAACTCCCGAAAGAAAACGAAGAGGAAAGCAAAGCCTGTTCCTGCTTCTGACAAACGTTTACCGTTATGATTTTGAGTTCTGGATGGGCACATATAAAAACAAAGAAACAAGCAGGAAAAGGGAGCGGACGTTTATGGTGCTTACAGGAACGCTGGTTAACGGAGTGACCATTATTATTGGATCGTTAATGGGATTGTTATTTCACCGTATTCCGGAAAGAATGAAAACTACCATTATGCAGGCATTGGCGCTGGCTGTTGTACTTCTCGGCATACAGATGGGACTGCAGACAGAACAATTTTTAATTGTCGTAGGCAGCCTGGTGACAGGAGCCTGGGCAGGAGAACGGATACGAATTGAGGACAAACTGGAATCTCTTGGGCGGTGGGTGGAAAAACGGATTGGAAGCGGTAGTGCAGATAATAAAGTAGCCAAAGGTTTTGTAACGGCCACGCTGGTTTACGTGGTGGGAGCGATGGCGGTTCTTGGAGCAATGGACAGCGGCCTGCGCCAGGAACACGACGTTTTATTTACAAAATCAATGCTGGATGGGTTCTCAGCGCTTATCTTTACAACGACGATGGGGATAGGTGTGCTTTTTTCATTTATACCTGTTGTCCTCTATCAGGGATCAATCGCTCTTTTTGCTGTCCAAATTGACAGGCTGGTACCCCAGGAAGCCATGGATACCTTTATTACCGAAATGACGGCTACTGGCGGCGTGATGATTATCGCCATTGGATTGAAGTTAGTGGGGCTTTTAGAAATCCGGGTAGCCAATCTACTTCCGGCGATACCGATGGTGGCTTTTTTTGTGTTTATTATCCGCCTGTTCGGCGGATGAAGCTTCACGCAGAAAACGGATATGATCATCATCATTATGAAATGTAACGGGAAGAGCAGCAGCTTTTCCCCTGCGTAAAATATCCTGCTTTGATAATGACTGATCAACGAGAAGAAAGGTGTCTGCTATTAAAGAAGCCATCGTATTGATAGTATAAAGCCGGGTGTTTTGCAGTACAAAATATTCCATCATCCCACTGACATTCACTATGCCGTTAATGTGCATATCTCCAACTATAGGGAGTTTCTTTTTCATCGCAGCCCCTGGAGTTACTCCTCCTTCATTCAAAGTAACTTTTCCGACATTCTGCAGATAGCCAAGGCAGGCGTCGACAGCGATAACAAAAGCATGCGGATGGTCTGCTTCAATGAGAGAGAGCGTTTCCTCCAAATTAACAGCGTGTACTGGGTATTGGAGAGTACCATATACATAAAAATTTTCCAGTCTTTTTTCAAGAAGCTTGCTGCCAGTCAAAGGGCCGAGTGAATCTCCGGTGGATCGGTCTGTTCCGATACACACGACTATAATGTCTTCGTCTGTGACACGCTCACGGAGATGGCTGGTCAGGCATTTTGCCAGTTCTCCAGCGCTTTCGGGCTCATTCATGCTGACATGGCAGTGAGTACGATAGGTTTCACGTGAAACAGCTTTTTTCCCCATAGCAGATAGCCCCTTTCCGGAATTGCAGCCAAAAATAAATGATATTAGCCTACTATACCCGCGTGTGGGCAAAAATAACGGTTATATTTAAGCGACAGGCTTCGTGAATAAGGAAATGCTGGTTTTATTGAGGTTTGCGGCGGAGTAAGATAGGATAAAAAGTATCAAATTGTTCAGGTAAAAATGATGGGAAAGGAGAAACGGGAGCTATGGCGGAAAAGCAGCCTTTTGAAATCAATAATATTGTAGAAATGAAAAAACAGCATCCGTGCGGAGAAAACCGCTGGAAAATTATTCGGATGGGCGCCGATATCCGGATTAAATGTGAGGGGTGCGGGCACAGCGTGATGCTTCCGAGAAAAGAGTTCAATAAAAAGGTAAAAAAGGTGCTCGAATAACCATCGAAGCCGCTCTTGTTGTCGCAGAAAAGAAATTATACTATACTCAAAGCAATATACTAACGATAAAGAGTTGCTTTACAGGACAGCTGCGGTTGTCCTCTTTGTTATGTTTAGAGAAATATTAATTGAAAGAAAGAAGGAAATAATAAATGGCTTTAACTACAGGTATAGTCGGGCTTCCAAATGTCGGGAAGTCAACATTGTTTAATGCGATTACGCAGGCAGGGGCGGAGTCTGCCAACTATCCGTTCTGCACCATTGACCCCAACGTAGGCATAGTAGAAGTTCCGGACAGCAGGCTCGAGCAGTTAACAAATATGTTTCAGCCGAAAAAAACGATTCCTACCGCATTTGAATTTACAGATATCGCCGGCATTGTGGAAGGCGCAAGCAAAGGGGAAGGCCTCGGGAATAAATTTCTGTCTCATATCCGGGAAGTGGATGCGATATCCCATGTAGTACGCTGCTTTGATAGTGATGACATCACCCACGTGTCCGGGAAAATAGATCCGATTAACGATATCGAAGTAATTAACCTTGAACTGATTCTTGCAGACCTTGAAACAGCAGAAAAGCGGATTGATAAGGTAGCAAAGCTTGCCAAGTCCAAAGATAAAGACGCGATGCAGGAGCATGCGGTTCTCGAAAAAATCATCGAAGCATTAAAAGAAGAGCAGCCAGTGCGCAGCCTGGAGTGGACCGAGGAAGAGCTGAAAATCGTCAAGGGCTTCCAGCTCCTCACGATGAAGCCGGTATTGTACGTAGCCAATGTCAGTGAAGACGACTTAATGGAGGAAGGGGACAATGAACATGTCTCCCGCGTAAAAGAATTTGCAGCAGCTGAAGGCGCCGGCGTGGTCGTTATTTCCGGGAAAATTGAAGAGGAGCTTGCAGAGCTTGAGGGAGAAGAAAAAAATGAATTTCTTCAGGATCTCGGCATTGAAGAACCGGGACTCGACCAGCTGATCCGGGAAGCTTATTCCCTGCTTGGGCTGCAGACGTACTTTACTGCAGGCGAACCTGAAGTGCGCGCCTGGACGATCCGCAAAAATACAAAAGCACCGCAGGCAGCCGGAGTTATTCACAGTGATTTTGAAAAGGGCTTTATTCGTGCAGAAGTAGTCGGTTATGAAGACCTAATGCAGGCAGGTGCAATGAACAGTGCCAAAGACGCAGGCAAGGTAAGGCTTGAGGGCAAAGAATATATTGTTAAAGACGGGGACGTTGTCCACTTCCGCTTTAACGTTTAATTTTTCTGCCGGGAATATTGTAAAATGAAAGTCAAGCTGATATAATTTTAACTTGCGAGTTAAAAACGGATAAGCGTTTTTTGCTCCTTGTTCTTTTCCACTGGAAAAGAGCCGAAGACCAAAAGGAGGTGACGCAGCATGCGGAATTATGAGGTACTTTACATTATCAGCCCGAATGTTGACGAAGATGGTGTGAAAAACACAATCGAACGGTACAACAAAATCTTAACAGATAACGGCGCTGAAATTGAAAAAGTAGACGAAGTAGGGAAAAAACGTCTCGCATACGAAATCAATGATTTTCGTGACGGGTATTACGTTGTAACTTACATTAAAGGCACCGCGGACGCTACCAACGAATTTGACCGTCTGGTTAAAATCGATGATAACGTAATCCGCCACTTAGTTGTTCGTAACGACGACTAATTTCATTAACAATCAGGAGGGGTTTAAATGATAAATCGTGTCGTGTTAGTCGGCAGGCTGACCGCGGACCCTGATCTGCGTTATACCCCGAACGGCGTAGCAGTCGCTAACTTTCGCCTTGCGGTAAATCGTCCATTTACCAACCAACAGGGCGAACGTGAAGCAGACTTTCTTAACTGCGTCATTTGGCGGAAGCAGGCAGAAAATGTGGCCAATTACTTGAAAAAAGGAAGCCTGGCCGGTGTAGACGGACGTATGCAGAGCCGGAGTTATGAAAACCAGGAAGGCCGTCGTGTAACAGTAGTAGAAGTTCAGGCGGAGAGCGTGCAGTTCCTTGAGCCGCGCGGAGCATCCGGAGGCGGAGGTTCTTCGCAGGGAGGCGGCTATTCTCAGCAGCAGAACAGCCAAAGCTCAGGTTCAGGCCAGCAAAATCGCGATTCGTCTAATTTAAACGATGATCCGTTTTCGGACAACGGGCAGCCAATCGACATTTCAGATGACGATTTGCCATTCTAAAACCCCTGAGAGCATAAACAATCTTTTATAAAGGAGGATAAACAATGGCAGCAGCAGCACGTCGTAGAGGAAAAAGACGGAAAGTTTGTTACTTCACAGTAAACAAAATTACTCATATCGATTACAAAGATACTGAACTCTTGAAGAAGTTTATTTCAGAAAGAGGGAAGATTCTTCCACGCCGCGTAACTGGAACGAGTGCGAAATATCAGCGTAAGTTGACCCGCGCTATTAAGCGTTCCCGTCACGTAGCATTGCTTCCTTATGTGCGTGAGCAGTAAGGAAAACATCTAAACACCCTTTTCCAGGTTTCATGCCTGGAAAAGGGTGTTTGTTTTTTTCGGCGGAGCTGTTTTGCATCGTCTCGATGTTTAGTGTTTTTCCTCCGGGGTATACATAAAGTAATCGTTGACGCACTTTATACACCAAGAGGGAGGCTTTTGTATGGACGTTCAGTCTTATATTACAAAAATTAATAAACAGCTGGAAGAACTGAAACAGGATGATATTCAGGCCGCAGAGGAAAACATAGAAGCAGAAGTGCCGGATAACTCTTCTTTCAAACTGCCGAAGGAAGAATAGAAAGAAGCTTTTCAGCAAGCAAATAAATGAAACAGGGCGCTGGCGGAAGTCAGCGCTTTTTAAATATGGACAGCCTTTGACTATTCGGCTGTTCGTCTTTCTTTTTGAAAAGGAATAAGCTAAAATGAACGAATGGAATTTCCATGAATACGAAGGAATAAAGGCAGCACGGGGATAATGTTGGAGTGAAAGCGCTGAGCGGCTGCTGTACATTTATTTGACTGCCTTTGCAAATGAGGTGAACGTGAAGTGAGAAACGCTAGAAGTGTCGCAGAAGCAGCTGTTTTTAGCGCTGTGTTCCTGGTGCTGGTACTGCTGTTGATTTTTGTGCCGGTCCTGGGGAGTTTATTAACGATAGCGATGCCGCTTCCGTTTATTATTTTTGTAGCAAGAAACGGATGGAAGCCGGGCATTTTTATGTTTATTGTCTGTGCGCTGCTTGCCACTCTGTTTACGGGTGGAATCGGCTTTCCGACGGCTTTGATTTTCGGTCTTGGAGGCATTGCGGCCGGGGCACTTATTCATCAAAGGAAACCCGCTTTTGCTGTGTTTGCTGCGGGGACTGTGGCATATATAACCGGCCTGGTTCTATTTTATTTGAGCTCCGTTTTTCTGTTTGATATTGACCCTATCCAATTAATACAACAAACACTGAACGAGTCTATTTCCCAGGCGAGAAGCATGATGGAAAGCATTGATCAAAATACCTCGAACCTGGACGCCCTGGCTGAGATGGTTACGCTGATTCAATATATCGGCCCAGTTCTCCTTATCGGTACAGGCATTATTCTTTCGTTTATAACTCAGGCGTTTGCCCACATTATTCTGAAGCGTGTCCGGGTGGATTACCAGCAGTTTCCGGCATTTCGAAACTGGAACTTTCCGAGGTCCCTTATATGGTATTATTTGACCGGTTCTATATTTATTTTGATTGGGCTTGAAGAAGGCACCGCTATGTATATTGTTGTCATGAACCTTTTTCCTCTTTTGGAGCTTGCTGTAGCGATTCAGGGCTTTACCGTTATTTTCTATTTTCTGCATGCCAAATCCTATCCAAAATACTACGGGGTTCTCATTATCGTCGGGAGTATATTATTATCAACAATAGCATTATTTTTAGCCCGCATTTTAGGTATAATAGATTTAGGTCTAAATTTGAAGCAACGCATTCAAACCGACACGAAGTAGGGGTTGAGTTACATGCCGAAGTTTTTAATACGGCGGTGGTACGGCTATCATATCGTCGGATTGTTCATACTAGCCGGAATAGCCCTGGCCTTTCTCACATGGTTTCAATGGGAAATAGGGGCTGTAGGTTTTATTTTGCTCGGAGCTTTGGCTGTTTATGTTATCCAGGCGGAGCGTTCATTTGAAAAAGAGCTGGAGCGGTATATATCTACGCTGACCCACCGGGTGAACAAGGCGGGGGAAGAAGCAGTCACTGAAATGCCCATAGGCATACTGCTGTACGACAGGGATTATCAAGTACAGTGGGCAAATCCCTTTATTCTTTCCTATCTACCGAAAGAGTTCATGGGAAAACCGCTCAGTACTGTTTCTGAACGTCTGTCTGCAGCGATTAAGCAGGGCGAAAGTGAAATACAGCTGACGATGAGAAATCGCCATTACACAGTGTATATTCACCGCGAAGAACGCCTGCTGTACTTTTTTGATATGACCGAAACGATAGATACCCAGGCGCTTTATCAAAAAGAAAAATCCGTTGTATCATTTATTTATTTAGATAATTTCACCGAAGTCACCCAGGGCATGGATGATCAGACAAGAAGCCGGCTGATGAGTCATGTAACCACCGCTTTAAATGAATGGGCGGGCGATCATGACATTTTACTGCGAAGTATTGCAGTGGACCGGTTTATTGCTGTCATGAATCAGGGGGCCCTTGATCATCTCGAGCAGACAAAGTTTGAACTGCTCGATTACGTTCGTGATATTACCAGTAAAGAAAAAGTAACCATTACGCTGAGCATTGGCATTGGAGCGGGCGAGCCTTCGCTCCAAGAGCTTGGTTCGCTGGCTCAGTCCAGTCTGGATCTGGCGCTTGGACGTGGAGGCGACCAGGTAGCCATCAAAGATGCTAATGGAAAAGTGCGTTTTTATGGCGGAAAGTCCAACGCAGTCGAAAAACGCACGAGAGTTCGCGCTAGAGTTATTTCCCACGCGCTGCGTGATTTCGTGCTTGAAAGCGACCAGGTTATTGTAATGGGGCATAAGAACCCGGACATGGATGCGATTGGCGCTGCGATCGGTGTACTTAAAATCGCGGAAGTAAACAATACGGATGCGTATGTTGTAGTGGACCCGGATGAAATTAATCCGGACGTGAAAAAGCTGATGGAAGAAATCGAAAACCATGAATATCTGTGGTCTCAATTTATTACGCCTTCAGAAGCAATGGATGAAGTGACAAAGCATACGCTGCTTGTTGTCGTGGACACACACAAACCATCCATGGTTATTGAGCCGCGGCTGATTGACCGCGTGAACCGTACGATTGTGCTTGACCATCACCGCCGGGGGGAAGAGTTCATTGAAGACCCGGTGCTTGTATATATGGAGCCGTACGCTTCCTCCACAGCCGAGCTTGTAACGGAGCTTTTGGAGTATCAGCCGAAAAAGCTCAGCATGGACGTGCTTGAAGCAACAGCAATGCTCGCAGGCATTATTGTGGATACGAAAAGCTTTGCCATCCGGACAGGATCGAGAACATTTGATGCAGCCTCATTTTTAAAAATGCACGGGGCCGATACGACGATGGTGCAGATGCTGTTAAAAGAAGATCTCGATCAATACGTGGAGCGGTCGCACCTTATCGAACGGGCAGAAGTGTACCGGGATGGAATGGCTGTCGCAGCAGCAGCAGAAGACGAAATGTACGGCCAGATTTTAATCGCCCAGGCAGCAGACACCCTGCTTACGATGAATGATATTAAAGGTTCTTTTGTGATATCTAAGCGCCAGGATGATAAAATTAGTATCAGCGCCCGTTCACTGGGTGAAGTGAACGTGCAGTTAATAATGGAAGCTTTAGGCGGAGGCGGTCATTTGACGAATGCAGCAACGCAGTTGACCGATGTTACGATTGATGAAGCGGAAAAACGCCTGAAGCAGGCCATTGATGAATATTTGCAAGGGGGCACAACCGAATGAAAGTTATATTGAAGCAGGACGTAAAGGGTCAGGGGAAAAAAGGTGAAGTTGCAGACGTTTCCGAAGGATATGCCAGAAACTACCTGTTAAAGAAAAACCTTGCCGTAGAAGCGAGCAAAGGCAACCTGCGGGACCTGGAAGCTACGCAGAAAAAGCAAAAAGAGCGGGAGCAGGAAGAGCTCGAGCAGGCGAAGAAGTTTAAAGAGCAGCTCGAAAAAACAGATGTGGAGCTCACAGCTAAAGCGGGCGAAGGCGGCCGTTTGTTCGGAGCGGTTTCTACAAAACAAATTGCTGAAAAACTGAAGAGCATGGACATGAAAGTAGATAAAAGAAAAATAGAAATTGACCAGCCAATTCGTTCGCTTGGCTACACAAAAGTACCAATCAAGATCCATCCTGAAGTCACGGCTGTCGTAAACGTACACGTGACCGAAGAGTAACAGCTGCGTGGATGAATAAAGAGCCTGTTTCCCCGTCATAAACAGAGGGTAAGAACCAGGCTCTTTTTTCAACACGTTCTATCGAGGTGAAAGCAATGAATGATATTTTCACAGAACGGGTCCCCCCGCAGAATATTGAAGCAGAACAGGCCGTTTTAGGTGCTGTCTTTCTAGAGGGAGAAGCACTCATTACTGCCACGGAGCATTTGATGCCGGAAGACTTCTATCGCCAGTCGCACCAGCGTATTTTTAATACGATGATTGAGCTGTCTGAACGGGGAGAACCGGTCGACCTTATTACAGTCAGCACGGAACTGCAGACAAAGCAGGCACTTGAAGAAATCGGCGGCCTGTCGTATCTGACCGATCTGGCAAATGCTGTACCGACAGCAGCAAACGTTGGATATTACAGCCAGGGTGTATACAGCAAATCCCTGCTTCGGCGGCTGATAAGGGCAGCAACCAACATAGTAAATGAAGGCTACAGCGGAGAACACGATGTAGAGGAAGTACTTAATGAAGCTGAAAAAACCATTATGGAAGTATCACAGGAACGCCGGTCCTCGGCCTTTGTTTCTATTAAAGACGTACTCATTGAAACATATGACAATATTGAAATGCTGCAAAACCGGGAAAATGATGTCACCGGAATCGCAAGCGGCTTTGCCGAACTTGACCATATGACAGCCGGTTTTCAGCGCAGTGACTTAGTTATTGTAGCTGCCAGGCCTTCGATGGGGAAAACAGCTTTTGCCTTAAATATCGCCCAGAACATTGCGACAAAGTCTGAAGAAAACGTAGCAATATTCAGCCTGGAGATGGGTGCTGCCCAACTTGTGCAGCGTATGCTCTGTGCGGAAGGAAATATTGACGCCAATCGTCTTCGTACCGGTGCTTTGCAGGAAGAGGACTGGGAAAAGCTGACGATGGCGATGGGAAGCTTATCTTCGGCTGGCATTTTTATTGATGATTCCCCGGGCATCCGGGTAAACGACATACGCGCAAAATGCCTTCGTTTGAAGCAGGAACGGGGTATTGGCATGATTTTGATTGATTATCTGCAGTTGATCCAGGGAAGCAGCAGGGGCGGAGAAAGCCGCCAGCAGGAAGTCTCGGAAATTTCCCGTAATTTAAAAGCTCTTGCCCGTGAACTCAATGTGCCAGTGATTGCGCTGTCCCAACTTTCCCGCGGAGTAGAGTCCAGGCAGGATAAACGCCCGATGATGTCTGACCTGAGGGAATCTGGAAGTATCGAGCAGGACGCAGATATCGTATCGTTTTTGTACCGTGATGATTACTATGACCAGGAATCTGAAAACCAAAATATTATTGAAATTATTATCGCCAAACAACGTAATGGCCCGGTCGGTACGGCAGAGCTTGCTTTTATTAAGGAATACAATAAATTCGTTAATTTGGACCGGCGACATGACGATAATCAAATCCCGCCCGGAGCTTAAGCTTCGGGCTTTTTACATAAACGAACAAATTAAGCTAATAAAACTTTTAACGTTCGTGTTTTATTGACTTTGTCAGCCGTGGTTGATAGACTATCTAAGGGATTTTCTCCAGAGTGGAATTCATATGAAAGTTTTAAATGAAGCCAACTGAACGTTATCGAATAAGCAAAGAAAAAACATGCCTAAGGTGCCGGCAGGAGAGATTGTGGAGGTGGACGCTGTGTCGTCAATAGTAATTGTAGGAACTCAGTGGGGAGACGAAGGAAAAGGAAAAGTGACGGATTACTTATCAGAAAATGCAGAGGTTGTGGCTCGTTACCAGGGTGGAAATAACGCGGGTCATACGATTGTGTTCGGGGGAACTAAATACAAACTTCATTTAATTCCGTCCGGAATTTTTTATGATGACAAGACGTGTGTCATTGGAAACGGCATGGTTATCGACCCGAAAGCGCTTGTCGAAGAGCTGGAATATCTTCATGAGCGCGGGGTGGATACAAGCAATCTGCGTATCAGCAACCGGGCGCACGTTATTCTACCGTATCACCTGCGTCTCGATGCTGTGGAAGAAGACAGCAAAGGCACAAATAAAATTGGAACGACCCGAAAAGGCATCGGCCCGGCGTATATGGATAAGGCGGCGCGTGTCGGCATCCGTATTGCGGACCTTCTGGACAAAGATGAATTCCGGGAAAAGCTGTCACGGAATTTAAAAGAAAAGAATCGCCTGCTGGAAAGAATGTATGACGCAGAAGGATTTGAACTTGAAGATATTTTGGATGAATACTACGACTACGGCCAGTTTTTTGCGAAGTACGTATGTGATACCTCGGTAGAATTGAATGAAGCGATCGATAAAGGCCGCCGTGTACTGTTTGAAGGCGCGCAGGGTGTCATGCTTGATATTGACCAGGGCACATATCCATTTGTAACGTCTTCGAATCCTATTGCCGGCGGCGTAACTATTGGCTCCGGGGTAGGACCGTCCAAAATTCAGCATGTGGTGGGTGTTTCTAAAGCATATACAACCCGTGTGGGCGACGGGCCGTTTCCAACAGAGCTTTCCGACGAAACCGGAGAGCAGATTCGTGAAGTTGGAAACGAATACGGAACTACTACCGGCCGGCCCCGCCGAGTTGGCTGGTTCGACAGCGTTGTCGTACGCCATGCGCGCAGAGTGAGCGGTATTACCGATTTATCCTTAAATTCCATTGATGTTTTGACCGGTATTGAAACATTGAAAATATGTAAAGCCTACAAGTATCGGGGAGAGATTATGGAAGAATTCCCTGCGAGTCTTAAAGTACTTGCCGAGTGCGAGCCGATTTATGAAGAACTGCCCGGCTGGACAGAAGACATCACCGGTGCTTCTTCGCTCGGGGACCTTCCAGTAAACGCCCGTCACTACATTGAACGTATCTCCCAGCTGACCAACATTCCTATCAGCATTTTCTCCGTAGGCCCGGATCGGAATCAGACAAATATGGTCCGCGGTGTATGGGCGATTCAATAAAAATCACTAAGCATCTGCCACAGAGGCGGATGCTTTTTTCCAAGAATCATTTTTTTCATATAAAACTAGTTGAAATTGATACTGTGACGTGATAATATTACTCATGTTGTCGTTATCCACAGCGACAATTTCTTCGTATCAAGAGCCATTAGCTCAGTTGGTAGAGCATCTGACTTTTAATCAGAGGGTCGGAGGTTCGAATCCTCCATGGCTCACCATGAAAGGCCCGTTGGTCAAGTGGTTAAGACACCGCCCTTTCACGGCGGTAACACGGGTTCGAATCCCGTACGGGTCACCATTTTCTTTAGCAAAAAGAAATGGAACAGACGAAAAGATTCACGGTGTATTCTTTTTAAAAGGGCCTGTGGTGTAGTGGTTAACATGCCTGCCTGTCACGCAGGAGATCGCGGGTTCAAATCCCGTCAGGCCCGCCATTTTAATTTTCTGATTTGCAAATTTTAAGGCGGCTCGGTCAGTAGAACAACAAGCATTACTTCTCCGAATGTTCTGCGAGTTGTCCGTCCCTAATTGCTTCATCGAATAAGCAAAGAATGAGGATAAGGACAATTAGTCTAAAGGCAAGACAAGCATTCAAGCAGAAATACTCTTTTATTATGGCTCGATAGCTCAGTCGGTAGAGCAGTGGACTGAAAATCCTCGTGTCGGCGGTTCGATTCCGTCTCGAGCCACCATTTTATAAGATAACCAGCGCCTGGACTTCAACGTCCAGGCGCTTTTTTCACAGGCTCCGGGCCTCGATAGGAAGAGATAAAGAGCTATGTTACAATATGAAAGAGTATTGTAATCCGCTTAAATATTTTGCAATAAACATAAAAAGGCATGCCCGTGCTGAGTGTTACTACACATAGATGAGTGAATTTATGCCTTTTCACATTTGAGGAATGGAGCGGTGGGAACATGGACGAGAAAATATTAGTAGTCGATGATGAACAGCCAATTGCTGATATATTGGAGTTTAATCTTCAAAAAGAAGGGTTTCAGGTCGTTTGTGCTTACGATGGTGATGAAGCACTAGAAAAGGTGGACAATTTCGGTCCTGACCTTATTCTTCTCGACGTCATGCTTCCAAACAAGGATGGCATGGAAGTATGCAGAGAAGTCCGAAAACGGTTTGATATGCCGA
Source organism: Marinococcus halophilus (assembly GCF_900166605.1). NCBI lineage: Bacteria > Bacillati > Bacillota > Bacilli > Caryophanales > Bacillaceae > Marinococcus > Marinococcus halophilus. The sequence goes on from NZ_FVZD01000005.1 coordinate 134,467, forward strand.
TTATTATGTTAACCGCCAAAGACGGGGAAATCGATAAGGTTCTCGGCCTGGAGCTTGGAGCAGATGATTATGTAACAAAGCCGTTCAGCAACCGGGAGCTTCTGGCCAGAGTGAAAGCCAATCTCCGCAGGAAACAGCCGGCAGCGGAAGAAGGAAGTACGGAGCCCCAGAACGCTATAAAAATCGGCGACCTTCTAGTAGATCCGGATGCGTATTTGGTAACAAAACGCGGGGACCCGATGGATCTTACGCACCGTGAATTTGAGTTGGTGCTATATCTTGCCCGCCACATCGGCCAGGTGATGACGAGAGAGCATCTTCTTCAGGCGGTGTGGGGCTACGATTACTTTGGGGACGTACGTACCGTGGACGTAACGGTACGCCGTCTGAGAGAGAAAGTAGAAGACAATCCGAGCTTCCCTGAATGGATTGTGACAAGACGTGGGGTAGGTTACTACTTAAAACATCCAGAACAGGAGAAGTAAGGTATGAAGATTATCGATTTTTTCAAATCGATTCATTTTAAACTCATTTTGATCTTCGTGCTGCTGATTTTTGTAGCGATGCAGTTCATTACCGTATTCTTTACGAGCGCGCTTGAAGATACGCTCGTAGAGAATTTTAATGATACGCTCGCCGAGCAGACAGATCTTCTGGAGTATAATGTGCAGGAGGAACTGACACAGAGTCGGGGAGAAGACGATAATACGGTTCAGGAAGATATCGACAGTTTATTAAGCCAATTTGCCAACTCAGGAGCCAACAATGATCCCGGCCACTCGAGTCCGGAAGCAAGGGTCATCGGCTCTAATCAAATTATTTTAGGTACGTCGAATATAAATGAGCAGGATATCGTCAATAATCAATCGAACGATGACCTTGTGCAGCGGGCGTTATTAGGAAATACGCTGGAGGAAGTACGCTGGGATGCCGAGAGCGGCCACAGGGTCAGCTTAATTGTGCGGCCGATCGAAGAGGATGGGGAAATTCTGGGCGTATTGTATGTGCGTTCTGACATGTCGAGCGTATACAGCCTGGTAAACGATATTAGCAGTATCTTGATTGCAGCAAGCATTATCGTGCTGATTTTAAATGCCATCCTTGGAATTCTGCTTGCGCGCACAATTACGCGCCCAATCGCAGATATGCAGCGCCAGGCGAAAATTATGGGAGAGGGAGACTTTTCCCGCAGAGTTCGTGTGTATGGTAACGATGAGATTGGGCAGTTGGCCCATTCCTTTAACCAGCTGACGCTGAAATTAAAAGAAAGCCAGGCAAGCACCGAAGACGAGCGAAAGAAATTAAGCTCGGTGTTGACCCATATGACGGATGGCGTTATAGCTACTGACGAACTTGGCCGTATTATTTTGATGAACAAGCGTGCCGAGCAGCTGTTGAACAAAAACAGCGATGAAATGGAAGGCACGTACATTACGGAGGCGCTGCACCTGTCAGAGACGTTAACGTCGAGTGATCTGTACGATTATAATGAAGCGATTATGCTTGATTTCAGCAGCGAGGAACAGGATTTTCTGCTGCAGGCAAACTTTTCGATCGTACGGAACGAAGACGGGCCGGTGACCGGGCTGATTACAGTGCTTCATGATGTCACGGAGCAGGAAAAAATCGAAAGAGAGCGCCGGGAATTTGTATCGAACGTCTCCCATGAATTAAGAACTCCGCTGACTACGCTGAAAAGCTACATGGAAGCCCTGGAAGACGGAGCGATGCAGGACGAAAATCTTGGGCCCCGGTTTTTACAGGTAACCCAGAATGAAACGGACAGAATGATCCGGCTCGTGAATGATCTGCTTCAGCTTTCACGGATGGATAGTGACGAAATCAGCCTGGAGTTTTTTACAGTGGATCTGTCTGAAATGATAAACCAGGTCATTGAACGTTTTGAAATGATTAATAAAGATAAAAACATTGCTTTCTATAAAGAGGTCCCCTCCTACCCGGTATATGTAGACATGGACAAAGACAGAATTTATCAAGTATTTGATAATGTGCTTTCGAATGCCGTGAAATACTCACCGGATGGCGGAGAGATCAGTGTGCAGATGTTTACGCGTGCCGACGCTGTAGATGTTGAAATCAGCGACCAGGGCGTTGGAATTCCAAAAGAAAGCCAGCACCGTATTTTTGATCGCTTTTACCGGGTGGATAAAGCAAGAGCGAGAAATCTTGGCGGTACCGGCCTGGGGCTTGCGATCGCCAAAGAATTTATCCATGCACATGGTGGAAGAATTGCGGCTGACAGTGAATGGAAAAAAGGAACCACTATATTAATTACGCTGCCTTATTCAGTAATTAATAAAGCGGAGGCTGGATCATGAAAGAAACCATTAAATCCTGGGTGTTGACGATTCTAGTGCTGGGAAGTCTGCTTCTTACCTGGCAGAATTGGTCGTTTCAGCCCGAATATGATAATGTCAATTCCTCTGAAAGCGTACAGGAAACGACGGAAATAGCAGAGACCCGGGAAGCAGGAGAAGTCATCCGCCCGAATCAGGCAGTCGTGCGTTCAAACGGAAGAAATGTTCTCATGACAGAGGACCAGGCTTCAACCGATCTGGATAAAGCCTTCCGGCAGCTTGAGGAAGCGAGTATTACAGAAACAACAGCAACCGATCTCGATCATGATGAACTGTATCAAAACGCTTCCTCAGCGGAGTACTCCACGGAGTTTGTATTTCCGTCACCGGTGTCGTGGTCGATGGTAAACGAGTTGTTCAGCTTTGAAGATGAAAGCGAGGAAGCCTCCAGCATCCTGGACGGCTCAATTGACCGTATTATATTAACAGCTTCACCTGGAAGCGAAGAACTGAACGCTGCATTTGTTTCCTATAGTGAAGGTGTCGTTGTAAACAGCAATACAAGCCTTGATAAAAACGATGTAGAGTACGAACGGTATCTCACAGAGCACGAAAGCATGCTCACATACAGCACTGATGAGGAAGGGTATGAAAAGCATATTTATATTCCTGAGAATCCCGGCTCCCGTACGAACTATACCTACGCTTCAACTAGTCTGTCAGCCGACAGCTTTCAGCAGGTATTGCTGCCGGAAGGAAATGGCCAAAACCTCCAGACGTATAACTATGACTCATCAGAGGTTATTACAGACGGCACGAGAGAGCTGCGGATTAACAACGCCGGCGATTATCTTCGCTACGCTAATCCGACCTACTCCGAACAGACAGAGGGAAATAACACGAGCAGCCTGGTTTCATCATTTGAATTTGTAAATAATCACGCCGGCTGGTCGGATGATTACCAGTATTATGATTCTAATACCCTGGACGGGGAAACGACAGTTACATTCAGGATGAATAAAGGGGGGCTGCCTGTTTTTCGTGATTCCAACGGCAGTGACTTTGCTTCCATTCAGGTGTCTAACGTGGGAACGCAGACGAGTGGATACTCGCGCCCGCTGTTTGATTTAGAAAACAATCCGGTCAGAACCGGGGACGCTGGTGTTTCCACCGATCTTCCCACTGGGGAAGAAACGCTTAACGCGGTCCAGGAGCAGTGCAGTTCCTCCCTGATCGAAGATATCCAAATTGGATACAGCATTTCAAGGAACGGGGAGAATTCCGGCTATTATGACTTGGAGCCCGGATGGTTTGTCCGCTGCGACGGCAGCTGGTCTCCTGTGGACTTTAATGGAGACGACAACGGAGAAGGAGGAGAATAAGATGGACTGGGCAAGAACAAAGACCATTTTTATTATTGTTTTCCTGCTTCTTAATACGTTTTTGCTCTCTAGCTATTTAGAACAGCAGACCAACTACCAGCAAAGCTCCGCCTCTCAAACGAGCGGAGAAGAATCGGAACAGCGGCTTTATGGTTACGAGGAAGAGGAGCTTCCGGAGCGGATTGAACAGCTTCACCTCGAAGCGAGCTACATGGATTTTGAAAGCGGCAACCGCTCCCAGAAAGTAGAGGGTAATTCAAACATCAACGATATTACGTATATATCAAACGAACGATTGATTGGAATGAGCGCTACCCTCGAGGAGCCGGTAGAAATATCTGAGGATAACCGGAACGAAGATTTGGCTGCCTTTTTAAACAATTATGTCTGGAGAGCGGAAGACTATGAGCAGGGCCAGATGGATGAAGAGTTAAACAGGCAGTATTACTACCAGACATTTGACAATAAACAAATATATAAGCCGGAGACGTCTGCTCAGCTTGAACTGGTGTTTAACGACCAAAACGAGATTGTCGGCTTCCGCCAGTCATATTTTGAGCTCGACGCCACTCCTGCCGATAGTACAATTCCCCCAGAGGATGCTATCGAAGCCCTGGGGAACCCAAGTAACGGTATTTTGCAGACTAACGATACGGTGACCGATGTGAGCGTCGGTTACTTTAACCAGGTGACACCACAGGGGGAAAACGTTTATTTATATACACCCATGTATATTGTAGAAGTAAATGGAGAATCCAGGTACCTGGTGAACGCAAGAACTCAGCGTGTCCAGTCATGGGATCAGGTTATGGAGAATAACGGCGAAGAAGACGTTATGGTCGAGCCGGAAGTGCCTGAGAACGGCACCGGCTCTGAGGAAAATGCGGAAGAGAATGGACCGGCAGAAAACGGGGAAGAAGCACCGGCCGGTGAATAGAGAAAGCAGGAGGATAGAATGACATTGCAGTTCAGCGTACTTGCCAGCGGCAGTACAGGTAATGCCATATACGTACAGACCGGAAAGCAGCGTTTGTTGATTGATGCAGGCTTGAGCGGCAAAAAAATAGTGGAGAATTTATGTGCCATCGGCGTTGATCCAGCGGCACTGGATGCCTTGATTATCACGCATGAACACAGCGACCATATTAAAAGTGCGGGAGTATTAAGCCGAAAATACCAGCTGCCGGTTTATGCCAACCCAAAAACCTGGCAGGCCATGGAAGGGCTGATCGGCAAGGTGCCTCTCGAACAAAAATTTCATCTTGAACGGAATCAGCCGGCGTTGTTCGGAAACATTGAGCTCGAACCGTTCCATGTATCGCATGATGCTGTGGATCCAATGTTTTTTGTTTTCCATCATGAAGGTAAAAAGTTGGCGCTTGCCACAGACATGGGGTATGTCAGCGACCAGATCAAAGGCACGGTAAAAAATGCCGATGCGTACATTTTTGAGTCAAATCATGATATTAATCTGCTGCGCATGGGCCACTATCCGTGGAATGTTAAAAAACGTATCCTTGGTGATTCCGGCCACGTATCGAATGAAGACTCCGCCTATGCACTCGCTGATGTTGTCGGTGACCGGACGAGTAGAATTTATCTTGCTCACTTAAGTCGGGATAATAATATGAAAGACCTGGCACGAATGACGGTGCAGCAGGTACTTGAGGAAGAGGAAACAGGGATAGGCCATACGTTTCACCTTTACGATACGGATCCGTTTGTTCCCACCAGCCTGCATACCCTCTAACCTAAGACATGTAGTACACCTGCCGGGTATTTTTTATAAACGTAAAAAATTATCAAAAGCACGCCCTTTTACTAGACGGAGCTTGCTTTTTCTTCGTACAATAAATATACATCCCGGCACCCGAGACGGGTATGATAAAGGGCTCTTGTTTCAACCTGCATCAAAAGCACTGGAAGAAGTCCCGGTATCTTATGGAAAAGGAAGTGTCGGAATATGGGTTATTATGATGATCATGCAAGAAAAGAAAGCCATAAACAAAAAAGAAGTCGCAGAAATGTAGGTATCGCAGGCTTTGTGGGGGCCATTATCGGTGCAGGGGTAATGACAGTATCAGCACCTTTTATATATGATTCAGTTTCAGGGGAAAACACGGAAACGGTTGATGGGACGGCTGATCTTTCAAACGACAGCTCCGGGTCCAATGTTTCCACGGAGGAAGTAAGCGCTGATTCCGGTACGGTGACAGCAGCAGCGGATAAAGTCTCCGGAGCTGTAGTTGGAGTATTTAACCAGGTACAGGCACAAAACGCCGGCGTTCAAGGCAGCCAGGGAAGTGAGGGGCAGGAAGATGGCTCTGTGGAACAGGGAACCGGCTCTGGTGTCATTTATAAAAAAGAAAACGGCTCGGCATTTATTGTTACCAACAATCATGTAGTGGAAGGAGCCAATTCTGTAGAAATCAGCTTAGCGGATGATACCCGGCTGGAAGCAGAAATTGTCGGCACCGATCCTTATACTGATCTGGCTGTGTTAAAAGTAGACGGCGAAAAAATAAATACCGTCGCGGACTTTGGCAGCTCCGAGGATGTGCAGGTTGGCGACCAGGCTATCGCTATCGGGAACCCGCTCGGTACAGATTTAACACGGACGGTAACTGAAGGGATTATCAGCGCAAAAGACCGAAGTATCCCTGTCGATTACAACGGGGACGGCCAGAATGACTGGGAAGCAGACGTTATGCAGACAGACGCTGCGATTAACCCAGGTAACAGCGGAGGCCCTCTGGTTAATAGTGCCGGCCAGGTAATCGGAATTAATTCGATGAAAATTGCACAATCTTCCGTGGAAGGAATCGGCTTTTCAATCCCGACGTCGGTAGCTGTGCCGATCATTGAGGATTTAGAAGAAGACGGTGAAGTAGAACGCCCGCAGCTGGGAGTAGCCATTCAATCTATTTCTGAGCTGTCAAGCTATAACTGGACGGAAGAATTAGGGCTTCCGGAAGACGTGGATCACGGAGTATATGTGACTCAGGTACAGCCAAATTCTGATGCCCAGGAGGCAGGCCTTGAGCAAAACGACGTGATTACGCAAATTGATGGTGAAGAAGTGCAGGGAGGCAGCGATCTCCGGGAGTATCTGTATAATAGTGCTGAGATTGGGGATACGGTTACTATAACGTATTACCGGGACGGAGAGAAGCAGACTACAGAGATAGAATTAACCCAAACTGCATCCACAGGTGAATAAATTATTTAAAGACCTTTTAACGAAGGTCTTTTTTTGTGGATAAATAGGGAGGGCGATGGCTGGAAAAAGAATTTGTGCTACAATGGATGCTGAAAAAATCGGTAAGCGAAACAACGGAACCCCTTGGTATACTGCTGTGAAGAACGCTTAGAAGAAGCGTTGGATGATGCCGTGGAAAACGGTAGAGAAAAAGCTCCGGGTGTGTATAAAATTGTGGATAAACACTAAAAAATATCCACAGTCTGTGAGTATTTTACAAAAAGATCAGTATTTACCGTGTCAATTTAAGGTCGTTCACTTGTGAATATGTGGACAATTTCTGTGGAAAATTAAGACTTTGGAGGAGTACCTGTGAATATATTAATCATTGCTGTCGGCAAATGCAAAGAAGCATTTATCAATGAAGGAATCGCTGAGTATAGAAAAAGACTGACGAAACAAGGCTCAGTGGAAATTGTGGAAGTAAAGGATGAAAAAACACCGGAACAGGCAAGCGAGAAGGAGAAGGAGCAGGTGAAGGAGACAGAAGGGGCACGTATTCTCAAAAAGGTTCCCGAACGTGGGTATGTGATCGCTCTTGAGCCGGAAGGCAGAATGATTTCTTCTGAACAACTGGCTGCAACCTTTCACGAATCAGCTGTACAGGGAACCAGTACTATCATTTTTGTTATAGGGGGATCGCTCGGTCTTTCTGAAGAAGTATTAAAACGGGCTGATTTTAAATGGTCATTCTCCAAATTGACTTTTCCGCACCAATTAATACGCTTGATGCTTACAGAACAGATTTACCGGGCTGTACAGATTAACGCAGGAAGTCCGTATCATAAATAAAAGCTATGCAAAAAGCGCTTATTCTTGAAGGAGTATGCGCTTGAGTGAGTTTTAATCATTGTAGCCACTTAATTGTTCTTCATATGCGAATTCGACTATAACAAAGATGTATTTCCGGTGTCATAAGCATGTTGCAGCAGTGTTTCTTTCGAACCGGTATTGGATGGAAAGCTCTGATAAGTTTTGATAGGCGGTCGTCTGCGTCGCTTTCCGTAATAGAAGCAATAACGTTGGTGTAGCTTCTGTCTCTTTGCTGGGTTCAAGGAAAGTTTCTGCCGTTTCTTCCTGCAGTTCTTCTTTCGCAGAAGATCCCTCCAGCAGCTTCAGAATTTGCGGAAGTGCTGCAGGCTGACAATGAGAGTAAAGAAACAAGACCTACGGAAAGGGCAAACTTTTTATTCGTATACCTCTCTGTAAAATGTATTTAGTGGTTATATAGTACTGTTTTAGCAGAGGATAAACAAACATTTATTTGCCAGGTGCTTCTTTTTTTATGCAAAAAAGGCCGGCGCTATCAGAATATACACATCTGAAACCGCCGGCCTTTTCTCATAGCACAAATACATTTAACGTAATAATGGCTCCTGTCACCATTCCAATTAAGCTGAAAATCACTCCGGCCCAGGCCGCTTTTCTGCCTCGGTAATGATGGTTCTTAATATCCTTCAATGCTTTGAGGCCGGTCCACAAACCGATAATGCCAAAAATTAGGCTGAAAGGAAAAAGAATTACAAGAAAAATAAATGCATCAAAACCAAGTACTAACGAAATAATGGCTTTAATGCTGCTTGGCTGTCTTGCTTCTGTATGAGTATCGTTCATGGCCTGCCGCTCCTTCACTTTCCTGTCTCACATTCATGTTCTTTTATCGTAACGCGCCCGTAAAGCAAAAACAATGGATAGGAGTGGCTTTCTATTGACAATTCTGGGTCGGGCTACGTTTGATCTGTCGAAAAAAAGGATATTAATGATTTAGGATGGACAGTAAAAGAAGTCAGCTGATGAAGGAGTCGACGCCGTGATGGAAATTCTGCAGAATGACTGGGATCCTGTACTCAAGAAAGAGTTCGACAAAGAATACTATCAGGAGCTGCGGGAATTTTTAAAAAAGGAATATCAGGAGCATGCCGTCTATCCTGATATGCACGACATCTTTAATGCGCTGCATTACACTGGCTATGAAAATACTAAAGTAGTTATACTCGGCCAGGACCCTTATCATGGGCCAAACCAGGCTCATGGGTTAAGTTTTTCAGTGAATCCGGAGGTCTCTATTCCGCCATCGCTAAAAAATATTCACGCAGAGCTTGAAGAAGATCTGGGATGTGAAAGGCCCCGGCATGGGTCTTTGGTTTCCTGGGCAAAGCAGGGAGTGCTTCTGCTAAACACAGTACTTACGGTGCGAAAAGGGGAAGCAAATTCGCACAAAGGAAAAGGGTGGGAAGACTTCACGAATGAAGTTATCCGGCTGACGAATGAAAAAGAGTATCCTGTTGTATTTATTTTGTGGGGGCGCCATGCTCAGGCGAAAGAAGAACTTATTACTAATGAGCACCATTTAGTCATTAAATCACCACATCCGAGTCCGTTTTCCGCAAACAAGGGATTTTTCGGCAGCCGTCCATTTTCAAAAACAAATCAGTTTTTAAAAGAAGCCGGGCGGCCGGAGATTGACTGGTGTATTCCAACAGAGGAGGAAGATCAGACATGAGTATCCAAACATCTGCAACAACGTTAGCAAACGGAGTAAAAATGCCTTGGCTCGGCCTTGGTGTCTACCAGGCAGAAAAGGGCGATGAGGTGAAAAATGCTGTGTTAACAGCCCTGCAGACAGGCTACCGCTCTATTGACACTGCATCCTTTTACGACAACGAAGAAAGTGTCGGAGAAGCGATTCAGGAAAGTGGAGTGCCGCGTAATGAATTATTTATTACCACAAAGCTCTGGAACAACGAACATGGCTTCGACGAAGCGCTGGAAGCCTTTGAGCGTTCCCGTAAAAAACTCGGTGTCGATGTAGTGGATCTTTATTTAATCCACTGGCCGGTGCCCGGAATGTTTAAAGAAACCTGGGGAGCGCTCGAAAAGCTGTATAAAGATGGCAAGGTGCGCGCCATAGGCGTCAGTAACTTTACGGACCAGCACCTCGAAGAGCTGCTAAAAACAGCGGAAATCACACCGATGGTTAACCAGGTAGAGTTCCATCCGCGCCTGTTCCAAAAAGCGCTGCTGGAATATTGCCAAAACCATGACATTCAACTTGAAGGATGGAGACCGCTTGGCAAGGGCGACCTTCTCGAACACGATGCTGTGAAAGAAATTGCTGACAAGCACGGCAAAACGCCGGCACAGGTTCTCGTACGCTGGGCACTCCAGCACAACGTTGTGTCTATTCCTAAATCAGTAACAGCCGAACGGATCCGCTCCAATGCGGAGGTCTTCGATTTTGAACTCGATACGAAAGATATGGACACCATTAACGGCATGAACGAAAACGCCCGTTACGGGATGCACCCGGATGAATTCGATTATGCATCAACGACAAAATAACGCAGTAAAACAGCCGGCACATTCGTGATGCCGGCTGTTTTTTTATGTGAAATTTTTAAGACTGTTCAAGCCCGGTTTCGATCATACTTGTTATTTGCGGATCAGTAGGCCTGGTGCTGCTTTTGAAGCTGCCTAAAACTTCGCCGCGGCGGGAAACAAGAAACTTTTCAAAATTCCATTCGATCTCGCGGCCGGGGGCAGTCTGGTCCAGAAGCCAGGCAAACAATGGATGCTTTTCATTTCCTTTGGCATGGGTTTTGTCAAAAATGTCAAAGCTGACTCCGTAGTTGGTTTCACAAAACTCCGTGATGTTTTCAATAGTGTCTGGTTCCTGGCCGCCAAAATCGTTTGAAGGAAAGCCCAGTACCTGAAAGCCCCGATTTTTGTAGCGTTGGTACAGCTCCTCCAGTTCCTCATACTGCGGAGTGAATCCACATTCTGAAGCGGTATTGACGATTAAAAGTACATCTCCCTGGTACTCACTTAGCGTTTTTTCCGTGCCGTCAGCCTCGACGGCCTCGATATTATAAATGCCGGCTGTCATATGTTTCCTCCTTTAGAGTGAATGATACTTTCCGTATAACCTTCGTATTTTCCGTTTAAACTCCTCTGCTGTGAACAAAATGCAATTAATGCAGGAAATAGCAGGAAGGTTTTTCAATTGCACCAGGGTGCTATAATAGTAACCGATATGGATGAATGAGGAAAGAAGGCATCATGATGAAGGGAACAAAACTACTTTTATTGGCAGCTGCCATATTCACAGGCAGCTTGTTCTCCTACTTACAGATTCCGGCAGGATGGCTGCTCGGCGGGCTTGTCATAGGAGTTACCTGCGGCATGGCATATAGACGGCTCGTCTTTGATGGCTGGCCGTTCCGCACCGTCCTTGCCCTGATTGGATGCAACATTGGTTTTATGATGGAGCCCGGCATCTTTGCCCTTCTAGGGCAGTACATTTTTCCGCTGATTCTTACGCTCAGCTTAACGATGGCGCTTGGTGTCGGGCTTGGATGGCTGATGAACCGTTGGACGGACCTGGATCCGCTGACGGCTTATTTTTGCTGTGTGCCGGGAGGGGCTTCGGAGGTGATCGGCTTAAGCAGTGATTACGGAGCTGATAACCGGATGGTTGCTGCCTTTCACACTACGCGTATAACGCTGTTTGTGTTAACAATACCAATTTTTATTGGTCTTACGACCCCGGCAGACATTGGTTCGATGGGAAATGCCGGACCGGCAGTGTCCGAAGTTTCTCCAGTAGTAATGGGAGTGTTTGGCATTTGCGTTGCAGTGACAGTCCTGCTGTATTATTTGTATAAAGTGCCGGCGGGAACACTGTTTTACGGTTTGGTTATCGGGTTTGTGGCCGGCCACTGGGTGGTGACCACAGACCATGGGCTGCCGTCTGTTATTGGCGGAGCCGGACAGGCTCTGCTCGGTGCGATGGTTGGTATCCGCTTTGACCGCCCGACATTTTACAAATTAAAAGAAATCGGGCGGCCAAGTGCGGTACTTCTGACTTTTTACTTTGTTTTCAGTCTGCTGCTTGCTCTGATGTTTCACGCTGCGACCGGCCTGCCGTACGTAACGAGTCTGCTCAGTACAGTACCGGCAGGGGCAGCGGAGATGAGCAGCACAGCGATTGCGTTAGACCTTGAGCCTACTCTTGTGTCGAGCCTTCACATTATAAGAGTGCTTGTGTTATTTATCTGCCTGCCGTTTTTTGTACGTCTGCTGCAGAAACTGATCCAGAAGCAGTCTGCATAGCTGAAACAAATAGATATAAACAGCTGGGACGATATTTAATTTTATCGTCTTTTTTTGTTGTCTTTGGAGGCGAAAATGTTAAAAAGAGCTGGCTTTTTACGATAACGCTTCAATGATAATAGAAATAAAATTATTTCGTAAAAAGCAAACCTTTTGAACTCCTTATGTATCACTGGTTTTTCGAATTTTTAAATAATCAGGGCAATATTTTTGTGTGAGATTATCTTACACAATACTAGATTCTGAAAATTTAAACGGTAAAATACTATTTAACGCAAGATGTTAACTAAGTTCACATGAATCTTGCACGATAATAACAGAGGGGGAAAAAACGTGGATCCGATAGTATTGCTTGATAACCTTTGGGTTATGATTGGATTTATTTTAGTTATTCTTATGCAGGGTGGATTTATTCTATTGGAAGCAGGTTCGACCCGGATGAAAAACGCGGGTCATATTGCAGGAAAAACAATCTTCACACTGGGAATTTCCTCACTTGTCTTCTGGGCTGTCGGGTACGGTTTTATTTACGGCAACGATGTCGGTGGTATCATTGGGCTTTCGAACTTCTTTTACGGAGATGCAAGCACTGCAGACGGTTTAACGCCTGCCGTCGACTTTATCTTCCAGCTGGCGTTTGCAGCGATTGCCCTTACGATTGCTTTCGGCGGATTCGCTGAACGTGCCAAGCTTGCTGCTTACGTAGTATTCGCTATTTTATTCTCTGCTATTGTATACCCAATCGTAGCACACTGGATCTGGGGCGGCGGCTGGATCTCCGGTCTTGGCAAACAGGACTTTGCCGGTTCCACGGTAGTCCACCTCACTGGTGCAATGGGTGCTCTTGCGGCAACAATTTTACTTAAGCCGCGGATTGGGAAATATAATAAAGATGGCTCAGTTAACAACCTTCCAGGCCACAACCAGGTATTTACTGCCTTAGGTGTACTTCTGCTGTGGGTCGGCTGGTTCGGCTTTAACGGTGCCAGTACATTTGGGGTAGCGGACGGATTCTTTGGTTACGTTTCTATGAACACGCAGCTTGCAGCTGCAGCAGGTGCTTTTGCAGCGCTTTTGATTGCCTGGGCGGTACTTGGGAAAGCAGACGTACCAAGCATGCTCAATGGAGCACTTGCAGGGCTGGTAGCAATTACCGCTTCCTGCGCATTTGTAGCACCATGGGCATCTGTGGTTATCGGTGCAATTGGCGGTATGCTCTGCTTCTTCAGCGTTCGTTTCTTTGAAAAACGCAACATCGACGATCCGATCTTCGCCCTTTCAGTGCACGGCATGGCCGGCGCCTGGGGAACGATTTCTACCGGTTTCTTCGCTACACCACAGCTTGCTGAGATGAATGGCGGCCGCGCCGGGTTGTTCTACGGCGGCGGGTTAACCCAGCTTGGGGTACAAATTATCAGTGTCGTAGCATGCGGGTTGTTCGCTTTCATTGCTTCGTATATTCTACTCTTGATTACGAAATCGATTATCGGCGGACTTCGCGTATCGGAGGAAGAAGAAATTATGGGTCTTGATATGAGTGAGCACGGTGCATACGGTTATCCGGAGAACGTGCAGCCTACTCTGGACAATTCTTCAGAAAGAACAGGAGCATAAAATATGTCGAATTCTTCATTCTCACAAGTACAGGGATTTTCACCAGAACCTTCCTTTAAGAGCTATGAAGAAATAAAAAAAGACAAAGAAGAGAAGATGAATGATTTGGCGGGAGAGCCAGTAAAGCTTAATGAAGCCCACGATAAGTGGATTTCAGAGACGGTTACTCTTGCTGTTCATCATCACCAGAGTGAGCGGGGAGACCTTCCTGCTCACTTTGCTTTTTTTCTTATGGGAAGCGCAGGAAGGCAGGAGCAGGCAAAATTCAGTGATCAGGACCATGGAATTGTTTTCGAGGGCAGAGACGATGAACATCAGGATTATTTTCTCGGCCTGGGAGCGGAAATACGGGAAGGGATGGCGATTGTTGGCTATCCGCGGTGCGAAGGGTTGGTTATGGCTTCACATAAGCGCTGGTGTCACGATGTGGAAGGATGGAAAAAGCAGGTGGACGGCTGGATTGAAGCCGATGAATGGGGGCCGTTCCGCCACCTCCTCACCTTCATCGATGCCAGAACGCTGCTTGGAGAAGATAAGCTTCTTGAGGAAGTGAAGGAGCATGTCTTTGAGCAGGCCGGCCGGGAAGACGTGTTAAGACGGTTATCGGAAAATACCGCGTACCTGCACAAGGGGCTCAACGCTTTCAGGCAGCTTCTTCCGGAAGAGAAAGGGCCGTATGCGGGTTCGATGCATATAAAAGACGTAGGTTTTTTCCCGTATGTTCATGCCCTTCGGCTGCTCGCCATTTATGAAAGAGTGTATGCTTCTTCCACGATAGAACGTATCCGCCAGGTGTCAGAAAAGCATGCTTATGTCCAGGGCAAAGACGTACATTTTAAAAATTTGCTGGAGCTGCGGGCCTCGTTTTCCGAGCAGCAGCACGCCTATGAAGACGTTCACTACGTGCCGGTACAGCAGCTTTCGAAAACCCAGAAGTCCGAACTGAAGTCTGCGTTAAAAGAAGGAAAGCACCTGTTTCAGCATACAAAAAAAATCATGGAGTCGGGTGATTTTTAAATGTTCCAATGGATGCGCAGTATTTCGAGTCGGTTTGGCGGCCTGGACTCCACGAACCCCCAGCACCAGTCTTTCATGCGCCAGCTGCAAAAAGACGTAAAAGCGGAGCAGCCTCTGCAGAAATCGGTTTCTTCGCTGAATGTTACCGTCCTTGACCTGGAAACCTCGGGCTTTAATGCGGATGCCGGAGATAAGATATTGTCGATGGGAGCTATTAAAATTAAACACAACCGGCTGGTGCGGGATGACGCCTTTTATACGCTTGTTCGTGAACCGGAGGCTGTGTCCCCGGAGGTAAGCGAGGTTACCGGATTAACAGCGGAGGAGCTAGCGGCGGACGGCCAGCCAATCAGCGAGGCTCTCGAGCAGTTCTATCAATTTGCCCAGGCAGATATACTCGTAGCCCATCATGCCAGTCATGAACGAAAGTTTTTGCAGAAGTATACGTACCGGACAATGGGGTCGAATCTTCAGCACCGCCTGCTTGATACTTCATTTGTGTTCAGTATTGCTGCGCCGGACTTTGAGTTTCGTTCGCTTGATGATTGCTGCAGCTATTACGATGTCCCTATAAAGGGAAGACACAATGCTCTCGGGGATGCCATTATGGCTGCCGAGCTCTGGGTACGTTCCATTCAGACAGTCCAGGAGCTCGGATACGAAACACTTCAAGACGTCTATGCCCATCTCAGTCACCGCCGTAAATGAACGGCCCCGTACGGCCGGCTGAAAAAATTTAAAAAGGAGGAGGGCGCGGTGAAAGGTAATATCCCTCGTAGCGCTGCCTGTTTTCCCATTAGCGTGGTACAAGAAATCACATCATTGTCAGCTCGCCAAATCCGTTACTACGAAGAGCAGGGGCTGGTTGATCCGGAACGAAACCAAGGAAACCAGCGCCTGTTTTCGATGAATGATATTGACCGGTGTCAGGAAATCAAAGAGCTTATTGACCAGGGGTTAAATATTGCCGGCATTAAAGCCGTGCTCTCCGCCCGGAACAAAAATTCCGGCTGACAATTAGAAGGCTGGAAATGTATTAATAAAAAAGTCCCTTTTTCAAAAAAATTCTTTATATTTGTTTGAATAAAGAAATGAACGGGAACACTTTCGAAACAACGGAGGTGTTTTATTCATGTCATTTATCATTGTAGAAGATATTCAAGTGCCGGCGAAAAAATTCGACGAGCTTGAGAACGCCCGTGAAGACGCATCGGAAAAGGAAGTTATTGTGCGCAATAACGATGGCCAGTACTGGGTGGTTGATGAGGAAGACTACGCAAAGATCGAAGCCTATGGCTATGAGCTTGTAGAGAAGTAAACACACGTATAAGAGTCCGCACCTAAATTTTAGGGCGGACTCTTTTTTAAATGTAAATAAATCCGGAAAAAAGCGGAAATGGAAACGGGTTTCAAAGGAAAGAAGAAGTGAAAAAGTACAAGTAGTGCAAAAACGGCTCAGGAAAGTATAAATGACAGGTTTTTTAGGAGGGGGACTGGAATGACACGCTATGAAGATGACAGTTTATCGCTGCATACGGATTTGTATCAGGTGAATATGGTGGAAACGTATTGGCGAAGCGGTATGCATACCCGTAATGCCGTATTTGATCTATACTTTCGGGAGCTTCCGTTTGGTAATGGCTTCGGCGTATTTGCCGGGCTGGAACGGGTGGTGAATTTTTTAGAAAACTTCCGGATGACAGAGGAGGATCTTGCCTACTTGCGGGAAGCAGGCTACGGAGAAGATTTTCTTTCCTATTTAGAGGAACTCAGGTTTACCGGCAGCGTTTATGCTATGAAAGAAGGCGAGCTTGTCTTTGGCAACGAGCCGCTGCTCAAAGTAGAAGCGCCGCTTGGAGAAGCCCAGTTAATCGAAACGGCGCTTTTAAACATGGTGAACTATCAAACGCTGATCGCTACGAAAGCAGCCCGGATTAAACAGGTGACAGGGGGAAATGGGCGCGCGATGGATTTTGGCCTGCGGCGGGCCCAGGAGCTGGATGCCGGCTTATGGGGAAGCAGAGCAGCCTTTGTCGGCGGTTTTGAAGTAACGAGCAACGTCAGGGCAGGAAAGGTATTCGGACTCCCTACAGCAGGCACACATGCGCATTCTATGGTTCAGGCCTGCGAGACTGAATATGAAGCTTTTAAAATGTATGCTGAGCACCATACGGATTGCGTGTTCTTAGTGGATACGTACGACACCCTTCGTTCCGGAGTTCCTAACGCAATTAAGGTTGCAGAAGAAATGGGAGAAAATATCCGCTTTAAAGGCGTGCGTCTCGACAGCGGGGATCTGGCCTATCTATCCAAAGAAGCGAGGCGAATGCTCGATGAAGCCGGCTTTACCGACACCCAGATTATCGCTTCCGGAGATCTGGATGAGTACACGATCACCAATTTGAAATCCCAAGGAGCAGAGATTGATACGTGGGGCATCGGAACAAAGCTTATTACTGGCTATGACCAGCCTGCTCTTGGGGCAGTATACAAGCTTGTAGCCATTGAGGGCGATAACGCCCGCATGCGTGACACGATGAAGATTGGGGCAAAAAAATCCGGTAATCTGGAGAAAATGACTACACCCGGTGTGAAAAACGTCTATCGGATTATAAATACTGAAAACAAACGCTCAGAAGGAGATTACGTTACGCTTGCCGGGGAAGAGCCAAACGAGCAGGAGGAACTGCATATGTTCCATCCCGTGCATACGTACATCAGCAAAAAGGTCCGGAATTTCAAAGCTGTGAATCTTCATGAAACAATATTTAAAGATGGGAAGCTGGTTTACAGCCTGCCTTCCATGGCAGATATCCAGGCCTATATGCAATCAAATCTTCCGCTTTTATGGGAAGAATACAAACGTTCGTTAAACCCGGAAGAATACCCGGTCGACTTAAGCCCGAAATGCTGGGAAAATAAAGTGCAGAAAATGCATGAAATTCAAAATGAGTTCAGTCAATAAGCAATTGCCTGCCGGGCCGGTTTTTCCGCCCCGGTATTTCTTTTGCATCAGCCAATTGCGAACGTCTCGTGACAATAAGAGGAAACGTAAGGCTGCGGGCTGCACATATGATATAATTTGGCAGGATCCTAATTGTACTATGATGAACGCAAAGAAAGGGAGGGCAGAGCTTATGCAGATATCTGTTCAGACCGTGATTGAAAAAATGGAAGAGGAATTGCTCCAGCTCGCCGAGCAGGGGGAAAAAGGAGACGAGCGGGCGCTGCAGGAGCATGCAAGAACGCTTCGAAACTACTGCGATATTCTGCTTTCTTCAAGGGAGGCTGAAGTGAAGCAGCCAGTTGCATCGCCCCCTCGTTCCGGGGCGCCAGCTTCTGCTTCGGGAGTGACTGCGGCAAGGAACCCCCGCCGGGAACCGTCCGGGGAGGAAGAGGAAATTCCGTCCACGGAAGGTAATTTACTGGATTTTTAAAAAGAAGGAGATTTGGGCATGCTTTGGAAAGTACTCGTGATATTAGGAGCAGTGAACGCTGCGATGGCTGTAGGAATAGGGGCATTCGGAGCCCACGGCCTGGAGGGCCGGCTTTCAGACCGTATGATTGACACGTATCAGACTGGCGCGCAGTACCATATGTATCATTCCCTGGGGCTGATCGCTATTGGTGCAGTCGCAGCATACACCGGCGGAGGTTCAGCACTGGTGGGGTGGTCCGGATGGCTTTTATTTGCAGGTATCGTTTTGTTTTCAGGCAGTTTGTACGCATTGTCGCTTTCAGGCATTTCCTGGCTGGGGGCCGTCACTCCTTTAGGCGGAGTTGCTTTTATTGCCGGTTGGATTTGTTTAATTATATATGTGCTGAAAGCCTAAAAGGCATAAAAAGGGCCGGCTGCGGGTGGTTTATCCGCGGCCGGCCTTTTTCTGTTTGTAATAAAAACTATACTGCTCTTGTGCGGTCAATCCGGCCAAGAAAAAGTGCCAGGCCGAGGCCGGTAACAAATGTTACGAGACTTACGACGAAAGCAATTACGCCGTCATTTAAACCTGGAAATATAACATAAAGCGAACCAACAAGCAGGCCGGTAATTACTGCATACGTTCCCACCGTATGAGCATGCAGCATGTAGCGCAATAGCTTGCTCATGATCGCTATTCCTACAAGAACGCCAACGCCGAAGGTGAAGAGCACCGGCAGGTTCAATTCTGTCAGAGCATTAATGACGGTTTGATAAACGCCAATAATCACAAGCACAAATGAACCACTGATGCCGGGAAGAATCATCGCTGTGCTCGCAAGCCAGCCTGAGAAAAACAAAATGGCAAAGCTTCCTGCGCTCCCGGTAGCAATCACAGCTGTCTCCTCATCCCCCTGGAAAAGGCCGGAGAGTAAGACAATCACGGCTGCGAGCAGTAAAATGACGTAATGGTTCTTTTTGAAATTTGTTTTATAATTCACTTTATACAAAATAAAAGGAATCGTTCCGAGTATCAGCCCAAAAAAGAAGAAAAACGTTGGCTGTGGATGTTCGGCAAGCAGCCATTCGAGCAGATGGGCAAGCGACAGGATAGCTGCCCCCATTCCTACTCCCAAAGGAATTAAAAAGCCGAGCTGCTGCTTCCACTGGCGTGAAAAAAGCAGGCTGATCGCAGACAAAAGCCGGTAGTAAATGCCAAGTATCAATGCCAGAGTGCCACCGCTCACGCCCGGGATAACGTCACTGGCGCCCATGGCCATGCCGCGTAAAATATTTTTCCATTCAATCATGTACATCGAGACTCCTCGTTCATCAGAAATTGGTTTATGTAAAAACTGCAAATTTTTCACAGCTTCAATTCTTTATATCACGTTTTAAAAGAAATTACTATAACCCTCAGCAGTCCATGAAAAAAACCGAACAAAGGGTTCGGTTTAAAAAACGGCGTCAGGCTCGAGCTCGTCATTTTCTTCGCGGCGGAGGCTTCGTTCAAACACGAACGGGCCAAACGGAATGACAGATACAATAACAGCAATGAGCATACGCAGAAACGGCCAGCGTTTTTGGATCCAGACAAAAAGAGCAATAGCTACATATAAGATAAACAATCCACCATGGGCAGCTCCAACAACGGTAACAGCCATGTCAAAGCCAGCTCCATACTTTAACGGCATGGCAATAAAGAGCAGGAGCAGAAACGAGATTCCTTCAATAATACCGGCCCACCTAAGCGATTGGAGAGAATTCATGCACGGCCTTCCTTTCTAATAGCAAAATCACGATAAGAATACATCGTTAACATAGCACAAGAGGGAAGCCGGAACAATGGACGAATTGTGACAGTTGCGTTAGGAGCGTTCAGCCGCATATAAGCTTAAGGAACGGTTCCACCGCCTGACAGGGCGCTGGTAGGTCATCCCGATGTTTTCTGCTACTTTAATAGAAGGCGTATTGGCAGGATCGATGACTGAAACAAGCTTTGGGATGGCAAGTGAATAGAATGCAAAATCCCGGACCATAGCTGCTGATTCAGAAGCATAGCCCAGTCCCCAGTTTTCAGGGGTGAGCAGGTACCCAAGTTCAATAGAAATGTTTCCTTCTATTCTTTCGGGCACAAGTCCGCACTGGCCGATAAAGCTTTGAGTGTGCCGGTCTTCCACTATCCACATCCCGACCCCGTATGATAGATAGTGACTTTTGTTCCAATGGATCCATTCATTGATTTCTTTTTCGGACTTTAAGTCGGCGTAATAGCGCATAACGTCTTTATCCTGAAAAATATTTTTCAGCAGTGGGTGGTCTTTATGCTGCATAGAACGAAATGAAAGACGTTCTGTGGAGCGGGGGAGTCGCAACGCTTTCACCTCTTTGATTAAAATTAGCAGCTGGCGGGTCTCCCAGTCTTTCGGTAAACTCTTTTAAAGTTGCTTGGAAAGAAGATTTTTTTGAATTTCCTGGTTTTTTTCTGCGAATCGTTCGTTATGGGAAGAAACCATTGCTTTCGCCCCGGCGCCGGGTTCCAGGTACTGCTTGACGCTGTTCGCAGCGGAAGCGCCTTCTACAAACGCTCCGGCAATTAGGTGAACCTTTCCATGGTGGCTGGTAATGTCCCCGGCAGCAAACAAACCTTCGATATTTGTGCCCATCCGCTCGCTTACGAGAATTTTATTTTCTTCTGTTTGCAGCTGCAGGTTTTCGAGAAGCTCAAATTCCATCTGGAAACCGTGGTTCACGATGACGGCGTCCACTTCTTTTTCTACACGTTCGTCAGTATCAAGATTTGTGCACAGCACTTTTTCGATAGCGGTGCCCGCGTCGTTGCCGCGAAGCCCGGAAAGGGCAAAAGGAGTCTGCACGTTCACTTCGGAGTCCTTCATTTCCTGGACATGCCGCTCATGGCCGCCGAACTCATCGCGCCGGTGTACGACTGTAACTTCGCTTGCGATCGGGCAGAGAGCATTAGCCCAGTCGACGGCAGAGTTTCCGCCGCCGGAAATGATAACCCTCTGATTACGAAATCGCTCAAGGTGCTGTACAGTATAGTGAAGGTTGGAAAGCTCGAATTTTTCTGCGCCTTCGATGTCGAGCTTTTGGGCATGAAGAATGCCGTGCCCGACAGCGACGATGACAGAGCGGGAATAGTAAATGCCGCCTGTTTCCGCCTCCAGGCGAAAAAGCCCGGCCTCGTCTTTTTCTACGTGAATAATTTTTTCATTTGTCGTGATCGCGGGGCGGAAAGTTTCTGCCTGGGCTACCAGCTGATCCATCAGCTGTTTTCCAGAGGAAGGGGGCAGGCCGCCAACATCCCAGACAATTTTTTCGGGATAGGCGTGAATTTTTCCGCCCAAATCCGGCTGTGCTTCAATAATGTGAGTATCAAGCGCCCGCATTCCACAATAAAAAGCAGTATACAGGCCGGCGGGTCCGCCGCCGATGATAGTAACGTCATGTATTTGAAAGTCAGACAAGGTGTCCAGCTCCTTTAGTGATAATCGTTATCAATTACATTGTACGCTCTTTTGATGTAAAAGTAAAAGGAAGATGAGAAATATATTTACACAAAAAATGTTCCACGTGGAACATTTAAGATTTCAGAGGAGAGAGCTTATAATACGTGCCCGCCACCGTGCTTAATAAAACGATGAAAAAATTCCATTCTCCAGCCTGAATGCCGGCTGCTGTAAAAGAACCGTGGATAGTATAAATATTGCCCACAAAAAACAGAGTACATTTTCCCTCATCTAATCAACCTTTCTGGAAAAGCGGCGTTAAAACCGGAAAAAGCTGCTTTGATTGATGCGTGATTTCGGGAAAAGGATAAGACAAGGAAGCATTTCACAGTAGATTTCCTTAAGCAAAAAAGCCCTGCAGCAGAATGCCGCAGGGCTTGTCCTCGTATAAGAATTACTCTTCAGTGGAAGCGGATGTTTGGGCACTGGCTACCTGAATGTCAGTGTCATTTACGGTGATCGTAATGTTTTGCACATCCTCTTCTTCAAGCATGAGATCGGCAATGCCGTCTTCTACTTTTTCTTCGATTACCCGGCGAAGAGGGCGGGCACCGAAGGCAGGATCGTAGCCTTGATCGGCCAGCATGCGTTTAGCATCATCAGAGACGGTAACGTTCAATCCCTGCTCACTGGCTGCTTCTAAGATGTCTTTAAGCATCAGATCCACGATAGTGACCAGATCTTCACGAGCCAGTTCTTTGAAGCTTACAATGCTGTCGAAACGGTTCAGGAATTCCGGGCGGAAATAATCGCTGAGAGATTCCATGATTTTTGGCTCTACCTGGTCCTTGTCTCCAAAGCCTACCGTAACACGTTTCATTTGTGAGCCGGCGTTTGAAGTCATAATAATGACTGTATCCTTAAAGCTGACCGTGCGTCCCTGACTGTCAGTCAGGCGGCCGTCTTCCATGATCTGCAGGAACATATGCTGCACATCAGGGTGCGCTTTTTCAATCTCGTCCAAAAGAATAATGCTGTACGGTTTCCGGCGTACTTTTTCTGTAAGCTGTCCGGCTTCATCGTGTCCGACATATCCTGGCGGCGAACCGATAAGCTTGGATACCGAGTGTTTTTCCATATACTCACTCATGTCGAGGCGGATCATCGCTTCAGGGTCGCCAAACATTTCAGAAGCGAGCGTTTTGGAAAGCTCAGTTTTACCGACACCGGTTGGTCCGACAAATAGGAAGGAACCAATTGGACGGCTGCCGCGGCGCAGGCCGGCACGATTTCTGCGAATGGAACGGGCAACTTTGCTTACAGCTTCTTCCTGGCCGATGACATTCGCATTTAGACGTTCAGGCAGATCGCGCATTTTCTTTTGTTCATCGCGCTGGAGGCGGCGAACAGGGATGCCGGTTTTATTTTCCACGATCATCTGGATCGTTTCTACATTCACTGTTGGTGTTTCTTTTTGAATCTTGCCGTTTTGTTCAGCTTCTTTTACCTGCTCCTGCAGCTTGGCTTCTTCATCCCGAAGCTTAGCTGCACGTTCGTAATCCTCCTGCTGGGTGGCACGTTCTTTTTCTGCGGCAATCTGCTCGATGCGGCTTTGCAGGGACTCGCTGTCGTCATCGCTGTGGGCGAGGTTTATCTTGGAGCCTGCTTCATCCATTAAGTCGATCGCTTTGTCCGGCAGGAACCGGTCCTGTACATAGCGATTGGACAAATTGACGCAGGCTTCTAGTGCTTCATCGGTAAAAGCAACGTGATGGAATTTTTCATAGTTTGCCTGCAGGCCTTTTAGGATCGCTACGCTGTCTTCGAGGTTTGGTTCGTTAACCATGACCGGCTGAAAGCGGCGTTCAAGCGCTGCATCTTTTTCAATTTTGCGGTATTCAGCAAGTGTAGTTGCACCAATTAATTGAATTTCCCCGCGGGCAAGCGCTGGTTTCATAATGTTGCCTGCGTCAGAAGAGCCTTCTGCTGAACCTGCGCCAACGATTTGGTGGACTTCATCGATAAAGACGATGACATCCTGGCGTTCCTGCAATTCCTTCAGCAGCTGCTTCATGCGTTCTTCAAACTGGCCGCGTACCCCAGTATTTGCTACGAGGGAGGTTACGTCCAACAGATAAATGCTTTTATTTTTCAGCTTGTTTGGCACATCACCTTCCGAAATACGGAGGGCAAGACCTTCAGCAATCGCTGTCTTACCGACACCCGGTTCGCCGATAAGAACCGGATTGTTTTTATTGCGGCGGTTTAATGTTTCAATGACACGTTCAACTTCTTTATCGCGGCCGATGACTGGGTCAATGAGGCCGGCACGTGCAACGTCGGACAGATTTTTACCTAAATCGTCAAGAAGACCGCCGCCCTGGCCGCCGCCGGACTGAGCCTGCTGTTCCTGCCCCTGTCCTGCGTTTTGCTCTGAGCCGCCCATCATATTATTAAAGAATTGGTCAAATGGGGACTGGGAGCCGCCGAAGCCGCCCTGACCGGATGGCTGATTCATGCTTTGACGGATTTCTCTATAGCACCGTTCGCACAGGTGCATCTTTTGATGGCTTCCATTAACATTCATGTTCAGTTCAATGCGTGCTGGACGCTGTTCACAATGTTCACATCTCATCATAACTGAACCGAACCTCCTTATTTTTAAAGTAGTATTATTGACGTGTGCATCGTTCGTATTCATCTTCGTAAGGTCAGAATTACTTCGTTGACTTTGACTATCTTTGACCTTGTAACAGTATTATATACCCGCTTCCTGTATAATGCAAGAGATAAATTTGATTTTCTCTGACCAATTGATTTACACCTACATAATAGGAAATGGAGAAGAGAGTTTCAAGAAATATGCTCGAATAATATCTGTGGAAAACGGTAGAGAATGTATTAACGTTTTTGCGAAAGTCTAAACGTTTCTGACCAATAAAGAGTGATGAACTGGAAGAAAAGCACAGACGGTGAAAGGTTTAGCGGAAAAAAGGGAAAGGAAAAAAGAAACGAAGTTATACAGAAGAGGAGGAAAAAGATGAGAAACAGCGGGCAGCGTCCAGCGACTAAAATATATAGGTTGTCAGAGCCCCGCCACTTGTTTGGAGGAAGTCGTCCAGTGCCAAGAAAAACATTTCCGGAGCCGCACGTGCCTGTGGTAGCGGCAGCGCGAAGAGTTGAAAACTGGAATCCGGTGGAAGCAGTGGTAGTGGCCGGAGAGCTAAAGGTAAAGCTGTTCCGGTGGACACTGCTCCGCGTGGATATTCCTTCACTGACAGTAGACCTGCGCCGGCGAAAAAAAAGGTAGCTGCCAGAGGGCAGAAATTAAGAAGCACGGGCCTTCCCGCTTTTTGTTAACGGAAGGCAGAGCTGGTAGCTGATGAAGCCGACAACGCCTAAGAGAACGAATAGTGTCGACATTCCCGCTGGAGGAATGACGGCACTTGCCGTAAGCATAAAACTGCTGAGAGGGAGGGCGGCATTATACATCATTGACTCCATTGCCATGTAAGAACCACGGGAATCATATGGAAATTTTATCAATATGCTTCTGAAAACCGCTGAAAATACGGGCAGCAGGTTCTATTCATAAATGGCCCGGAAGTGGACCTTTTCTTTTCAGTAGAGACGTGAGAAGATCACGGTAGACCACATTTTGTATGCGCTGACATTTAAAGCAGGAGGGGTGATCGTCATGAATTGGGAACCGGAAGAAATAAAGAAAAAAGATGAAGAAAGTGTTTGGCATGCCATGAGGCCTTACAATCCAGAGGGAGGCATGGTGGCAGAGAAAGCAGAAGGTTCTTGGGTGACTGATATAGATGGAAAGTCATACCTTGATGGCATGGCGGGTCTCTGGTGTGTAAATGCCGGATATGGACGAAAAGAAATTGCCGACGCTGCCTACGAGCAAATGCTGAAGCTTCCATTCTATCCTTTAACGCAAAGCCATACTCCTGCCGTACAGCTTTCGGCAAAGCTTGATGAGTGGCTCGGGGACGGCTATATGTACTTTTTTTCCAATAGCGGATCGGAAGCAAATGAAACTGCCCTGAAACTGGTGCGTCAATATTTTCAACAAATTGGGGAAGGCAGCCGGTATAAAACCATTTCCCGCTACCGGACCTATCATGGAAGCACGCTTGCAACGATGGCGGCTGGAGGACAGACGCAGCGGAAATACCGGTATGAACCGCTGCCGCCGGGCTTTGTACACGTTACTCCTCCAGATCCGTACCGGAAGCCGGAAGGTCAATCCTACGAGGAGTACAGCCTGGCGTGCGCTGATGAAATTGAACAGGCGATTTTATGGGAAGCTGAAGAATCCATAGCGGCAGTAATAATGGAGCCCATTATTACCGGCGGCGGAGTGTTGGTTCCTCACACTTCCTATATGAAACGGGTCCGGGACATTTGTGACCGCTACGGTGTTCTTTTAATCAGCGATGAAGTTATTTGTGGATTTGGACGGACTGGGAAGCGTTTTGGATTTATGCACGCAGACGTAAAGCCGGATATTGTGACAATGGCGAAGGGAATCACAAGCGGATATATGCCTTTATCTGTTACCGCAGTGCGAAAGGATATGTACCAGGCGTTTACCGGCAGTGAAGCCTATGACCATTTCCGCCATGTAAATACTTTTGGGGGTCACCCTGCAGCCTGCGCAGCCGCTGTGAAAAACCTGGAAATCATGGAGCGGGAAAAATTAGTGGAACGATCGGAGAAAAAGGGCAGAGAGCTGCTGGAGGCGCTGGCAGATTTGGAAGAGCTTCCTTACGTTGGCCAGGTCCGGGGCCAGGGGCTGTTAGCCGGTATTGAATTTGTCGAGGACAAAACGACAAAAAAGACAGTACCAGAAAAGCTCGTGAAGCAAATTCTTGCAAGCTGCAAAAAAGATGGGGTCATTGTTGGCAAAACGTCTGATATTGCCAGGCACCATAACAATGTTTTAACTCTTTCCCCGCCTTTGAACATTGAAGATAAAGATCTTCAACTGCTCATTACCACCTTGAAAAAGCGTATAAAAGAAGCGGTACAGCCCGGATAGAATACAGTTGTGCCCCTGCCATGAGGCAGGGGCAATTTTAAGGAAAAATTTACATAGCCAGAGGTTTTATGAAATCGCTTTCTGATATAATTAATAAAAGAACCCCTTGAATGAAACAGAATATCTTCAGGATTAGGCCGCAAGTCGGGAGGTAGTTTTGATGGAACAATCATATTCGGCGGCTGTTTATGATGCCATTACGTATATGCACGCTCATCTTCACGAACCGTTGGACCTGACCGGACTGGCCGCCCAGGCCGCTTACAGTCCGTATCATTTTTCACGCCTGTTCAAGAAAAGTGTTGGAGTGCCTCCGTTGTACTATCTTTCCGGACTACGACTTCAAAGGGCCAAAGAACTGCTGATTGAAACCACTTTCCCTGTGCGTGATATCGGGATGGAGATCGGCCAGCAAAGCGTAGGGACGTTTACTACGAGCTTTGCTGCAAGGGTGGGGGTGACGCCGGGCGCCTTTCGTGCTTCCATGGCCTCTGCAGAAAATTCTTTTTCCTCGTTAAAAACGACACGGCACTGGGCAGAGCCGGCTCTCCCTACAGTGGAAACGAGTATTCAAGGCCGTATTTACAGTGAAATCCCTTTTGAAGGATTTGTATTAATCGGCCTTTTTCCCCGTCCGATGCCGGAAGGTGTACCGCTTTATGGTACGCTTTGCGATACTGCAGATGAATATCACATTCCGTGTGTAAAGCCAGGATTGTATTATGTAATGGCTACGTCAATTGCCTGGAAAATGAAGGTGAATGACATTTTAATCCCTCACCATACGTTCCGCACCCGCTCAAGAGAAGCGCTTCATGTAGAAGCCGGACGGCCGCTGGAAAAAAAGGATATATATTTATATCCGCCGCGCTTCGATGATCCTCCTATTCTCGTTTCGTTATCCCTGTTAATGAATAATTTTCTGAGGCGTCAGGCCGAAACCGCAATCGGTAAGAAATAAAGCAGCGGCGGCCGTGCTATAGTAAAGATAATTATTCATATGAGGGGAGAGGAGCGCCAATGATTATCGGAATGAACCCGTACCTTACATTTGACGGGAAGGCCAGGGAGGCAGCCGCATTCTATGAAAAGGCTTTAGGGGCAGAGGTGATCGAACGTCAGACCTATGGGGAAGTCGAAGGGATGGAATTACCGCCGGGAACCGAATCACTAATCATGCATGCTTATTTAAAAATTAAAGACATGGAGATAATGCTCTCCGATACGTTACCCGGGGCTCCGGACCAGCAACAGCTTTCAGGAAGCCTGGTGTCTATTGCACTCAGCGTAAATGATGCTTCCTCGGCTGCCAAAACGTTTCATGCTCTTAAACCGGGCGGAGAAATAATCATGCCTCTGGCAGAAACATTCTTCAGTTCCTCTTACGGCCAGCTGAAAGACCAGTTCGGTGTTTTTGGCACATAGTCGTTTAAGGAAAAATCAAGTCAAGAAAGAGAGGTTTAAGAATAATGGCTCTGCAGACAAAGCAAATATTTGTAAACATTCCAGTTAAAAATCTCGAAGCTTCCATGGAGTTTTTTCAAAATGTCGGCTTTTCATTTGAGCAGCGCTTCACGGATGAAAATGCAGCGTGCATGGTACTGGGGAACGGTATGTATGTGATGCTGCTTCACGAAGCATTTTTTCAAACGTTTACTAATAAAAGTGTAGTTGATACCAATACCGGGGCGGAAGCAATCCTGGCCATTTCTGCAGACAGCAAAGAACAGGTGAACGAGATTGTTCAAAAAGCTCTGGATGCAGGAGGCCTTCCGTCCAACGAGCCAATGGACGGCGGGTTTATGTATGGATGGAGTTTTCAGGACATCGATGGCCATCTCTGGGAAGTTATGTATACGGATGAGGACGCTGTGTAGTATAAAGTCATCAGAAAGCAAAAAAGCTTCCGGGAGAAAGGGGTAACGTTTAGTGGAAATCATGCCTTTTAAGGAATGGAAGGATACAAAACTGACACTGCAGCTTCTGTCTCAGATTCTTGGTAAAATACGGCTCGAAACAGCCCCGCAGGAGCCTCAGTGGGCGCACGTGATGCTTGAGATTACTCCGAATGGCTTCTCTACAGGGATGCTGATCCAGGACGGGAAAGCTTTTGAACTCGAAATAGATACACGGAACAGCCGTCTTCTGGCGGTAGTGGAAGATACTGTGGAAGCCACAAAGCTTGAAGATGGAACGCCTATTCAGACGTACTACGAATGGATTTTCAGCTGTCTTCATCAGGCAGGCATCCACGTGCGCATCTATCCCAAGCCACAGGAGATGCCGGTAACGGTATGGCTTTCTGAAGACCAGGTGCATAAACGGTACGATGCTGAAAAGGCCATGAAGGGACTTAAAATGATGCAGGCGGCGTATCAGGAAGAATTAGCTTTTATCGGACCACTGCGAGGCCGTAAAATTAAACCGGGGTTATTCTGGGGCACCTTTGACGTCTCGACGCTCATCGTGGAAAATATTCCAGAGCCGTTTCCCGAAGAAAAAACAATTGAAAAGGCAGCTTTTGACGAACAGTTTATCGAGCTTGGATTTTGGCCCGGTGATGATAATACAGACCATCCTTCCTTTTTTGTCCTGCCATACCCTTTTCAGGAAAAGGATTTAAACAGCCCGGCAATCGAGCCTAAAGAAGCCTATTACGATCCACAGGCGAGCGAATACTTTCTTCCTCTTACAGACAGCTTTGCTGGCTCGACTGTGCAGCAGTTTTTCCGCACTACGTTTGCTTTTCTGCACGCCGAGCTTGGCTGGAAGGACCCTGAATATTTTTACCGGCCCCTCCTGATGAAAAAACCTCCTACCATTTAGTAGAAAAACCCCGCGCAGCACTGGCTGCACGGGGTTAATATTTATATGACCAGAATGCGCCCATCTTCATATACATGGTACGTCCGAAGCAGGCCATCTTCTCCCTGTTCAATAAGCGAAGGATCCAACGCCTCTACCTGATAGTAAGTCTGGCCTTCTTCATTGCTGGAAGGATACTGGTCAACTTTTAATTCTGCTTCTGTGCCTTTCTGATCATGCACCGTCTGAACCGCTTCATAAGGGGTGAATTCCTGTTTCTGCTCTTGCTGGACAGTTGTTGGAGTTTCAGAAGCGTGCGCCGGAACAGCCGATCCTGTCACAAATAGAGCTGCGAGACCAACGACAGTAAAGAATTTTTTCATATATAGTCTCCTTTCAAAGAAAGATATGCCTCTATTTTCCCTTCGTAAAAGGAAACGTAACCAGCAGCGGCAGATTCAATTCGAAAGTTGGAGCACCTTAGCCGAATAGTCACGAACCAGTAGTTTAATGACAGTTATTTTTTATTGCTGCGGTCCCTGGTTCTTAGAGAGGTTAGGGCGAAACAGCCTGCTCAATATATTTTTCGTAGACGGCAGCGTCCTGGTCACTAAAGAGCACAAACCGGATATGCTGGACAGAAGCAGCATGAGAAAGTCTGTCTAAAAAGGGAGGCATAAAGTCTTCAAGAGCTTCCTCAAGGGGATAGCCAAAGGCCCCAGTGGAGAGGGCTGGGAATCCAATGCTTGCAATCTCTTTATCTTCGGCCAGCTGCATGGTGTTAAGGTAGCAGGCACGAAGGAGTTCGTCCGAAGGCTTATCGACGCCGTAGACGGGCCCGAGGCAGTGAATAACATAATCGTTTGGCATTTGAAATCCTTCCGTAATTACTGCTTCTCCGGGAGAAATAGGAGCCAGCGGTTTGCAGGCTTCTTCGAGCTCGGGACCTGCCGCCCGGTGAATGGCACCGGCGACGCCTCCGCCGGTTAAAAGCTGGGCATTGGCGGCATTGACTACAGAGTCGAGGTCGTCCTGCTTTGTAATATCGCCTTTAACAGATTCGATGGTGATACCCTGATATTCGGTCTGCATAAAATTGTCGCCTCCTAATACGTAGTTTGCAGAGCTCTTTTCTCTCGTTACTGTTTTTTATTTGCGGGCTCTTTATGCAGCTTTTATAGAGGGCGGGGTATTAATATTGCCGAAAAACTTTCTGCCCCCGGTTTTTTTAACGGAACTGCAATGGTTGATTTTACCGTTTATTTTCGAACGTTTCAGCTCCGCTGTCTGTACCTGCAATGACGATATCTGCCTGATCGACAAATAAACCAGTTTCTACAACTCCGACCAGCTGAATTAGCTGGTTGTGCAGCTCATCCGGGCGCTCAATCAACTGAAAATCACAATCAATCATGTAATTGCCGTTATCTGTTTCAAATGGAGCACCGTGGCTTCGGCGGAGGACAGGGTCGCAGCCAAGCGATTGGATGTCACGTACTATTTTCTGCCATCCGAAGGGTGTGACTTCGACCGGCAGTGGAAAGGAGCCGAGCTGTTGGACAATTTTGCTTTCATCCACAGCAATAATCACCTTATCTGCGGCGTCGGCAATAATTTTTTCCCTTAACAGGGAACCGCCGCCTCCCTTGGTCATATGAAAGCCGGGATCTACTTCATCTGCCCCGTCAATAGCCACATCTGCTTTTGTAATTTCGGTGGAAAAGTACACGAGCGGCACGTGAAATTCCTTGGCCCATTTTTCTGTAGTGGGGGAGGAGGGGATACCCTGGACATGCATCCCTTGCTGCACCAGTTCTCCGAGCTGCTGCATAACCCAGTACATAGTGGATCCGGAGCCCAGGCCGACAATAGAATTATCTGGAATATACTCAACAGCTTTCGCTGCTGCATCTTGTTTTTGCTGTTCCCTGGACATAAGAAAGCTCCTTTAGGATGTATTTAAGCAGGCTATTTCCTTTTCGGCGTTTGGTCAAACCTGGTGAAAGCCAAACCAGCCGGGCGCAGCCCAAGCTGTTAGTTGCGTCAGAGGATCCTTCTCCTGCTCATATTTTTCCTCTTGCACTGAAATAATCTGAAAGCAGCTTCGGACGTCATAATCACGATAAAAGTGGGTAGAGGAAAAGGTGAATGTATCATGATAAAAAGGAGGGTGTTCAATGACTGAACCAGTGTTTATTATTTCCACCGGAAGAAGCGGATCAACAGCCGTGTCCAACTGCATTAACCTCCATCCTAAACTTGTGAGCCTGTCCGAAATGATTCTTTCTGTCCATTACAATTTCGGGATCAGCGGGGAAGGATGGAAGGGATTCGATAAACAAGTTTGGACAGGCAAAGAGTTCTGGGAGCTGCTTGCCCAAAAAGAACCGGTACGCCTGGCCCCGTATGAAAAGAAAGGGCTTTACAATAAAGAAATTCTCTATGAAAGAAAAGAAAATTCTCTGTTTAACGAAAAAACAGGGCTGCCGGCTATTGCTTCAATCACTCTTCCTCATTTAACTAATGAGCCGGACAAGCTGTATCAAGAGCTTAAAGCAGTGGTACCGGCCTTTCCGGAAGGTTCGCTATCAGAGCAGTATCTGCGGTTGTTTGAATGGATGCAGGATCGTTTTGGAGGCGACACCAGTGTCGAGCGTTCCGGGTTTTCTACAGACGCAGTGGAATACTTAATAGACATGTTCCCGAACGCAAAATTTATTTTTTTATACCGGGACCCCCGTGAAATTGCTGTAGCTTTTAACCGTTTTCAGACGATGAAAATGGGAAAAACCATCTTAAAAGCGATGGAAGATACAGGGCTTGATCCTTCAGACCCTTCCACCGAGGCCGAAAAGCTTGGTGTCTATCAATGGCTGCATCCAGATTATTTTGAACTTGAAAAGCTGCACCAGGTGGAGATACCTTACAATGAACTCGGGTCCTGGATTTCAAAATCACTGCTGCATGCAGGCCGGGTGATCGAAAGCCTTCCAGAGGCTCAGCAGCACTGGCTCCGATACGAAGAATTACTGCAACAGCCTGAAAAAGAATTACGGAGCCTGATTGCATTTATAAACCCGCCCTCTGTATCGGGAGAGGAAAATGAAGAATGGATCAAGGCGGGTGCCAGCCGCATCAATCCCAAGCCTGATACGTGGCCCGGTCTTCCAGAAGAGAAAATAACGACGCTCGAAAAAGCGGTGCAGCCGGCCCTTCGTTATTTAGGATATGAATAACTCGAAGTTTACGAAGTCATATAAGCGGAAATAGTATTTAAAACCAGTAACTCCAGACACAGATCAAAATAACAGAAAGGCTGGTCTAAAATAATGAAGGCAGTAACGATTCAAGGCAAAGAACACATGGAAGTCAAAGAAGTCGCAGACCCGAAAATTGAACGCAGCGATGACATGATTGTACGCATTACAGCCAGTGGTATTTGTGGATCGGATTTGCATTTATATAAAGGCGGTATTCCAGCTCCGGAGGATTATGTTGTCGGTCATGAGCCAATGGGGATCGTAGAAGAAGTCGGCTCTGATGTCAAAACATTAAAAAAAGGAGACCGCGTTGTCATCCCGTTTAACATTGGGTGCGGGGAATGTTATTACTGTACTCACCAAATGGAAAGCCAGTGTGACAATTCAAACCCGCATGCTGAAATGGGCGGTTTGTTCGGATTTTCTGAGGATTTCGGGAACTTCCCGGGCGGCCAGGCAGAGTATCTGCGCGTGCCGTATGCTGATTTTACTTCCTTTAAAGTACCGGAAGACAGTGAACTGAAGGACGAAAGCGTATTGTTCCTTTCTGATGTCGTGCCTACTGCATTCTGGAGCATTGAAAACAGTGGAGCGACTTATGGGGATACGATCATTATTTTAGGCTGCGGGCCGATCGGATTAATGGCCCAGAAGTTTGCGTGGATGAAAGGGGCTTCCCGAGTTATTGCTGTGGATCAGGTGCCTCATCGTCTTGAGCATGCAAGAAGAACAAACAATGTGGAAACGTACAACTTCAGCGATACGAAAGAAATAGGCAAGCTTCTTCATGAAAATACAAAAGGCGGGGCAGATGTAGTAGTGGACTGTGTAGGCATGGATGGTACCGTGCCGCCGGACACAACATTCGGTTCCGAGAGTGACAATCAGTTTGGTACCATCAGCCCGATTGTGACAGCTTCTCAGTCCGTGAAGAAAAACGGAGTAGTACAGCTGACTGGTGTTTACGGCACAGAAGCCAACAGTTTCCCAATCGGTGACTTCTTCACGAGAAACGTAGCGCTTACGATGGGCCAGGCGCCGGTCATCCACATGATGCCTAGCCTGTATCGCATGATTGAAAACAAACTATTTGACCCGACCGATATTATCACACACCCTATTCCATTAGAAGATGCGGCTGAAGGCTACCGTATCTTTGATGAAAAAGAAGACGGAAACATTAAAGTGATTTTGAAGCCTTAAAATAATACTAATATAATAAATGCGGGGTCCTTATGCGAATATAAGGGCCCCGCATTTATTATGGTGATAAAGTGTTAATTGATTAGAAGAATAAAATATAGATGCGTGTGAAAGTATGAAACCAGATAAGAAATAAAATGTTTCACGTGAAACACTTTATTTATGAGTTCTTATAATAAATAAGGTTGTCTGTCCATGTATCATTTTCATAAATGAACTTATGGCGTGTACATTCATATTCCATCCCGGCTTTTTCTGCAATAGAGATGGAGGGCTCGTTATCTACATTAATGTGGGCTTCAATCCGGTGAAAATGCAAATCTTCAAAAGAAGCCTTTAGAACCTCACGTACAGCTTCTTTGCCAAAACCCTGATTCCAGTGCTGGTTATGGATAATATAGCCCAGCATCCCCCACTGGAATTCCTCGCGTATTAGGGTAGTGATGTCTGCATGTCCCAGGTGGCTGCCGTTTTTGTGGAAAATATCGTATACATAAGTGCGGTCCTGCTCAGCCATATCCTCGCGCTGCTGAATCATATTTGTAAATTGCCGTTTAGTAAAGCGGTTGATTTTGGGACGTCCAGGATCATAAAAATGTTGAGGTGCTTTTCGCTCCGAGAGTGCCTGCTTGTAGTTATCGAAGTCATTCGGCTGCAACGGGCGCAGGATTAACCGCTCCGTACTCCTTCCTTTTTGCTGGAATTTCACTATAAGCCTCCTGTCATTGGTATATTAATATAGTTTATTTTCGTTTTATAAAATGAAAAAACTCCGTCTCTTTGAGCAAAGAGAGGAGCTTTCATTCTAATGAATATGCTTGACGCGGCCGACCTGGCCGTCTTCAAGCCGGACTTTTATGCCGTGCGGATGGCTTGGGGAATTGGTGAGCAGATCTTTGACTACTCCGCGGGTCAGTGCGCCGCTTCGCTGATCTTTTTTTAAGACAATATCCACTTCCGCTCCCGGGGCAACATCTTTACGCTTTGTGCCGTCCATAGTATACCCTTCCTTTCAAAGGTGATGCTTTATTATAGCAGACAATTAAAAAGAGAAAACAACAAATTCCCTTTCTAAATCGCTGCATTGCCGATTCTAAATAAAAATACCCAGCCACCCAGCGTTTATCATGGCAATCAGTAAAAGAGTCTTTTCAACAGCTGATACATGCTCGGGGTTGGAGTTATCCATGCGGCTGACGAGTATAAGGGACGCTGCCATAAGTATGGCAAGCCCGATAGCGGCCTCCAGGCGTTCGCTCCCGAGCCAGAAAATGGATAGAGCCGAGACTGCTAAATAGCATACAGCAGGCATATGGGCATAAGGAGAGCCGAATTTACGGGTGAACCATACTACAGTGGTTCGCTTTTCGGGAGAGGCCTGCATATCTGCTTCCCGGTCCGGAATATGATGGACCATCACCCAGGCAAGACAGATCATGGCATTGATAAACGCGTTCTGCAGGGCCCACTCGGGCACCGTGCCGAGTGCCAGCCAGGCTCCGCCGATGCCAAGAGAAAATATGGATGGAAAAAGGCTGATCCATTCTCCGAGAAATGGTTTGTAGCTGAGACTGAGTGGGGGCAGGGAGTAAGAAGCAGCTGCGAAGACTCCGATAAGAAGAAGCACGCCTACTTTAAAATAGCCAAAAATAAAGCAAAGTACGGCAGCGCCAATTAATGAAATAGCGAGCCATTTTCCCACCAGCCACAATGATTTGAGCGACATGGCGTTAGTCTGCAACACCCGGCTGCCCCCGGAAAGGATAGCCGGGCTATGTGCATCGGTCCCGGAAAGGTAGTCGGCGTAATCATTAAAAGCGTGAGTGAGAAGCCCGTGGATAAGAAAAGCTCCGATGGCCAAAAGAATAAAAATAGCTATCAAATAAGGAATAGAGAGCGACGAATACAAAAACAGCGGCAGCATTGTAGAAACGATGGTAGCAATGCTCGAAGAGATAACAGCAATGGCACGGACGAGCATCCAGGCACTGCGCAGCGTACCGGCGAATTGGTTGGCCATTCACATCTTTCCTTTTTCGTTCCTGATAATTTCAATTTTTTCTGGTACCAGTATCCCATTTCTTGAAGACTTCGTACAGCAGCTGGGCGTATGTACTGAAAAACAGCATTAAAAAAACGCTGTTCATAAAAGAACAGCGCCTGCAGCTGCCCCGCTCACTACGATGACCCACGGCGGCAGCTTCCAAAAAGCAAGCATTGTAAACAAAAAAGCAGCGAGTATAAAGTCAAGCGAGGTCGTAATTGATGACGTCCAGATTGGATTATAAAAGGCAGCAAGCAAGATGCCGACGACCGCGGCATTCACGCCGGTTAAAGCCCCTTTTATGTGGGTGTTTTTACGGAGCAGGGACCAAAAAGGCAAAGCTCCAATGATTAACAGAAACGCGGGCAGAAAAATACCTGCAGAAGCGATAAGGGCACCCTGCCAGCCAGAAAGGACAGTCCCCAGATAAGAAGCGAAGGTGAATAAAGGCCCCGGCACAGCCTGGGCCGCTCCGTAGCCTGCGAGAAACGTCTCTTCACTCATCCACCCGGTTGGGACAAATTCCCGTTCCAGCAGAGGAAGAACCACGTGGCCGCCGCCAAATACAAGCGCTCCGGCCCGGTAGAAACTGTCGAACATGGCAATGAAGGTAGAACCGGTCCAGTCCCGCGCAAGCGGAAGGAGAGCGAGCAGAACAAAAAAGAGAGTCAGACAGAAAACCCCTGTTTTGCGCGATACGGTTTCGATGACTGCCGTATAATCTGCCTCCTGGGCCGAGCGGTACAGCAGCCAGCCGGTACCGCCTGCTGCGAGTATGACTAGCACCTGTGCAAGAGAGGTCTGCCATAAAAGTGTACCGCTCATGGCGAGCAGAGCGATGGTACGACGCTGAAGATCGGGAGTGAGCTTTTGCGCCATGCCCCATACTGCGTGGGCCACTACCGCCACCGCCACGATTTTAAGCCCCTGAAGCCAGCCGGCATCACTGACATCAAGCCCTTCAAGCAAGAGGGCGAATATCACCAGGGCAATAACAGAGGGGAGGGTAAACCCTAGAAAAGAAATAAATCCTCCCACGGGCCCGCCTCGGATGATCCCTATTCCGATGCCCACCTGGCTGCTCGCAGGACCGGGAAGAAACTGGCATAATGCGACCAGGTCCGCATAGCTCTGTTCGTCGAGCCATTTTTTTCGCCGCACGTATTCTTCGTGAAAATAGCCTAAATGGGCGATGGGCCCTCCGAAAGAGGTCAGGCCCAGCCGTGTGGAAATTAAAAATATTTCCATCCATTTTTGGCCCAGGGTTTTTTCCATGCTGTTCTCTCCTATCCTTACTTAATTTCTTTAAACAATTCGTAAGCTTTTGCGCGGGCTTCCTGCAAAATGCGGCCTCCTTTGTCGGTAGTGGTGTAGTATTTGCGGATCTTTCCGTTTACGTTTTTGTTTTCTTTGTGTAAGAGACCGTCACTTTCCATTGTATGAAGAATGGGATAAAGAGTGCCTGCGCTCATGGAATAGCCGTGCTCCTGCAGCTCTTCGAGCATCCACTGCCCGTAAATGGGATGCTCGGAGGCGTGATGCAGAATATGAATATGAATAAAGCCTAAGAAAAGCTTACGAAGTGTTTTGTCTTCCATGATCAATCATCCTTTCGGTATTCGATATCGAAAACCGATATCGATAGAATAACAATTCAATTTCATTATAGCAAGAGGGAGATATACATTTAAATCGATGCTGAAGAAATGAGAAAACGGCTCTGCCGGTTGGCCGGCGGAGCCGTTCTGAATGCTTACAGGCTGTTTGTCTGTTCGAGTGTGGCTTCTACAATGTAACGGTCAGGAGCGCTGCCGATATAATCAAAAGGGTAACAGGTAGTAAGCGTAAGCGTTGGTTCCTCTTTATCAACAATTACGGAGCGGTCTTCTGCATCCGTCACCCATGTTTTCTGCAGCCGGTAAACGTATTGGGTATCGTCATATTCGACGATGAGAGAGTCCCCGTCTTCAAGGTTGTCGAGTCCCGTAAAAACCGTGTCCCGGTGACCGCTGAGTACTGTATGGCGGGACTCCGCCGGAGTGGTTGTCCATTCGCTGACATACATGCCAACGCCCTGGTCAAGCGATTCGTCGTCTGTACCCCAATAGACAGAATAAGAGTTTCCAAGCTCCGGGATTTTTAATTTGGCTACATTTTCGCCTTTACTCCATTTTTCTATTTCATCGCTCATCACTGGTGGAGTTTCGTTGTTTTCAGAGGCGGGGACTTCGCTTGTACCGCTGTCTGAATTTTCTCCTTCAGGCAGCGTGTAGGCCTCAGGCTCTTCGGCAGCATCTTCGCCGGAGGAATCGTTCTCCCCTTCAGAAACATTTTTATCCGGGGTTTTCGGTGCATCGTCCGAAGAATCGGCGATGACATCTTCTTCATTCGTAGAGATTTTATCTACTCCGGCTCTGGCGTCAAACCACTGATAACCGAAGTAGCCGGTGATGCTCAGGCCGATAACAATCATCGCAATAAATATTCTTTCCATATATGTTCACTCCAGTAAAGGGACATAACGGACCGTAATAGACGTTACTATTATTTCCATAATACACGTTCCATAAAGAAAAAAACAACCTTCACCGAGAAGGCGAAGGCTGCTGCGTGGTTAAAAGTGTATTATGCCTGCTGACGGCGTCTGGTCCAAAGCAGTGCCCCGCTGGCAATTACGCTCAGGGCCAGGCCGGCAGCCATATAAGCCGGCTGGGAGCTGGCTGTTTCAGGCATTTCTCCGCCTTCAGCGTCTTCTTCCATGGAAGCGTCTTCTCCGGCCATGCCTTCTTCAGGCATCTCTTCCATCTCATTCATTCCATCCATGCCTTCCATTTCATCCATCGGTACAGCGTTGTCCATAACTTCCTCTGGAACAGTAATATCACTCACGCTGTTGAAATTGGAATAAGTGGAATCAGCTGTCAGCTTCATGTCTGTTGTAATTTCTTCCATATCATAAGAAGCATCCAGGTTAATAGTGCTCGCTGTCATGTAGTGCGTTTCCTTATCCAGGGTTAAGCTCATGGAGACATCCTTAATATCGATCATGCTCCACGTTTCTTCCAGCATTTCTTCATTTGCCATGCCGCTTCCCATATCAGACTGCATCATTTTACTGGCCGCTTCTTCTATTTCTTCACCGCTTCCTTCGTAGGTGAGTACGTAGGAATTTTCTGTCTCCTCTATGTCCATTTCTTCAGCGAAGGCTTCCGATGCTTCCATATGCATGCCGGGGCTTGTAGTCATTTCTTCCATGCTCCCCATCATATCAGCGGGCATCATAGTCCAGCTGCCATCCGGCATTTCGACGTAGTAACCGTCTTCTGTCCAGTACATTTCTGTAGACACTTCTTCACCGCTGACTGGATCGACTGTGTTAGTTGTCTGGTAGAGGGCGAAAGGATCCATTGTAATATCCTGCTCCGAGGTGGAGCTGTTTGTCATTGTTTCACCTTTACCGGCGGCGTTTGTAATTTCCTGTGAAATTTCTGTAGTGGCAGAATAGCTGTCAAGTTCAGCCATCGTTTCGTTTGACTGCTGTAAAATGTCACCGGTATTCAATTCCTCCGCTTGAGCGGGCACGGCAATTACGCCAAGTGCTAAAACACCGGCACTGCTTCCTGTAATCCACTTTTTCATCATTATTCGTCCTTTCTTTACTTTCATGTATTCATCAAAAGCTTATGTGAAAAAATACTGGCTTCTGGTATTCTATGGTAATTTTACCTTATAAATGTCGGGAGTAAACGCTTTTTTTAAAATTTTATGTAAAAATGTGAGAAAAAAATCCCGCATATCCATGTTTCACGGAGACTGCGGGTTTTTAAAAACGAAGCTTAAGTGTGCCGGGCACGGGGAAAATACTTGCCTTTTCTATTACGGCGGCCACTCTTCACATGAAGCAGGATAAGGCCGGAAATAACTAAAAACAGCCCGATGGCCTTCATCCATCCGAATGATTCCTGAAAAAGCACAATGCCTGCTCCGGCTGTTAAAGCCGTGCCAAGTCCTGCCCAGATAGCGTAAGCGACAGACAGCGGGATCGATTTTAAAGCAAGGCTGAGAAAGAAAAAAGCACTAATGAATGCTATAAAAACAGTTAGAGAGGGAATAAGGTTGGTAAATCCTTCGGAGAGCTTTAAAGACGTAGAAGCAACGACCTCAAATAAAATGGCGGCCAATAATAGAAGAGCAGCACGCATAATTTGTCCCTTCCTTTCATCCTAAATTCATCATAAGAATACCGATTACCAGGCAAATAATGCCTCCGGCGTTCGTTTTGTTCATTTTTTCCCTGAAATAAAAAACTCCAATGCCTGTAGTCAATATGGTGCCAAGGCCGCTCCAGGTAGCGTAAACAACACCAAGAGGGAGAGTCTGAAGAACTAGAGCCAGCAGATAAAAAGCAATGCCCATACCCGCTGCAAACCCGAGAGAGGGAAGCAGCCGGGTAAAACCATACGAAAGCTTCAGCATGGAGGAGGCAAATACTTCGCAAACGACAGAGATAATAATGAGCGCATAAACCATTACAGCTCTCCTTCGCCGAGACGGTTCAAAAGATTTTGAAGCAGGCGTTCAGCCTGTGAAAGAGGCATGGTGTTAATCTCAAAAATATGGGAGAACCAAATACCGTCACTTAACAGCCGGATCATGGAAGCATCATCAGCATGAAAGGTGTCAGAAGCAAAAAGTGTCTCCCAGCGTTCGTTGTATTCCTTCCAAAGGTCGAGCACTTCTTTATGATCAGCAAGGGTGGCCAGCAGACTCGCATTTATTAAAAAATTACTGCCTGAACGAAGCTCTTCGAGTGTTGCTTCTGCATATGCTTTAATATAACTTCCCGCCACATGGCGTTTTTCTTCAATTAATTCATGAAAGCGTGCAAGCGCATAAGCGTTCATCTCATAAATGAGCTGTTCTTTATTAGGAAAATGATAAAGCAGGCCGCCTTTACTTACATCAGCTTCTTCTGCCACCGCATGGAGCGTAAGACGGTTAAACCCTTCCCTGCGGATAATACGGGCAGCAGCGTGCATAATATCTACTCGTTTGCTCATTGTTAATTCTCCTTATAGTTAACAGTCTGGACGGTATAGTAAGTAGTATAGCAAAGAAAAGGTGAAAAGGCGAAAAAGAAGCCCAGGTATCCCAAACCAGCGTAGAAACTACATCTTAAAAGGATCAAACCACGGGATACATTCGTGCACGGGGACTGAATGATGGGAGGGGGCCATGGTGTTAAGTCAGCTTTTTGTTAATTTAACTATTTTGGTGTCATTCCTTTTCTTTTATTATCAAGTATTCCGGGAGCACTCTTTTTCACACATTACTACTACACCGGTGAGGTTGATGACTGGCGTGCTCTTTGGATTGCTCGGCATGGTTTTAATCGAGTTTGGCATCAAGGTTAATGAATACACGCTGATCGACCTTCGCCATATTCCAATTATGATCAGTGCTTTGTTTGGAGGATGGATGCCTGCAGTCACAGCTGCGGTTATTATTTCGTTTTCCCGTCTCGCATTTGGAGGGGGAGTAATCGTTTTGTACCCGCTCAGCATGATTATTTTCAGCACGGCGGTATCGGTTTTTATCGCCCGTGCGGTACGGGACCCGTGGCTTGCAGCATTCTATATGCTTCTCAGCTCCAATCTCTATTTTCTCGTTATCATGCTTTATCAGTTAAACACTG
This sequence comes from Marinococcus halophilus, assembly GCF_900166605.1. NCBI lineage: Bacteria > Bacillati > Bacillota > Bacilli > Caryophanales > Bacillaceae > Marinococcus > Marinococcus halophilus. Next base: position 176,117 of record NZ_FVZD01000005.1, read on the forward strand.
TCGCTCTTTATACAGAAGTAGCGCTCAGTTATTGGTTTGTTTCATTTGCTGGAGTATTCGCAGCTGTATATATGGTAAAGCGGCTGACTTATTCCAACCAGCTGCTTCACAAGTACCGTGCAGAATCCTTAAAGGATCCTCTTACGGGCCTTGATAATCCAAGGAGCTTCACTTATTCCTTAACAAAAAAACTGGAGCAGGCTTCGAAAACAAAGCAGGCAGTATCTCTACTCATTATTGACATCGATCATTTTAAAGATATTAACGATCAATACGGTCACGCAGCCGGAGATGACATCCTAAGGCAGCTCGGCGCGGTGCTTCTCGAAATGGTCCGGCCTGAGGATTCTGTATATCGTAAAGGCGGGGAGGAATTTACAATCATATTGTTCGGCTGTTCCGGTTTTAGGGCAGCTGGTATCGCTGAACGCATACGTCAGCGGGTGGAAAAATATCCTTTCATAACAGAGCACCGGACATTGAACATTACTGTGTCAACCGGAGTTTCTACTTTCCCTGATACTGCTGTGGAGGAGAGAGAGCTTTTTAAACAGGCGGATGAAGCTTTGTACCAGGCAAAAGATCAAGGCCGTAACCAGACATGTATGTATTCGAAAAAAGACCTTAAAGAATAGGTCTTTTTTATTGTTATTGAATAATTAAGACTTTTTTATAAATATGTATTAAAAAAAGTGTTTTTAAAATAGCCTAATGGGTATAAAGTATTAATGATATATAATTAAAAAGAACTAGAGAGGTAATAGTAATGCAAACAATAAAAAACAATGACCAGGTTTTAGAAGCGTCCCAGGTATTGCGTGCGCTTGAGCAATCGCTTGCTTTAATTGAATTCGACCTCAATGGAAGAGTTTTGTGGGCGAACCGCCATTTTGCTGCTGCAATGGAATACCATGAAGAAGATATGGCTGGTATGCACCACCGGCAGTTTTGTACCCCGGATTTCGCCTCAAGCCGGGATTACGAAAAATTTTGGCAGGATCTGCGCGCGGGAAAATCTTTTCAGGATAAAATCCAGCGGATGACGAGAAGCGGCAAGCTGGTAAGGCTTGAAGCTACGTATATGCCCGTATTTGATGATAGGGGGAAAGTACATGCCGTATTGAAGGCAGCGACAGACATTACACTTCGGGAGAATGAGATGACAAAAGTTTCGAATTCCGTACAAAGTATGTCTGAGGAGCTGTTGAAAAGAGCGGAGGACGGGATGATAAAAAGCCGTGATATCATCGAAAGCTCTCATCAGGTGGTGGAAGAAGCAAATAACAACCTGGTGATTCTCGCATCATTGGAACAGCAGGCAGATTCTATACGCGGCATCGTAAAAACGATTCGTGAGATAGCAGACCAGACGAATTTGTTAGCTTTAAATGCGGCCATTGAAGCGGCACGGGCCGAAGAACATGGCCGGGGGTTTACAGTGGTGGCAGATGAAGTACGGAAACTGGCGACGAGGGCCCATTCCTCTATCCAGGAGGTAAACGGGCACGTTGAGGGCATCACCGGGGAAGTAAGTAAAATAAGCGAAGGCACGCTCCGTTCCCAGAAGGGGATGGAAAACAGCCAGGAGCACATCAAACAGGCTGTGGAAGAATTTGAACACATTGGCACAGCAGCGAGGAGCCTGGAAGAACGGGCAAAACAATTTCGGAATATTTTGTAAAAAGCAGCGGGCTTATGCCCCCTGTTTTTTTGTTCGAAAAACGCATACTGAAACTTTAGGCTCGATGCAAAAGATTCAGGCGTGTCTGGTGTCGTGATATAATAAATACATTTCCAATTAATTGTATAAAACATTGTCATAAAGGAGAGAGCATACATGGCGGCACGTCCTGAATTACTTATGCGTCTTCGAATTGAAAAACCCATTATTCAAGCCGGGATGGCAGGCGGGATCACTACCCCGGAGTTAGTAGCAGAAGTCACAAAAGCTGGCGGACTTGGAACTATAGGAGCCGGGTATATGCACGCGGAGAATCTTCGTTCTGCCATCCAACGTGTTAAAAAGCAGACAGAGGGTGCGTTTGCGGTGAACGTTTTTGTGCCGGAAACCCCGGAAGTGGTTCCTGGAGATGTGCAGAAAGCCAATGAAAAGCTCTCCCTGATTCATAAAAAGTTAAATTTAGACTCTGCACCAGTGCCCGAAAAGCTGCCCTCTTTTTTTGAAGAACAGCTCGAAGTTGTTATAGAAGAAAAAATTGAAATCTGCAGCTTTACCTTTGGGCTTCCTTCTCCTGAACAAATGAAGCGGCTGAAAGCCCACGGCGTCTTTTTGATCGGCACCGCCACCTCCGTGGAGGAAGCTGCCCGGAATGAGCAGGCAGGAATGGACGCAGTGGTGGCCCAGGGAAGTGAAGCAGGCGGACATCGGGGTACCTTTGCAGAATCGTTTGAGAAAGCGATGGTAGGAACCATGGCCCTGGTACCGCAGGTCGTAGATAAAGTCGATATTCCAGTTATTGCAGCTGGGGGGATTATGGATGGTCGTGGTGTTCTGGCTGCGCATGCTCTGGGCGCGGAAGCCGTGCAGATGGGCACTGCGTTTTTAACATGCAGGGAAAGCGGTGCCCCGCCCGCCCACCAGCAGGCTGTATTAACGAGTAAAGAAACTGACACTGCCATTACTACTATATTCAGCGGCAAGCCGGCCAGGGGAATAACGAATAAAATGATGGCGTGGATGGAAGCGCTTGATCACAAATGGCCGCCGTATCCAGTCCAGAACATGCTTACCCAGCCAATTCGCCGGGAAGCGGCCAGGCAAAACGAGTCTGCATTTATGTCTCTATGGAGCGGCCAAGGAACACGCCTTAGTGTACAGGAGCCGGCAGCTGCCATGATTAAGCGTCTTATGGAAGAGGCGGAAGAAGCCTGGGAAAGTCTCTAGAAGGACTCTCTGCGCTCTGTTTGTTAAAATAAAATTATCATTAGAATAAAGGAGCAGAACAGATGGCGTTATCGAAGGAATATAATGAGAAGCTGGCTGATGAAAAAGAAGGACTAACGTACCGCGACCCGATTGGTGAATTAATCCGGGAGCACGAAAAAAAAGGCGGTTTTGACAACCTGCAGGGACGTGGGGAGCCGCTTTCGAAAGAATATCTGCAGAACGACACCTTTGATACGCTTTTAAAGCGAAATGGATTTGTGCCTTCGTGGGTTCGGCTTCAGCGGGAAATACGGGAAGAGCTCGAGAAAGTATTGAACCAGCAGTTGTATAAAAAGGCCTCTGAACACCGTATAAAAAAAGAAATCAGCAAAATAAATAAAAAAATTCGTCGTTACAACCAGCTTTGCCCAACGCCGGGTCTGCAGCGCTGTTTAATAGAAATAGACAGTATCCAGGGCCAATATGAGAACTGGCGTTAGGCTGGCCTGAAAACCATGTGATAGTTTCGCGTGCAACCTCGGAGATGTTTATAATATTTTTCGTTTGGAGTCATTGCAGGGATAAAAGCTTTTTACTATTTTAAATATTTAAATATCCTGTAGTGCCTCCTGAGAATAAGAGAATGAAGGTTACTATCATATTCGAGAGGGTAAAACGGGAAGGAGTTCTTTAATATTAAAAGTGCGAAGCTGTGATTTGTAAATAGATGGAAGGAGTCAATGCTTTATTACTGCTACTTTATCAATCGTTGCATTTATACTTTCTGCTGCAGTTTCAGTGTTTTCAGCTGTGAAATTGTCAGGCTATGCAGATATTATCAGCAGAAATACGAAAATTGGCGGTCTGCTTGCGGGTACTATCCTTCTGGCCGTTGCAACGTCTCTTCCTGAATTAACCGCGACGATCTCGGCTAGTGTGATTGGCAACGCCGATATCGCAGTAGGGAACGGACTTGGAAGTATTATTTTTAATATTTTCTTTTTGTTTTTACTGGATATTTACTTTCGAAACAAACGGTTATTTCTTAAAGTATCAGATGATCATCTTTATACAGCCATCATTGCGCTTTTGCTCTGCGTAGTGACGGCCGGCGGCCTAATACTTCACTACCCGCTTTCCTATTTTGGCGTAAGTGTTATCAGCTTACTGGTAGTTATTATTTACCTCGGCGGCATGTTTTATATATCCCAAAAGCAGAACGATACTGCTGAAGAGGAAAAAACAGCTTCGCCGGATCAAAATGTAAACATCCGGCGAACCATTATTAAATTTATCACGTTTGCTGTGATTATTTTTATTTCCGGAAGCACTCTGTCTATATCCGGAGACATTATGTCGACTACTACGGGAATAAGCGCTACAGCGGTCGGCAGTATTCTGGTCGCAACTGCCACTTCCCTGCCGGATGCTGTTAGCGTATTTGTAGCGCTGAGGCTTGCCAATGTGAATATGGCGATTGGTACGATTCTTGGAAGCAATATTTTCAACGTACTCGTAACAGCGATCGGAGACGCCTTTTACCGCGGCGGGAGTATTTGGGTGGATACGAGCAACCAGACCACGGTGGTGGCTGTAGCCGGGTTCGTACTCACGGGGCTCGTAATGATCATTGTGAAAAGGGACCGGACCAGAAATGCGTTTACCTACATGCTCCCTTCGCTAGTGGTAGTGACTGGCTATATGATTATGATTGCTTCTATTTTATTTTATAACGAGAGTGCGTAAAAGCAGGCTGCGGCCTGCTTTTTTTATGCTGGAGAAGTATAGACAGGCACATTAATTGCGCGTGCAACTAATTATTAATGCGCTGGCCAAAGGAAAACAGTGCAAAGCTTTATGTATTTTGGGCAGTTTTTGTCTCCGCTTGTGCTGAATGCTATCGGTCGTTTGGCGGGTAGACCGCTCGGCCCCAATCAATTTATTTATGCCTTTTCAGGAATCACAGCGGTCGCAGCAGCGTTTGTTTTTCTGTTTAAAGCTTTCCAGGGCCGTACAGTTTCGGAGGAGAAGAGATAGCATAACAATTTATTCTGTTGGCAAATGGGCTGCCATTATTCAGCGTTTTACTCACCAGTATATCGATAAACGGTTCAATCATTTTGGTTTAGGGAATACAGAAGGGCTTGTACTTTTAACGCTGTATGAACAGGGAAATGTATCGCAGGAGTATATCACAAGGCAGATAGTGACGGACAAAGCCACCGTCACGCGCGCAATAAAAAGACTTGAAAAAAAGGTATCTTTACCGAAAAGACAGCGTTTCAGATCGGAGAGAAAAGACCCTTTTTCTTACTGGTGCGGCCTGGAGAATAGAAAAAGAAGTCGTGGAAACAATGCAGGAATGGACAGAAATTATGACAAAAGAGTTTACAAAGGAAGAAAAAGAAAGACTTCTGAGGCTTATGGGAAAAGCAGCGGAGAACGCCTGAACCGAAGTCGGCGGCAGGTAGAGTATTTGTGACTGCAGATAGCTCATGGTAGCATAAAGATATATACTTCGTTCAATCTTATGATCTTCCCCGGCGCTAATCTGCCCTTCATCGTTTTTATCTTATTAAATTCCAACTGTGTGTATTTCATATACAGGAGGTGTATAGTTACTTGCGAAGAGAAACCAAATTTTTATTTTCTTTTATGCCTTTCACTACTTATGACAAAGAAAAAAGCCGTTTGAAGGAGCAGCGTCAAAAAGGATGGCAGGTCCAGGACTGCTCTCTGCTCGGGTATTCGTTGTCAGAAGTAAGAGAAGAAGAAAAGGAATACCAGTTCATTATGTCGAAAGACTATCAGGGACTGCGAAAAATTTCTGAAGATGAGTGGACGCTTCTTTGCTCTTCTCCAGTTCTTCACATATTCGAAGGGGAAAAAGACGCTTCTTCCTTTCAGGACCATTGGACGCTTTACTTTTTAGAGGAATACCGGAAAAAGTGCCGACGGTGGGGGATTATGGCTGCCATCAGTGTTCTTTTGTTTATAATCTTTTTACTCCTGGTAATAACTGATTTGAACCTGCCGGGCATGGCGGTGAATTTTGCCTTTTTTATGCTTTCACTGTTCACGGGGATAGTAGCCTTTACAGTGGTCCGGTGGCTCCGGACGCTTACCATCATCAGTCAGGCCAAACAGATTATCAGTATCCGCCCAGAATAAATATTTTATCCTGCACATGAAAGGACGACCTTCATGGAAGAAGAGCTTCGCTATTTAAACGAAGAGGACAGGGAAAGACTGGAAGAAATTCAATCATTGCTTGAAGGAAATATTTCATATGAAGACCAGAAGAAGCTCGTAACAGAACTGGCGATACTGCGTGAAAGAAATGAGCTTAGAAAAAGATCCCGGCCGGAATAGGCACGGGATCTTGCTGTGTTTATTTCTCCGGTTTAATGCATACAGCGACGCCAAAAGGATAGTGGACACCCGGACGAGCGGACCGTTCGAAAGCGACGCCCTGCTGGTAATAAAGCTGCAACTCCTGCCAGGGCCAGGCTTTATCGGTTAAAAGTTCTTTCCATTCCTCCAGGGTTAACTGGTGGTAGTGAAAAGGAGAATTGCTGGGTCTGTCTCTTCCCCGGCCGAATGGCGTAGAAACGACGAGCGTACCTCCAGGCCGGAGCAGGGCATACATGCGTTTCATAAAGGTATGGTCATCAGGCACGTGTTCAATGGTTTCGAAAGAAACAATGGTGTCAAATGTACCTATTCGTGCTGGAAGATTTTCGTCAAGTGCATCTCCGGTCTGAAAGGAAAGCTGGGGATGATAATAGTGTTTTTGGGCAAATGTGATTGCCTCAGCATCAATATCGACGCCGAGAACATGACCCACTTCGCGTTTTTTTCCTTTCGCCGTCATTTGGGCTCCGTAGCCGACCCCGCAGGCAATATCGAGCAAACGCCCCCTGGCATAAGGCATGGCAAAATAATAACGGGCCATATGTTCGAGCAGCATACCATTGGTCGGTTTCATTTTTGAAGGGATGATTCGTTCTCCTGTGTCTTCTAACACGCTCAGTCACCGCTATCTGTATAGTCTTATTCTTTTATCATATAGAAAGAAAGAAGGGGATTGCAAGGATCGAAAACATTTTAAAGGCTAACGGCTGTGCGTGGGCTGTTGTATTTATACATATGTTTGACAAATTCAGCAGTGGCGTTTATATTTTTTATATACCCCTTAGGGTAATGAAAAGATAAATGACAGACATATAAATAATCTATTTGAAAGGAGGAAGTTTTGATGGAATACAATGATCAGATGAAAAACCGGGTAAAACGGGTGGAAGGCCAGGTCCGGGGCATTCTGCGCATGATGGAAGAAGAAAAGGATTGCAAGGAGCTCGTTTCCCAGATGAATGCTGCGCGCACAGCGCTTGACCGCACGATTGGCCTTGTAGTAAGCACAAATCTGGAAGAATGCGTTCGTGAGCAGATAGAGAAAGGAGAAGACAGCGAAGAGCTGATTCAGGAAGCTGTCAATCTATTGGTTAAAAGCAGGTAAATATATTTATATAATGTGTATGTAGGGAAAGTAAAGGCTAAGCCATAAAAATAGACCGGCAAAGAAAAGACCGGCAGCTAGCAAAAAATAAAACAGCCTGTTTAATTGCAACAACCCGCGCAGCCGTGCTCTTCATAGAAGAGCGCGGTTTTTTAGTATGGCATACGTTCCTGATCTTCGTGAACACTTGTTTTTGCCAAAGGTTGTTTTTTGACGTTTTAATATTTCAGCCATAGTGCAAAAAATCAACTGCTCAGCTGAGAGTAGTTGATTTTCTACACACAGCTGTTTCACGTGGAACACTATCCCTGCCTTAGGATAAAATTGTGACGTTTTAAAACTGTCGGCGGGGAAGCCTTTGAAACCGAAATGTAATGACAAGCCTCGTTTATTAAGTATTGCAAATGGACGGAGGCATTATAAAATTCACCGTATGATAAAAGGATAAAAAGGGTATAGATTTTAGGGCAACAGGCACAGGTTAACTAAAATCTAATAAAGGTGGCTTCATAATGCAGAGAGAGGACCAGGAAGTAGTATTTATTTCCGACAAGATTCATGCAATTATTCTTTTTTTGGATGATATAATTATCCAGGAAAAGCACCATATGAAAGACATTGAGCAAATGCAGCCTGAAACGATGAAATCGCAGAGACACAAATCAGAAATCATTCTGAACATTATGGAACGTTCGGCAGAGCTACTCCGGGGAAGGTTTCCGGACTGTTGCGAAGCAGGATCACAGGTGACTTACACTGTGAAAGACCTGGAAAAAGCCAGGGAGGATTTGAAAAACATTCATAATGACACATTTAAAGAATATGGCATTATTAAATCAAACTATGAGCCGGGCCAGGCCAATGAAGATTCCTTTATTACAAAAACGGTGGTAGGCCTGGTTAATTATAATGTCCACTTATTTGAAACAAAGTTTTTGGACTATATGGAACCGCACGCTCTATAGGTGAAAAGTAAGAGTTTAACGGCAGCCGGTTTAAATAAAGCCAGAATTGTTTATTAAGAGTAGCAGTAAGCAGCAAAAGGAGGCTTTTATGAAACCATTTGTTAGAGAATATACCAATGATGAAGCACTGCAGCAGGACGTTCAGCGTCTGGCTGAAAAGGGTATCGATAAAAAGAACGTGTACGTTATGACCCATGATAACGATCGTACCGGACGTATCGCAGAAAATGCGAATGCCAATACCGTCGGAATGAAAGAAGAAGGATTAAAAAACGCAGTAGGAAATATGTTCAGCAAAAAAGGTGATGAGCTTCGCAACAAATTACAGGAAATTGGTTTATCACAGGAAGAAGCCCACGAATATGAGGATGAACTCGATGAGGGGAAAATTCTTCTTATCGTGACAGATACCGAAGGCGTCAACACGATTATTTAATAGCAATAAACGAAGTCGCTTCCTGTACCAGGGGCGGCTTTCCGTTTATAAATTGACAAGCTTCCATTTCAAGGAATAGAATAATGTTAGATTTTCCTTAGGGAAACTTTTTTTAATAGAGCAAAAAGGGGATTGTATTATGGAATGGTTTGCGGAGCTGCATCCTACACTACAGGCATTAATCGGCTCTTTGTTTACTTGGGGCATGACCGCGGCGGGGGCTGCAGTAGTGTTTTTTACGAATAGAAATAACCAGAAGCTGATGGATAGCTTGCTGGCATTTGCCGGAGGGGTTATGATTGCTGCAAGTTTCTGGTCGCTGCTTTCTCCAGGCATTGATATGGCAGAAGAGCAGGGACAGATACCTTTTTTACCGGCTGTTGTTGGTTTTTTGCTTGGCGGCGTGTTTCTTCTTTTGTTGGATAGAGTCATCCCGATGATGAACGAGGATACGTATTTTACAGAGATAAAAGATAAGTACGCCAAGCACCGGACGACAATGCTTGTTTTTTCGATTACGCTGCACAACATTCCTGAAGGTTTGGCTGTAGGTGTTGCGTTCGGGGCACTGGCCTCAGAATTCAGCAGCTCAACGCTTGCGGGAGCCGTAGCTCTTGCTCTTGGCATCGGTATTCAGAACTTTCCGGAAGGCACTGCAGTCTCGATGCCGCTGCGGCGGGACGGAGTATCGAAAAAGAAAAGCTTCTTTTATGGACAGCTGTCTGGTTTTGTGGAACCGGTGGCTGCAGTGATTGGTGCTGCTGCTGTAATCATAATTCAGCCGCTGCTGCCATTTGCTCTCAGTTTTGCAGCGGGTGCAATGATATTTGTCGTGGCGAAGGAAGTTATTCCGGGTTCGCAGGAAAAGGGGAACATACGGCTGGCTACTTTCAGTCTGATGATCGGGTTCAGCGTTATGATGGTGCTGGATGTAGCTTTAGGATAGCACAGAGCACAGGGGCGCTCTGTGCTTTTTTATTTGTACTTAAAGACGTGGGAAGTCTTTGCACAATCGCTGGGGCTGAGCGATAATAAATACATATTTAGTAAGCGGTCTCAATAACGGAGGAAAGATTGAAGATTACGAGGGAAAGGGACCGGATTGTACAAAACCTGCTCTTTTTCTCCTTGCTGGAAAGAAAGTACTGAATGCGGTGTTAATAAAGCAAAGAGGTTATTTTCCAGTTGAAGCTGCCGTTAGAAAAAGGGGGCAAACATGAAAATATTAGTAATTGACGACGACTACGATATCGGCACGTTTTTCCGTTACCTGCTTGTAGAGCAGGGCCATCATATTGACCTTGCCCATGATGGAAAAGAATACGAACGCCTGCGCGGCCAGAACCATTTGTATGAACTGGCATTTATCGACTTAAAGCTGCCCGACACGAATGGATTGAAGCTGCTCGCAGACCTGAAACAGACTCAGCCTTCCTGCCGCTGCATTGTCATGACGGGTTACAGTACGATTGACACAGCTGTAGAAGCGGTCAAGCTTGGAGCCGAGGACTATATTGAAAAACCGTTTGAAGACATCAGCATTATTGAAGAAAAATTACAGCAGCCGAAGCAGAACCTTGAAGCCGATGACCAAATTGAACAGGCGGCCGCACAAAGTGGTATGATAATGGGAACAAGTGAAGCAATGCAGAAGGTCATCCAGCTGGCTGCGCGCTTTGCGCAGAAGCCACTGACGATCCTAATCGATGGGGAAACGGGGACTGGAAAAGAGGTGGCTGCTCGCTTCATTCATGAGCTTTCCGGTCTCAGGGAGCGCCCGTTTCTTGGGGTGAACCTCGGCGCCCTGCCAGAGCAGATACTTGAAAGTGAGCTATTCGGTCATGAAGCAGGAGCGTTTACTGGAGCGCAAAAAATGAGGAAGGGGTATTTTGAAATGGCTTCAGAGGGTACGCTTTTACTCGATGAAATTGGCGAAGCATCCTTATCAACCCAGGTGAAGCTACTGCGGGTGCTTGAATCGAAAGAATTTTACCGGGTAGGCGGGGAGCGTCCGATCAAAACCCAAGCCCGCATTATCGCTGCTACAAACCAGGATTTACACCTTGCTGCATTAGCTGAAAACTTTCGTGAGGATCTGCTGTACCGGCTTGATGTCGTGCGTCTGACAATGCCCCCGTTGCGGGAGCGTAAGGAAGATATCCCCGAGATTAGCCGTTTGATCCTTTATAAGGAAATTTCAGAAGATGCAGTCCTTAGTGAAGAAGCTTTGGAAACGCTGCAGGCTCACTGCTGGCCGGGTAATATTCGTGAGCTGACAAACGTATTAGTGAGAGCGGCTGCGGAGGCAGACGGGAAAATTGAGCGCCGGCATATAAATATGAGGGCCCCGGTCAGGAGGACTGCTGCACAGAACCATATTGTATCCAGGGAATGGCTCAGGGAGAAAAAGCAGGAGCTTGAAGAGGAAAACTATTTATCGCTTGAAAGCATTATCGAAAATATACGAAATGAAGAAAAGAGAAGTGCTCGGGATATTATCGACCATGCTTTAATGATTACGCGTGGAAATCGCCGGGAGGCTGCGGAGATACTCGGGGTAAATACACGAAAGTTGCGCTACTGGCTGAATGAATAACTGTGGCAGCACAATGGGGCAAAACCCGGCGGGAAGAGGAGCCCGCCCGGGTTAAGCCGTGTGTAAGTGTTTCATAAATCTGTCAGGTACTCAGTCCTGAATTTTGAGTACAATTCTGCCGTTGATGTCGCCTTTTTCCATTGAATCAAATACATTGTTAATGTCATCCAGTTCCTTTGTTTCAATAATCGGACGGATCTTGCCTTTGGCCGCTAGTTGAAGGCATTCCTGCAGATCTTTGCGTGTGCCGACGATGGAGCCCTTCACATTTACCGCGTTTAACACCGTATCGAAAATTGGGATGGGAAGCTCTCCCACAGGGAGACCTACAATAACTAAATTTCCGCCCCTTTTGACCGTAGAGTAAGCCTGTTCAAACGCTTTGGGGCTGACAGCTGTGCTGATAGCCGCTTCCACTCCGTTTAATTTTTCCATCAACACTTTTCCCGGATTTTCGTTCATGCTGTTAATAGTCATATCTGCGCCCATTTCCTTCGCGAGCTCCAGTTTATCATCGCGAATGTCGACAGCGACGACGTTTAAAGCCATAGCTTTTGCGTACTGTACAGCTACGTGCCCGAGGCCGCCGATGCCAAAAATAGCAACCCAGCTGCCTGGCTTGGCTTCAGAGACTTTGAGCGCCTTATAGGTCGTAACACCAGCACAAAAGAGCGGGGCTACTGTATCAAAATCCAGGCTGTCCGGAATTTTTGTTACATAGTGGGCCGGCGCTTTGCAGTATTCCGCATATGCTCCGTCGACGGAATAGCCGGCATTCAACTGCTGCTGGCACAGGGTTTCTCTTCCGGACAGGCAGAATTCACATTCACCGCATGCAGAGTAGAGCCATGGAATGCCGACGCGGTCTCCGGCTTTGATGGATTTGACTCCTTCCGCGACTTTTTCTACAGTGCCTACACCTTCGTGGCCCGGCACAAGGGGAAGCTTCGGTTTAACCGGCCAGTCCCCGTGAGCCGCGTGCAAATCGGTATGGCAGACCCCGCAGGAATGAATTTTGACAAGCACTTCCCCGTAATCAAGCTCGGGTACTGGGATATCTTTGATTTCCAGCTTTTGATGAAATTCATTAACTACTGCTGCTTTCATGAGTGGACCCCTCCTTGTAATTTTGCAGGATGCATCCTAAATATATGCAAGGAGCGTGCCAACAATGTAGGCACTACAAAAGGTGCCTGGAATGGTGACGGGGTAAGGAGAGTTAAATAAGCAAGCCGAAATTTCGGCCCGATCGGACAAAAATCAGCGTTGAAATGAAAAAAAGCAGTTCTGCTTTAAAAGCAGAACTGCTTGATGGCGTTTAATTATTCAGCTTCCGGAAGTCCGGCCATCACGAGCTGTGTTTCGCCGTCATCGTTCTCCTGCGTGTCGAGTGTAACGTCCTGCATCAAGTCAGTAACCCGGTTGTCGACTGCTACTTTAATGCCGTTTGCTTCTACCACCTGGTCGTTTTCCTGCGGATCCTGAAGCACAAGGCCGATTTGAGAGGAATCTTCCATCTCTTCGACTGCTACGCGAAGGTGATCCATGTTGTTTTCTTCCATAAGTGGTTCTAGTACTGCTTTAGCACCGTTTGTAATTTCCAAGGGTGAGCCTCCTTTGTTTTTAAACCTGTATAGAATATAGCTATACCTTTTTTTCTGGTTCTGCAAACTGCTGAATACATCCCCTGCTCTCCGCAAAGCATAAAATGCGCGAAGCCGGGCGCTGGATCTTTATTATTTGCAACTCTGCCAAGGGTAACAACAAAACCGCTGTTATTCAAATAATTCATACAGGAAACATGGCGGATGCCCCTATTTCGAACATAGAACACGTTATATTTCCCAGGAAATAGTCGATCGTTTTCCGCTCAGTTTCCAATGATTAAAAGCCATACGTATAGGCCGGCAAGAGTAATAAACAGCGTAGGAATGGTCAAAATGATACCGACTTTAAAGTAATAAGCCCAGGAAATATGAAAGCCGAACTGTCGCAGCACATGAAGCCACAGCAGAGTAGCGAGTGACCCGATTGGTGTTATCTTTGGCCCAAGGTCGCTGCCGATCACATTGGCGTAAATAAGGCCTTCGCGTACCGTGCCGGACACAGCTGTTTCTGAAATAGCCAGAGCGTCAATCATCACTGTCGGCATGTTATTCATGATAGAGGACAAGAGAGCGGCAATAAAGCCCATCGAAAGTGTTCCGACAAATAATCCCTGATCAGCAGCAGCCTGTATCACGACCGCCAGCTGCTCGGTAAGCCCGGCATTCTGGAGACCGTAAACGACGACGTACATCCCTACTGAAAAGAAAACAATATCCCAGGGAGCTCCTTTTAATACTTTGCCCGTTTCAACGGCCGGACTGCGGCGGGCCATCAACAGGAAGAATAACGCCACGACACCGGCAATAACAGAAACGGGGACCGCTGCAAACTCGCTGACGAAGTATCCGGTGAGAAGGACCGCGAGCACCACCCAGGAAAGCCGGAACATTTTGACGTCCCGAATCGCGTCCTTTGGATTTTTGACTTTCTTGACGTCATACCGTCCGGGAAGATCTTTTCGGAAAAAAAGGTACAAAACAAGAAGGCTTGCCCCGATAGAGAAGAAATTCGGGATAATCATCCGGGTAGCATATTCAATAAAGCCGATACCGAAAAAGTCGGCGGAAACAATATTGACGAGGTTGCTGATAATCAGCGGCAGGGAAGCGGTATCGGCGATAAAGCCGCTGGCCATGACAAACGGAAGAATCATACGTTCTTTGAACTCGAGCGCTCTGACCATCGCCAGCACGATCGGCGTTAGTATCAGGGCGGCTCCGTCGTTGGCGAAAAGTGCTGCCACAACAGCTCCAAGCAGAATTATGTAAATAAACATCCGCAGGCCGCTGCCTCCGGCGATTTTAGCCATATGCAGAGCGGCCCATTCAAAAAAGCCTATCCTGTCCAAAATCAGGCTGATAATGATAATAGCAACAAAGGCGAGGGTAGCGTTCCATACGATTCCGATGACGGTTTCAACGTCACCGAAGCTCACTACCCCTGCGATGAGAGCGATAATTGCGCCTCCACAGGCTGACCAGCCAATATTTAAGTTTTTCGGCTGCCAAATAACTAATACAAGTGTGATAAGAAAGATAATGATTGCGAATAGGGTGTCCATAAGTACCTCCAGGCGGGGCCGAAAACGATGCGGCTTCCGTTTATTGATTTTATTATATAAGCATATGCTAATGTAAATAAACCGAGAAGTCAAAACACGTCTCTAATCTTTTAAAAAAAGTATGATTGCTAGAGTAAAAGAGTAGAAAAAATGTATAATGAGGCTAGAAGGTGATCGTAAAGGCGGTGAAGTTTATGACGGGGGAACAGATGAACGTAACAGTAATCTGCGGGAGTCTGCGGAAGGAATCCTACAATCGAAAGCTGTTGGATTTGATGAAAGCAGAGTTTCCGGAGCATTGGGAAGTTGAGGAAGCATTTTTGCATCATATTCCGCTCTATCATGCCGATGTAGAAGAAGTGGGGACCCCTGAAGCCGTAGTAAAGCTCAAGCTTGCAATGATGCGTGCCGATGGAGTCATTATCGTGACCCCGGAATACAACAATGGGATGCCGGGGGTGGTAAAAAATGCCCTGGACTGGGCGTCGAGTCCACCTGCCCATTCTGCTCTGACCCACCGTGCTTTTGCGCTTGCCGGAGCAACTCCCGGCAGTGGCGGCACGGCCTTATCGCAGTACCAGGTCCGGCAGACACTTACAGCAGCCGAGGCCTATGTGATGCCCGGGCCGAAAATGCTGGTGGCAGGAGTGGCAAAAAAAACGAACAAAGATTCAGGTATGCTTGAAGATGAAAAAATAACGCGGCACGTACGAAAATTCGTGGAGGCGTTTGACAGCTGGATGCACCGTTTTTGACGGATAAAGAAAAGGCACAGGAGGAATGGCAAATGAGAATCAGAGAACATGACCTGCCTGGAGTAGGAAAACGAGTATCGTTTGAAAACCGGGACGGTATCACTACGGTCATGATTGTACACCACAGCGGTAAAAGAGAAATTTATTTCGTTGAAGACGAAGACGATGACGAGGCGCTGTTTTCCACTATATTCACATCCGATGAAGCAAAGGAACTGGGTGCCCGCCTGCTAGGCGTTCACGATGAACCGGTGGATGAAGAAAGCTTTGAGCGCTTCCGTTTATTGAGAAAGAAAATGTTAGTTGACTGGATTAAAGTGAAAAAAGGCTCCCAGATGGATACACGCTCGGTGGAAGAAGCCCAGACTTCAATACCGGAGGGAGTTTCTATCGTTGGCATCATGAGAGATAAGGATATTCTTCCGAAACCCGAGGATGATTTCATCATTCAGGCCGGGGACACACTTCTTGTGGTCGGAAAAAAAGACATTATTGGTCGCTTTGAAGAAGTTTGTAAGGCGAAAGGATAGTTCTTATGCCGGAAATGCCTGAATTGCTTGCTGCGGGGCTGATGCTGCTCGTGCTGTTTATCGGGGGATGGCTCTCTTTTAAAATGCGGTTCCCCGACGTCATTATCTATCTATTGATTGGAATTGTCGTCAGCAGCTGGCTGGCAGATTCGCATCTGTTGTATTTTGCAGGGGAGATCGGGATTGTCCTGCTGTTTTTTATGCTGGGAATGGAATTTCCGGTCCGTCAGCTTATCCGTGTTGCCACCAAAGTTTTTCGGGCTGGTATTCTTGATATTGTCCTCAGCTTCGGGGTCACGACTGGTATTGCGCTTTTGTTTGAGCTTGGATGGCTTGAAGCATTGATTATAGGTGGAGTCGTCTATGCCACGAGTTCCTCGATTACAGCTAAAATGCTTGAGAACTCTAAACGAATGGCCAGTCCGGAGTCGGAATTTATCCTTGGCCTTCTTATTTTTGAAGATTTATTTGCGCCGGTGCTGGTGGCAGTGCTTGTCAGTATGACTGTCGGCAGCGGGGTTACTGTCGGCACGCTGGGATGGACCTTCGTTCAAATTATTATATTAGTCGCAGGAGCTGTACTGCTCGGAATACTTATTTTCCGAAAATTGCGTTCATTCGTGGACCGCTATATGGATGAAGATTTTTTTCTCCTTTTCGTATTTGGTATTGCGCTCACATATGGAGGTATCGCCCTATACTTGAATCTGTCCGAAGTGCTGGGCGCCTTTTTGGCAGGCATTATTCTGGCCGAAGTCAAGCGAAGCGACGTGCTCGAAGGGTTAGTGGTGCGTTTTCGCGACCTGCTGCTGCCGATGTTTTTCGTTTACTTCGGAACAACCATTGAGGTGGGGGAAGGAGTACCGATGATTCCAATGCTTCTCGTACTGCTCGCCTGGTCGTTGGCTGCTAAAATAATCGTCGGCTTCGCAGGTGGAAAGCTATATGGCCTGTCGTCCAAAGTAGCCCTGCGTGCAGGCTTGTCTTTAACTCAGCGCGGAGAATTCTCCATTATTATTGCGGCGCTTGCCACTGGTACGCTAAGGACCTTCAGTAGTATTTTTATTCTTCTTTCCGCTCTCATCGGAGTATATTTGTTCCAGAAAGCCCCGGAGATTGCTACAGGCATCTACGGCAAGAAAAGAAGCAAAAAAACAGCATAAATGAAAGTGTGGAGGGCTGCTCTGTATAGAGCGCCTCTTTTTTCATGGATTTATTTTTAACTTCTGCTTTATGTATTATTATAATAACCATTAAAGCCCCGTACGGTATAAAAAACCTGCCGGGGACCGGCAGGAGGAACTACATGGATGGAATAGTGCGATGGGGAAGCTTCCATTGAAAACGGTAGGAGCATACACGTCCGGAAACGAGCAGCACGAATAATAAGAAGAGACCAAAGCCGCCGGTAACCCAGCCCATTCCAATAAACAGCCCGCCGACGAGTGCCCAAAGCGCGTAAACTTCGGAGTGAAGCACCATTGGCTTTCGGTTGGCCAATACGTCGCGAATTAGCCCGCCGCCGCTGCCCGTGAGTACTGCTGCCACGATAACAGCGCTGAGCGGATGCCCCATTTCCACAGCGAAGAGGGCCCCCTGCATCGCAAAGGAAGCAAGGCCGATAGCATCAAAAAATGACCCCCAGCTATGCCAGTGCTTCATTAAGATGTTTGGAAACAACACGAACAGCAAAATTGAAAAGAAAGAAACTTGAAAAAACAATCCCTGGCTCCAAAGTTCGGATACAGGAACCCCGATTAAAATATTTCGAATCGCTCCCCCGCCAAAAGCAGTAATAAATCCTAAAAATAATACCCCGAATATATCAAGGTCTTCTTCCATTGCAACAATCGCCCCACTGATGGAAAACGCAATGGTGCCGATTACGGTCAGCATATCCCAGGTCATACGGCTCCTCCTCTTCTGGATGATGCGTCTTCATATAAAAATCGCCGCCAGAAAGGCAGCGACGGCACATACAATTTTAGTCCGAGGATGATTATAAGCTTTAACTGTAAAAATAGCAACCTGGAACCTGGTGTGAAAAGAGCCGGAACCTTTCTGTTTCGATGGTCCAAAGGGTGGTTAATATTTCAGCAGCCAGGGAAGCATACATTTATAAAAATATGGACGGGCCGTATGCATGCCGTATGCATTCGGTAGAAGACATTGTAGAAAGAATACAGTGTCCGAAGAAGCGTGAAAGGCTTTTAGAATTAAACTATTTCCCGGGAAATAGAAGCTGCATGAATTCTCTCAAGAGACAAAAAACCGCCAACAAGCGTATGCGCTTGTTGGCGGTTTGCTCTATTATACGGAAAAATAAGACTGAATCTTTTCGGGTTCGAGAATATTTCCGACATAAAACGCTCCGAAATCCCCGTAACGGGCAGAAACTTCATCAAAACGCATTTCGTATACGAGCTTTTTAAACTGAAGAGCGTCATGAGCAAATAAAGTAACTCCCCACTCCCAGTCATCGAGGCCGGTAGAGCCGGTAATAATCTGTTTTACTTTTCCAGCATACTGCCGTCCGGTCATGCCGTGGGCCTTCATTAGTTCGCGGCGTTTATCAATCGGCAGTGAGTACCAGTTGTCTTCGCCTTCCCGTTTTTTATCCATCGGGTAGAAACAGAAATGCTCCCATTTCGGCAAAATAGGATAAATGCGGCCACGGATCCACGGGTTATCAAGAGGATCACTGTCATCTTCCGGTGGCGTATAGTTTCCAAGCTCCACAATGGAAACGTACGAATAGGCAGGGGTGGTGTAAGCTGCCAGCCCGGATTTATCAAAAGCAAGTTCAATATCATGAATTTCTTCCATCGTTTCACGAAGCACCATAATAACAAAATCAGCTTTTTGTCCGACGATTGTGTATAAAGCATGGCTTCCTTTTTCAGCCTCTTCGACCTTTTGGAATCCTTCAATCATACGATGAAATTCGTTGACCATCTGGTCGCGCTCTTCGCTTGGCACCTGCTTCCATGCATGCCAGTTAAAGTGGCGGAAGTCGTGGAGACAGTACCAGCCGTCCAGTGTTTGAGAAGCTTCGCTCATCTTGATTCCTCCTTCTTCTAAACCTTCCGTTGCCCACTATACCATAGTACACGAGCGTCCAAAACGAATATGATTGAGCAATTTGTGACAGGAGCAGCCGCCTTTGGTAAATGTTAATGCCCTCTGTGCCAGGAATTAAAAGAAGTCAAAAGTGTGAAAATTTACAAATCATTGAATTTATTCGTCTTGGTTTATTTTTCACGGCAGAAGGAGTATGCTAATGTATGAAAACGAAACAGGCATTTTCATAATAGACAATCTTGAGGCAGGCTTCAAAAGCTTCGCGTAACATCTGAAAAACTACTACAATAAAATCAATACGATATACACTTGTTTACAATATTTAGAGGAGGTATTTTGTTGAGCGATCTTTTCGCATCCATTTACGATCAGGTGAAAAAAGAGCATCCTTCCATCGTACTGCCGGAAGGAGACGACGACCGTGTTGTTCAGGCAGCTTCGCGTTTGGGAGAAGAGAATGTCCTCACACCTATTCTCATTGGAGATGAACAGGAAATAGAAACGCGTGCCACGAATTTAGGTGTCTCTCTGGATAACGTTACGATCTTCAATCCAAAAACGTATGAAAAAATGGACGAGCTTGTAGCAGCTTTTGTAGCCCGCCGAAAAGGAAAAGAGACAGAGCGGACAGCAAAAGAAAAGCTGACAGACGTCAATTATTTTGGCACGATGCTCGTATATATGGATTTCGCAGACGGACTTGTCAGCGGGGCCGCCCACTCTACTGGAGATACCGTCCGTCCGGCGCTTCAAATTATTAAAACGAAGCCAGGTATTCAAAAAACGTCCGGCGTCTTCATTATGGTGAAAGAAGACCAGAAATTCGTATTCGCAGACTGCGCTATTAATATATCGCCAAACGCTGACGAATTGGCAGAGATTGCTATTTCCACCGCGGAAACGGCGAAATCGTTTGATATCGATCCAAAAGTAGCGATGCTCAGCTTCTCTACCAAAGGCTCGGCTGCCTCCATGGAAACCCAGAAGGTGTCTGAGGCGACAAAAACGGCCCAGGAGACTCGTCCAGACCTTGTTATCGACGGGGAGTTCCAGTTTGATGCTGCGTTTGTCCCGGCTGTAGCTCAGAAGAAAGCACCGGAGTCTCCGCTCCGCGGCGAGGCGAATATATTTATTTTCCCAAGCCTTGAGTCAGGAAATCTTGGCTATAAAATCGCCCAGCGTCTCGGTGGCTATGATGCTATCGGCCCGATTCTCCAGGGCTTGAACAAGCCGGTAAACGATCTTTCAAGAGGCTGCAGCATAGACGATGTTTATAAGCTTTCCCTGATCACTGCCAAGCAGGCTATCACCGAACGTGAAGCAGTGGCAAATAAAGGATCATAAAAGTAAAGAAACCTTCCGGAAGTTTTCTCCGGAAGGCTTTTTTGTGCTATTGCCGGGTGTCGTGCGTCTGTGTTTCCGGTACGGCGAGGTTATCAAAGTCATCTGCAAGCTTTTGAAGTCCATCGCTTAGCGCGTTGCCGCGAATTGGCATGCCGTGGCCCGTAACGGCAGCTGCCGGCTCGAGCTGGTTTAACTTCTCGACAGACTTTTTAGCTGCACTCCAGTCCATCGTTAAATATTTTGGCGGGCCGTGGATTTCAAGCTTCTGCGTTGTTACGCGGGAAAGAGACTCTTGTTTTACGGTAACAAAAGCGTCACCGGCAATAAGCGTCCGGTCTTCTTCCCGGAATAATGAAATATGCCCCGGCGTGTGCCCAGGTGTGTGCAGCCATTTCCATTCATTCAAATATGGGACGGAACCATCGGATGGGAGAGGCTGCACAACGTCTCCTAAATCGATTGGTTCAATTGGAAACCTTGGCGACATTTTCGCAACGAGTCCGCGGTCTACAGAGCTGTCCGCTTTTGGATATGCTTTCTGTCCGGTCAGATAAGGCATTTCTTCCGGGTGGGCGTAAACGGGGACATCCCATTTTTTAACGAGCTCCACCACGGTGCCCACATGGTCAAAATGGCCGTGGGTTAGAATGATAGCGTTTGGTTTATTGTTTGTTCCGTATAAGTCTTCGACTGCCTGAATAACTTTTTCTGAAGATTTAGGCATACCCGTATCAATCAGCACCCAGTTGTTGTTATTGTTATGCTGCTCCACGGTGCAGATATTAACAATTTTATTTGTATAAGCATGAACCCCCGGAGCCACAGTGTGCTCTTTGCCACTCTTCACCGATGTCATCGGCAGATATTTGTCTGCCATTGGATTATAAAGCTTTTCGTTCGTTTCTTCGCTCATCATGCTCCTCCTTTAGAAATGAGTATGTATGATACGTATTTCCGTGCCCTGTATAATTAAAACCACAAAAAAGACGGATGCCCACATGAGCATCCGTCTACAAAGGTGATCACGCTTTGGAGGAAGCTCCTCCGCGAAGATCTTGTTCGATATCTTCGAGGCTGCGTCCTTTGGTTTCTGGAATAAACCGCAGTACGAATAAGAAAGCAAGAACGCCCATAAAAGCGAAGATAACGAAAACCCAATTGATACCTATAGCACCTAATAGAATCGGGAAAGTTAAGGAAACAATCAAGTTAGCAAGCGACAGCACTAGTGTCGTGATACCAGTCGCCGCTCCGCGTGCCTTCATTGGAAACAGTTCTGGAAGCATCACCCATACAACCGGTCCCCATGTGGCGGAGAAAAACATGATAAACACGCCAAGGAAGACCACAATCAGCCAGGCAACGAAAGTAGTCAGTTCGACGCTGAATAAGGTGATGGATAATATGGCAAGACTGCTGACCATGCCAACGTTACCGATCAAAAGCAGCTTTTTCCGGCCGAGCTTGTCGATTGTTGCGATTGCTACGAGCGTCATCAGTACGTTTACTGTACCGATGCCGACTGTTCCAAGAATGGATGCGGCATTGCCGAGTCCTGCTTCTGTAAAAATGGTCGGCGCATAGTAAATGACGGAGTTAATCCCAATCAACTGTTGAAAGGCAGCGAGCAGACAGCCAACCACAAGCATTGGCCGCAGCCATTTTGCTTTCAGAAGGTCGCCGGTGCCTTCTTCAATGTTTTCAATTTCCTTCATTTGTTTCATTTCATCTTCAATTTCCGACTGATCGCGCGTCATGCCCATGACGTTTCGGGCTTCTTGTTCGCGGTCCCGCTTAATCAGCCAACGCGGGCTTTCCGGCATGAAGAGCACGCCGATCATAAGCAGAATCGCAGGCACAGCTGCGAGCCCAACCATCCAGCGCCATCCTTCGATTGGAGTAAAGGCATAGTTCACGATGTACGCAAGCAGAATACCAAGCGTGATCATGAGCTGGTTTAAAGACGCGAGGGCCCCGCGCTGACTTGTTGGAGCCATTTCTGACAAGTAAACAGGTACCAGCGCAGTGGAGCCGCCGACTGCCAGGCCGAGAATAATACGCCCGGTAATAAGTACACCAGCGTTTGGAGAAAAGGCAAGAGTCAATGAACCAATTAAGTATACAAGTGCTATTACAAATACAACCCGTCTTCGCCCGAACTTATCCGAGACATAGCCACTCAAACCGGCCCCTACAATAGCACCGGCCAGTAGAGAGCTGACGACGACGCCCTGCAGAAAGTTCGATAGAGGAATGTCCTGATTAATGAAAAGCAAAGCGCCGGATATAACACCGGTTTCATAACCGTACAGCAAACCACCCAGGGCTCCAAAAAAGTATATCCAGCCTTTGCTTAAGCCGTTAGACATAATACACCCACCTTTAATTTTTTTGTCCTGACAGAATTCTTCCACGTTTAAGGGGGGCCCAAACATTTCCATTCAATAAATTCATAAGAAAACAGCCACAAACAACTTGTGTTTTAGGCTGTATAAGGTTTTCTTATGAGCGTGGCTGGGTCGCTTTTTTGTTTCTTGCAAGCACCCGCTCGTAATAGTGATTGAAGCGGGCCTGTTCGTCTTCTGTAAGCTGATCTTCGTACACAGAAGCCCCCAGGCGCTCTGCTGTCTGCTGCATCCGCCTGTTGATATCCTGAATGGAAAAAGCAGTACCGTACAGCTCTTCAAGAGAAGTCATTACAGAAGGGTCAACGGCTGGCCAGGTGATCTTTATATCTGGCTGAGCACTAGCAGCCCGCTCGTAGAATTCCCGTAAAACCTCTGCACGGGCAGCTCCGCTCCGGGTAACCGCCAAATAAATCTGCACCGCTACACCTCCCCGGATACGGCGCTGCGAAATGCCTGCAAATTTTTTTCCGCCGATGCTTAAATCATAAGACCCTGGACAGTACGAGCCGACGATCTCATAGGCATCAATATAGCCCGGACTGTCAGCAAATACCTCCTGCATAAATGCCCACATCCATTCATAGCCGGCATGGATAGAAGACCCGCGTTCCTCTTTAAAAATAAGGGATAGATTATAAATTCCTTCATCAAGCACGACAGCAAGGCCTCCCGAATTGCGTACAATCACTTCGTATCCCTGCTCCCGGAGATATTCAAGCCCGTCGGCCGCAGCCGGCAGCCGGGTATCCTGAATACCCAGGACAACAGTGGGGGCATGCACCCAGGCACGCATAACAGAAGGGGAAGAACCCTCTCCAAGACTCACACAAAAATTATCATCAAAGGCAAAAGATTGCAATGGATCCATACTTAATCCTGTAGTGGAATGGTCGATCCACCGCCACCTCTTCCCTGTAAAAATATCTCTCATTTCCATTTTATGTACCCCGATTCTATTCATTTTCATTTTGATCGGTTTTATTATAACACTGCTATTTCTATGTAAGGTATTACATACTGCTAAATAATAGAAGAAACCAGGATTTTTCCTTTCCAAATGGGATAATGAACAGTATAATTACGGTATCTGCCTGAAAGAGTTTTTAGTGGAGGGGCCCAAAAACAACATAGAGAGAATATTCATAATATTTATATTTGAAGAGGGGGACCTGGTCATGAACAAAAAATTAACGATTTGGATTTTAATCGCGCTCGTCGCAGGTGTGATTGCAGGGATCATTCTAAGCTTTGGTCCGGACAGCGTGTACAATCCGTTGGATACATATGTGCTATATCCTATCGGCGAAATTTTCCTTAATTTAATTACGATGCTCGTAGTACCGATTGTGTTCGTTTCGATTACACTCGGGGCAGCGGCTTTGAACCCAAGAGATCTAGGGCGGATTGGAGGCAAGACGATTGCGTTTTACCTTGTGACGACCGCGATTGCCCTGACCATCGGTGTTATTGTTGCTTATGTGCTTCAGCCGGGGGCCGGCGGAGACTTTGATATTCAAAACGCCAGCTATAACGCAGAAGAAGCGCCTTCCATTACTGACACCCTGCTTGGCATTATTCCGGACAATCCGGTACAGGCGATGGCAGAAGCGAACATGCTGCAGATTATTGCCTTTGGTATCTTTGTTGGTATTTCCCTTGCCATGCTTGGAAGTAAGGTATCGATGGTGACAAAATTCTTCGAACAATTAAACGACATTCTTATGTTTTTGGTTACAATTGTTATGTACACAGCTCCGTTTGGCGCCTTTGCCTTAATTGCTTCTGCAATTGGCGAAGCGGGACTGGGAGGCCTCCAGTCCATTCTAATGTATGGTCTTGCAGTTATTCTTGCTCTCGTGCTCCAGGCAGCTGTAGTTTACACTCTTGCTATCTCTTTGCTTGGCAAGGGCAATCCGCTCACTTTCTTTAGAGAATTCTTCCCGGCGATGGCTGTGGCTTTCAGTTTATCGAGTTCGAGTGGGACGCTGCCGATTTCGATGAGGATGGCCCAGGAACGGCTGAAGGTAAGCAAGCCGGTATCAAGCTTTGTTCAGCCGCTTGGCTCGACGATTAATATGGACGGTACCGGCATTATGCAGTCCGTGGCGGCAGTATTTATTTCGCAGGCGTACAGCATCGAACTTTCCTTTACCCAGGTAATTGTGATTATTCTGACGGCAACACTGGCAAGCATCGGTACTGCCGGCGTGCCGGGCGTAGGACTGATCATGCTTTCACTCGTGCTTACCCAGGTGGGGCTGCCAGTCGAAGGTATTGCCCTGATTATCGGTATTGACCGTCTTCTTGATATGCTCCGGACTTCCCTGAACGTAACAGGCGACGCCGTATGTGCGTTTGTCATCGACCGTTCGGAGAAGCGGAAACGGGGAGAAGACATTGAACACATTGGAGCGGAATGATTTTAACAAGTACCGGCGGCATATGCTGCCGGTATTTGTTATGGCTGCTTTTTTTGCTAAGCCAGGAAAGAAATTGCTATAATAATAGTATTAGATACACGATCAGCGGGCCCGCTGAAACAGAAACGGAAAGGAACGCAATGACCATGCCGGTTGGAAACAAGAAGCTTCCAGAAGAAAAAGTGTTTAAGGATCCGGTCCACCGCTACATTCATATTAGTGATGAGCTTATTTGGGATCTGGTTGGGACAAAAGAATTCCAGCGGCTGCGCCGTGTACGCCAGCTCGGAACGACGTTTCTGACATTTCACGGAGCGGAGCATACCCGCTTTAATCATTCCCTGGGCGTGTATGAAATAATGCGTAGAATTATCGAAGTATTTGAAGGCCGTCCGCATTGGAATGGGAATGAGGGACTGCTTTGCCTGAGTGCGGCGCTCCTACATGATATCGGTCACGGTCCGTTTTCCCATTCGTTTGAAAAAGTGTTCAACACAGATCATGAAGAATGGACGCGCCATATCATTTTAGGGGATACAGAAGTAAATACCGTTCTTCGGCGGATGGGAGAGGATTTTCCCCAACAGGTTGCAGATGTGATCGAAAAAACCCATCCGAATAAATTGATTGTCAGCATGATCAGCAGCCAAATTGATGCCGACCGGATGGATTATCTGCAGCGGGATGCCTTTTACACCGGGGTCAGCTACGGTCATTTTGATATGGAGCGCATACTCCGGGTCATGAGACCGACAGAAGACCAGGTGGTAATTAAGGCGACCGGCATGCATGCGGTGGAGGATTACATTATGAGTCGGTATCAAATGTACTGGCAGGTATATTTTCATCCGGTGACGCGGAGCGCAGAAGTAATACTGACCAAAATCCTGCAGCGCGTCAAAGACCTTAAAAACGAGGAGTACCCATTCAAATATCCTCCGCACCACTTTGAAAGCTTTTTCCGCGGGGCCATTACGCTCGAAGATTACCTGGACCTCGACGAGTCGGTTGCGATGTACTATTTCTTAATGTGGCAAAAGGAAGAAGATGCGATTTTGCAGGATTTGTGCCGTCGCTTCATGAACAGGCGGCTGTTTAAATATGTGGAATTTGACCAGCATTTTATGATGAACGAATGGCTGCGCCTGCAGCAGCTGTTTGCAGATCTCGGGGTGGATCCTGCCTATTATCTGGTCGTCGATTCTTCTTCAGACCTGCCTTATGATTTCTACCGCCCTGGTGAGGAAGAGGACCGGGTGCCGATTCATCTTTTAATGCCGGACCGCCGCCTTCGCGAATTGTCGAGAGAATCGGATGTAGTAGAAGCAATTTCAGGTAAAAAACGAACCGATCACAAGTTATACTACCCTTCAGAAGTTCTTGAGGAGCCCGGCCAAGAAGATACAAAGCAGCAGATTAAGGACATCCTTCATCTGAAATTAGGGAAAGTGGAACGTTAACCGCGCCGTCCTTCCGGTTGAAGCCGGAAGATACATACAGAATCAACAGAAAGAGAGGGGTGCAGCACATTATGTTACCGGATCATGCCAAAATCATGGCCCTGCTTGAAGATACCGAAGAAGTTATTGGACGAAAAAAACTCCAAAAAATCGTGTACATTGGAAAAAAGCTGAACCTTCCCTTCCAGGAAAAATATACGTTCCGCATGTACGGGCCTTATTCAGAGGAGCTGACGCTGCGTCTCGAAGAGCTGTGCGGCCTTGGCCTTATTACAGAGTGCAAAGAGACAAAAGCCGGCTACTATCAGTACCGGTACGAGCTTTCAGAAGACGGGGCTTCTTTTTTGGAAAAGTTTCCGCTCGATTGGCCGGCCGAGCGGGCAAAGCCTGTACTGCAGAGCCTGAATAACCAGAGTGCCCGATTTTTAGAGCTCGTTTCCACGATGCTTTATTTTGATCACCTGCCCAATGAAGCAGTGGAAACCCGGGTGGCCGAGCTGAAAAAAAGCCAGAATTACCGCCCCGAAGAATTCAAAGAGGGCTGGGAATATATTGAATCGTTGCAGAATCAGTAAGAAAACAGGTACGATAAGGATAAGGAACGATTAAAGGAGGAGCTTTTTACGAATGAGTGAATTCAGTAAAGATAATAATAAGGGCGCTGAAAAGAAACGCGGCAGCCAGTTTAATATTTTAAGCGGGGACGCCACTAAAGGGGACGGCGGCTTTAATGCCGGCGCCCTCAGCCTCGATAATGTGACCCCCGTCTTTATCGATCCAGCGGAAGATGCGGCTTTCATTGATATGGGAGCGCTGCACGCCAGATCCGAACCGGAAAAGCGGGTGAAATTCGGGCCGGATAAAAGCAACGTGCCGGACGGCAAATTGTACTGGCTCGTATGGGTGTCCACAGAGCATGGTGAAAATGGCCCATATTATGCCGGCCTCGGCGCCTGCGAGATGCTCGTAGATAAAAAAGCCCGCCGTGCATACAAAAGTATGCCGGAGCATGTAAACAACTTGGATAAAGCAATCAAAGGACGCATAGCGATCGCGCATATGGATGAGCATTCCCGCTACATCCTGCAGGAATATCTAAAAGCATTTAACCGGAACATGTGGGACAATTCGACAGAAGAGCTGTATGAGGCTTTCCGCGGAGCGGCGGAGCAATAAAAACTGGGCGTGCGGGAATGTTTCCCGCACGTTTCGTCTGTGAAAAGAGGAGGAACGTTCATGGAAATGTGGTTTACGGAAAAACAAACGGAGCACTTCGGCATTACGGCCCGTATTACGAAAACACTGCATTCTGAGCAGACCGATTTCCAGCAGCTCGATGTAGTGGAAACAGCAGAGTTTGGAAACATGCTGCTGCTCGATGGCATGGTCATGACAACAGAAAAGGATGAGTTCGTTTATCATGAAATGATGGCCCACGTGCCGCTTGCGGCACATCCGGAGCCAAAGCATGTGCTAGTTGTCGGCGGTGGCGACGGCGGCGTTATCCGGGAAGTGCTGAAGCATCCCTCGGTAGAAGCAGCTACGCTGGTGGAAATTGACGGCCAGGTGGTGAAGTATTCAAAAAAATATCTACCTGCCATCGCCGGGGCGCTTGAGGATCCACGGGTGGACGTGCAGGTGGCCGACGGATTTATGCATATCGCAGAAAGTGAATCAGCGTATGATGTGATTATGGTAGACTCCACAGAACCGGTGGGTCCGGCCGTGAAGCTGTTTGAAAAAGGTTTTTATGAAGGAATTCACCGGGCACTAAAAGACGACGGCATCTTTGTCGCCCAGACGGACAATCCGTGGTTCCACGCGGACCTGCTTCGGACGGTGTATAACGACGTAAAAGAAATATTTCCTCATACCGACGTGTATACCGCCAACATTCCGACGTATCCGAGCGGCCTGTGGACGTTTACCATCGGTTCAAAGCAGTACAAGCCCAAAGAGGTGCACCGGCGCCGGGCTGAAGAGCTGGATACTCACTACTATACGGCGGATATACACGAAGCAGCATTTGCGCTGCCGGCTTTTGTGCAGCGTGGCCTTGAACGGAAGGAGGGGTAATGATGGACGCCTTTGATCCGGCTTATACTGGAAAGGTGTTTATCGGGAGCTCTGCTTCCTATGAGGATAGCAGCGTAGTGCTGTACGGTATGCCAATGGACTGGACGGTCAGCTTTCGGCCGGGCTCCCGTTTTGGCCCGAACCGGATCCGGGAGACCTCTATTGGCCTTGAAGAGTACAGTCCTTATCTGGATAAGCATCTGGAAAATTATTCGTATCACGATGCAGGAGACATGATGCTTCCATTCGGGAATCCGGCCAAAAGTATAGAGATTATTAAAGAAACGGCAGGCCGTTTCTTTGCAGATGGCAAATTCCCTCTTGGCATAGGCGGCGAACACCTGGTTACCTGGCCGGTTATGCAGGCGGCTTGTGTACATGATCCGTCCGTTGCTTTCATCCATATTGATGCGCATACAGACCTTCGGGAAGACTATGAAGGAGAGCCGCTGTCCCACGCCACCCCGGTGCGGAAAATCTGTGAAAAAATAGGGCCGGAAAACGTGTACTCCTACGGAGTGCGCTCCGGGGAAAAAGAAGAGTTTGATTATGCCCGCACATCCGGCATGCATTTCTCTCCGTTTGAAGTAGCAGAGCCGCTAAAGCGGGACTTGCAAGAACTGCAGGGCCGCTCGGTGTATGTATCGATTGACATTGATGTATTAGACCCGGCGCATGCTCCGGGCACGGGGACGGCAGAAGCTGGCGGCATTACGTCAAAAGAACTGCTGGAGGCCATTCATGCAATTGCTGCTTCCGGAGTTCATGTGGTCGGGGCCGATATTGTAGAAATTTCCCCGCCTTACGATAGCGGCGACCAGACCGCAATTGTGGCCGGAAAATGCATTCGGGAAATGCTTCTTGGCTGGACAAAATAGAAGTTCTGGCCATTAGAAAGTCCGGCAAGCCCCTACGAGGCCTGCCGGACTTTTATTTATGCCAGACGAACGGGAAGCTCCGTGAGGCCGCGCATGAGTATGCCGGGGCGCCACTCCAGTTCAGCAGAAGACGTATCCAGCTGGAGTTCAGGAAAGCGTTCGAGCAGCGTATTTACAGCGACTTCCGTTTCAACTCTGGCAAGCGGGGCCCCGAGACAGAAATGCATGCCTTTACCAAAAGCAAGATGTTTGCTTTGGCCGCGGGTAATGTCGAAAACGTCCGGATCCTCAAATGCTTCGGGATCGCGATTGGCTGCATCGAGAGCGACAAGCACGTGGTCCCCTTTCTGGATTGTCTTTCCCTGGATTTCTACGGTTTCAGCGGCCCAGCGGTCGGTGCTGAATTCAACAGGCCCCTCGAAACGGAGCATTTCTTCAATGGCCGGGCGGATGAGCCCGGGCTGCTGCCGTAACGTGCGCATCTGCTCCGGATGCGTCATTAAAGCAAATAGGCCATTTGAAATGAGGTTTACCGTTGTTTCATGCCCGGCGATAATTAACAGCGAAACGACGCCGTAAAGCTCCTGCTCGGAAAGACGGTCGCCTGCTTCCTCTGCCTGGATGAGTTTACTGACCATGTCATCCTCCGGGTGTTCCCGTCTGGTGGCTATCCATTCCCTAAGATAGGAAGTGAATTCCTCCGTATGCTGCTGAATTTTTTCAGCCTTTCCCGGGTCGTTGGACGCTTCGACGAGAGTGTTGGACCAGGTCCGGAATTTATCTCTGTCCTCGCTTGGCACGCCAAGCATTTCGCAAATAACAATGATCGGAAGCGGAAAAGCAAAATCGTCGATAATATCGATTTGGGAGCGGCCCTGCATATCATCAATCAGTTCATTTGCAATTTCTGTAATCCTGCCCCGGAGCTCTTCGATCATTTTTGGTGTAAATGCCTGCTGAACGAGTCCGCGCAGTCTTTTATGATCCGGCGGGTCCGCAAAAAGCATATTTTGCGAAAAAATATTTTTCTGTGCTTCAGCGCGTTCTGCTTCATTTAAAAAAACAGTGAAATCCTTAATGAAACGTGTGTCTTTTAGAACAGCAACAGCATCTTCGTACCGGGTGATGATCCATGCGTAATGGCCATCGGGCATTAAGGCCTGGTGTACCGGGTCATGCTGGCGGAGAGATTGAAAGGCAGGGTACGGGTTCTGGTTAAAGGCGTGGGTGAACAAGCCGGCATCTTTGCTGTTGAACTCATTATTCATTGTAATCGGCTCCTTTATAGTAGGCTTGACAAGAAAGCATCCGCGCATTTAAAGAGACGGGGACAGGTTAATGTTATTCCCGTTTTTTCGAAAGCGTCATCATTGTTGTTTGAAGAAGAAACAATTAGAATGTAGGAAAATCCATCCCTTGCGGAGGTAGAGCAAATTATGATCTATCATGAATGGAAGCGTAAATGGAATGAACTCGAATGCCGCCGGCTATACCGCAACGATGATTTAGAAAAAGATAAACATGGCTACATTGCTTATGAACGGGAGCTTCCGTTTTTCAAAAGCTATCGAAGCCGTGCATTCTATGTGGCTGATGCGCCCCTTTATATTGAACAGCGGGCTGAGGCGGAGGAACGGGAAGCAAAAGCAATCACGCGCCGTTTTCCGGAAAAATTCCGTGAGCAGAAAGAGGACGCCGACCGGCTCATCCGGGCGGACTACCGGCTGCTGCTTTACCGCCGTCTATACGAAGGAAGGGTGCCGTACGTATTGATGTCCCCCCGGCAGATGAACGCATGGCTGCAGAAGGAAGAGGCATTCCAGCTGCAGCTGACAGCGCTGAGCACCGAAGAGGGGCCGCTTCAAAGCCTTTCCTTTTTGAAAAAGCAGATGGGAAACAAAAATTACCGTAAATGGTTCGGGCAGCGCCGGAAGGAATGGGAGAAAACAAAAAAACAGGATACAATGGATCTGCTTTCTTTGTCTCCGTACCGGTCACGCCAGCGGGAAGAAAAGAAAATATAACCGCAGTCAGCAGCCTGTTTAAATGTACGGAGCAACGGCTTCGCGGTGTGTGTGCACATCTATACTGCTGCCGGAAATGATAAGGACGGCGGGACCGTTAACGGTTACGAGCCCGTCTAAAAGAGCGCCAGCACCAACGGCAGCTGCGCCTTCGACGACCATTTTATGCTTATCATATAAAAATCCCATGCCCCGGGCGATCGTGTCTTCATGCAGCCGGAGACGCTGGTCAGCATAGTGCTGAACCATGGAAAAAGTATACTGGTTTTCCAAGCCAATGCCTCCAAGCAGACTGTCGGCAAGGGTAGGGGCCTCCGGCACCAAGGTCGGCTTGCCGATGTTCAGGCTCTCATCCATAGCAGCCCCTTCCCGGAGAGACAAACCGACAAGCTCAAGATCAGAGATTTGTTCCTTTAAGGCAAGCCCAAGGCCGGAAAGCAGGCCGCCGCCGGACAGCCCGGTGAGCACGTGCTTCACGGAGGGCAGGTGTTCGATGATTTCGAGTCCCATCGTTGCCTGTCCGGCAATGACGGAAGGGTGGTCAAAAGGGGGGATAAGAGTCAGTCCTTCCTCCTCCACGAGGCGGGCACTGACTTCTCCCGCTTCGTCCTGGCCGCTGCCTTCTACATGCAGCTCAGCGCCGCTTGCTTTGAGGGCCTCAATTTTATTTGCCGGCACGTTTTCTGAAACACATACGACAGCGCGGATGCCGAGAGCGGCGGCTGCGGTGGCCACCGCGAAGCCGTGATTACCGGTGGAAAACGTAACCACGCCCTGGGCACGTTGATCTGCAGGCAGGGAGCGAATCATGTTAGTTGCCCCCCGGAGCTTAAAGGAGCCTGTCACGTGCATTTGTTCAAGTTTTAAATAGACGGGCTGGCCTGTAATCTTTGTCAGCGGCTGTGAAAAAAGAAGCGGTGTTTCGGGAAGTACCGGACGTAGACGCTGTCTTGCTTCCCAAGCGTGCTGAAGTGTTAACATAGAATCATCTCCTGCTGCAGCAAAAATAATAATTATACTTATTTAAACATAAGCGGAGAAGCGAAAACAATATGCTCTGGCAGACGTTTGCCAGATGGCGGATAGGGAACACTCAAATAGAAGCGTGCGTAGAAAGGATGAAGTAGTGTGAGAGTTGGGTTTATTGGAACAGGAATTATGGGCTCAAACATGGCAAAAAATTTAATGGATGCCGGGGAGAAGGTTACGATTTACAACCGTACCAAGCAGAAGGCACAGCACCTGCTCGATGCAGGAGCTGGATGGAGGGAAACGCCGAGAGAGCTGGTTTCCAAGGTGGATGTCGTATTCACCATGCTGTCGAACCCTGAAGCAGTAGAGGAAATCGCAAATAGCGTTGACGGTCTGTTTGCCGGCGAAACGAGCCGGAAAATATGGGTGGATATGAGCACAGTTAACCCCGGATTTACCCGGCAGATGGCCAAAACTGCAAAAATGAAAGAAATGCGCCTGGTGGATGCGCCGGTATCCGGATCTAAAGGCCCCGCTGAAAAGGGCGAGCTGGTGTTTCTTGCCGGCGGCCGTGAGGAGGATGTACAAAAGGTACAGCCGCTTCTCGAAATTATGGGCAAAAATGTCCACTATATGGGAGGCACCGGGAGCGGGTCCGCGATGAAAATGTCCGTGAATTTAACGCTGATGCATGCGATGACCAGTTTATCGGAAGGACTGCACGCAGCGGAAGGGCTCGGGCTCGACAAGGAGCAGGCGCTTGATGTGCTGCTCCAGGTGCCGACGACAGCACCTGCCGTAGCCGGAAAGCGGGACATGCTTTTGAGCGGCAGCTATGAAACTCAGTTTCCATTGAAGCATGCCTATAAGGATTTACACCTGCTTGAGGAATCAGCCTACCAGGCTGGCATTTCTCTGCCCGTCACCGGCTCGGTGCGGGAGGCTTATGCGCTGGCAAAGCAGTATGGCATGGGCGATGAAGACTTTGCGGCAGTATATCAGCTGCTGTCTAAAGGAAGCGAATAAAAAAAACCCCGACAGTCCTTTTTATTAGGTCTGCCGGGGTTTTTTACTATTTGGCCGGGGCGTTGCTCTGCTGTTCTTCGTTTGCGGCCCGGGTCATTTCCTTTTCTCTTTTTGGAGAGCTTAAGAAAAGAGAAAGTACCAGAGCTACAAAGGCAAGAGCCGTGCTTCCCATAAAGGCCCATTCAAATCCTGCTACCTGCGCGAGCTGGGGAGCCGCTTCTGCGGAGGTCGAGGCGTCAGGCTGGTATTGCTGGGCGCCTAAGGCTACAAATGTAACCAAAAGAGCCGTGCCGATAGAAGCTGAAATTTGCTGCAACGTATTCGCCATAGCTGAACCGTGGGCATACCATCTCATCGGCAGCTGGTTTAACGCCGAGGTCATTACCGGCATCAAAGCGCAGGCGAGCCCGAACATACGGATGGCATACACGATGGTTAAATACGTAAACGACGTTTCCAGGGAAAGATTTGTAAACATAAAAGTAGTAATAGTGACAATGGAAAGGCCAGTGATGGCAAGCCACTTTGCCCCGAAGGCGTCAAACAGGCGACCGGTAATCGGCGACATGATCCCAATCACAATCGCTCCCGGCAGCAGCATTAAGCCTGATTCAAGCGGCGTAAAGCCTAAAACGTTCTGCATGAACAGCGGCAGAAGCGTTTCTGCT
Organism: Marinococcus halophilus; assembly: GCF_900166605.1. Taxonomy (NCBI): domain Bacteria; kingdom Bacillati; phylum Bacillota; class Bacilli; order Caryophanales; family Bacillaceae; genus Marinococcus; species Marinococcus halophilus. The sequence goes on from NZ_FVZD01000005.1 coordinate 210,331, forward strand.
CCTATTAATGAAATCAACACGGCCATCGTGATTCCAATGGCGAGGCTGAATATTTTAAATTGAAACACGCGGAATTCGAGCATCGGCGACTTTAACGTAAATTGGCGCCAGATAAACAATCCGATAATCAAGGCACCGACGATCACGGCGGTGAGAACGGTTGGGCTGCTCCATCCACTTTCTGAAGCCGTGCCGAAGCCGTATAAAAAGGAACCAAAGCCAAATGAAGAAAGAATGATGGATAACACATCAATCTTCGGGCTGCCCAGTTCGGTTACATTTTTCAAAAAGATGGCACCTGTAATAATTGTCAGCGCGACGATTGGAAGCACGGTAATAAACAAGGCCCTCCAAGGAAAGTGCTCAAGAAGAAAGCCAGAGAGCGTTGGCCCAATAGCGGGCCCGAACGAAATAACAATTCCGATCATGCCCATCGCTGTGCCTCGGCGTTCCACTGGAATGATGGCCAAAAGCACCGTCATTAAAAGCGGAAGCATAATGCCTGAACCCGAAGCCTGAATGACGCGTCCGAAGAGAAGCACCGGAAACGACGGGGCGATGGCGGCGATGGCAGTACCAACCCCGAAAAGGCTGATAGCGGTTAAAAATAAACCTCTGGTGGTAAAGCGTTCGATTAAAAAGGCGGAAATCGGAATCATAATGCCATTTGTCATTAAGAAGGCTGTGGTCAGCCACTGGACGGTCCCCTGGGTGACTCCGAGAGCGTCCTGAATTGAAGGGAGGGCAGTGGCAAGCAGTGTTTCATTGATAATTCCCATGAAGGCGCCGAGCAGCAGAGCCGTAATCATAGCTGCTTTTTGCCCGGTGGGGATATCCCAAGATGAAGAACTCATAATACGTGTTTCTCTCCTTTCCATGCGCTCCATTTTACACTTAGCTTCTGCGTATGTGTATGGAGAACCGCGTGGTGCTGCAGTTGGTGTAGTAAGGCGTCGATCAAGAATTCCCGTGGTATATCCGCTTTGAATTCCTTGTGAAGCATGTCGGTCGTCTGGAGCGTTTTTTCAGGCAAATCACCCTGCGAATAACGGGATTTTACAAATAAGAGCAGTGCCTCGGCTTCGCAGCGAATACTTTCCATGCCCTGTACGGGTTCATCTCCACCGGCCCACCCTCTGGGAAGCTGGGCCTGTAAATCACTGTCATCTTTTACGATGGAGTGAAGCCTCTCGACAATAAAGGCAGATAATTGATTCAGCGGAAGGGTGGGAGCATGCCAGGTCATGAGTGTTAAATAGGAGTGCATGATGCCTTCGAGGATGACAGCCAAATCGCTGACATAAGGACGCACCCGGGGGCCAAAAGCTTCTAAAAGCGATTGTTCATGCCATTCCTGAAAAAAGCGGCGCATACGGTTTAAGTAGTTGGAAATTTTGTTTTCCGTATGGGGAGGAAATTCTGTAAAGAGCATCTGAAAAAGTGGACGGTACTCCGTGAATTTTTCCAGCTCGATGCGTATTTTGCCTTCAAGCCGCTTGAGTTCAGGTTCATGCTGCTTTCCCTGATAATTTTCGGCCTCATGGAGCATGTTTTCGTGCACTTTACGCAGCAGTTCCAAAAGCATCGCTTCCTTAGAGTCGAAATGCTTGTAAAAACCGCCTTTAGATATACCGCAGGCCGCTGTAATGTGCTGAATGGAAGTGGAGTGAAATCCCTGCTGCACAAACAGCTGCAGAGCTGCGTCCAAAAGTTCGTCCTTGCGCTCTGTCATGCAATGTTCGGCCCCCTTTTGACTGATTGGTTACTTTTAGTGAACGTTTAGTCACAAAGAGTATCGTAGCATTTGCTATGCGAGGAATCAAGTAATGAGCTTGGAGGTTTTAAATAAAAAAACCTGCCGGCAAAGCGGCAGATTTATGCATCTAAATAATCGACACCACGTTCGGTGAGCTCTTTTGTACCATGCCGCAGATGTAAATATACGAGCAGCAGCGCAAGTCCTGAGGCAGAAAGAATTCCTCCGGCTCCAAGCAGAGTGATCCATTGCCAGGGGGCAGTGTTCCATAAAGGAAGAAAAGCTGGTTCGGGACCACTCCATTTGGCCTGCAGGGAAAGGCCAGCGCTTAAAAGCATCCAGGCAGGTATAAAGAAAAGAAGAAGATACAGCATGTTAAGAAAAAAGGAAATGACGCCAGTATCAAACCGCACTCGCTTTTGCGGGTTTTTCTCATCATATGTGCCTCCGGAAGCGCCAGCCCAGATACCCGAAGCTGCAGCGACAGCTGTGAGGGAAAGCGTCAGTACTAGTCCGGCGAAAAATAATATAATGTTCCATCCGAAGACGAGAAAGGCCAGCAGCTCTAAGCCTGCGAGCGTCATTCCTGTCATAATCCAGTGAGCCAGAAACTTCCCGAGGACAATCTGCCGGGGAGTGACGGGAAGAACCCGAAGCATCCAGCGGGACTCACCTTCTCTGCCAAACGCGGCAGCGGCAAACTGCTGCAGGCCCAGTAAAATGGCAGGGCCGAGCATAACGTGCACACTGCTCCAGGCAGAGGCGGGATTTGCCCAGGGCGAAGCAAGCGCTGAGCCGCTGCTAAAAAAATTGATAAACATTAAAATCAGAATGAGAGCAAATGTAAAGCAGGTGGTCCACTCTTTAGGATTTCTCTGCACAGCCCGCCACTCTTTAAAGGCAATGGCATAGGGCACAGAACGGGCTTCCCCGGGACGGGTGGATTTGATTTTGTTTTTCACAGGCTCGGTTGCCCGCTGCCAGGAAGACATGTAGTGCTTCTCGGCAAACCAGAGGACCCCGAGGCTTGCGACAGCTAAAGCCCCCAGGCAGGCGGCTGTGTAAACGACTCCTGAGCCTTCCCCTTGAAAAGAAGCAAAAAGAGCTGCAGCCACCGGCTGCGTAGGCAGCCACTCAGGCGCTTCTTCAATAGTAAGAGAGGTGCTGTCGTTTTGCATGACGATATTTGGCGTCTGCGAGGCCAGGATAAACAGAGCTGCAGATATGAAGCTGATGATAGTAGTCAGCTGCTGGGCGCGGTGGGCCGGCAGAATATATACAAGAAACAGATTCAATAGAAACGAGAGACCTGCGCCCAAAACAGAAAGGCCAAAGAAAAGCAGAGCAGCGGCCGGGTAAAAGAGAACATGAGCGCCGGAAACAGCTCCAATAATAATGCACAGTCCGGTTAATAACAAAAATGAAAGCAGAGGGAAACCGGCCCATCCGGTGAAAAACTGCATGGCAAAAAGATGCCTCGAAGGAACAGGAAGCGTAAATAAAAACTCTATGTCCTTTGACCCAAACAACAATTGAAAGGTACGCGGCATAGTCACAAAGGTGATGACAGCAAGTGTGCTTAGCATCAAATAAACGATAACTGCACGTAAGCTTTCCGGGGAAAAAACATTCCCGGCCGCAGCCGCTCCAAGACCAAAGGGAATCATAATAAACAGGGCCAGGGCTATGAGAGTAATGTATAATACTTTGCGCCCGGACGGCAGAGCCTCGTATTGGTGGCGCATGGTGGTTTTCTGATAATACCAGAGCGTCTTTATCACGGAATTTCTCCTTCAGAGCCTTGAGAGACCTTTTGTGCTGTCATGCGCAGGAAGACATCTTCAAGGGTGGCTTCAGCATAACTGGCGTGCTCCTGTTTAAGGGCGTAAGGCGTGCCGGTCTGCAAAAGTCTTCCCTCATGAATGATTCCGACCCGGTCACAGAGCTGATCAGCAACGTCCAGCATATGAGTAGAGAAAAAAACAGCAGTACCGTCTGCTGCTGTCTCGCGCAGAATAGTCCGGAGGTCACGGGAGCTTTTTGGATCGAGGCCAACTGTCGGCTCATCGAGAAAAATAACGGACGGTTGATGAATCAGGGCCCCGGTTAAAGCCATTTTCTGTTTCATGCCGTGTGAATACGTTTCCATCAACCTTCCGGCGCTTTCTGTTAAATCGAATCGTTGCAGCAGGCTCCGGGCATGTTCTATCCATACGTTTTTATCGAGTTTAAATACAGAAGCAATAAACTGAAGAAATTCCCACCCGGTGAGCTTTGGATAGATATCTGGTTTATCAGGCAGGTAGGCAAGCTGCTGCTTCGCTTCGAGTGGCTGACTTTTAATCGATTTGCCATGAATACACCCGTCCCCGCCGCTTGGTTCGAGCAGGCCGGCGAGCATCCGCATGGTCGTTGTTTTACCGGCTCCGTTTGGCCCGAGAAAACCGAATATTTCATGAGCATGAACTTCGAAATTCAACGGGTGTACAGCGGTCGCCTCCTTAAAGCGTTTTGTCAGTTGTTTTGCTTCTACCGCGGGAGAATCGGGCATGTCGGGCACTCCTTTATATGATATGCTGTGGGCATACGAATAGTTATGTTCATCATAAACGATGTAGAAAATAATGGAAATGATAAAAATAAAGTGCATAAGGGGGCGGAGAGCTGAAATGACCTATGGAGAACTGGCGGATAGATTGGACCGCACATCGGACGGTGAAATGATTGGCTTTTTGATGGTGCCAAAAGCGCACCGGAAACAGAAGGAAAAAGTGAACAGCTATTTAAAGGAGCGCTACGCTGCATCAGATTCCGATTCCTTAAGAGACATTGTAGATCATTTTTGCGAAGAATACCTCGAACCGGGGGAAAGCCGGGAAATTGAGTTTTATCCAACGGAAAAATTAACATAGCCAAACGGGGGAGACGCATTGAAACCGAAAACAGTGATGAATCTGGCAACGCTTATTAATGGCATTGGCGTGTTTTTATTTATTTTAGCCGGTGTGCCAAACTGGATTCCTGCGATTTTATGCCTGTTTGGATGCACGCTGCTCGTGTTTCGCAAGCAGGCAGCAGACTGGTGGAACAAAAACATTATGAAAGAACCGGAGCAATGAAGGCAGCTGAACTAAAACAGCTGCCTTTTTGATTTACGCTGTTCGGGCATAGGTCCATTTGCGCCACAGGTATTCTATTGGCCCCTGGGAAAATTTTTTCATATACCAATGGCTGCCGGCGAGCTGAACAATATAAATAACCAGCGCGGTAATAAACCCTCCGGTAACAGAAACCTCTCCAAACAGTCCCAGTCCATATCCATGAAATAAAAGTACAGCGATAATTGTCTGCATCAGGTAGTTTGTTAAAGCAAGCCTGCCCATAGAGGCGAAAGGAAGAAGAAAATGGCGAAGACTCTGACTTTTTGCGGCCAGTACAAAAGAAGAAACGTACCACAGGGTCAGCACCGGCCCGGCAATGTAATTCAAGCCGTCTCCAAGGCCGGCACTTATTCCGCCGGGGAGGGTTATCCATTCCTGTTTAAGAGCTGTAACGACAGCATTTAAAATGAGTCCCAGCCACAGGCTGTGTATAAAGAGACGCTTCCATGTTCTCAAATGGGCTGCCGCCTCTGTGAACATATTCCGGCGCCCGAAATAAAAACCGAGCAGAAACAGCCCGAGAATAAATGGCACAGAAAACGGAAGCTGCAGTAAAACGAATATGACTTCATTACTCAGCCGGTAAGTTAAAATATCAATGTAGGATCCGTCTTTCATGGCGGAAATACCCGAAGCAACAGACCGTTCAGCGGGCTCCGGGCTCATAGAGGCGGTTCCTGCAGAAGCAGCAGTCAGAAGGAGCGTCATAAAGAATCCCGAAGCAAAGATAAGCCCGAGCGCCCAAGTTAAAACTGCTTTACTGCTTCTGTAAGTAAACATAAGCAAAAAGAAGCCGGTCACCGCGTATAAATGGAGAATATCCCCCGACCACAAAAATACGAGATGAATCGTTCCAATAAACAGCAAAAAAAGAAGCCGGCGCTGAAAAATACGGTCAGCAGAAAAGTTTTTTTCCGTCAGACGCTGGTAAAACATATAAAATCCGAGACCAAATAAAAAAGAAAACAAGGGATAAAACTTTCCAATGACAAAAAAATCCAGCAGCGTATTGACAGCCTGATCGGCTGCTGTAGTCTCTGTGAGGCTGGTGTTTACCATGTCTGCGTACTGGCTGAAGCCCAGCGCTTTAAACGCAGCCATGTTTGCCAGTATAATGCCGAGCAGGGCAAAACCACGGAGCATGTCGATCGTATGTATACGTTCTGTTAAAGCAGTTGCCTGCGGCATATGAGTGCCCCCTTCTTAGGAACTGGATACAGTATACCAAAACTACGCACAGATGAAGCAAAGGTTGCGGTAATTCCTGAAAGAAAGATTACTGGAAGAAAAATAAGGGTAGTAAGAAAGTACGGCAAATATGTCATTTCTCTACATTGATAGAGAATATAAAAATACAGGAGCGCTTTATCATATACCGATGCGCACGCCTCCCGAAACACGTTTAGAAAAGGAGAGATATATTGAGAACAATAGAAATTAACATTCTTGAAGACGAAATGCATGGCACAATTGATGAAACGCATAAGTTCAAGTTTAGTAAGATGGAAGAAAGGTCCAAAAAAAGCTTTCCCTTTGGCTTATTTAAAGGGCACGCAAAGGAGCATTCAAACGCCGCGTATCTTGAGATCTACCAGGAAGAACAGCGGGTGCTTTACTGGGAGCTGGAAGATTTTCAGGACCAGGATTCCCTCGTCTTTACCCGGGAAGGCCTGCTTGAAGAAGGAGAATGGAATCCGGAAGAACTCACGCTTGAGGGCCTGCGCGTAGAATTCTACGAACCAAAAATATAGAAATTCGTACATAAAGGGAATCCGCCTCTAAGACTGCTGCCTCTACGTCCTTGTTATGGTAATTTTCACATTTTACCACTATTTGGGAGGGGTTATCATGTTTGCTTTTTTGATCGGACTGCTGATTGGAGTTATTTTTTCCGCCATGATTTTTACGATAAAAACCCAGCGGGCCGCGCACGTCCGCACCCAGCAGGAAAGCATTCACCGGCTGCTTGCAAATGAACGGAGGAACCGCTTTGATGTACGGAGTATGAGATGAATACAGAAAAAGAACCGGGACTTGAAAAAGTTTCCGGTTTTTTTATGTGGGTTTCATTTAACAATAAAGCAAGTTAAACGCAGATTATTGAAATTAAATGATTGAACGAAGCGCCGGGGTGGGAATGTAACTATAGAATATCATTTATTAAGGTGGTATTTGTAGGCACAACGGCCGACCTTCCCGGGGAGGTAGGCCTTTATTTTTAAAACAAATACATAGGGGCTTAATCAGGGCCTTTAAATTTAATAGGGAGATATTAAGAGGAGGAGCAGGGATGGCTGAAAATCACTCAAGTGAAGATCTCAAAGAACAACAGAAGCAGTTGGGAAGCTACCTCGGAAAATTATTGCGGGATCACTTTGGGAAGGGGCCTGAATCGGTCTACGTCAGTATTGATCCTCATTGTATCGTGATGCATATTCGTAAATTTCTTTCTCCTATGGAGGAAGTGATTATGGGCCAAAGAAACCAGGAAGCGGTGGAAGAACTCCGTGAGACTATGATGGAGCAGATTCTTCCGGAAGTGAAGCACTACCTTTCCAGAACCGTGGATATAGAGGGATGGGAATTTTACTTTGACTGGAATATTGAAAACCGCTCAGGGATGATTACTGCCCTGAATTCCCAAGAACTCAAAACCAAAAAAGAGAAAAAGAAACTGGAGTATGAAGAAAATATTAAAAGAAAAGTAAATGATGTCAGTGCTAAAACAGAAAAAATTCCTGACGATATTGCAATGTATCAGGTTAACGAACGAACATTGATAGCTGTCCGGACAGGTATTTTAATTTTGATTGAAAAAGAATTAATCAATCTGGGCCACGGGGCAACCTTAAAAACAGCAAAACGCCACCTGGAAAAGCAGCTGTTAAATGAGATGCGCTTTGACAGCCTGTTCGGTACGAAGGTCCGTGATATTTTCGTCGACTGGGATTTTTATAACGATACGAGTGTGGTCGTATTTGTTACAGACCCTGTGCCGGCGGTGGAATAGCTCTATGAATATGTAAAAGCCAGACCGATACCCGGCCTGGCTTTTTTATACACCCGCAGGGTTAGCGGACGGCGACTTCGCTTTGGATTGTCTGAGCTAGACGTTCGACAATGCCTAGCTTCAGCAGACCGCTGCCCTCTGCGCTAAGTGGATAACCGAGAGGAACAGTGCGGCGAAGCAGCTGTGCATACATCTCCGGCTCAGAAATACGCCGGCCAAACCCTGATTCGGCCCAGTTAGTTACAAGAGCAAGGGCGCCGGAAACGTGGGGGGCTGCCATGGACGTACCACTTAGCCTGGCGTAAGAGCTTCCTGTATAAGTCGAAAGAATTGAAGCTCCCGGGGCCACCAGGTCAATTTCGTCATTGGTATTTGTGAACGGAGTCAACTTGGTGGAAAAGTTTACCGCCCCAACCTGAATGACTTCATTATAAGCACCTGGATATGCGAACTCTTCGGTACCTGCGTCCCCGTCTCCTTCATTTCCAGCGGCGCAGACAACAGCGATATCGGCTGCAACTGCTTCTTTGATGGCCTCATGAAGCTCAGGCACGTCCTGTGGACCGCCAAGAGACATACTGATCACGCGAACCTGTTCTTCGTTGCTGCCGCGCCAGGAGACCGCGTAGCGGACAGCCTCAATAATTCCCTGCATGCTTCCGCTCCCGGCTCCGTTCAGTGCTTTTAAAATCAGCAGCCTGGCTTTTGGTGCAACCCCGGCTATACCGAGGCCGTTGCCTGCAGCGGCGATGGTGCCGGCCACATGGGTGCCGTGGCCGTTGTTGTCTTCAATCATGGATGGGGCCCCGTAGTAGTCACTGGTGAAATTACGTCCGCCGACAATTTGATGCTGCAAATCTGGATGATCCGTCTGACAGCCGGTATCAATAACTGCGATAATATTGCCCGTTCCCTGAGACGTTTCTTTCCATTGCGATGGTGCTTCGATCATTTCCACCCCAGCTGGCACGTAAGATGTTGCAGAAACACCGCTTTCTTTCCGGAACGGAACTAAAGATACATAACTCATAATAATGCCTCCTTATTAGGCTGTAATAGCGTTACCTGGTATAAAAAGGCATGATCGAAGGGAAAAGTAAACCACTGAAAAAAACAGGACCGGGGGGACCCGGTCCTGCATCTTGTTGCGTTGTTACTCCGCCTGAGCCTGGTCAATGCATTCCTTTGCCGGCTCTGCTGCAGCAGGGACTTCTACGTCTTTCCCGTTCTTATACTTTTGGAGTATAGAAATCAGCTGGCCGCGGTTAAAGCCGGAGTCATTTTTATTTGGATTGCCGTTTGGCACTAGTTCATGAACTTCATCGATAATACATTCTTTTGTTACATTCTCAACGGGGGCTTCCGGTTCTTCAATGGCCGGTTCCCCGACTTCAAGGGCGATCCGTCCCTCTGTTTCATAATCCACGGCGCCTTCTGTTTCCATTAAGAATTCAGCATAGGTGATCATACTGTTGGTCACAAGCCCGGCGTCAGGTTGGATAATTTCTCCTTCGAAATTATAGCCGTCCCCGCCGTCCGCGAGGAAATTTGGCAGAGCGACCGAGTAGGTTTCTGTGCTTTCTACCGGCTCCCCGTCAATAGTGAGCCCGGCTCCGTTAAATGTTCCGTCTTCAGTGGTGTAAATAGTGTAGTTCAGCCCGGACGTCTGCAGGTCCACCTGCTCGCTGCGATTGTAGGACTGTTCAATTACATCCTCAAGAGCTTCCCCCGTCATATTCATTTCAACGATATTATTTCCAAACGGTTCAATGGAATAAATATCTCTTGCAGTAATTTCACCAGGCTCGATGCCAGCCCGTAGGCCACCGTTGTTATAAACAGCCACGTCTGTATCCGTAGTATAGCGCATGGAGTCGGTCCAGAAGTTACCAAGAGGGGCGTCTTCCTCATAGCGGCTGTCTCTAGACAGGCCGGTATTTGTTTCCCCGATGACTTCTCCCAGCAGTTCATCGGCTTCTGCTATATAATCATCCGCCTTCGCCTGAACGTCTTCATTCATCGCTTCTATGCTCTCGATATCATGCAGCTGTCCTTCAGTATTTGTTACTTCTCCGGTTTCATCATCCAGGGTGAAGGTCATTTCTCCAATAAAATCGAGGCTTGAACCTGCTTGGGCAATAGGGGTGCCATTTACGACAGCTGGCTCTTCAAGAACAGTGTGCGTATGACCGCCAATAATGGCATCAAAAAAGTCCACGTCCTCTGCGAGCTGCTCATCCTCGCTATAGCCTATGTGGGTGAGAGCAATAAATAGGTCTGCGTTTTCTCCAAGGGTTTCGTACGACTCTGCCACCCCTGCATAGTTGTTGTCAAAGCTAAGTCCTTCGATGCCATCAGGCGCTGTACCAGGCGGCGCCTGGGTCAATCCAAGAAGGGCAATGTCGATGCCGTTAACGTTAATTTCGTCATAGGCGGCGGGCTCTTCAATAGGAATGGAGCTGTCTTCAACTGAGGTATTGGCACTAATCCAGGTGAAATCACTGTCTGCTTCATTCCGGGCGAAGACTTCCTGACCGTAATCAAATTCATGGTTGCCGATCGTCATCGTTTCAAGTCCGACATCGTTCATTAAGTCGACCATAGGAGCGCCGTCCTGCAAATCAACTACAGGGTCACCGCTAAAAATATCTCCGGGACTGACAAACACGACGTGATCTGATTCTGCTTTTTTCTCATCAATATAGCCGGCAAGCTTTCCCATATCCTCAATGGATGAATGAATGTCATTGGCGTGAATGACTGTGACTTCCGTTTCTCCCCCGGCTGCGCCGGCATTAGCTGCAGGCAGCACAAAAGCAGCAGAAGCGCCGGCGGCAATTCCCCACCGTAAATATGAGTTGTTCATGTAATCCCCCCTGATATGTATAAAAGCACCGATTAAAATGTAAGAAAATTTTGATCTTTTGCCAATAAGCAGGAATTACTGCTTGTAAACAGAGGGGAAAAGGCAGAGGATATACCCAGGTTTCGGCAGACTAATACTACAGTCTTTGGAAAAATTTGCGTCTGCCTCCGCTATTTTTTTGCATCCAAAGTCGCGATTCTTTTAGATTATTAAGCCGGCTTTTCTGCCGGTCCTCCGCGTTTAGCCATGAATACGTAGGTTGCGAGAGCCAGGGCACTCATTAGAAAGATGGTCAGCCCCATGGGAACGGCGGTATCTTCGCCAGCAATGCCCACCATTGGGGCCGTAACGGCACCAAGCACAAATGGCAGAAGGCCTAAAAGTGCCGAAGCGCTGCCAGCGACATGGCTCTGGGTTTCCATCGCAAGGGAAAACGAAGAAGTAGCGACAAAGCCGATAGAGGTAACAAAAAACAGAATAGGGAGCACAATGCCCCAGAGCGGCCCTTCAAAAATAACGACCACAAGCAAAGCCAGACCGGCGATAAAGGCCATCACAAGTCCGGATTCAAGAAATATCTTTTCAGAGATAACAGAGGCAAAACGGCCGACCATAAACGTGCCCAGAAGAAGGCCGAGCCCGTTTAATCCAAACAGAATACTGAACACCTGCGGAGACACGCCGTATATATTTTGATAGATAAACGGGGTACCGGCCACGTAGGCAAAAATACCGCCGATCATAAACCCCTGGGAGAGAGCGTATCCTGAAAACTGCCGGTCTTTAAGAAGAGATACAAAATTGCTGAAGGTAGTCCCCAGATTGCTTGGCACGCGGTCGTCTACAGGAAGGGTCTCACCTAACCGGAACGCTGTGATCAGGAGCAGAATAGTGCCAAGTACAGAAAGCGTTAAAAAGATACCGGGCCAGCTGGTGAAAAGGAGCACTCCACTCCCTATAGAAGGGGCGAGCAGCGGCACAAGGTTGTTGACAAGCATCAACAGGGCAAACAGCTTTGTGAGTTCAGCTCCACTGCTGACATCCCGGACAATTGCCCGGGAAATAACGAGTCCGGCTGAAGCCGCAAAGCCCTGTATAAAACGTCCGGCGATCAGAATGAAAATGTTCGGCGCAAAAATGCAGGCAGCTGACGCTGCAATATAAACGATTAGTGCTATAATGAGCGGCCGGCGCCTGCCATACACATCACTGAGAGCCCCAGCGACGAGCTGGCCAACACCGAGCCCGAGCAGACAGGCCGTTAAACTCAGCTGTACGACGGAAGCACTGGTTTCATAGGAAGCGGTAATATCAGGAAGGGCGGGAAGGTACATATCAATAGTTAAAGGAATCAGTGCTGCAAGTGCTCCGAGCAGGACAACAAAGCGGGCCCGCTTGAAGCCGGTTAATTGGTTCATATATGTAAGCCGCCTTTCTAGCTGAAAATGAAATAGATGAAAATGCTCAAATCTGGTTCAGCTTACCTAAAAAAAGAAAAGATGGAAAGTTTTTTGCTCATATCATAAAAATAAAATGCTTTTACAGGTATAATTTTTGGGGAAATAAGGCGTAATGCCTCGCTTCTCCGTTATAATAAAGATAGATACTTAGGAGGAAGGCGTTATGAAAGCAAAATTAAAACACTATGCTCTGAGGCTGACAATTACGGTCGGTGCCGCTATTCTACTTCTAATGCTTTCCCGCTTTTATCTGCATCTCAACCCTGAAGATGTAAAAGGATGGATGGAAAGCATCGGGTTTTTTGGCCCTGTCGTCCTGCTGCTGTTATTTGTAATCCGGCCGTACCTGCTGATTCCTCTCCCAGTGATCGCCGTGGCCGCCGGGTTTTTGTTCGGACACTGGCTGGGAGCTGTCCTCATTTTTCTTGGAGCCGTGCTGGGCGCCACCGTTTCTTTTTTCACGAAGCGTCGTAAGGCGGGCGATTTAGACTTAGGTGATAAAAACATGGAGGAACTGGACAAAATCAAAGAAGAGCTCGAGGATCACGGGTTCAAATTTTTATTAATGCTCCGGCTCATTCCGGTGCTTCATTATGATTTATTGACCTCTCTCAGTGCTCGTCTGGATGTTGGGTGGAGGCAATACCTTGGCGCCACCGTGATCGGTACTATACCTAGGGCTGTGCTGCTGGGCTTTTTTGGCTCGAGCATTCTTTCCTTCGAGCCATTGAAAATGATTATTCTGGGTGTGGTGGCAGTGGTAATAGCTGTGCTCGGCTTTGTGCTTAAACAGAACGTAGAAAACAAATTTGATACAGAAGAATTGAAAGAAGAAACCAAACAGCTGCAGCCGCCGGTATGAACACCACCGGTCCGCAGTAAGAAGGGAAGAAAAGCATGGATCTGAAGCTTGCGGGAAAAACAGTACTGGTATTGGCATCGAGTCGGGGCCTTGGAAAAGCATCGGCCGCGGCATTTGCGAAAGAAGACGCTAATATCATGATTACGGGCCGCTCGGAGGAGAGCCTGAAAGAGGCAGAAAAAGAGCTCCTATCTCTAAGCTGCCGCGGTCGGGTTGGTTATTATGTTTGTGATATTACGAAGGAAGCAGAGATTAAAGCGCTTGTGGAACATACGATGAAAATATTCGGTGCGGTCGATGTGCTCGTCAATAACGCCGGCGGCCCTCCTGCTGGCACATTTGAGGACTTCGATGACGACGACTGGCAGAGGGCATTTGACTTAAATCTGATGAGCTTCGTGCGTGCAATACGCGCAGTGCTGCCATTGATGAAGCAAAGTGGGGGCGGACGAATCGTCAACATTACGTCTTCTTCAATGAAGCAGACGCTGGACAATTTAATTTTATCGAATACGTTCAGAGCCGGCTTGATGGGCCTTGCCAAAAGCCTGTCCCAGGAACTTGCACCACATGGCATTCTCATTAATTCCCTGGGCCCCGGAAAAATAGCCACGGACCGGGTAACAGAGATCGACGGAAGAAAGGCTGAACAGGAGAGTAAGAAAGCAGAGGACGTACGCCGGGAGTCGGAAGCAGCTATCCCGCTTGGGCGCTACGGGTATCCGGAGGAGTTTGCTGGCCAGGTCGTTTTTTACGGATCCTTCGCTAATACCTATGTCACCGGCCAGACACTGCTCGTGGACGGCGGACTGATAAAGGCGCTTTAAGGCGGGAAAATGTACCCTCTTCGCTGCCGGATAACGCTTATGCCATATTTCATATAGAAAAGCGAGAAGATGTCAGCGTCCGGCAGATAGGCTTTTGTGGCCACCCTCTCACTTCTGGCCGATTTGACGAAGCGGTTTTTAAAAGTCATGTTCTTATTATGTAACGTAAACGGGGATGCGGCTGTGAGATGTGCCAAAGTGACCTTCTCCTGGCGGTTCAGATGGATTAGGAAGAAAAATAAAGCGGAGCGCGTAACAGAAGCGCTCCGCTTGTTTTATTACTGGTCGTGGGAAATAACAATCTTGCCGAAGAAGTTTTGGCTTTTCAGGTGGCGGTAGGCTTCCTGGGCCTGTTCGAATGGATAGACTGTATCAATTACCGGCGTCAGCTGATGGGCAGCGATGGCTCGATTCATGGACTCGAACATATCCCGGCTGCCGACACCAATCGTTCTTGTGGAAGCCTTTCCGAACAGGTCGTAGTAATCGATTTTGTCCCCGGTTCTTGTAAGCACACCGATTAAAGCTACTTCTTCGCCGGGGGCGACGGCTTCAATGGATTGATGAAACGAAGCAGGGCCGACCACTTCGACGACACGATTTACGCCGCCGTTGGAGAGCTCTTCTGCCCGCTTTCCCCAGTTGGGCGTGTCGTTGTAATTGATAATGTTGTTAGAACCAAGCTCCTGCAGCTTTTTCTCTTTCCAGCTGCTCGAAGTGGTGGAAATAACACGAAGGCCGAGAATTTTCGCGAGCTGTACGGCGAAAACAGAAACGCCCCCAGTGCCAAGCGTCAGCACCGTATCTCCCGGTCCAGCCGGGGAAGGGCCGTGCAGAGCATTCCAGGCGGTCACCGCTGCGCATGGAAGCGTGGCTCCCTGCTCGTACGTCAGGTGGTCCGGCAAACGAACGAGCTCTTCGGGGTCGATCACCTTATAGTCCGTCAGCCAGCCGTTACTGTGTGTGCCATACGGCTCCATGTACGAAGGGCGCTTTCCGCCGAACCATTCCCTCGTGAAATTGCCGGCTACCCGGTCTCCGACGCGGAAGCGGCGCACATCTTCGCCTGCTTCAACAATTTCCCCAGCGCCGTCTGACAGCTGGACGAGATTTTCCCGCAGCTCTCCCGGATAACCGCCTTCGACCATAGCGAGGTCCCGGTAGTTTAAGGAAGTAGCTTTCACCCGGACGAGCACTTCTCCTCGCTGGACCTGCGGCATTGATTCTTCTGTCATCTCTAAATTCTCTATGCTTCTCGGCTCACGAAGCCGAAAAGCCCGGTTTTGTGCTGATGCCATCGTATAGCCTCCTCGGATGTTTGAACTCGAACTCCTTACTGTTCATTCCCTGGAAAACGATTTTTTAAAAGAAAGCAGCTTGATTTTAATTAAAAAAATAATTGGAAAGCAATATTAAGGGTTGTACTGTAAAAACACAAGAAACTCTATTAAGCTGAATGTATAAGAATGAATCGCGGGATTGAAGCAGGGCGGGGAGGCACATTTGAATAAGTGGGAGGTTGACATGTATAAATTAATCGCCGTAGATATGGATGGAACTATGCTGAATGATCAGCATGCATTGACGCCCGAGGTTATCCAGGCTGTCCGGAACGCAAAAACAGCCGGCATCAAAATCGTGCTGTGTACCGGGCGTCCGCTTCCGGGTGTCCAGCGTTACATTGACGAGCTGTCGCTTCGGGAAGAAGGAGACTATATTGCTGTATTTAACGGGGCGCTTGTTCAGGAGACGTTTACAAAAAAGGTTGTTAATCAGCTTGATATGCTCTATGAGGATGTCCGGGAACTTGAAGTGCTGAGCCGGGAGCTGCCAATAGCTATGCAATATTTTAGTGAAGAGCATATTTACACGCCGCAGAAGGACATTGACCGATATACCGTGCTTGATGCGTATTTAAATAATATACCGCTCCGCGTTCGTACGCTTGAAGAAGTCGGGCCCTCTGTGGCGCTGCCGAAGGTGATGTTTGTCGGTGACAAAGAAGACATCGACCGGACAGAACTTTTACTGCCGGCGGGAATTAGAGCCAGAAACGAGATTATGCGCAGTACCTCGCATTTCCTGGAATTTCTTCATCCAGAAGCAAGTAAAGGCAACGCAGTGATGGATCTGGCTGCCCGGCTCGGTATCACCCGGGAGGAAGTAATGTGCATTGGAGACAACGGCAACGATTTATCTATGATAAAGGCAGCAGGGTGCGGAGTGGCAATGGGCAACGCCATCCCGGAAATCAAGGCGGCAGCCGATATTATTACATTCACAAACAATGAAAACGGCGTGGCAGAAGCGATCAACAATGTATTGCTGCATGCCCTTTAAGTATTAAAGCCTTTATCCCATGTGGATAAAGGCTTTTGCCGTATTTCCCGGGAAATACTTTTATTCAAATGGATACCGGAAGTTCCACTGCCGGCGTGCTTCGTCCATCAGTGTCATCACATCGGAAGAGTACTGAAGGAGAGGGGCGTACTCCATGCTGGAGACAGAGCGTTCCATTTCCCGGATTTCGTAATGCAGAGCTTTTGAAGCCTCGCCCTGGGTAACGCGCTCGGTTTCTCCGTTAGTGTACTCGATGACTGCCTCGTCGGCACGCGGAAAATTCTCGACTGTAATCGCCCCTTTATCGCCAGCGATGATTCCTCTTTTGGGAAGTTTGGAGCTGAAGGAAAGCTGGACGACAGCGATTTGGCCCCGGTTGTTTTTTAGGACGATGCCGGATTGGTCATCCACGCCGCTCCCCGCCATTTCCCCAATGGTTGTTATCTCAGTGGGCTGCTCTTCAAGGAAAAAACGGGAGAAAGAGAGGGCATAGACACCGATATCGAGCATCGCGCCCCCGGCGAGATCCGGGTTAAAGAAGCGGTTGGTCGTGTCATACTCTTTAATAGTGCCAAACGTCACGTTAATAGAGCGCACGTTGCCAATTACCCCATCTGCGATTTTTTGCTGAAGCTCCCGGTGAAGCGGGTGGTAATACAGCGTCACTGCTTCAAGCAGCACCAGGCTCCGTTCGGAAGCGAGTGCTGTCAGTTCGTCGAGCTGCTGCTTGTTAACGGTGATCGCCTTTTCGCAAAACACATGCTTCCCGCTTTCGAGACAATGCCTGGCGATCTCATAATGGTTCGTATGGGGAGTGGCGATATAGACGATATCAAGCGCTTCGTCTTCGAGGCATCTGTCTAGCGAGTCAAAAGGATGCTCAATGTTAAAATCACTTGCAAAGCTTTCAGCTTTATCCATTGTGCGGGAGCAGACAGAATGTATCCCGCCTTGCTCATCGTTTAATGCTTCAGCAAATTTCCCGGCAATATTGCCGGTGCCGATAATGCCCCAGTTAAAGCTCATACGCCTCACACCTTTTCATTTAGTAGTTTACCCGGCTATTATATCGCAGTTAGAGAATTATAAGGGGATAATTTTCAATTTAAACAGGGCAGGTGAAATTCATTTTGCCTCTTTTCCACTGATTTTATGGTACGTATCTTCATGGCAGATAACGAAAAGCTGGGCATCCTCCGGAATATGTTCGTCGAGCTTATGGTTAATGTTTAAGTCATCGTGGTCTGAGACGAGAGTGGCCCCTTCTTCGAGCAGATCCATATAAGCTTCGCGGTACGTCCTCCAGGAGGGGCGTTTAGGTATTTCATATAAATCTTCCCCGTGCCTTTTGGATAACAGCTGTGAGACGATCCTGGAGGTGCCCCGGCTGAAGGCGGAACGGACAGCCAACTGCGAGATCATTTCCGAGCTCACAATAAACTCATCCACCTCCACATGAGTAAAATTATGAATATTGTTTCGTTCTTTGACCTCCACGATAGTGTAAATGTCTTTAAAGTGCCGTTGGATGCTTGTAGCAATTAATAATGATTTCCCATCGATGTAAGAAGGATCATGAATGTATTCTCCGCTGATGGTAATTTCATTTGGAAAAATAAATACCGCCCGGGCTTCGTTGATATTGGCCTGCTCCAGTACTTCCTTTTCGACTGGGTTGCCGCGGACATAAAACAAGCGGTCGTGGTGATAAGGAGTCTCTTCAAATTGATCGATGAGCACGATCTCAATATTTTTTTCCGTATTTAAAATTTCCTGGATAGCGATTTTTGCATGCTTGCTCCAGTCGGCAATCACAATATGCTCTCTTCCGTTGTAGACCAACTTCCCCAGCTCCTTTCTGCGGTTATACACATACATAAAATCAATAATCTTACTGATCACAATAGAAATCAGGCCGATACCGACCAAATACAGAAACACCCCATACAGTTTTCCGGGAACCGTGTCCGGCACGTAATCGCCGAATCCGACAGTTGTGACAGAGGTCATCACCCACCAGAAGCCATTAAACGGATTGCCGAATTCCTCAGGTTCTATGTAGTAAATTGCAAAGGAGCTGCCCCCAATTACCAGGGCAGTGATTAAAAAAATAACAGCTGTATTCACATTAATTAAACGCTCAAAAAATTTATTAAAAAACATCCTGTGGCCTCCTCCCTGCTAAAGTACTATTACCCCTATTAATGTCCGGAAAATCTCAAACTTACAAAGTAAAATTTTTAGTAAAAACTTTATTTCTGCTTTGCTTTCCGCTATAATGATGAAAAGACTAAAGGAGGAACTTCCATGAATAGAGCAGTACTGGAAGAATTTGAACAACAGTATTCCCGCCAGGCAGAACGGCTGTTTTTTGCTCCCGGCCGTATTAATGTGATTGGCGAACATACAGACTACAATGGAGGGTTTGTTTTTCCGTGTGCTATTACAAACGGGACATATGCAGCAGCGGCAGGCCGGAACGACCGACAGCTGCGGCTTGTGAGCGGTAATTTTTTGGACAAAGGAGTGATAGCGCTACCATTGGACGACCTTTCTTTTCAGCCGGAAGATGATTGGGCGAACTATCCAAAAGGAGTATTTGCCGTTTTGGCTGCAGAAGGCTATTACCCTGAAACCGGCTATGATATTTATTTTTCCGGAAATATCCCAAACGGTGCCGGATTGTCTTCTTCAGCATCGATCGAGCTGGCCACAGCGGTTCTTCTCAATGAGTGCGAAGGATGGGGACTTTCCATGAAAACTCTCGTTCAGTATGCTCAGCAGGTGGAAAACAAGTATATCGGTGTTCAGACCGGTATCATGGATCAGTTTGCGATCGGTTTTGGTAAAGACGGGCACGCCATGCTGCTTGACTGTGCGTCGCTTGAATATGACTACGCCCCGTTGCCAACAAAAAAATATACTATTTTGATTATGAATACAAATAAGTCCCGGGAGCTCGCAGGCTCAGCCTATAATGAACGGCGGGCAGAATGTGAAGAAGCGCTGGCAGAAATGCAGCAGCACCGGCCTATTACAGGCCTTTGTGAGTTATCGGTAGAGGAGTGGAACCAGCTCAGCCATGAGATCAACAATGAAACGGTCCGGAAAAGAGCCCGGCACGTCATTTACGAGCATGACCGGACAAAACAGGCAGTGGAAATGCTGAAAGCGGAAAATTATGAAGCGTTTGGCCGGCTGCTCAATGAGTCGCACCGCTCGTTGAAGGAAGACTATGAAGTGACCGGCCTCGAGCTCGATACGCTGGCCGAAACGGCCCAGCAGCAGCCGGGTGTCATAGGCGCACGGATGACCGGGGCCGGCTTTGGCGGCTGTGCGATAGCATTTGTCGAACATGACCAGGCGGAAGAGGCAGAGAAGATTATTGCTGCGGTGTATGAAAAAGAGACCGGCCGTAAAGCTTCGTTTTATAAAGCTGCCGCTGGTGGTGGGGCCCGGGAGCTGGCAGGGGCCGGGCAAAAGTAGAAAAGGAGAGGTTCTATGGCCATCCAGGTGGATTCAGTCATCATGTCGCTCGTCGACTGGGCAGAAGAGAATAACCTAATTCATGCAGAAGATAAGGCGTATGCACGTAATCAGCTGCTGCGGGAACTTCATCTCGAAGCGATTGATGAAAATGCAGCAGCCGGGCCACAGCCGTTTGAGGAACTGCTCGGGCAGCTCACCTCTTATATGGTGGAGGCAGGGATCGTGGAAGATTTGCTCGACAAGCGGGAACAGGCTAAAGCAGATCTCATGAACATCTTCCTTCCGCTGCCTTCCGAGGTGCAGCGAATCTTTGAAGAAAAGTACCGCCGAGACCCGGCTGAAGCTACCGATTATTTTTACTGGCTGAGCCGGGCCTCCAACTATATTCAGATGGACCGCGTGGCCAAAAACGTTCACTTCCCATACGTGTCTTCCTATGGAACGGTTGATATTACGATTAATTTATCCAAGCCGGAAAAAGACCCGCGCGATATTGAAGCAGAAAAGCAGAAGGGTGCGTCGGTTTCGTATCCGAAATGTGTGCTGTGTAAAGAAAATGAAGGATACCCGGGGCGGATCGGCCATCCCGCCCGTTCGAATCACCGGTTAATCCGGACAGAGCTTGAAGGGGAAACCTGGTATTTGCAGTATTCTCCTTACATTTATTACCCGGAGCATTCCATTCTTCTCAGTGAATACCACCGGAATATGAAAATTAACCGGGCCACCTTTACCCGGCTGCTTGGATTTGTAGAGCAGTTTCCGCATTATTTTATGGGGTCGAACGCTGATCTTCCGGTAGTGGGCGGATCGATTTTATCCCATGACCACTACCAGGGCGGAAGGTACACCTTCGCCTTGGAAAAAGCGGAACCGGAGGCCGTATTTGAGGCACCGGCACATTCCGGTTTGACTATAGAAATTATTCATTGGCCGATGAGCGTTCTGCGGCTTCGCTCCGAGGATCAAACAAGCGTCATCGAGGCGGCGGAAGTTGTACGGGAAACATGGCAGGATTATACTGATACGGAGCTTGGGATAGAAGCTTACTCCAACGGTGAACCACACAATACAGTAACGCCGATTGCGCGGAAAAACGGCAGCGCCTGGGAAATGGATATAGTGCTGCGCAACAACCGGAAGACAGAAGAGCATCCATACGGCTTGTTTCACCCTCATGAAGAAGTGCATCATATTAAAAAAGAGAACATAGGCTTGATTGAAGTGATGGGGCTGGCCGTGCTCCCGGAGCGGCTGCTCGGTGAGCTCGAGCAGGTTGCTGCATTTGCTGCAGGAGCAGCAGAGACTGTCCCCGGCCAGCATGAGGCGTGGGCTAAAGAGCTGCGTGAACAGCTTCAGGGACGGCCAGAGGCTGAAGTACGACAGGGAGTCGAGCAGGGCGTCGGGAGAAAATTCATGGAAGTGCTGCACCATGCCGGTGTTTTCAAACAAACACCAGAAGGGCGCCGCGGGCTCCGCCAGTTTTTGCAGGCCCTCCCTTTAAAGCTAAAAGAATAGTAAAAGGAAGCTGATGACATGGCAACGATAAAGGATATTGCAAAGGAAGCCGGTGTGTCGATAGCGACTGTATCCCGGGTGTTAAACTACGATAATACCCTGTCAGTAGCGGAAAGCACAAAGCAGCGTATTTTCCAGACCGCAGAAGCATTGAATTATACGAAGCACGCAAAACGTAAACAGGCTGTACAGGCGCTTACCATCGTTTACTGGTACACCGAACAGGAAGAACTCGAAGACCTGTACTATCTGTCCATCAGGCTGGGTATTGAAAAGCGTTGCGAAGAACTGGGAATCCGGGCCAGGCGCCTGCTTCTGGAGGAGTTTCTGGAGCAGGAGACATCCGAAAGCGAGCCGGTTATTGCGGTAGGTAAATTCAGCCCAGCGCAGGCAGGTCTTCTTCAGCAAGTAAGCACGCAGCTTGTTTTTGTGGATTCCAGTCCGGGGGAAGAAATGTTTGACGCTGTTATTGCCGATTTCCAGCGTGTCACAGAAAAAATTCTTTCATACCTTTGGGAGCTTGGGCATACACGCATCGGTTATCTTGGAGGACGGGAAACCTATCCATCGGAAACAGCCATCATTCCAGACCCCCGCGAGGAAACATTTAAACAGCTGATGGATGCACAGGGCCGGGACGCAGCTCCGTGGATACGCACAGGACGCTTTACTGTGCAGGACGGCTATGAATTAATAAAAAATGAGCTGGCCGCCATGAATCCGGAGGCCAGGCCGACAGCGTTGTTTGTGGCAAATGACACGATGGCCGTCGGGTGTCTGCGTGCACTTCACGAAGAGCAGATCAGAGTGCCGGACGATATCAGCGTCGTGAGCGTCAACGACGTCAGTGTAGCAAAGTTTGTTTACCCGCCGCTGACATCCGTGAAGGTTTACACAGAAGTAATGGGAGAAACGGCAGTAGATCTTCTGCTCGAAAGACTTGATGGAAGAAGAACGATTCCCAAAACGGTTCTGGTAGCGACTGAACTGCAAAAAAGAGAAAGCTGCGGCAGAGCTTAAACCTTTTTACACAAAAACGTATTTCAATTACAGAAAAAAGGGTATAGAACTAAAGTAAGTTTGCCATTAATCAAAAAAGGAGCGTGTACGATGAGTGCGAAAAAAGTATTGATCGTGGCCGGCGATGCCGTAGAAGCGCTGGAAGTGTACTACCCGTATTTTCGGTGTATGGAAGAGGGGTATCACGTGGATCTGGCGGCGGCCAGTGTCAAAAAGCTGCATACGGTGATACACGATTTTGAGGACTGGGAGACATATACGGAAAAGCCGGGATACGGCATCGAAGCGAATGTTGCTTTTGAAAATGTGAAGGCCTCTGATTATGATGCGTTAATCATCCCAGGAGGAAGAGCGCCGGAGCACATCCGGATGAACAATGACCTGCTTGAAATCGTGAAGCATTTCTTTGAAAAGGAGAAACCGATTGCGGTAATGTGCCACGGGAGCCTCGTACTGACTCCGATCGCTGAGGTGGCAAAAGGAAGAAAGATGACCGCTTACCAGGCCTGCAAACCGGAAGTAGAAAGCATGGGCGCGGAATACGTCAATGAAATGGATTATGTGGACAAAAACCTGGTCTCCGGGCATGCGTGGCCGGATCTGCCTGCCATTATGCGGGAGTTTGTGAAACAGGTGAACGAGGCTCCGGTGACAACGTAAAACGAGTGCTATGCCAGCCGGCTTTCACAAACCGGCTGGTTTTTTGCGTGCTGGGAGGCAGTCGGAGACATGTTCGTGCTAAAATAGAGCTGGATTACATAAAAGAAAGAAGGCACGGAGATGATGGAAGCTCTTTTATTACTGCTGACAGGTGTCTTAGCTGCTACTTGCGGTTCACTGGTCGGCCTGGGCGGGGCGTTTATTATAGTGCCGATACTTGCACTGTTTTTTCCAATGCAGGCCTCGGATATTGCCGGAACTTCGATGGCTGTCCTATTATTTACTGCTATTTCAAGCACATGGACGTATTCGAAGCAAAAACGGATTGATTATAAAAGCGGAGTCTATTTTGCGCTCGCCATGATGCCGGGCGCAGTTTTTGGCGCGTGGCTGACCCAGTTTTTCGATACCGACACATTTTATACCGCTTTTGGTATCTTTTTATTCTGTATGGCCCTGTTTTTGCTGTTCCGCCCGAAAAACAAACAGCGAAGCGCCGGCAGGCCCACGACCAGGCGGACATTTACAGACCTTAGCGGCCATACATATGAATACTCGTACAATCGATGGATCGGCCTGTCGATTGCTCTCGGTGTTGGCGTTATTTCGACATCGTTTGGCGTGGGGGGAGGCTCCGTCATGGTACCGACGATGGTAATGCTGCTCGCTTTCCCTGCCCATATTGCAACAGCAACATCGATGTTTTTAATGGTGCTCTCGGCGGCAGTGGGGACAGGAGCCCATGCTTATTTTGGCCATGTGCAGTGGGAAAGTGTGCTCTGGCTGGCAATTGGTGCTTTAATAGGCGGCCAGGCTGGTTCTGCGCTTGCAGCAAAACTGCCGGGGGCAATTATTCTGCGTGTATTGGCTGCCAGTCTCATAGTTGTTTCACTAAGGCTGATCTTCGGCACAGCGTAAAAAATCCCGGCTCTTATATAGAGTCGGGATTTTTACTATTCACTGTTCGTTTTCGGTCTTAAAGTGCGATACGATTGTGTTTAATTCCTTGGACATCATATTCAGCGCTTCTGCGAGAGCGTCAATCTCTTCTACTGACTGAAGCTGCGTTTCCGAAGCGGAGGCTACGCTTTGAGAGGTGCCGGCATTGTGCTCCGAAATGGCCGAAATTTCATCGAAAGAAGCAGTAATTTCCTGTGAGCTTGCTGCCATCTGCTCCGAAGTAGCTGCTACGCTTTCAAGGCGTACACTTACTTCATTCGTATAATCTGAAATCTCCTGAAAAGCAGCCTTAGCCTGTTCAGTCATCTGCAGGCCGTCCTGCACCTCGCCAGTGACCTGCTCCATGGAAACGGCGGAATCCTGAATTTCAGTTTGAATTGTAGTAATGATTGAGGCGATCTGGGACGAAGAATCCCTGGACTGCTCAGCAAGCTTTCGGACTTCTTCAGCGACAACAGCAAATCCTTTGCCGTGCTCTCCTGCCCTTGCAGCTTCAATAGCTGCATTTAAAGCAAGCAGGTTTGTCTGCTCTGCAATGGTGGTGATGACGTTCAAGATGTTTTCAATTTCCCTGGAGCGGGCGCTCAGCGTCTGATTTACTTCATTGGAACGTTCGACGGACGTATGAATGGATTGCATCTTGTCCAGCGCCTCGCTCATAGTAACAAGACCATCGTTCGCTTTTTCTGTCGTTGAGGCCGCATGCTCGGAAATGGAGGTCGTACTGCCTGCCACTTCCTGAACCCCTTTAGAAACTTCTTCCATGGCTCCTGTACTTTCTTTGATGCTTACAGACTGTTGTTCGGAGCCGGACGCCACCTGCTGCAGGGAAGCATTGACCTCGGTGATAGCCTGGCTGGATTTATTGGAATTTGACAACAGCTGCTCTGATGAATCCTGAAGCAGCCGGGAGCTCATATCAAACTGGCCGATCAGCTCCTTCAGCCTGGTGCTCATCCGGTTAAAATGTGTGGCGAGCTGGCCGATTTCATCCTGCTGGTTCAGCTCAATGTCTTCTCCGGTTAAGTCATCATCGGCTACCTGCTTCACCCGTTCAGTAATTAAACGGATCGGTTTTGTAATACGGCCGGCGATTAGGAAAGCGGCACCGGTAATTAATAGAACCGCCGCCCCAATAATGGTAAGCACCGTCCATTTCAGGCCGTCGGTTGCTGCGAGAACCTCCTCCATTGGGGTCAGGAAGAAAATACTGTAGCCTGCGTCCTGAACGGGAGAGGCGGATACGAGTAATTGTTCATTGCTGTTGTCCAGCGTGGTAGAGGAAGCTTCTTCGTGTTCTCCGGCAAGCAAAGCCTGCCACTCACTGCTGATATCAGCCTGGCCGACCGGCTGGCCGATCAGATCCTCCTGCGGGTGAAGCTGAATCACATTTTGGTTATCGACGAGAATTGGCACAGCGCTGCTTTCATCACCGCTCCCAGCATAGCGCTCCATTAAAGCGTCGAAATTAACAGAAGCGGACATGACACCGGTGATATCCCCGTTAGAGGCAGTCACCGGAGAAGCCACAACCACGATACGGTTGCCGGTGGAATTGGAGGTGAGAACATCTGAAATCGTCGTTTCGCCGTTCATGCCATTTTTAAAATAGTCTCTGTCGCTAAGGTCAAGCTCTCCGATATTTTCTTCGGTAGTGTGCGCTTCCACGATGCCATCCGGTTCGGTGAATACGACCGTTTCAAACGTTTCGTCGCGGTCAATGATTTGATTCATCAGGCTGAGACGGGTATCTGTGTCACCGCTTTGCATGTCCTGGGTTCCCGCAGCGAGCACAATTTCATCGAGCCGTTTAACGAGCCAGCGGTCCATCCCCTCTGCGGCGGCTTCCGAAGCCATGGTCAGTTTTTCTTCTTCTTCGGCAACGACGACACTGCTGCTTTCCTGAAAGACAAAAAAAGCGACAGCAGCAGCCGGAAGCAGGCCAATCGCTAACAACCAAATAAGTAATTTTTTTCGAAGATTCAGCTGTAATAATTTTTCCTTCATGTTTATCCACTCCCCAATATGTAAACAAATACCTTCTCTTATTCATATCGGGCGAATGAAAAAAAAGTGAAGCTTTTCAGGAAGGTAGAAAGAGAGAATTACACGCCTCTGCCCACCTACAACAAGCAGCTTGCCGGTCAATCCTTCAGCTGCATGCGGTCGTTAAAATACGTTTTGTAGCCGAGCTGGGTAAATAAAATTACGCTGAGAGCTACGGCTCCGGTAATGCCCAAAAGAATGGCAATCTGGTAGCCAATCGCTGTCACCGGATTGACGCCGGAAATAATCTGTCCGGTCATCATGCCGGGCAAAAACACGATTCCTGCGCCGACCATGTTGTTAATCGTTGGAAGAATGGCTGCATCGAATGACTGATTTACAAGTTTACGGGTAGCCTGGTTCGGCGTTGCCCCGAGCATTAGTGCAGCTTCCACCCGGGAGCGCTGGCTGTGCAGGTGTTCAGTGAGCGTCTGGACCCCAAGTGTAATACCAGTCATGGAATTGCCGATAATCATGCCGGCAATTGGAATAAAGTAACGCGGATTAAACCACGGTGCAAACTGGATAACGACAAAATTGAAGTAAAGCAGGCTCAGAATGGTGCCGATGCTCATCGATACAGCAATCGCCCGTTTCATTTCCCGGCTCAGAGGACCACGGACGCGCTGGAAAATATTCCAGATTGCAAAGCTGAGCATAAAAAGGACAATCAGCGATGTGAGCCAGGGGCTCGGGTTTTCAAATAAAAACATGAGCACGTATCCCATTAACAGCAGCTGAAACGTCATACGGAGCGAAGAAATCAGTATTTCTTTCTCCCGGGGGATTTTCCGCCAGCGCACGATGACGAGCAGAAGAACGATAAACACGTAGGCGGCAAGAATTTGCCAGAACGACAGCTCGATAATAGAGGTGTTTTCAGTCATGGTTTCAAGCCTCCCCCTCTGGTAAATGAATCTGACTGGATGGTATGGTCGGCAAAATGGTCAGCCATCGCCGCTGCATGGCTGACGAAAATAACGCCTTTGGCAGCACGCCGGGCCTCGGCCAGAAATCGTTCCATGACGTTCCATTCCATATCTTCATCAAGCGCCGACGTCGGCTCGTCCAGCAAATAGACGTCGGGCCCGGCAAGAAGCAGCCGGGCGAGGGAGAGACGCTGCTGTTCTCCGCCGGACAGATTTTCGGCAGAGTCACTGAGCTGTTTATTCAGCATGCACTGTTGCGCCGCAGCAGTGAGCTTTTCTTCAGAAACTTCCTCCCTGCCGCTGAATAGTCTTCCGGCCTGAAGGTTTTCAGCTACTGTTTCCCCGAACAGCACCGGCTGCTGCGGAAGCATCATCACCTGCCTGCGCAATTCTGTGGGCTCCCAGGCGGAGAACGGTTTTCCATGGTAGGAAACAGTGCCGCTGTCCGGGCTGACCAGGTAATTGAGCAGACGCAGAAGTGTTGATTTTCCCGAACCGCTTGGGCCCGTGACAGCGGTGATGGTGTCCGCGGGGATGGTCAGCTGTTTCGTGTTAATAATGTTTTTATACTTTACGTTGTCCAACTGAAACATAAAACGGCCCCCTTTCATTAATTTAGATTATTGCCGGGAAATAATCGATGCGTAAATAAAAAAGCACTCATGAATATTTCCATGAGCGCTTGGACAGAATGCCTGCTCAGACAAAATCGAGAATATATACGAGGCCGGTATATGCACTCAGCACAAACATACAGCCGAGAGCAAAAACGCTGAGCGGCGAGCGTCCGCGATGAAAGCTCTGCACCATCAAATATAAAAACCCGATGGATAACAGCACACTTAAAATGGTGATGGGATGCAGCTGCAGCTGGAAGGAAGCACTGTCGGGCACGGAAGCAGGGTAGAGCACATGAAATAAAAAGGCCGGGTTTTCATAATGCAGGCTGCCGCTTGGCTCCTGTTCGGTCATAAAAGCAGTAATAACAAAGATAAGTACGGCCGTCAGACTTTCTGCCCGCAGCCATTGTCGTGGATTATAATCTGTGACCTGCTGCAGGCGCCTGCGGATAAATATGCCATTAAAAAGTGCAAACATAAGGATAACTATATAAAACAAATGCTTCCAGACAAGGGCTTCGCCGTAAGGAAGAGCCCAGGAGCCGATAAATGGGTCTGTCAGCAGCTGCCCCATGATTACGCCAGTAAAGGCAATGATGATGACACACATGATAGCGATCAGTGTGAACCATTCCAAAAAAGAAGCCCATTGTTTATAGGAAATGGCAAACCAGCTGACCATTAAAAGCGTGCCAATCCACAGGCTCACCGCAAGCAGATGGAAAAAATGAAGCGTCCCGCCGATGAGCGGGATAGCGTTGGCGGCGTGGCCGGAGGCACCTAAAGCTCCGATCATACCCATGATAAGAACCAGGCCAACGATGGCAGAAGCTCTGGACATTCCGGTGGAATGAAAAAAAAGAATGAATATCCCGAGGAGGAAAAAGCTCAGGACAAACAGCACTACCCAGCTCTGGCCTACTTCGTACTGGAACAGTATGCGCTCGAGGGCGCCAAAAAAAGGCATGTCTCTACCTGCAGCCACCGTATGTGCGAGCATTGCGATAGGCACAAAAGAAACGACAGGAAGCAGGGCTGCGGCAACCGCCGGAACGAAAAATGGAATAGAAAGAGCCGGCCGGTGCGTTGCAGGGATAAGCTGAAGCACAAGCGTACCGGCGAGCACAGCAAAAAACAAATACTGCAGAGCGTTACCTGCTGCAAGAATCATGTCCGGCGCTTAAGGCGGAACAGGAATAGGGCCACAATGGCGACTACGAGACCGAGGCCGATTACTCCAATGGTTATGCCGAACCCGGAGCCGGCTTCTTCTTCATTAATGGCACTTTCGGTTTCACCGTCGGCGTTTTCCTCCGCTCCTTCCGCGTTGTTTTCAGAAGAGGAGGCATCATCAGAGGTGGCCGTTTCTTCTTCGGATGCTTCTTCTACAGTAAAGGAAGAGCTGTCCTCCATAATGTGGCCGTCTTCGCTGACAATATCAAAAGATGCTTCGTATTCTCCCGCATCGAGCGGATCTTCCATGGTCACATTCAATTGGTCTTCGGGCTCGATGAAAACGTCAGCAGTTTCCACATCATTTCCTTCTGCGTCTTTGACCGTGACTCCGTTGTAGTCTTCAATAGGGCCGTCAAAATAAAACGTGATTTCTTCCGGTGCTTCCACGGTGGCTCCTTCTTCAGGCTCGGAGCTTTCGAGGTGTGTATGGGCATCGGCCACTGCAGGAGAGAGCAGAAAGCCGGCGGCTAGGCAGGCAATTAATCGGCGCATAAATTTTCCTCCTTTTATATAAACGAGACCGTGATTATTAACTTCTTCTCCCTTTATACCAAAGAATAAGTTCGAAAAGGAGAAAAAGATGTGAATAATTTACGAAAATCGTTTTTCAGGCAGAAAAAAAGCAGGGCAAGGAATTTCTTTGCCTGCACAATTCAGGAGGAGGAAAGAAGCTGCAAAAATCCTTCGGCCGTTTCTGCTTTTAACAGTCGCTGGATTAACTTGGGCTGTTCAATAACCCGGCCCAGCAGCTCATACATTTCCTGCAGGTCTTCGGTGCTGTCTTTTTTTACATTCAGCAGGCAGACAAGCTGGACGGGACGCTCACCCCAGCGGACAGGTTTGTCGAGCGTGCAGAAGGCTAAAAAGGTTTCTTCGGTCTTTGGCGTAACTGGATGAGGGATGGCCACAAGATTCCCGAAGGCTGTCGGAGCCACGTTTTCCCGCTCAAGAACAGAATCAAGAAAACCATCATCAATTAAATTCCGCTCATCCAGCTCCCGTTCGAAAAATTGGAGTATTTGCTCTGTGGTGGAAAATGATTGATGCAAAAAGACGAGTGATTCCCGTAAATACATACGGATGGCGGGTTCTTTGGAAATAAACCCTTCAATAATACGAAGATCCGTTTCGCTTAAAATCGTATTGACCTGAAGCACGGGCACCGGCAGGTCATCATAAATGGGGACCGAGCTGATGATGACGTCGATATGATCAAAATCCATCTCCCGCAGACGGTAATATTCTGTCGTCCCCTGAATGTGAAGCCGCCTGCCGAATGTTGCCTGAAGCCGGTAGTAGAGGAGTTGGGCGCTTCCCCGGCCAGAGGCGCAGACGATCAGACAGCGTGCAGGAGCTGTTTCCATTTTACTGCGTTCCAGCGCGGCACCGATATGGAGGGCCAAATAGCCGATTTCGTTTTCATCAATACGAATATCG
Source organism: Marinococcus halophilus (assembly GCF_900166605.1). NCBI lineage: Bacteria > Bacillati > Bacillota > Bacilli > Caryophanales > Bacillaceae > Marinococcus > Marinococcus halophilus. The sequence continues at coordinate 240,528 of NZ_FVZD01000005.1, forward strand.
TAATGCTCTTCGAGAGCGATGCCGGCGATGACCCCGGCTTCAAAGGCGAGCGGGTAGCCAGCCTTAATATCAGCAAGCATCGGATTGCGCACATTCATATTGTAACGGAATCGGCTGATCGCAGGCTGCAGATGAAGGGCCAGGGCAATGACGAGCTCCTGGTCGTGCTGGAGTGTTAAATGCAGTTCCCTATCGATATGCTGGAGCAGAAAAGCGACCATTTTGTAGGTATCCGTATCAAGGGAATTTTTTACTGCTTCTGCTGTTCCTGCTTCATTGTCAAATAGACGGGTGCCAAGCAGATGAAGCGTAATATAGGCAATCTCTTCCTCCGGGAACGACACCTCCCAGGTTTGGTTGATTTCTGTGACCATATTTTTGGCTACCTGGTATTCACGCTTTTGCGTCAGTTCGTCAAATTCTGCGTGATACATCGATACGTAATACTCGTCCTGAATGCGCTGGTAGGCAATCAGGATATGGTTGAATAAATTGTGCAGGGCAATATCGGATAGGGATATATGCTGCATTTTTATCTGCTTTAAAATAATGCTCCAGATGCTTTTTCGTTCTTCTTCGGAAAGATGGAGAAACGGCAACGACTGGTCGTGGCGAGGCTGTTCGTTCTGGCGGTCAAAGATATACTCCGCGATACAAAACCGCATGCGCATCTCGCTTCCTTGAAGATGGAGACCGTCATTGGCCGTCCGCTCCAGGGCAATACTGTAATTCTTTAAAATGTCCCGTACCTTTTTCAAATCGTTCTGCACGGTGGACCGGCTGACAAACATTTCATCGGCGAGCTCATCCAGCTTGATGAAGGAACTGGCGAGAAGAAGCCGCTGTATCAAATACGCAACCCGCTCTTCAGGAAGATTAGGGAGAGTCTGCGAGTCGGGAGCTGCCGGCTGTAAATACTCCTTTACATATGCCCGGAACTTATCATTGTCTATAATTTTCAGCTGGTATCCTTTCCCCTTAATGGCTTCGATTTTTGCCCCATGGGACTCGAGCGTTGTCTGAAGTCCTTTGATGTCCTCCCGGATAGTCCGGCTTGACACCTCGTGCAAAGAAGCCAGATAGCTTCCAGTCACCGGGATACCGCTTGCAACTAATTCTCTTAAAATACTGTTGCTACGTGTAGTCATGTCTCTTTAACCCCCTTAAGGTAAACATGTATGTAAGCGCTATAGAAATTTTCATTATCTACAGCGCACAAGTAGGGATACTATAAAAGTAGCACAAAAGAAGCAGGAAAGAAGTACAAATCATTTCCGCTTCCTAGCGGAAGAACCTTCCCTATCTATGAAAGCGCTCTTTTATTATATTGAATATATCAACCGCACATCATTTTATCTTAATTGGAGGAATATCAATGAATATTTTATTAGCATGCTCCGCCGGAATGTCGACAAGCCTTCTTGTTTCAAAAATGAAAGAAGCCGCTGATGAGCAGGGGGTTCAGGCAGAAATATGGGCAGCAGCCCAGGATAAAGCACCGGAAGAAATTAAAAAGGCTGATGTACTTTTGATCGGTCCGCAGATGCGCTTTATGAAGAAAAAATTCGGCAAGGTTGCCGACGAGCAGGGGATCCCGCTTGATATTATTGATGCCGTTGCTTACGGACGTGTAGACGGAAAAGCTGTACTTGATCACGCCATGAAGCTGTTAAACGAGCAAAAATAGGGAGGAAGACACATGAATCGTTTTATGGAGGTATTGGAAAATATTCTGATGCCGATCGCGGAGAAATTAAATAACAACCGTCATTTGACGGCTTTGCGCGACGGGTTTTTGATTGCCCTGCCGTTAATCATTTTTGGCTCTATTTTAGTTGTTATCGCTAATTTTCCTTTTCTGGACCAGCTGATTGGGGAAGACGCCTATGCAGCCTATCAGGCAGCGCTTGGCCCGGCGTCGGCATCCACGCTCAGTATTATGGGGCTTTTTGTTATCATCGGTATAGGGTATAAATTAACAGCTTCTTACGGCGTGGAAGCACTTTACGGCGGGGTTGTAGCCCTTGCTGGTTTTATCATACTAACACCGCAGACCTTCGAGGGTGTAGAAGGGGTTATACCAACATCCACCCTCGGAGCCGAAGGCATGTTTGTTGGCATACTGACCGCGTTCCTCGCGGCTGAGCTGTACCGCTACTTCGTACAAAAAAACTTGACGATTAAAATGCCGGCCGGGGTTCCGGAGGCAGTGTCAAGATCGTTCAGTGCGCTGATTCCTATCGCTCTGACCTTATCAGTTTTTCTCGCTATCCGTATTTTGTTCAGCCTTACCCCGTTTGATTCTGCCCAGAACTTTATTTATACCGTTTTGCAGGAGCCGTTAACCGCGCTTGGCAGCGGACTCCCGGCGACGATCATTGCTGTTCTGATGATCCAGATCTTCTGGTTTTTCGGCCTGCACGGGCAGATTCTGGTTAACTCTGTGTTCGACCCAATCTGGTACGCGCTGAATGAACAGAACTTGAGTGCCTTCCAGGCAGGAGAAGAACTGCCAAACGTGGTCACCAAACAGTTCATTGATACCTTTATTGTAGGGATGGGCGGTTCCGGGATGACGCTTGCGATTGTGCTCTGGCTGTTTATGCTCGCCCGCAGTAAACAGGCGAAACAGCTCGGCAAAGTCGGCGGCCCTCCAGGGTTCTTTAACGTCAATGAACCGATTATTTTCGGTCTGCCGATCATCATGAATCCGTTAATATTAATCCCGTGGCTGGTAGCTCCGGTCGTTATTGCAGTCATAACGTATGTAACGATGTCGATCGGCCTGGTGCCAAAGCCGGCAGGTATCATCGTTCCATGGACCACCCCGATTTTCTTAAGTGGATTTCTAGCTACTGGAAACGCCTGGCAGGGAGCTGTGCTGCAGCTGTTTAACCTGGCCGTGGTGTTTATCATCTGGTTCCCGTTCCTTCGGATTCTGGACCGCCAGTATTTCCGGAACGAAGTAGAAGCAGAAAAAGAAACGACAAATGCAGACAACAAGCAAAAAAGCGGTTAAATCAGGATAGGAGTGGAAACTATGGAAGCGTTAACAGAAACGGCGTTTCAAATTATATTATACGCTGGCAACGGCAAAGCAAACGCCATGGAAGCGATCCAGGAAGCAAAGGCCGGCAATTTCGACCGTGCAGAAGAACTGATCAAGGAAGCAGGGGAAGAGCTCGGGAAAGCACATTCCTACCAGACCAACCTGCTCACGAAAGAAGCAAGCGGTGAGGATTTTTCCGTCAACGTCATGCTGATTCACTCGCAGGATCATTTGATGACCTCCATGACGGTCCGAGACCTGGCGGAAGAGATTGTAGAAGTCTACCGTACGCGTTAAGTATCCTGGGGACCCGGCAGAAAGAGAAAAGCCGGGGCCCTGCTTTTTGTGATAAACATACAGGAACGATTATTCTAGGAGGTACTAACCATGGCAGAACAGTTCACGTTTCCAAAAGGATTCTGGTGGGGGGCGGCCACATCCGCCACGCAGATTGAAGGCGCCGCGAAGGAAGGCGGCAAAGGAAAGAATATTTGGGACCAGTGGTTTGACGAAGAGCCGAATCGCTTTTTTGACGGGGTGGGCCCTGGCACCACATCCGATTTTTATCATCAGTACAAGGACGACATCGCCCGGATGAAGAACATTCATTTTAATTCCTTTCGCCTGTCGATCTCCTGGTCCCGGCTGATCCCGGACGGCTCCGGAGAAGTGAATCAGGAAGCGGTCGACTTTTATAACAACGTTATCGACGAAATGATCGACAAGGGCGTAGAACCGTTTGTCTGTTTATATCATTTTGATATGCCGATGGCGATGCAGGAGATGGGCGGCTGGGAAAACAGAGCTGTAGCGGAACACTTTGGCCGTTACGCCAGCATCTGCTTTGATCTGTTCGGCGACCGGGTAAAAAAGTGGTTTACCCACAATGAACCGATTGTTCCGGTGGAGGGCGGCTACATGTACGACTTTCACTATCCTAACGTGGTCGACATGAAGCGGGCGGCCCAGGTGGGCTATCATACGCTTCTCTCTCACGTGTTTGCGGTGAAAGCTTTTCGTGAAAAAGACCGAACCGGCGGGGAAATCGGCGTTATTTTGAACCTGACCCCTTCCTATCCAAGAAGCAGCCATCCGGCAGATCTGAAGGCTTCCCGGATTGCCGATTTATTTTTTAACCGGAGCTTTCTCGATCCCACAGTGCTCGGGGAGTATCCTCAGGAGCTGATTGACCTGCTCGGAGAGCACGGAGTGCTTCCGGATACCGAGAGCGGAGACAAAGAACTGATTAAAGAGGGGAAAGTCGACCTGCTGGGCGTGAACTATTACCAGCCGCGCCGGGTCAAAGCGAAGGAAAACCTGCCGAACCCGGGTGCTCCGATACTACCCGAATGGTTTTTTGACCACTACGAAATGCCTGGCCGGAAAATGAACCCTTATCGTGGATGGGAGATTTACCCGAAAGGTGTATACGACATTATGATCAATCTCCGTGATAACTACGGAAATATTCCGTCGTTCATTTCTGAAAACGGGATGGGGGTCCAGGACGAGGCCCGTTTTATGGAAAACGGCATGATTCAGGACGATTACCGTATTGAGTTCATCCAGGACCATCTTGAATGGCTGCACCGGGCTATCGAAGAGGGGGCTAATGCCAAAGGGTATCATCTCTGGTCGTTTATCGACAACTGGTCGTGGATGAATGCCTACAAAAACCGCTACGGCTATTTTTCCGTCAATATCGACACGCAGGAGCGTACGCCGAAAAAGAGTGCCTACTGGATCACTGCCGTCCACAAAAATAACGGATTTGAAAAATAGCATTACGGGCCGTCTGTCTATCCGCAGGCGGCCTGGTCTGTATAGAAACACGCAGAAAAAAGGAGCGAGACGATGAAGAAAGGTATTAAGATTGTAACGATCGGCGGGGGCTCGAGCTATACGCCTGAGCTCGTGGAGGGATTTATTAAAAGGCATCACGCACTGCCGGTGAAAGAGCTGTGGCTCGTGGATATTCCGGAAGGAAAAGAAAAGCTGGAGATCGTAGGAAAACTCGCCCAGCGTATGGCAGCTGAAGCGGGTATCGATATGACCGTGCACCTTTCCTACAGCCGGGAGGAAGCGCTGCCGGGCGCGGACTTTGTCACCACTCAGTTTCGGGTTGGCATGCTTGAAGCCCGGGCGAAGGATGAGCGGATCCCGCTTTCCTACGGCGTGATCGGCCAGGAGACGAACGGGCCGGGCGGGCTGTTTAAAGGACTGCGGACCATTCCAGTTATTATTGACATTGTGCATGACATCGAGCGGCTGTGCCCGGATGCGTGGCTTGTGAACTTTACGAATCCGGCTGGCATGGTGACAGAAGCGGTGCTGCGCTATACGAACCATGAACGCATTGTCGGCCTCTGCAACGTCCCGGTGGGAATGCAGATGGGAGTGGCTGAAGCGCTTGGAGTAGACGGCGACCGTGTACGTATTGATTTTGCCGGACTGAACCATATGGTTTACGGACTTAATATCTATCTCGATGGCAACGATATAAAGCAGCAGGCGCTCGAAGCAGTAGCGGATCCGGCGAACGTTTCCACCATGAAAAATATTGCGGCACTCGGGTGGGAGCCCGAATTTATCCGGGCTTTGCAGGTGCTGCCATGCCCGTATCACCGGTACTACTATAAAACAGAAGAAATGCTGGCCGAGGAACAGGCAGCTGCCGAGGAAACCGGCACCCGGGCTGAGGTCGTCCAGGGGGTGGAGGAGGAGCTGTTTGCCCTCTATGCTGATGAAACGCTCCGGACAAAGCCGGAGCAGCTGGAACAACGCGGCGGGGCCTATTACAGCGAAGCGGCCTGCAGCCTGATCAATTCAATCTATAATGACACCCGGGATATTCAGCCAGTCAATACGAGGAATCGTGGCGCTGTTGCCGGTATACCGGCGGAGTCAGCGGTGGAAATCAGCTCCGTTATTACCAAAGATGGCCCGAGGCCGATTGCTGTTGATGAGCTGCCGGTAGCTGTCCACGGACTGGTGCAGCAGATCAAATCGTTTGAACGGGTCGCTGCCGAAGCGGCGGTAACGGGAAATTACGAAACAGCTCTTCTGGCCATGACGATTAATCCTCTCGTTCCGTCTGATACAAAAGCAAAGCAGATACTTGATGACATGCTCGAAGCCCATCGGGAGCATCTGCCGCAGTTCTTTCAAAGCGAAAAGGTATGAAGCAGTGAAGGTCTCCTGAAGCGGGGGCCTTTTTTGTTAGAGAAAAGTTCCTGTTTTTAAAGATAAAGCACAAAAAGAACAAATGTTCGTGTATACTGAAACAAAGGGAGGCGTTATGGATGAAAGAAAACAAGTTGACCCCGGGGTCGAATATGCGCTGGGAATCCAGCCGGATGATTCTGCCGGAACACCGGGAAATGTGGCTGCGTCATCAAAAAGAAGACCGGATGAAGTTCAGGCCCGTTTGGGATGAGCAGCAGCTTGAAGAGTTTTCCCGCCGTCTTCAGGACGCTCTGGTGTCCGGCTCGACAGTAACGCTTCACGTGTTTGACCCTTATGCGGAAATAAAAATGAGGGGAAAGATCCTCCATCTTGATGCATTAAATAAAACAATAAAAATGAAAGCAGGCGGGGGCATCCAGTATGTAGGCGTGCAGGACATTATGGATGTGGAAACGTAAAAGCACGTTTTTGAAATAGGCGTAAGGGAAAGGAAGACAAGAAAAGAAACCAAAAGGGAGCGAATGAAATGAAGGATAAAAAATTCAGCAGAATTTCCTTAACGTCTTCCCTGGGAGGCGTCGGACTGATTGCTGTATCTGTCATTGTGTCTGCCGTATTTTCTCTTCCCGACAACAGCCCCTTTGTGCCGTTATTTGGGTCGCTGCTGACGATTGGCATTCTGTTGCTTGCGCTCAGTGCATTCATGAGCATGATTGCTTTTTCGCGCCGTGAGCCGGGATGGATGAAGCTGAGCGGCTGGATTATTATGGCAGTGCTGCTGCTCTGGTTTATGGTCAGCCCGGCACTTACCGGTGTGGTGTAGATCTTCAAAAAACGCTGGTTGCGCACGGTACTGGTTCATGGTGTAATGTAGAAAAAGATGTAGAGGACGGATGCTTAATGAGTACACCAGATTTTCGGGCCCGCTCGCCGTGGGCCTCATTAACGGATGTAGACAAGGTGCACGTGTCTCCAGTTTCGCCCGGCTCGATTCAGACCTCTTTAACAGTGCCGGGCAGTAAAAGCTTTACAAACCGGGCGCTGATTATGGCAGCACTGGCAGAAGGCACGTCCACGCTGGCCGGAATTTTAAAAAGCGATGACTCGTACTGGTGCCTTGGCGCTCTGCGTGCGCTTGGCGTGAAATCCGAAGTGGACGGAGATACGGTCACCCTTCACGGATGCGGGGGCCGGTGGCCCGAGGAGGAAGCCGAGCTCTATATTGGCGCAGCCGGCACCACGGCCCGTTTTCTTCCAGGCCCGCTTGCAGCAGCCGGAAACGGCGTTTACAAGGTTGAAGCGAGCAAGCGAATGAGCGAACGACCAGTAGAGCCGTTGATGGAAGCCCTTGAGGAGCTCGGGGCAGACGTTCATTACATAGATAAAAAAGGATTCTATCCGCTTGAAATTCACGCGGGCGGGCTGCCTGGAAAAGAAGTAACCATTTCCGGTAAATTATCGAGCCAGTTTATCAGCGGCCTGCTGCTGACGGGCGCTTGTACACAGGAAGGCCTGCGTATCCGAATCCCGGATTACATTGTGCAGCATGCCTACGTGCACATTACGCTCGATTTAATGAATCAGTTCGGCGTCCCGGTCACGTACAATGAGGATTTAACCGACATGCAGGTGCCGGCAAAGAATTTTCAAGGCCGGAGCATGGCGCTTGAAGCAGACGCTTCGACGGCCAGTTATTTTATGGCATTGGCAGCGCTGACAGCCGGAACGGTCCGTATTAATAATTTAACAATGGACACGAACCAGCCGGATATAGGTATGGTGGACGTGTTTGAAAAAATGGGCTGCCATGTGGAAAAAGGCAGCACCTACATCGAAGTTACAGGCCCGGAACAGCTGTCAGGCGGGTTTGAGCTCAGCATGAAGGAAATGTCTGATCAGACGTTGACTGTTGCGGCGCTCGCTCCGTTTGCTGACGCGCCGATTACCATCCGGGATGTGGAGCATATTCGTCACCATGAATCCGACCGCATCCACGCAGCGTGTACAGAGCTTCAGAAGATGGGCATCCGTGTGGATGAATACTCGGATGGGCTGAAAGTATATCCGGGCACCCCGATCGGCGTATCGCTTCATTCGTACGATGATCACCGGGTAGCTATGGCGCTTTCGCTAGTGGGAGCGAAGGTGCCCGGAATCTATATTGAAGACCCGGGATGCGTGTCGAAAACATGTCCAACCTTCTATGATTTGTTTGAAGCAGCCGGTGTTCCGATTAAATTTTCATAAAAAAGAAGCCCTCTCTGTTTTTGGAGAGGGCTTTCGTGCATGGCATTAAGAGGCAGCAAGCTCCCGGCAGGCTTTTTCACAGCGGTAGCAGGCATCTGCGCAGTCTTTGCAATGCTGGTGGTCGTGCTTGGCGCATTCATCCCCGCATGCTTTGCACGCCTCTGCACACAACTGAGCGGTCTCCTTCATCAATGGACTGCTGGACTGGATGGCTTTAGCCGTCAAGGCGCAAATATCTGCACATTCGCGGTCGAGACGTATGCATTCGGCCATCATTTTCACGTCGTCCTCCTGCAGGCAGTCGTTAAAGCATTGATTACACTGCTTCATACATTCGATGCAGGCTTCGAGGCATTCCTTCTGGGCAGCGTTCATCTTTATCATCCTTTCTAGTATCAGGTGTTGGTATAGGGGTTCCCGGAAGGGGTATTTATTCAAACGTAAAATACAAAGAAGCAGACAGGCTTTGCCTGCTTCTTTAGATCATTATTTATAGGGATGCTGCTGGTAAAAGAAGTTTGGCGTGTGCATGATATTGCGGTAGGAGCTGTGAAAAATATGAGTAGCAGCAGGGGATACCGGCGGAATCAGCCATGTCCAGTCGCCGGTTACTTCCCGGCCCGCTTTTTGTTCCTGGTGCTCGAATCGTTTAAACTGCGAAGAGGCCGTGTGATGATCCACCATGCTGACGCCTGCTTTTTTGTACGAATGAAGCACGGCCCGGTTCAACTCGACAAGCGCCCGGTCTTTCCATAAACTGCCCGCGTACGTCCGGTCGATGCCAAGCACATCTGCAACCCGTGGAAGCATATTGTAGCGCTCCTCGTCTGCGAGGTTCCGGGCGCCAATTTCCGTTTCCATGTACCAGCCGTTAAACGGGGCGGCCGTATACGTGATACCGCCGATTTCCATTTTCATATCCGAAACAATCGGCACGGCATACCATTTTAAATTGAGTGTGGAAAAAGCATTGCTATCCGGATGGGCAATCGGAACTTCGAGTACTTCTTCGGCTTTTAACGGAAACCACTGGGGGGCGCCTTCGTTTACCTGAATAACCAGGGGAAGAAGGTCAAATGATGTTTCTGCCCCTTTCCACCCCAGTGATTCACAGTATTTTGTGAAAGCAGCGGACTGCGGGTCGCCAATGATTTCCCCGTCCTGCTCATAGCCGGCGTATCGGATCAGCTGGTAGTTCCATATGCGCATCCGCTCCAGCCCGTTTTTGACAGAAGGAAAGACAGAGATCGTGGGAATAATTTTCCCGCCGTTTTCTGCGTAACGAATATGGTGGTGGAGCGCTTCAGCCGCCTCCTCTCCAGTACGCACGTTCCGGTAGTCAAGAACCTGCAGGCTTTTCCAGAAGAACCGCCCGATGCAGCGGTTGCTGTTGCGCCAGGAGACCTTCGCTCCGAATGATAGCTCTTCGAACGTATGTTCATAATGTCCGGTGGCTTCAATCTCCTGCTCTACCTCCTGCCAGCGCGCCTGAAATGTTTCCAGGGGCTGGTCTGTTTCCCGGTAATACTGCTCCAAAAATGTGTATGCGTCCTGTTTTAATGCTTTGATATTGGTCATTATTTGTCTGCACCTCAGCTTTTGCCTTTTTTTCAGTATAAAGGTATTAGCTGCTATTATCGAAAAATCAATCTTACAAAAACAATTTCCCGGGTAATAAATAGCTGTAGCACCGACAGATAAACTTGTGAGTTGACACGTGCTTTAAGGAAGCGAATACTGTAAGCGAAGACTGAAGAAAAGTGAGTGATAGCAATGAAGGCAGTAATTACCACAGAAACCGGCGGGCCAGAGGTACTGCAGATTCAGGACCGTGAAGCACCGAAGCCGGAGATGGATGAGGTGCTGATCAAGGTAAAAGCAGCAGCTGTGAACCGGACCGATATTTTAAACCGGGAAGGTAAGGCTGGATATATTGAAAATCCGGTGCTCGGCATCGAAGTGGCAGGCGTGGTGGAAGAAGCAGGCACTGAGAACCCTTTTTCACCGGGCGACCGGGTAATGGGGCTGGTAAATGGCGGCGGCTACGCGGAGTATGCTGTCATGCGGGCTGACCGGGTAATGCGAATCCCGGAAGCATTCACGTATGCCGAAGCAGCCGCCGTGCCGGAGGTGTTCTTAACGGCCTACCAGACGCTTTATTGGATCGGGCACCTGAATCAGGATGAATCCGTCCTAATTCATGCCGGCGGGAGCGGTGTAGGCACGGCGGCCATTCAACTGGCCAGCCAGCTTTCCTCAGCCCGTGTACTCACCACTGCCGGATCAGCGGAAAAGCTGGAATTTACCCAAAAGCTCGGCGCAGAAGTACGCATTAACTATAAAGAACAGAATTTTGACGAAGAAGTGCTTGCAGCTACTGACAATCAGGGCGTCAACGTAATTTTGGACTTTGTCGGAGCCTCCTACTGGGAGCAGAACCTGAAGAGCATTCAAACCGACGGGCGCTGGGTGTTGATTGGCGTGCTTGGCGGGGCAAATGTGCCAAACGTAAACCTGATGAAGCTGCTGATGAAGCGCGTGCAGCTGACCGGGACGCTGCTTACGCCGCGGAGCGATGAGTATAAAGCCGAATTGAGCAGGGATTTCGTGAAGCACGCAATGCCGCTTCTTGAGGACGGCTCCATCCGCCCTATTGTCGACACGGTGTTTTCATTTGAACAGATTGCGGATGCGCACCGCCATATGCAGGACAATAAAAACATTGGAAAAATCATATTGGAATGGTAAAAAAAGAGCCTGCGTCCAGGCTCTTTTTTTAGCTCTTTATTTCCACTGGAGCTCTGCCCCGCCGGTCCGGGTTACATTCCGACGTGAAGCGAGATCCTGGACGAGCTGCAGAAGCGCGTAGTCCTTCTGCTTTGCTTCAATCATCCCGTCAATGGGCTCGCCGATCTGCTTTAAGGCCTGCAGAAACGGAAGATTGAACTCCGGATCCACGTAATCGGCATGGCTGCGAAAGGCCTCAGACGATTTCGGCGAGGAAAGATGAACCTTCGGCCGGCTGTCGGTATGTGCCCACGTATCGATAAATCGGGGCAGCAGCTCCTCTAGACGTTCATTCTCGGAATGATTAGCCTCGAAGTGATGATAATCAAACATCATTGGGATTTTTTCCTGTTCACAGACAGCGAGCACGTCTTCTGCTGTGTAGGTTTTATCATCATTTTCCAGTGTCATCCGTGCTTTAATCTTTTCCGGCAGCTGCTTTAGATTTTCGTGAAAACGCGCTACTGCCGCTTTTTTATCCCCGTAGGCTCCCCCGACGTGCAGGTTAATCCACGCTCTTTGTTCCAGCCCCATTGCTTCAAGCATATGGTAATGGTACTCCATATCCTGCACGGCATTGGCAGTGACTTCCGGTTTGTCGCTTGTGAACAGCGTGAACTGATTCGGATGAAAGCTGGAACGGATATTGTGTTCACGCACGAGTCTGCCGATTTCTCCGTACAAATCTTTAAAAGGGGTTATATAATCCCAGGCAGCGTCGTCATGAGTAGCAAGAGGGGCAAGCGAGGAAGAAAAACGGTACAAAGGAATATCGTGGGCGATATTGTAATGAAGCATGCGGATGGTGTGCTCCAGATTTAAACGAGTGACCTCCCGCAGCTTTTCTTCTCCGCTGTGCCGGTCCATTTTTTTCCAACGCGTCAGTGTCATTGTTTTCCCCGGAGAAGCGTCCCAGAGAGCCAGAGCCTGGGAGACGTATCCGAGCCGTAAAGTGATCATACATACTGCCTCCAATTTCATTTCTCTGTTACACATACCCAAAAACTTATGGCCGTAGTCTTCAAAGCAGAAAATCCATTAAATAATCGTGACTTAATTGAACGAATATAGTAAAATAGTTTAAACGATAATGATTAAAAAGTTCAATTTAGGGGTGCGAACATGGATGAGCTGGTAAAATTAGAGAGTGTTTCAAAATATTTTGGCAAGCACGCAGCGCTTGAGCATGTGGATTTGACGATCCGACGCGGAGAAACAGTAGGATTTTTAGGCCCGAACGGTTCTGGGAAGTCTACGACGATCCGAGTGATGCTTGGCTTGCTGAAAAAAAGCGGCGGTGAAGTGAAGCTGTTTGGCAAAGATGCGTGGACCGAGGCAGTAGATATTCATAAACGGATAGCTTACGTACCCGGTGACGTAAACGTCTGGCCGAATCTAACCGGCGGCCAGGTGATCGATGTTCTTGGGAAGCTGCACGGTGATTTTAATGAAGAGAAGCGCCAGCAGCTGATTGAGCGTTTTCAGCTTGATCCGCGGAAAAAAAGTAAAACGTATTCAAAGGGTAACCGGCAGAAGCTTGCCCTTATTACAGCATTCGCCTCGGAGGCGGATTTATATATATTTGACGAGCCGACCTCGGGTCTGGATCCGTTAATGGCTTCCATCTTCCGGGAATGCGTGCGGGAGCTGCAGGAGGAAGGAAAAACGGTGCTCCTTTCAAGCCATATACTCGCAGAGGTGGAGGAGCTGTGTGACCGTGTGAGTATCATTAAAGAGGGAAAAATTATCGAAACCGGCACGCTTGAGGAGCTGCGGCATTTAACGCGTATTTCTATTACGGCGGAAACGAAGCAGCCGGTGACGTCTTTACCGGGGCGCAGCGATGTCCACCAGTGGGAAGCAGACGGGGCAAAGGTACACTTTTATGTAGATGCGGAAGGCCTTGCACCGGTCATGCAGGAGCTCGCGGGGGCAGGCGTGGTTTCATTGGAATCAAGGCCGCCGACGCTTGAAGAGATTTTTCTTCGCCATTATGAATCGAAGGCAGGGGAAGGACGATGAACATGTCAATGTTCATAGGAACGGGAAGGCTGTTTCTGGTAATGCTCCGGAAAGAAAGAGTGCGGCTGCCCATTTGGGCCGTTTCAATTTCAGTGCTGTTTCTGCTCAGTATTCTGAGCTTTCCGGAAACGTATCCCACGCAGGAAGACCGGCAGGGACGGGCCCTGCTTTTGGAAAGTCCGGCTCTGCGGGCAATGGCTGGTCCGGGGTACGGCCTTGAGAATTATACGTTCGGCGCGATGATTACGAATGAAATGTTTTTATACGTGGCGGTGGCTGTTGCATTTATGAGCATCTTCATGATCGTCCGCAACACAAGGGCAGAAGAAGAGAACGGACTTTCTGAGCTTATAAAAGCGGGCGTTGTGGGCCGGATCAGTGTAACCACTGCCGCTTTTTTGCTGATGGTGCTTGCGAATCTTTTTGTCGCTGCTGTTGTGATTTTTGGTATGCCATATACGATAGAGGGGCTCAGCTGGAACGGGTCGTTGGCGTTTGGACTTGGGGTCGCTGGCGTTGGAATTATATTCGGTGCTGTCAGTCTGTTTATGGCACAAATGAGTGAAAGTGCCGGAGCGGCAACCGGTATCAGTTCTGCATTGCTTGGACTGGCGTTTTTGCTTCGGGCCATTGGTGATGTAGCCGGGGTGGATGCATGGCGGTGGATGTCTCCAATTGGGTGGGGTCAGGCGATGCGGGCTTTTGTGGATGAGCGCTGGTGGCCGCTCGGCTTGTTTGCCGGCGGCATTGTATTACTTGCAGCGGCAGCTATGTATATAGACTACCGCCGGGACGACGCAGCCGGGGTCTTACGCGTCCAGGGCGGGAAGGCCCGGGCGGGAAGCGGATTAACGCACCTGCTTGGGCTGCAGAGCTTTTTGTTTCGATGGGTTTTTCTTAGCTGGGCAGCCGGTGCGGCGCTGTACGGAGTGGCGATGGGGGCTGTAAGTGAAGAAGCTGCTGACTTCTTTGCAGATAATCCAATTGGGGAAGAATTTCTCGTGCAGGCAGAAGGAGCTACGCTTGCCGAATCACTATTTGCCACCTATATGGCATTTCTCGCGATGCTCGCGGCGGGCTATGCTCTGCAGGTAATGACCAGAATGACCCGGGAGGAAAAGAGCGGCCGGGGAGAAATTTTGCTGGTTCAGTCTGTACCTCGTCCGCGGTGGATGCTTGATTATCTTCTCATTTCCTGCACAGGAAGTTTCATGCTGCTCGTGATCAGCGGCATCGGCGCCGGAACGCTTTACGGCTACTACACTGACAGCGCAGAAGGCGCGTGGAAGGTATTTTTCGCTGCTATCGCGCAGACGCCGGCTGTCTGGGTATTCATTGGACTGGCAGCCTTGCTGATGGGCCTGTGGCCGAAAGCTCTGTCACTCGTGTGGCTTGTGTATACGGCGTTTACCCTGATCGGGTTGATTGGACCGCTGCTTCAACTCCCGGATTGGGTGAATGACGTTTCGCCATATGCCCAAATCCCGGGCGTGCCTGCAGAGGACTGGACAGCATGGTCGACGGTAATTCTTTTCTCGGTATTCGCTGTTTTTACGGTCGTCGGAATGTATACAATTAGAAAAAGAGATTTGATCATTTAAAGAGAGGAAAGAAATGGGGAAATAAGCAGTGACATATAACAAAAAACGACGGTCTACGAGAAAAAAGGAAGATCTGGTCGAAACCGCGCACCGTCTGTTTTTGCAGGAAGGGATAAAAGTGGTCACTATTGGGCAGCTGTGCGCGGAAGCCAGTACAAGCAAAGCCACATTTTATAAATACTTTACAGACAAAGAAGGCATTTTAAGCGAAATGCTCGATGGAGTGATGCAGGAATCCAAAGCTAAGATGGAAGCACTGATTGAGCAAAGCAGAAAGCACGGGATGACCGAGGATATGCTTTTGAAGATATTTGATATGAAGGAGTACGAATCGTTTTTTCAATCGAGCTTTCTTACGGAATTAATGCAGGATTATCCGCATGTACTGTCCGATTACAGCAGCCGGGGCGAAAAAATAGTCATGCCGGTGTTCCGGGAGCTGGTGGAGGTGGCAAAAGCACAGGGGATTCTTCGGGAAAATATAAATATTGATTTTTTTATGTCGTACGCGATCTCGCTTCGGCAGATGATTGCCTACCGGATTCAGCAGGGGGAGGATGTGCAGGGCGGCATGACGCTTGAAGAATACCAGACCCATTTTTACGATTTGTTTTTGTACGGTATCGTCAAAAGATAAGCGACAAGGCTGCCGGGTCCCGGCGGCCTTTTTTTAACAGCTGATATTTGCACTGGCGGCCGGTTCACTTTTTCTGCTACAGTAAAAGACAAAATAACCAATCGTATTAAAAATGATTGGATATGTATCACAAGGAGGCGGAAACGGTGAACATAGGAGAAACGCTGCAGCGCCCGGTTTGGAAAGATGCAACACTGCTTGCCGGAAAAGACGGGGAGATCCGGGAGATCCGGCAGGTGAACATGATGGACGCGCCGGATATTGTCGATTATCTGCAGGAGGACGATCTGCTGGTGACGACCGGGTATCATTACAAAGACCGTCCCGAAGAATTGAGTTTGCTCATCGAGCGGATGGACGCTGTGGGATGCGCGGGCATTGGCCTCAAAATTGAGCGGTTTCTGCAGAAGCTGCCAGAGAGCGTGATCGAAAAAGCAGATGAACTGCAGTTTCCTATTATTGCCCTGCCGGAAGACATCGGTCTCGGGGCGATGGTTAATGATATGCTCAATGATATGCTTTCGGTACGGACAAGAGAATTGCGCGAAGCGTTAAATATTCATCAGCGGCTCACTGATCATGTTATGCATGGAAAAGGCCTGACAGCACTTCTTGAAGAAGTATGCGACTACATAGGCTTTCCAGTGCTGCTGCTGGATGCATATGACCGTTCGATCTATGCAGACGAAGAAATGAAGAGCGTACAGGCAGTGCTCGAAGCGCATCGGCGGGCAAAACAGGACTTATTTTTAAATGGCAGTACGTACAGCAGCTTTTGCGTGTGGGACACAGGGCGGACGTATACGCTGTTTCCGGTGCGAACGCACGAAAAGCGCAGCGGCTGCCTGGTAATTGGCGGCGAAATTCCTATTTATGATAACGGTCTTGTACTTATCATAGACCAGGCCGTGAACGTTATTGGATTCGAACGCATGAAACAGAGCGCCATCGCTCAATATGAACGAAGAGCCCGTGATGAATTTTTTCAAAATTTCATTAATGGAGGTTATTCATCCGACGAAGAAGCCCGAAACCGTGCGGAAGAAATGGGTCTTCCCAACAATCGTAATTACGGCTGCGCAGTCGGCATGCTTGATTCCGAGCCGCGGCTTCCAGTCACCTACACCCAGCAGCAGCGGGAAATGGATCATATGTATGAATACATTGAAGGCGAATTGGACAAATGGCGCACTCCGGCCTGGTTTTTTAAAAAAGAGCGACAGTGCGTTATTTTATGGGAAGTAGAGCAGTTGCAGACAGAAGCAGAAGAAGCTTCGATTGAAGCTCTGGAGCAGCTGCAGGAGGGAATTCAATTGTTTTTTGGGCGCTCGATCTCCTTTGGCATTGGAAATACAGCGAGATCGTTTCTTGATATTCCGGGGTCCTACAAAGAGGCAGAAAACACCCTGTATAACAGCCAGCTCACCGGGGAACGAAGCTTTATCCGCTCCTATTACACAAAAGATATCGCCCAGCTGCTCCGCCTGCTGCCTACCGAAGAACTGGCCTCGTTCAGCCACTCGGTGCTGCAAGAACTAACTGAGGGAAGCCAGGAGGACCAGGGGCTCGTGCAGACGTTATCTGTCTATCTTGAGTCGCACTGCCACGTGGCTGATACGGCAAAACGGCTCTACATTCACCGCAATACGGTGCTGTACCGCCTGGAAAAATGCGAGGAGCGTTTAGGGGTATCATTGAAAAATCCCGAAACGACGATGCGGCTGCGCTTGGCGCTAAGGGTCCAGAACGTTCTCTCCTCGGAGTAATGTAAGATAATCTGCGCAGAGGGCGTTGCTTTCTTGAAGATTATGGACAGAATAACTAAATATTTTTCAAAATTTTATATAAAACGCCTGATGAATCGTGTCCGGGCCTCCTATAAGATGGATAGTAAGATATCAATAAAAGGAGGAACACCTAATCATGGCTAACGGAACCAACGGGCTTCGGACTTTTTCATTGGGACTTCAGCATGTGCTTGCAATGTACGCCGGAGCGATACTCGTTCCGCTTATCGTAGGGCGCGCATTGGAGCTTTCAGCAGAACAACTGGCATACTTAGTAGCAATCGACCTGCTTTCCTGTGGTATAGCGACCCTGCTGCAGCTGTGGAGGGGAAAACATATCGGTATCGGGCTTCCTGTGATGCTCGGGGTATCATTTGTAGCAGTGACACCAATGATTAGTATTGGCACCAATTACGGCGTGACAGCTATTTACGGATCGATTCTAGCAGCCGGGCTGTTTGTCGTTATCTTCGCTAGATTTTTTGGAAAATTACAAAAGTTGTTCCCGCCGATTGTCCGCGGCACAGTCGTAACAATTATCGGGCTTTCGCTTATTCCTACCGGCATTAAAAATATGGCTGGCGGCGAGGGAAGCGAAAACTTCGGCTCCCTTTTCAATCTGCTTTTATCCGTTGGAGTACTTGCGGTGATTATTCTTTTATTCCGGATGTTTACCGGGTTTATGCGATCGCTCGCAGTGTTGATCGGAATTGCCGGCGGCACGGCAGCCGCAGCGGTGATGGGGCAGGTCTCCTTTGGTGAAGTGATGGAAGCCTCGTGGTTCCATTTTCCGCAGCCGCTGTACTTCGGCATGCCGACATTTGAACTTGGGCCGATTATCACGATGATCCTTGTATGCAGCGTAATCGTTGTTGAAACGACCGGCGCTTACTATGCGGTCGCGCGCATCACAGATCGTGAGCTGAACGAAGACGATTTGGTCCGGGGCTACCGCTCCGAAGGGCTCGCAGTCATTATCGGCGGCTTGTTCAACGCTTTTCCCTACAGCACTTTTGCCCAGAATGTAGGCCTGCTGGAGCTGTCAAAAGTAAAAACGAGAAACGTAATTTTCTCTGCGGCGGTGACGCTGATCGTTCTGGGCCTAATTCCGAAGGTTGCCGCTCTGGTTGTCATCATTCCAACGCCGGTGCTTGGCGGAGCGACCGTTGTGATGTTTGGCATGGTTGTCGTGGCTGGCCTGCAGATGCTCCGCGATGTCGATTTTAACGAACAGTCGAACCAGCTGGTGGTTGCCTGCTCTGTGTCGCTTGCACTGGGGGCTACAGTAGTGCCTGAGCTGTTTTCAAGCCTGCCGGAAGGGCTCGCTATTATCTTCGGGGACGGTATTATCACTGGTAGTTTAGCCGCAATTTTCATTAATCTCTTATTTAACACACAGTGGAAGGGGGAACATGTATATAATGAAGAAAAACAAAGCAAAGCTTGAAGGAGGAGTAGTGTATGCTAACTATTGAACAAGTAAACCAATTATCCCGCCGGGAATTTATCGACACTTTCGGAGGAGTGTATGAAAATTCTCCATGGGTGGCTGAAGCAGTTGAGCCAGTGAGGCCAATGGAATCTGTAGAAGACCTGCATCAGCGTATGGCAGGCGTAGTCATGACGTCCGGAGAAGAAAACCGGCGGGCCTTGATCCAGGCGCACCCTTCCCTTGGAGAACAGAAACCGATGAGTGCAGAATCCACCTCCGAGCAGGAAAGTGCGGGTTTAACGGAAATGGAAGAAGAACAGCGGGAAGATCTGCGTATATGGAACGAGCGTTATCAGGACAAATTTGGCATGCCGTTTATTATGGCGGTAAGAGGAAAAACTACAGAGGATATCCTGGAGGCAGTACGAACGCGTATGGAGCATTCCCAGGAGGAAGAAGAGCGCCAGGCTGTCCGGGAAATTCACCGAATAGCTCTTTTGCGGCTCGAGGCTATCATTGAAGGAGAACAAATGGAAACGAAAACTGAATCAAAAGATAGAGTCGGAACAGAAGAGGTCCGGACTGGAGAGCAGAGCGGCCCTTCTGCAGCACTTGCGGCGGAGCCGGCCAGCATATCGCAGACGGCCACAAGAACAGGAAGTAAAAAACGGAGAACAATGAGCTACGGCAAAGGCGATGTATTTGCCTACCGGACCTTCTCCATACCTTTCACAGATATCACGCCAATACCGGAATCTCCCTACGAAGGCACAAATAACACCATCTTTGGCTTGAATGTTTCTGTTAATATCACCGGTGAAGCCTTTCTGCCTAGTTTTACTGAAGGAGATAACAGTATGGTCATCGCCACAGATTCGATGAAAAACTTTATCCAGCGTCATCTGGGCAGCTACGAGGGCGCTACAGTGGAAGGGTTCCTGGCTTATGTAGGGGAAGCGTTTCTCGAAAAATATGATCATGTCGAAACTGCGGAAGTGTACGCCGACCATCTTCCATTTGAAAAAGTGAACGTAGACAATACGGGATACAAAAGTGGCGTAGTATTTAAGAAGTCTCGTAACGAAAATACGGCAGCGATGGTGAAAGTAGGGCGGACATCGTTTGGGGCTCCGGAAATTATCGACCAGGAGAGTTATGTAAAGGATGTCCAGCTCGTTAAAGTAGTAGACAATTCATTTGTCGGCTTTATACGGGATGAATATACGACGCTCCCCGAAGATGCCAACCGCCCGCTGTTTATTTATTTGAACATTGGCTGGATCTATGAAACGCCGGAGACGGCCTTTGGCCAGAACGGCCCGGGCTACGTAGCAGCTGAACAGGTGAAGGATATTGCAGCTGCTGTCTTCCACGAAACACAGACGGCTTCGATTCAACAGCTGATTTATTACATTGGGCGCAGAGTGCTTGAGCGGTTCCCGCAGCTTCAGGAGGTTTCCTTCGAATCACAGAACCATACGTGGGATACTGTCGTCGAAGACATTCCGGGAAGTGATGGTAAGGTTTATACGGAGCCGCGACGGCCGTATGGGTTCCAGCGCTTTTCTGTACACCGGGAAGACCTGAACCACGGGGGAGAGGAATAAATGGGACTCACTACACATGTGCTTGATCTGGCATCCGGAACCCCAGGCGCTGGTATAGCGTTAACGCTGTACCGCCTGGACGGCAGCCGGAAAATTAAAGAGGCCGAACGGGTTACCAATACAGATGGCCGGGTGGATGAACCTCTGCTGCAGGCAGATGATATTCAAACATCCGCATACGAGTTGGAATTTCAAACAGGGAACTATCTCCGGCAAAAAGGATGGACGAAGGAAGAGCCGCATTTTCTGGAAACGGTGGCTCTCCGCGTCACGCTTTCGGTGGACGAAACGTCCTATCACCTTCCGCTCCTGTTATCTCCCTACGGCTACCAGACATATAGAGGAAGCTGATCCAGAGCCAGACCAAGGAGGGAACGTATGGCTGTTCAATCTTCAAACATAATGCAGGATCAAATCGATCAGCTGCTGCAGTGGCTGTCCGGATTTGGGAAAACAGAAGACGGCGGTGTGACAAGGCTGTTATACGATGACTCATGGCAGCAGGCACAGGAAGCAGTAAAGGGAAAAATGGAGGCCATGGGCCTTGAAGCCCGCTATGATGTTGTGGGAAACGTATTTGGACGCTTTGAAGGCACAGAAACAACGGATAGGGTCATCATGACCGGCTCTCACATTGATTCGGTCGTAAACGGTGGTAAATATGACGGTGCGTACGGCGTGGCTGCTGCTGTACTGGCCGTAGAAAGGCTAAAGCAGGCCTACGGGAGACCGAAACAGAGCATTGAAATTGTATCCTTCTGTGAGGAGGAAGGCAGCCGCTTTCCGATCACGTTCTGGGGATCGGGCCATATCACTGGGAGGCTGCCAGAAGGTGAAACGGAGGCCCTAAAGGATGCAGACGGTATTTCTATCGGCCAGGCGATGCGGGCATGCGAATTTGAAGCCCCGGCATCACTTCCGCTCAAGCGTGAAGACATAGACTCCTTCATTGAGCTTCATGTAGAGCAGGGAGGCACACTGAAAAAGTCGAATGCTTCGGTGGGAGTAGTGTCAGATATTGTCGGGCAGCGCAGGTACCACATTACCGTGGAAGGAGAAAGCAATCACGCCGGAACCACTCCCATGCCGGAACGCAAGGATGCGGTAGTGTTATCAAGTGAACTGATTACAAATATTACCGCCATGGCCAGGCGGAAAGATGAAAGCATGGTGGCCACGGTAGGCAAAATGGAAATTACGCCAAATGTACCGAACGTGATCGCTTCTAAAGTCGTTTTCAGCCTGGATGTCCGTCATCACAGCAATACGCTGCTCGATGAATTTGAACGGGAGCTTGAACAACTGTATACCACCACGGGAAAATCGTTTGGCATGACAGTTTCTTCAGATTGCTGGATGGAAGTGGAGCCGGTGCCGATGAGCAAAGATGTATATGAAACGATGTACAAAGCTGCTGAAAGCCTTCATATTCCCTCCCGGCTGATGATTAGCGGGGCCGGGCACGATGCCCAGGTCATGGGCAGCTATTATCCGACCGCGATGTTGTTTGTGCCAAGCGAAGCCGGTGTAAGTCATTCGCCAAAGGAATATACCAAATCCAGTGATTTAGAGCAGGGAGTAAAAGTGCTTGAAGAAACCCTGTTTCGTTTAGCGTATTAGAAAGGAGAGTAAGTATGGACTATCATCACGAAATCCAGCCGCCGCTCCGCACGATCATGACTCCGGGCCCGGTGGAGGCAGATCCCCGAGTGCTCCGTGCCATGAGCACCCCGGTGGTCGGACAGTTTGACCCGGCTTTTACAAATATTATGAATGAAACGATGGAACTGTTGCGCCGCATCTTTCAAACCGAAAATGAATGGGCCTTTCCGGTGGACGGTACTTCCCGTTCTGGTATTGAAGCAGTGCTTGCGAGCGCGATCCACCCGGGGGACAGCGTGCTCGTGCCTATTTACGGTCGGTTCGGTTATTTATTGACCGAGATCGCCGAACGGTACGGCGCAGAGATCCACACGCTTGAAAAGGAATGGGGCACGGTCTTTTCCCCGGAAGAAATCATCGAGGAAATGGATCGAGTGCAGCCAGATATCGTCGCGATGGTGCACGGCGAAACGTCGACTGGCTGCATTCAGCCTCTTAAAGAAATCGGGCACGCCTGCCGGGCACGCGGAATCTATATTGTGGTGGATGCAGTGGCAACGATCGGTGGAGTGCCGGTTAAAACAGATGAATGGTGTCTCGATGCGGTCATCGGCGGTACGCAGAAATGCTTCAGCGTCCCGTCCGGAATGGCTCCGCTTACGTACAATGAGCGTCTCGGGCGCCGCTTTCAGGCACGTAAAAAAGTGGAGCGGGGAATTGCGACAGAAGCGGATAAACAGCCGGAGGCACCGATGATCCGGAGTAATTATTTTGATCTGAGCCAACTGCAGGACTACTGGGGCCCGCGCCGTTTGAATCACCATACCGAAGCAACGTCGATGGTTTATGCGCTTCATGAAGGCGCAAGGCTGATCGTCAACGAAGGGCTTGAGGCCCGTTTCGCCCGGCACCGCTATCACGAGGAAGCGCTGACGGCTGGTTTAAAAGCAATGGGTCTGTCGCTATTTGTAGAAGGTGAGTCGAAGCTTCCAGTCGTCACCTGCATCAACGTGCCGGAAGACATTGATGCAGATGAGGTACGCAAAATACTGCTCGGTCAGTTTGGAATTGAAATTGCTTCGTCCTTCGGACCTTTGCACGGGAAAATCTGGCGCATCGGCTCCATGGGCTATAGCTGCCGGAAGGAAAATGTCCTGGCCGTGCTCGGAGCACTCGAATCCGTGCTTTTATACGCCGGAGCCCCGGTAAACCCCGGCACTTCCCAGCAGGCAGCGCTCTCCTTTTACATGCAGAAAGAAGATACAAAAGCAGCGGCTGAAGTATAGGGGGACACTTAAGAAATGTATGATCTGCTGATTAAAAATGGAACCGTCGTCCGCCCCGGTGGGACAGAAGCAACCACAGTGGCGGTCACGGACGGAAAAATAGCAGCCCATGGCGTTTTTGATGAAGCCAAAGCACAAAGCGTAGTAGACGCTGATGGAATGCTCGTAATGCCGGGAGCGGTGGATATTCACGTTCATTTCAGTGAGCCTGGGCGGGACTGGGAAGGCTTTGAAACAGGGTCCCGGATGCTTGCAGCGGGTGGCATTACTACTTATATGGATATGCCGTTAAACGGTATTCCTTCTACAATCACCACCGAAAACGCAGAAGAAAAAGCAGCTCTCGGCCAGAAGAAATCTATTTTGGATTTTGGGCTTTGGGGCGGGCTGGTGCCTGGCGGAATAGAGCATATTCCAGCTATGGCAGCACAGGGGATACGTGCGTTTAAGGCCTTCATGTCGCCGAGCGGCAACCCGGAGTTTGAACGGGCGGATGATGAAACGCTCTTCCAGGGAATGCAGGTAATCGCGGAACACGGCGGGATACTTGGCCTTCATGCAGAAAGTGCACCGGTAGTGAGTGTGCTCAGCCGGCAGCTTGAGGAAGAGGGGCGTACGGAAGCGGATGATTATTTAGCCTCGAGGCCGGTAGAAGCAGAGCTTGAAGCAGTGCAACGTGCCCTTGTTTTTGCGAAGCAGACAGGCTGTCCGCTGCACTTCGTGCATATCAGCTCTGCTGAGGCGGTGGAGGTGATTCAACGTGCGAGAGCAGCCGGGCAGGACGTGACGCTCGAAACCTGTGCCCACTATTTGATGTTTGACCACGAAGCGCTGCGAACGCACGGGGCTGAAGCAAAATGCGCGCCGCCATTACGGGAGGCCCCGGTGCAGCAGGAACTGGTGTCCAGGTGGAAGCAGGGAGACATAGATATGGTGACCTCCGATCATTCCCCGTGTCCGGTGAAGTTGAAGGAAGGTGGACTGTGGCAAGCGTGGGGAGGTATTTCGAGTGGTCCGTACACGCTGTTAAGCGTGCTCGAGCTCACGGCGAAGCACGGCCTGCCGTGGGAACAGGCAGCAGGTTGGACCGCAGAGAAGCCCGCGGAGCGTTTTGGCCTGCATAAGAAAGGGAGCCTCGAAGAAGGGAAGGATGCAGACCTTGTGCTGGTCGATCTTCATGAAGAAACGGCAGTAGGGCGCGAAACGATGCATATGCGTCATAAACACAGCTTGTTTGAAGGACATCGTTTTCCGTACCGGATCCATTCGGTATGGCAGCGGGGCCTGGAAATTTATAACGGAAAAACTGATACATTTACAAAAAGAAAAGGAAAGTGGCTGCAGGAATAATAATCCGGCAGCCACTTTTTCAGCGCAGAAGGCGGTTAATGAATTTACGTGCTGCACGGTTGGCGGAGCGGCGCGCAAGGCGTTTTCCCAGGGAGCCGTTTTTGGCTGCCTTTACATCACCGGAAACACGGTTTGCCTTTAAAATCGTACGTGCGAGCTTTTGAAAAGCCATCTGAACACTCCTTTCCATGAAACAATCGTTGTATAGTATATATCCTTATTTGCCCAAAAGTAAGCTTCCAAATGAATGTTCATTTGGAAGCGGAAAAACTTATTTCAACAGCCACTCGTGATCCGGGTCATTATGGAACTTCCACTTGCGCACCGGTCCGGCCATTACATTCAAATAATAAGCCTGGTAGCCTGCCGGAGCCGCCACCGGGTGGTAGCCTTTGGGCACCATCACGACATCGTTGCTGTTTACTACCATCGTTTCATCAAGGTCCCTCGGATCATCGTAAACGCGATGAATCAGGAATCCGCCTTGTTCGGGGTCCACTTTATGAAAATACGTTTCTTCGAGATAGGACTCGTGCGGAAGGTTTTCAGTATCGTGTTTGTGTGGCGGGTAGCTCGACCAGTTCCCTTCCGGCGTATATACCTCCACCACCAGCACGCTCTCGGCTTCTTCAGAGTCCGGAAGGATATTATGCACTCTCCGGGACATCGAGCCGGAGCCGCGGTCTTCTGTTCCTACATCATCCGGGCCGATCAGGCGGGCGTTATACTTTCCGGTTGCCGGGGCCTTACAGACGGCGAGTTCAATATCTGTATTCGCCTTTACTTCAAAGCGGTCCTTAGCCGGGACATATACCGAATACGGCGGAATTTTTTCGAACACGCTCATGCGTTTTCCAAGATTTTCAAAGGAGTCATTGTTAGTCTGGACGTCTGCCTTACCGCTCAAAAGCACGAGGCATGCTTCGTTATCGCCAGTGTCAGCCTGAATGCTTTCACCCTCCTGCACACGGTATACCTGGAAGCCGACATATTTCCAGCCGGCGCTTTCCGGGGTGACGTCGTGAATTTTTTGTGCAGTGATGTCTGGTTTTACAACTAAATTTGGCATACATAAACTTCCTTTCTAAGAGATTTCAATTGTTTCGGATTCTACATCAGCAATATATACGGTTTTCTTTTCTTTCCAGGCCTGTGCTGCAGCCAGGGCAGCCGTCTGGGCGGCAATGCCGTCATCACCGGTGCACACAGCCGGAGTGCCGGACTGCACGGATTCAGTAAACATCGCAATCTCGCGCTCGAACGCTGTCTGATACCGTTCCAGAAAAAAGTGCACCGGCTTTTCCGATTTAATAAAATCGTCCTGCCACCATTCCACTTGATGGGTCGGCTGGTTTGGCACCGTGGCTGCCCCATTGGAGCCAAACAGCTCAAGACGCTGGTCATAGCCGTAGACCGCGCGCCGGCTGTTTTCAATCACGCCGACGGCCCCGCTCTCAAACGTTAAAGAAATAACAGCCGTATCAATGTCACCGTAATCATTGAACCGTTTGTCGATCAGCGCACCGCCGTGCACGGAAATCGCTGCAATATTTTCTCCCATAATATAGCGTGCCATATCAAAGTCGTGAATGGTCATATCCACGAACAACCCACCGGATGTTGCCACATATTCCATTGGAGGCGGGGAAGGATCGCGTGAAATGATCTGCAGCATTTCAGGCGTGCCAACCTGGCCGTTAAGCCGCATCATCCGCACCTGCTGGAAGGAAGGGTCAAAACGGCGGTTGAAGCCAATCTGAAACACGAGCCCTGCTTCTTTGGCCGCCTTGACGACCCGGCGTGATTCTTTAATGTCAAAGCTGATTGGCTTTTCGCAAAAAATGTGTTTCTTGTTTTGAATGGCCTTATCAATCAGAGAAATATGCTCTGAGGTGGCAGCGCATATGAGAACGGCATCAATTTCAGGGTCATGAAGAATATCCTCGGCACTGGAAGTTACATATTGCGGAGAGAAAGCCTGCTCGATCGTTTCTAGAGCAGAGGCGTTGATATCTGCGACTGCCCGGAGGACAGTGGCAGGAAGGAGGTGAAGATTTTCAATGTGCAGCCGGCCGATGCGGCCGGCGCCGATAACACCTATATTAACCATATGCGGGGCCCCCATAAAATGTAGTTTGAAGAAAGCGCTTAACTTTAATGTGAATTATACATTAATGAATCGCTTACATCAATCAAAGAATGAGATTTCTCAGAAAACATATAGCAGTCGTATGCCTCTAAATGTAAATTAAAGAAAAATCAAAAAAATACTTTACATCTGAATGCGCTTTCTTTAGAATCAAACGTATAGAGTAGGAAAGCGCTTAACCATAAATCGATTAAAACAACGAAGGGTGGTTATGTTTTAATGGAATTTCCAAAAAACCGTTCAAGGGATCTGGTTGGCATGGGCCGGCTGACGATTGACATGAACGCGAACGAAATCAACCGTCCGATGGAAGAAACGCGGACGTTTACGAAATATGTGGGAGGCTCTCCGGCCAACATTACGATTGGAGCCTCGAGACTGGGTCTTAGCACCGGCTTCATCGGCAAGGTAGCAGACGATCAGATGGGTAATTTTATTCGCAGCTACTTTGAAAAAAACAACATTAATACGGAAAATGTAAAAACAGACAATACGGGGGCGGTCACCGGGCTTGCCTTCACGGAAATCATCAGTCCGGAGGACTGCAGCATACTACTGTACAGAGACAACGTGGCGGACTTGAAAATCAGTCCGCTCGAAATTTCCGAGGAATACATTAAAAATACATCCGCGGTCATGTTTTCCGGTACGGCGCTTGCTGCGAGCCCTTCCCGGGAAGCGGTCTTCCTGGCGGCAGAATATGCGCACAAGCACGGAACGAAGGTGCTGTTTGATATTGACTTTCGCCCGGCAACGTGGAAATCCAAGGAAGAAACCGCCACGTACTACAACCTGCTGGCTGAAAAAAGCCATCTAATTATTGGCACAAGAGACGAGTTCAATATGATGGAAAATATGGAGTCCGAAATGGACGGCAGCGACGATAAGACCGCTGCAAAATGGTTTAACCATTCGGCAGAAATTGTGCTGATTAAACACGGGGCCGAAGGTTCATTTGCCTACACGAAGGACGGAGACTATTTCACCGGGAAAACCTTTGAAACCGAAGTGCTGAAAACGTTCGGGGCCGGAGATGCCTACGCCTCCTCCTTTGTTTACGGTCTGATGCAGGGGTGGGAAGTTAATCGGGCGATGGATTTTGGCGGAGCGTCCGCAGCCATTGTCATTTCCCGGCACAGCTGCTCAGAAGCAATGCCGAACGCAGAAGAAGTACAGAAATTTATTGATGAAAGTGTGAGAAAAGGCACCATAAAGTCTTAAGAAGGCAGGGTGCTCAGGTATAATCATATGAAATACTTCAAAAAGCAATTCTACAATCCGTTTATATAGAAAGGACGATGAAGATATGCAGGAACAAGCAGTAACGACCTTAAAAAATTTTATCGGCGGCGAATGGGTGACCTCCCGGTCCGCCACCGACCAGGTGTACAATCCGGCCACCAGTGAGGTGATCGCCCGCGTCCCGCTTTCCTCGAAGGACGAAGTGAACGAGGCCGTGGAGGCGTCGAAAGCGGCGTACCGCGACTGGTCGACCAAGCCCGTGCCGCAGCGCGCCCGTATCCTGTTTGCCTACCAGCAGCTGCTCGTGAGCCACTGGGACGAGCTCGCCGAGATCATTACGCTCGAAAACGGCAAAAACCTGAAGGAGGCCAAAGGCGAAGTGCAGCGCGGCATCGAATGCGTGGAATTTGCCGCCGGGGCCCCGACGCTCATGATGGGCGACCAGCTCCCGGACATTGCGACGAACATCGAGTCCGGGATGTACCGCTACCCGATCGGCGTCGTCGGCGGGATCACCCCGTTCAACTTCCCGATGATGGTGCCGTGCTGGATGTTTCCGCTCGCGATCGCCTGCGGCAACACGTTCGTGCTGAAGCCGTCCGAGCGGACGCCGATGCTCGCGAACCGGCTCGCCGAGCTGTTCGAGGAAGCGGGCCTCCCGAAGGGCGTCCTGTCCGTGGTGCACGGCGCGCATGACGTCGTGAACGGCCTGCTCGAGCACGGGGACGTGCCGGCGATTTCCTTTGTCGGCTCCCAGCCGGTCGCGGACTACGTGTACAAAACCGGGACGGCGCACGGCAAACGCGTGCAGGCGCTCGCCGGGGCGAAAAACCATACGCTCGTGATGGAGGACGCGGACCTCGATAACGCGGCCTGGCAGATTTTAAACGCCGCCTTCGGCTCCGCCGGCGAACGGTGCATGGCCGCCTCCGTGGTGGCGGTGCAGGAGAGCGTCGCCGACGAGCTGGTGGCCAAGATCCAGGCGTATGCCGACGACGTCACCATCGGCAACGGCCGCGAGAAGGACGTGTTCCTCGGGCCGGTGATCCGCGAGGGGCACCTCGAGAAAACGAAGGCCTACATCGACAAAGGCGTCGAGGAAGGCGCGACGCTCGTGCGCGACGGCCGCGAGGACGAGGTGGCCCGGGAGGGCTACTTTATCGGCCCGACGATCTTTGACCACGTGCAGCAGACGATGACCATCTGGCAGGACGAGCTGTTTGCGCCGGTCCTGTCCATCGTGCGGGTGCCGGACCTGACCGCCGGCATCGCGTGGGCGAACGAGTCCCGCTTTGCGAACGGCGCGTGCCTGTTCACAAGCTCCGGGCACCACGTCCGCGAATTCCGGGAGACGATCGATGCCGGGATGCTCGGGGTCAACGTGGGGGTGCCGGCGCCGATGGCGTTCTTCCCGTTTTCGGGCTGGAAGGATTCCTTTTACGGCGACCTGCATGCGAACGGCAAGGACGGCGTGGAGTTCTACACCCGCAAGAAAATGGTGACCGCCCGCTGGTAATCGCACAGCTTCAGCCCAATAGCACAACCCCAGGACTGTCTTCTCTTTCCTTTCTATTCTGAGAGAAGAGAAGGCAGTTTTTTCTTCTATAAAACGACAACAGGAAGGGGATTTTTATGCCCGTATTAACAACAGCACAGGCAATCGTACGTTTTCTGGAGCAGCAGTATATTGAATGGGACGGCGAAGAAATTCCGTTTGTAGATGGAATGTTTACAATATTTGGTCACGGCA
This sequence comes from Marinococcus halophilus, assembly GCF_900166605.1. NCBI lineage: Bacteria > Bacillati > Bacillota > Bacilli > Caryophanales > Bacillaceae > Marinococcus > Marinococcus halophilus. Next base: position 270,262 of record NZ_FVZD01000005.1, read on the forward strand.
ACGTTCTCGGTCTCGGCCAGGCTCTATCTGAAGCAAAACGGCTCCGGGTCTACCAGGGAAAAAATGAGCAGGGCATGGGACATGCAGCAATATCATATGCTAAGCAGAATAATCGCAAACGTATCATTGCCTGCACGTCTTCTGTAGGACCTGGCTCTGCCAACATGGTAACAGCAGCGAGCGTAGCGACGGTAAACAACATCCCTCTGCTCCTTTTTCCGGGAGACATCTTCGCAAGCCGCCAGCCGGACCCGGTACTGCAGCAGGTGGAACAGCCTCATGACTTAACGCTTTCCACTAACGACGCGTTCCGCCCGGTAAGTAAGTTCTGGGATCGTATTACACGACCTGAGCAGCTGATGAGCTCCTTGATTCAGGCGATGCGTGTGCTGACAAATCCGGCAGACACCGGGGCAGTTACTGTGTCCGTGCCACAGGACGTTCAGGGGGAGGCCTATGACTTTCCGGAATCATTTTTCCAGAAGCGTGTTCACCGCATCTCGAGAAAAGTGCCGGATGAGCGTTCGGTAAAGGAAGCAGCGGCTTTAATCCGGAGCAAAAAGCGTCCGTTCATCATTTGCGGCGGGGGTGTCCGCTATTCCGAGGCAGGAGAAAGCCTGAAAAAAATGGCCGAGGCCTGGAACGTGCCGATTGCAGAAACGCAGGCCGGCAAAAGCGCGGTGGAAAGCACGCATGAATGGAATGTCGGAGGTCTTGGTGTAACCGGTAACCTGGCAGCGAACACGCTCGCTCCGAAGGCGGACGTCATTATTGCAGTAGGCACACGCCTGGCTGACTTTACGACCTCCTCGAAGCAGTTGTTCCGGGATGAAAATGTCGAATTTATTTCAATCAACGTATCGGAATTTCACGGAATAAAAATGGATGCCTCGCCGTTAATCGGTGACGCGCAGGCTGTAATCGATGCTCTTGTAAATGAGACCGGGGGCTACACGTCTGAATTTAAAAACGAGACCGAAGAGGCGAAGGCCGCGTGGGCCAAAGAAAAAGAACGCCTTTATTCTGTGCGCTATACGGAAGAAGGCTTTACGCCAGAAATTGCCGGTCATCTTGACGAGGAGCTGCAGGAGTACCGTAAAGTGCTGGGCACGGACCTGGCCCAGACAACCGCGCTCGGCGTTGTGAACCGGGAGATCGATGAAGACGCTGTAGCCGTTGGAGCGGCCGGAAGCCTGCCTGGTGACATGCAGCGCCTGTGGGAGTCGAGCCAGAAGTACCGGTACAACATGGAGTACGGCTATTCCTGCATGGGCTATGAAATTTCCGGAGCGTTCGGGGCCAAGCTCGCAGAGCCCGATAAAGAAGTATACGCCATGGTCGGAGACGGCAGCTTTTTGATGCTGCACTCGGAAATGATTACAAGCGTGCAGGAAAACAAAAAGATTAACGTGATGCTGTTTGATAATTCCGGCTACGGCTGTATTAACAACCTGCAGATGGGCAATGGCATGCAGAGCATCGGAACCGAATTCCGTCATCGGGATGAAACAGAGGATGAAATGTGCGGAAGCGTCATGCACATTGACTATGCCAAGGTAGCTGAAGGCTACGGCTTGAAAACGTACCGGGTGACGACAGAGGAAGGATTGAAAGAAGCTATTGCTGATGCGAAAAAGCAAACAATGTCTACGCTGATTGACGTAAAGGTACTGCCGAAAACAATGACCGGGGATTATGAATCCTGGTGGCACGTCGGCGTTTCGGAAGTTTCTGAACGAGAAAGTGTACGGGAAGCTTTTGAAGATAAAGAAAAGCAGCTGCAGCAGGCCCGCAAATATTAGATGGTTAAAAGCGCTCAAATCCCTGGCTTTGAGCGCTTTTTCGTATAGAAAGCCAGCTTTTTGATAAATCGCTTACATTTTTTCCGTTTACCCCTTGAATTACCCGAAAGGAAACGATAGTATAAACATAAGTTAAGCGCTTACTCAAAAACAATTATAATAACCATAAATAATAGTGCAGGAGGTTTTGGAACGTGAAAAAAGTTAAGGTAGGAATACTGGGAGCTGGGCACATTGCCGCTGTTCATGCTGCTCTTTTAAAAGAAGACGAGCGGGTCGAAATCATTGGTATCGCCGATATTTTTGAGGATAAAGCGAAAGAACTAGCCGCAGAAGCCGGCCCGGACGTGCGTACAGCGGGCTCCATCGAAGAGCTGATTGCGCTAGGCGTGGATACTGTCTATGTCACCACGCCAAACACGATGCATGTCAGCCCGGTTCTTCATTGTTTAAAGAATAATGTAAACGTATTCAGTGAAAAGCCGATGGCGACCTCGGAAGAAGAAGCAAGGCAGATACGTGATGCCGCACGGAAATCCCAAGCCTGCTATAACCTCGGCATGAACCGCCGCTATGCCTATGTGTACAAAAAAATTAAAAGCTACATGGATTCCGGACAGCTTGAGGCGTACTCTGCCCATTTCAAAATGAACCGGGGAGAGCTGCTGCATCCTGCCTGGACGTCTGATCCGGCGAAAACCGGAGGCTTTTTATACGAAACACCATTTCATTTGATGGATCTGTGCCGGTTTTATTTCGGTGAGGTGGAAAAGGTGAAATGCGAAGCAACACGGGCTGTGTCCGAGAGCGAACTGGATAACTTTGCGATCCTTTTGACCTTTGAATCCGGAATGGTCATGACATTCAATACATTTGCCCACTCGGGATGGAGCTTCCCGTTTGAAGCAATTGAAATTTACGGAAAATACAGTACGGCAACGACCGCAGAACTCGAAACTGTGAAAATTGCCTGCGGCCTTGAAGGAGAAATTGATTCCTCTGACTACCACTTGATGCCTGTCAGCAAAAAATGGGGTTATGAAGAAGAAGACCGCCTGTTCATTGACGCCTTAGTCAACGGTACAGAACCACCGGTAAATGCAGAGGAAGCTTACAAGTCAACCTTCCTGCTGACAAGCATTTATGAAAGCGCTAAAACCGGTGAAGAAATAAATATTGCCGAGCAATTAAACAAAGTTCTTTCTTAGAGTAAAGAAAAAAGGGGTGGCACAGAAGCCCTAGAGAAGAGCAGATAAAAGACAGGCGGGCAATAAACACACAGGAGGTGCACAAATGGCACAAAATGATATTAGAGTAGCGGTGCTCGGACTTGGGCGGCTGGGATTGTTCCATGCAAGCAACATGATGAACAAAGTGAAAGGAGCCGAGCTGACGGTTGTTTGTGATCCACTCGCCGAACATGCCGAAATGGTGGCTGAACAGCTTGGGGTGGGACGCTGGACATCTGATCCTGAGGAAGTGTTTGCTGACGAAAACGTGGATGCAGTGGTAATTGTGACGCCGACAAGCACCCATGCTGACATGATTATAAAAGCAGCACGCAGCGGTAAGCAGATTTTCGTGGAAAAACCGCTGACCTCCACTGTGGAAGAAGCGGACGAAGTCATCAAGGTGATAGAAGAGACCGGCGTTGTCTGCCAGGTCGGCTTTATGAGAAGGTACGATCCTGGTTTTCATGATGCCCGTGAACGCATCGATGCCGGCGAAATCGGAAAGCCGATTTATTTTAAAGGCTTTTCAAGAGACAGCGGCTCCCCGCCCGCTTCTTTTATAAAAAACAGCGGCGGCATATTTCTAGACTGCTCGATTCATGACTATGACATGGCGCGGTATTTGATGGGCTCTGAAATTTCTTCTGTTTCCGGACATGGCCGTATTCTTATTAATTCATTTATGGAGGAATACGGAGACGTCGATCAAGCCATCACGTATTTGGAATTTGAAAACGGAGGCGCCGGGGATGTGGAAGCAAGCAGAACCTCCCCGTATGGCCATGACATCCGGGCAGAGATCATCGGCACTGAAGGGGCCATTTTCGTCGGATCGCTGCGGAACAGTGATGTGACGGTTCAAAGCAGCACCGGAAGCAACCATGAAATTGTGCCAAATTTCCAGACAAGGTTCCGGGAGGCATATGTTCTTGAGCTTGAGCAGTTTATTAAATGCGTTAAAGGCGACGAAGAGCCGAGGGTTACTTCACTGGACTCCAAGATCAATATGCAGGTAGCGCTTGCGGCCACCGAATCGTTTAAAAACAACGGCGAACGCATTTACATGAAGGATGTGCACCAGGACAAGGTCTATACCGACTAAAGCAGAGGCAGAAAGTATAATAACACTATTAAAAGAGGGGTGCAGCAAATGGCGGGACTTGGAAATTACGAGTTTCATCTCGGAATTGCAGCTATCAGCTGGGTAAATGATGACATTCCAGGGCTTGGAGACCACTATTCGTTAGATCAGATTCTAGGCGAAATGAGGGAGATCGGGTACGAAGCGACTGAAATGGGGCGCACCTTCCCGCGTAATCTCGAGGAATTAAAAGCGATTCTCGGGAAACACGAGGTCACGCTTGCCAGTAAATTTGTCGGAACCCAGTTTTCCAATCTGCAGCATAAAGAGCAGGAAGTCCGCGATTTCGAGGAATGGGTCCGGTTTTTAAAAGACATGGAATGCGAATATGTGATTGTCTGTGAAATGGGCAACTCGATGCACTGGGATAAAGACGATCCAGACAAAGCAAAAATTACGGCACCGTCAGAAGCGCAGTGGCAGAGCATGGTGGAGGGACTGAATGAGGCTGGGCACATCGCGAAAAAATACGGCCTGGAGCTCGTGTATCATCCGCACGCGGGTACGATTGTAGAGCAGCGGGAAGACGTGGACCGTTTAATGGCAGAAACCGATGAAGATGCTGTGTCACTGCTGTATGATACCGGCCACGCTTTTTTTGGCAACTATGATCCAATGGATCAGCTGACCCGTTACTACGACCGTATTAAGTATGTACACTACAAAGATGTCCGTGAAGACATTTGGAATAAAACAATTAAAGAGAATCTGACGTTTCGGGAGGCTGTGCTTGAAGGGCTGTTTACCGTGCCCGGAGATGGCTGCATTGATTTTGAGCCTGTCCTTGAAGAATTGATGAAGCGGGGCTACCGGGGCTGGACAGTAGTAGAAGCAGAGCAGGACCCGGACGTTGCCCCTCCGTACAAATATGCAAAAATGGCGAAGGATCATTTGGATGAAACGATGGAAAAAGTTCAGGAAAAATACGGGGAAAAAGCCGGCAGATAAGCGAGCGAAAGCATTTCGAATATATCGGAATGCTTTTTTCTGCTGCTGGGAGGACTTTCATAAAGGCTTTCAGGTTACAGGCTTACATGAGAAATGTGAAAAGAAAAGGCTCTCCCGGTGGATAGGAAAGAACGGAGGAATTATAATAAACGAAACGACAAAAATGAGGAAGATAAAATGAGACCAACAATTTATGACATCGCAGAACGGGCAGAGGTTTCGATCGCTACGGTGTCAAAGGTGATCAACAACAAAGGAAAAATAGGAGAAAAAACAAGACAGCGGGTGCTCGCCATTATGGATGAGCTCGATTACCAGCCAAGCACAGTAGCTTCCGCTCTTACCGGAAAGCAGACGAATACGATTGGCCTGCTGGTTCCTGATATTGCGAACTCCTTTTTCGCCGAGCTTGCAAGAAGCGTAGAGGATACAGGACATGCAAGCAGCTTCAATGTCGTTATATGTAATACCGACAATAATCCGGAAAAAGAAATTCAATATTTATGGTGGCTGAATCAAAAACGGGTGGATGGCATTATTCTGGGCACAGGGATACAGAATTCGAAAGCGCTGCAGGATTTTATGAAACAGAAGATACCCCTGGCGCTGGTGGCAAGAGACGCCTCGACAATTGACGTGGACACAGTGCTTGTCGATGACTACCGGGGCGGATACGAGGCGACGAAGCATCTGCTCACGGCCGGCCACATCCGGATTGCTTTTGTTGTAGGCGAAATGAACAACTCGAGTGATACCGAACGGTTAAAAGGATTTTACGAAGCGTATGACGAACACGGAGTAAGCCGGGAAGAAGCGGTAATTGTAAAAGACAATAATTCAATTGGCGATGCTAAAAATTCTATGCGTCAGGCTCTGCAGAATGATCCTGCCATCACCGCAGTGTTTGCTTTGAACGACTTTCTGGCAATCGGCTGTATCCAGGCAGGCAAGGAAGCGGGACGCCGGGTGCCGGGGGATCTGTCGGTTGTCGGCTTTGACGATACATTTATTGCTACGTTGAGTGACCCGCCGCTGACTACAGTAGCGCAGCCTATTCTTGAAATGGGGCGGCTGGTAACCCAGATGCTGATCGACCGGATCGGAGGTAAAAACGAAACGACGCGGACTATTATACTAAACCCCGAACTGCACGTCCGTGAGACGACCGCAGGCATAAAAGAAGCAGAAAGGGATGTGACTGGCTCATGAAATATAACATGCTCGGAAAAACCGGTGAAGAAGTCTCTGTCGTAGGTGTTGGAACCTATCAGTTTGGCGGGGAATGGGGCAAAACTTTTACCCAGAAAGAAGTAGACGGACTGTTTGAAGCGGCAAGGACGGAAGATATTAACTTTATTGATACGGCCGAATGCTACGGAGACCACCTCGCAGAAGAATTAACCGGCGCCGCCATTCAGAAAGACCGGGATCAGTGGTTTGTGGCCTCCAAATTTGGCCATCATTTTCACGGACCAAACGACCGGACCCGGCACTATAACCCGGAAGATGTGCAAAAGCAGCTCGAAGCCTCCCTGCGGGCGCTCCGTACAGACTATATCGATCTTTATCAATTCCACTCCGGAACAGACGAAGAATTCCAGAATGACAAGCTGTGGACGATGCTTGATAAACAGAAAAAAGCCGGCAAAATTCGCCATATCGGCCTTTCGGTAAAGAAAAAGGATTATATGGACCAAATCAGGCAGGCGGAAGCTGTCGGTGCAGAAACGATACAGCTGGTATATAACCGGCTGGATCGCAAAACTGCAGAGGAAGCATTTCTGGAATGTGACCGCCAGCATCTGGGGGTTATTGCCCGGGTACCAATGGCGAGCGGTTACTTAAGCGGAAAATATACACCAGGGGCCTCCTTTGCAGAAGATGATGTTCGCCATCGCCACCCGCAGAATGAACAGGAAGCCGCTCTTCAGGAGGCGCTGCGGCTAAAGGAAACTCTTCCAGACGACGTCCCCCTCCCGCAATGGGCACTTGCCTGGTGTTTATCCAATTCAAGCGTTCATGCAGTCATCCCTGGCTGTAAAACGCCGGAACAGCTGGTAAGTAACGCTAAAGCTGTTGATCTTCTTGATAATAAAGACATCTCCCTGTTTACTGTTTAATTGGAGCAATCGATGCCTTTTCCTTCGCAGGAAAGGGCGTTAATTATATAAGGAAAGAGAACCGGTGAAAAAGTCTTTCAAAGCAAAGCTGTTGTTTCTTTCGGGAAGCATGCGGGAATAAGGAAGTAGCAATTCATAAACAGGAAGGGTGATGGGGCGTGGCAGAAGTAGAGTACTGGAAACAGTTTGTAGCAGAACCGCGTACGCTTGAAGCGTCAAAAACAGAAGTGACAGACGTATTGAAGGTTTGGAAAGACGGGGAAAAAGATACGGTGGTGATGGTGGATGAAGACAGCCGTCCGATAGGTGTTCTCGATGAAGCAAAGGTATGGAATCACATTTATAAAGAGAAGAGCCTTAATAAAAAAATTAAAGACGGGTGGATTTTAGAAGTTTCCCAGATTACTGAAGGCCAAATTCCGGAATCATGGGAGCAGCAGTATCCGCCAATCGCCGTTGTAAACAAAAAAGGAAAAGTAACTGGAGTCTGGACGGAAAAAGCTTTAAAAGAGCTACATACTTCTGAAACGTCCTCCTCGCCCACCTTCCGTCCATCCATTGCTTCTTTCCGGCGTATCATAGGAGAAAATGAAGAGGTTCACCGTGCCATTCAGATAGCAAAACGGGCAGCGAAAACGAAAACCCCCGTCTGGCTTTCCGGAGAAACAGGAACAGGCAAGGAATTATTTGCCCAGGCCATTCACCAGGAGAGCGGCAGAACAGGGGAATTTATAGCGGTGAACTGCGCCTCCATCCCCGATGCCCATCTTGAAGAAGAGCTATTCGGAAAAGAAGTACCCATGCAGCCTGAGTACGGGGCTGTCGGTTTACTCGAGGCAGCTCACGAAGGTACGTTGTTTCTCGATGAAGTAGGCAATATGTCCATGGCTATGCAGGCAGCCCTGCTTCGCGTGCTTGAAGATTCATATGTGCGTAAAGTCGGCAATGCTGCTCCGATTCCGGTGAACATGAAGATTATCTCTGCTACTAATGAAAATATCGAACAGCTGGTAGAGGAGGGCAGGTTCCGCCGGGATTTATACTACCGCCTGCACGTAATAGCAGTAAGCCTGCCGCCGCTTCGGGACCGGATTGAAGATCTTCCGCTTCTTGTGGAATACTATAATACACACTTTTCCACCGAATTGGGCGTGAAGCCGCTAAAAATAACGAATAAAGCCATGGAAGCCATGAAGCAGTATGGATGGCCGGGCAATATCCGGGAATTGATGAACGTTATTGAACAGCTCGCTGCTATGCACGACGGAGGAAAAATACGCACCGAAGACCTCCCGCTCCCTTCTGTAACAGCACGCGAGTCTGCTGCTTTGGCTCAGGAAACCAAAACTGAACGTACGGGGGCTGCAAACTGGAAAGATCAGAAATCGGCCCAGGAACAGGCGATGATTAAGCAGGCACTTGAAGAAGCAAACGGAAATAAAACAGAAGCTGCTAAAAAACTTGGGATTCACCGGACCACCTTATACAAAAAAATGCGCGACCACCAGATGTAATAAAAAGAAGCAGGAGCGCTCCTGCTTCTTTTTATATGGAAAATTATAGAGAGCTACGCCTTATTTTCTTCGTAGACGTAAACTGATGAAAGCCGGAAATATAAAAACAACGCCCCAATGGTCAGGAGTATAATAGCTGCTGTAATTTGATATAAATACTGGTAGCCGACCGCATTCACTAACAGGCCGAGAACAAAGGACCCGAGGGCGATGCCGGAGTCGAACATGATAAAAAATGTAGCAGTAGCGTGCCCGCTTCGATGCGGCTGGGCTGCCTGAATAGACATCGTTTGAAAACCGGGGAGAAGCGTGCCGTATCCGAGGCCGATCAACGCAGCAGATAACAGCAGCATCCAGCCGGTTGTAGTGAAGCTGAGCGTTACGAGGCCAATGGCAAAGATCAACAGACAGGGGTACAGTACCGTCCCCGGTCCGCGCGTGTCAAATAACGGTCCGGCCACCGGCCTCGAAGCGATGACCACAGCAGCGAACACAAGAAAAAAGAAACTTGATACTTGAATCAGGTTCATTGCTTCAGCAAACAGAGACATATACGAAATAACGCCGGCATAGGAAAAAGAGGCAAGCAGTCCGATCGACGCGATTGGAAGCGCCCGCAGTTCAATAAAGTCATGAATGGACAGCTTCTTTTTACCTGGCTGCGGAGATGCCGGGATGCCCGGATCGCGGGCAATGGCTGCACACCAGACCCCGATAATCATAAATACGCCAAGGAGCGTAAACAAAAGGGTGAAGGGGGCAAACTGGATCAGCGTAAGCCCGATGAACGGACCGATGACGACCGCGACATTCATGGAGGTCGTAAAATAACCGAGGCCCTCTCCGCGGCGCTCGTTCGGAATGACGTCGGCAGCGATAGCTCCCGTAGCTGTACTTAGGACACCAAAAGGAATGCCGTGGACAAATCGCAGCAGCAGCAGGCCGCTGTATGTATCAACAAAAAGATATAAAAAAGTACAGACAACAAATGCAGCAGCACCCCAGACCAGCGCCCGTTTACGTCCGATTTTCTCCATAATTTTTCCGGCAAATACCCGGGTGATAATCGTAGCAACGAGCATTATCGTAACGACGAGTCCGCCCTGGGCGCTGGTGCCTCCGAGACTGCCTGTGACAAAGAGGGGCAGCGTCGTTAACAGGGAATAGAATACGGTGAAAACCATGAAGTTGGTGATTGTTATACTGATGAAATCCTTCGTCCAGATGGGATGATCATGACGGCTCATCGTTCCAGGCTCCTTTCGTTCGTCATTTTTTGAAGCAGGGAGTAAAGAGCTTCCCGTTCCCGGGCTGAGAGCTGATCAAGAGACCGCTTTTCTGCTTCGGCGACTTGTTCCTTAATGCCCGGAAGCGCCTGCTTCGTGTCAGAGGTAAGATGAATAATCTGCGTACGGCGGTCTGTGCCGGGGCGTTTTTCAACCCAGCCGTTACGCTCCATTGTGGCGATCGTACGGGTGATCGTCGGGGCTTCCACCTGCAGGTATTTCCGCATATGTGCCTGGGTGGCCGGCCCGCCTGTATCGAGCATATACATAATCATATACTGTGCATGGGAGAGGCCAAACGGGGCAAGGGTGTCGTTTAACGTGTTCGAGAGCATACGCGAGCGCTGATGGATCATATGGATAAGCTGGTCTGATTCCATAGAAAGAAAGCTCCTTCTGAATTTAATTAGCATGCTAACCAATTTCAACTGTACCAGTATACGAATAAACATTAAGAAGGTAAACCCTGGAAGCGGTTGCTTGCACTAAAAAAATTAAATAAAGCGTTTGCAATTTGAAGGTGTATCTTTTAGAATGAAATAAATCGTTTTACTAAAACGTTTTATCAGGAGGGTAGCTATGCGTAAAAATGTAACGCTGCGTGATGTGGCAAAAGAAGCAAATGTCTCCATAAGCACCGTTTCCCAGTTTATGAACGGCCGGTTTACATACATGGGCGAAGAAACAAAAGGGCGCATCGAACAGGCCATCGCTCAGTTAAACTACCGTCCGAATGCTATTGCCAGGGGGCTCAAACAGCAAAAAACAACAACAATCGGCGTTATTATCGCAAACGTAGTACATCGGTTTTCCACTCTGGTGGTCAGAGCGATCGAAGATATGTGCATTAAATATAATTATCACGTCATCATTTGTAATGCGGATGACGATGAAACGAAAGAAAAACAGTACATTGATATGCTGATGGCAAAGCAGATTGATGGAATGATTATTATTCCGAGCAGCCAGGACCGGAAAAATTATGAAGACATTCTAAGCTATCAAATTCCTTTAGTATTTCTGGACCGAACGGTAGAGCAGTCAGAAGCCCCTTCTGTCGTTGTAAATAATTACAAGGCTTCGTACGAAGCGGTGAGGCATTTAATCGACAGAGGGTACCGCAACATCGGTTTTATCGGCCCGGAGCTGAAAATGAATACGAGAAAAGAACGGTTCCGCGGCTTCGAAGAAGCGCTGCGGACAGCGGGCATTGCTGAAAATGAAAAGCTTATGTACCACGGAGAAGTAAACGGAGCCCAGAAGGCTTTAAGCGCCATGCTGAGCCGGCAGCAGAAGCCGGACGCGCTGTTTATCTCCAACGACCGCATGCTCGTAGAAGCACTGACATTTGCTAAAACATACGCACTCAATATTCCTGAAGATCTTGCCCTGGTGACATTCGATGAAGTGGAATACGCTTCTTTCTTTTCTCCCTCGCTGACTACTATTGAGCAGCCAGCTTACCAAATGGGGGAAGAAGCAGCGGAGCTTTTACTGAAGCAGGTAAACGACGGAGTGCCGGCAGAGGAACTAAGCCGGGAATATGTACATCGGACAACTTTTCATGTAAGGGATTCTACTGAAATAAAAGCATAAAAAAGGAGGTTTTAAGCAATGAAAAAAGTAAGCGTTACCATGATGGCACTGGCAGCTGGAGTGATTGCCGGCTGCAGCAGCGACAGCAATGATAACACGGCCGGCGCTGAAGAAAGCGTTCATTTAGTAGCAGCCACTCAGCTTGATAATCAGAGTCCCTATGCCGTTGGCTTAAGGGAATTTAAAGAAGTGGTAGAAGAAGAAAGCGATGGCAGTGTAACGGTGGAAGTACACACGAATGGTTCGCTCGGCGGGAGTGAGGCAGAGCTTGCCCAGAGCGCAGAGACCGGCTCGGTGGACCTGGTGGTGGCCTCCCCCGGTTACCTGGCCCAGAAGGTAAAGGAAGTAGATTTTTTCTCTATTTTGTATCTCTTTGAAGACCGGGAGCACTGGGAACGGGTGGTAGATGGTGAAGTAGGTGACGAAGTGGCCCGGGTGACGGAAGAAAAATCAAATTTTAAAGTGCTTGATTACTGGTCGGCAGGCACACGTAATTATTACGGCACCCAGCCGGTAGAAACGCCGGAGGATCTGGAAAATAAAACGGTCCGGACCCAGGATTCGCCGGTGGTGACAAACACATGGCAGGCACTTGGGGCCCAGCCGACGAGTGTAGCCTGGAATGAAATGTACCAGGCGCTTCAGAACGGCCTGACGGACGCGGCAGAAAATGATTTTACCAATATTTATTTAGCAAGCCATTATGAAGTAGCAGATCATTTATCCCTCACCGAGCACGACGTTACGACGCGGGTGTTTTTCACCACCCAGGATGTTTATGATGGCATGAATGCTGAACAAAAAGAAGCAGTCGATAAAGCTGTCCGGGAAGCTACTGAAACGGCGCGTGCTACTGATCAGGAATTAGCCAGCGATTACAGGGAAAAGCTGCAGGAAGAAGGCATGGAGATCAATGAGGTAGATAAAGAAGCCTTTACAAAGCAGACGGAAGAGGTACGTAAAGAAGCAGTCGATAACCTGGGGATGGAAGAAGAATATGAGAGAGTCCAGGAATTAAAGGATGAATAGGAGGGCGAGAACATGAGAGCCTTTATCGATCAAATACAGCGAGTGTTTTTGTGGGGAGGGGCAGCCGCTTTTTCCATTTTCTTTATATGTGTCGCTATGCAGGTAATGACCCGCTATATCCCCGGCATCGCCTTCCTGTGGTCGGCGGAAGTGGCCACCTATTCCTTTATATGGATGGTGCTGCTGGGAGCAGCAGCAATGGTGAGAGAGCGCCAGCATTTTACCGTAAGCATTCTCCTGGAAAAGCTTTCCGGTAAGTATCTGCTTGCGCTGCAGATAGTCATTCATTTCTTTTTAATCCTGTTCGGCCTTGCATTTGTAATCCACGGAGTGCAGATTACAGCCCAGTTCACCAGCTGGACGCTGAACTACCTCCCGGGAGTAAGTCAATTCTTTATTTGGCTTCCAGTACCGGTTGCCGGGGCAGGCATCATGCTGTTTGCATTTCAGAATGCGATGGACCACTGGAAGCACTACCAAAACATCGTGGAGGTGAATAAAAAATGATAACCGCTATTGGACTAATACTGCTCTTTTTAATATTAATGGTTCTGGGCGTCCCAATTGCGTTTGTGATTGGCATTGTCAGCTATGTCGGCTTTCTCGTCATGGGAACCGTGCCGCTTGAGTCTGTCATCCAGCAGATGTTTGTCGGATTGAACTCCTTTATTCTGCTCGCTGTGCCGCTGTTTATCTTTGCGGCAAATATCATGAACCGGGGAAAGATTTCCGAGAGGCTCATTCAATTTGCAGTTTCGCTTGTTGGCCACATCCGCGGGGGCCTGGCTCACTCCAACGTAGTGGTTTCTATGTTTTTCGGAGGCATATCAGGGGCATCTACGGCGGACACGGCCGGGGTAGGGAAAATCCTGATCCCTAACATGAAAAAAGAAAAGTACAGCACAGAGACGTCGGTGGCTGTAACGGCCGCATCTTCCACGATGGGGATGATTATCCCGCCATCTATTCCAATGGTGATTTACGGGAGCCTGGCCGGAGTATCGATTGGCCAGATGTTTATCGGCGGAATTATTCCGGGACTGTTGATTGGCATTGGCTTAATGCTGTTTATATTAGTGGTTTCTAAGAGAAATAATTATCCGAAGCATGACCGGCTCGACACAAAAGCGATTGTTAAACATGGTATCCGGAGCTTTCCGCCGCTCCTTACGCCGATTATTATTTTAGTCGGCATCATGGGCGGGTTCGTCACACCAACTGAAGCGTCGATCATTGCCTGCATTTACTCGTTTATTCTGGCGTACTTTTTTTATAAAAGCATCCGCCTGCGGGACCTTCCGGACATTGTTATTGAAACATTAAAGCTCAGCTCGCTAACGCTGTTTGCGCTGGCTACCGCTACCTCGCTTGGGAGGCTTATCAGCTATAACAATATTCCGGCCCACATTTCATCGTTTTTCCAGGAGTCGGTGCCGTATGCGTGGCTGATGATTATCCTGATCATCTTATTGTTTTTATTTGTCGGCATGTTTATGGACACGGTCCCTTCGATCATTTTATTTGTTCCTATTATTCTGCCGGCGGCGTCAGAGCTCGGTCTCGACCCGATCCATGTCGGCATTGTCGTTCTCATGTGCCTCGCTGTAGGCCTGGTGACACCGCCGTACGGACTGTGCCTGCTGCTTGCAAGCGCGATCGGCGGGCTTTCCATCAGCCGTTCCTTTAAAGCGACAATTCCGTACATCGGCATGATTATGATTGTAATTTTAGTAATCGCATTCGTACCAGGCATCTTCATGTGGCTGCCGAATGCATTTGAATAAGAATGGAGGCAGCAAAGATGCAGGACGTCCTTACAATTGGAGATGCAATGATTACCATGAACCCGAAGCAGCGGGGACCGATGCGGTTTACGACGGAATTTGAAAGAAGAATAGGCGGGGCCGAGCTGAACGTGGCTGTCGGCTGTGCCCGTCTCGGCCTTCAGACGGGGATGATCACCCGCCTAGGCCGCGATGAATTCGGCCGCCATATTCTGAACACGCTGCGCGGTGAAGGGATTGACATGTCGGGAACAGCACTTGAAGAACACTACGCCACTCCCGTGAATTTTAAGGAAACACTTGAAAACGGAAATGGACGTACGTTTTATTACCGTTTCCCGTCGCCTACAGAGGAACTAACAGTACAGCACATTAAAGAACAGCTGAGCAAACAGCCCAAGGTGTTTTATATGACCGGGGTGTTCGCCTCGCTACGGCCAGAAAACGTGGAAATGCTTCGGGAAGCGGCCCGCTTTGCAAGAGAGCAGGGAACTCTTACAGCCATGGATCCGAATATCCGTTTAAAGCTGTGGAGCAGGGAAGCGGCTGGAGAAGCGATCCGGTCACTGCTTCCATACGCTGATATTATGCTGAGCGGCAAAGACGAAGCAGACATATTGTTTGGCGGCCAGTCCATCGAAGAGCATATCGCTTCGTTCCAATCGTATGGCATTGACCGCATCATTATTAAAAATGGAAGCGAAGGCGCAGCGGGGAAACACGGAAGCAGCAAAACCGTGTATCAACCGGCGGAAAAAGTTGAAAAGGCAGCCGATACCGTAGGTGCAGGAGACGGCTTTAATGCTGGCTTTTTATACGGGCTGCTGCAGGGCTATCCGCTGGAAAAGGCGTTGAAAATTGGCTCGGTGGCGGGAGCAAAAGTGGTACAGGTAGCAGGCGATAACGAAGGGCTGCCGCTGCTGGAAGAAGTGGAAGCAGCGCTTGGAAACGAAGAACGCGTGGAGCGTTAAAGGAGGAGCTAATGAAAATTCAGCTGGCGTTGGACCGGTTGCCATGGAACGATTGTTTTAAGATCGTTCATCAAACTGAAGCATACATTGATTGGATTGAAATAGGCACTGGGGTTATTAAAGAATACGGTATGGACATTGTCCGGCAGATGAAAAAGGAATACCCGGATCAATTGCTGGTGGCAGATATGAAAACGTGTGACGCAGCAAGGGCAGAAACAATCCAGGCCTTCGAAGCAGGCGCAGACGTCACAACAGTAATGGCTTTTGCTCCGGATGCTTCGATTCAGGCTGTGCTTGAAACTGCTGGAGAATACGGGAAAAAAGCTTTTGTGGATTTGCTGAATGTGCAGGACAAACAGCGTCTCGATGAACTCGACAAGTTTGGTGTCCGCAGCGCTTCCCTGCACATAGGTAAAGATATGCAGCGGGAAAATGCCGGTGACAACGACTATTATAGGCTGCTGCAGGCATTTCCGCACTGGGAGGTGTCGGCGGCCGGGGGGCTGCAGGCGGAAACTCTTTATAAAATTAAAGACGCGCGTCCGGACGTCATTATTATCGGAGGCGCCATCACGAAAAGCGAAAACCCCCGGCAGACAGCCGAACAAATACGATTGGAGGCAGACCGGCTATGAATACAGAACAAGTATTAAATACAATTTCCCGGGAAATAACGGAGGTTATGGGAAACGTACATGCTGAAGAAGTCGAAGAGGCTGCTTTACGGCTGAACCGCGCCCCGGCAATTTTTGTAGCCGGCGAGGGGCGCTCGGGTCTCGTTGGGAAAATGTTTGCGATGCGTCTCATGCATAGCGGCTATAACGTGTTTGTCGTGGGGGAAACCATTACTCCTTCCGTGGGAGAGGGGGATTTACTTGTAGTATTATCCGGTTCGGGAAATACTTCGATTCTCGTCCACACGGCGGAGCAGGCAAAAAAAAGCGGGGCAGAGCTTCTCGTCTGCTCGACCAACCGCGAATCATCCCTGGGAAAGATTAGTAGTGCTTTTATTGAAGTACCGGCAGCAACAAAAAAACGGCTGGAGCACGAGCCGGGAACGATTCAGCCGCTGGGAAATCAATTTGACCAGAGCCTGCATTTAATACTGGACGGCCTGATTATTGCTGCTGTCCATGCAGGCGGGAACGCTGACTATGAAAAGATGGCGAGGCGCCATTCCAACATGGAGTAACACATATGTAACAACCGGTCCGGCCAGAAGCCGGGCCGGTTATTTTTATGAAGAAGGTCTATTCGTCACTCTGCTGCTCATAGCGGCGTTTGTATTCCCAGAACCCCGGGACTTCAGGTGGTTCATACGTGAGTATTTTTTCAATGCATTTTAGGCGGAGCTCCTGTTGAAGATCCTCGCGTTCCTGGTAGGAAGTCTGGCGCAGTGCCTGCTGAATGAAAGGCTCAAATTTTTGAAGCTCTTCGTAAAGTGCTTCTTCACTCATGCGCTGGGCTTTTGTTGTGCGGTTGTTAGTCATCATGCATTGGGTCCTCCTTTTTTGGTGAAGAGCATGCCAAACGTGTTACTTCCCGCCGCAGGTGCTCAATGCGTTGCTCAATTCGTAAAAGCAGGTAGAACGTGACCACGATAGGAAAGCCGACATTAGCAAGCAGTTCGACGACAGCACTGGAATCAATAATATGCATTACCGTCCCCCCTATTTCCCGGCATAAAGACGAAGTGTCTTCAGGCCTTTCCGGTGGGCGTTTGACACTGCCTGGCGGCTGACTTGAAGGTGATTGGCAATGTCTGTGTCCTTCCACCCGGAGCTGTATTTTTTAGAGAAAATCCACTGCTGGTACGGCGTCAGCGAACGAAAGCCGAGCCAGATGGAATAATGGTGCAGCTCTTCCTCCAGGCTCTGTTCTTCGATCCGGCTGGAAAAAGGCCCGGCTTCTTCAAACATCTCCTCCTGGTCGGATAAAGGCGTACGCTGCTGGCGGCGGCGATGATAGCGATCGTAGCGGACTGCCTGCCAGTGCAGGGTTTTTAACATATAGGCCCGCCAGATTACATCCTGGTAATACCGTTTAAAAGACAAATCGACGGCTTTGTAAGCCCAGGCAGCCTCCTCGTTCAAAGCCTGCTTTAATAATTGCTGATGCACAGAATCCTCCAGGAATTCCCGAATAAGCCTGGTGCGCAGAAATGAATGATTTTTCTTTCTGAAGGTTTCCCAAGTTTCTTTTTTTGAATCAGCGTATGATGAATGTGTCATAGATGCCTCCTCTCCTTGCCCCTGTTGTTTGTAAAAGACATCTCGAAGATAAAAAGTAAACCATTTATACGAACGTTTGTTCTTATATTTTATACGAAAGCTTTTCATTTAAACAAGAAAATACTGAAATTTAAATTATTTACAGGTTAAGTCCTGTTAAAAAAGACTCATTGGTGGCATAATGTGTTTACAAAAAGATTATTCAAAAACAGAAAAGGGAACAAGTAAATATTAGCTTTGTGTAACAGGAGGGGAAAAAGTGAATTTAACATCAGGGCCGTCAAGCAGATACACTTTCTCCATTGAAGAGATGGCTGAAGAAATCATGAGCGTGATCGCTGAGTCCCTTCACGTGGACTCCGTTTATATTGCAAAAAGAGAAGCTGCTTATATGGACGTGTTGAGTGCTTACAATAACCGCGGGGAGGAGCTTGTGTCCCCGGGGATGAAAGTAGAGCATGAAGCCTCGTTTTGCCAGTATGTGTTGAGAAATGACAAACAGGAATACTTTCATTTTTCCGACGCAGTGAATGATGAAGAAACGAAAGAGCTTTTGATGCCGAAAAATTTTAATGTTCATACCTTTTTGGGCGTATACATCAAGAACCAGGAAGGCGGCCCGTTTGGCACGCTCTGCGTATTAAACCGCGAGCCCCGTGAATTTAAGAAAGAAGAAATTTCGTTGATGCAGACGTTCGGTAATTTACTTAGCTATTTGATCCGTGTAGACCAAATGAATGAAAAGATAGATGTGCTCGGGTACCCGATTGTACCGATAGGCGAAGGCATTGCGGTGCTCCCGCTTGTCGGGGCGATGGATGAAAACAGATCGAACCGTTTAATGGAGACAGTACTGCAGGAAGTGTACGGTGGAAAATACGATTATTTTATGATCGATGTCTCGGGTGTCTCAGCCTTTAACGAAACATTTACAATGTATCTTTCCCAGGTTATTCAGGCATTGAAGCTAATGGGCATTGACCCTATTTTAACCGGCGTCCGACCGGATATGGCGGTACAGGACGTCCGCAAGGATATACTTGGAGAAAATATTATAATTGAAAAAAGCCTGGAGACAGCGCTCAAATCGATTGGCTTCCGACTGGTAAGGGACGAATAACAGAAAGCGGTGGATGAATTACATATCAAGTTGGAAAAGGGAGCCTGGTATGCTTACAAAAGCGGAACAAATGGATGAAAGAATAAAAAGTGAAAAAAGAGTCACCGTATCCTCGGTGGAACACATTGTTTTTGACATTTTTGGCATTTCGCTGCGAAGTATAGCAGCCGACCCAAAAGCTCCCGGCGCGCAGAGAACGCACCCTCTTTTCAAGGAATGGGCCGGAGATGAGGGGGGAAAGGCAGGTAAAGAAGAGCTGCTAGCATACGCTTTTGCCCGCTTGCCCGCCGGGTTCTCCGGAGAGATGGTGCGAGAGGTAATTAACGACGTGTACCGGGTGAATCTCAGCGGCATTTCGGCTCTCGAGGCCTCCCTGTTTTCCCTTTTTTCTAAAGGGAAGTGGGTCAAGCAGGACGAGTATGATTTGTTTGTGCTGAACACTGGATCCACAGATACAGAAGTCACCGTTTCGGTCACGGACCACTTTATCCGGCAAACAGGCTCCAGCGTTCTTCCCGCCGGACTTTACAAAGACTTGGAAGCTCTAGGGTATTTTTATGTGCCGGAAAAAAACCAGTTGAAATACTTGAGCCCGTCCGGCTGTCCGGTCGGCGATGCATTTAAAAAACAGACCATCGAAGCTCTTGAAAAAGCAGGGCAGCAAATCCAGATGTAAACACCCATTTCTTCGGAAAGGGTGTTTTTTCATGATAAATACGCCTGGAGGCGTAGGAAAGATAGACCCCGGGCTGCTCCCGGCCGCTGGGTAACCGGCGTAAGATAGAGGTACAGGAAGGGGGAAACACCATGTGGAAAAAAATCGGACTAGCAGCAGTGATTACCGTCGCAGCCATCGTAGTTTTATCTAACCTAGGGTCGCTGCTCTTACTCGCAGCCGGAGTGGCGCTGGCCTATATCGTCTACCGCCAGTTTCAGGAAAGCACGACCACTGCGGCACGGGTTTTCTGGGTAATTACAGGTATTGCCGCGATATCGCTTGCGCTCACTAACATCTATGCAGTGGTTGCACTTCTCGGCCTCTATGCAATGTACTGGAGCGTGAAAAAATGGAATGGGGACGAGGTAGACATCGACCGCCGCGCCAGAACAAAAGATCCGTTCACAGGCTTTGAAGAAGAATGGAAAAAACTAAAGCGCAGATAAAAAGGAGGAATGCATGATGGCAGGCATTTGGCAGCAGTTCAAGCAGGATGTCGAACACGAATGGGAGCGGTGGAATATGAAAAAGGAGCCAGACAATCCGATCACTTCACTGAACCGCTATATTAGGGAAGCAGAGCGTGAAACGGAAAAGGTGCACAGGCTCACAGAGCGCCAGCGCCGGCTGGCCGAAGAATTTCAGTACGAACTGGACGAAGCAGAAAGCATGCTCGATAAACGCAAGCAGCAGGCTGCGGTAGTGAAGCATTACGAGGAAAACGAACTGTATGAGGTTGCCTTAAGAGAGATTGAACAATACGGCGACCGGGCACAAAAGCTTGCTGCGATGAAAAAGGAAGCTGAAGAACAGCTGCAGACAATAGAAGAGCGGCACGAGGAAATGGTCTACAAGCTGAAGGATATGCGTTTGAAACGTATGGAGTGGATGGGGCGGGAAAATATAGCCCGGGCAAACTACAATATTTCCAAGCTGTATCAGAAGGACGGATGCGAGCCCGAAGCCCGTTTCAGGGAAGTGGAGCATCATATAGAAAGCATGGAGCAGTATCATGAGAAGCAGTACGAGCATTCCACCTTCGACGAACAGGTAGCGCGTCTGGAAAAGCGGAAGACAGAGGCGGGACAGGAAAAAGCGTGATAAAATAGAGACGCTGACAGCGGCGTCTCTATTTTAACCTACATAAAACAACAAAGGAGGGTTCCTATGTTTTCCCACATATCAACGAAAATGATCCAATTCGTGTTTTTTACGGGAATCCTCCTGTTCATACTGGAATTTTTTTCGGACGGAGCGGGCCTGCTGCCCGTACTCTTTTTCTTCACCCTATTTATTTTTATCGGAAAGCGGACGAAAAGGCGGACGCTCGCCACCATTTTCTGGTGGACCGGATGGATCGGCCTGGGCCTTACAGCGGTCACTCTCTGGGCCGTCCAGTTCTGGGTGATTGCCTTTTTTGTACTGCTGCTTCTGCAGATGCGCCGCTCGGGCCGGGAGCCCGTCGAAGAACAGGCAGAGGTGGAGGAGCTGAGCGGCAGAATTGAGAATTACGAACGGGACGAACTGCTTGGCAACCGCCTGTGGGGACGGGAGAAGGTCGGACGGAAGCCATTTCACTGGAAGGACATTAACGTAATCGGCGGCGTTGGCGATAAAATGGTTGATGTGACCAATACGGTGCTGCCGCAGCAAGCGGTGATTATTATCCGCCACGGTTTGGGCTCAGTGACTGTCTACGTACCGTACGAAGTGCACGTGGTCATTCGTCACAGCACGCTGTACGGGCGCGTGCGCCTGTTTGGGAAAGAAGAAGCAAAGCGCTGGAACCAGACGGTTACCTTACGTGTTCCAGCGGCAGATAAAGATGTTCCCACGCTTTACATTTTCACCTCGCTGCTCAGTGGGGATCTGGAGGTGGAGCGGCGATGAACAGCTTTATGAAAGCAGCGGGATGGGGGATTGGAGCAGCCTTTCTCATCAGCAGTGCCGCTGTCGTTCCGCTGCTGTTGCTGCTTCCTTTTGATATGTGGGATGTGCTCACAGGACAGACAGCGAGCGGTCTGCCATATGTGTTTTTGCTTGTTGTCCTGATTGTTCTTCTTGGCACCGCCCTTGGCTTATTGGTGCAGCGGGCCTGGAGTGCCCGCTGGCAGCAGATGCAGGCTGTGCTGGAGCGGTTGGGCAGGGGAAGCTCTAAAACAATCTGGCCGGCGGATATGTACCGGGAAGTAGAAGAGCTGCGCACGGAGATTGAAATGGTGGAGCGCCAGCTGCAGGGGCAGGCGGAGCGAGGGCAGAAGCTAGCTACGGAACGGGCCGAAGACCGGGAGAAAAGCCTGCAGGAAGTGATTTCGCAGGAACGAAACCGGATTGCCCGCGAACTCCACGACTCGGTCAGCCAGCAGCTGTTTGCAGCTTCTATGATGATATCTGCGGTGAATGAAAAATCCGGTGCCAGGGAAGCGTCACGGGAATGGCAGACCATTGAGCGGATGATCAATCAATCCCAGCTTGAAATGCGGGCCCTGCTGCTTCATCTTCGGCCGGCTGCGTTGAATAAACAAACCCTTCAGGAAGGGATCACCGAGCTGCTGAATGACCTGACGACAAAAGTGCCTCTGCAGATTAAACACGTGATCGAGCCTTTTCCTATTGAAAAGGGAGTAGAGGATCAGCTATTCCGGATCAGCCAGGAATCTATCTCCAACACGCTGCGCCACGCAAAGGCAACCGAGCTGAAGGTGTCACTGCTGCAGCGCGAAGAATTTATTATCCTGCGCGTCCAGGATAACGGGGTTGGATTTTATATAGAGGAAGAAAAACCGGACAGCTACGGGTTAAGCACGATGAAGGAACGGGCGGAGGAAATCGGCGGGCATTTTCATTTGGTGAGCCTGCCGGGAGAAGGCAGCCGCATCGATGTCAAAGTACCCTGGCTGTCCAAGGGGGGAGAAAATTGATTACCGTCCTGTTTGCAGATGATCATGAAATGGTACGGATTGGCGTAACGTCATATTTGTCGACACAGCCGGATATGGAGGTGGCTGCGGAAGCTTCAAGCGGCCGGGAAGCGGTTAAATTAGCTCTCGAGCTCAGGCCGGACATCATTCTGATGGATCTTGTGATGGACGATATGAATGGAATTGAAGCGACGGAAAACATTATGGAGGCGTGGCCGGAAGCTAAAATTATTATTGTCACGAGCTTTATCGATGATGAAAAGGTGTATCCGGCACTTGAGGCAGGAGCGGTAAGTTATATTTTAAAGACCTCCCGGGCCGGAGAAATCGCAGCGGCCATCCGGAAAACGCACGAGGGGCAGTCGATCCTGGAACCCGAAGTGGCCGGGAAGCTGATGGTGAATATGAAACGGCGGGACCGGAGGGAGCTGCATGAGGAACTGACCGCGCGCGAGTTTGAGGTGCTGCGGCTGCTTGCGGAAGGAAAAACCAACACCGAAATTGCGGAAGAGCTGTTTATCGCTTTGAAAACGGCGAAAGTACATGTAAGCAGCGTCCTCCATAAGCTGCAGGTCCAGGACCGGACCCAGGCAGTCGTTTATGCGTATAAGCATCATCTATTTTAAAAAGCTGCCCCCTGAATAAGGGAAGCAGCTTTTTTAATACGGAGAGCTATGCCCACCACATGTCGACCGGGCGCTCGGAAATGTTGACTGAGTTTAGGTTTTGCACGGCCCGCTCGAAGCCTTCATCAAGAGACATGATTGGGTCTTCGTGCTCGATGCTGACTACATGGTCATAGCCGAATGTCCGAAGGGCACTGATCATGTCGCTCCATTCCTTCATGCCGTGGCCGAAGCCGACCGAACGGAAGCTCCAGGCCCGGGTCTGAACGCTGCTGTATGGCTGCATGTCGGTGAGGCCGTACATGTTGACGTTATCCTGGTCAATGTACGTATCCTTGGCGTGAAAGTGGTGGATTGCTCCTTCTTTCCCAAGGATTTTAATCGCGGCCACCGGATCAATTCCCTGCCACCACATGTGGCTCGGATCAAGGTTGGCGCCTACGGCTTCATTAGTTGCCTCCCGCAGCTTTAAAACCGTGTACGGCGTATGGACCAAAAACCCGCCGTGCGGCTCGATGCCAACCTTGATGCCGTGCTCTTTAGCATAGCTGCCGACTTCCTTCCAATATGGAATGAGCTTTTGCTCCCACTGCCAGCTGTAAATATCTGAGTATGCACTCGGCCACGGGGCGACCGGCCAGTTTGGATGCCTGGCGCTTTCGTCGCTGCCGGCAACTCCCGAGAACGTATTGACAACCGGGATGTCCAGGAGACTGGCAAGCTGCACGGTTTTTTTGAACGTTTCGTCCGCATCCCTGGCTTCCGCTGGATCTGGGGAAATTGGGTTGGCATGGCAGCTGAGCGCGCTGACGGTTAACTCCCGGGCATCGAGCGCTTCCTGAAACTGCTTGCGAGCGTCTTCACTGTTTAAAAGCTTGTCCACATCTGCGTGGGCGCTGCCGGGGTTGCCGCCGGTACCAAGCTCTACCGCCTGCACTCCGGCACGCTTCACTTTGTCGAGCATGTCTGTAAAAGCCAAATCAGCATAAAGGACGGTAAAAACGCCAATTTTCATTATTCAACACCTTCTTTTCCGATAGTAATAAACTGGCCGCGTTCGCTGGAGGCAAGGGCTGCCAGAATGACAGCAAGAGCCCGCTTTCCATCATTTCCGGATACTGGAGCTTCTGTATTTAAAACAATGCTCTCGGTAAAAGCGTCAATCACCCCGGAGCTCTCCTGGCCGCCGGCATCGTTTGTTTGAATGCCGCCCAGCTCGTAGCGGACCGTGTGGCCGTTTGTATAGTGGGCAGTCAGCGAATGGACCGGGTCATCCTCAAGCCGGAGCGTGCCTTTCTCCCCGTAAATGATCGTGGAGTTATCTTCCTCGGGTACATACGCCCAGCTTGCCGTGAGAGTGCCAATTAAGCCTCCTGCTGTTTTGAGCAGGCAGATAGCGTTATCATCCACCGTAATATTTTCCTTCGCGTTGTTTTCCACGAAAGCCGCCACCTGGGTTACCGGCTCATCGAGCAAAAACTGGATCAGGTCGGATTTGTGTACGCCAAGGTCGCCCATGGCGCCGATAAAGGCTTCTTCCTTGCGGAAAAACCAGCTGTCCTTGCCGTCAATGCTCCACCCTTCCGGCCCTCCGTGGCCAAATGTCGTCCGGAAGCTGAAGATCCTGCCAAGATCGCCGTTTGCAATCAGCTCTCTTGCTTTCACATGGGAAGGAACGAAGCGCTGGTTGTGGGCAATCATTAATTTTTTGCCGCTGCGTTTTTCAGCCTCTATCATTTCTTCGGCTTCCTGTTCGCTTGTTGCCATTGGTTTTTCGCAGAGCACGTGCTTGCCGGCAGCGAGGGCGTCGATGCTGATCCGGGCGTGCATATGGTTGGACGTGCAGACGCTGACGGCATCGATTGAGTCATCCTTTAACAGTTCAAGGTAATCCGTGTAGGCCGCAGCCCCGAGAGGAGCGGCCGTTTCCTCGGCGCGTTCCTTTACGAGGTCGCAGACCGCCCGGATAATAGTATGTGGATTTGCTTCGTATTCGGGAATGTGGCGGTTTCTTGCGATGCTCCCGCATCCAATGACGCCAATGTTTACTGTTTTCATATGAGTCCCACTCCTTTTTGTATATGGTTGACTATTCTTTTACTGACCCGCTCGTTAGCCCGGAAACAATCCGGCGCTGGAAAATCAAAACGAGAATGACAATCGGGATGGTAACGATAACGGTAGCGGCGGAAATGTCTCCCCACGGTACTGTGTATTCACTCTGGTAAAAAGAGATTCCGACTGGAATCGTCCGCCAGGCATCGGCGGTGTTAATCGCCAGGGCGAAAAGGTATTCGTTCCAGGCTGCGATAAAAACGAGAATCGCTGTTGTAAAAATGCCCGGTGTAGCGAGCGGCAGGATGATCTGGCGGTATGTCTGGAACGGCGTAGCGCCGTCCAGCTTGGCCGATTCTTCGAGCTCCCACGGGATTTTTTGAAAGAAGGTAGCCAGAATCCAGATGGCTAGCGGCAGGCTGATGGTAATGTACGGGATCACGAGACCGATGTAGCTGTTGCGAAGTCCCGTGTCGGTCACAAAGTTAAAGATCGGGGACAAAATCGCAATCGGCGGAAACATTGATGAAGCCAGTACCAGGCCTAAAATTAAAGTCTTGCCGCGGATGGGGAGCCTCGTCACCGCATAGGCCGTGAAAGAAGCAATCAAGAGCGATAAAATCGTAGTCAGGCCGGAAACGACGAAGCTGTTGAGCATGTAGCGGAACAGCGGCCGTGTCGTAATCGCCGACGCATAGGAGTCGAGTGTGGCATTGGTCGTGAACCAGGCGAACGATGTCAGCTCATCCTGAGGCTTCAGGGAAGTTAAAAACACCCAGATGAACGGAAACATGACGAGAAACACGAAGATAACCAGGAAGATGTAAAATCGGATGCCGGCTTGTTTTTTAAACATGTGCAGTCACTCCTTCCACTTATTTTTTCACCTTTTCCGGAAACAGGTCCGAGCCGAGCAGCTTAACGAAAATAAAGCTGATGATGGCTACGCAGACAAACACAATGACGGAAAGCGCAGAGCCGGCACCGAAGTTTTGCTGTTCAAACAGGATTTTATAGGCAAAAACAGAAATCGATTCCGTAGCGTTTGCAGGCCCGCCGCCGGTCAGTACGTAAATCAGGTCAAACACGCGGAAGGCATCAAGGGTACGGAACAGCAGTGCAACGAGAATCGCTGATTTTAACAGCGGCAGAGTCACAAAGAAAAATTTCTGTATACTTCCTGCTCCGTCAACTTCAGCCGCTTCATACTGGGTATTTGGTATAGTCTGCAGCCCGGCCAGCAGAAGCAGGGCCATGTAAGGCGTCGTTTTCCAGACGTCTGCGAAAATAATGGAAAACATGGATCCTGACGCCGTCGTTAGAAGCGTACCCGGATCGGAAATCAATCCGATGGCAGCCATGTAGTGGGCGACAATCCCGGATTGGCCGTCGAACAAATAGCTCCACATCATGGCAGCCACTGCTGTTGGAATAGCCCACGGCACAAGGACCGATGCCCGCACAATTCCGCGTCCTTTAAAGGCCCGGTTAATTAACAGGGCAACGCCCAGGCCGATGATCAGTTCGGCACCAACGGAAACAATCGTAAAGAATGTCGTATTCGCTAAAGCGGTCCAGGTCCTGCCATTAAACAGGTAATCGGTATAATTCTGCAGGCCAACAAAATTCGAAGACAGCACCGATCCCTGCAGATTGTCGAGCTGGGCGGCCAGGTAGCCGATTTCTACTGCGATGTCACCTTCCGCCTGCTGCTGTACGGAATTCACGGCTTCAATCTGCTCTCCCATCGCGGCCTCAAACTCACTGCCCCACGACCCGTCGATTGATTGAATGCGCAGGTTATCGTCCTGAATCGGCTCGTAGTTATTGAGCATACTGTTGACTTCCTGATAGCTTGAAGCCATTCCCTCATCAGCTACGAGCTCCTCGTGATGCTCCTGGACGACAGCCCAGGTTTCGTTAAACGTTTCCTCTCCTTCTGGATAGGCTTCGCTTAATTCGTTTATGTTTTGTTCGATAAGGTACCGGTTATCGGCATACTCTTCGAGGTTCAAGCTTTCGGTCATAATACGTTCTGATTTACTGGGATCATTCAGCCGGTAATCAAACAGGCTGTTCCAGCCTGAAAGCAGCACCGGCCATATCACGACCAGAAGAATCAGAATGAGCGCCGGGGCGACCATTGCGTAGCCTAATTGTTTTTCATTTAATTGAAATTTACCTCCAGGTTTTTTAGCCATGCGGGTTCCTCCTTTGAATCCGTATTATTCTTCATTCAAAACGGCGCTCAATTTGCGGTCCATATTAGCGGCTGCTTCTTCAGCCGTAATTTCTCCCGCTGCTGCCCGTGAAAGTTCAATCTGCATAATATCTGATACTTCCGGATAATTTGCTGTTACTGGACGCGGCACAGCATTTTGCAGCGTTTCGACGAACGCTTCGTCCGCAAACAAAGCATTTGCCTCCTGGATTTCTTCATCCTCGTACAAAGATTCAATGGTAGGAGCCCGGCTGCCTTCGAGAGCGCCAATCTTCTGTCCCTGCTTACTGGACATAAACTTCACAAATTCCCATGAAGCTTCGACTTCTTCAGAGTTTTTGTTGATCATGGTAGTCCATCCGCCCAGCGCGGAGGCACTTCCCTCGCTTCCTTCCGGAAGGGTAGTAAAGCTGACGTTGTCAGGAATACTGGAGATTTCCGGGTCGGTTGATGTGGATAGCATATAAGGCCAGTTTCTGGCGAAAACGGTGTTGCCGGTATTGAAAGCATTCTCTGTCTCAATTTCCTGGAAATTTAAAATATTATTAGGCACAAAATCAGACTGGGTGATATCAATCATTTGTTGAATTCCTGCCACAGCTTCAGGGGAATCGACGACCACCTCCTGATTTTCGTTAATGATCTGGCCGCCGTAGGCTCCTATAAACTCAATGGCATTCGTAACGAGGCCTTCATACTGGGAGGCCTGCATGGTGTAGCCGAAGGAAGTGCCTTCTTCGCCCTGAAGACTGGAAGCCTGGGTTTCGAGCTCCTCCCATGTTTCCGGAGGCTCATCTACAATATCCTCCCGGTAAAATAGCAGGCCGGCATCTGTATAAACTGGCATGGCATACTGTCTGCCATTATAAGAAGTAGCTTCAATAGGCGCGGGGAAATGGGCATCTATATCGACATTGTCTCTTTCGATCAGGCGATCGAGCGGGAGGGCATAGCCGGCCTGCGCAAATTCTGCCGGCCAGACGACGTCGGCTGCAAACACGTCAATTTCATCACTGCCGCTGCTCAAAATCGTGACGTACTGATTATGCTGCTCACTGCTGCTTGGTGGCATCTCTCGAACCTCCACATTGATATTTGGATGTTCTTCTTCAAATGCCTTAATCGTTGCGTTCGTCGCGTTGGTCGTATCTACACCGCGGGCGTACGTAATCGTTACTTCGTCCTCAGCGGTGGGGGAGATATCCGCATTGGAACATCCGGCGAGCAGTATAAACGCGCCTGTAACGGCTGCAGCTTTTTTCATACAAATTCCTCCTTATATGAAATCGATTTCAAAAAGTCCGAAACGTTTCGGATAGCAAAGAGAAGAGAGAAGCTTACTAGCTTCCTGGAGGCCCGGTGGATTCCCGCACAGTCAGCGACGCAGGAATTACCAGGCTGGCAGGCGTTTCTTTTCCTTCAATCTTCTCAATAAGTAATTCACAGGCTTTGCGGCCCAGCGTGTACCTGTCCTGATGGACAGTCGTAAGCGGAGGGGAAAAGTACTCCGCCAGCACGAGGTCGTCGAAGCCGATAATCGACAGATCCCGGGGAAGGGTGTAGCCGAGCTGATGAGCTGCCCGCATGACACCATGAGCCATCAAATCACTTGCGCAAAAGACGGCCGTAATATGCGGCTGAGCCTGTAGCAGCTCAAGAGCTTCCTGCTCTGCAAGCTTTTCCTCGAAGGCTGCTTCCCGGACGTACTCCTCCCGGAAAGGCAGGCCGAACTCATGGAGCGTTTCTTCATAACCTTTTCGTCGTTCCTTGGAGACGTAGGCGTAGTGGTGGCCGTTGATAAAAGCGATATGTTCATGCCCAAGTTCAATCAAATGCACAATCGCCTGGCGGGCACCGTCTGCGTTATCGGTGGTGACGAAGCTTGCAGACCCGCTTCCCACCGGATTATCAATAAACACGCCCGGAAGCCCGGTAGCTGCAAGCTCTTCAGTGGCGGAGTGGTCGTGGGGAAGGTTCTGGGTGATTACTCCTTCGAGCTGCCGTTCCCGGCACATTTGATAGTACGTGCGACCGCCGGCAGGTCGGGATTGAAACAGAATAAGGTCATAACCGCGCTCACTGGCATATTCATTTACTCCGGCCAGAATATCAAGGGTGAACGTATCCTTTGGATTGGACGGAAAAGATTGGGAGGTTAATAGCCCAATCGTCTTCGAACGATTCATAACGAGGCCGCGGGCGATGTGATTTGGCGTATAGTCGAGCTGTTCAGCGATCTCCTGGATACGTTGGCGGGTCTGTTCATTGACGTCGCTGTATCCATTCAGAGCTCTTGAAACAGTAGTGACAGAAACGCCGGCTGCTTTAGCGATATCTTTTATGGTATTCATGATCAGCCTCCGAAACGTTTTGGAAGAATGATTTCATTATAGAAAACGCTTTCAATTAACGCAACCCTTAATTTGTGTTTTTTCAAAATTAGAACAAAAAAACAGGGCTTTTCTATGAATCATTAAAATTGATTAACGCCGCTCAACCTAGTAAACTAGCGGTAAATAAGCGATAAGAAGGAGTGGACAGTATGGAGCATGCTTCAGGCAACAAAAGGACCGTCCAACCTAACAAACAACAAATGCTGAATAGATTAAAGCGCATTGAAGGACAGGTGCGCGGCGTTCACGATATGGTGGAAAATGACCGTTACTGTGTGGATATTTTAAACCAGATTGCAGCCATTCAGTCTGCGACTAATAAAGTGTCGCTGGCGTTAATGGAAGACCACACCTCGCATTGCGTAGCAAATGCAATTAAAGACGGGGAAGGCGAAGAATCCATTGAAGAGCTGATGGCCGTTATGAGACGGATGATGAAGTGATTTTTGACAATACCCCATAGGTGTATTATACAATGAGGGTACAGAAAGGATGGTTGAGATGAAAAAAGAAACGATCCAGGTTGAAGGCATGAGCTGCGGCCACTGTGTCTCTGCAGTAGAAGGCGGCGTTGGTGAACTGCAGGGCGTTTCTAATGTGAAAGTAAATCTTGATACTGGAGCCGTAGATGTAGAATATGATCCAGAAGTAACCTCGCGAAAAGATATTGATGAAGCGATAGATGATCAGGGATACGATGTGGTATCCGCGTAAATAATAAAGAGGAGCGGATCGTGGCTGCACGGTCCGCTTTTCTATGCAATTTTTATTTGCAAAATACTATACGGGGGTATAATATTAGAAGAAAGCTTGTAAGAAAGTGAGGTGCCATGATGGAAAAGCAGACAGCCAATAACCTTGCTCATTGGAACGCATCCATAGAGGGCATGACCTGCGCAGCCTGCTCCCGAAGGATTGAAAAGCAGGTGGGGAAAATGGAGGGTGTGTCGGAAGCCTCTGTTAATTTAACGACCGAAAAGCTTTCAGTGCAATACGATCCAGACGAAGTATCGCCGCATGACATGGAAGAAAAAGTAGAACGGACCGGATACAGCGTCCGCCGCAGCGAAGCGGTGTTTGACGTTACCGGAATGACCTGTGCGGCCTGTGCCAACCGGGTGGAAAAGAAGCTGAATAAACTGCCCGGAGTGTCAGAAGCTTCTGTCAACCTGGCGATGGAGCGTGCAACGGTGCACTACCTGGACGGGGAAGTTTCTGTAGAAGATATGGAACAGGCAGTAGATAAATTAGGGTACGGGTTAACCGAACGAACCGGGGAAGAGACCGTAGATCCGAGAGAAAAGGAGCAGCGGAAAAAAGGATGGCAGCTGCTGATTTCTGCGCTTTTGACCCTGCCGCTTGTATGGACAATGGTATCCCATTTTGGATTTTTGTCCTTTCTCTGGTCTCCGGAAGTACTGATGAACCCATGGGTTCAGTTAGGCATTGCAACGCCGGTTCAGTTTATCATCGGTTCCACGTTTTACCGGAGCGCCTATAAATCTCTGCGAAGCGGCAGTGCCAATATGGATGTGCTGGTCGCATTGGGAACCTCGGCTGCTTATTTTTACAGTCTGTATTTTGTGCTCACTGGCAACACGTCTGAGGGCCTGTATTTTGAAACATCAGCTGTGATCATTACACTTATTCTTCTTGGCAAATGGTTCGAAGCGAAAGCGAAAGGACGTACTTCGCGCGCCATTAAATCGCTGCTTTCCTTAAAGGCGGAAACCGCACTGGTTGAACGCGGCGGGGAAGTAACAGAAATAAAAAGTGAAGAGGTTCAGGTGGGCGACGTTGTCCATGTGAAACCGGGCGCGAGAGTGCCGGTTGACGGGGAAGTTATGGACGGCCGGTCGTCTGTGGATGAATCAATGCTTACGGGTGAAAGCATTCCGGTGGAAAAAGACAAGGGAGATCCGGTGATTGGTGCAACGGTAAATGGAAATGGACGTATCCGCATGCGCGCCACCCGGGTCGGCAAGGATACGGCGCTGTCGCAAATAGTCCGGGTCGTCGAAGAAGCCCAGGGCGGAAAGGCAGAGATTCAGCGCCTTGCGGACCGCGTGTCCGGAGTGTTTGTACCGATTGTGATTGGCATCGCACTTTTGACCTTTCTCGCCTGGATCATTTTTGTGGAGCCGGGAGCGCTTGAAGCAGCACTTCTGCCTACCATTGCTATCCTCGTTATTGCCTGCCCGTGTGCGCTCGGCCTGGCCACGCCGACGTCCATCATGGCAGGGTCCGGCAGAGCTGCTGAAAACGGTGTGCTTTTTAAAGGCGGCCAGTATTTGGAAAGCACCGGGGCAGTGGAAACGATTCTTCTTGATAAAACCGGCACAATTACGAAAGGAGAGCCGGCAGTGACTGATATTGTACCGGCACTGGACTGGACAGAGCAGGAGCTGCTAAAGCACGCCGCCGGAGCGGAGCAGTCCTCCGAGCACGCGCTGGCTCAGGCGATTGTCCAGGAGGCAGTACAGAAAAATATTACGCTGCAGCGTGCATCTTCGTTTGAAGCAATTCCCGGCAAAGGAGTGCTCGCAGTCACAGGCGCCGGTACCGTAGCAGTTGGAACAAATGCCTGGCTGGCGGAGCGCCGCGTGGAGGGCATTCCCGAAGGATCTGAAAGCGAAAAGATGGAAGCCGAGGGCAAAACAGTTATGGGTGTAGCAGTAAACGACCGCTTTGCCGGCTGGATTGCCGTCGCTGATACTGTGAAGGAGACGTCCAGGCGGGCAGTAGAACGCATGCAGGCAGCGGGGCTTGAAGTCGTCATGATCACTGGTGATAATGAGAAGACTGCCCACGCCATTGCAGCAGAAGTAGGGATCGACCGCGTGATTGCGCGCGTGCTTCCTGAGCAGAAAAGCAGCGAAGTAACGCGTCTGCAGCGTGAAGGGCGGCGCGTCGCCATGGTCGGGGACGGCATCAATGACGCTCCAGCGCTTGCGACAGCGGATATCGGCATGGCTGTAGGCACAGGCACGGATATCGCCGTGGAGGCAGCCGATATTACGCTCATGCGCGGGGATCTGAACAGCGCAGCAGACGCCGTACTCATGAGCCGAGCAACGATGAAAAACATTAAAGAAAATTTATTCTTTGCGTTTGTGTATAATTCTGTCGGCATTCCTATTGCCGCTATCGGCCTGCTCGCTCCCTGGGTGGCCGGGGCAGCCATGGCGTTCAGTTCAGTTTCCGTCGTACTGAACGCCCTGCGCCTCCAGCGGATGAAAATTTCATAATACAAACAGGCAGGGCCAGGCGGCTCTGCCTTTTGTAATCGGGCTGGGTGGAAAGTATTATGAATCCTGTTCATTACTATATGACTATTAATTTTCTTTTTTTTAAGCTATAATAAGCAGGTAATCTTAGGTCTAATATAACGGTTTGGGTTTCGTGCACAACATTTTCTTAATGAAAAAGTAACTCAAGGAGGCTGTTTAAAATAGCTGCAAACTGTATGTCCCCGTCTATAGTAAACGCTAAAATTACCAATTCTGACTCTATCGATAAAATCACAAAATGCCTGTATCAAAGCGCTACCACTGAGCTTGGCCGGTTAACTGCTTCTATTAACAGTGCTCAGGCAGAGCTAAATTTATTAATGCAGGAGCTTCAAAAATTTAAAAATAAATCCGTTTGATGGCCGAGCTTTAGCACATCTGACAGAAGGCTTATCTATACAAAAAACAGACAGTGGCGCCTGGCCCTGTCTGTTTTTAGTCTGCCCCCATTTTTTTATCCAGGAGGGCGGCTATAACGAACATAAAAATCATACCGATGCTTACGACGAATAAGTCGGGACCGATCCAGCGGGTGAATACCATGCTTAAAATTAATACAGAGAAAAAGGCGATAAAGGTTACATTCGCCGCTGCGAACCGGTGCCTCCGGCCGTGCTGTTTAATGCGTGCAATGACGTAAATAACGGCATTTAACGCCAGGCCGATAAATAACAGGTAGTACAGGTTTAAGGTCAACTCCATAACTCATCGATCTCCTCAATTACATTCTGGTATGTATGCGCGCCCGGGCGTTTTTCATATCACTTTATATGGTAACATGAACTTGAAACAGGCGGTAGAAAAGATAAACTGTGCTTTCGTATGCTACACTGGCTGTAGAAGTTAGTGAGGGAAGGAAGGAACAACGACAATGCAGATAGAAAAATACGAAGGCATGCCTCCAAGCGAAGTGCTTCAGGGCATCTTATATTTACACGCTCAGCTTTTTGAAAAAATGGAACCGATGCACCAGACCCTTGAGCAGGCGGAAGCGTCTCTTGTGCAGGTAGCCAGAGAGGAAGGGAAAATCCTCGGCTACGATATCAGCTACGCAAAAGACGAGGGCGTATGGTACAGCTGGCTGAACGGCATGGAAGAAGCGTTTGAAGATGATGGATGGAGAAGCCGTCTCGTCGGCAATGTGCTTATTCATGCCCGCGAGCAGGGGTACCAGGTTGTACAGACGAAGCTCGCCCACCAGTACCCGGAATTCATTGACATGCTTCAGGCAGCAGGATTTCAGGTGAAAGAGGAGCTGCCGGATGAACGTATCTGGCTCGAAAAGAAACTGTAGTAAACTAAAAGAGGCCGGCCCGGCCTCTTTTTTCATAGGAAGAAATCACGTTTCTTCTCCCGTTGCTTTTCAAACTCGAAGGTATTCGGCATACTGGTGAGAAAGAAAGGGGGCCAAGGCATGAAAAATATGGAAGTGGGGCTGCTGATCCTTCGGGTGGTGACGGGCATAATATTTTTAGCGCACGGAGCAGATAAATTAATGAATGGGATGAGTGCTTCTGCTGCTTCGTTTGGCAGCATGGGTATGCCGGATGGTACAGCGCCTACTGTGGCAGTCATCGAAGCCGTGGGCGGCGTTTTACTTATTCTGGGAGTGCTGACACGGGTGGTCGCCGGCCTGTTTGCGATAATCATGCTCGGAGCAATCGTGACGGTTAAATGGCAGCAGGGGCTGGTTGGAGGCTTTGAGCTCGACCTGATACTTATGGCTGCTTCTATCCATCTGGTGCTTGCCGGAAGCAGGATGCTTGCCTTAAAGAAACGGAAAAAGAAAAAGGTTTTCTAAAACAGTAAACGACCAGCGGAACGTCACCCCCGCTGGTCGTTTATTTCTTTACGCTTTCTCGTTGGAGGTATAAGGCTCCATCTTTTTCCACTGCGTGCGGATTGTCGACGAAGCGACACCATACCGTTCCGCTATTTCTTTTTGCGTGCCGCCGCCTACGGCGTATTCAAGAGCAGCTGCCTGGGCTTCCGGTTTGCGGATCACTGGATTTTCCTGTTCGCAGAACTGAATCCACAAATCCGAAGCTGCAGCTGCTGCATCCGTGGACAGCCGGGAAGAGCTTTCAAGCGTCTCAATCACTTTCTGCTGATCCTCGTTTAAAGCACCAGTCGATGCCGAAGCGGCTTCTTTTGTTTCGGTTTCGGCACCGTCCTCTGTTTCAGCGGAAGGGGAGGCGCTATCTGCTTCCTGGTATTTATCCTGCAGGTCATCCTTGAGCGTGCGGAGCACGTCCGGCAGATGATGAGTAATCCAGCCTGCTTTATCCGCTTCATCGTCCGGCACAGAGCCGGTAACGCTTTTGATGACATCATCGGCGAAGTCGGGATGGAACGGCAGCAGACCAAGCATCGGGTACCACTTATCCTCTACAGGAACTAAAAAGGCAAGGAATACAATGTTTTCCTGCAGATCGCGGAAAAAGGACAAAGGTTCAATATGGTGAACTTCTTCGCTCAGCAGGTCAGTGACTTCGTACCAGTCGTCGGTCATTTTATTCAGGCGGAACAATGACAGGTTATGTCCGGTCCAGTTGGAATAAAGCCGCTGGAGCCGGGGATGCTGATTATTTTGCTCGATCTGCTGGTGAATATTCATCCATTTCCGGCGTTCGTTGCCGTGCAGTAAAAAGTCGGCAAGCGCCAGGTTTTGGACAAATTTATGCCAGGCGTAAGGAAAATAATTCGGCCGGTAGACGCGGCGGTAATAATGGCTGAAATCCCTCCGGCTGTCTTTGTTGGCAGCGGCGGCAAGATCCAGCTGTATGTTGGTTACTTCTTCGGTCGTATAAGCTGGCTGGTTGGCGGGATCGCCGCAGCATTTTTTGTATTTTTTTCCGCTGCCGCAAGGGCACGGGTCATTTCGTGAAATACTCATACATTCAAGCTCCTTCTCACTAGTATGTTGCTATTCCTTCAAATTCTAACATACATTGCCCCAAAATGGGGAATCACTGCGCTTTAAGGGCCTGCGGACAGAGAAAAACCCTCCACAGCGGAAGGGCTATTCAGGCTTTAAGTTTGTTTTAATAAAGGGATCGCTTAGTTTGTTGTCTGCCCGTTCGCGTTTTCCCATACACGGCGGAGCGTATCTGCGCTGTGACGGAAATTATCCGTTTCTTCTTCGTCCAGCGGTAGTTCGATTACTTCCCGTATACCCTCGCGGTTAATTACAGCCGGAACGCCAATGCACAGATTGTGTTCTCCGTACTGTCCCTCGAGATAGGCACTGACGGTCAGAACGCTGTTTTCGTTCTTTAAGATGGCGTTTGTGATGCGGGTAAGGCCCATAGCAATGCCGTGACTCGTAGCGCCTTTACGTTCAATGATTTCATAAGCAGCTCCGCGCACGTCTTTAATCATCTTTTTTACTTCATCTACGCTTTTCCTTTCCTGCTTCTCTGCTAAATCCAGAACGTTCCGGCCGCCCACGTTAGCCTGGCTCCAGACGGCAAGTGAGGTATCCCCGTGTTCACCAATGATATAGGCGTGAGCATTCTGGGCGGCAGTGTCGAAGTAATCACTCAGCATAAACCGCAGGCGGGCAGTATCAAGAATGGTGCCGCTCCCGATGACTCTTTCACTCGAAAGCCCGCTGAACTGCTGCGTGGCATACGTAAGGATATCCACAGGGTTAGTAGCGATAAGAAATATCCCGTCAAAGCCGCTGCCCATTACCTGTCCGACAATATTTTTAAAAATTGCTGTATTTTTGCCAACAAGGTCGAGACGGCTCTCGCCGGGTTTTTGGTTGGCACCGGCTGTAATACATACAATATCGGCATCCCGGCAGTCTTCATACGTGCCAACCCACGTTTTGGTAGGATGGGGCGCAAAGGCTTTGCCGTGGTTCAGGTCCATCACGTCACCTTCGGCTTTGCGTTCATCCAGATCGATGATCACGAGCTCCTCAACGACAGCCTGATTAATTAACGAAAATGCATATCCGCTGCCGACAGCTCCGGCTCCGACAACAACAACCCGGTGGACGTGATTTCTTTTCATGTATAAAATCCCCTTTCGAATTTAAATCATGTGAATACCTGAGCAATATTTATCTACTTGTATTGTGCACTATTTCACAAAAGGATGCAAGCAGGAAGATTATATAATTGTGAACAAATAATGAAATTAAGTATTGGTTAGGTTTTGCAAAGGGAAGAGTCAGAAAAGAGGAGGAATGTTTCAATGGAAAATACATTAAAATACGCCCTCCCGGCAGCATTGACATGGGCGGTTATTGGACTGCTTGCCGGCCTTAATCTGGAGCGGGGATGGCTGTGGGTGCTAGCTTTTGTAGTTTTTGGTTTCCTTGTCAGCTTTGTTACGATGATAATTGCGCAATGGATTATTTCAAAAATAAATATGTAATTAACTCCGGAATAATTAGGGAAAGGTATACGTAACGATTCTAGACAAAAAGGAGCGTGTGGAGATGGAGAGAACAAACAGCCGGCGGCCAGTCATAGCTATAACTGGAGCGAGCGGTTACATCGGAAGAAATCTGATGACGGAGCTGAAGAAGCATGCAGATATTATTGCCCTGTCGAGAAATATAAGCACAAAAGAAAACGAAGAGCACGTAACGTGGCGCTCGTGTGACTTGTTTTCACTAAAGGACGCAGAGAAAGCACTTGAAGGCGCAGATTACGCGCTGTACTTAGTTCATTCTATGATGCCGACGTCCAAATTAACCCAGGGCCGGTTTGAGGATATGGATGTCATTCTGGCGGATAATTTCGCGCGCGCTGCCGAGCAGCAGCAGGTAAAGCAGGTCGTTTATTTGAGTGGCATCATTCCTAAGGCCGACCGGTTGTCCCGTCATTTAAGCAGCCGCCTGGAAGTCGAAAATATCCTAAAGTCGTACCGTACCCCGGTAACTGCCATACGGGCTGGATTAATCGTAGGTCCGCAGGGATCGTCATTCCCTATTCTGGCAAAGCTGGTGAAACGGCTGCCGGTGATGATTCTTCCGAAATGGACACAAACAAAGACCCATCCGATCGCCCTCTCCGATGTATTGAACAGCCTGCAGAAGAGCATCGGGGAAGAGTCACTCTACAACCGCTCCATTGATGTTGGAGGCCCGGATGTCATGACGTACCGGAAAATGATGGGGGTCACATCACAGGTGATGGGGAAAAAGCGGTACGCAGTTACTGTTCCGTTTTTCACCGTGCGTCTTTCCAGACTGTGGGTAAGTGTGACGACTGGAACGCCGAAAAGCCTTGTCTACCCCTTAATTGAAAGCCTGATCCATCCGATGGTGGCCGATCCAGCCAAAAGTGTAAAAGGGATTAGTGATGGAAAAGTTTCATTCCGGGAGGCGGCAGAAAATTCCCTGCGTGAGAGCAGGAAAGATCAGTCCTCCATCCTGGCACGCCTGAAGCCGGCGCCGGTGGAACGGAATGTGCGCTCCGTCCAGCGCGTGACGATTCCAAATGGCAGAGACGCAGACTGGACGGCACGCTACTATATAAAATGGCTGCCGAAGCTTCTGCGCCCGTTTGTAAAAGTGGAAACGACCGACCGTTATCAGTATGGGCTCCGGCCTGCTTTTATGAAAAGAACATTTCTTGAGCTTTCTTATTCCAAGGAGCGCAGTGAAGAAGACCGCGCGCTGTATTATATTACCGGGGGGCTCCTGGCTCAGGTAAACGAAGGAGAGCGGGGCCGGTTGGAATTCCGTAAAATTCCTCATACCAATCAGTGCATTGTAGCGGTCCATGACTACGTCCCGGCTATGCCATGGTATTTTTATCAGTACACCCAGGCATTTATTCACCTTTGGATCATGAACCGCTTTAAAGCCCATCTTGAAAAAGACCAGTGGACGCTAAGAGAATCCTATCCGCTCCAACCGGAGTCATAAATTTTCTTGTTTAATTATAATTTTTTAAAGGAACATGAAACATGATATAAGTAGTTTCCACACAGAAGGGAGACGGTGCCGTATGAGCACCAACCAGTTGATCCGTGATTATTTTGTCAATCACGCAGCGGAGATGGCGAAATCATGGTACGAAACGTTAGAGGAATCAGATAGAGAATCTGTTTACGCAACCACGGATCCAAAAGAAGTCGAGGAGCTGAAGGCCCAGACCTACGAATTTCATTTACACTTTTCAAGCATTTTTGTTGAAGACTGGAATACGTGGGAGAATACCTTAGCAGTATGGATAGATGGCATTATAAGCGATCCTAAGTACTTCCGTACGAAGGACGCGCGGGTTGTCCGGGAAATGATGAGGCACCGGGAGCAGTATACAGCCTATTTGAAGCGTTTTTACGCTGAAGAGCATACCGAGCTTTCCGCCAATATGAAAGAACAGCTTCGGGAGGTCGTCACAAACGGCGTGGACCAGATTATTCTTTCGTATGTGGAAAAATCCAACCGGCTGCTCCTGCAGAAGCTGGAAGCTAAAGAAAGCATCATCAATGAACTGAGTGCACCAATCATTTCGCTGAATAAATCCTCTGCCCTTCTTCCGTTAATAGGAGAAATTGATGAAGAAAGGGCCGCAGTAATACTCGAACACTCGCTTGAGGCGTGTGCGAAAAAACAGGTGTCCGAACTTTTTATTGATCTATCCGGCGTAGCCGGTATTGATACCCATGTTGCCCATCAGATTTTCGGCCTGATCCGTTCGCTGAAGCTGATTGGCGTGAAGCCTGTCCTGGCAGGGATGCGTCCTGAAATTGCCCAGACCTCCGTCAATCTCGGCATTAGCTTTAAAGATGTGCCGATCGCTTCGTCGCTTGCCCAGGCTATGGATCAGGAACACTACAAAGGCCGGCACCCTTTTTAAGGGGCGCCGGCCTTTCTGTGTTTTCAAAACAAATGGACGCTGTTTTTAGACTTTTTCTACAACGTACGTTGGTTTTTCAACGAATTCTTTTCCGCCAAGTTCCTTCGAATGATCGAAATAGCCGCCGAATTTATAGACGACTTTGTACTCGCGGTCAGGTTCTGTAAACAGTTGATTTTCGTTGTTAGAAATAACCGTGACATGATTGTTTTCTACAAAGCTGTCGATTTCACTCGCTTTATAGTTCGTACCTGCGGTTAGTTCGGAAACGGATTGGCTTCCCATATATAATCGCTCCTTTGTTTAATAATTTGTCCACTAGTACAATTACCCGGGATGAAACTGTGTTAATCATACGATTTAATATCCGCCCCGGATGCTTGGCTCCACGTCCTCTAAATAAAACTTCGTCAGCTTCTCCTGCTCCTCCCTGGAGAAGGAAGGCACACTGACTGCTTCGAGGCTGTCAGACACTTGTTTTTCATTCCGGAATCCTGGTATGACGCAGGTAACATCGTCATTATCCAGAATCCAGCGAAGAGCAGCCTGCGCCATCGTACCCCGTTCCTCTTTAATCCACTGGAGGGAGGAACTGAGCTCCACGCCTTTTTGAAACGTAAGGCCGGCAAAAGTTTCCCCGACGTTGAAGGCTTCCCCGTCCCGATTGAAATTGCGGTGGTCATCTTCAGCGAAAGTCGTTTCCTGCGTGTATTTCCCCGTTAATAGTCCGCTGGCAAGCGGTACACGGGTCAGGATGCCGACACCCTGCTTTTTCGCCTGTGGAAACAGTCGTTCTGCCGGCTTTTGGCGGAAAATATTGTAGATCACCTGAAGGGCCTTCACATTCGGATAACGCAGGCATTCCAATCCCTCTTCCACTGTCTCCACGCTGACCCCGTAATGACGGATTTTTCCTTCTTTCTGCAGATCATCAAGCACCTGAAACACCGAGCCGTCTTTTAAAATATCAATCGGCGGGCAGTGAATCTGATAAAGATCCAGGCGTTCGCGTCCAAGATGCTTCAGCGTAGCGTCGAGATAAGCAGTGACGCTTTCCTTCGAATAAGTATTTGGGTCATTGATATCGCCGCCGCGGGCAAACTTGCTGGCAACATGTACTTCCTCTTCCTTCCCTTTCGTTGCTTTTCCGATCAATTCCTCGCTGTGTCCGTCCCCATACACGTCAGCGGTGTCGAAAAAATTCACGCCGGCGTCCATGGCGGCCTCGAGGCCCTTCAGTGCTTCGGTATCATTTGTTGCTCCCCAGGCTCCGCCAATGGCCCACGTGCCAAAACTCAGTTCACTTACGTTCAAATCAGTATCTCCCAATTGCCGATATTTCATATCGTCCACCTGCCTTTTAATCAAAGTATGATACGCTATTCCCGTTCTGCAAATATTTAAGCGTTCTCATGATTGATGGTTTTGATTTGATGCAATGTTTCCTATAATAAAAATAGCTCACTTTAAAGGAGGCGGAGTCCGTGTATTTATTTAAAGAAAAACCGATCAGAAATACGATTGACGTTAATCAACAGGCCCTTGCTCTCATTGAAGACGGCTTCCGGCGCCTGCAGGCAGGAGAGGTAACCATGCCCCCGGTTCTTAGTATGCCAATTGCTGACAAAAACGGTGAAATGGACGCAAAAACGGCGTATGTCAAAGGCATGGATCAGTTTGCCCTG
The DNA here is from genome assembly GCF_900166605.1 of Marinococcus halophilus. Lineage (NCBI taxonomy): Bacteria > Bacillati > Bacillota > Bacilli > Caryophanales > Bacillaceae > Marinococcus > Marinococcus halophilus. Next base: position 311,775 of record NZ_FVZD01000005.1, read on the forward strand.
AAAATTTCGACCGGTTTTTTCGACAATCCGGACAAAGGACTTCCAAGCCTTAGCGGCATGATGCTGTTATTTCATTCGGATACCGGCTTCCCGGCAGCGGTACTTCAGGACAACGGATATTTAACCGATGTGCGTACAGGCATCGCCGGTGCTGCAGCAGCAAAGTATCTGGCTAAGGATGAGGCGAAAATTGCAGGTATTGTCGGCACCGGTACGCAGGCGCGCTTTCAGCTTCGGGCGCTGAAAATGGTGCGGCCTTCAATTGAGAAAGTCTACGTGTACGGACGCAAAAAAGAACGGATCGAAGCGTATCAGCGCGAGATGGAGCACGAGCTTGGCGTTACGACAGAAGCAGCCGATCTGGAAACGGTAGTACGAAATTGCGACGTGCTCGTAACAACGACACCGGCGACGGAGCCGTTTATTAAAAAAGAATGGCTGCACCCGGGACTCCACATTACTGCTATGGGCTCGGATGCCGCAGAAAAAAATGAAATCGAGCCGGAGGTGCTGGGGGCGGTGGACATTCTTGCCTGTGATGCTGCTTCGCAGGTGTTTTCCATCGGAGAACACCGGACGGCCAAAGAAGCGGGAGCCATTGATGAAAGCAGCACGGTGGAAATTGGGGCGATCATCAGCGGAGACACGCCCGCCCGGGAAACGATGGAGCAGATAACCTTTTGCGATCTTACGGGCACCGGGGTGCAAGACACAGCTATTGCTGTCTACACGTATGAGCAGCTCAAAGCGGCTGGAGAAGGACTTGAAATAACAGAAGACGAATAAACAGAGAGCGCCGGGGGCCATAGACCCGGCGTCTTTTTTATGCCCTTTGCAGCGGAGGGGGGGTGGCGATTTTTGGGAAAAGTTATATAATTATTTGTAAGCGATTTCAAAAAGGGGGCTGCAGTTATGGGCAAACGGCGAAAGCATTGGATGTTTGCGGTTTTCTTTTTCGCGTGTCTGGCCAGCCTGGTGGCTACCGTTTATTTTGGAACAAAGGCTTTTTACGTGGAACCGGTAAATTCAGAGGAGAACGAAACATACCAGACGAGAGTAGCGCTCATTATGGAAGAGGCGGGAAACCCCTACTGGGAGCAGATTAAAGAGGGAGCCGTCGAAGCCGGCAAGGAATCGGGAATTTACGTTGAAACGCATGGCCCTGCCAAGGCGGATAAAAATGAACAGCTTGAAACGATGAACCGGATGATTGAAAGCAACGTGGATGCCATTATCACCCAGGGCATCGATGATCCGGTTTTTCAGGAGCTGGTGCAGAAGGCGCTCGAAAAAGGCGTGCCGGTTCTTACAGTAGACAGTGATGTACCCGGCAGCGGGCGGCGCGCCTATATCGGCACAGATAATTATGAAGCCGGCATTTTAGCAGGCGAGGAGCTTCTGCAGAAGACAGAAGGAACACAGCAGGTCGGCATTGTTTCGGGAAGTGCGCAGGCAGTTAATCAACAGGAGCGGGTGAAGGGTTTCCGGGACACGGTGGAAGCAAGCGGGCGTGTGGAAATTAAAGATATCGGTTATTCCGGGATATCTGAGATCGGGGCCGCCCAGGCCACGTACAGTTTATTAAAGGAGCATCCTTCCATCACGGCAATGTACGGCACAAGTGCCCTGGATGCTATCGGCATTTCCCAGGGGATTGAAGAGATTGAAGGTGCCGGTGATCTGTATGTGATCGGGTTCGATACGCTGCCTGAAACAGTACAGCTGCTTGAAGAAGGAAAAATTGACGCCGCGGTCCGTCAGCATCCCGGGCGGATGGGAGAGCAGGCAATCTATGACGTGGCCCGGCTGCATCAGCAGCAGCACGTACCGGCAGTGCAGCATACAGAGACAATTATCTGGCGGGCTTCTGAAGCTGCCCGGGAAGGAGAGCTGGAGCAGTGATACGGTCTATTCGCTCGAAAATGGTGTTCTTTTCCTTTGCATTTATTGTGCTCTTTAACGCAGTAGCAATCGGTATCTACTGGAGTTCGGAGCGTATTACCAATGAATACAGCTCAAGCTTTGACCGTTTTGTATTACTTAATTCCATTTCCCGCCAGGCTGAAGAATGGACGGCTGCGACTCAGCAGGTCGCCACCAATCCTTCTCAGGAAACGTGGGCTGCTTATTATCAAGCATCCGGGGAAATGAAAGCTCTGACGAAAAAAATCGCAGAAGAGGAAAATCAGCCGGGATCGGTAGAGATGCAGAGCTACATGCAGCTGCTTGAGTCGCTCGAACAAAACAGCGAAACGACTGCCGGATTCGTGCTCCAGGGAGATATTGAAAAATACGGGGACAAGCTTGCGGAAACCGAGCAGTCGAATACGTATATCCAGGAAAGTACGCTAACCCTCATCGACCAGTCCCTGACAGATTATCAGCAGCTCTATGCCCAGCTGCAGGAGCGAAATACCGCATTCGGCTATTTTATCATTTGCTTGTTTGCCACATCGCTGTTGATTGCGGCTTTTATCGCATTCAAGTTTTCTTCAAGCATTACAAAGCCCGTGCACGAATTGTCCCAGGCGGCAGGGGAGGTCTCACGCGGCCATTTTCAGGGGGAGCCGCTCCGTATTCGTTCTGGAGATGAACTGGAGCTTCTCGGCCACACGTTCAACCGCATGCGTACAGATCTTCATACGTACGTGGGCGAAATGGAAAAAAAGGCCGAGATGGACCAGCTCATGAAGCAGCTCGAGCTGAAGCATCTGCAGAATCAAATCAATCCGCATTTTTTATTCAATACGCTGAATACCATTTCGAAAATGGCTTATTTAGAAGATGCAGAGGAAACGTCGGAATTAATAGGGTCGGTTTCTTCTCTGCTCCGCTACAGTTTAGGGAATATCGAAAAAGAAGTAACGCTTCGGGAGGAAATTGAGGTGATCCAGAGCTATTTTCACATACAGGAAACAAGGTTTCGGAACCGCTTATCTACGCATATTGATATCGAAACATCGGAGCTCGATCTTCCAATCCCGAGGCTAACGCTGCAGCCGGTGATTGAGAATGCCTTTATCCACGGGGTGGAAGGCATGGAGGAAAATGCCGAAGTACGGGTACAGGTGCGCATGGAAGACAACCAGATCGTCGTCCGGATAACAGATAATGGAAAAGGGATGAACGAGCGGCAGCGTCAGCAGCTTCTCGGTGCCGGTAAAGAACCGGAAGCGCATATTGGCCATTCGACCGGCCTCGGCATGCAGAACGTCCGCAGGCGCCTGGAATTGTTTTTTCACGCTGAAGCGCTGGTGGATGTGGCCTCTGTGCCGTCACGCGGCACCACAGTAACACTTCGTATGCCTTTCAGAGAATGGCAGACAGGGGGGCAGGCAGGATGATACGACTACTGATGGCAGAAGACGAATGGCTTGAACGAAAAGCGATGAAAAAACTGATAGCGGCACACTTACCGGAAATAGAAGTGATAGGAGAAGCGGAGAACGGCCTCGAGGCGGTAGAGCAGGCCACCCGGAGCAGGCCGGATATTATGCTGATGGATATTAAAATGCCGGGATGTAACGGCCTTGAAGCCATCCAGCATATCCAGCAGAAAGCTCCTGGTATTCACTTTATTATGGTCACCGCCTATGATTCCTTTGATTACGCCAGGGAGGCACTTAAACTGGGCGTGAAAGAATATCTACTGAAGCCCGGCAAAAAAGATGAGACTATCCAGACACTCGAACGCGTACAGACGGCTGTGCTCCGCAGCAGGCAGGAGCAGAAGCAGTACAGCCACAGACTGCAAAAGCTCCTTTTTCAAAGTGTCTGCCACGGAGAACCGCATGAAAATTATGCAGAGCTCCTGGCGGAAGCAGTGCCCCGTGCTTCGTACGGTTTTGCGGCAGTGATGCGTGAAGAGGAAGCGCCGGAAGATATAGAAGAACGACTGGCGCAGTGGACGAGTGATGTCTTTCTCACAGACCGTCAGCCGAACGGCTGGTTTCGGGCATTTTTCTTCCACACGGGGAAAAGCAGAGGGTCCGAAGAGATTGAACGCCTTCGGCGCCGCATGTATTTTGAGCTCGGGGAAAAAGCAGCGGTCGGCGTCTCTCATAAAGAATACGAAATGAAGCTGCTGTTTCAGGCCTACGTGGAAGCTTTATCCGGACTTGAAAAAAACCAGGCGGCCATGCCAGAGCAGAGCAGCCAGTGGGTTTCCTCCATTGTAAATGCACTGCGGACAGGCGAAGAAAAATCCGCCGTCTACTATTGGAGTGAATGGTGGCACACCCATCCCCAAAAATCATCCCGGAGGCATTTGTGGCTTCAGCTTGAGGAGCTGGTCAAAGAAATGAACGGAACGCTTGAAGAAGATATGCCGTCTGACGCTGCCGAATGGAAACGGCTTCTTCATCTTGTAGGAGCTTACAGAGGTCTTCATTTCCAGGAGCATCACCAGATTGAAAAAGTGAAAGCTTACGTGAAAGAGCACTACGCGAAATCACTTCAGCTCGAGGACATGGCAGGATACGTGCAGTGGAGTCCGGCCTATTTTTCCCATCAGTTTAAGGAAGTCACCGGTGTCTCGTTTGTTGATTATGTCACGCGTATACGGATGCAGGAAGCCAAAAGGATGCTTCAGGACCGCGAACGGCCATTAAAGGAAATCAGTATCAGCATCGGGTACAAAGACCCGAACTATTTCAGCCGGGTGTTTAAAAAACAGGTGGGGTGCTCTCCAAAACAGTACCAGCAGGGCAGAAAGTAATAGGATAAAGTAATCTAAAGATAATGCAGAAAATCAAAAGATTGTATAGAAAATAATTCCATACAAACATTGCAAGCTAACTTATAATCAAATTTGTAAGCGTTATCATAAAATATAATTATTCCTGCAAGGGGGAGGGTTCATGTTGAAAAAAAGTGTTGGTCTGGTAGGAAGTTCACTGCTGTTGTTCGGTTTGGCAGCCTGTGGCGGAGGCGGCTCGGATTCCGGGTCCGGTTCGGAAAATGAAGGAAGCTCCGGAGGATCCGGGGAAGGCGGAAGCGACGCTGAAGTTGAAATCTTCAGCTGGTGGACAGGCGCAGGCGAGGAAGACGGCCTGATGGCTTTAATCGACATGTTTGAAGAGGAGCATCCGGATATTTCGGTGGAAAACGCAGCTGTAGCCGGCGGAGCCGGCACAAATGCTAAAGCAGTGCTCGCAACAAGAATGCAGGGCGACGACCCTCCATCCACGTTCCAGGTGCACGGCGGTGCTGAGCTGAATGACAGCTGGGTTGCAGCCGACAAGATGGAGCCGCTCAATGATTTCTACGAAGAAGAGGAGTTAAATGATAAGTTCCCGGAAGAACTGGTCGATATGGTCAGCTCCGACGGCGATATCTATTCCGTCCCGGTTAATATCCACCGCGGCAACGTCATGTTTTACAACATGGAAGTGTTTGAAGAGAACGACATTGAGCCCCCAAGTGATATCGACGAATTTTTTGAAGTCGCAGAAGAGCTTGAAGCAGCAGGGGTGACCCCGCTTGCGATGGGCGATAAAGAATCATGGCCGGCTACACAGATTTATGAAAACCTGCTCCTTGCTAATCTTGGTCCAGAGGACTATGAAGCTCTTTGGGAAGGAGAAGTCGGCTTTGATGATGAGCGCGTAGCAACAGCTACCGAGCAGTTCGGGCAGATGCTTGAATATGTCAACGAAGATCATGCTTCGAGAAACTGGCAGGATTCAGCGCAAATGGTTGCAGATGGCGAAGCTGCCATGATTAATATGGGCGACTGGGCAAAAGGCTACTTTGTAAATGACCTTGGACTCGAAGTAAATGAAGGCTTCGGCTACACGCCGTTCCCTGGCACTTCAGAAGAGTTCATGGTTATCACTGATACGTTCGGCCTGCCAAAAGGAGTTGAAAATCCGGAGCAGGTAAAAGAATTCCTGAGTGTCCTCGGTTCGAAGGAAGGCCAGGACACGTTCAATCCGTTAAAAGGGTCGATCCCGGCACGAGTGGACGCGGACGAATCTAAATATGACGAATACGGACAGGACACAATGGAAGATTTCCAGGAAACCTCGCTTACGCCAAGTCTTGCGCACGGTTCAGCTGCCTCTGAGGGCTTTGTGACTAAAGCGAACCAGGCAGTAAATATCTTCGTTACCCAGGGCGATGAAGAAAAACTGATGGAATCGATGCAGACAGCACTGGATGAAGAACAACAATAGGATGGTTAACAGAAAGAAGCCCCGTGCCGGTACAAGCGGTGCCGGGCTTCTTTTGTTCAAAGGAGGGATGGAAGATGGCCGACGAAGTAATAGACAAAGCAGCAGCAAAAGATCGGGTGAAACGTAAAAAGGCAGTCAAGGACCGCTGGTGGGCCGTGGCGTTTATCGCTCCCTCGTTTTTACTGGTCGCTGTATTTGTATACGGATTTATCGGCTGGACGGGGTACGTATCACTTAGTAACTGGAACAGCCTGACGCCCGATTTTTCGTTTGCCGGGCTTGCAAACTATATTTATTTATTCCAGGACTTCCGTTTTCAAGCGGATTTAAGAAACACATTGTTTTTCACTCTATTATTTATCGGATTTGTGATCGTGAGCGGTTTGGGACTGGCCGTGCTTATTGACCAGAAATTAAAAGCAGAAACGCTTTTCCGCAATATTTTTCTTTTTCCAATGGCGCTGTCCTTTGTTGTAACGGGCGTTGTATGGCAGTGGCTGTTAAACCCGTCTACGGGCTACAATACGTTTTTGGCGTTTTTTGGCATACAGCCGCTCTGGTACACCGATACAACGATTCTGGGGGGCTTTCAGTGGGGCAGTATTGAGTTTGGCCTCCCGGTCGCCATCATCGCGCTGGTTATTGCGGCTGTCTGGCAGATGACCGGTTTTTCCCTGGCGATGTATCTGGCCGGCCTGCGGGGCATTCCGGAGGAGCTCCGGGAAGCCGCCCGGGTCGACGGGGCGTCGGAGTGGAAAGTATACATGAAGGTAGTCATTCCGCTGCTTCTGCCGATTACCGTAAGTGTCGTTATCATTATGGCCCACATTTCGCTGAAAATCTTTGACCTTGTGTACGCCATGACTGGTTCGGGTGCGAACTTTGTGACCGATGTTCCGGGTGTGTATATGTTCGAAACAACATTCCGGGCTAACTACTATGCAAACGGGGCGGCCATTGCAATGGTTATGCTCATCCTGGTCGCCGTATTCATCGTACCGTACTTACTCGCCAATCGAAGGAGGGAGGGCTGATGGCCATTCGATTAACGCCGGTGTTCAAATACGCACTCGCCATTTTCATGTCGCTTCTGTTTTTATCGCCTATCTACGTTATCGTAGTAACCAGCCTGAAGCCGCTCGATGAAGTGAGTCTCGCTACGATGTGGGCGTTCCCGACAGCGATTGACTTTTCAAGCTACGCAGAAGCCTTTAGTGCTTTGGCTCCGAATCTGGCTAACAGCCTGTATCTGGTTATTCCAGCAACGATTTTATCCGCGCTGCTCGGGGCAATGAACGGGTACGTATTGTCCAAATGGAAGTTTAAAGGGTCGGAAATTCTCTTTACCGTCCTGCTGTTTGGGATGTTTATTCCGTATCAGAGTATCCTGATTCCACTGATTCAGTTTCTCAGAACCATCGAATTGTACAACTCGATTCCGGGGCTGATTCTCACCCATGTTGTATACGGTCTGCCGATCACCACCCTGATGTTTAGAAACTTCTACGCCAACATTCCCGATACAATGATCGAGGCAGCGAAAATTGATGGCGCTGGTTTTCTGCAGATATTTCGGCGCGTTATCATTCCGCTGTCCATTACAGGGTTTGTAGTGGTAGCCATCTGGCAGTTTACAAACATCTGGAACGAATTTTTGTTTGCAGTAACGATCACAAACGCAGACAGTCAACCGGTTATGGTGGCGCTGCAGAATTTATCCGGCAGCCAGATCGTGCAGTGGAACGTGCAGATGGCTGGTGCTATGCTTGCGGCCCTGCCAACGCTGATTGTCTATATTGTACTAGGAAGATACTTTGTCCGCGGGCTGCTTGCAGGCTCGGTAAAAGGGTAATCAAAGCTTCTCTGCTCCGGCAGGGGAGCTTTTTCGTGCCCGGGCTTTTCAATTGATCAATTTTCCCTTCTCAATGCGCGAAGACGTGTTAAAATAAGACAGTGATTAACCGGAACGTTAAAAGCGAGTACATGCAGGCATAGAGAAAGGTGGCTCATCGTGGCAGACACAGCGAAGACCCCGGTAAAAGTCGCTATGACGACCAACATGCAGCAGGAAGACGAACGTGAAACCATTCAGCTGAACGCAGATGGTGAAATGTATGAAAAACAGGAATGGACGTATGTCCGTTTTGAAGAAGAGCTCGAAGGCATAGGGAAAGTACAGACCACACTGAAAATCGGAAATGCGGAGGTTATGGTACTCCGAAGCGGGGCCGTGGCCATGCGACAGGTATACGCGTACGGTGAACGTACCGAAGGCACCTACGATATGGGCTACGGCCGTCTTCATACAGAAGCGGTAACAGATCATCTGGCTATAACGAAAGCCAATCTCGGCTGGATGATGCATATTGATTTTCATTACCGGCTAGTGTTGCAGGGAACGCCGGTAGGGCGTTACGAAATTTCGATCGTTATTGAGGAGGACGCATGAGCATATGAATATAATGGATCAGGTGAAAGAACAGCTAAAAACAGAAATTGCGGCGGCAATTGAAGCAGCAGGGCTTGCCCGGGAAGAGGAGGTCCCGGAAATTGTACTCGAAACCCCGAAGGAAAAAAGCCACGGGGACTTTGCGTCCAATGCAGCAATGAAGCTCGCAAGCGTGGCAAAAAAAGCGCCAAAGGCCATTGCCGAAGACATCGTAAACCACTTGAACACGGATAAAGCCTCTGTTAAAGAAATTGAAATTGCAGGGCCCGGCTTTATTAACTTTTTCATGGATAACCGTTATTTGATCGATGTAATTCCGGAAGTGCTTAATCAGGGAGCGGACTATGGCCGTTCTGACGTTGGAAATCAGAAGAAGGTTCAGGTGGAATTTGTATCGGCGAACCCGACCGGCAATCTCCATCTTGGCCACGCCCGCGGCGCGGCTGTGGGGGACTCACTCTGCAATATTCTGGACTTCGCCGGCTATGATGTGACGCGTGAATATTACATTAACGATGCCGGCAATCAGATCGTAAATCTGGCAAGATCAGTCGAAAGTCGGTATTTCGAAGCCCTTGGCATGGAAATGGAAATGCCTGAAGGCGGCTATCAGGGGGCAGATGTGCGCCAGTTTGGCGAAGAACTGGCCAGTGAGCAGGGTGACCGGTTCATCCGCGTCGAGGAAGAAGAACGGCTCGAATTTTTCCGTGAGTACGGCCTGAAGCGCGAAATTGAAAAGCTGAAGCAGGACCTTGAAAAATTCAGAGTCCGTTTTGACGTATGGTATTCGGAAACCTCCCTTTACACAAACGGCAATGTTGAAGAAACCCTGCAGTATCTGCACGACCAGGGCGAGACGTACGAAGAGGAGGGGGCGGTATGGTTCCGCTCGAGCCGGTACGGAGACGATAAAGACCGGGTGCTCGTGAAAAACGACGGTACCTACACGTACCTGCTGCCGGATATTTCGTATCACCGGGACAAATTTGATCGCGGGTTTGAAAAAGTTATTAATATCTGGGGAGCGGACCACCACGGCTATATTCCGCGGATGGAGGCAGCAGTGCAGGCGCTCGGTCATGATAAAGAACAGCTTGAAACGCAGATCATTCAGATGGTAAATCTGTTTGAGAACGGCGAGCGCGTGAAAATGAGCAAGCGGACTGGCAAGGCCGTAACGCTGAAGGACCTGATGGAGGAAGTCGGCATCGATGCTACCCGGTATTTCTTTGCAATGAGAAGCCCGGACACACATATGGACTTTGATTTGAGTTTGGCCAAATCGCAGTCGAACGAAAACCCAGTATACTATGTACAGTACGCCCATGCCCGTCTTTGCAGCATTTTCCGTCAGGCGGAGGAGCGCGGCATTATCTTTGACCCCCGGGCAGATTTGACGCCAATTCACAGTGAAAAGGAACTGGACGTGCTGAAGAAAATCGGGGAATTCCCGGAAGAAGTGGCAATTGCAGCGGATAAATACGCTCCGCACCGCATGACCACCTACCTCCATGAGCTGGCTTCTGCTTTTCACAGCTTCTACAACGCAGACCGCGTCATGGACGCGGAAGACGAGCCTAAAACCCAGGCAAGACTCGTGCTGGCGAAGGCAGTCCAGACGACGGTTCAGAACGGTCTGGATCTTATCGGCGTAAATGCGCCGGAAACGATGTAATAAAAAGGCACCACCCGGGGCGGGAGGTGCCTTTTTATTATGCTTTGGCAGGTGCTTTTTCATATGTCGATTCGATCTGCTCGTCGACTGGGAATTTGGTTCCCATGTAGGCGCGGGCCCGTTTAACAAATAGGGCGATCACAACGAGCGTTCCTATGGCTGCAATCATATAGCTTAATTCCATTGGCAGCCCGAAGCCGATGGGGGCGTTTAAAATGTAGGTGAACGTTGCCATAGTCATAAAGGTGGCTGGAATGGAAGCGACCCAGTGATTTTTGCCGGCAAGTACGAGATACATGGCCCCCACCCACAGGGCGATCATAGCGGTCGACTGGTTAGCCCAGGAAAAATACCGCCATAAAATGGTAAAGTCCATGTTTGTCAAAGCAAACGAAGCAACAAACAACGGAAGCGCGATCCACAGCCGGTTTGGCATTTTCTTTTGGTTGATCCGAAAGTAATCGGCAATAATCATCCGGGCACTTCTGAACGAGGTATCACCGGATGTGATTGGAAGCACTATAACCCCGATGACGGCGAGCGTACCGCCGACAGCGCCAAGCATCGTCATCGAAACCTCGCTTACGACCGCTCCCGGTCCACCGGCAGCGATAATTTCATTCAGGTTTACCCCATTGAAAATGCTCATGGCAGCAGCGGCCCAAATCATGGCGATGATGCCTTCGGCAATCATCATGCCATAGAAAATTTTTCTCCCACTGCCTTCATTTTCGGTGGTCCGGGAAATGATTGGCGTCTGGGTGGCATGGAAGCCTGAAATAGCCCCGCAGGAAATTGTTAGAAAGAGCAGCGGAAAAATAGGTGCCTGATCAGGGTGCATGTTCTGGAACGAAAGCTCCGGAATCGGCTGCCCCTGGACAATGAGCCCGCCACCGATACCGACAGCGCTGAGTAGAAGCAGCGCCCCAAGAATCGGGTAAATTTTCCCGATGATTTTATCTACTGGAAGGATTGTTGCGAGAGTATAATAGGCGAAAATAACTGTAATAATAACAGCAAGGCCGATGCCTGCAGGAAGTATTCCGCTCAGGAGCTCCGCAGGAGCAGTGACGAAAACGGTTCCAACTAACAATAAAAGAAGAACAGAAAATCCATTTACAATATGCTTCATCGACTTTCCAAGAAATTTTCCGGCAAGCTGCGGAAGGTGGGCTCCGCCGTTGCGGATGGAAATCATGCCGGTTAAATAATCATGCACTGCGCCAGCGAAAATAGCGCCAAACACAATCCATAAAAAAGCAACAGGGCCGTATAGAGCACCCATAATCGGGCCGAAGATTGGGCCGACGCCAGCGATGTTCAGCAGCTGAATCATGGAGTTCCGCTTCGTTCCCATGGGAAGGTAGTCGACGTTGTCCTGTTTAGTGAAGGCGGGGGTCGCCCGCTTATCGTTGGCGGTAAATAATTTTTCAATAAAAGCGCCGTATGTAAAATAGCCGATAATTAGTAACGCTACTGCGATGATAAAAGTAATCATGATGTCATCCCCTAAATAATGTTGAATACGCTTACATAATAGTTATACAACTGGAAATGACAAACGTCAAGCAAAAAATAGGAGATGTCTGTACGGTTTTTATTGTACACAGGGAGGGTAAATAGTGGTAAAACGAGAAAACTATAGGAAGACGTGCTACTATGCAAAAGGAGGAAGCGATATGGCTGTTATTATCCGTCCGATGGAATACAAAGATTTGGACCGAATCCGTGAAGTAGCAAGAGACTGTTGGCATGATGCTTATGAAGGTATTATTCCGCTGCCGGCCCAGGAGATGTATTTAAGCCAGGCTTATAACGATGAGATGTTAATGCGCCGGATCTCGGGGCATACGTCCAAAGTAGCTGAAGTGGATGGGGAAGTCGTAGGATTTTCTGATTTAGGACCGATCGATGATAAACGAAGTTGTAAAATGTCTGCGATGTATTTGCTTCCTGATTATCAAAGCCGGGGAATTGGAAAACAGCTGTTTGACGAGACGCTGATGGAAGAGCCGAATGCTAAAAAGATCCGCGTCTATATAGAAGAAAAAAACACGCGCGGGCAGAAGTTTTACGAAGCGCAGGGATTTGAGAAAAAAGAAAAGCTGCAGGGGGAATTCGGCGGCTATCAGATACCAATGCTGATTATGGAGAAGGAGATGTAATGATGTTCGACTAAAACCGCTACGTCCTGTAGCAACGTCGAACTGACCCGCATCGTGCGGGCCTGAAAAGCGGAGCCGACTTATATGGAGGAAGTTCGATTAAAACCGTTACTTTCGTAACAACATCGAACTGACCTGCATTCGCAGGCCCCGGACGGCTGGTGTAAGCCTTGTTGGAAGCGTCGTTAGACGGTGAAACAAGGATGAAGCCAATGGACCGGACGGCTGGGAGGCGGAGCTGGACAGGGAGAAACACGGCTGACTAAACGTCGAACTGACCCGCATCGTGCGGGCCTGAAAAGCGGGGGAGGTGTCTTCCATCGATTGATAACTTTAGGGATTTCGCTAGTATTGTTGATTGGTATGATTGCCCAATGGCTTTCATGGAGGTGGGGGATACCTGCTATCGTAGGGATGACCCTGATGGGGTTATTTATTGGCCCGGGGATAAACTTGATTCATCCGGATCAATTGTTTGGGGATTTGCTTGAGCCGATTATTTCTTTAGCCGTTGCGATTATTCTGTTCGAAGGAAGTCTAAGCTTGGATCGAAGGGAAATTTTTCATTTTAAAGGACCGGTCAGGCGGATGTACACGTTAGTGCCGTTAATATCCTGGCTTTTAACAGCGGTCATTGCCAACGTGGTAGTTGGCTTGTCCTGGGTGACCGCTTTTGTCATAGGCGGATTGTTTATTGTTACGGGCCCTACGGTTATTACCCCTTTATTAAAGAATGCCAATTTAAAAGAAAGACCTGATAGGATGCTCCGTTGGGAAGGGATTATTGTCGATCCCATGGGCGCCCTGGCGGCTTTATTTGCTCTTCAAATTGGCTTGGCGGCAAGCGGAGTCATAGATTCTGCTGCTCTCGGAGTCTACATTTTGGGAGCATTTACAGCTCTCGTTTTAGGAATAGGGGCTGGGCTTGGGACCAGCTATTCCTTCCGGCGATCTATAATCCCCGTCGATATGCAGGCGCCTATGATGTTTGCACTGGTTATTTTTATCTTTGCGGTCTCGGATTTGATCATGGAAGAGAGTGGATTACTGGCTGTGACAGCCATGGGTATTACCCTGGCCAACAGGGGGTTGAATGTTCCTATCTTAAATAACATACGCCATTTTAAAGAGAACATATCAACGTTGTTTATCAGTGCTGTATTTGTTTTGTTAACTTCTTCTCTTACGCGAACAGAATTAATGGAGCTATGGGATATCCGGATCATCGGGTTCGTACTTCTAATGATGTTGGTTGTGCGGCCGCTGTCAGTCTGGATAGGCTTAGCGAACACAAAAGTGAGCCTGGGGGAAAAAGCCTTTATTGGCTGGATCGCCCCGCGTGGTGTTGTTGCTTTGACTGTCAGCGGCTATTTTCAGACAATATTGGTGGAAGCAGGTTTTACGGATGCGGAGCGGATACTCCCAATGACGCTGGCACTTGTGTTTATTACGGTAGTCATCCATGGTTACACATTGACACCCCTGGCAAAAAGGTTGAAATTGACCAAATAACAATTAAAGAAATATAAGTAATGCCCAAAAGCAAGACCGGCTCTGATAGTGAAGGCTATCGTCCTTTAAAGCTTTGAGCCGCCTTTTTATTTTGAGGTCATAAACAAAGACCTCCAAAAATAGATTCCCGGAGACCTTTGGCCAAATTTTAAAGCTGCTCCTCTATTGTGAGAAAGCAGCTTTGCACTTAATAAATGATTATTTTAATGGGTTACTTCATTTTTTAAGAGGACGATGCGGTGGTAAGGAAACTCTTCTTCTTTTCCTACAATTGGGTAATCACTGAATTCCACAATAACTGTGCGTTCAAATTCAGAAATGACTTTCATTTCATACCCCTCGTAATGAACTACCTCTCCGGGTTCGAATTGGTCGAATTGTTTTTCGCCAGCCATTTACATCAACACCTTTAACTTTATTAAAATATAATACCCTTTTTTATAGTAATTAAACGTTGTTTGAAAATACAGGCATATTACGTATATTTTCGTGAAAGAGGAACGATTTGTCAATAAGGTTGCAGCATACTGGTAAATCAGCTAAACTAATTGAAGTTTTTGATAGAACGAAAAAATGGAGGATGGTCATGAGCCTGGAAGAAAAAGAGAGGAAGCTGCAGGAGCTCACAGCGAGGGAAGCGCTTCTTGGTGTTGCTATTGCTGTCGGCCATTTTATCTGGTGGTTTGGTTTTGCATACGGGCTTGGAGGCAGAGACCCGCAGAATTATCAATACATACTTGGCATGCCTGACTGGCTTTTTTACAGCTGTGTGCTCGGACCGGTTCTTTTACTCCTCACTCTATGGTTTGTCGTAAAATATGTACTGCGTGATATTCCTCTTGACCAGGAGGAAGACAAATGAATATAGAAGTGATTATCCCATTAGTCGTATTTTTACTATTTACATTTTTAATCGGTATTTGGTCGGCCAAAAAAAGGTCGGGAGCCGCTTCTTTTCTTCATGACTATTACTTAGGAAGCCGTGAACTCGGCGGCCTGGTGCTTGCGATGACGATGGTCGCGACATATGGCAGTGCTAGCAGCTTTGTCGGGGGCCCTGGAATTGCTTATGACCGCGGGCTTGGCTGGGTGCTTTTATCCATGGCCCAGGTGGTTACCGGCTATTTCACGCTGATGATCCTTGGCAAGCGTTTTGCCGTCATGGCCCGCCGGTACAAGGCTGTGACCCTTGTGGATTTCCTCCGCTCCCGCTACAACAACGGGCTGGTCGTTATTTTAGGGGCGTTCAGCATTGTGATCTTTTTATTTTCTGCCATGGCTGCCCAGTGGGTCGGCGGAGCCAGGCTCATCGAATCGGTGACAGGCATGAGCTATCAGGCGTCCCTGTTCCTTTTTGCTGCGGCCGTGCTGTTTTATGTCATTATTGGAGGCTTCCGGGCGGTGGTAGTCACTGACGCAGTCCAGGGTATTATTATGGTAGTTGGAACATTAATTATTTTCACCGCGACGCTGATAGCCGGCGGTGGCATGAACAATATTATGACTTCCCTGTATCAGGAAAATCCGAATCTCGTTACACCATTCGGGGCGGACGGGGACTTAACCGCGCTTTACGTTTCTTCCTTCTGGATTTTAGTCGGTGTGGGGGTCGTCGGGCTGCCTCAGGTGGCTGTCCGCGCGATGTCGTATAAAAGCTCGGCTGCTATGCACCGTGCGCTTCTGATCGGAACGGCGGTAGTTGCTTTTATGATGTTTGGCATGCATATGGCCGGAGTTATGGGACGTGTCGTCGTCCCGGGCATTGAAGTTGCTGATACCGTTATGCCGGAGCTTACGATGACCGTCCTTCCCGGATGGCTGGCGGGCATCGTACTAGCAGCGCCAATGGCTGCCATCATGAGCACCGTGGATTCTCTGCTTTTGATGATCAGCTCCTCGGTAGTAAAAGATGTGTACATCAACTACGTAAAACCTGATGCCCGGGAACACAGAATACGTCTGCTGAGCCTGATTGTTACGGCCGCAGTTGGCATTATTGTCGTAGCTATTTCATGGAGTCCGCCGGAATTTTTAATCTGGCTGAATCTGTTTGCTTTTGGAGGGCTTGAAGCAGCGTTTATATGGCCAATCGTTTTAGGGTTATACTGGAAAAAAGCAAACGGCTGGGGAGCGCTGTCTGCAATGGTTACCGGCATTGCCTCTTACATGGTTATTTCGATCTGGCTTCCGGGGTGGCTTGGGATGCATGAAGTAGTGATGCCCGTTCTTTTTTCCCTGGCAGCGTTTGTACTTGTTTCCCTTATCACAAATCAGCGGCAGAACGGCTGGGCTCCGTTGGAGAATGATTAAACAGGCAGGAAGGAAATTCTGTCAGGAAGAATTGAATAATAATTATGGAATTTTCCTTCAAAATATGTTTATAATTTTAGGTATGAATTTTCGTAGCGATGAAGCGATTAATATAAAGATAGTAGTATAAGGGCATGTTCGTGAAAAGGAGCGATGAAGCTGTGAAAATAAATGAGTTAAGCGAAGAAAAAGTACGGGAAATGTCTTCGATGGAACTGGCGTATATGATTCTTGAAGAAGAGGGCGGAGCATCAGGCTACACAAGAGTCATGGATCGTCTGACAGAGCTAAAAGGGTACACGGAGGAAGAAAGAAAAAGCCGGATGATCAAGTTGTTTACCTCCATGAATCTGGATGGACGGTTTGTGCATCTGGGTGAAAACCACTGGGGACTTCGCGGATGGTATCCTCTTGATCAGTCAGATGAAGAACTGAGCCATACTGTGCAGGGCTCAGATGAACTTGCCGATGAGATCGATCCGGAAGAAGAAACGTATGATGACGACCTGGTAGACATCTCCGATGATCTGGACGCCATCTCTAAAAAAGATGATGCCGATGAAGACACTTTTGATGACAATGATCTCGAAGGCTTCGAGCCAGGCAATGCCGGTGCAGGATACGACGAGGACGAAGAGGAAGACGAAGAAGAAAGTGAAAGCGACAATACAGAAGAAAGTGAAGAAGAGCGGTAATTTTATCGTGGGCATATCTTGACTTTCGAAACACGTATAGGTACAATCATTTTTGGGCTGTGACGTAAAGGTGAAAATGATACCTATATAAGCATGAACGACAAACAAAAGTGTGCCCCCTCCATATGGTGGCAGGGCACCACTTTTGTTTTTTTTATGAATAAAGAAAAGCGAAGGAGCCTTGCTTAACCGCGACAGGTACTTCCCAGACGTGCAGGGCAGCCCGCTGCCCGAAACCGGCTGGAAAGTAACCCCGAGCGGTTAGGCTCCGAAGCTGGACATCGAAAAGCGCAGGAAGCCTGTTCAACAGCGCGGACCCTGGAAACACTATTTTAAAGGACATTTATATAAAGAGAGGCAGATAGGTATATGGCGAGTAAATATATTTTCGTTACTGGCGGCGTTGTATCTTCGTTAGGTAAAGGCATTACAGCAGCTTCCCTTGGAAGACTGCTTAAAAACAGAGGACTTAGTGTTACTATCCAAAAGTTTGACCCGTATATCAACGTGGACCCGGGAACAATGAGCCCGTACCAGCACGGGGAGGTTTTTGTTACAGATGACGGAGCGGAAACTGATCTGGATCTCGGACACTATGAGCGCTTTATCGATATTAACCTCAGCAAAAACAGCAATGTCACCACCGGAAAAGTATACTCATCCGTTATTCGTAAAGAACGGCGCGGTGACTATCTCGGGGGCACCGTGCAGGTGATCCCGCACGTCACAAATGAAATCAAAGAGCGCGTGTACCGCGCCGGGAGAGAAACAGGAGCCGATGTAGTAATTACAGAAATCGGCGGCACGGTCGGGGATATTGAAAGCCTGCCGTTCCTCGAGGCCATTCGCCAGATTAAAAGCGATGTCGGACGCGATAATGTCATGTATGTACACTGTACATTAATTCCTTACTTATCCGCGGCGGGGGAAATGAAATCCAAACCGACGCAGCACAGTGTCAAAGAACTTCGCGGCATCGGTATCCAGCCGAACATCATTGTGCTTCGGACAGAAAAACCGGTACCGGAAAACATGAAAGAAAAAATTGCTTCGTTTTGTGATGTCCCATCAGAATCGGTCATTGAGGCAGGAGACGCAGAAGTGCTGTACCAGATCCCGCTGGAACTGCAGCGCCAGCATATGGATCAGATCGTTTGTGATCACTTGAAGCTCACAGCGCCACCGGCGGAAATGACTGAATGGACTGCGCTTGTCGACCGGGTAAAGAACTTAAGTAAAACCATACGTATCGCGCTTGTCGGGAAATACGTTGCTCTTCCGGATGCGTACCTGTCGGTAGCAGAGTCGCTGAAACATGCCGGCTACCACTTTGATGCAGATATTGAAATCGACTGGGTGCAGTCGGAGGATCTCGATAAAGACAACGTGGCAGAACGCCTGAAGGACGCTGATGGAATTCTCGTGCCTGGAGGCTTTGGAGACCGGGGCATTCAAGGTAAGATTGAAGCCATTACCTACGCCCGGGAGCAGAAAATTCCGTTTCTCGGAATTTGCCTCGGCATGCAGCTTGCAAGCGTGGAGTTTGCAAGAAACGTGGCCGGCATCAACGACGCCGGTTCGGCAGAATTCCATCCTGATGCCAAGAACGCAGTCATTGATCTGCTTCCGGAGCAGAAGGACGTAGAAGACCTTGGCGGCACGCTTCGGCTCGGTCTGTACCCTTGTAAATTAAAAGAAGGGTCCCGGGCAAAAGAAGCTTATGATGATGCAGAGATCGTTTACGAACGTCACCGCCACCGCTATGAATTCAGCAACGCTTACAGAGAGCAGCTTGAAAATAACGGATTTATCTTCAGTGGCACGAGCCCCGACGGCCGTCTGGCGGAAATTATTGAAGTAGCAGACCACCCTTACTTTGTTGCTTCGCAGTTCCACCCGGAATTTGTATCCCGCCCGACCCGCCCGCAGCCTTTGTTCCGCGAATTTATTCGTCACTCTGCAGGGGAATAACACGAAAGCAAGCCTGGATGGTGCATACCATCCAGGCTTTTTTGGGCCGGAAAAACAACTGCGTTATTCGAGTTCATCCGATAATTCTTTAATGTATAAATAGAAAAGCTGGCCGGCGAAAAAGGCTGATAAAGCAAATGGGTTCCCGTAGCGCTCTCCCTTTTCATCGGGAATCACCGGCTCGGCCGAAGGCGCAGAAATATGGCAGTTTAACGGCCCGAGCAGTTCATTTATCCGGGCGTCATCCTGTGAATAAATAATGAGAGGTGTTTCGCTGGCTTCGCACGTTTGGATAAACGAAAGCATTTCCTCCCCCTCATCGGGATGAACGATTAGAAACAGGCGGTCGACCTCGGACAGCGCTTCTGTATCAGGAGACGGCACAATAGCTGTCGTTCCTTCGGGGGCGTCAGGGTGGTCCGCAAGCGCCAGGGCAATCGAATGGGCAGACGGGGAGCCCGCGATCCAGAGCCTGCCCAGTCCCCGTACAGCCTGTACGGCTAAACGCGCTGCATCCTCAAATTCCTCCTCCTGGTCCATGATGCTTTGAAATTTCCCCTGTAGCTGAGTAGAAAAAATTTTCATAAAAATCCTCTTTTCTGCTTTGGAATTGATGCCTGGCTGAAACTTACGTGGTCATAAACCTCATAGTAATATATACTGCAGGGAGAAGAAAGTGGAGAAGGAGGGAATTGTGTCATGGAACGGGTGTTAATTGTAGATGATCAAATGGGGATCCGGCTTCTTTTGAAAGAGGTGCTCGAAGAAGAAGGCTATACCGTCAAAGAAGCCCATAACGGCGAACTTGCTTTACATATGGTGGAGGAGTGGAAGCCTGACATTTTTATCATTGATATGAAACTCCCGGGCATCAACGGACTCACTCTGCTTAAAGAGCTCCAAAGTTCTTCGCGTCTTGACGATGCCTATGTAATTATAATGACTGCCTTTGGCGAAAAGGAGCAGGTGGAAGCGGCCAGGCAAAACGGAGCGGACTACTATATCGCCAAGCCTTTTGATATCGAAAACTTAAAGAGCGTCATCGGCAAACTTTCGGAAGAAGGGTGACAACCAGGCTTGATATGCTATAATGAATAAAGAATTTGAGTAAGATCTACATAGCATAGTTGGTTTGTTTTTAAGCAGAAGTATTTGTCAGTAAGGAAGCCCTGATTATACTATTTTCGCGCTTTTATACCCACTATTCGATGCAGCCCGCATAAAAGCTGCAGATACTTTCGTGTGCTTATATATTTACTATGTATGGGAAGATGCTCAAACATTTTGCTTGAAACGAAGAGGGAGGATATTTTTTATGCCATTGGTATCAATGACGGAAATGCTGAAAACAGCACAAAAAAATCAGTATGCCGTAGGACAGTTCAACTTGAACAACATGGAATTCACCCAGGCTATTCTTCAGGCGGCTGAAGAGGAAAAATCTCCAGTAATCTGCGGAGTTTCTGAAGGCGCGGCCCGCTACATGGGCGGTTTTGAAACAGTCGTTACTCTGGTAAAGGCGTTAATGAAAGAATACAACGTAACAGTGCCTGTAGCCATTCACCTCGACCACGGTTCGAGCTTTGAGAACTGCATGAAAGCCATGAAAGCGGGATTCACTTCTGTGATGATCGACGGATCACACCACCCGCTCGAATATAACATCGAAATGACTAAGCGCGTCGTAGACGCAGCCCACGCGATCGGCGTATCTGTAGAGGCTGAGCTTGGCCGTGTTGGCGGCCAGGAAGACGACCTGATCGTTTCTGAAGCGGAAGAAGCTTATGCTATTCCGGCAGAGTGTAAAGAGCTTGTAGAACAGACAGGCGTCGACTGCTTTGCAGCAGCGCTTGGTTCCGTGCACGGCCCTTATAAAGGGGAGCCGAATCTCAGCTTCACACGCATGGAAGAAATCCAGCAGCTCGTGGAGGTGCCATTTGTCCTGCACGGCGGCACAGGCATTCCGACCGAAGACGTGAAAAAAGCGATCCGCTACGGTCACGCAAAAGTGAATGTAAACACGGAAAGCCAGATGTCTTCTGCGGCAAAGGTACGTGAAGTATTGGCAGAGCAGCCGGATCAGTATGATCCTCGTAAATACCTCGGCCCGGCACGTGATGCGATTAAAGAAACAGTGAAGTTCAAAATGCAGGAATTTGGTTCTTCCAACCAGGCATAACTAATAAGCATAAAAGCGAAGAAAAGGGGCCCGCTGCCGGGCCGCCTTGTTCTCCGCCTTACTTTCTTCTTTTCATAGTAAAATAGTTTGCAAGCGTTTGCTTAGTCCGGATAAAGAGTATCAAATAATAGGAGGGAACATGTATGCAGTTTTTTGTAGATACAGCGAATGTCGATGAAATTAAAGAGGCGAACGCCCTCGGGATTCTTGCGGGCGTTACGACAAACCCGAGCCTGGTCGCTAAAGAAGGCGTCGATTTTCACGAACGGTTAAAGGAAATTACTGCGATTGTCGACGGCTCTGTCAGCGCTGAAGTTATTTCAACTGAAGCGGAAGGCATGATTACGGAAGGCCGGGAGCTAGCAAAAATCGCTCCGAATATTACAGTCAAAGTTCCGATGACGCTTGAAGGCATGAAGGCCGTAAAGGTCTTTACAGAAGAAAATATCCAAACAAACGTTACGCTCGTCTTTTCTTCCGTGCAGGCTCTGATTGCAGCGAGAGCGGGCGCAACATATGTGTCACCTTTCCTTGGACGTCTCGATGATATCGGCCATAACGGACTGGATTTGATCAGTGAGATTTCCGAAATCTTTAACGTTCACGGCATCGAGACGAAAATTATTGCTGCTTCTGTGCGCCATTCCACTCACGTAGCAGAAGCAGCGGCCCGCGGTGCCCATATCGCGACGATTCCGTTTAAAGTGGTTCCTGGCCTTCTGAAGCACCCATTAACAGATCAGGGCATTGAAAAATTCCTGAACGACTGGGAAAACCGCAAGCAGTAAAAACAATAGCACAGGCTTCTGCAGCGTTTCTGCAGAAGCTTTTTTTGTATGAAAATTCAGCCAAATTCTCTTGCTAATAAGTGGAAAAACATCTATGCTAAAAAAAGAAAACACTTTTGTTAATTAGTAGGTCACAAATAGCCGAAAAGAAGCAGCATCTGGCAAGCACTGCTGCAGGATGCAGCTTTTACATACCGGTTCATATAAACTAGCTGTGGATTCCGGAAAATGACTGTAGAGGATGATTACATGCAGAAAATGATCATTGAAGGCGGCAGGCCTTTGGAAGGAAGGGTGTCGATCAGCGGGGCAAAAAACAGTGCGGTGGCCTTAGTGCCGGCTGCTTTAATGGCAAATGGCCACGTCACCCTGGAAAACCTTCCGGACATTGATGACATAGATACCCTGGCAGAGATTTTGCAGGGCGTTGGAGCGAATGTAAAAACAGAAAATCACCGAATGAAAATCAATGCGAAAAACGTTCGTCCGCTGCCGATGCCAAATGGCAAAGTAAAAAAGCTGCGTGCTTCCTACTATCTGATGGGAGCGATGCTCGGCCGGTTCAAAAAAGCGGTCATCGGCATGCCTGGTGGATGCTACCTGGGCCCGCGGCCGATTGATCAGCACATTAAAGGCTTTGAAGCTTTAGGTGCCACGGTCGAAAATGAACACGGTTCGCTCCATATTTACGCTAAAGAGCTGAAAGGGGCCCGTATTTATCTAGACGTAGTGAGTGTCGGCGCGACCATTAATATTATGATGGCAGCGGTGATGGCCAAGGGGCAGACAGTCATCGAAAATGCCGCGAAAGAGCCGGAAATCATCGATGTAGCCACGCTTCTGACGAATATGGGGGCAAATATTAAAGGCGCAGGAACAAACGTGATCCGCATTGACGGTGTAGAAGAATTAAACGGATGCACTCATTCGATTATTCCCGACCGGATCGAGGCAGGAACGTATATGATTGCCGGTGCGGCTATGGGAAGTGAAGTAGTGATAGACAACGTCATCCCGGATCATTTAGAAGCGTTAACGGCAAAACTCCGGGAAACAGGAACGGGCGTTGAATGGTTTGACAATTCAGTCCGGGTTACCGGGGTAGACCGCCTGCAGGCAGTCCAGTTAAAAACACTCGTCTACCCCGGCTTTCCGACCGATCTGCAGCAGCCGTTTACGGCACTTATGACGAGAGCTGAAGGAAAAACAATCGTTCACGACACCATCTATCCGTCCCGGTTCAAGCATGTGGATGAGCTTGCACGAATGGGAGCAGAGGTAACCACAAGTGAAGGAACGGCAATTGTGCGGGGTCCGGCGGACCTTCAGGGCGTTCAGGTAACGGCGAGCGATCTGAGAGCAGGCGCCGCATTAATCGTGGCCGGGTTGATGGCCGACGGCAGGACCGTTATCACCGGGTTTGAACATGTGGCCCGGGGATATGAAAAAATCGAACATAAATTGCGTTATTTAGGCGCTGAGGTCCGCTTGGAAACCATCAGCGAACAGGAAATGCAGGAAATTCAAAATTCATAAGCCTGGGGGAATGTAACAATGGAAAGAAGTTTATCGATGGAGCTGGTACGAGTTACGGAAGCAGCAGCGCAAGCCTCTGCCCGCTGGATGGGCCGGGGCAAGAAGGACGAGGCTGACGACGCTGCAACCAGCGCCATGCGTGACGTATTTGACACAATTCCAATGAAGGGCACCGTCGTAATCGGTGAAGGGGAGATGGATGAAGCCCCGATGCTCTACATTGGAGAAAAACTCGGCACAGGCTTCGGCCCGAGAGTTGATGTAGCGGTAGATCCGCTTGAAGGCACAGAAATTGTTGCCAGCGGCTCATGGAACGCCCTGGCAGTGCTTGCTATTGCTGACCATGGACGGCTTCTTCATGCGCCCGATATGTACATGGATAAAATTGCAGTAGGCCCTGAAGCGATCGGGCAAATAGATATCGATGCACCGGTCGCAGATAACCTGCATGCTGTAGCAAAGGCAAAAGGCAAGGATATCGAAGATGTAGTTGTCACTATTTTAGACAGAGAGCGTCATGCCAAGCTGATTCAGGAGGTCCGCGACACCGGCGCCCGCATTAAACTGATCCCGGCCGGGGACGTGGCCGGGGCGATTAATACGGCTTTTGATGAAACAGGTGTAGACATACTGCTGGGCTCCGGAGGAGCGCCGGAGGGAGTAATCGCTGCTGTCGGTCTCAAGTGCCTGGGAGGGGAAATGCAGGGCAAGCTTCTTCCCCAGAACGACGATGAGCTGGCCCGGTGCACAGAAATGGGCATTGATGATGTCAACCGGCCGCTTCTCATGCCGGACCTGGTGGGCGGAGAGGACTGCATTTTCGCCGCTACCGGGGTAACAGAGGGCGAACTGCTGAAGGGCGTGAATTTCAAAAGCTCCAAGGCTACAACTCAGTCCCTCGTTATGCGGGCAAAATCAGGGACGGTCCGCTTTGTTGACGGCAAGCACAACGTGCAGAAAAAGCCAGATTTTGTCATTAGAGACGAATAGCACGGGGAGAGGCCGGAGAGATCTGGCCTCTTCTTATTTGATGCAGGAAGCATGTTAAACTGATAATTTTGCTTGCAGACAGAGGCATTCAAAGTTAAAATAATGAAGTACAATCTGTATTTATAATATATGTACGGCCATTCAACAGTTCTCCTCTCCTTTATGCAGAGTGAAGGCATATCTGCTTCAACGCTTCATGAACGTAGGGAACCCATTCCTTTTCTTATCTTTCATTTATCCCAACACGCTGTGCAGGAAAACCATAACAGAAATAAAAAAGACAGCTTACATTCGCAAAGTGTAAGTGTTTCTTCACGTTAATAAAACTAATATACACGATTAATTTGTCCGCATTCAGAATAGAAAAAGAAAGTGGTGACGGCATTGGCAGTCAACATCGCAGAGCTCGAAACAATGACGCTGAAAGAATTGTACCGGCTCGCCAAAGAATACAAGGTATCGTATTACAGCAAATTAAACAAACGGGAGCTTGTGTTTGCGATCTTAAAGGGGCAGGCAGAAAAAGACGGCCTGATGTTTATGGAAGGCGTGCTCGAAATTATCCAGACAGAAGGCTATGGTTTTTTGCGCCCAATCAACTACCTGCCCAGTACGGAAGATATTTACATCTCTGCGTCCCAGATCCGCCGTTTTGATCTAAGAAACGGGGATAAGGTTTCCGGCAAAGTACGGCCGCCGAAGGATTCAGAGCGCTACCACGGCCTCCTGCAGGTGGAGGCGGTCAACGGGGAAGATCCGGACTCTTCGAAGGAGCGACCACATTTTCCTGCTTTGACCCCGCTGTACCCGGAGGAGCGTATGCAGATGGAAACCCATCCAAATCGTGCTTCTTCCCGGATTATCGACCTGATTACCCCGGTCGGCTTCGGCCAGCGCGGACTTATTGTAGCTCCACCCAAAGCCGGTAAGACGTCGCTGCTGAAAGAAATAGCCAACAGCATCACCGAAAACCATCCGGAAACCGAACTGATTGTGCTGCTTGTGGACGAGCGCCCGGAGGAAGTAACAGACATTGAGCGTTCTGTCGACGGGGACGTGGCTAGTTCGACGTTTGACGAAGTGCCGGAAAATCATATTAAGGTTTCGGAGCTTGTACTCGAACGGGCAATGCGCCTTGTGGAGCATAAAAAGGATGTCGTCATTCTGCTCGACAGCATTACCCGTCTTGCAAGAGCATATAACCTTGTACTGCCACCGAGCGGACGTACGCTCTCCGGTGGTATTGACCCGGCGGCGCTTCACCGTCCGAAGCGTTTTTTCGGAGCAGCGCGCAATATTGAAGAAGGCGGAAGCCTGACCATTCTAGCGACAGCTCTTGTAGAAACCGGATCGCGGATGGATGATGTGATTTATGAAGAATTTAAAGGCACCGGCAACATGGAACTCCACCTTGACCGCCGATTGGCCGAGCGTCGTATCTTCCCGTCAATCGACATCCGCCGCTCGAGTACCCGGAAGGAAGAACTGCTCGTTTCTAAGGAGCACCTGGATAATTTATGGGCGATCCGCAAAACCATGAACGATTCCCCGGACTTTGTGGATCACTTTATCCGGCGCATCAAACAGACCAAGACGAACGAAGAATTTTTTGAAGAACTTCAAAAAGATAAACAGGGAAAAGTAACGACCGGAAAGAAATAACCGAAATGAACGATTGATAAATTTCGGGGAAGTTGTTATAATCTCGTTATGTGTGAAAAAGAGAAGAATCGAAAGGAAGTGACCAGCTATGAAACAACAGGTGCATCCGGAATATCATAAAGTTGTGTTTATGGATACAAGTACGGGATTCAAGTTCTTGAGCGGTTCGACAGAAAGCTCGTCGGAAACCATCGAATGGGAAGACGGAAACACGTACCCAGTAATCAAAATTGAGGTAAGCTCCGACTCCCACCCGTTCTATACCGGTAAGCAGAAGCAGAATACTGCCGGCGGCCGTGTGGACAAGTTCAAAAGAAAATACAACCGCTAAGCACAATGGTTGGGTAAAGGCGGAAGCTGCGGCTTCCGCCTTTTTTATGTAACAAACAGATGTTGATAAGCAGGGGAGACTAATATGGCGCAATTATTTTTTAAATACGGCACAATGAACAGCGGCAAGTCCATCGAAATTTTAAAGGTGGCCCATAATTATGAAGAGCAGAATAAACCGGTGCTGATCTTCACTTCTGGTCTTGATGACCGGCGCGGTGTCGGGTTTGTAGCGAGCAGAATCGGAGTGGAGCGCGAAGCCGTTCCAATTTTTGAAGAAACAAACATTTACGATATCGTGCGAAAAGAAGCGGAGCGTCCGTTCTGTATTCTCGTGGATGAGGCACAGTTTCTTTCCCAGGAGCACATCATTCAACTGGCAGAAATTGTAGACAACCTCGATATTCCAGTGATGAGCTTTGGGCTGAAAAACGATTTTCAAAATGAGCTGTTTGAAGGCAGCAAGCATTTGCTGCTGTACGCGGACAAAATTGAGGAAATGAAAACCATCTGCTGGTTCTGCCATAAAAAAGCAGTCATGAATTTAAGGCTCGACGGCGAGGGGCGCCCGATTTATACAGGGGAGCAGATTCATATCGGCGGCAATGACTCCTATTATCCGGTATGCCGAAGATGCCATGCCAATCCGCCTATTGCTCTGTAAAAAGAGAACAAGCCAACCGGTGCAATGCTGGTTGGCTTGTTTTGTTCAGTACAGTGAAGTTATTTCGCACGCCGGATCACCTGTTGCAGTGGATCCCATACCTTGTTGTACGGAGGGGCATAGCTTAAATCCAGGTCTTCAAATTCAGCGATGGTCATACGGTGAAAGAGAGCGGTTGCTAGAACGTCGAGCCGTTTATCGGTGCCGTCCCCGCCGATAAGCTGGCCGCCGAGGATAATGCCGGTGTCCGGACAGTACGTCACTTTAATATGAAGCTTGCTATTTCCCGGGAAATAGCCGGCATGGCTCGATGTAGTAAGTGTTTGGCTGCGGTAAGGAAAACGCATGTCGGCAGCTTCCGCTTCAGAAATACCGGTTTTGCCGAGCGTTAAACTAAAAAAGCGGAGAATAGACGTCCCGGTCACGCCTTTAAAGGACTTTACGCTTCCGGCCATGTTGAGCCCGGCAACCCGTCCTTGTTTATTGGCATGCGTTCCGAGCGGAAGATAATCATCGATTTCCTTAATCCGGTGGAACTGGGTAGCACAGTCTCCAGCGGCATAAATGCCGGGGACATTGGTCTCCATATAGCGATTCACCTGGAGAGCACCGTTGCCGTGCCGGAACAGACCGCATTTGGACACCATCTCCGTATTCGGGCGAAGGCCAACGCCGACAATTACCGCGTCAGTTTTAACCACCCGCTGCTCCGTATGGACGGCTTCCACCCGGCTGCTGCCTGACAGACGCTGAATGTTTTCCCCGAAAAGCAGTTCAATGCCGTTTGCTTCCGCTTCTTCGGCAATATGCGCTGCCATGTCAGGGTCGAATATGCCCGCAAGCTGGTCGCCGCGCTGCACGAGCGTCACTTTTTTCCCGGCATGAATACAGTTTTCTGCCACTTCAAGGCCGATGTAGCCGCCTCCTACAACAGTAACATGGTCCACGTTAACGAGCTCCGCTTTGATCGTTTCGGCGTCCGGAATCGTTTTTAACGTATGGACGCCCTCGAGCTCCCGGCCCGGCCAGTTGGGCAGGAGCGGACGCCCGCCGGAAGCGATCAGCAGTTTATCATACGAAATTTGAAACGATTCCTCCGTGTCGGTGCGTGTGCCCATCACTTCTTTTTTATCCGCATTGACACCGGTAACCTCGTGATTCACCCGGGCATCGATGCCGTACTTTTCCCGAAACGTATCAACATCGCGGGCAATTAAATTCGAGCTGTCTTCGACTTCACCCCCGAGTATGTATGGAAGTCCGCACTGGGCGTAGGAATACACTTCCCCGGCTTCAAGCGTAACAATCTCTGCGTTCTCATCCTGCCGGTAGATCTGCATGGCTGCACTCATGCCGGCGGCATCTCCGCCAATAATGACGTATTTCATCTTTTTTCCCCCTTCTGCTGGAACAATAGGCACTTACAGAGCGGTTCCCCGCGCCCGGCCTGATCAAACGAAATTTATAGAAGCGGCGGTATTTTGACGCCCCTATGCCCCTGTATTATAATTAGTATACTGTAAAAGAGAGCGAGAAACGTGTAAACGTAACGATATGCCCTTGAAACGGATAAAATTTAAAAGTAGAGGTGAACGGTGTGTTAGAGCGACTGCAGACGGTAGAAGACCGTTATGAATATTTAAACGAACAGCTGAGCGACCCGGAAATCGCGAACGATCCGAATAAAATTAAGGAGCTGTCCAAAGA
Source organism: Marinococcus halophilus (assembly GCF_900166605.1). NCBI lineage: Bacteria > Bacillati > Bacillota > Bacilli > Caryophanales > Bacillaceae > Marinococcus > Marinococcus halophilus. The sequence continues at coordinate 340,584 of NZ_FVZD01000005.1, forward strand.
ACAGGCCCAGATGGAGCGGACAGTAGAGGTTTACCGGGAATATAAAGAAGCCCGGCAGCAGCTTGATGAGGCAAAATCAATGCTTGAAGACGAGCTCGATGCAGAAATGAAAGACATGGTGAAGTCGGAAGTGGAAGAATTGAGTGAGCGTATTGAAAACCAGGAGGAAGAGCTTCGGCGGCTGCTTCTTCCGAAGGATCCAAACGACGACAAAAACGTCATTATTGAAATACGGGGAGCCGCAGGCGGCGAAGAAGCGGCGCTGTTTGCCGCTGATTTATATAAGATGTATTCCCGCTATGCGGAAAAACAAGGATGGAAAGCAGAAATCGTGGAATCGACTGCAAGCGACCTCGGCGGCTTCCGGGAAATCATTTTTATGATAAACGGTGATTCGGCCTATTCGAAAATGAAATACGAGAACGGAGCCCACCGGGTTCAGCGGGTGCCGAGCACAGAGTCGGGTGGACGGGTGCATACGTCCACAGCCACAGTGGCTGTGCTTCCGGAAGCTGAGGAAGTCGAGGTAGATATTCACGATAAGGACATTCGTGTGGATACATTCGCAGCAAGCGGTCCCGGCGGCCAGAGCGTTAACACTACCATGTCGGCGGTGCGGCTCACTCACGTGCCGACAGGCATTGTCGCTTCTTGCCAGGACGGCAAATCCCAGATTAAAAATAAAGAAAAAGCAATGACAATTCTCCGCGCTCGCGTATATGATAAATTCCAGCAGGAGGCCCAGGCAGAGTACGATGAAACCCGGAAATCAGCGGTAGGGACCGGGGACCGTTCCGAACGGATTCGGACATACAATTTTCCGCAGACGCGTGTCACGGACCACCGTATCGGACTGACGCTGCAGAAGCTCGACCAGATTCTCCAGGGAGAGCTGGATCAGGTTATTGAGCCGCTCGTGATGGAAGAGCAGGCCGAACTGATGGAAAAAGCAGGCGAAGCGTAATGAAAGAGGAACCATTTGTATTTGAAGCCCGAAAATGGGCTTCTTCTTTTTTAAGTGAACACGGAAGAGAAGAAACGGCGGCGGATTGGCTTTTGGAGCATCACCTGCAGCTCTCCCGCTCCCAGCTGCTGGCTGCTTCGGGGGAGCCGGTAGCTCGACAGACGTGGGAGCAGTTCCAGCAGGACGTACGTATCCACGCAGCGGGAACCCCGGTTCAGCATTTAACCGGGAGAAGCTCCTTTTATGATCGTGAGTTTCACGTCAACGCCAATGTGCTGATCCCGCGGATGGAAACCGAGGAGCTTGTCTGGTACGTGATTGACTGGGTACAAAAAAATAAAGATCTGAAGGCTCCGCGCATTGTCGATGTAGGTACAGGCAGTGGAATTATCGCCGTTACGCTTGCACTGGAAATTCCGCCGGCCCGGGTGCAGGCTGTGGATATTGATAGCCGGGCGCTTGAAATGGCTAAACAGAACGCGGCACGACTCCAGGCACCGGTCACCTTTCATCAGGAATCATTTCTTGAAGGCATGGTGCTCCGGAAAGAGAAGGCTGATGTGGTTGTATCCAATCCGCCGTATATTCCAAAGAAGGAATGGGAACAGCTTGACCCGCTTGTCCGGGACAAGGAGCCTGCGGTGGCATTGATTGGTGAGGGCGAAGAAGGCATTCACAGCTATGAAGAAATTGTTAAACATGCTGTTGATATTCTAGCTCCCGGTGGCCTGCTCGCTTTTGAAATTGGCTGGCAGCAGGGACACTCCGTGAAGAAAGCGATTGAAAAAGCGTTTCCGGGAAAAATGGTCCAAGTAATAAAAGACTTGAATGGAAACGACCGAATCGTTACAGTTGTGAATAAGTAGGGACGTTATCCCCGAGATGTGGATAAAAAAAGATAAATCATCCTTATATGTGGAAAACATTAATTTTTCGTAAAAAATGTAAATTCAAAGGCTGGATTAACAGGAAAATTCAAAGTTATCCACAGAAAATTAGAGCTTGTTGATAGTGTGAAAAAACAAAAATAAACCAAACTGGACCTTGGTATGAAAGCATTTTAACTTTTTGGAAGGAAAGAAAGCTGCATGAGTTATAAACAGACAGTTATAAGAAATGTGGATAATATTAGCGGGGAAATTCCAGAGAAGTCGGTATTAAAGGAAATGGGGCTGTGGATAAAGCAGGGTAAGACAGTGGCTCTCCCTACGGAGACCGTATACGGACTGGGGGCAAGCGCCGTATGCACGGAAGCCGTCCGGGCTATTTTTAAAGCCAAAAACCGGCCGCCGGACAATCCGTTGATTGCCCATATCGCTGACCGTGCGCAGCTTGACGCACTCGGGGTTACGTGGACAGAGAACATGGAAAAGCTTATGGACACGTTCTGGCCTGGCCCTTTAACGCTTATATTTCCATTGACGAAAGAAACCCCTCTCTCCTCTCTTGTGACGGCCGGGTTACCTACGGTGGCTGTCCGTATTCCGGAGCATGAGGTGGCGAGAGCACTGCTAACTTACGCTGGGGTTCCAGTAGCGGCACCAAGCGCCAATCGTTCCGGCTCTCCGAGTCCGACAACCGCAGAGCATGTTTACAATGACCTGAGCGGAAAAATTGATGCGGTAATTGACGGCGGCGCGTGCGGCTACGGAGTAGAATCCACCGTCGTAGATTGCACCACAGAGATTTGCTGGATTCTGCGTCCGGGTGGAGTAACGAAGGAACAGCTCGAGCGGGTGCTCGGCCCGGGGACAGTCCGCTATTCCCACAGCGCGTCCTCCGAAGAATCTCCTGCAGCGCCAGGAATGAAATACCGCCACTATTCCCCCGCAACGCCTCTCTATTTAATGGAAGGACCGGAAGAGATGTGGCAGAACAGGCTGAGGGCATACCAGCAGGAAGGGAAAAAAGTTGCGGTGCTTGCTGTGGAGGAAAACAAACCTGCATGGAAGCAGGCGGATGCTTTCTTTAGTTTAGGTTCACGCCGGGCCCCTGAAGAAACGGCAGCAAAATTATACGCAGTACTCCGCGAATTAGATACAATAGATGCAGACGCAGCCTTCTGCGAAGTTTTTGCAAAAGAAGGCATTGGGGCCGCGCTCATGAACCGCCTGGAAAAAGCAGCATCTTCAGAAGCATGAAAATTTCTGCAAGGAGTCGATGACAATGAGTTATCATGTATTATTTATTTGTACAGGAAACACATGCCGGAGTCCGATGGCAGCTGCGCTGATGAAGCACCACTATCCGGCGGTGGAAGTGGCTTCCGCCGGCGTGATGGCTGCAGGCGGAGAACCGGCAGCGGCCGAAGCCATCCATGCAATGGATGAAAGACAGGTGGAGATTGACCACGAATCCCAGCCGCTCACAAAGGAATTAATCGACTGGGCGGACGTTATCTTTGCAATGACCCAGGGGCATAAAGATATCATGCAGAGGATGTTTCCGGGTGCGGAACAGAAAACCGTGCTGCTGAAGGAATACGCGGGCGCCAGGGGAGACAGGGATATTGGAGACCCTATCGGTGGCGGATCGAAGGTGTACCAGGATACGGCTGAGGAAATGGAAGAGGCTCTGCAGGCGGCGTGGGAACGGTATACAAAAGAAAAATCGCCGGACTGAGCCTGAAGATTTACAGGCTGCCGAATACGTGAGAAACTAAACACAGTATAATCAAACGGAGGAGAGGTCGAAATGAAAGTAGCGTTGGGTGCCGATCACGGCGGATATGAATTAAAAGAGGAAATTAAATCTGTACTGGATGAAGCAGGAGTGGAATACGAAGATCTGGGCTGTGACTGCAGTGATTCCGTGGATTACCCGGACTACGCTGTTCCGGTGGCTGAAAAAGTCACGGCCGGAGAAGCTGACCGTGGTATTCTTGTCTGCGGCACAGGTATTGGCATGTCGATTGCTGCAAACAAAGTAAACGGTATCCGCTGCGCGCTCGTCCATGATGTATTCAGCGCGAAAATGACCCGGGCGCATAACGACAGCAATGTGCTGGCCATGGGCGCAAGGGTCATCGGCTCCGGCCTGGCCGGCGAAATCGTCAAGGCATGGCTCAGTACGGAACACGAAGGCGGCCGGCATGCAGACCGTATCCAAAAAGTCGCGGCTATTGAACAATAAGGAACGAAGAAAGGACGGGTTGTCATGGTAAACAAAACAGAATGGCAGCAGCCTTTACGGGAATTGTTGGCTTCATTAAAAGACCAGGCACCGCTTCGTCGCGGCCAGGTGCTCGTGATTGGGACGAGTACGAGTGAAGTGCTCGGTGAGCATATTGGCAAGGCCGGCTCCGAGGAAGTCGCTGAAGCACTGTTTGATGTCTTTCAGGAATTTCGCGAAGAAACCGGTGTGCGCCTTGCATTTCAGGGATGTGAGCATATTAACCGCGCCTTGACCGTAGAGAGGGAAACGGCAGATGCTTATGGCCTCGAAGCAGTGAGTGTAGTGCCTCACCCGCGGGCAGGCGGTTCAATGAGTTCATATGCATATAAACACATGAGTGAGCCGGTCGTTATCGAATCAGTAAAAGCAGATGCAGGCATCGATATCGGATCCACCCTGATCGGTATGCATTTGAAACCGGTCGCGGTTCCGGTGCGCGGCCCAAAGAAGCAGATCGGTTCTGCTTACGTGACGATGGCAAAAACACGGCCGAAGCTGATCGGCGGCGAGCGTGCACGCTACGAATAGCCCTTCGGTGTACGGAGATGAGCCAGAAAAAAGAATCGCATGCCGCGGTTCTTTTTTCTTCACGTCCAGACGAAGAAAAAAGAAAGAAATCCGAAAAAATTTCGAAAGGTACGGAAATTCGTAAAAAATACGTGTTACAATGAAAAACATGGTGACAAGAGGAGAAAAATAACGAACGAAATATTTTCATTAAAGTCAATCGTTCGTTGTTGTACCGAAGGGAAGGGAGATTTACAGATGGAAACAAAGGTAAATGCAGAAAGTGTACAAACGCAGGATCCGGCCATATTTGAGGCAATGCAGAAGGAACTGGGACGTCAACGCGATAAGATTGAGCTAATCGCTTCGGAAAACTTTACGAGTCGTGCAGTAATGGAAGCTCAAGGTTCCGTTCTTACTAATAAATATGCGGAAGGCTATCCAAACCGCCGCTATTACGGCGGTTGTGAGCACGTGGATACGGTTGAACAGCTCGCGATTGACCGGGCTAAGGAATTATTCGCCGCAGAATATGCAAACGTGCAGCCCCACTCCGGCGCCCAGGCAAACATGGCTGTTTACTATACGGTCTTAAATCACGGTGACACCGTGCTTGGCATGAATCTCTCCCACGGGGGCCACTTAACACACGGCAGTCCCGTTAACTTCAGCGGTGTGCAGTACAATTTCGTGGAATACGGTGTGACCAAAGAAGATCAGGTAATTGATTATGATGAAGTGCTTCGTGTAGCTAAAGAAACACAGCCAAAATTAATCGTTGCCGGCGCAAGTGCGTACCCACGTGAAATCGATTTTAAAAAATTCCGCGAAATCGCCGATGAAGTAGATGCATACTTAATGGTTGATATGGCGCATATTGCCGGACTTGTAGCAGCTGGCGTTCATCAGAATCCGGTCCCTCATTCGCATTTTGTTACGACCACAACCCATAAAACGCTGCGTGGACCGCGCGGAGGGCTGGTGCTGTGTAAGGAAGAATTCGGCAAAAAGATTGATAAAGCAGTATTTCCGGGCCTGCAGGGCGGACCGCTCATGCACGTAATCGCTGCGAAAGCCGTGGCCTTCGGAGAAGCGCTGCAGCAGGATTTCGTAGCGTATTCCGAAAATGTTGTGAAAAACGCCCGCAGCCTAAGCGACTCCTTGCAGAATGAAGGCATTACTGTTGTTTCAGGCGGTACGGACAACCATCTCGTGCTGATGGATACCCGCAGCCTGGAACTGACAGGGAAAATAGCGGAAAAGGCTTTGGATGAAGTTGGCCTTACGGCGAATAAAAACGCCATCCCGTATGACCCGGAAAAGCCATTTGTCACAAGCGGTATCCGTCTTGGCTCTGCAGCTGTTACATCCCGCGGCTTTGGCGAAGAAGAAATGAAAGAAATCGGCTCCATTATCGCCTATACGTTGAAAAACCATGAAGACGCGGAAGCGTTAAAAGAAGCGGCCGGACGTGTAAAAACCTTAACGGGCCGGTTTCCAATTTACGAATATCTGTAATATCCCCAGCTTGCGGTAACAAACGAGCATGCTGAAACAGCTGTTCTCCTATTTAAAGGAGGCAGCTGTTTTTTGGCTTTCAGGAGAGACCTGTATTTTTCAGGGGTGAACACAAGTGTGTTAGGGTATATATAGATTGGGAAAAGGAGGAGTTCAAATGGTTTTTGCAATAAATGAGAAGGCACCAATGTTCACGCTTGCTGACGTTCATGGCGAAGAATTTAAACTCGAAGAAAAAATAGGTAAAGGCTGGCAGCTGCTCGTTTTTTTCCGGGGGTCATGGTGCCCAGTATGTAAAGAAGAGCTTCAAGCCTGGGAAGAGCACCGCAGCTTTTTTGAAAAAAATAACGTAAACATCACCGCTATTTCTACCGATAACCCCGAAGACTTGCGGACCATGGCAGAAGAATACGGGCTCACCTTTCCAGTGCTCGTCGATGAAGCCCTGAAAGTACTCGATGATTACGGCGTCTTTTACCACAGCTCGGAAGCTCCTTATGAAGACCACGGAGCGCACGGGGAACCGGCATACTTTCTGCTCGATGAAGAAGGCAGATTTTTATACCAGCACCGCCAGACAAATCCATTCGGCCGTCCGGGCCCGAAAGAGCTTCGCAAAACCGTAAAGTATATTGAAGACAATTTAAAATAAACGTTCGCAGCAGTGCATGCCGGCGCTGCTGTTATTTATAACCGGGCCTTGGAATTGCGGCATATTTCTGTCATTTCATATTACCTTGAATCCACTACGCTTTTTAGGTAGAATTTTTAAAGAATATGTTCGATAGGGACATGGGTTAATAAGCACCGGCTGGCGCCGGGGAAAAAGGAGCCGACTATACTTATGGGAAATGTACATGTATTGGATCATCCGCTCATTCAACATAAACTTACATTCATCCGGGACGTCTCAACAGGAACGAAGGAATTCCGGGAGCTTGTCGACGAAGTGTCTACCCTGATGGCATTTGAAATCACAAGAAATCTACAGCTGCAGGAAGTAACCGTGGAAACACCGGTAGGGCCGGCAAAATCCTATACGCTTGCAGGCAAAAAACTGGGAGTAGTGCCGATACTGCGTGCAGGGCTTGGCATGACCGACGGTATTATCAAACTGATCCCGGCTGCGAAAGTAGGGCACGTCGGGTTGTACCGGGATCCGGAAACACTGCAGCCGGTCGAGTATTACGTAAAGCTGCCAAGTGATGTCGAGGAGCGGGAATTTATTGTGATTGATCCGATGCTTGCAACAGGCGGTTCTGCTATTGAAGCGTTGACCAGCCTGAAAAAACGCGGAGCCCAGAACCTTAAGCTCATGTGTTTAATTGCTGCGCCTGAAGGAGTGGAGCTCGTACAGGAAGCGCATCCGGATGTGGACATTTACCTGGCTTCAATGGATGAGAAACTAAACGAAAAGGGCTATATTGTCCCGGGCCTCGGAGATGCCGGCGACCGTTTATTCGGCACAAAATAAAAGATGACAAGGGTTTTGTCCGCATGAACGGAGAAGCCCTTTGGTTTGTAAAGGATGTATACATCCCAAACAGTCAGGCAGGGAGATGACGTATATGCATATGAGAAATAACGAATATGCATATGCTTCATTTAGTCTTTTCTTGACGTAAGGATATGAAAATGTCACTTAATAGACACAAAATAAAAAACGCCTGAAACGTGCGCCAATACAGGGTTTTGTTAATTTTCGTCCATTGACATCAAGGGGCGGCTATTGTACTATGATGAAGAACGTATGATAAGGTTTACATATGGGAGAAATTTGGAATTCCTTCATGAACGGCATGATTCACGCATTTGTTTCTTTTTTTTGCCTAAAACATGTAGGAGGCAGCTATTGTTACGAAAAGTTGTGTAAAAATTTTCTCAATGGATTTCGTAGTGTATTAACGGACTAATCAGTCTGTTTCGGAGGAAAAGGTGGACCGCGCATGAATGATACAAGCTTGTATCTCCGCTCGTTATTTATAGGATTGGCTGGAATGCTTGTATTGTACATAGCTCCGGCGCTGATTCCAGCGTTCCGGCAGGAAGCAGTGAGCTTATTTGCAGGAGCATGCGGAGGAGCCTTTAACATCTGGCACGCCCACCGGGAAACAAAACGAATCCAGAAGGCGGTACTCGCGGAAAAAAAGATTTTTCCGTTTGGCATGGCCACGAGGCTCGCAGTAGGAGTAGTCATTGCCATGCTCTATGTCCGGTTTCCGGAACAATTCCGTCTGCTTTACCTGGTGATTGGATTGTTCAGTCCTTATCTGCTGCTTTACGCTTTATCCGTTCACTTCAGCAAAGAAAAATAATTTTTAGCTGCAGCGCACAATTGACTAACATAGTAAAGGGGTGACTGAGACTTGAATATAGAGCACGAATCGCCGTATGTTTATGATTTGTTTGGTATACCCGGCTTCCACATTAATCTTTCCAATGTCATGATGCTGACTATTGCAGCAGTTATTGTGTTCATCATTGGACTGATAAGTGCGCGGACTCTTTCGATGAGACCAACCGGCATGCAGAACGTGTTTGAAATGGTGATTGAATTCGTCCGCAATATGATTGGAAGCACCATGGACTGGAAAACCGGAGAGCGCTTCTTCGGCCTGGGAATTACGATCTTCCTGTTCATTCTGGTAGCGAATCTGCTCGGGATTCCGTTCATGCTGATTAATGATGAAACCCACGTGCTTTGGTGGAAATCACCGACGGCTGATCCGGTGGTGACGATGACGCTGGCTGTAATGGTCATTGTGCTTTCGCACTTCTATGGTATTAAGCTTCGCGGGGCAAAGGAGTACGGAAAGAACTATTTCCGTCCAAAGAAATTTCTCTTTCCGATCAACATTCTTGAGGAGTTCACCAACACACTGACACTCGGGGCACGGCTTTTCGGCAACCTTTATGCCAAGGAGATACTTCTGACGCTTTTGGCGACAGTGGGTACGACTTTTCCAATCGGTACCGCTCTTGGCATTATTCCAATGGTTGCCTGGCAGGGATACAGCCTGTTCATCGGTTTTATCCAGGCGTTTATCTTCCTGGTACTGACCATGGTCTACATTTCGCACAAAGTGGAAACGGATCATTAATTACAGCAGCATCTGCAGAAACAACGAAATAACAATATAGTTTTAAACTAATTTAAGGAGGATTTGCACATGGGTCTTTTAGCAGCTGCAATCGCAGCAGGTTTAGCAGCAATTGGTGCAGGTATTGGCAACGCAATCGTAATCAAAGGGGCGATCGACGGTACTTCCCGTCAGCCGGAGCTTGGCGGCAGATTGCAGACACTTATGTTCATTGGTATCGGTCTTGTTGAGGCAGTTCCGATCATCGCAGTCGTTGTTGGTTTTATCACGCTTTTCCAATAAACATACAGTTTTGGAAAGGGAAGCAAAATGGCGGAGTGGGGGAACTGGCTTCGCCATTCCTTTTGTATATCTAAGAAAGGAGTGAAATCTTTTGCCATCTACATTTGCGTTCGGAGATGTGCTTTTCTCACTTTTTACGTTTTTCATTTTACTGCTGTTGCTCCGCCGGTTCGCCTGGGGTCCAATTGTTGAACAGATGAAAAAACGTGAAAATCACATTTCCAATGAAATAGAGACAGCGGAAAATCACCGTCAGGAAGCGGAAAAATATTTAGAAGAGCAGCGGGTGGAAATGGAGAAAGCGCGCGAAGAAGCGCAATCTATCATTGAAACGTCCCGCAAGACAGCTCAGGAACAGTCCAAGGAAATTATCCGGGAGTCCCACGAAGAAGCCAACCGTATGAAAGACAACGCCCTCGCTGATATTACGAGAGAGCGGGAGCAGGCAGTTGAAGCACTTCGTGCCCAGGTCGGCCAGCTTTCTGTGCTGATTGCTACGAAAATTATTGAAAAAGAATTAGATGAAGAAGAACAGGAAAAACTGATTCAGGAATACGTACAGGAAAGCGGCGGTCGCTTATGAGTAATCCAACCCTCGCGAAACGCTATGCCCGTGCGCTTTTAAAAAGTGCGGAAGAGCACGGGGCTCTTGAAGAAACGAAGCAGGAATGGGAAGCTATGCTCGAAGTGTTCCACGCGCATCCGGAGATGTACCAGATTTTTAGATATCCATCGATCAGCCGTGAAAGAAAGCAGTCTTTCATTGCGAGTACATTCGGCTCCTGGAGCGAACGCAGCCGTTCAATGATGAGTGTGCTGCTTGACCGCAAACGGCTTCATCTGATTGATGAAGTGGCAAAGGAAACAATTGCGCTTATCAATGAACGACTTGGCGTGGCCAATGCAGTTGTTTATACGGTGAAACCATTATCGGATGAAGAAAAACAGGCAGTTTCCCGCAAGTTTGCCCAGCGGGTCGGCAAGCACGAGCTTTATATTGAAAACAGAGTGGACTCTTCTCTCATTGGCGGTGTGAAGGTACACATTGGACATACGATTTTTGACGGAAGCATTCAAGGTCAGCTAGACCGCTTGCAGCGTAATATAACGCAAACGAATTTATCATGAATGGGGTGAATCCTGGTGAGTATCAAACCCGATGAAATTAGTTCTTTAATTAAACAGCAGATTGAACAGTTTGAAGCGGAGACAGAGTCCAAAGAAGTCGGCATCGTCATTCAGGTAGGGGACGGTATCGCCCGTGCCTACGGCCTGGACAACGCGATGGCTGGTGAGCTTCTGGAATTCGAAAACGGCGTCATGGGCATGGCTCAGAATCTTGAAGAAGGAAACGTCGGTATTATCATTCTCGGCGCTTACGAAGAAATCCGTGAAGGTGACCAGGTTAAACGGACCGGCCGCATCATGGAAGTGCCGGTCGGCGAAGAGCTGCTCGGACGTGTAGTTAACGCCCTCGGCCAGCCTGTGGATGGACTTGGCTCCACAAACACAACCAAATCCCGCCCAATTGAAAGCGGTGCGCCGGGCATTATGGACCGGCAGTCGGTATCTGAGCCGCTCCAGACCGGTATTAAAGCCGTGGATACGATGATTCCTATTGGGCGCGGCCAGCGTGAGCTTATTATCGGCGACCGCCAGACCGGTAAAACGGCAGTGGCGATCGATACAATTTTGAATCAGAAAGATGAGGACGTTATCTGCATTTATGTAGCCATTGGCCAGAAAGACTCGACCGTGGCAGAGGTTGTGGATACATTCCGCCAGAAAGGCGCGCTTGATTACACGATTGTCGTAAACGCAGGGGCTTCCGAGCCGGCACCAATGCTTTATCTGGCGCCGTATGCCGGAGCTTCCATGGGCGAAGAGTTTATGTACAACGGCAAGCATGTGCTTATTGTATATGATGACTTAACCAAACAGGCAAACGCCTATCGTGAACTTTCTCTCCTTCTTCGCCGCCCGCCGGGTCGTGAAGCCTTCCCAGGGGACGTCTTTTACCTTCACTCCCGCCTGCTCGAACGGGCAGCGAAATTGAGTGACGACAAAGGCGCTGGTTCACTGACAGCTCTTCCAATCATTGAAACCCAAGCAGGGGACGTAGGTGCCTATATTCCAACAAACGTGATTTCCATCACCGACGGCCAGATCTTCCTCCAGGCGAACCTTTTCAACTCCGGCGTCCGTCCGGCCATCAACCCGGGTATTTCCGTATCCCGTGTCGGCGGCTCGGCCCAGACAAAGGCAATGAAAAAAGTATCCGGTACGCTCCGTCTCGACCTGGCCTCGTTCCGTGAACTTGAAGCCTTCTCCCAGTTCGGGTCCGATCTGGACAAATCCACGCAGGATAAACTGGCCCGCGGGGGGAGAACCGTGGAAGTGCTCAAACAGGGGCTGCACCAGCCGCTTCGTATGGAGCTTCAGGTAGCGATTGTGTTTGCCCTGACAAGAGGATTTCTGGACGACATTCCGACAGAAGACATCCGCCGTTACGAAAAGGAACTGCTTGCGTACCTTGAATCAAGCCATTCGGAGTTGCTCGCAGGAATTCGTGACACTGGAAAACTCCCGGACGAAGAAGAGTTCAAACAGGCGATTCAATCGTTTGAGAAGTCATTTAACCCTTCAAAATAAAGCTTGCCGTACGTAAAAAGGTTCAAAAGGTGGTGAACAGATGGCTTCCTTAAAAGAAATTAAAGGCCGTATCCAGTCGACGAAAAAAACGAAGCAGATTACAAGTGCCATGGAAATGGTGTCTGCGTCAAAGTTGAATAAGGCCCAGCAAAATGCTCAGCGATACGAGCCGTACACGAAAAAAATCAAAGACGTTGTCTCCGGCATCGCTGCCGGAAGCAGCGGTATATCTCACCCGATGCTTGAAGAACGGCCTGTAAAGAAGACCGGCTATATTGCCATATTTACAGACCAGGGGCTTGCAGGGGCCTACAACTCGAACATTCTCCGGGACTTAATGCAAACGCTGCGGGAGCGCCACCAGTCAAAGGACGAATACAGCGTCATTGTAATCGGCCGGACCGGGCGGGACCTGTTAAAGCGTTATGGCATTCCGATGTTCGATGAAATCACGGGTCTGCCGGACCAGCCGTCCTTTAACGATATTAAAAACGTCACGCGTCTTGCGGTGGACTTGTACGCAAACGAAGATGTGGACGAATTATATATCTGGTACAACCACTTTATTAACCCGATTCAGCAAAAGGTAACAGAAAAGAAACTGCTGCCGCTGACGGAGGAAGTAAGTGAAGAGAACAGCAAAGGCACGGCGCAGTATGAATACGAGCCTTCGCCTGAGGCAATTTTAAAACAGCTTCTCCCGCAGTACGCAGAAAGCTTAATCTACGGGGCTCTGCTTGATGCCAAAGCAAGTGAGTTCGGGGCCCGGATGACAGCGATGAGTGCAGCAACCGATAACGCAAACAATATGGTCGATGATTTAACCCTTTCCTACAACCGCGCCCGCCAGGCAGCTGTTACGCAGGAAATCACAGAAATCGTCGGCGGTGCAGCTGCGCTTGAATAGAAGAATCATTTCGTCCGGCCCTGCCGGACAGTAAGGAGGGAACGATTACAATGAGTGAAGAAAACGGTCGAATTACCCAGATTACGGGACCGGTTATTGATGTTCAGTTTCCAAGCGGCCAGCTTCCGGAACTAAACAACGCGCTCCGCGTATCACAGCCGGCAACTGAAAATAAAGAAGCCATAGACGTCACCCTGGAAGTTGCCCAGCATTTGGGCGACAATTCTGTGCGTACGATCGCGATGTCTTCGACAGACGGCCTCATTCGCGGAACGGAAGTAACAAACACAGGAGGATCTATTTCGGTACCGGTCGGAAACGATACGCTCAGCCGCGTATTTAACGTTCTCGGGGAGCCGATTGACATGAAAGAGCAGGTGGCAGAAAGCGTTGAACGTAAGCCAATCCACCGCAAACCTCCGAAGTTTGACGAGCTCGCTGTGGAAACACAGGTGCTTGAAACAGGCATCAAAGTCGTAGATCTGCTCGCCCCTTACGTAAAAGGTGGAAAAATCGGCCTATTTGGCGGTGCAGGCGTAGGGAAAACAGTACTTATTCAGGAGCTCATTAACAACATTGCCCAGGAACACGGTGGGATTTCCGTGTTCGCAGGCGTAGGGGAGCGTACCCGTGAAGGGAACGACCTGTACTTTGAGATGAGCGATTCCGGAGTTATTAACAAAGCAGCCATGGTGTTCGGCCAGATGAACGAGCCGCCGGGTGCCCGGATGCGCGTAGCCCTGACCGGCCTGACCATGGCAGAGCATTTCCGTGATGAAGAAGGGGCCGACGTGCTTCTCTTTATCGATAACATTTACCGTTTCACGCAGGCAGGCTCTGAAGTGTCCGCCCTTCTCGGCCGGATGCCTTCCGCCGTTGGGTATCAGCCGACACTTGCAACAGAAATGGGTCAGCTGCAGGAACGTATTACTTCCACGAAAAAAGGATCGGTTACGTCGATTCAGGCAGTATACGTGCCGGCCGACGACTACACCGACCCGGCACCGGCAACTACGTTTGCCCACCTGGATGCAACAACGAACCTTGAGCGCCGGTTAACGGAAATGGGGATTTATCCAGCAGTGGATCCGCTCGCTTCCACGTCCCGCGCTCTTGCACCAGAGGTTGTTGGGGAAGAGCATTACGATGTCGCCCAGCAGGTAAAACAAACGATTCAGAAATACAATGAACTTCAGGATATTATCGCGATCCTCGGGATGGAAGAGCTTTCCGAAGAAGACAAGCTCACGGTAAACCGTGCCCGCCGTATTCAGTTCTTCCTTTCGCAGAATTTCCACGTGGCAGAACAATTTACCGGCCAGAAAGGCACGTACGTGCCCGTGAAGGAAACGGTCCGTGGGTTCAGGGAAATTCTTGACGGGCAGCATGATGACATTCCGGAAGATGCCTTCCGCCTTGTCGGCCCAATTGAAGATGTAGTGGAAAAAGCAAAAACTATGTCCTAAGGACGACACGGAGGAGGGAGAACACAGATGGCAACGATGCATCTCAGCGTAGTGACTCCGGACGGGTCCGTCTTTGATGGAGAAGTAGAGATGGTCAGTGTTCGTGCGGAAAGTGGCGAAATGGGAATTCTTCCAGGCCACGTTCCGACCGTGGCTCCTCTTAAAATTGATGCAGTCCGCATTAAGCATGAAAACAAAGAGAAATTATTGGCGGTGAGTGAAGGATTCATAGAGGTCCGCTCCGATGCTGTCAATATTTTGGCGGAAGCTGCAGAAACTCCAGGAGAGATCGATCCGGAACGGGCCCGCATTGCCAAAGAGCGTGCGGAAGAACGGCTGGCCCGGATAAATGAAGAGGAAATTGATGTCATGCGGGCACGTCTTGCCTTAAAACGGGCCGACACCCGTCTAAAGGTTTCAGAAGGCGCGTAAAGGCACACGTAAAGAACCGTTTTCCAAAAGGGAAAACGGTTCTTTTTTACATACTCAGCCGACTCCGGGGGAAGGCGGTAGGGAAGGACAGAAAGCTCTGCCTTTTCTAAAGAAGATAGAACTATAGATGTTTGGTTACGAATCCTTTATAATGAAATATGCTTATAGTTATATAAATCATTAAAAAAGAGTAAAAGAATCCTTAATCCCAATTATCTTCGCACATAGTAGCAGAACCTTTGACTCTTGTTTTCCCTGGTACATTTAATTATTCTGAAACGTAGCTTAAAATTTGCAAAGACATTGTACGGCAACAAAGAAAGGCATGAAAGAAAGGCATGATGGCATGAATCCGGACGGTCAGGAAGCACTAATACATATTCTGCTTCATCTCTCTTTTTTTATCTTGACCTGGTGGTGTCTGCAGGCGTTTCGGTTTGACGTTTTTATCCGAAGGCCGGAAAGCCTGAAGGGAAGACTTTTGATTATATTGTTCGCTATTGCAATCAGCTACTCTGTAAGCAGCTTCTTTATTGACTATTTTGATTTTTCTTTGTATCTTCGTTACCTGTTTTTCACACTTTTGGCATAAAAGATTATGAAAATGCGGGAGCGGGTAAAGAATTCTGTATGAAACTCATCGATGGTGCCGGATCTGACAAGGAAAAAAAGGTCTCTTTACCGCTGTAACATTTCAAGACGGGAAGCGACTAATGAAAAGGCTAGACAAAAGGACGAAAACAGTACAGCTTTGCAGGTAAAGCACGCAGCACAAAAAGATAATATGCATAAGTATAGCGGAGGGAATTAAATTGGATAAAATTATTGTACAGGGAGGCAGACGCCTAAAGGGGTCCGTCAAAGCAGAAGGAGCAAAAAATGCGGTTCTGCCTGTTATTGCAGCTACTCTTTTGGCAGAAGAAGGGCAAAGCACGCTTTATGATGTGCCGCCGCTTGCAGATGTAGACACGATTTCTAATGTTCTTCGCCACGTCGGAACAGAAGTCACTTATGAAGATCACCGCTGGATTGCTGACGCTACCGGGGATCTTTCCACAGAAGCCCCGTTTGAGTATGTCAGTAAAATGCGGGCATCGTTTCTTGTCATGGGGCCGCTTCTGGCAAGAAAAGGTATTGCCCACATTGCACTTCCGGGGGGATGTGCAATTGGTTCCCGGCCGATTGACCAGCATTTGAAAGGCTTTGAAGCCATGGGCGCGCACGTTGAAATCGGCAATGGCTATATCGAAGCAAAAGTAGAAGAGCGTCTGCAGGGGGCTCGTATCTATCTGGATTTTCCAAGCGTTGGTGCCACCGAAAATATTATGATGGCCGCGGCGCTTGCAGAAGGCACCACAACGCTTGAAAACGTAGCAGAGGAACCGGAAATTGTAGACCTTGCCAACTTTATTAACGCCATGGGAGGCAAAGTGCGCGGCGCCGGCACCGGCACGATTCGTATTGAAGGCGTGGACAAACTAACTGGAGCGGAACACACTATCATTCCGGACCGGATTGAAGCTGGTACCTTCATGATTGCTGCAGCAATCACTGGAGGCGAAGTATTTGTGGAAGGCGCGATGCATGAGCATTTACGTCCTCTTGTAGCGAAGATGCGGGAAATGGGCGTCAAGATTGAAGAAAGCGACGGAGGTATGCTTGTCACCGGCCCGGACATTTTAAAGCCGGTAGATATTAAAACAATGCCGCATCCCGGTTTTCCAACGGATATGCAGGCACAGTTCATGGCGCTCCTTACCCAGGCAAAGGGTACGGGCCTCATCACAGAAACAGTTTTTGAAAACCGCTTTATGCACGTAGAAGAATTCCAGCGCATGAATGCAAGCATCAAAATTGAAGGACGTACGGCGGTTATCAGCGGGCCGAAAAAGCTGCAGGGCGCCGAAGTATCGGCCACGGACCTCCGCGCAGGAGCAGCATTAATTGTTGCCGGTCTCGTAGCCGAAGGAGAAACGACAGTAACAGAGCTCCGTCACCTTGACCGTGGATATGTGGATTTTCATAAAAAGCTGCAGAGTCTCGGCGCGAACGTAAAGCGCGTGAATGCAGACGAAGCTGCAGATACTTCCTTAAAAACAGCCGAGCGCTCCTAAACGTTACTAACGCAAGCCATCACTACACAGTGGTGGCTTTTTTAATACTTTAAAACTAGGTATATAACGATTGTTAAAATAGGATATACATCACTAAATGCCGGATTCTGCTCCTTGAAGCATGCTCGTGTGGTAAAATAGAACTAATTATCAATAAACAATTCATACGGAAAAAGCATGCCCGCTGAGTTGACACTGGGACTACATGCACGGAAACGGGGAATAGGATTATGCTGAGAGGTTTTTATAATGCTGCTTCTGGTATGGCAGCCCAGCAGAGAAAGACAGATATGCTGAATAATAATATTGCCAATGCCAATACCCCGGGATATAAATCCGATCAAAGCGCGATCCGGACGTTCCCGGAACAGCTGCTTCATGCGGAGAATGCAGGGAGGGGGCCGCACACAATCGGTGCACTCGGTACAGGCGTTTACATGCAGGACCAGGCTCCGTCATTTACTCCGGGAGAGCTGCAGGAAACGAACGCGCCAGCCGACGCCGCTCTGCTTCAGGCAGAGGTGCCGGATGAAAACGGGGCGGTGCTGTTTACGGTCCAGGGAGAAGAAGGAACGGCCTACACCCGGAACGGCAACTGGACAGTGGATGCAGAAGGGTTTTTAACGACGGCAGATGGGCAGTACATACTGAATAACGAAGGCGCCCCTGTGGAAACTGGAAATGAAAGTTTTCAAATCACCGGAAACGGCACCGTGCTACTTGAAAATGGCGGGGAAGCCGGGCAGCTGGGTGTGGCGTACGCTCCCGATACTAATGATTTAGTTAAAACTGAAGCAGGCATGTTCGAAGCAGAGGAAGAGCTCGGTGCTGCGGCGGATAATGAAAACATCCGCTACCAGATCAAGCAGGGCTTTCTCGAACAATCCAATACCGATTCCACTCAGGCGATGACGGAGCTGATGGAAGCATACCGGATGTTTGAATCCAACCAGAAGGTCATGCAGACGTATGACCGCAGCATGGAAAAGGCGGTAAACGAAGTGGGGCGGCTCGGCTAATCTATTAAAAACGTAAAATAGAATTCAGGAGGAAAACAGCATGTATTCGGGATTACGCATACCATTTCAATCCATGGGGGCCGTTCAGCAGCAGATGGATACCATCAGTAACAATCTGTCCAATGCAGAAACGACAGGATTTAAATCAAGACAGGCGACCTTCAGCGAAATGATGTATCAGCAGGAAGACAACATGCCAATGCCGGAAAATGGAACGGGTCGGCTTACTCCGCCCGGGATCCGGACAGGCGGGGGGGCAGCAATCGGACAGACCGCGCTTCGCATGGAGCAGGGGGCGCTGAAAGAGAGCGAACGGGAGCTCGATTTTGCTCTTGAAGATAAGGATACTTTTTTTCAAATAGAGGCAGAAGATGGGACGACTGAATATACCAGAGACGGGCAGCTGTATCTTTCAGAAAATCCGGCAGCGTCCGGCAGCTATACGCTCGTTGATCAAAATGGCGGCTTTGTATTAAACGAAGCTGGAGGAAGATTCGATATTCCTGCAGGGACTTCGGAGTTTTCGATGCAGGAAAACGGGGAGCTGACAGGAGTAACGGCAGCCGGAGAGACTGTGAATATTGGTTCATTTGGCATCGTGCAGGTGGAGCGTCCGCAGGCGCTGACGTCTGTCGGGGGCAATCGGTACCGTTTTGAGGATTTAGATGGACTCGGGGCAGCGGAAAATGATATGGTTATAGAAGCTGACCCGTCCAGCGTAAAGCAGGGAATGGTCGAGCAGTCTAATGTGGATTTATCGAACGAATTAGTAAATATGATGAATGCCCAAAGACAATACTCGTTTAATTCCCGTGCGCTGACGCAGGGGGACCAGATGCTTGGATTGATTAACAGCATTCGATAAGTCTTTGTGGTTAAGGGAGCATAGATAGTACATATGAGCAATCAGAATAACCGTACAAGGACTTCGAAGCCGAATAGAAAAGAACAGCTGAAAAGAGGCACACAGAAGGTGCGTGCACGTCTTCAGCAGCTGCTCTGGTGGCATTGGCTGATTATTATTGTAATTCTGGCCTTTATTTGTGCGATTATAGGCCTGATGATCGGCTATGCGGTCGGAGGTGGCAATCCTTTTCAGGCCCTGAATCCATCGACCTGGTGGGAAATTTATCAGTTGATTCGAGGAAACTAGTTTAAAAGCGAGGGAAAATGATGCTTTCGATTGAACAAATTAAAGAAATTATTCCCCACCGCTACCCATTTCTGCTTGTCGATAAAATTATTGAGGTAGAACCCGGAGAGCGGGCCGTAGGCATTAAAAATGTCAGCGCCAATGAAGAATTTTTCAATGGGCATTTCCCTGACTATCCGGTAATGCCAGGGGTGCTTATTATTGAAGCGATCGCCCAGGCCGGCGGCGTCGCGCTGATGCAGCAGGAGGACATGAAGGGAAAGCTCGCCTTATTTGCAGGCATTGATGAATGCCGCTTTAAAGGCCAGGTGAAGCCGGGAGACCAGCTCCGCCTCGAAATGGAAGTTACCAAACAGAGACGCTCTATCGTCAAAGGAAAAGGGACGGCTTCCGTGGACGGCAAGGTCGTCGCAGAAGCAGACCTGATGTTTGCGATTCAATAGAAAGGACTGCAGCTCAATCTGGCTGCAGTCCTTTTTTGTTACTGGTGCACAGTAAAGAAATTGAGTGCTGAGGTTATTCGTCATTTTCTTCTAACGCGTCTTTAATGTGTTCTTTAAGAGCAGGACCCATGGTTCGGGAATAAAGCGTGGAAATATGGTGGTCATCCCGGAAAGTGATGACATTACCAATCACGGGATCGCACGTGTCATCATCACAGAAGTAGGTGGACATATCCGCAAAGGTAACATTGTCAGGAATTTTTTTCTCGTTGGTATTTTCCCATGGAGGAGTTTCAGCTAAAACTTCATCTCGTGGAACGGCACAATCCCCCGGGTCCTCGTTTTCTTCTAAGCAGGTGGGGATATCTTCCTGCATTCGTGGGTTATCACGTATTGCGAATATTTCTGCATGGCCTTCGAACTCTTTCCAGATTTCCAGACACCCTTCCGGTATAGTGGCGCCTACGTTTACATTAGCAGTAGTGAAAAGCAAATCAGGATCGTTTTTCTTCAGTGGTTCGATGGAGTCTTCATTCCACTGCATGCATGAGTCAGATAGGGTGCCATCGAAATCGTCTGTCGAAAAGCGGCAGCCGTCTTTATTAAACACATCGATCCGCAGGCTGAGTTCATCGGACATTTTTTCAAGAGCCGGAAACCAGTGCCCGGAATGAGACCCGCCTACCAAAGCGATGGTGTATTCAGGCTCGGTGGTGTCTCCGTAGGAACACATGCTGATTTCTGTTTCTTCAAGGTCCGAGTAGCACTCACTGTCGGCGTAAAAGGCCGGCATCTCATTTGCAGCCTGCGCCACGTTTTCGAGAGGATCAATATCAGGATTTGGTTCAATATCCTCTGATATTGCCCGGGCCCCGGGATAGTCAGTTACTGTATAATCTTCGCTGATGCTGGACTGGCTTTTTTCAACATAATTATCCCATACGCCGGCTGCTGTAAGGGCGGGCAACAGAAACAAAGCCAGTGCTGTGACTGCTTTTCTTTTAGATTGTTTAATGTTTATTTTGCGTAGAGGCGTTTCAATAACCTTAACAGATAGCGCCGATGCAGCGAAGGCAAGGACGATAATAGCAATGCCGCCCTCAATGGATACGGTCGTGTTATCGAAATAGGCAAAGTAAAAAATAAGTATCGGCCAATGCCATAAATAAAACCCATAGGAAATACTGCCGAAATAAAGAAACGGCTTGGAGCCCAGCAGTCTGTCTGGACCAAAACGGCTGCTGTTTTCGGCTGCTGTAATAATAAGAAGCGCCCCGGCAGTAGGAAGTAAAGCAGCAGCGCCAGGGAATACAGTAGAAACAGGCAGAAGCAGGCCGGTAAGAGAAATGATGGCCAATCCAAGCCACCCAAGAATAAAACTTACAGTCTTGTTCATTGTTAAGTAAGGGAGTAATAGCGCTACAAGTCCACCAAGACTGAATTCCCATACCCGGGCAAACGTGTCGAAATAAGCCCAGGGCTGATTAACAGAAGTAATATAGATAGAATAGCTGAGAGATAAAGCGAAGACGAGAGCCAGTACACCCAACAGCGTTTTACGCAAAGGCGTTTTAAATATTTTTTTTGCAAAAAAATAAGTCAGTAATATAAGTAAAGGCCAAAAAACATAAAACTGCCCCTGAATCGAAAGCGCCCAAAAGTGCTGGAACGGACTGGCCTCGTTATTTTGAGCCAGATAGTCGACCGCACTTGTTGCCAGCTCCCAGTTTTGGAAATACAGCACTGATGCAAACATCTCTATAACAATTTGTCCCCACTGCGACTGTGGCAGAAACGCAATGGAGCCGGCCATCGTAAATAAAATAACGATTACAGCAAGAGGCAGGAGCCGGCGGCCTAAGCTGAGCAGATATACAGGCAGATTAATTGTTCCTCCCTGTTCGAATCTTGTTAACAGCGAGGTGGTAATT
Organism: Marinococcus halophilus; assembly: GCF_900166605.1. Taxonomy (NCBI): domain Bacteria; kingdom Bacillati; phylum Bacillota; class Bacilli; order Caryophanales; family Bacillaceae; genus Marinococcus; species Marinococcus halophilus. The sequence goes on from NZ_FVZD01000005.1 coordinate 362,247, forward strand.
AAGTAGCCGGAAACGACGAAGAATACATCCACCCCGCCTGAAACAGAGCCGAACCAAATATGATACAAAGCCACTAAAAAAGCAGCTACAGCTCGCACCCCTTCTACTTCAGGCCGGAATCTTTTCTCAGGTACCCGTAAGTCATTCATGACATCCACTCCTAACTCGTACACTACTTCAGCCAAAACGTAATCACTAATATTCCCGATGCTATGCACTACGTAATCGTTATAAATTTTAACATGAAATATACAAGAATATGTTTTTCAAAGAATTTTTATCTGAAGCATAAGCTGAATTAAATTAAACCTGCCCCGGAAGAAAGGGATGCTGTAAAAAGATTAGTAAATAATGGCTAAATTTGGCGCTATTAATGAATAAAGATTCAGGTAGAAAACTTGCAAAAAGGGTACTATTTATTGATTTTTTAGCGTTTTCGATTCTTTTTGTTACGAAAATGATAAGATAATTTTGTATTACTTGATTTTCGAGCTTTATGAGTCGATATATTGTAGGAAGAACGAAACTTTTTTGACATTGAAACGTCTAACATTATAGGGTTTTGAAGCGAAAGATGTAAGAAATGTACAATTGTAGACAAAAGGGAGTCATCTTCCGGACTCGAACGTGTCTGAAATGTTCATAAAACGTTCTTAAACAGGGGGACGACGATGGTTACTGCTATTGCGTTAATAACGAGTTTTGTAGTGGCCTTGATAGCAACGCCTTTAGTGAAAAAACTAGCGTTTAAAATTGGTGCTACTGATCAGCCGAATGCAAGAAAAGTCCATACAGGGCAGATGGCCAGAATGGGCGGTCTTGCCATATACATTGCTTTTTTAGCAGGAGTGCTGATTTTACGACCCGAAAACGAAACTTATTTCTACATTCTCATTGCTGGGACTATTGTGATAGTCACCGGTGTGCTGGATGATATTTACGAATTAACAGCGAAGGTAAAATTTCTAGCACAAATTGCAGCAGCGATCATTGTCATCGTCGGCGGTGTGCAGGTAACCTTTATCAACCTGCCTTTTGGCGGAGACCTCGAGCTGGGGATTTTCAGTATACCTATTACGCTGCTTTGGATTGTTGGTGTTACCAATGCAATAAATTTAATCGACGGCCTCGATGGATTGTCTGCTGGCGTATCCGCCATTGTATTAACTACCATTTCGGTGCTGGCAATTTTGCAGAGCGATATTTTTATTGTCGCTTTAAGCATTGCGCTGCTCGGTGGAACGCTTGGGTTTTTAATGTACAATTTTCATCCAGCTAAAATTTTCATGGGTGATGCCGGCGCTTTGTTTTTAGGATTTATGATTGCCGTTATAGCGCTAATGGGTTTTAAAAATGTTACCGTATTTTCTTTGATAGTCCCGGCGCTGATTTTAGCGGTGCCTATTTCAGATACATTTTTTGCGATTATTCGAAGGATCGTGCATAAGCAGTCGCTGTCTGCACCGGATAAATCCCATCTCCATCATTGCCTGCTGCGGCTTGGTTATTCTCACCGTGAAACGGTAATGATTATCTATTGCATAAGCGCAGTATGCAGTATCTCGGCTGTAGTGTTTACCCTCTCCACTTTATGGGTCTCCCTCATTCTATTACTGGTAATGCTGATTTTAATTGAGATCCTGGTTGAAAGCGTAGGGCTGGTCAGCCAGCAATACAGGCCGTTTTTAAATTTCATCAAGAGGTTAGCAGGATCCACAAAAGAGTGAGACACTTATTAAATTTTTGATGCAATAGATCCGCCGACAGCTTTTCACAGCTTTGGAGCCGGGTCTATTTTATTTAGATATGTAAATTTGGTTGAAGGTGGCGCAATCATGAAGATATTACTTGTATCTAATATGTACCCGAGCAGTAAACACCCTTCTTATGGAACGTTTGTAAAAAATTCCAAAGGCATTCTTGAAAGTAAAGGAATGGATGTCAAGGTATCAGTGATGACTAAAAAAAATTCGAAATGGGGAAAGGCGGCAGGCTATCTTTGGTTCTACCTCGCCTCTTTTGTGAAAACTCTTTTTCGCAGGTATGACATCGTTTATGTTCACTATCCTTCATTAAGCGCTCCCCCGGTAATTGCAGCTTCATGGTTTCGTTCAGTTCATTTATATGTAAATACTCATGGAAGCGACGTCCTGGCAAAGAATAAAAAGCAACGGCTCGTTAATTCTATAACCTCTATTGCGGTGAAAAAGGCAGAAAAGGTTCTTTGTCCCTCCAGTTATTTTAAAAAAATTGTGGAACAAAAATACAATCTAGCTCCAGAAAAGGTAGCAGTTTTCGCATCTGGAGGAGTGAACTCTAAGACATTTTCACCTAATTACAACCGTGAAGATGCGATAAATGAATTCAACCTTTCAGTGCCAGGTGAATATGTGGGCTTTATAGGAAGGCTGGAACCTGGAAAAGGGTGGAATACGTATTTGGAAACGATGCGCAAATTAACAGACAGGTATGGGCCGCGAGTAAAAGGAATAGTGATAGGGGATGGCAGTCAAAGAAACCTTTTCCATGAGCGGGTTTCAGAGTTAAATTTATGCTCCAGCATTATACATTTTGAAGCTTTATCTCCGGAAAAACTCGGCAGGTTGATGAGCTGCTTTGATGTATTTTGTTTTCCGACTGAAAGTGAAAGCCTGGGGCTTGTGGGAATTGAAGCATTGGCCAGCGGCGTGCCGGTGGTTGGGAGTGACATTTCTGTATTAAGAAGCTATATCGTTCACGGTAAAAATGGTTTCTTAGCTGAAAAAAATAACCCGGACAGCTTTTATAAGTCTATAATTGCTATACTGGACATGGAAGAATATGAATATGAGAGTATGAAAACGGAAGCGGTTAAGACAGCTGAACCATTTTATCAGGAACATATAGAGAAGGATTTTATAAATATATTCACGCGTAATAACTAGTAGATGCTTAAGCTGCGAGAGGAAGGGACTTTTGTAATGAGTAGTGAACTAATCAGCATAATCATACCAACAAGAAATAGAAGAGCATTATTGCAGCAGGCGGTGGATAGCGCTAGAGCCCAAACGTATAAAAACATTGAAATTATAGTGATAAACGAAGCATCTGAGGACGATACAGATGTTTACTTAAAAAATATTGAAGAACCACGGCTTAAAGTAATTACCCACAGTACTCCCCAGGGGGGGAATATTGCCAGAAACAAAGGGCTTGAAGCAAGCAGGGGGGCATATATTGCTTTTTTGGATGATGACGACGTATGGGCGGGGACGAAACTTGAAAAACAATACGAAGCATTCAAACGTGACAGCGCTATTGGGATTGTGACTTGCAGCAGCCTGGTCGTATACCAGGACCTGCAGATTGAACGCTACATGAACAGAGGGCAGAACTACTTATACAGTAATGAGGAAGCCTTCGCGAAAATTATGACAGAGAATTTTATAGGTGGCGCTTCTTTTCCACTTATTAAAAGAGAATGCCTGACGGAGGTAGAGGGCTTTCGTCCAGAAGTGGTGAGTGCACAGGAAACGGATTTGTATTTACGCATACTTGCGAATGGCCATAAAGTTTATGCCGTCGATGACGTTTTAATACTTTACAGAATACATTCCATGAACCGGATATCTGATAGCTTCCAGCCGAAAGTAAAAGGCCTCGAGCAGCTGTTTGAATACAAAAAAAACCACTTCATGCACCGCCTGCCGGCGCATGAAGCCAAAGAAGTGGAAGAAACGCATATAGTGGAAGTAAGCAAAATTTACACAAGAAACAGAAAATATAAAGCTTTTTTTCAGTACTTCAATGTAGAAAAGCAAAAATTGTCTTTAAAGAAAAAGATTCAGGTGTGGAGGAATGCTTTCGTGCATACCCTTCCCGTCCAGATATTTAAACAAAACTTGCAAAAAGTTAAAACGAAAAGGCTGGATAAAGAGTGGAAGGGGTATATGGACCAGAATTTTAAAAACAATTGATAGAATCATTCTCAAGACCAGGCCCAGGTTTGAACTGCTTTAATACAAATTTATATAAAATCCTTTTATGCATAACCGAATTGAAATATGAAAATTTTTCTAAATTGAAAATAAAGTGAGTAATGACCGGGGCTGTTTAGAGACTTTTCTCTCTAGTGGAATGGTATAATGTATGATAGTATTCATGACGTGAGTGTACGTGCAAATGAATTAATATTATCTGTCCTTTTTAGGAGGATGCGACTTGATGGAAAGAACTACAAGCCTGAGGTTTGGGAATATAGCGAAGATTTTTCTTTTAACCTATTTATTAGTACAACCGGTTTTAGATTTGCTCATATTTTTTGACACCCCGCTGGTTTCGCAGTTCCGTGCTCTATTTATTGGGGCAGGGTTACTTTATTTATACTTTTTTTCTGCAGGCTGGATAAGAAAACTCTTATTCATTTATATTCCTGTATTATTTGTGTATTTTGCAATTAATTTCGGAGTTAATTATTTTGTGAAGGACCCCTACGTGCTTTCACTTGAAGTTACAAATATCGTAAAATCCATTTATTTTCCAATAGTTGTTTTTACGTATTTAACGTTTATTTATCAACAGGCAGAAGAAGGCATACATAAAAAAATCATCCCTTACATTTTAGGAATAAATATGCTCTTTATGGGGATTATAGTCTTCCTTGCCGATATTACCAATACAGGGCGTAGAGCTTATGGTTTTTTAGCAAAAGAAGGGCACACTGGGTGGTTTTTCTCGGGTAATGAAATCAGCGCCATTACTGCAATGAGCTTTCCGTTTGTAGTACTGGTGTTATTAAAAGCGGAGAAGCTATGGCAGAAGCTGGCTTTCCTGGCAGGAACCCTGTTAATCATATGGGCGATGATGACGCTTGGTACAAAGGTGGCTTTTGTCGGTCTTATTGCAGGGCTTGTTCTTGGGATAATATATGCCATAATAATGCTTTTTCAGCGAAGATATCTTAATTTCGTTATTTTGGCTGCCGTTTTCGTTGTAACCGCCGTAGCTGTTCCGGCTATGCCTATAGGCAATAACCTTGGTCTTGCTGTCACCGAGAGCATGAATGAAGAGCCGGAGCCGGCAGAAGAGGAAGGAGAAAGCGCGGCGGCAGAGGACCAGCCGGAAGGCGGGGAAAGTGAAGAAAGTGAAGAAAACGAAGATAAAAATACCGAAAAACCAAAAGAAGAAAAGCCAAGTCAGGAAATTTTGAACGCTATTAACAGTATTCCTTACCATTCTACTATTCTTAGCGGACGGGAAGAGCATTTGGCAGAGGCAGTTCACCAATTAAATGAAGCACCGGTTAGTCAAAAAATCGTAGGCATGGGCGTATATCAGAATTATCCAAGTGAGGAAGAAGCTGCACCTATTGAAATGGACTTGTTTGACTGGTTCTTCGATTATGGATTCATCGGCTTGCTGATACTGACGTTCCCGATATTTTTGACAGCGTATTTAATTATCCGAAATTTAATTAACTACAAGACGGCTGCCCTGAATATGCACTTTTTCTTTGGGCTGATAAGCATGGGGCTTGGTATAAGTGCTTCCATTATTGCAGGCCATATTCTCTATTATCCTGCGGCAGCTATTTACCTGGCAGTAGCAATGGCATTGACCGTTAAGTATTCAGAGCAGCAGAATATATTATCGTTTCGCAGCAGAAGCAAATACTAATAAAAAGGATTCTATAAAATGAAAAAAGTAGTGTTTATTTCATCTGTCGGCGGTCATTTAACCCAATTACTGCAGCTAGAGCCGCTGTTTTCAGAATACAATTATCATATCATTACAGAAAAAACAGATATAACGGTGGATATGAAAGAAAAATACCCAATGTCCTTTTTAGTATACGGGGCCAGAAACTATCCATTCCGGTACTTGTTTAAGTTTTCTTACAACGTTATTAAATCACTATTCCTATTTTTGAAGCTGCGCCCAGACGTAGTGGTTACAACAGGCGTGCACACGGCGGTACCGATGTGTTACATTGCAAAGCTGTTCCGCAAAAAGGTCATCTATATTGAAAGCTTTGCCAAATCGCATTCCCCGAACCTGTCGGGGCGCCTGGTTTATCCTATTGCGGATCTGTTTATTGTTCAGTGGGAATCGATGAAAAAGTTCTATCCGAAAGCAGTCAACGGGGGGAGTATCTATTGATACTAGTAGTACTCGGTACACATGAACTTCCTTTTCCGCGGATCCTGCACGAAGTGGAGGCATTGATAAAGGAAGGATATATTCAGGACAATGTCATCGTCCAGAACGGCAACACGAATTTTGAAAGTGCACACATGACTCTTCGCCGTTTTATTCCTTCGGAAGAAATGGAAAAGCTGTTTCAGGAAGCGGAAATTGTTATCAGCCATGCAGGTACTGGCTCAGTGACGACGGCATTAAAGTATTATAAAAAAACCATCGTTGTGCCAAGGCTGAAAAAGCACGGAGAGCATAACGATGATCATCAGCTTCAATTAACCGAATCGTTTACAAGCAAGGGCCACGTTATTTCCATGACTGGAGAAAAAACGCTTAAACAGGCGATGGAGGAACTAACGTTATTCGAACCCACTCCTTTTCACACGGGAAACGAGCAAATGCTGAAAACGATTAAAAATTATATTGATTCCATTTAACCACAGGTTTTGATTTAAAACCTGTGTTTTTTTATGCTTAACAATTTAAAAATCAGGGAAAAAAGATGGTTGAACAAGATAATGAAAGGAGAGTCAATATAATGGGATTTATACTATTTCTTATCGTCGGCGGCCTGATTGGCTGGCTTGCCGGTTTAATTCTCGGCAAGGATATTCCAGGCGGCATTTTGGGTAACATTATTGCAGGCATTATCGGTGCCTGGATCGGTGGCTTGATTTTTGGTTCCTGGGGACCGGTGATCGGCAGTATTGCGATCTTCCCAGCGTTAATCGGCGCAATTATTTTCGTCGTCATTTTAAGCTTTATTTTAAAAGCAATCCGCTAAATACAAAAACGAAGCCGTCCTGTTTTTCGGGTCGGCTTCGTTTTATGAAAGGGAGCGGTTTTTGCTGATCTGCTGCAGGGCTGTGTTGATGCCGAGTACCTCGGTGGCGGTATGGCCCATGCCGGGAAACGTTTCGAGTACAGCCCCGGTAATGTGATTGGCAAGGTAAACGGCGTGGCGAAGGGGAATGATCTCGTCGTCTTCCCCCGCCCATACATACGTGGGGGTATCGATGTTCTCCAGGTGATAGGCCCATGGCGTCCTGAGCGTCTGAAGGTCACGAAGAAATCCTTCAGCAGAGTGGGCGGATTCCTGAACCGCAAACCTCCATTTATCCAGCACAAATGGGGTCACGTACTGCTGCTCTTCCTTGGAAAGCTGTTCGTAATCTGTCTGGAAAATGTTATCCTCCATATTCGTCTGTTCCCAGCGGCTGCGCAAAAGCTCCGGTGCTTCCTGAATCGTTTGCAGCGGAGCTTTCAAAGAAGTGTCGAGCAGGCGAAACAACTCAGGATCCTCCGTAGGACCGATAGAGCCAACCAAATGAAGCTCGCTGATGCGTCCCTTTAAAAGACTGGTGCTTGTCACTGCATAGGGGCCGCCGCAGCCGACACCAATTAAGGAGCAGCGCTGAATCTCAAAATGATTCATTACTTCGTCGATATCTTTGGAAAATTGGAGAAAAGTGCTGTGAGGATCGGGGATGGACAAGCCGTAGCCCGGGCGGTCAACAGAAATAATACGAAGGGAGTTGGAAGCGGCAGCTTCTTCTCCGATCGCAGCTTCAAGCCGGGAGCTTCCGACCCCATGCACATACAGGACCGGTGTTCCGTCCGGGTCCCCGAACATGGAAATACTCAGCATGCGGCCGTCGCGTAAAGAAAGCGCTAATTGCTTCAATTGTCCCCTCCTCCTCCCGTTTCGTTGTCACTTGTAAATGACGTGTAGGTATATTCTAGCATACAATGGGAAAAACGGAAGAATTTCATTCAGAAATAAAACGGCCCTCCGTGAAGGAGAGCCGTTGTTGATTCATTTTATACGGTGCGGGTCCAGTGAAGTACATCTTCCTTGTCCCCGGTCTGAATGCCGGTGATCGTGTCATACAGCTGCTTGGCGAGGGGGCCGGTTTCTTCGTCATTGATTTTATAGGTTTGGGCGTCCCACCGCAGCTTGCCTACAGGAGAAATGACTGCCGCTGTCCCGGTACCGAAAATTTCTTCGAGTGTACCTGCTTCATATGCAGTGCGTATTTCTTCCATATCAATTCGGCGTTCCTCCACAGGAATGTCCCAATAATGCAGGAGTTCAATGACAGAGTCGCGGGTAATTCCTTCAAGAATGCTCCCATTCAGAGCAGGCGTTACGACTTTTCCACTGATTTTGAAGAAAATATTCATGCTGCCGACCTCTTCGATATAGCGCTGCTCCACCCCGTCGAGCCAAAGGACCTGATCATAACCGGCACTCCCGGCCTGCTCCTGGGCTTTCAGGCTGGCCGCATAGTTTCCCGCTGTCTTCGTGAAGCCGACGCCGCCGCGGACGCTGCGGACGAATTCGTTCTCTACATAGATGCTGACCGGTTTCATGGCGTCGCCACCGCTTCCGTAATAAGAGCCCACAGGAGTTAAAATAATGAGCAGCTTGTAAGAGGAGGACGGCTTCACGCTAAGGCTTGCTTCCGTAGCGATCACAAACGGGCGGATGTACAGTGATTGCCCTTCCCCGCGGGGAATCCAGTCACGCTCAAGTGAAACGAGCTCCTTTAACGAATCAATCAATAGCTGCTCGTCGATCTCCGGAATGCTCATCCGGCGGTTGGACTGGTTCAGCCGTTCAAAGTTTTTTTCCGGGCGGAAAAGCATAATATCGCCGCCGGAATAATAAGCCTTCATTCCTTCAAACACAGCCTGGCCGTAGTGAAACACAAGGCTCGAAGGATCCATGGTAAGCGGCTGGTACGGCACGATTCTTGGATCGATCCAGCCTTCTCCTTCTACATAATCTACAACAAACATATGATCGGTAAAGTTTTTTCCGAAAGCGAGCTGAGAGAAATCCGGCTTCGGTTTCGGGGATTTTGTACGCTCAATGGTCAATGATTCAGCCACAGTAACATCACTCCTATGTATTTATCGTGCCATCCATCTCTATTTTAATAACAACATTCAAATTGTATCATATATAGAAAAGTTCCATCCACTTGAAAGCCGGTGACAAGCGCTGTCCGCCTTCCGAAAAATAGCTCTTTCATTTTGCAGGAAGGAGACAGCGACCTCGAGCCGGCAGTGGATGGAACTGGACAAATAGGAAAGATTTCTCCACCTGCACATCAGCGGCAAAAGGTTAATCCAGCTTTAGTTCGCTGGTGTGTGCGCGCAGCTTGCGCAATGCGGATTTCCGCCATGATTTAACCGTGGAAGCTGCTACCCCGTGTTTCGCTGCAATGTCGCGTATGGGCAGGGCATGCACGGCGAAATCGGTGAGCCAGGTTCGTTCCCGTTCTGACAGAAGAGGAAAATAGGCCTCGAGCTCAAAGCGGTCCTCTATCTCTGATGGCTGCTCAAAAGGCTGGTGGTCATCAAACAACTGATGCCGCTCGGAGAACCGCACTTCTTTTCGGAGCATCATTAGCATTTCACCTCGCACGAGGGTAAAAGCATAAGCGGAAAAAGTGCCTTTTTCGGGAGAAAAGGTACTGTAAGCCTTCCATAATCCTACATAGCCGGCCTGCATATATTCTTCCTGTTCCTGATAAATCCGGAGACGGGTAATCATTCGTTTAACGAGCGGAGTATATTGTTCGTATGTTTCTTCAAATGAAGCAGGAATTGTACTGGTCAATGGTCTCTCCTGGCGAAGCCGCGCGGTTCTGATTTATTCCATGGTAGGATCAGCATATACAAAGAGTAAGAATGCCGCCGGAGCACTATGTGCTGATAAATAGGGAACGCTCTGTTGTATCATAGAAAGGGAAGGGCCTGCCAAAGTATAGAGAAAGAAACTCATGCCCAGAGAAAAAATAAAGCAGATCGGTTGAAAGCAAATAAAGATAGCGTACAATTAAAATAGGAATGATTACGATCAGGCAGGTGAATAAAATGCCAAACGAAAACAAAAGCGCGCAGGCAAATGTAGAATGGATCCAGCAGCAAATACAGGAACGCTCGCTCGGCATTATGACAGATATGCTGAAGGGGCTCGCAGACGGCAAGCGGATGCAGATTGCCCAGGCGCTCGCCCTGACACCGGAATTGAGTGTACATAGTATTGCAGAAATCATCGAATCTTCCATTGCTACAGCATCCCATCATCTCAGGTATATGCATAAGCTGGGATTGACGAAGTTTCGAAAGGAAGGAAGAACCGTTTACTATTCTCTTGATGATGAGCATGTCCGGCAGGTGGTGGAACTTGTCGTCAGCCACCAGGCAGAAATTAAAGAGCGGCAGGAAAATGAGGCGTAGCGGCGTCTCTTTTTTTATGCCCAGTAAACAAATGTTTCTGAAAGTTACAATTGATAAATTCAGCTGAAATTGTGAAAACGGAAACAATATTTTGAAATCAAAGATAATTTACAAACGTTTAGTTGACGAACGTATGAAATAAGGCTATTATATTTACAAAGGTCATAATATTGAACAAATGTAAAGGAGGCGTTATTGTGACGCAGGCTGATTGGATTTGGGAAGAACCGAAGGAAAAGCTGGTCGACTGGCTCGAGCAGATGTGGACGGTGCGCTGGTTCGATGAAAAAGTAGACGAATTTTTTGCCAAAGGCATGATTCACGGCACCACCCACCTGTGTGTAGGGCAGGAAGCTTCAGCTGTGGGTGTCTGTGCAATGCTTGAGGGTAAAGATAAAATTACGAGCACCCACCGCGGCCATGGCCACTGCATCGCTAAAGGAGCGGATCCTGACCGGATGATGGCGGAGCTGTTTGGGCGGGAAACCGGTTATTGCAAAGGCAAAGGCGGCTCCATGCATATCGCGGACGTCGAAAAAGGCAATCTCGGTGCCAACGGGATCGTTGGAGGCGGCATTCCTTTAGCTGTAGGCGCGGCACTCACGTCGAAGATGCGCCAGGAAGGTTATATTACGGTTTGTTTCTTCGGGGACGGAGCTGCAAATGAAGGGAGCTTCCATGAAGCCGTAAACCTTGCCGCTATTTGGGATCTCCCGGTTATCTTTGTCTGCGAGAACAACCAGTACGGCATGTCCGGCCCAGTAAAGGATATGGTGAAAATCGAAAATATTGCCGATCGTGCTTCAGGCTACGGCATCCCGGGGCATGTAGTGGACGGCAACAGCCTTCCGGAAGTGATGACCGTTATGAAAGAAGCCGTGGAGTATACAAGAAACGGGAGCGGCCCGGTACTTATAGAAGCGGAAACGTACCGGTGGAAGGGTCATTCCAAAAGCGACGCTAAAAAATACCGGACGAGAGAAGAAGAGAGAGAATGGAAAGATAAAGATCCAATTCGTTTCTTTCAGGAGGCCTTGATTGAACGGGGCATCATTACCGAAGAAGAAGCAGACACGGTGAAAAAAGACACCAAAGCCCGGATAGAACAGTCGGTGGATTTTGCAGAAAAGAGTCCGGAGCCTTCCGAGGATACGCTGCTTGAGGATGTATATGCTTAACATAGAAAGGAGTGCCTGACGATGCAGTCAAGCGCAGTAAATTCTTCAAACAATAAAGAAACAGCACGAAGCATTACCTTTGCCGAAGCCGTCCGTGAAGCGCTGTCGCAGGAAATGCGGGAGGACCAGGACGTTTTCATTCTTGGGGAGGATATTGGCGTCTACGGCGGCGCTTTCGGCGTCACCCGAGGAATGATTGAAGAGTTCGGCCCGGAACGGATAAGAAACACCCCGATTTCTGAAGCGGCTATTACAGGGGCTGCCATTGGCTCGGCGTTGACAGGCATGAAACCGGTCGTGGAGCTGCAGTTTTCGGATTTTATTACCATTGCGATGGACCAGCTGGCCAACCAGGCAGCAAAGCTGCGGTATATGTACGGCGGAAAAGGCAACGTACCGATGGTTCTGCGGACGCCTTCAGGCTCCGGAACAGGGGCTGCGGCCCAGCATTCGCAGAGCCTGGAAGCATGGGTGGCCCATATCCCTGGATTAAAGGTGGTGCAGCCATCGACCGCCTCAGATGCTAAAGGTTTGTTAAAAGCAGCTATCACTGATCCGAATCCGGTTATTTTTTACGAGCATAAACTACTGTATAAAACGGAAGAGCACGTACCGGAGGAAGCGTATACGATCCCTCTGGGGCAGGCGGATGTAAAGCGTGAGGGCACAGATGTAACGATTGTTGCGACCGCTGTAATGGTGCATAAAGCGCTTGAGGCAGCCGAAAAGCTCGCAGACGAAGGCATTGATGTGGAAGTAATCGACCCGCGGACACTTGTGCCTCTCGATGAGCAGACGATCGTAGATTCCGTTAAAAAGACCGGAAAGGTGATCGTTGTGCATGAAGCAGTCAAAAGAGGCGGGTACGGCGGAGAAATAGCCAGCATGATCGCAGAAAGTGAAGCGTTCGACTATCTGGATGCCCCAATCCGGAGGCTCGGGGCGCTGCCGGTCCCGGTGCCTTACAATCCGACACTCGAAAAAGCAACGGTCCCGCAGGTGGATGACATTATGCAGGCGGCACGCGACAGCGTTCACCGCCGGTAAGGGAGGGCAGCATTCATGGCGAAAGAAGTATTTATGCCCAAATTGAGCAGCACGATGGAAACCGGCACGCTCCTGCAGTGGTTTAAGCAGGAGGGGGAGCCGGTGGAGGTCGGAGAACCGCTGCTCGAAGTGATGACTGATAAAATAAATATTGAAGTAGAAGCATATGAAGAAGGCATCCTGCTGAAGCGCTACTATGATGAAGATGAAGAAGTACCGGTAAATGGTATTGTTGGCTACATTGGCGAGGAGGGCGAGCAGGTGCCGGAGGAAAAACCCGGAGCCGGAAATGAACCACCAGCACCAGAAAGTACACCGAAAGCCCCGGTTCCAGAGCCGGCAGGGCAGGAAATAGAAGCTGAGAAAGCAGGAGGCGTGCGTGCCACGCCGGCAGCACGGAAGCTGTCGCGGGAGCATAGTGTAAATCTGTCCCTAATACAGGGCAGCGGCGCGAAAGGGCGTATTCACGCTGCTGATGTTCATGCCGCTGTGGACGGCCAACAGGTGCGCAGTACGCCGCTGGCGAAAAAAGAAGCAGAAGCAAATAATGTGGATCTGTCCGCTGTGAAAGGAAGCGGCAGCTACGGGAAAATTACGCGTTCAGACGTTGCTGCGCCTCGGGCAGTAGAGGAGCTTCAGTCCGAGCCGCTTCAGGGCGTACGAAAAGTAGTGGCAGAGCGTATGCAAAAAAGCGCGAATGAAGTGCCGCACGTGACGCTTCATACTGAAGTTGATATGGAGGCGGCGATGGAGTTACGCACTCAGCTTCTGCCGGTGATCGAAAAACAGACCGGCCAGCGGCTGTCGGTGACGGAGCTTTTAATGTTTGTTGGCAGCCGGGCGCTTCGAAAGCATCCGGACGTGCACGCCTCCATGACAGATGGCCGGATTACGAAGCAGGAGGCTGTGCATATGGGACTCGCTGTAGCTACAGACCGGGGGCTGCTGGTTCCGGTCATCCGCCATACAGAAGCCAAAGGACTCGCAGAATTAGCTGCTGAAACCAAACAGACAGCGGCTGCGGCCCGAAACGGTACGCTTCCCGGCAAAGAGCTTTCAGGCAGCACATTTACGATCAGCAATTTAGGAATGTATGCTGTTGACCACTTCACCCCGATTATCAACCAGCCGGAAGCAGCTATTCTTGGCGTCGGGCGCATACAGGAGAAGCCGGTAGTAAAAAACGGGGAAATCACTGTAGGCCGGATGATGGCTATCAGCCTTTCCTTTGACCACCGTATTATTGACGGCGCACCGGCAGCTGCATTTTTAACAGATTTCAAACAAATGCTTGAACAGCCATATCAGCTGTTTGTCTAGAAGGAGGTGGGTCGATGGAAACGTTTGATCAGGTGATTGTCGGCGGGGGGCCGGCAGGCTATGTAGCTGCTCTCCGGGCGTCCGGACTCGGGCAGTCCACCGCCCTTGTAGAGGATCGTGAACTCGGGGGTACGTGCTTAAACCGCGGATGCATACCTTCCAAAACGCTTCTCCAGAACGCTGAAGCAGTGAACTATGTGCGAAACGCTTCAAAATACGGTATCCAAGTGGAAGGATTTTACCTGCGTTACAAAGATATGCTTGAACGAAAGGACCGGGTGATTCGGCAGCTCCGGCAGGGAGTAGAGTCACTAATGAAGAAGGGACACATTGAGGTGTTTGCAGGAAGGGGAAAGGTCCATCCCAACAAAGAGGTTACTGTTACCAGTAAAGACGGGGAGGAAACCGTGCTGGCCGGGAGAGCAGTTATCATTGCATCGGGATCCGTGCCGACAGTGCCTCCCATTCCAGGGCTTGAGGAGACCGGGTATTACACGAGTGACACCATTTATGAACGCCATTCACTCCCTGAAACGATGACGATCGTTGGCGGAGGTTTTATTGGCAGCGAATATGCCTGCTTGTATCAATCGCTCGGCGTCCAGGTGACGATTGTCGAATCAGCCGGACGGCTGGTTCCCCAGGAGGACGAGGATGCCGCGAAAATGCTGGCTGGAGCGCTTGAAGAGTCGGGAGTGGCCATACTTACCAGCACCACGGTTACTTCTGCAAAGCAGCAGGGAGAAAAGGCGGTCATTGACATGCAGAACGCTTCTGGCAGCCACCAGCAGCTCACTACAGACCTCCTGCTGATTTCCACCGGCCGGACGCCTGTCATCGCGGCGGCAGAAGATCTTCAATTGCGCATGAATGGCCGTTTTGTAGCGGTGGATGGTTCGATGCAGACATCGGTGCCGGGGATTTATGCCGCTGGGGACATTGTCGGCGGATGGCAGCTTGCCCATGCGGCAAGCGCCGAGGGCATTATTGCAGCAGAGCACGCTGCGGGTGCTGCGCTTTCCATGGATCTCTCGCTCGTGCCGCGGTGTGTTTATACCTTTCCGGAAATCGCGTCTGTCGGGCTGTCCGAGCAGGAAGCAAAACAAATGTACAGCGACGTTCAAATAAAGACAGTGCCTCTTAGAGGAAACGCTAAGGCGATGACGATGGGAGAATCCCGGGGCTTCATTAAAGTTATTTCCCGGGAAATGTTCGGCGAAATTCTCGGGGTTGTAATGGCCGGCCCGCATGTCACGGAGATGATCGGGGAGTCTGCTGCCTACATTCATCTCGAAGGCACGACCGAAGAATGGAGCAGCCAGATTCATGCCCATCCGTCGCTTTCGGAGATGCTTTTCGAAGGAGCATCTGCGCTATCCGGACGTCCAGTGCATCAATAAAAAGCCATGTAAGCGTATATAGTTTCAGCAGGGAGTGATATACTGAGAACAGATGAATTTATGGAATAGAGGGAAGAATTATGCTCAACTGGGAAGAAAAACGAGAAACGGTAAAAGTAGCGAAGCTGTATCATTTTGACGGATGGACCCAGGCCCAGATTGCTAAAAAACAGGGCGTCTCCCGGCCTGTCATTTCTAAAATGCTGCAGCGGGCCCGGGATGAAGGCATCGTTGAAATATATATTAAAGATGAAAGCGTGCATACGGTGGATCTGGAACAGAAGCTTGAAAAAAAATATGGATTAAAGGAAGCGGTCGTCGTTTCAACCACAGGCTTTACTCCCGATCTGGGCAAACGACTGATCGGGAAAGCAGCGGCTTCTTACGTGGCCAAGCGCTCGGAGCAGGTGAAGCGGATCGGCATCTCATGGGGGACAACGCTTCGTTCACTAATTGAAGAATATCCGTATGTGGAACATCGAGACATTCAAATTACACCGCTTATCGGAGGAATGGGCAACAAATACGTGCATCTGCATTCCAATCAGCTGGCCTTTCATTTTGCGCAGAAAATGAATGCTTCCTGTTCGTATTTGTACGCCCCGGCAATGGTCGAAACAGATGACCTGAAGGAGAGACTCGTAGAGTCCAAGGATATTGCCCAGGTACTCGAGGAAGGAAGGAACGTGGAACTCGCCCTCGTTGGCCTCGGCAATCCGCTCCAGCATTCCACCATGGAAACAATGGGCTACCTCCAGGAAGAAGACATCGTGACGCTCCGGAAAGCCGGAGCAGTCGGAGATATCAGCTCGAAATTTTTCGACGCGCTTGGCCAGGGGGTGGACCACCCGATCAACAACAGGGTCATTGGCCTGACCCTGGAGGAAATCAAAAACATTCCCGAAGTTGTCGGTGTAGCCCAGGGTTCCCATAAGGTGCTCGGGATTGAAGCTGCCCTCAAGGGTGGATACCTGGACGTGCTGATCGTCGACAACCAGATTGCAGAAGCGTTAACCGAATAAGCGGACGTACGGCTCCTTATGAAGGAGCCATTTTTTTATATTTATATGAACAAATGTTTTATTTAAAACAAATGTAAAATAAAAGAAATAATTTACAAATGGTCTGGTAACTCTGCGGGAAATTAATTTTTAAAATATCTGAAAAATATATTGACGGCTATGTGAAAACGCTTTAATATAGTTACAAAGGTTACAAGTTGTTACAAATGTAAAGGAGGAGTAATAATGTGGGGTTATTTTATTGCCGCATTCGTCGTAATATGGCTGGCACAATTTTACCTGACATTTCGCCAGATGAAATATTATAACGGCATGATTGCTTCGATGAGCAGCCGGCCGTCAGGATACCTTGGCACAGGCATTGATAAACGCCTGCTTGGTATTGGAACCGTGCTTTTGCTCGTAACCAATGAGGCAGGCACAGTGATTGATGCCAAGATCATGAGAGGAGTGACGGTGTTCGCCAAATTTGCTGAAGCGCCGGAACTGATGGATAAAAATATTTACGAATTGAAAAAACAGTGGGAAGCAGAAGGCGCTTCCGGGAAAAAAAAGCATCCAAAGCGGGCTCATCTAATGGCAGCCCAGCAGATTCTCGCAGAACAAAAGCGCAAAAACAAAAAGGGGGATAACAAATGGATTTCTTAGTAACGCTCGCAGAAGGCTTTATCGGAATGTTCCAGGCAGGCGGCGAAACATTTGTCGGACTCATTACAGGTATTATTCCGACACTTATATGTTTAATTCTCGCTGTAAACGCTATCATTAAATTTATTGGGGAAGAACGAATTTACTCGCTGGCCCAGAAAAGCACAAAATATTTCTTTCTGCGCTATACACTGTTTCCGCTGCTGGCCGTATTTTTCTTAACGAACCCAATGTGCTATACCTTCGGACGCTTCCTGCCGGAACGGCAGAAGCCGGCATTCTATGATTCCGCTGTATCGTTTGTACATCCGATCACCGGACTGTTTCCTCACGCGAATCCGGCAGAACTTTTCGTCTACACTGGTATATCGGCCGGCATTACTACGCTTGGCTTGTCTGCAGGCCCGCTCGCGATTCGCTTTTTCATCGTTGGCCTGATTGTTATTTTGATCCGCGGCATTGTAACCGAATGGATTACCGCTATTATGCTCAGGCGCCAGGCGTCTAATGCAGAGAGTGATTCAGGTGAAAAAAGCGCCAGTGCATAAATGAAAATTTAAAAGAAAAAGCGAGGGAAGAATAATGGCTGAATATAAACCGGTAGAGGTAACGAAAGGAAGAGGCGGATGGGGAGGCCCGCTCGTCATTCATCCAAATGACCAGAAAAGGTACATTATGTCGGTAACCGGAGGCGGTATTCATCCGGTTGCCGAACGCCTGGCAGAACTGACAGGCGGGGAGGCGGTTGATGGGTTTAAAGCCTCCTATGATAAAGAAAACATTGCCGCGGCAGTTATTGACTGCGGGGGCACCGCACGCTGCGGAGTCTACCCGAAAATGGGCGTGCTGACGGTCAATATTCACGGCACGTCACCGGCTGGCCCGCTTGCGCAGTATATTAACGAAGAGAATTTTGTCTCGGGTGTAGCTGAAAGAGACATAAAAGCGATCAGCGCGGATGAGGTGCCGGCGGCTGAAGCGGAAGCAGAGGACAAAGCTTCCCCGTATAATTCCCTGATGGACCGGGATGTGGCCAAGCAGGTTAAAGAAGATGCGAAGCTGAAGGCCAAAGGATCCGGGCCGAAAAAAGCAAATATTATCGAACGCATCGGCCGCGCCGTCGGCAACGTTGTAAGCGTATTCTTCCAGGCGGGGCGTGAAACGATTGATACAGTCATCCGGAACATTCTCCCGTTCATGGCTTTTGTCAGTACGATTATCGGGATTATCACCTTCACCGGTATCGGGGACCTGATCGCAAATTTTGTATCGCCGCTCGCGAGTAATATTTTCGGACTGCTGCTTTTATCCTTTATATGTGCGATTCCAATTTTATCTCCGCTGCTCGGGCCTGGCGCTGTTATTGCCCAGGTGGTCGGGGTGCTTATCGGAACCCAGATCGGCATGGGAAACATTCCGCCGGCAATGGCGCTTCCAGCCCTTTTTGCCATTAACCCGCAGGTAGGGGCAGACTTTGTGCCGGTTGGTTTGACGCTCGGGGAAGCAAAGCCGGAGACCATTTCCGTCGGGGTACCGGCCGTTCTGTTTTCGAGGGTCATTACTGGCCCGCTTGCCGTTGTGATTGCCTATCTCTTCAGCTTTGGCCTATATTCATAAAAATAAAACAGCGGGCGTATCCTGCCCGCAAAGTATTTCTCAGGAGGAGTGACCATGCAAATGAATACAGAAATATTCACAGCCACTGTAGTCGGTATTGGAGAGGACGCCCAAATGCTGATGGATGATGGCATGATGATTTTATTCAATGAAACAGCACCAAAGGATTTATATGACATCAGCTTTGTGCATAACGCTGAAGGATTGAACGAAGATCTGGCGGCCGGGGACGAATTGGTTATTGACGGTGAAGCATTCTCCCTGACATTCGTTGGCGCTAAAGCAAACGAAACGCTGCGGGATCTCGGGCATGCCACCTTTCAATTTAACGGGGAAACAAGTTCGGACCTTCCGGGCACGGTCTGTGTAGAAGCAAAGCCCCTGCCTGCCATACAGGTGGGAAGCACCATTACATTTCGTAAACAATAAAGCTGGATAGGAGTGGAGACAAATGATAGGGATTAATCGAAAGCTGCAGGCGCTGGAAAAAGAGGGCCGCTATATTAAAGTGGGTCTCATCGGCGCTGGCCAGATGGGGCGCGGCATGATTGCACAGATTGAAAACATGAAAGGCATGCGGGTGGTCGTCACGGCTGACATAAACGAAGATAACGTCATCAATGCTTACAGGCATGCCGGTATCGAGCGGGGAAATATTGTTTCTACTAACAATAAAGAAGAAGCCTCGCAGGCTATTGAGCTGAATAAAGTAGTAGCCTCCACAAAGGCGCTGCTCGTATGTGCGCTCGATGAAGTAGACGTGGTCGTGGATGCGACCGGGGTGCCGAATATCGGCGCAGAGATTGCCTGGAATGCTATTTTGAACCGGAAGCATATTGTTATGCTGAACGTGGAGGCGGACGTGACCGTCGGCCCGCTTTTGAAACGGATGGCAGACGCAAGCGGTGTCGTATACACCGGATCGGCAGGAGATGAGCCGGGAGCGATCATGGAGCTGTATGATTTCGCCGATGCGATTGGCTTTGAAGTAGTCGCTCTCGGTAAAGGGAAAAATAATCCGTTAAATGTGGAAGCAAATCCTGATACTGCGGCAAAAGAAGCGGAGGAAAAAGGATCAAGCCCGAAAATGCTTGCTTCCTTCCAGGATGGAACGAAAACGATGGTAGAGATGAATGCCGTAGCGAACGCCACCGGATTTGTACCGGAAAAACCGGGGATGAATGGCTTTGAAGCCGGAGTTGCTGATCTTCCTGAACTCTTCCAGCTGCGGGACCAGGGAGGCCGGATCGGGAAAAAGCACGTGGTGGAATACATTAACGGTATCGCCCCAGGTGTGTTTGCGATCGTTGCTTCGGACATGGAAGAAGTAAACGCGGAAATGAAATATTTAAAAATGGGAGATGGGCCGAATTACGTACTGTATCGCCCTTACCATTTAACAAGCCTGGAAACTCCCCTTTCAGTAGCCCGGGCGTATCTGGACGGCCAGGCAACTATCGCCCCGGATGCCGGGCATATCGCTGAAACTGCAGCGGTAGCGAAGCGTGATCTCGAAGTGGGCGAGTATCTGGATTCTATTGGCGGCTTTACCATTTACGGAACCGTGATGGAAGCTTCAGAAGCAAAAGATAAAGGAGCGCTCCCGATCGGCCTGGTAGATAAAAACGTAAAAATGTCCCGGACGGTAAAGAAAGGAGAAATCATTACGTATCAGGACGTGGAGCAGACAGTGGAATCCACGATCTGGCGTCTGCGGAAAATGCAGGATCACGACTGGAAATAAAATGAGGAGGAAGCGCTGCTGAATGAGCAGCCGCTTCTTTTTCCGTATCCAAATCGTGGTATAATGAAAGAAGAATCATTAAAGGAGGGGCTGAAGCGATGAAAAAACGTAAGGAGCTTATTTACTTACAGTGTTCTCATTGTAAGGAAGATACGCCCCATAACGTAGAGTATATTAATGGGGACGTGTACAGCATGGAATGCCGAAGGTGCGGCCGGGAGCTGACGTTAAACCGCGATATTATGAAAGAATGGTACAGCGAAGTGTATGACCGTGTAACCACTAAACCGACACGTTTAACAGAAGAATACAGGGAAAGCAGGACGCCGTTTGTCATAAGAATGCCGTTCCGGATGGCGAGCAAGCCGTACCGGCTGATGCGGGATTTCAATGATACCCAGAAAACCCTGCGTTATTATAAGAATAAACAAAAGAAATCTTCCTGACCACGCGTGAGCGGGGGAGGAAGATTTTTTATGAATGAGTATATTATCCACTGGCCAGCTGCCTGCGGGGGGAGGGGGCAGCCTCGGACACCCGGTTAAATTCCAGCAGGGGACAATTTGTGCAGGCTTCTGATACTCCGGTGCATGTAGCGACGGAGTCAAGCACGCCATCTGTATATACGTAGGATAATTCGTGAAGGACCGTCTGTCTCGTTATTGAGCAATAAATGACCTGACGCGACATGGAGTAATCCATCGTATTTCACTCCTTCGGCGTATAATAAATAACATGAATAAGAGCAGTATATATCTATTTACTTAATGACTATGTACCCGGAACTGCCTTAAAGAAAACCACAGGTTGTAAGCATACAGTCTCAAGCAGCTGATGTTTACGCCGGGAGGTATGCGGGGAAATAATATTTTTGATAGCCCATCAAATCTTAAAACAATTGACTCTGCACTAATGTTAATGAAGCTCGAAGGCATCACGGCTGAATAAGAAAGGAAAGTAAAAGGGGGAGCAGCCATGACACAGAAATACATGCTGATTGCAGTGGACCAGGACGGCCATGAAATTTCGCTGAAGAATTATAAGGGCCGTGAAGCGAAAGAAGAATTGATTTTAGAAGGAAAAGAGTGCGCAACTACAATGTATGAGCAGTTAAAAGAAGAACTTCATCCGAATTCGGTGAAAATGCTCAGCCTGTAAAATGAATATCAGAACCCCCCGGCAGCCGCTGCTGGGGGGTTCTTCTATCTCTCGATCAGCTCGATCCGGTTGCCGAACGGGTCCTCTGTATAAAAGCGCGCAGCTCCATTCAGCGGCTGTTCAGGCTTTACAGGCCAATTGAACTCCTGGAGGCGTTCTCTGGCCAGCTCAAGGCTATGTACGCGAAGCGCGGGATGCGCTTTTAGGGCCGGAGAAAACGGCTCTTCTACGCCGATATGAACCTCAAGTCCGCCGCAGTCAAACCACACGCCGCCGCGGCTGGCTAAATCGTCAGGCTTTTGTATTTCTGGCATACCGAGAATGGTGTGGAAAAAATGCCGGGCTTTTTCTTCACTACCCGGTGGCGCAGCAAGCTGCACATGGTCGATGCCATTAAATAAAGTCATCAGAAAGTCATCCTTTCACTTTTTGGGCTATCGTTTTACCGATTTCAAGAGAAGCTGTTGCTGCGGGAGATGGAGCGTTTAATACATGCAGGCTGCGGCTGCCTGTAATGAAAAAGAAATCATCCAGAAGCGTCCCGTCTTCCTGGATTGCCTGCGCCCGTATGCCTGGTTCTCCAGCCATTAGCTCCTCCGGGAGAAGAGAAGGAATCAACTGCTGCAGCTCTTTGGTGAACGCCTGCTTGGAAAACGAACGTACGTATTCCTGCGCTCCTTTCCTCCAGTACCGGGAAGCCAGTTTCATTAGTCCGGGAGAGCGGAAATGCTCCCAGGCATCGGCTGGATTCATATCCAATTTTCCGTAGCCTTCCCGTCCGAAGCTTAAGACCGCGTTCGGACCAGCCTCTACGCCTCCCCGGCTCATCCGTGTGAAATGAACGCCGAGAAATGGAAAAGCTGGGTCCGGGACCGGATAGATTAGCGAGGAGACCTTATGTTCAGCCTCCGGAGTAAGCGTATAGTATTCGCCGCGGAAAGGCACGATACGGACGTCTGTATGGTAGCCGGCCATCCGGGCGATTTTATCGCTGCGAAGCCCGCCGCAGTTAATAAACTTCCGGCCGGTGAACGTCTGATGCCTGGTGGTGACGCTGACAGTCTGGGCTTCTTCCTGAATATGCTGAGCCTGTTGGCCAATTAATATATCGCCGCCGCGCCTGCGGATCTCCCTGGCGAGAGCATCGGCTACCTCTGCGTAGTCGACGATCCCGGTTTCCGGCACTAACAGGGCATGCTGGGCGCTTACATAAGGTTCGCGTTCTGCAAGCTCGTCGAGCGAAAGGTAGCGCGGCTGCAGGCCATTTTGTCTGCCGCGTTCGTAGAGCCTGCGCAGCTGCAGCAGCTCATCTTCGTCCCTGGCTGCGATAATCTTCCCGCAAATAGTGTAATCCACCCCGTGCTGATCGCAAAAAGCTGTGAGTGACTTCCGCCCCTTCTCTGTAAGAACAGCCTTCAGGCTGCCGGGCTGATAATAGATGCCGGAATGAATCACTCCGCTGTTCCGGCCTGTCTGGTGCGAAGCCAGGTGCGATTCTTTTTCTAAAACGACTACCCCGGCGCCGGGTTCTTCCTCGAGCAGTGCGTAGGCCGTAGCGAGCCCAAGGATGCCGCCGCCGATGATGACATAATCGTACATATCGATGCTCCTTTAAACGACAATTTTTTGGCAGAAACTGCTTATGCAAAGCATACCCGTTTTTTTGAAACTTACAACGACAGTAATTTCTTTTAAAGGGTTTTTTTATTATAATAGATGAGTACACCCGTTAAAGAAAAATAGGAAGTTTACCGCAGAGTGGGAAAAAGGAATAAAAAGAACGAGGTACATAACAACTATTCATATTAGGAAAGGATTGCACGCGCCATGGATGAGTTTAACGATGAGATTTTGACGGATTCGTTAATTTTAAAAGCGCTCGACCATTCAAAGGTGGGGCTGGTTATCACAGACCCCAATAAGGATGACAACCCCATCGTCTATGTAAACCGGGGCTTTACTGATGTGACCGGCTATACGTACGAAGAAAGCGTAGGGTATAACTGCCGGTTTCTCCAGGGGGGAAACAGAGATGAGCAGGCAATAGAAAACATGAAGCGCGCGGTGGCGGCCCGGGAAGAATACGTCCTGGAGCTCGAAAATTTTAAAAAGGACGGCACGCCCTTCTGGAACGAAATTTATATCGAACCTATTTATCTGGAAAACCGCCTGTATTATCTTGGTGTCCAGCGTGATATCACCCGGCAGAAAAAATACGAAGACGATCTAAACAAAAGTGAAAATCAGGTGCACCGGCTATCTACGCCAATTGTGCCGATTACAAAAAAAATATCTGTGCTCCCGGTCGTCGGGGATTTATCATACGAACGGTTCGAAATGATATCTCATAAAATTTCCGAAGCATACGGAAGTGTCCACTACGAAAAACTGATTCTCGACCTTTCCGGAATGGATGAATACGATGAGCAGGTAGCCGACGGGATTATGAATCTGCATCACCTGCTCCGACTGCTCGGTTCAGAGCTGATTGTAACCGGCATCAGACCCGAGCTTTCCATGGCTTTTACGTCGCAAAATATTTCGCTTTCCTATCTGCGAACTGCTGCCACGGTAAAAGAAATGCTGTTGGAGCTCGGGCTGACGTAAAAGCAGCATAAAAATAAAAAGCCGGAATGCACAAGATTCCGGCTTTGAAAGTAGCGCTTATTTTTCCTCGTCCTGCCGTTTGGCGTCGCCGGTTTTGTTCTGCACTTCACCTTTTACTTTGTCTTTCTTGGCATCACGCTGCATTTTTGGGTCATCCTTTGCATTGCCTGCCTGGTCTTTTGCTTCGCCTTTTACTTTATTGACAGCGCCTTTTACTTTATCGCTGAGGCCTTTTTTATCTGCCATAAATGAATACCTCCTGTGTTGAATTCTTATCTGGGGTATTCCCGGTGTGGTACGTGATAAAACAAATGATTCATCTAAAAATACGAATAAAAGGAGCTTGCCTTTATGTCTGTCATTATTGCCTATACGAACCCCCCGGAGCACGTCCGGGAATATCTGGAGGCGGAAGCAGAGCTTCATGTAGTCCGTCCGAATAAAGAACGGGATAAATTCATGGAGCTGCTTCCGAAAGCGGACGCGCTGATTGGAGCCGGTCTTCCGGTGGATCGGGAACTGCTGGATGATGCACCCGGACTCCGGGTAGTGAGCAATGCTTCCGCGGGAGTGGACAACCTTGACCTTGATCTGCTGACAGAGCGGGGCATCACGGTCACAAACACCCCGGATGCGGTCGTTGATACGATGGCAGACACGATGTTTGGCCTGATGATCGGCGCCTCGAGGCGTCTGATGGAGATGCATGAGCTCGTCAAAAGCGGACAATGGGACCGGAATGCCCCGAAGGAATGGTTCGGGTTGAACGTACATCATAAAAAGCTTGGCATTATTGGAATGGGCGGTATAGGAAAAGAAATCGCACGCCGGGCTAAGGAAGGCTTCCGGATGGAGGTCAGCTACTACAACCGCTCGAGGCATGAAGAAGCGGAAAGGGAAACCGGTGCTGTGTATGAGCAGCTGGACGACCTTCTCGCTTCATCAGATGTGGTCATGGTGCTTTTGCCGCTGACAGAGCAGACGAAGCATATGCTCGGAACAGAGGCCTTCCGGAAAATGAAATCAACAGCGGTCTTTTTAAACGGCGGACGCGGCTCGGTCGTAGATGAGCAGGCACTGATTACGGCTCTTCAGGAAAAAGAGATTTTTGCGGCCGGACTTGATGTGTTTGAAGAAGAACCCCTGCCCGCAGATCATCCGTTTCTTGCTATGCCGGAGGTAACGGTGCTTCCCCATATCGGAACTGGCACCACGGAAACCCGGGAAGCAATGTATATGGAGGCGGCCGCACAGTGCGTAAAGGCTCTGCGGGGAGAAAAGCCCGAAGCGCTCGTCAATAAAAAGGTATGGAATGAAGGCAGCCGGCAGCAGTTTAAGAAATGAAGAAAAGGCGGTTTTAGGCATAAGAAAAACCGCCCTCTGCATACGAGAACGGCTGTCTTTTTCCAGCGTGTATATGAGCGCTCCGTGATTTCAGCGCTTTTGTTTACGGCTTCTCCACCATTTTCTCACATAGGGATAAACAAAAGGTCCAACTTTGACAGCCATTTTAATTAGTTTTCTCATAGTAGATAACGTCCTCCATCTTCAAGTTCTTATTTACCGGATACCCTGTTGAAGGACGTGGTAATCATGAAGTTTAGCTTCAGCTGCTTTTCTGTTTGCGGAATTTCCGCTTGGAGGCCTGCTGTGGTTTTTTAACCTGCTGTTCTCCGTTTTTAATTGCGTCTTCCTGCATACGTTTGCGGGCTTCAATAAATAGCATGAAAATGCCCCTTTCCTTTAATAATGATTGTACAAGGACTATTCCCAGGATAAAACGAAGATAAAACATCGTTTTTAAAGAAAATGAGCGTATAGAGAAGCTATAAGCAAACAAACAGTGAAAATCGCTGAAAATGAGAAGAAAGGAGACTAAGTATGGGTAAACCATTAGTTGTAGCCTACAACCGGGTCAGCAGGGAGGCCCGTGAAAAATTAGCAGAAACGTGCGAGGTCCGTTATTTCGAACAAAGTGAAACACTCGAGGACCCGGAGTTCCGTGAAGCGGTAGCTGGGGCCTCGGCCATTATCGGTGTGGAATATGAAGTCGATGAAGCATTTCTGGAACAGGCCCCCTGCCTCCGCATTGCTGCCAACGTTTCTGTCGGCTACGACAATCTGGATCTGGAAGCTTTAAGCACCCGGGGCGTGTATGCTTCCAATACGCCGGAAGTATTAAACGACACGACCGCAGACGCGATTTTTGGGCTGCTGCTGGCGGCGGCGAGACGCATTCCTGAAACCGACCGCTACGTGAAAGACGGAAAGTGGCAAAACACGCTTCCAGATGATTATTTCGGCGTCGATGTGCATCACCGGACGCTTGGTATTATCGGCATGGGGCGGATAGGGGAAGCAATCGCCAAGCGGGCCCGCTTTGGCTTTGACATGAACATTTTGTATTACAACCGCTCACGAAAACCTGAAGCAGAGGATAAATACGGAGCGTCGTGGACGGAACTTGAGCCGCTGCTTGAACAATCGGATTTTGTCTGTACGATGACGCCGCTTACGAAAGATACCTATCATCTAATGGACGAAGCAGCATTCCGCCGGATGAAAGCCTCTGCTGTATTTATAAACGGGTCCCGGGGAGGCGTAGTAGATGAAGAGGCGCTCGTGAAAGCGATCCAGGAGCGCTGGATATGGAATGCCGGGGTAGATGTATTTTCGGAGGAGCCGGTTCCTTCCGGACATCCGCTGTTGAAGTTTCCACACGTAGTGACGCTTCCGCATATCGGCTCTTTTACCGAGGAAAATGAGAACAATATGTCGTTGCGGGCAGCGGAAAACGTGCTTCAAGTATTAGATGGAAAGGAGCCTCAGGACCAGCTGTGAAGCAGGAGGGGTCTCCTGTTTTTTTAACAATATTGGTATAGACAACTATATTTTATACTGGTACGATGTAGAAAAGGAGGGGACTCGTAGTGGAAGATACTATTATACACTCAGCAACAATTGTAAACGCGGACCGTACGTCGCCTAATCAGTTTATCTGGATTCGCGGCAGGGCCATTCACCGGACAGGAAGCATGAACCTCCTGAAGCAGAACGTGCCGGAAGAAACACGCCTTCGGGCGGTCATGGTAGATGGCTCCCGGGGCTTCTTTATACCGGGGATGATTGATATGCATATTCACGGCGTCCAGGGAGCAGACGCGATGGACGGCACGGCAGAGGCGCTGGAGACAATGGCCCGGGCACTGCCGGCTGAAGGTACGACTGCGTTTCTTCCAACTACGATTACCCAGAAGAGCGAAAGCATCACACGGGCGCTGGAGAAGATGGCTGAATACCGGGCGTCGGCGCCGGGGGACGGAACGGCGGAAATTGCCGGTGTGCATATCGAAGGGCCGTTTTTTGAGCCTTCTAAGGCTGGTGCGCAGCCGGCCGAGTTTATGGTCAAGGCTTCTGTTGATTTGTTTGAACGGTGGCGCCAGGCTTCGGGAAATGCGGTCCGGATCGTTTCGCTGGCTCCGGAGCATGATCCGGGCTTCGCGCTGACGGCGCACCTGCAGCGTATCGGTGTAACCGCCTCCGCTGCGCATTCCAACGCCTCTAAAGCGCTCGTAGACGAAGCGGTGAAAAAAGGACTTTCCCACGTCACCCATTTGTACAATGGGATGAGCGGACTGCACCACCGGGAGCCGGGCATCGCTGCGGCAGCTCTGTTAAATCCCGCACTTACCATTGAAATTATCGCAGACGGCGTGCACAGCCACCCGGACATGGTGCAGCTTGCCTATCAGGCGGCAGGAGCCAATCGTCTCTGTGTCATTACCGATTCCCTGCGGGCCAAAAACCTGCCGGACGGAGTGTACGATCTTGGCGGCCAGCAGGTGACGGTGGCAGGAGACAAGCCGTATCTGCCGGACGGAACAATTGCCGGAAGCATGCTTGCCATGGACAAAGGCTTTCGTAACATCCAGGCGTTCACAGGCTGCAGCCGCGAAGAAGCAGTGCGTATGACCTCCTTGAACGCCGCGCATGAAATAGGGATTGCGGAGCGAAAAGGGAGCATCGAGGCCGGCAAGGATGCCGACATTGTTTGGATGGATGAAAGTGCGCATGTGCAGAAAGTTTGGTGCCGTGGGCGCCTCGCCGCTACAGCCGAACAGAAAGGAGGAGTGCAGCCATGAAGCTTATTCCTGTTACTGACAGAGAAGCACTGAGCATACGGGCAGCAGAGATGGTCGCGGAAAAAGTACAGGAACAGCCGGACAGCGTGCTCGGTCTTGCCACCGGCGGCACCCCGGAGGGTACGTATCAGCAGCTGAAAAAAATTTACGATCACGGGGAGGCAGATTTCTCCCGAATTACTACATTTAATCTCGATGAATATGCCGGTATGCCAAAAGACCATCCGCAGAGCTACCACACGTACATGCAGCACAAAGTTTTTCAGCCACTGCAGCTGAAGCCGGAGCAGGTGCATCTGCCTGATGGCAGCGCAGCTGACCTGGAGCAGGAATGCACGCGGTATGAAGAACGTATTGCGAACGCCGGCGGCATTGACATGCAGCTTCTCGGCCTTGGCGAAAATGGCCATATTGGGTTTAACGAACCCGGTACTTCCTTTTCGAGCCGGACACATGTGGTACAATTGAAGCCGTCAACGAGAGAAGCCAACGCCAGGTATTTTGCCAGTATCGAAGAGGTCCCACAGCAGGCAGTAACCATGGGGATCGAAACGATTACAGACAGCCGTGCCATTCTGCTGCTCGTATTTGGCAGGCGCAAAAAAGAAGCACTTCTCCGCCTGCTGGAGGGAGAAGTGGATGAGGGCTTTCCAGCCTCCGTGCTGAAAAAGCATTCGAACGTAACGGTGATTGCCGATGAAGAGGCGCTGACAGACGTATCCGCAGAGGTGATGCGGCACTTTACCGGGTGAAAATGTAAAACGGGAGGACGCCGTGAATGAAAATTAATAAAAAATCCCCGCTTCCAATTTATTATCAAATACAGGAAATGATTCGTGAAAAGCTTGAGAACGGCGAATGGCCTCCGGGCTATATGCTCCCGTCCGAGCGCATTTTCGCGGAGGAATTTGATGTGAGCCGCATGACCGTCCGCCAGGCAGTAACAGAGCTTGTAAGCGAACAGCTTCTGACAAGGGAAAAGGGGAAAGGCACATTTGTAGCTGAACCTAAGCTTGAACAGACGCTTCAGGGACTTACGAGCTTTACTGAGGATATGAAAGCCCGGGGCATGAAAGCAAGCAGCGAGCTGCAGCTGTTTCAAATGGAAGAAGCAGATACGGCAACGGCGAGACTGCTCCAGCTGGAGGGCAGGTCCGTTTACCGGATGGAGCGGTTGCGGCTTGCCGATCATAAGCCGATGGCGCTTGAAAATTCCTACCTGAACGCGGATATGTTTCCAGGACTCGGCGAGGAAGCGGCGTCAGGATCTATTTATAACCGGCTTGAACAGGAGTACGGCATTACCATCGGCTCTGCGGATCAGTCCCTGGAGGCATCCCTTGCCTCAGAGCGTGAAGCGGAGCTTCTCGGCATCGTGCCGGGAGCGCCGGTACTTTTAATATCCCGGACCACCTATACCGCGGACGGGGCTCCGTTTGAACACGTTATCTCTTCTTATCGCGGAGACCGGTATAAATTCCGTATTCATATGCCCCGGCAGGGCTGACCGGCCGGGAGCGGCTTTCCTGGTTTTCTTGGCTGATTTACGTTAAAATGCTCGCAGGATAACGATTAGCCGATAATGAGGGAGGCCGCAAAAATGGATGATCGATTGTTTAAAGCAGCAATGGGCAAATTTACGACCGGGGTGACGGTGCTTACAACAGAGCTTGAAGGGGAAATCCACGGCATGACGGCGAATGCGTTCATGTCTGTGTCGCTCGAGCCGAAGCTGATCCTGATCTCTGTCGCAAAAACAGCCTCGATGCACGAATACATGCAGCAGACAGACCAGTTCGCTATCAGCGTCCTCGGCAACAACCAGGAAGCAGTGTCACGCTACTTTGCCCGCCAGTCGGAGGACGACGCGGGGGTGAACTTTGAACGGTTTGAAGACCGTCCGGTTATTGAAGGAGCCATCACACAGCTTGCCTGCACGAAATACAATGAAGCCGATGCCGGAGACCATACGCTGTTTATCGGTTCGGTGGAGAATGTGACTGTCCAGGACGAAGCACCGCTCGTTTATTTTGAAGGCAAATACCGCTACATGGAATAATTCATCCGGCTTCTGGCCGGATGTTTTTTATGCCCTGGCTCTTTTTTCCCGGGAAGGACCGTGCTACATTATATTTAAGATAACGCTTTCAAAAGGAGAGGTGTGAATCTTGAATAAAGCGGAATGGAACCGGTGGGCGCAGACGGGTATACTAGATCGGTTTTAACCCATATAGGATTAAGCCGTTCCCATAATGGGAACGGCTTTTGTATGAAGAAGGAGGGGGACTATGACTGGTATTACACACATCGGTTTAACCGTTCCGGATATCGACGCTGCTGTCGAATGGTACACACGGGTGCTGGATTTTGAGCTTCTGGCTGGTCCTTTTACGGCGAAAGCTGAGGGGACGGACGACGCCTCCACGAATATGACGATGGATCTTCTCGGTGAAGAAGTAAAAGAGATGCGCAACGCGCATCTGACCACAGGCAATCAGGTAGGTCTCGAGCTGTTTGAGTTTGTTGATCCCAAGCCTGAACTGAAGGAAGGCCCGCCGTGGCAGCAACGTTTTTTTCATCTGTGTCTGCTCATCTCTGGCATTGAAGAAACCGCGGCACGCATAGAAGCGGAGGGAGGAAAAAAGCGAAGCCGGATATGGGCACCAAGAGAGGGGAAACCGTACCGGCTTGTATATATGGAGGATCCATTCGGCAATATAATCGAGCTGTATTCCCATAGCACTGAAGTAACCTACGGAAACATGGACAGCCCATAAGCTGTCTGCGTGAATGCAGTGCTTTTTCCTGCTGATCAATGTTATTCTATACAGATGAGTAAGCACGGACGGGAATGTCAGCAGGAGGCAGAGTATGTATCACGCAGAAACAATTAAAGAAAAGCTGCGGTTGTTTATGGTTATTTTAGTGCCCATTCTGATTACGCAGCTAAGCTATTTTGGCATGAATTTAATAGATACGATCATGTCCGGGCGGGCCGGCACCGACGACCTGGCTGGCGTTGCGATCGGGGCGAACCTGTGGATGCCGGTGTTTACAGCGGTGAACGGCATCCTGCTCGCCATCACCCCGATTGTTTCGCAGCAGCTTGGAGCCGGGGAAGGAAGGAAAATCGCCGGCACAATTACGCAGGGGCTGTACCTGGGCGTGCTTTTCGGGTTGCTTGTTATGGGGCTCGGAGCAGCGGCTTTAAGCCCGGCTCTTTCTTTTATGTCACTTGACCCGGGCGTCGAACGGATTACGGCTCATTATTTAATCGGCCTTGCTTTTGGAATTATTCCGTTCTTCCTGTCGATTGTGCTCCGGAATTTTTTTGATGCCCAGGGGCATACACGGATTACAATGGTTATTATGCTTGGTACGCTTCCGTTTAATGCATTTTTTAATTATGTATTAATTTTTGGCAAATTTGGTTTTCCGGAGCTTGGCGGCATCGGGGCGGGCTATGCCACGGCAATTTCCTACTGGATCATTTTTGCGTTCAGCATTATAATGACGTTTCGTATCCCGGCAATGAGACGGTTCCGCATCTTTTTAGATTGGTACAGGCCCTCCTGGCAGGCGTGGAAAGAGCAGCTGCGGATCGGCGTGCCGATGGGCATGTCACTGTTTTTTGAATCAAGTATTTTTTCGGCAGTGAGCCTTCTGATGGCGTCGCTGTTCAGCACTGTGACGGTCGCTGCCCACCAGGTGGCGCTCAGCTTCACGTCCCTGGTATTTATGGTGCCCCTGAGCATCTCTATCGCGCTGACGATAGTGGTTGCCTTTGAAGTTGGCGGCGGTTACCTGGAGGGGGCCAAAGCGTATACGCGCCTCGGGGTAACGGCAGCCATGGGCATATTAGGCGTGGCGTCCATAGGAATATTTCTATTGCGCGAGCCGATTGCCTATATTTACACGGCCAATGGAGAAGTAGTGCAGCTGGCGGCTCAGTTTTTCCTGTTTGCGATTGTCTATCAGATTTCAGACGCTGCGCAGGCCTCGCTTCAGGGTGTGCTCCGGGGCTATAAAGACGTAACGGTGCCTTTTTTCACCGCCCTTGTATCCTACTGGGCCCTCGGACTGCCGGCCGGCTATTTGCTTGCTGTTGCGACGCCGCTTGGCCCTTTTGG
Source organism: Marinococcus halophilus (assembly GCF_900166605.1). Classification (NCBI taxonomy): domain Bacteria; kingdom Bacillati; phylum Bacillota; class Bacilli; order Caryophanales; family Bacillaceae; genus Marinococcus; species Marinococcus halophilus. The sequence continues at coordinate 394,688 of NZ_FVZD01000005.1, forward strand.
TCTCTGGCTCGGTATTACTGTCGGACTGACAAGCGCCGCGATCGGTTTTTTCGTACGGTTAAAGATTGTAGTGAAAAGGAAGGAAAAAGTTTACAGCCTCTCTTAATCTTTCTTACTGTTAAAGCCCCAGCCGGTCCCGGTACTTCTCCAGCCACTGTTCGTTTTGGTCGTCCCCGCCATCAGCATTGCCACTCGCAAAGATAGGGGGCATGTTTCCGCGGTCTGTCGTGATCTCAATGGCCCGGGCAATAATTGCCTGCAGCATAGCCGTTCCTATCGCCGTAGAGCTTGAAGCAAAGGGGGCAGTGAGTGCTGGATGCGTAAGCAGGGCATCGCCGGAAGGGGCATGGTTATCGAGAACGATATCAACCACATGCATCAGCTTTAATCCATCCTTATGGCGGGAGGGCTGGGCCGAAGAATAAGCAACCGATGTCAGGCCGGCAACCTTAGCGCCGGCTTTTTTGGCATGAAGGGCGACGTCAACCGGAACAGGATTTCTTCCCGACGTAGAGATAACAATCACAGTGTCCTCCGGCTGAATATGCTCGTCTGCTAAAAACGTTTGGGCGTAATCGTTTGTCCGCTCAAGCTCTGAGGACCGGACAGCTCCTTCATGGAGCATTAGCGGTTCATGAAGAATGGGATGGATCGGCACGAGCCCGCCGGCCCGGTAGTAGACTTCGAGCGAAAGAAGGTGGGAGTGCCCGCATCCAAACAAATGCACAAGGCCGTCCTGCTCAAGCGTTTTGGCAATGGCTTCTGCGCATGCTTCCATCGGCCCGCTTTCTTTTTCTTCCACAGCATTCAGCTGCTGGCGGATTTGGGAAAAATATTTTTCGATCATAGTACATATCATCCTTTCTGCACGGGTAAAAGTATACCTGTTTTTTGGCAGAGAAAAAGCCCCCGCCTTTAAAACGGGGGCAATTGTTATTCCACCGTGGAGTCAGGATCCTGGGTACGCATTGCGTCGGCGACAAATTCAACCTCTGTGCCAATAATGACCTGCAGATTGGTTTTATCTACCTTCACCACACCCCGTGCTCCGTTCTGTTTCAGTTGGTCTTCGTCAACTTCGTCCATATCGTTCATCTGGAGCCGCAGTCTCGTTACGCAGTTATCAATCGACTGGATATTGGAGTAGCCCCCGAGAGCAGCCACATAGTTTTTAGCGAGCGATTCGTATTTACCCTCACCGCTGAACGTATTAGTTGTGGTGACCGTTTCTTCATCCTCGCGGCCCGGTGTTTTAATATTCAGCAGCCGAATCAGCACTGAGAAAACCACGAAGTAAAGAACACCGAATACTAATCCTACCCCGAGAAGTAGCACAGGCTTGGTTGCAATGCCGAAGTTGAGCAAGTAGTCTATAAAGCCAGCGGAAAAACCAAAGGCGTCTAATATTCCCAGCTGGAATGTTACCACCATTGCAAGTCCGGTCATGAGTGCATGCACGACGTAAAGCAGCGGGGAAAGGAACATAAATGTAAATTCAATCGGCTCTGTAATACCGGTCAGGAAAGAAGTGAGTGCCAGGCTGCCGAGCATACCGGCAACTTCTTTGCGACGCTCCGGCTTTGCCGCCAGAATCATGGCGAGACACGCCCCCGGAAGGCCAAACATCATAATCGGGAAAAATCCGGCTGTATAGGCCCCAGCGTCCGGGTCGCCGTTTAAGAAACGGGTAATTTCCCCGTTGTAGCCCTGGAAAGAACCAAAATCAAACCATATAAACGTATTGATGATATGGTGCAGACCGGTCGGAATCAAAAGCCGGTTTAAAAATCCGTACAGCCCTGCACCAGCGGCGCCAGTATCCGTAATTACCCCAGTAACCTGATCAATGCCGGTTTGAATCGGCGGCCACACATAGCCGAAGATAAACGCAAATACGAGCATCGTGACGGCGGTAATAATAGGCACAAACCGCCTGCCTCCGAAGAAGCCGAGGAACTGCGGCAGCTGAATGTTATAAAAGCGGTTATATAATAGTCCGGCTGTAATACCTGCGATTACGCCGCCGAATACTCCCATATCAATATCTTCATTTATGCCTTCTAATCCTCCAGTTAAAATTAAATAACCGACAACGCCCGCAAGTGCGGCGGCACCGCTGCCATCCCTGGAAAAACCAATTGCGAGACCAACCGCAAACAGCAGTGCCAAATTGTCAAAAATAAACTGGCCGGCGTTGGCGACAAAGGCGATATCGAGCAGGTCCTCCTGCCCGAAGCGCAGAATAAGAGCGGCAGCCGGCAGGACTGCGATCGGAAGCATCAATGAACGTCCGAGCTTTTGGAACTTGCCCATGATTTGAATGTTTCCAAGCATAAGTAGATCCCCCTTTAATAGAATGTATGATGAAAATGTACCTTATTTTAGTTATAGATGTCTATACCAATTTTCTTAAAAATTTAAAAACTCTGTTAAAGAATTTAACAACATCCATAAGTTAACGCTTACAAACATAGTAACACATTATATATAGATGTCTATACCATTTTTAAAATAGATTTTTATGACGGACATGATACGATAAAAAGAAAAAGGAAAGGTGAGAAAAATGAAATTTGATCTTCACAACCATCATGATCGCTGCGGACATGCAGAAGGAACCATTGAGGATTATATCCAGGCAGCGATCCGGAAAAAGCTGGACGTGATCGGTATTTCCGACCATTCCCCGTTCTTTGCAAGTAGCGAAGAACATCCTTACCCCCGCATTACGATGGCTAAAGGAGAATTTCCGGTCTATATTGAAGAAATTCGTCAGCTGAAAGAAAAATACATAAATGATATTGAAGTGCTGATCGGAGTGGAATCCGATTATTTTCCGAACCAGGAGACGCCGTATCGTCTGCAGTATGACAACTATCCGATGGATTACGTGATCGGTTCGGTCCATTTTGTAAACGGCATAAATATTTTCGACACTTCAAGATGGGACGGTATGGATGATGCAGATATCCGTCAGGTAAAGGAAGAGTATTACCGCCAGATTATGCTCTCTGCCAAAAGCGGAATGTTTGATATTTTAGGCCATATTGATGCCCTGAAGGGTTATTTTCCCTACGCAGCAGAGATCGATACTCCGAAGGTGGACGAAGCTCTCCGGGTGATTGGGCAGGAAGGGACGGCCATTGAGATTAACACCTCGGGTAAAACTAAATACTGCGGGGGCTGGTATCCGTCGGACGATCTGCTTGAACGCGCCCTGTACTACAGCGTTCCCGTAACTTTTGGTTCTGATGCCCATGTACCCGAAAGGATTGGGGAAGACCTGGAAGAAGTACAAAAGCGTTTGAAGCAGATTGGCTATCGTTCCTGGAGATTTTTTCGGCAGAGACGCCCGGTGGATGTTTATTTATAAGTGTACAAAAGCTAGCTGTATTGCCTTTTTAAGAAGGAATACAGCTTTTTCATCAATAAATTTACTAAAATATAACTAAAATCTAATGGTGAATGATTACATTATTAACAGCAGAGAAAGATAAAATAGTTTGGTATATCTCCGTTAATTCAGTAAACAAAGGCATTTATCAATAGAATTAGACGAAGCGAAACATAATTAAATTAATTTTCAAACTTTTATTGAAAGCGTTTGCTCAATGTGTTAACTTAATAAAAACGAATAAAAATTTACTAAATAAAAATTCAGGGAAGGATGTTATTTTATGAAAAAAAGGTTGTTGCTTTCGATGCCTGTCGTTACAGCGGTAGTATTGAGCGGATGCGGGGGCGGAGGGGGAGACTCTTCAGGGGAAAACTCTGGCGAAACATTAACACTATATTCTTCTGTAACGAATGAATCGGAAAAAGAAACGTTTGAAGAACTCGTTGCCGACTTTGAAGAAGAGAGCGGCATCCAGGTGAACGTGAATCTGCCGGGAGCGGATTATGAAAGTCAGCTTCGTGTACAGATGGCGTCTAACGAAATGCCGGACGTTTTCGATACCCACGGCTGGGCACAGAATCGGTACGGTGATTATACTGAAGATCTTTCCGAGGAAGAGTGGGCCAGCGATTTAAACGATAACATGAGCTCGCTGTTATCCGATGAAGAGGGAAAATTATATGCATACCCGATTAACGAAGCGCTTGATGGTATCAGCTACAACAAAACGCTTCTTGACGAGCATGGCATTGAAGCGCCCGAAACATACGACGAGCTGCTTGCAGCAATGAGACAGCTCGAAAAAGAAGCTGGAGATGAAGTGACGCCGATGTTTATGGCTCAGGAAGGCGCCGGAGCAATCGCCCAGTATTTCGATCAGATGGCTACGCCGCTTTTGACCTCTGCTGAAGGTGAAAACAATTATGAAGAAGAATTGAAAGAAGGTACGTTTGACTGGAGTAATTATACATTCCTGCCGGAACAGCTGCAGACGATGCACGAGGAAGGTTTAGTTAACGAAGACGCGGTCAACGCTAACGGTGCCCAGGCTGTAAATCTCATGGCCCAAAACCAGATTGCTTTCATCTTTGCCGGTGGTTCATTTGGAGCTGATGTAACAGAATTGAACCCCGAGGTGGAAGTGGGAATGGTACCGGTGCCTTCCATTCATGAAGGGGACGACCCGAGCTGGATCGGCGGCGAACGCCATACGCTGGCTGTCTGGAATGATTCTGACATGAAGGAAGAAGCGAAAGAGTTCATCTCCTTTATGGCTGAAGAAGAAAATGCGAAGACAATGGCTGAAGCTACCGCCCTCCCGTCACCGCTCGAAAGCGTAGATTCGGAGAGCTACTATGAAGATTCCTACGCCAAATATGAAGATATTGAAATTGAACCGTACTTTGATCGGGAATACCTGCCGAGCGGTATGTGGGACGTAATTGGAAGCACTGGGGAAGAGCTTTTGGCCGGCTCAATGACCCCTGAACAGGTGTCCAATGAAATGGCTACAGAATTCGAGCGTCTCCGTGAAGAAGTTGGGGTTGAAGAAGGCGAAGACATTGAAGAAGCAGAAGAGCCGGAAGTAGACGAAGAAGAAGCAGAGTAACCAGGAGGATAGAATGGAAAGGGCTTACTTCCGGGCAGGCCCTTTTCCTTTTATAGGAGTGAAAAAGATGGAAAAAACCGAAAAATACGAATCGGCAGCCTCTAACGCCAAGAAAAACAAAATTAAAAAATCAAAAAAGTCCTCGCTCTGGATTATGTATGTTCCGGCGCTTGCCTTTGTTATTATCTTCATCGTTTATCCGTTTATTAACGGTCTGCGCATTTCGTTTACAGACTGGGACGGTTTCTCGCAGACACGGAACTTTGTCGGCTTCGAACAATATACCCGGATGCTCACCGACCCCACCACGTGGCTCGTAGTGCGCAATACGCTGCTTTACGGTATCGGAAGCACGTTTTTACAGATGACGGTAGGCCTGCTGTATGCGCTGCTGCTCATGCAGAGCCTGAGAATGCGGGCCATTACTAGAACAATCGTGTACATGCCGGTTATTATCAGCCCGCTTATCATGGGGTATATCTGGTACTTTATGTTTGCTTACAGTAACGGAGCGTTAAACGATGTTGTTATGCTTTTCGGACTTGATCGTATTAACTGGCTGAATAACCCCAGCCTGAACCCGTTTTTAATCGTACTGGTAAACACATACCAGTTTGTAGGCATTTCGATGATTGTATTTATTGCCGGACTGCAAAGCGTATCCAAAGAATATTATGAAGCAGCTCGCATCGATGGAGCCTCCCTGTTCCAGCAGTTTAAAAACATCACGATTCCGCTGTTAATGCCGGCGATTACAATCAATGTTGTGCTAAATATTATCGGAGGGTTAAAGCTGTTTGACGTGATTGTATCCTTAACCGGTGGCGGACCGGGAGATGCCTCGCAGTCCATGTCGACATTCATGTACTCGCTGTACTTTGACCGTCAGGATGCAGGCTACGCAGCCACGCAGGGCGTGCTGATGGTTATCATTATTCTCGTTATTACGCTGGCCTCGGTCATTTACCTGCGCCGCAAGGAGGTAGAAGCATAATGAATCGTTTTTCGGGGAAGCAGCGCTTAGGGTTGAATCTATTGTGTCTGCTCATATGTCTTTTGCACATCGTTCCCTTTTATATTTTGATTACTACTTCGCTCAAAGCACTAGGTGATTTTAGCTCTATGTGGGTCCTGCCGCAGGAATGGAGCTTTGAGAACTTTACGGTGGCTTGGGAACAGGCCCAACTCGGGACAGCGATGTTTAACTCAGGCTTCATTACGTTTTTCTCCGCGGCCTGCCTGATTCTTGCTGGTTCGCTGGCTGCTTATCCGCTCGCGAGAAGGCAGACGAAGTTGAACAAATTTGTATACTTGTTTTTTATCGGTATTATGATTGTGCCGCCGCTGACGGTTCTCGTGCCGCTTTACCAGATGGTCGTGGACTGGGGACTTTTAAATACGCGGGCCGTGGCTATATTTAATAACGTTGCAGCATTTCTTTCAATGACAATCTTTCTGTATGCCGGGTTTATTCGCTCTACGGTGCCGAAAGAGCTTGAAGAAGCGGCAAAAATTGACGGTGCAAATACGCTGACTATTTTCTTCCGGATCGTGTTTCCGTTGCTTAAGCCTATTACAGCTACGGTATTAATCATTGCCTGCGTCTACATCTGGAACGACTTCCAATTTGCGATTTTCTTCCTTCAGGAAGCGAGCGTGCAGACGCTGCCGGTAGCAGTAAACAGCTTCTTTGGGGAAAACTCCGCCAATCTGAATCTGGTGGCCGCGGCTTCTCTTGTGGCGCTGCTGCCGATGACCCTGTTGTTCTTATTTCTGCAGCGCTTCTTTATCGAAGGCCTTGCACAGGGATCGATCAAATAAAATAAAAAGTGGGGAGAAACCAAAATGCCTATTCATTACAGCAGTGCCACTAAAACATTTCATCTGCAGGCAGCGAATACGAGTTACGTGTTCGATGTGCTTCCAAATAATCAACTTGGGCATATTTACTACGGAAAACGTCTGCCGCACCGTGAGAATTTTTCCCATCTGCGACGTTTTGAAGAGCGGTCGAATACGACTTCTGTATTTGAAGAAGCCCCTTCATTTTCGCTCGAAAGCGTACAGCAGGAATATCCAGTCTATGGAACAACTGATTTCCGTGAACCGGCGCTGCACATTCAGCAGGAGGATGGCAGCCGTATTACTAATTTTCAATATGAAAGCCATGTCTTTCTTAAGAATAAGCCGGAACTGTCAGGGCTGCCGGCCACATACACAGAGCACGGAGATGAAGCTTCTACGCTCGTCGTTACTCTGAAAGATTACCATCTGAACGCGGAATTAACTCTGCTGTATACTCTTTTCGAAGCTTCGGGGGTCATTACTCGGAGTGCGGCTGTTTATAACGGCGGAAGTGAACCGTTTCGTCTGCTTGGTGTCAAAAGCATGAATGTCGATTTTCCGGACGCAGAGTTTGAGATGCTGCATTTATCCGGTGCCTGGGCGAGAGAGCGTCACGTGAAAACACGAAAGCTTGAAGAGGGAGTACAGCAGATTGCAAGCACCCGAGGCATCAGTAGTGCCCAGCACAACCCGTTTCTGGCGTTGAAGCGTCCGGGAACAGATGAAAGCCGGGGCGAAGTATTTGGTTTCAGCTTTGTTTACAGCGGTAATTTCGAGGGTCGGATAGAGGTGGATCATTTTGGAGTATCGAGGATGTCTATGGGGCTGCCGGATTTTGATTTTTCATGGAAGACAGAACCAGGCGAAACATTTCAGGCGCCTGAAGTCGTGATGGTACATTCGATGGAAGGTTTAAACGACATGAGCCACAAATTTCATGATCTGTACCGCAGCCGACTTGTGCGCGGCCCGTGGAGGGATAAAGCACGACCAGTGCTTTTAAACAACTGGGAAGGCACTTATTTTGATTTCAATGAAGAAAAGATTGTTTCCATGGCGGAAACAGCCAGTCAGTGTGGTATCGAATTGTTCGTCCTGGATGATGGGTGGTTCGGCCGCAGGAACGATGACACGACATCGCTCGGGGACTGGTTTGAAGATGAAAGTAAGCTTCCAAACGGCATCCGGGGGCTGGCGGAAAAAATCACAGGCATGGATATGCGTTTTGGCCTGTGGTTTGAACCGGAAATGATATCAAAACAAAGCGAACTGTTTCAAAAGCATCCGGACTGGATACTTGAAACACCGGGGAGACAGCCCTCACAGGGAAGGAATCAATTTGTGCTGGACTTTTCAAGGCCGGAGGTAGTTGATGAGCTCTACCGTCAGATGTCCCGGCTGCTAAAGGATGCTGCCATCACTTATGTAAAGTGGGACATGAACAGGCCGCTTACAGAAGTTTACTCTAAGGTGTATCCGCCGGACCGGCAGCAGGAAATCATGCACCGTTACGTGCTCGGTGTCTATGATTTGTATGAGCGGCTGACGACAGAATTTCCGCATGTATTGTTTGAGTCCTGTGCAAGCGGGGGGTGCCGGTTTGATCCCGGCATGCTGTACTACGCGCCGCAGACATGGACGAGCGACAATACCGATGCTGTGGAAAGACTCCGTATCCAGTACGGTACGTCGATGGTGTATCCGCTGAAGACAATGGGTGCCCATGTATCTGACGTACCCAACCATCAGGTGCACCGGACTACGAGTCTGCAGACACGGGCGGACGTTTCCTATTTTGGAAATTTTGGCTACGAGCTTGATATTACGAAGGAGCCGGATCTATCAGTGCTGCAAAAGCAGGTGGGATTTTACAAACACTACCGGGAGCTTCTCCAGGAAGGTGACTTTTACCGGATTACGAGCCCGTTTGAGGGTGATGGAAACGTGACTTCCTGGAGCGTGGTTTCGAAGGATAAGAAAACGGCAGTCATTGGCAGGTACCAGGTGCTCGAAGAACCAAATGATGGGTTCAGCCGGGTTTATGGGGTCGGACTCGCTGAAGAGCTGCTTTATGCAGTGGAAGGAACAGACTGGCAACTGTATGGTGCTGAACTAATGTATGCAGGGCTTCCGGTGAATACAGAGGGGGTGAAAAAGCCTGTAGGAGATTATGCCTCCACCGTTATAGTACTGCGGGCAGTATAGAGAACCAGTAAGCCGGAAAAAGCGATATTCGCTTTTTCCGGCTTTTTTCACGTCAGTATAAAAATACTAATAAAGACCGCTATAATTATCGAGAATGAAGACCGATGAAAGTAGTAAAAGAATAACGTACGATAAAAGAATATGTGTGTAATTTATAATTATACAACAAGAAAGTATAGACGCCGGCAGGACAATATGAAAAAATATATTAAGTATAATTCAAATGGCTGATTATTTTTGCATAAAAACAATTGTTAAATTAATTCTTACACAAGTGCAAAAAATTAATAATATGAAGACCGTCACTGAAGAAAGGAGATTCACCCTTAATGCCAGCAAAATATGAAGAACAGCTACAGGAAATACTGCATGAGGCGGTGCAGGACCATAACTATGACCGCGCCGAACAGGCCGTACATTATATGCGCAGCCTCGAACGAATGAAGGCTTTTATCGCGGGAGAGGATGCCAGTTACCCGGAACGGAATAACGTGGAGGCGGTGCCCTTTGGAGAAAAAGGGTTGGTCGACCTGTCCGCTCCCACAGTTCCCTTCAGAGATCCCCATCTGAACGTTACCAGCGCTTCTTCAGCCCAAAACCGGGACACGCTTCTTTTATACTACATTGAAGAAGAGGGGCTGCTGAAATTCAAAAAAGCACCACAGACATACGCTGTAAGCGTTGAATTTTTCAGGACGTTCTTACAGAACCTGGTTTCCTGGGAGAATAAATCTCCTTTCTCTTCAAAGGATTACTTTGAAGCCTTTGGGGATTCACTGAAGGAAAAATCCACCTATCAGGCCTCTACGCTTCGCCAGTTTATCACTCTGCTGTTCCGCTACTGCGTGAAGCTGAATATTCTTGAAAAACCGGAAGTGCATCAGCGCAGCAGGTATATTCTGGCAGAGGATATCAGCGTGGAAGAGGTCATCGACTACATTAAAGAACATAGAATATTACAGATGTGAAAATAACGCATAACTTCTTCCGCCTTTTCGCAGGTGGAGGAAGTTTTTTATGTTTACTGGGCATATTATACCGTGTACAAAGTTTTAAGTAGGTCTAAGATCACTAATAAAGTTACGAATTTGTGTGCTGAATTACATTTGTGTAACAAAAGTTCCACTTCTATTGAATTAGTTGTGCCTCCAACATATACTACGAGTAGTTAATAAATACGGAAAAAACATACTTAATCACTTAAAAATAAAATAACAGGAGGTGTAATCGTCTTAAACTCTTAATAATAAAAAATATCCCTTTTATTACATATATTTCTATCAGATGAGCTGTTCTGAAACCTTAGATTCACAACATACACACTCCGGATATTAAGAGACCTTACAGACGAAAACATATGAAAAAATTCTTATTCAGCGCTGCGCTTGCAGCAGGACTTCTAGCTACGCCGAGCGTTGCAGACGCTGCTCTTGGAGACCAAACATTAAAAATAGGACACCGGAACTCTGACGTAAAGGAGCTGCAGGAGTACCTGCAAAGCGAAGGGCATCACAGCGGCGCCATTGACGGTGTATTCGGCCCGGTAACAGCAAGCTCCCTGAAGTCGTTCCAGCGTGCGCAGAACATTGGTGTGGACGGAGTAGCAGGCCCTATCACATTCAGTAAAATGAATCTTGGCGGCAGCAGCTCTTCCTCCAACGTTTCTTCGAATTCCTCAGGTTCTTCCAGCTCGAGCGTGTCTTCAAGTCTCCGCCGGGGGGACCGCGGAAGCGAAGTGACCAGTCTGCAGAGCACGCTGAAAAGCAAAGGGTTTTATAACAGCTCTGTGGATGGCGTATTCGGTCCTGTAACAGATGCAGCAGTAAAAGACTTTCAGCGCGCTGCAGGCATCGGGGTGGACGGCGTCGTCGGGCCGGTTACCAGAAAAGCATTGAGCAGTAATGTGACGGCTTCTTCAGGAAATTCCAGCTCCTCTTCGAGTTCCAATTCCAGCGCAGTAGCAGGCATATCGACCGGCTCGTCCTCAGCGGTAGTGGAAACAGGCAAGCAGTATATGGGCACTCCATATGTATGGGGCGGCACTACACCGAGCGGCTTTGACTGCAGTGGCTTCGTCCAGTACGTTATGAATCAGCACGGTGTAAAGACGCAGCGAACTGTAGCGCAAATGTGGACCCAGGTATCGAAGGTGTCGAATCCAAGCGTAGGCGATGTCGTATTTTATGAAACAAGAACTGGCCCTTCCCATATGGGATTTTACGTTGGAAACGGTAAGTTTCTCCATGCCGGTGCTTCGAGTGGCGTCACGATTTCCGATATGAACAGCTCCTACTGGAAATCCCGTTACATTGGCGCAGGACGTTTCTAAACATAACAAATAACCGAGAGGCTGAAAAGCAGAGTCATTGCTTTCAGCCTCTTTTTTGTGATAAAAGTCTTGCGGGAAGGATGTTGGCAGACTGAGATATAGTTACTTTGACGGGGGAGGTTATGTGCTATACTTAAACTGCTTAATCATTTCCATGCCGAAGGAATAATAAAGGCTGAGGGCCGAACCAAAGGAGTGGAAGAGTTGATTGACATTAACAGATACATCTTAAGTGAGGAAGACGATACTGCGGAGAAAAAGAATAATGTCAGGCAATGGCTCACAGAATGCCAGAAAACAGGAGTTACAGATATTATTGTGGCTCCAGCGCAGTGGCATGAAAACGATAAACGTCCAGGAGATACAATTCCATTTTTAATAGAGCAGTTTCAAAAGCAGTGGTACAGTGAATTAGGCAACATTCGTATTTATCCCGGCCAGTGCGTTCGGCTGACAGATACACTGATCAATGAATTAAAGACGGAAGAAGCACTAACGCTAAACGGCAGCCGGTACGTTCTTGTAGAGTGGAGCGAAGAGCTTTCCTATCACAACATGCATGCGAATTTACATGAACTGCGTATGGAAGGGTACATGCCCATCCTTGCAGAACCGGAAAAGGAACCGGGTTTTCAGCAGCACCCTGAAGAGCTGTACCGGCTGATTAAAGACGGATCGCTCGCACAGGTGAGTGCAGAAAGCTTCAGCAAAGCCGCTCCGAAGCCGCAAAGGCATCTGGCAGAAAAAATGATTCAGCACCGGTGGGCTAACATGACAGCGAGTATGACCATCGATCCCTCTGAAGAGGGAGCTTCCCTGGAAGGGGCCTTCAACAGTATTGAAAAGCTGGCTGGAAAAGATTATGCAGAAATGCTGAAGGACAACGCAGCATGCGTGCTGAATAATCGTTATGTGAGTACCGAGGAGCCGCTTCCGTTAAAAGAAAAAAGAAAATGGTTTATGCCAAACCGTTCCAAAGCCAAATAAAAAACGGCGTCCTCGCTGAGGACACCGTTTTTTATTTATTCTGCGGGAGCTTCTTCGCCGTTTTCAAGCTCGAGATGCTCACGGAGCGTGTTCGAGATTTCCTGCACCTCGGCCGGATCCTGCTCCATGTAGTAAATTCCATCAATTGTCCGGTCCTGGCCGTTTTCAAAGCTAATGTTTTCAATATCATTCCGGGCGCTGAAGTAATTCGAGCGCAGATCCTTCATGTCATCGAAGGTCATGTTCGTGCGCACATTTTCCTCTACCACATCGAGATAGTCGCCAATGCGAGTGATGGATGTCACGCTCTGTCCTTTATTCGCAATAGCTTCAAGTACCTGGCGCTGGCGCTCGTTACGTCCGAGATCCCCGCGTGGATCTTCTTTTCTCATACGAACATAGGTAAGTGCTTTTTCCCCGTCCATTTCGATTTCACCTTCTGGAAAATCATAGCCGTTGTCGCTGAAAGCAAAAGTATTGTTGACGGTTATTCCACCTACCGCATCTACCATATCCTCGAATCCTTCAAAGTTAATAGTAGCGTAATAGTCAATCGGTACGTTCAGGAAGTTTTCCACGGTATTCATTGCCATGTCAGCCCCGCCAAACGCATTTGCATGTGTGATTTTGTCTTTTCCTTCATCTCCCCGTCCGATCATTTCCGTATACGTATCTCTTGGAATACTGACCATTTTGGTTGATTCAGTTTCAGGATTTACAGTAGCCACAATCATGGTGTCGGTCCGGCCTGAGGTGCTTCCATTCCGGGCATCAACGCCCATGAGCAGAATGGAAATCGGCTCGCTTGCATCCATGTCTACATCGGCTTCCCGAAGGTTGCTCTGGCGATCGTTGCCCTCGTTAATATTTTCCGCCGTATCCGCAACCGAGTCGTAAAGGTACCAGGCATAGATGCCGACTGCTATAAGGAGCGCCAAAAACAGCCCGCCAATAATTAATAATGCTTTTTTCATATGTCTCCATTTCTCCTGTCTGCCTGGTTATGTAGTATTGCTTCATTTTATAGTTAATTCAGCAATAGTTCAATAGGCTGTAATTATATGATATCTGCTACAAATAATAGTCGCCTAAACTGCCGGGAAGTTACAAAAAAATCCAGACAATAGAATTGCCTGGATACGTTTAGTTATTTACTTACCCCTTTAATGGATTCCGGGGTGGCGCCGGCGGTCATGGCGCAGAAAGCTTCCTGTTCTTCAGAGGAAAGTGTTTGAATGAGCTGCTGCAGCTGGGCGTCGTCTGTCTGCCTGCGCAGCTTCTGGACTTCTTCTATATAAAGGCTTCGTACAGAAGCCGGCAGCGCCTGAACGTCATCCGGAAGATTCTCTGTCTGTTCGAGCAGCTTGCAGAGGCTCTGATAGCGAAGCTGAAGCTTCCGGGTCAGCTGGACGGCATGCGCCCAGAGCGTATAGAGCTCTTCGTTGTTTTTCATCAGCGTGCTGCGTTCTTCCTCGACGCTTCGAAGTGTTTGAATACTAGTTAATGTGATCATACTGTGCGCCCTCCTCGTGTTCATCCCAAGGTTTTTCCAGTGTTATAAATTTCGCTAGCTCCTTGCTTTTCTGCCGGTGGTGCTTGCGGTCAATTTCGCGGTCTTTGCCGGTTTCAAATAGCGTTTTTTCTTCATCCGTTTCTGGAATAATGCCTGGAACCGGTACCGGTTTGCCGTGATCGCCGAGAGCGACGAACGTTAAAAAGGCGGTAGCTGCTATCCGGCGTTCTCCGCTCATCATGTCTTCAGCGATCACCTTGCAGAAAATTTCCATCGAGCTTGTGCCGGTATAGGATACAAAGGATTCAATGCAGACTGAATCTGTCTGGAAAATCGAACAGAGAAAATCGATGGAATCGGTCGAAGCGGTCACGCACTCCTTCGCCCGGGAGTGCCGGCGGGCCGACAGCGTGGCGCAGCTGTCGAGTTTTTTCATCAAAACGCCGCCAAATAGAGAATTATAATTATTTAAATCGTTCAGCAGTACCTGGTCAGTGTTGACGATACGGCTTTCACGCATTTTCCGTGCCTGCATAGTGAAGTCTCCTTTCATTTATAAGGATACTCTATACAAAATCATAATGAAAATGAATGATTAACATATTTAACATAACCTTTGTCTATGCTAAAGACGTTAATGCTCCTGCCCCATTTGGGAAAGCACCGGGATGGAAAAATCGAGCCATTCTTTAGCGATAAAGGAGAGGTAATGCTCGCGATGCCAGATAAGGCCAAGCCTCCAGCGGAGCGTTTCGTCGGAAAGCGGACGAATAATTACCTGCCCGCCCAGCTCCCGGCAAATACTTTCGGGAAGAAGGGTAATGCCGAGACCGCTCGCCACCATTTTCTCAATAAAATCCCACTGTGAGCTTTCTGAAAGAATGTTGGGCATAAACCCGATATCCCGGCAGGCGGCAATTATCTGCTGGCGCAGGGAAAAGTCCTGGTTGAACAGCAGGAATCGCTCCCGGTTCAGCTCGGCAAGCCCGACAGACGACTGCACAGCAAGGGCGTGTCGGGAGGGAAGCACGACCTGAAGCGGCTCATCAATAAAGGGATGGATATGAAAAAACGATTCCTCTGTTGGCAAAACGACGGCGCCGACATCAAGGTCGCCGTGCAGCAGAGCCTCTTCGATTTTTTTTGACCCGTTTTCTTCGAGGTGAAGGGTGATTTCGGGATACTTTTCGTGAAAAGGGGCGATCACGCGAGTGAAAAAGGAAGAACTTAAAATAGGCGGAAGCCCGATGCGGAGCTGTCCTCGCTTTAAGCCGCGGAGAGCGTCAAGCTCGTGCTCAAGGCCATGATAAGCGTGGCGTATCTTTTTGGCCTGCTCAAGCATGACTGCTCCGGCATCTGTAAGGGTCAGCTTCTTGCGAGAGCGGTCAAACAGCGTTACGCTCCATTCCTCCTCAAGCTGGCGCAGCATTTTACTAATCGTCGGCTGGGTAACGTACAGATGTTCAGCGGCGCGGGTAATGCTTTCAAGCCGGGCGGCTTCCATAAAATAAATGAGCTGGCGGTAGTCCATGCGATCACTCCAATAATTAGATGATACCATTGTAATAAATCCATAATAAAAAAGAAAATATTGACACTTCTTTATGAAAGCGTTATCATATAATTGCTTATTAAAACAATTTTAAGAAGTATAGGTGGCTATCATGACGGTAACGAACGCAAACATGTTAAAAACAGCAAACCGGCGGCGTGTATTTGAATTGCTGCACCGCAGTGAAGAGCCAATGACCCAGCAGGAAATGGCTAAAACGACAGGCTTAACAGTAGCCTCCGTAGGAAATATTCTGGTTGATCTGGAAAAAGCACGGCTGCTGCAGGAGGCGGGGCAGGCACTGTCCAATGGAGGCAGAAAACCTACGCTGTATACCCTGGATTCCGAGTGGCACTATTTAGTCGGCGTAAGCATTTCCGTAGAAGAAGTGGTGCTTGTGATTACTACGTTAAAGGGGGAGATAATTTACCGGGAAACAGAATCTTTTTCTCTAGCGGAAGAGCCTGAAGCGGTAATAGGGAGAGTGATAAATAGAGTTAAAAAAATTGTAAATGTGCCCAAGTTCCAGTTAAAAAAGATGGTAGGTATCGGTATTAGTTCACCCGGCCCGGTTAATGCGGATAAAGGCACCATTTTATCCCCGCCGCACCTGCCTCTATGGCGAAACATCCAAGTCGTTACATTATTTGAAAAAGCGTTTGATACAGCTGTCTGTCTTGAAAAAGACGCAAACTGCATGCTGCTCGGAGAATGGCATTACGGTCATGCACGGGAGGCAGAAAACGTGCTTTATTTTATGATCGATTTTGGTATAGGGAGCAGTTATATCATCAATGGCCAACTCTTCCGGGGCACGACTCACCTGGCGGGGGAGGTAGGATTCGAAAGCAGGCGGCTGCGTCCGAAAAACAATGTAACAGGAAAGGCTTTATACTCTATTCTTCCCATTTTAGAAGAAACAAAGGGCCGGATACATCGAGGTGATTCAACATCACTGCCAAAAAATTTACATTCCATAGAAGAATTCATCGAAGGCCTGGCAAAAGGGGACCCGCTGGCGCAGGAGATCATTCAGGAAAGCATGGAGGACGTCGGCAGTGCCATTGCCGATAAAGTGAATTTTCTTAATCCGGAATTGGTCGTCATTGGCGGCAGGTTGATTACAGCTGTCCCGGAGTTTCCTGAAGAAGCAGAAAAAATAGTTAGAGAATGTGTTTATCCTGAAACAGCAGGCGCAATGGAGTTTATTTCGTCGAAGTTCGGGCAGGAAGCGGAGGCTATGGGAGCGGCTTCCCTGATTCTAAAACGAGCGCTGCACTAAGAAATTTCTGCAGCCTTTAGCTTTTAAAGACTTATTAAAACTGTTTTAAGAAGTGAAAGGTTAGAAAATAATGCAGATCGGAGGCGGAGCCTCATGAAAAAATCAATATCGATTGGAATGTCTATGCTGGTAATAGCAGGACTGGCAGGCTGCAGCGGTGACAACCCGAGCGCAGAAGAAAAAGAGACGCTCACCTGGTACACGACAGCAGGCTATTCACCTGAAGCCCCATCAGCCGCAACATCAGATTATATTTCAGAAAATATAGAATCCTTTGAAAAAGAACATCCGGATATGAACATTCAACTTAGTCTGCAATCGAGCAACATTGATGAAGCGATGGCCAGACTGCTTGAACAGGCAAATACCGGCCGGGCGCCGGATATGGCTGCGATTGACGGCTATATGCTGGATCGTTACAAAGAATATTTGCAGCCCCTGGATGAACTGATGGAAGAGCGGGGTCTCGATCCAGATGATTACCTTCCTTTTGCGGAGAAGGTATTACGGGGCGATGACGGAAAGATCTATGGCCTGTACATGAGCACGGATACGAGAATGCTTTATTATAACAAGGAAGTCATTGAAGAACCGCCGTCGACCTGGGAGGAAGTGATTGAAGTATCCAATGAGGTACAAAAAGAAGGCTATGAAGGCCTGGTACTTCCGCTGGGCATTGGAGAGGGCACATCGGTGACATCCTTATGGCCGTTATTCTGGTCGCAGGGCGGCAAGCTGGTGGATAAGGAAGGCAACCC
This sequence comes from Marinococcus halophilus, assembly GCF_900166605.1. Classification (NCBI taxonomy): domain Bacteria; kingdom Bacillati; phylum Bacillota; class Bacilli; order Caryophanales; family Bacillaceae; genus Marinococcus; species Marinococcus halophilus. Next base: position 412,165 of record NZ_FVZD01000005.1, read on the forward strand.
GGTTTTCGGCAAAGGAGAGAATAGAGAAGCCATGATTCGTACGTTTGAAACGCTCGACCGTGCCCAGGAGGAAGGAGCTGTTTCCAAGCGCATGGCGAGTTCGGGCCGGGAAAATGATGCAAATGGGGAAGTTGCAGCCGGTGATACGGCCATGTTTTTAGGCGGAAGCTGGCAGGCGGCCACGATAGAAGAAATACTTGGCGACGATTTTGAAAACTGGGAAGTAGCTTCACTTCCGACAATTGAGGAAGACGATCCAACCGTATCAAGCGCTGGCGGCTGGGCCTGGGGGATTTTTACAGATGACCCGGAGAAGAAGGAAGCCGCCTTTGATTTTCTTATGGATTCCTTTATCAGTGAAGAAGGGATGGGCGAATTCACTTCGATTCAGGGATCGCTGCCGGCCCGGACGTCTGTATATGAATCCGATTCTTACAATCCCGGCGCTTTCAATGACGAGTTTCTGACATCTTTGGAAACAGAGGCCGAAGCCCGTCCGGGGGCTTCAAAATATAACGAAATTTCGGTACAGCTGCAAACGGCTATTTCCCAGGTAATATCCGGGAGCAAGGAGCCGGAACAGGCGGTTGATGATGCATGGGAAATTGTCACCTTCGGAGAAAGCGGTGAGAGCGAATGAGCACATACGATAAAGCATTTCCCCCTCAGCAAACGGAACAAAAGCGGAGGCCGAGAAAAACAATGTGGGACACCCCGTATCCCTGGCTAATCCCTCTTTTGCTGGTATTGGCCGCAGTATTCCTCTACCCAATTCTCCAAATAGTGCGGCTTAGCTTCACAGATGCAAATATGATTCAGGTAGGGTACGACTATACGCTGGAATCATATCTTCGCATGTTTACACTTCCAGGCTTTTTGCCGATGATCGGAACAACAGCGTTCTTCGTATTTTTCAGTGTTGTTTTTCAGCTCTTTGCTGGATTTATCGTTGCACTTCTCATTGTACAGGGGGAGAAAATGAATCTGCGGGGCACAGTCGTCGTGCGTACCTCTGTCCTCGTGGCCTGGGCCATTCCAGGTGTTGTCATTGGGGTTATATGGGGCATGCTGTACAACGAAACAGACGCAGGCATTATCAATTATGCTCTGAGTACCATAGGCCTCGGGCCCGTTTCCTTTCTCTCAGACCCGACCATGGCGCTGTTGTCCGTGACGCTCGCCAATATATGGCGCGGCACAGCATTCAGCATGATTTTAATGTATGCAGGATTGAAAACGGTTTCGAAGGATGTGCTCGAAGCAGCGGTTATTGACGGAGCAAGTGCGCTCCAGCGCATGAAAAATGTTATTCTTCCTGCGATCGCTCCTATTATACTGGTGAACCTGATTATTATTTCTATTGATACCTTCAATACGTTCGATATGGTGATGGCCCTTACAGGAGGCGGGCCGGGTAACAGCACAGAAGTTATCGCTTTAAGTATTTATACAGCTATTTTCAGGGAGTTTAACCTCGGAGAAGGTGCTGCGACTGCCGTAGTGCTGTTGGTGGTGAACGTAGTAATGACGCTTGTGTACTTAAAGGTACTCGGCCGAAGGGGGGAAGAATAAATGATGGTAGGTGCGAAAAAACAGCGGTGGATAAAGATTGGGCTTTATACAAGCTACGTGCTTGTTGTACTCAGCTTTTTATTTCCGCTTCTTTGGGTGCTTTCCCTGTCCCTGCAGACAAGGTTTGAAGTGCTTCAGGTGCCCCCAAGTATCATTCCGACAAGCTTTGCGATCGGGAACTACCGGGAAGTGCTGGATTCAGCCCCGGTGCTCCAGTATTTATGGAACTCGTTTCGAATTGTGGCTTCCACAGTTGTATTAACATTGCTCATTGCAATCCCGGCAGCGTTTGCCTTATCAAGGTACCGGATGAAGTTTAAAAGCCAGCTGATGGTCGCTGTGTTAATGACCCAGATGATTTCAGCAGTAGTTATTACCATTCCGCTGTACCGGCTGTTTGCAAGCTGGGGGCTCTTGAACCAGCTGTGGCTGGTCGTTCTTGTATACGTCGCCGTAGTGCTTCCGTTTACCACGTGGTTTTTGAAAAACTACATTGATACCGTGCCGGTGGACATGGATGAAGCGGCAATTATTGACGGTTGCAACAAATGGCAGATGCTGAGCCGCGTTTTGTTTCCGGTCAGCATACCTGGTATCGTTTCCGTAGTAATTATTGTTGCTGTGCAGAGCTGGTCGCAGTTTGTTATTCCATTCATCCTGATCGATGATGCGTCGCTGTACCCGGTTTCGGTCGGCGTGGTAAACCTTCAGTCCACCCAGACCCAGATTACGACCCACCTGCTTGCTGCAGGAAGCATTATGTCCATTATTCCAGTAGTCGTTTTATTCGTCCTGCTGCAGCGCTATATTGTTGGAGCATTGACGAGCGGAGCTGTTAAAGGATAGCAGGGATTTACTTCAGAGAGGATGAAAAATATGTTTTGGACAGAGGAAAAATTAGGGCAGCGAATAAGTGAGCTACAGAAATATCGTTATACCAACAAACAGCCGATCGAGCATTTTCAAACGGTGGAAGAACAAACAGGAGAAGAAATCATACAGGCTATGCCGAAGCAGGAAACGACTAAAATGAACATTGGCGACCGCTGGGAAGGGAGGGACCGCTATCTCTGGCTGAAAACAGAAGTAGAGCTGCCGGCACAGTGGCAGGGAGAAAAGGTCGTCGGCGTGTTTGATTTCGGAAAAACAGGCGGCGGCCACAATTCCGGATTTGAATCACTGCTGTACGTCAACGGTGAACCGATGCAGGCCGTCGATGGGAATCACAAAGAGGTATTTTTTCCTGACCGGTTAATCGGGCAGAGAATCACGCTTGAATTCCGGCTCTGGTCGGGTCTCGAAGGAATTAAGGGGAACCGGGAAGTTCAGGAGCATCGGCTGCAGGAGGCGTTTATTTCCTGCCTGCATGAGGCGGCGGATGATCTGTATTACACGGCAGGGGCAGCTTTAGACACGGTCGCCGTACTTGGTGGGCGGGACGCAAAAAGAGCCCTGCTGCTGCAGGCACTGGACCGGGCGTTTAAGCATATCGACTGGCGCGTGCCAGGGAACGGAGCATTTTACAAGTCGGTGGAAGAAGCGAACGACAAGCTTCATAACGAACTGAAGCCGTTGCAGGAAGAGCATCCGCTGACTGTGCGCGCCGTAGGCCACACCCATATTGACGTTGCCTGGCTCTGGCGCCTCAAGCATACGAGGGAAAAAGCGGGACGTTCCTTTTCCACTGTCCTGAAATTAATGGACCAGTACCCGGAATACCAGTTTCTGCAAACGCAGCCACAGCTGTATGAATATATCAAAGATGACTACCCGGAGATTTACGAACAGATCAAGCAGCGCATAGCCGAAGGCCGCTGGGAGGCTGGGGGCGCGATGTGGCTTGAAGCCGACTGCAACATCCCTTCCGGCGAATCTCTCAGCCGGCAGCTTTTATACGGCCAGCGCTTCCTCGAACACGAGCTTGGCGTGAAGCGGTGCCGGTATCTGTGGCTTCCGGACGTTTTCGGCTACTCGTGGGCGCTGCCGCAAATTTTAAAGCAGGCGGGCATCGATACGTTTATCACCACCAAAATCAGCTGGAACCAGTACAACCGTATGCCGCATGATACATTCACCTGGCGCGGCATCGATGGCACAGAGATTGCTGCTCATTTTATCACGACGCCGGACGGCTCAAGCAAATACACATACAATGGTGAAATTGAAGCGGAAAGCATTCAGGGTATATGGGATCAGTACCGGGACCGCTCCTTTAACAATGAGCTGCTTTTATCCTATGGATACGGAGACGGCGGCGGCGGGGTCAACCGGGATATGCTGGAAAAAATACGCCGGTTCGACGAGATGCCGGGGCTCCCGAATGTGAAAACAGGGAGGGTAGACCAGTATCTCGACGGGCTTCATGAACGCATGGAACAAACCGACCAGTACGTGCACACGTGGGACGGGGAGCTGTATCTGGAGTACCACCGTGGCACGTACACAAGCCAGGCCTACAATAAAAAAATGAACCGCACCGCAGAGCTTCGCTACCGCCGGGCGGAATGGCTCGACACCCTGACGTATCTCCAGAACGGTTCGTGGCACAGGGGCCGGCAGGAAAAGCTGCAGCAGGGATGGAAAATCATTCTGCGCAACCAGTTTCATGATATTATTCCGGGTTCTTCAATTCGGGAAGTGTATGAAGACAGCACAAAGGAATATGCAAAAGCGCTGGAGCTCGTTGAAGCAAACGAACAGGAAACAAAGACGGAACTGCTGAAGCATGAACAGGCCGGACAGGAACAGACTGTTTTCAACCCGGCCTCCCATTCGCGCGGGGCACTGATCCAGGTGCCGGATGGAGAGACCGGATGGACCAGCCATACGGGTGAGCAGCTGCAGATGCAGACAGAAGAGTCTGGAGAGGTGTTCGTGCACGTGCCGGATCTCCCGGCGCTCGGGTACAAGGTGATTTACGCCGGCGGGGCAGCACAGAAAAAAGAGGAAAAGCCGTTTCAGTACGAGAGCAGGCGCCTGGAAACTCCTTTTTATACGATCGATTTTAATGATCGCGGCCAGCTCGTGAGTGTGTATGATAAAGAGTCCGGACGTGAAGCATTGGACGGGCCGGCGAACGTTCTCGAGGTGTTTGAGGACAAGCCGCTTTCGTACGACGCCTGGGACATCGATATTTTTTACAAAGAGAAACAGTATGCCGTTTCTGATTTGAAAAAAATTCACCTGGCCGAAACCGGGCCGCTTCGTGCGGTCATTGAATTGGAATGGAGCTACCAGTCTTCTTCGGTGTACCAGAAAGTTATTGTGTACAGCCATTCAAGAAGAATCGATTTTAAAACGACGGTCGACTGGCATGAGCACCAGCAGCTGCTGAAAGCAGCGTTTCCAGTAAAGATCCGTGCCACCGAAGCTACCTATGATATTCAATACGGCAATGTCACGCGCCCAACCCACTGGAATACAAGCTGGGATATGGCCATGTTTGAAACCGTCGGCCACCAGTGGGCGGATCTTTCGGAGCGCGACTACGGCATCAGCCTGCTTAATGACTGCAAGTACGGCTATGACATCAAAGACAATGTAATGAAGCTGACGCTGTTAAAATCCGCAATAGAACCGGATCCGACCCAGGACCAGGGCGAACATATTTTCACGTACAGCCTGTTTCCTCATAAGGGAGACTGGTTTGATGGCGGCACTGTACAGGAAGCAACGGAGCTCAACATTCCGGCGGAAAGCGTGGATGGAGCGATGGAAGCACACGAATACAGTTTTCTGCAGACTGAGGCGGCTAATATTACCGTGGACGCCGTCAAGCAGGCGGAGGATGATGACGGCATTATTGTGCGTTTGCATGAGCACGGAGGCGTGCGCGGGGAAGTAACGTTTGCAAGCGCCCATGCCTTTTCTACCTGCATGGAATGCAGCCTGCTGGAGGAGCCGGTGAAAAAGCTCGAAGCCGGCTCCAGCCTGACGCTACACTTTAAACCGTATGAACTCAAAACGATCAAGCTGACGATTTGAACAGCACGGAATTACAGTCCGGAAGACTTCGGCTAACGACGTCTTCCGGGCTTTTTTATTGTGGAGTATTCTCCGCAGGTCTTCTGCATAAAATTGCGAAAATATGGTAAGCTGTTGGTGTGGAAAAAATGTAAAGGAGCAAATAATTATGATCGATTTGCATTCACATATACTCCCCGGCATTGATGACGGGGCCGCAACAATTCAGGACAGCATCGAAATGGGAAGAGCCGCACAGGTGAACGGCATACACACCGTGGTTGCCACACCGCATCATAAAAATGGTGCCTGGGACAACAGCGGGCAGGATATTCCCCATCTGGTGGACTACGTGAACGAGTCGCTGAAAAGCGCCCGTATCGACGTGAAGGTGCTGCCGGGCCAGGAGAACCGGATTAACGGGGAACTACTTAACGATTTGAACAAAGGCATCTCTATCGGCCTCAATCACAGCCGCTACGTGTTTGTTGAATTTTCGAGTGCGCAGGTGCCAAGATACGCGAAGCAGCTGATGTTTGAGCTGCAGGTGGAAGGCTACGTGCCGGTCATTGTGCATCCGGAACGGACAAAAGCGTTCCGCGAGCAGCCGGACCTTTTGCATGAATTTGTGAAAAACGGGGCGCTCACCCAGGTCACCGCCCACTGCTTTACCGGTAAAATGAATAAGAGCATCAAGCAGTTTGCTGAAGACATGGTGACCCACAGCTTAACCCATGTCGTGTCGACCGATGCTCATAACATCGATATGCGCCCGTTCGACCTGCGGGAAGCCTATGATTACATTGACCATCATCTGGGAGCAGAATATGTAGACACCTTTTTGGAGAACGCCGAGCGCATTATTGAAAATAAAGACCCGCTGCTTGATGAGCCGCTCAAAATTAAAAATAAGAAAAAATTTCTAGGGTTGTTTTAAATGAATTCATAAAAAGAAAAGGGGATTTTGGTTGCCAAAAGTAGTTATTATCGGCTCACATTTACAAGATAAAGGCGGAATTGTATCCGTTCTTAAAAACTTGTTCACTTCTTCGCTGGTGGAAAAACATGACCTTAAAATGATTCCGTCATACATCAATGAGTCCAAGGCTGTGCGGGTGAAGATGTTTCTCCGCGCCTTTGCTCTGCTGATAAAAGAAGTGAAGCAAGACCGGCCAGACATTGTTCATCTGCACGCTTCGGTGGCAGGGAGTTTTTACCGCAAGGCTTTATTCATTTTTTATTTAAAGAGCAAAGGGATCCCGACAGTACTTCATATTCATGGGTCAAGATTTGAAAGCTTTTATAATACGATGCATCCTGTACAAAAAAAGTTTGTCCGGTATGTACTTGGCTTAAACGAACGAGTAATAGTTCTATCCGACTACTGGAGAAATTTTTTCCAGGCGATTATGCCTGCAGAAAAAATTGCCGTAGTGGAAAATGGAATAAGCCTGAAAGGCTACCAGTATGATAAAAGAGGGCCCGAGGTAAACATTTTGTTTATGGGACGTCTTGGAGATCGAAAAGGCGTATATGATTTACTGGAGGCAAGCGGCCGGCTAGCAGAAACGCATTGCCGCTTCCAGGTATACCTTGCGGGAGACGGCGAAGTGGAAAAGGTAGCAGCCCTGGTCAAACAGAAAGACCTGGAGGAGTACATTCATGTGCTTGGCTGGGTAGGGGAAGAAGAAAGAGCAATGTACTTAAAAAATGCTGACCTCATGGTACTCCCGTCATACAATGAAGGCTTTCCAATGGCGATTTTAGAAGCAATGAATTATGGCTCAGCCGTTATTTCCACCAGAGTCGGCGGTATTCCCGAAATGATTGATGAAGGGGTGAATGGCTTTGTGGTTGAACCGGGAGACATAGATGGACTGGCGTCCCGGATGCAGGAGCTGATAGAAAACCAGGCCCTGCGGGAACGAATGGGAAAAAGTAATATAAAGAAAGTGCACGACAAGTTCGCCGTCGATGCTCAGGCAGAAAAAATTGATAGTATTTACCGGGAAATACTTAAAAGGTAATACGATGCATCTTTAAAAACGCAGTCCGCCGGGCTGTGTTTTTTATGCAGAGCCGTTAGTCTCATTAGTATACGCTCATCTAAACAGGGAAGAATATGTGATAGGATAAGTTGTAGTCTGCTTAGAAGAATGTTAGTGAAAACAGTAGTTATTTCGATGTGGCACTGGAGGGATAGGGTTGTCTGACTTCATTTATAGTTCAAAAAAGAACAAAAGCCGGGAGCTTCAACAACTATTGAAAATATTTGACCCGGAAAAACGAAAGTCCGCAGTTGCCGCAGAAGGGCCGTGGGGATCCATCGCTTTTTTTGAGAATCACTATAAAAGCAGTGAATGGATCGAAACAGATGATTACATAGCAATACTCACAGGCGGCCCTTTAATTAAAACGGAAAATAAAAGCTTTAATACGAATCGTGTGCAGAAAATTATTAATGAATGGAATAAAAAGAACGAAAAATTTGATGAATACATCGACGGGCCTTTTTTCTTTTGTCTTATCGATAAAAATGAGAATAAAATTCATGCAGTAACTGATTTAATGGGCTTCATTCCTGTGTATTATTCAGCTGAAGGCGACACAGAAGAAGTAGTTCTGGGAACTCATGTGGACGCTGTTGCCAAAGCATCACACTGTTCCGGGGACATCGATTACGTTTCGTTCGCTGATCTGATAGTAAATAAGACGATCACTTATCCACACACGATGTATCAGGGAGTCTTTCAGGCACATCCAGCTTCCCACTATACGGTGGAGCCCGCTGAGCATGAAATAAAGAAAAACCGCTGCTACTGGCTTCCGAAAGAAGAAAACAGACAGAACCTGGATGAACTGGCTTCGAGATTGGAGAAAAGCTTTACGCAGTCGTTATCGCAAATAACAGAGGGGTGTGCAAGCGCCGCGGTGTTTGTAAGCGGGGGCGAGGATTCCCGGATAGTACTGGACGCTATGCCCCGAAGCGTAAAGAGGGTAGGGCATTTGTTTTTAGACGATATAAACAGAGAACTGACCATTGCTAAAAAAACTGCTTCTGTTTACAAAATAGATACGAAATTAGGCTTAAGGGCTAAATCATACTACCTGGATCAGTGGCTTCCGGTTTCCCTGGCCCAGGGCTCCAGCTCTCCGGCGTATCATGCCCATGCATATGGCATGAGCCGTTTTCTTGGACTGGACCAATACGGGGCTGTAATAGGCGGTCTCGGGGCAGATGCTTATTTAAAAGGCAGCCGGGTGAAAAATGTACATAAATATAAGTTCTGGGGCTTAAAGTACAGACTTGATACGCTGGATAAAAACAACAGCTCCTCTGACTTTTTTTTAGAAAACCAAAGTCCTTCGTTTATTGGTAAAAATGTTTATGAAGCCGTAGTGAAACGAAGAAAGAAGCATAAGGATTATATAGCCTCCTTTCGGCCTGCGAGCGCGGTAGAATGGAGTGAGCTCTGGCCTGCTTCGATGAACGAAAGCATGTCTAACTTTTTCGTGCACCGGCGCGTATTTAACAATTACGAGCCTTTTTTACAAAACGAAGTGATGAAAATAGCGGCAGCAGCCCCTCAGGAGTATAAAATTAACCGCCAGCTCTTTCACCGGGCGTTTAGGAAGCATTTAAAAAAGTCGTGGTATGTTTCCCACACCAAAGGCCAGCTTCCCTATTTTTCAGCAAAGGTCAATTTCCCAATCATGGCGGCGATCCGTACTAAAAGATCGCTGGTGGAGCTCGTGTCGAAAAGCAAAGTGAACCAGGATTCCTGGGCGGATTTTGACCAGCTGGTGAAGGACCATAAAGTTTACGTAACCGAAGAGCTTCAACAATTAAACGCGAGCCAGTTGCTGGCGCCCCTTTTTAATAAAAAAATGGACGAAGAGGAATTACTGGAAACATTGAGTGCCAAAGAAATACTTATCGTTCTGCAGGCAGCAATGCTTCAAAACAGCTTAAATTCTTAATAGAAGGCTTCTTTGACGGAAATATACTTCCTCAATTGGCGGACTGGAGAAAGGACGGGACATGGGGCACGAAAATAATTCATCAAAATGGAAACGTCTGATTTCTAATAAATTTATTCGCAATATGAGCGTCCTAATGTCGGGGACAGTGCTGGCTCAAATAATCACAGTGGCTGTGACTCCTGTGCTGACAAGACTGTATACTCCGACAGAATTTGGCATATTGGCTCTGTTCACTTCCATTGTCGTAGTATTGACGGCAATAATGACCTTGAGGTATGAAATGGCTATTGTACTTGCAGAAGACGAAGAAGAAAGTGCAAATGTTTTTGCGCTTTCTCTGCTGATCACAGCATGTATTACTATTTTTCTATTTATTATTGTATGGCTCTTGCGGGAGAATATTGCCGGTTGGCTGAATACGCCGGGACTGGCGCCGTGGCTGTGGCTGGTGCCTGTGAACGCCATGCTGATGGGGCTTTATAAGTCCTTTGAATTCTGGTCGACACGCAACAAACGCTATAAAAAAATCGCTGCTTCAAGAGTATCCAGGGCGATTGGGGTCGTAGGGGGACAGCTCTCCGGCGGTTTCCTTCGTTTCGGTGCAGGGGGGCTTGTCGGCGGCCAGGTGCTCGGACAGTTTCTTGCAACGTCCACGCTTATGTACGATACACTCAAAGGCCAGAACTACCGCGTGTTTAAAAAAGTCAATACACGCCTGTTCCGCCCGATTATCGTAAAATTTAAAGACTTTCCAATGTTCAGCTCGACGCAGGCCCTGGTAAATGCTTTTTCACAGAACATGGCTCCTTTTCTTCTTGGCGTTTTCTTCGGAACAAGCGTGGTGGGCTTCTATTCCCTTGCACTGAAACTAGTGAAAATGCCGACCAACTTAATTTCAGAGTCATTCAACCAGGTGTATTTTCAGAACGCTTCAGACATGTACAATAAAGGAAAAAACTTAGGGCCGCTCTTAATAAAATCCACCCTGTATTTAGCCGCCGGAGCATTAATCCCGGCGATTCTGCTAATTATATTCGCCCCGTGGGCGTTCAGCTTCATTCTGGGCGAAGAGTGGAGAGAGGCCGGTGTGTATTCGTCCTGGCTAATGGTATGGCTTTATTTTGGGTTCATCAATCGGCCCGCCATTGGAACCATACAGGTGCTGAAAATCCAAAAGATCCTGTTTAATTATGAGCTGCTGCTGCTCGTTTTTCGCATTGCTGCCATGCTCGTTGCTGCGAATTATTATACAGCTGTTACAGGTATTGCGATCTACAGCTTACTCGGGGCAGTATTTAACTTAGCTATTATTTTAATTACGATATTTATCGTGCGACGCAGAGAAGCGCAGAACGAACCCGAATGAAAAGACACCTCCTGCCCCTGAAACAGGGAAAAGGAGGTGTCTTTTTTCGTTGCTTAATTGATAGTATTGATGCTCATGATATTGGAAGTCATCACGTTACTTCCAACCTTGGAACGAAACTGATCGGCGGACATTTCCTCGTCGCCCTGTTCAAAGTGAACGATTACCGTCTGGAGCCGTTCATTCTTCGTTTCAAAGTCGACATCGAGAACCTTGCCTTTGTTATAAGCTTTAAAGCTGCTCAAGTCGGAAAGCTCCTGATTGGAAATGGAATATGTCCAGGTGTTCTGCGCGTATCTCGAAGCGTCGTAAGGATCCGGAACACCTATTAAATATGGAGCAGAATTGCCCCAAACGTCGCCGGCATCAACGGTGTGGCCGCTGGCAGAAGCTGAATAGATCGCTTCCGCCAATCGTCCGCCGTAGTTAATGGTCTGTCCGCTTGTTGTCTGGATAGCGTTCAGCACCATAGCGTCGTTCCGGCTCCCGGTTGGTACTCCGTGATACACCTGGGAGCGAGTGTCGTCATAAACGTCGAAGTTTCTGACAGAGGACAGCTTCGTTAAAGCGTAGCTTCTCGAAGCAACAGCCTGGGCTTTAAAAGCTTCCGGCTCCTGCCAGCCGACAATCATCTCATAAGGAACGACTCCTTCAAGATAAGTGTCGATATTGACGTGATTGACGACGTCCATTACCCATTCGCTTCGGTACGTATTTCCATTAACTTTAACGTTGGACTTAGGGAAGTGAAGCTCCCCTTTGTACAAATTACCCTGGTACGAAAAGGTGCCGTTACCGGAAGCAATAACTTCTGCGGAAGAGGTTACGGACTTGCCGTTGTTCGTAATGGTATACTGTCCGCCTTCTGCAGTATTCGCGTATTTTACAGTAGTTTCACCGGTAAGGCTGCTCATAAGCGTTGTTCCGTTCGTATCCTTGATGCTGTAAGTGCTGGAGCTGCTGAAAACAGCGTTATTGATCTGTTCTTCAAACAGAACGCGAATATTTTGGGATTTATACTGTTCGGACGTCCCTACATTAATCCCGGTATAATAATGATTTAATATCTCTTTATAGCTCTGGCCGTTTTGGGCCATACCGTAAGCTCCCCACTGGGTCATTCCAACTCCGTGCCCGAAGCGGTCTTTACCGGTGAAAACGTACGTTGTTTCTCTTTCCTCCAGCAGGGCCCGCAGAGTCGGAGCGTCTGCTACGCCAGTAACGGTAAGGCTTCTTGCCTGCTGAAAGGCTTTTAACTGCTCAACAGCGGAGTTGTCAAAAACAGAGCCCGATCCTGCATTGAAGCCTGCAGCTTTTAGGTATTGTTTTACGAGAAGAACTGCTTCGCCTTCATCGCCCTGCTTAATTTCCTCAGTGAAAGGGGCAGGCATTTCTACAGCCGATTCGTCCTCGGTATCTTTATCCGTCGGCGGGTTGTTCAACACCTCGCTGATTTTTGCGAGGGTCTTCGGTCCGGCGATGCCGTCCACGACCAGCCCGTGGTCGCGCTGGAAGTCCTTTACCGCGGCTTCGGTGATTGGGCCGAAGTGCGTGGTTGGTTCGGCGATGTCGAGGTAACCAAGCGTATACAAGTCGGCTTTCATGGCTTTAGCCGCTTCGCTGCGGACACCGTCTTTCAGAAGGGTGCTGTCACTGTCCAACTCTTCGTCCTCGGTATCTTCATCCTTCGGCGAGTTGTTCAACACCTCGCTGATTTTTGCCAGGGTCTTCGGTCCGGCGATGCCGTCCGCGACCAGCCCGTGGTCGCGCTGGAAGTCCTTTACCGCGGCTTCGGTGATTGGGCCGAAGTGCGTGGTTGGTTCGGCGATGTCGAGATAACCAAGCGTATACAGATCGGCTTTCATGGCTTTGGCTGCTTCGCTGCGAACGCCGTCTTTCAGAAGGGTGCTGTCACTGTCTAACTCCTCGTCCTCGGTATCTTTATCCGTCGGCGGGTTGTTCAACACCTCGCTGATTTTTGCCAGGGTCTTCGGCCCGGCGATGCCGTCCACGACCAGCCCGTGGTCGCGCTGGAAATCCTTCACGGCGGCTTCGGTGATTGGGCCAAAGTGCGTGGTTGGTTCGGAGATGTCCAGGTACCCGAGCGTATATAAGTCGGCTTTCATGGCTTTGGCCGCTTTGCTGCGGACGCCGTCTTTTAGAAGGGTGCTGTCACTGTCCAAAGCCTCGTCCTCGGTGTCTTCGTCCTTTGTTGAATTTTTCAGTACTTCGTTCAGCTTCGCCAGGGTGTTTGGTCCGGCAACACCGTCCACCACCAGCCCATGGTCCCGCTGGAAGGCCTTAACAGCCGCTTCCGTCTGCGGGCCGAAGCGTTCATTCGGGTCAGCAATGTCGAGATACCCGAGCGTATACAGGTCCGCTTTCATCGCTTTCGCCGCCGAGCTGGTGACGCCGTCCTTCAGAACCGTATCGGTACTGATTGGCTTTTCGTTCTTTTCGTTGGAGCTGTTGTTTTTCTTCAGCACTTCGTTCAGTTTTGCCAGGGTGTTCGGTCCGGCGACGCCGTCTACGACCAATCCGTGGTCGCGCTGGAAGGCCTTAACAGCCGCTTCCGTCTGTGGGCCGAAGCGTTCATTCGGGTCAGCAATGTCCAGGTAGCCCAGGGTGTACAGGTTCTGTTTCATCGCCTTGGCTGCGGGGCTGGCCACGCCGTCCTTCAGGATTGTATCGGTGCTGACAGGCTTTTCGTCCTTTTCGTTGGAGCTGTTGTTTTTCTTCAGCACTTCGTTCAGCTTCGCCAGGGTGTTGGGTCCGGCGACGCCGTCTACGACCAATCCGTGGTCGCGCTGGAAGGCCTTAACAGCCGCTTCCGTCTGTGGGCCGAAGCGCTCGTTCGGGTCAGCAATGTCGAGGTACCCGAGCGTATACAGGTTTTCTTTCATCGCCTTCGCTGCCGGGCTCGTTACGCCATCCTTTAAAATCGTGCTGCTGGTTTCTTTCATGATAGTTGCTGAAGAAAAGGTTCTAGCCGCTAACACAAAGGTTCTTTCTTTTTGTGGTTCCACTTCTTCCTGCTTCTCTGTATCTTCACTTCCGTTGTCAGAAGGCTCATCCTCAGAGGCGGAGGTGTTCTCTTGTACTGTAGCTTCAGAGGCCTGCTTTTTTTGGACGGTTTCTTCCTCTGCATTATCAGGGCCAGCCTGGTTTTTAATTTCCGTTTGTTGTGAATCTTCTTCGGAATGTTCCACTGCCGGTTCTTCCTCTAATTCTTGAGCTTTTTCTTCTCCTGATGAGTTCTCAGCAGAAGCTTCATCTATATCATCCTTTAATTCGCTGTTTTCCTCTTCAGAAGTATCTTCCGGGCTGGGTTGGTCAGTGGAGGAGTCGTCTGGCACGTCTTCTTCTGAGTCCGTGTTAGTGGAGGCTTCACTTTCTTCTTTGCTTTTCACATCATCCAGAATATTATCAAGCAATTCCTGATCAACTTCCCCAGTTACTTCAAAGCTGTTTCGCTCCTGGTAATCTGAGATATGTATAGACGTATCGCTATCAAATAAAGTGTCTGCTTCTTGAAGAGGATAGCCTAAAACAATCAAGGCTTCTTCGAGTTCTTTTACTTCAGAAGCTTCTGTACCCTGCGTCATGTACAATTCATTGTGGTTATTTTCTTCCTTGGCCTGAGCCGTGTCAGCGGTGGCGAAACTACCTAAAGAAACAGAAACGATAAACGAACTGAAAAATATAATTTTTTTAGATGAAAACATACTCAGCCTCCTAATTAAATAGTACATGTATATTATCGTCCTAACTAAAAAAAATTACATACAAAAGCATAGTTCAAAAGATTTACATAATTTAAAATGTAGATACGATAAGAAAAAGTAATTCTTTAGAACTAATTATAACAAGACGAAAATGAAATTTAGTGTATAAGAATAAAATTAAAAAATAACGATAAAAACAGACTATATTGGTTTTTTTATGAGGGGGTATATAATCACGATACATTTTTTGCATAATAATTACCTATTGATTGATTCTTAAGTCCTAACTAGAATAAATACATGCACGAAATCAAGTTATAAAAAGAGGAGTGAGGAAGTAATCAAGATGTCTAAAAACTTCATATTTGTCTTAGCTGGCGTTTTGCTCGCTATTTCGTTTGTATTGTCTACGTCAACTCCAGCCAATGCAGCTTCCAATATCGTTAAATACGGAGACAACAGTTCGCAAGCACAGGAACTGAAAGAGGATCTGTATGAACTTGGTTATTTGAATATAGCGAACCCGACTAAATACTTCGGTAGGCAAACAGAACGAGCGGTGGAAAATTTCCAAAAAGACCACTCGCTGACTGTAGACGGAGTCGCTGGACCAAATACGTTCTCCAAGATAAACGAAATCATACATAGCAAATCTTCTGGAGGAAGCAATACAAACAGTAGCGTCTTGAAAGATGGTGTGACGAGCCCGGCGGCGAAAGCGATGAAAGCGGACCTGTATACGCTCGGGTATCTCGACATCGCGAATCCGAATGAGCGCTTCGGCCCGCAGACAGAAGCCGCCGTCAAAGCCTTCCAGCGGGACCACGGGCTGGTGGTGGACGGTGTGGCTGGTCCAAAAACGCTTGCGAAAATCGCTGAAGTCCTCAAAGCTTCATCAGACGACAGCAAAAGTGAAGACGACAGCGCAGGCAGCAACAGCAGCACGCTCCTCAAGGACGGCGTGACGAGCCCGGCAGCGAAAGCGATGAAAGCGGACCTGTATACGCTCGGGTATCTCGACATCGCTGACCCGAATGAGCGCTTCGGCCCGCAGACGGAAGCCGCTGTTAAAGCCTTCCAGCGGGACCACGGGCTGGTGGTGGACGGTGTGGCTGGTCCAAAAACGCTTGCGAAAATCGCTGAAGTCCTCAAAGCTTCATCAGACGACAGCAAAAGTGAGGGCGACAGCGCAGGCAGCAGCAACAGCAGCACGCTCCTCAAGGACGGCGTGACGAGCCCGGCAGCGAAAGCGATGAAAGCGGACCTGTATACCCTTGGGTATCTTGATATCGCCGATCCGAACGAACGCTTCGGTCCGCAGACAGAAGCCGCCGTCAAAGCCTTCCAGCGCGACCACGGGCTGGTGGTGGACGGTGTGGCTGGTCCAAATACCCTCTCGAAAATAAGCGAGGTGCTGAAGGCAGCTTCAGAGGAAGACAACAAGGCTGACAACAGCAGTGACAGCAGCAGTACCCTTCTGAAAAACGGTGTGAGCAGCAAAGCTGCCCAATTACTGAAAACTGACCTTTATACCCTGGGGTATCTGGACATCTCCGAGCCAAATGAACGCTTTGGCCCGCAGACGGAAGCCGCGGTGAAGGATTTCCAGCGCGATCACGGCCTGGTGGTGGACGGCGTCGCGGGACCAAACACGCTGTCGAAGCTCAAAGAAGTGCTGAAGACCCCGCCAGCAGAAGACGACAGCAGTAACAGTGAACCTGAAAACGGATCTGATACGCTGTTGAAAGACGGTGTAACGAGTCCGGCAGCAAAAGCGATGAAAGAAGACCTTTATACACTCGGCTATCTGGATATCGCGAATCCGAACGAGCGCTTTGGTCCTCAAACGGAAGCCGCGGTTAAAGAATTCCAACGTGACCATGGTTTGTATGTAGACGGTGTAGCTGGTCCAAAGACCCTCGCGAAAATCAGCGAAGTTCTCAGCACTAAAGGGAGCGGCAATCAAGAAAGCGGCGTAGGCGATCCAGGAAACTACGGATCGATTTCGATCATGAAGGTAGGTACAACTCATGATGGCGTCATTCAGTTAAAGCTTGATCTTAAAGCTCTTGGTTTCATGAGTGTAAGCAATCCATCCAACCAGTTCGATTCCGCAACGGATCAGGCTGTAAAAGATTTTCAGCGCTCTAAAAATCTTGCCGTTGATGGTGTAGCCGGTCCAAATACAATGAAAGCTCTGCGTGCGGCACTAAACGTAGAGGAAACGTATCCATCTGAATCTGCTGTAGCCGGCAAAACGATTGTGGTAGACGCTGGACACGGCGACCATGATCCTGGCGCCCAGGGAAATGGATTGAAAGAAAAAGATATTAACCTCGAAACATCTAAATACCTGGCAAGTAAATTACGTGCAGCCGGAGCAAACGTGGTGATGACGCGTGAAAGTGACAAGTACCTGTCGCTCTCCCAGCGTTCTTCGATCGCAAATAACGCAGGTGCGGATGCTTTCATCAGTATCCACACAAACGCCGGTGGCGGGCACGGGATTGAAACGTACTGGTACAGTAAATACGAAGGGGCTGAAAGTAAAGAGCTCGCAGAAGAAATTCAATCAGGCATCATCCGGGAAACCTCCGGAAGAAGCCGTGGAGTAAAACAAGGCAACTTCCACGTTATCCGCGAAACAAAAGTACCATCTGTTTTAGTGGAGCTTGGTTTCATCGATAATTCCACAGAAGCTTCATACCTGAAGCAAAGCTCCTACAGAGAAAAACTAGCTGAAGGAATTTACCAAGGTACGAACTCTTACTTCAGCAAAAATTAATAGCAAAGAGCTGTCCATATGGGCGGCTCTTTTCTTATATACGCAAGGCGCTGCCTGAGAAGGCTGCTGCAGGGGAATTCATCTTTTCACTTAAATGGAAGAAGTGTACAATAGAGCGAGTAACACATACATAAAAACGGAACAACTAAAACTAATAAAGCAGGTGCTGAAGATGGTGAACGGCAAAAAGAATAATTATTTTGTTATCGGCCAGGAGCGCTGGGACTACGCGGCAATTAAGTACCGCAGGCACCGCATTGCTGAGCGTCTGGCAAGCCTTCCTGAAACAAACCAGGTTTACTGGATTGCCCCGTATCAGACAACCTGGAAAAAAGCATTAAATTTTCACCGCAATATCATCATCCGGAAGCTTGATAATGGCATTATTCAATTAGAGCTGCCGGAATATAAAGGAATGATAGGCCAGGCCGGCATCCTGCCGATTCGAAAGCTGATGCAGCGCTTTTTTGCTGCAGAAACCAACAACTGCGTTTGGTATACATATCCGGCGTTTTGGAAGATCGCAGACCCGGCCCGGGATAAAATAGTATATGACTGCAGTGATCTGTGGGGGAGCTCGAACTGGTCTGCCGACGAAGGGGCATCCCCGTGGAAAAAAAATGCTTATTTGAAACTGATTCGCTTAGCCGAGCAGAGGATTGCCCAGCGGAGTGAGCACTTATTTGCCACGTCCGAGACGCTCGGCGCCCATCTTTCAGCGCTTGCCGGAAAGCCGGTGGAAGTGATTGAAAACGGTGTAGGGCTTGAAGGATACAGCGGGCCGGGACGTTCTGTGGAAGAAGCAGCGGCTGTTCCAGAGCCAAGGCTGGTATTTTCGGGAGGCATTAAGAAAAAAATTGACTTAAAGCTGGTACGGGAAACCGCAGAATGTTTTTCATCTGCAAGTATAGTAATGATCGGACCCATCAGTGATGAACGGGCTAAAGACCTTGAAGAACTGCGTGCATTAAAAAATGTATACTTTTTAGGCGAGAAGCCGTCGGAGGCCATTCCGGATTATCTGCATTACATGGACGTAGGACTAATGCCGTATAAAGACATTGACTACAACAAAGCAGTGAGTCCATTAAAGCTGTTTGAATATTTGGCCGCCGGGCTGGGAACGGTAGGACACGGAGTACCTACAACTGAGCGGCATCAGGAGCGGGGCATTTATAGCCATGCTCAATCATATGAAGCATTTTTTGAGCAGGTCGGGGCTATGCTCGAACAGTCCAAGAATCCTGAGCTCATAGAGCAGCGGAAACAGCTGGCAGCCCAGAACGGCTGGACAGAGAAAATCGATCGGCTCGTTGCAACTGTACACAATCATTAGGTGACCCTCTCGGAAGATGAGTTTTTGTTAAAAACTGATTCTATTAATATGAAAAGGGGCTTACACATGCCAACTATAATTACAAGCGCAATTATTTCAATTGCAGTAGAAGCAGGGCAGGAAATTATGGATGTATACAAGCGGGATTTTACCGTCGAACATAAAGAAGACGATTCTCCGCTGACAGAAGCAGACAAGCGTGCACATAATGTAATCGCGAAAGGACTTCACGAAGCAGATCCGGAAACGCCGGTTATTAGTGAAGAAGGAAACACTGTAGAATACGAGAAACGTAAAGACTGGGAATCCTTTTGGCTTGTGGATCCATTGGACGGGACAAAGGAATTCGTGAAAAAGAACGATGAATTTACGGTTAATATTGCAAAAATTGAGGGCAAGTACCCGGTTATGGGGGTCATTTACGTACCGGCCCAGGACGTGCTCTATATCGGCAGTCAGTTCTTTGGCGCCTACAAAGTCACCGGGGTAACCGATAAGCTTCCGCTCAGCGAAGAGCTGCTGAAGCAGAAGGGCGAAAAGCTTTCGGCATCTGAGCCTGAAAACAAAGTACACGTTATTGCAAGCCGCTCCCACATGTCGGCGGAAACGGAAGCATTTATTAACGAATTGAAGGATACGTACAGCGATGTAGATGTAGTATCTGCCGGCAGCTCGCTGAAATTCTGTTTTATCGCAGAGGGGAAGGCCGATTTTTATCCACGCTACGCTCCAACGATGGAGTGGGACACCGGCGCCGGGCAGGCCATTGTAGAAGCGGCCGGGGGAACGGTTGTCAGGTACGAAGACAATGAAAGGTTTTTTTATAATAGAAAAGACCAAACCAACGGCTGGTTTGTAGTGAAATCCTTTTAAATTTTTTCTATAACATAAAGTAGAAATGAGTGTATAACATTGCCTGGTAGTTTAACGCGTTTTAAAAATATGTTTTTTAACGCCGGATGGATTATGTTTGAAAGGTTTTTCCGGATGGCGGCGAATTTTTTCGTCGTTATTATGGTGGCCCGTTTTTTAGGGCCTGACCAGTTTGGAGTAATTAATTATCTATTAGCAGTCGTTAACATTTTAGGTCCTATCACTGCTCTTGGAATGGTAGGGGTGTTAGTAAGGGATTTGGTACGAAATCCTGAACAGCAAAATGAGATGCTTGGTACCAGCTTTGTTTTAAAATTTATAGCTGCGCTTATCTGCAGTCTGGCGTTAGTTGTTTTTTCTGTTTTTTATGAAACAGATCCACTATTGATCTGGTTTACAGTAGTGTTTTCGCTTTCTCTTTTGTTTAAACCATTTGAAAACGTTAAGCTGTATTATGAATCAATTGTTAAATCCAAATACGTAGCGCTGTCAGAAAGCATGGTCGTTATGACAGCTGCTGTGTTAAAGATCGTATTAGTGCTGCTGCAGGCCGAATTGATTTATTTTGTGATTGTCTATGCTGGAGAAGTCGCTATGATGAGCTTTGGCAAAATAATTTTTCTGCGGAAAAACGATATGTCATTATTAAATTGGCGGTTCCGGAAGTCTTTGGTGAAGCCTCTTCTTGCACGTTCGCTTCCGCTTATTTTTTCAAGTATGGCTGCAGCAATATATATGAAAGTGGACCAGGTGATGCTTCGCTTTATCATCGACGAGGCAGCAGTAGGGGTTTATGCAGTAGCTGCCCGTATGTCTGAGATATGGTATTTCATTCCAATAGCAGTGGTAACCTCAGTTTTTCCGGCCCTCATTAAGCTCCGTGAAAAAGATTCAGTCAGGTACTATCGTCGTCTACAGGCAGTCTTTGATATTTTATTTTTGCTGGCTTTTTCACTCGCAGCAGTGGTGACCTTTATCAGTGAGCCATTTATTAATATTGCCTTTGGAGAGGAATACAGTGCTTCGGCAGCAATACTGTCTATTCATATATGGGCCGGTATTTTTGCGTTTATGAGGCAGGGACTGAGTAAATGGCTGATTAATGAAAACTATTTGAAGTTCTCATTATACAGTCAAGGTGGTGGAGCAATTATTAATATTGCACTGAACTTTGTGCTTATCCCTCTGTATGCTGGTATTGGGGCTGCGATAGCCACCATAAGTGCTTTCTTTATTTCTACATATCTTGTTTGTTTTTTTACGAAAAAAACTCGTCCAATTGCGTTTATGATGACCAAATCATTTACAGCTCCTTTTCGAGTGAAATCCATCGTAAAAAATTTAAAGAGCTAGAGCTAACAAGAGACTCCCGCAGCGGGTCTCTTTTGCTGTATAATCAACCCTATAAGAATAGTAGGAAATAGAGGGGTACATATGACCATTGAAATGGGTGTCGTTTTAATACTAATAGTGGGAATGCTTCTGGCGCTGTTTTTTGAGGTTGCCCGCCCGGACATTATTGTGTTCACTGTGCTGGTCATCCTCCTTCTCAGCGGCATTTTGACGACCGAGCAGGCTCTGGTCGGCTTTTCCAATGAAGGAATGCTTACCGTGGCGCTGTTATTCATCGTGGCTGGAGCGGTGCAGAAAAGCGGGCTTATAGAGCGGTTTATGACAGCCTGGCTGCAAAAGAGCCGGGGCCCGGTGTCTTCGATGGTGCGTACCTTTGTGCCGATATCCGGCATGTCGGCGTTTTTAAACAACACCCCTATCGTTGTAGCCTTCACTCCGATTATAAAAAAATGGTGTGAGGACCGCGGCTATGCGCCGTCGAAGTTTTTAATCCCGTTGTCGTACGCGACGATTATGGGAGGCACAATCACGCTCATCGGCACCTCGACCAACCTGGTGGTGCACGGGATGCTTCTGGATTATGATATGGCGGGATTTGGTATGTTTCAGCTGGCTATCGTCGGCCTGCCGCTGACAATTGTCGGCCTGATTTATCTGTTTACGATTGGCTACCGTATACTGCCTGCGTACGAAGGCGCGCAGAAGCGGATGGAGGACGAAGCCAAAGAGTACTTATGTGAAATGAAGGTGGAGCAGGCCTTTCCCTATGTGCGAAAAACGGTGCAGGAAGCAGGACTCCGGGATCTGCAGGGGATGTTTTTAATCGAAATCATCCGCCGGGAGGAGCGGGTGTCTCCGGTAGGATCCAATACGATCGTTCAAGCCGGCGACCGCCTGATTTTCACCGGGGTGCTTGAAAAAATGGCTGACCTGCAGCGCACCCCAGGGCTTACACTAAAAACCGGAACGGAGCTGACGCTCGACGACCTGCAGAACGGCACGAACCAGCTGGTAGAGGCGGTGGTCTCCCACCAGTCTTCGCTGCAGGCGAAAACGATCAAGCAGGCGCAGTTTCGTTCCTCCTACGATGCCGGTGTAGTCGCCGTACACCGTAACAACGAACGAATCCAGAGTAAAATCGGAGATATCCGCCTGCGCCCCGGGGACTCGCTGCTGCTGCTTGCCGGCTCGGATTTTTTACAGAAATATAAACGCTCGAATGATTTTTACGTCGTCTCAGCCCTGGATACGCCAGGATCTATTAAAGAACAGCCTGCGAAGGGCTGGTTCTCGCTTGGGGTGCTTCTTGCCATGATTGCGATCGTCACGATCGGGTGGCTCAGCATGTTTCAGGCGATGGCGCTCGCAGTGCTCATTTACTTAGCGGCGCGCATTATTACGCCCGAGGAGGCGAAGCGCTACGTGCAGTTTCAGGTGCTGCTGTTGATTGCAAGTGCCTTCGGGGTAGGGTCGGCCATGACCGAAACAGGTCTTGCCGCCTGGATAGCGAAGGGACTGCTGGCCTTTGGGGAGCCGCTTGGCATCATTGTGGTTCTGCTTTTTGTTTATGCCTTGACAAACCTGTTTACCGAGCTGATCACAAATAGTGCAGCAGCCGTGCTGATGATTCCCATCGGGCTCAGTATTGCCGAAAGCCTGAATGCCGATCCAATGGGTTTTGCCGTAACGATCGCGATCGCTGCTTCGGCAAGCTTCGTCACGCCGATTGGCTACCAGACAAATTTAATTGTGTACGGGCCTGGCGGCTATAAATTTTCCGATTATATCAAGGTCGGCCTGCCGCTTACGGCCATTGCGATGGTGATGACCGTCGGCATCGTACATGCGTTTTACTTTTAATACAGTACAGGCTCCGGGGCATTGAAGCCCCGGAGCCTGTGACGTGCTACAGCAAGTAATCCTGCCGGTCGAGGGTTGCTAACTTTTTTTCAATCGCAGCTGATTCTTCTTTCCATTGATTGTACAAAACGTCCAGCTGCTGCATGACCTTTTCGGCCTGCAGGCTGGAAATATCTACGTGGTAGCGTTCCTGGTTAAAGTATTCCAGCAGCTCCTTATATTTGGCTGCCCAGCCGATTACAAGCGCCGGAGTGGAGGAGCGGTAGGCATGAATAATGGAGTGGTACCGGGAAGCGACAATAAATTTCTTATTGTGCAGCTCTTCCTCAGCGTTTTCGGACGTGACCTCCACCACCGGAATCTGTTCGGCTCTGCTTTTCTCAGCAAGCGACTCGAGAATTTCCTCGCACAGCTCTTTGTCCTCCCGCGAATGGTATAAAAGAGAAATATTTTCCTGCTTGCTTTCCAGAAAGCCTATAATGTTGGAAAAGTAAGCAATGACTTCTTCTTTGGACTGATAATTGAGCAGCTTTTTATTCGGAACGAGGGCGACCGCTTCACGCTGCACCTTCGGTTTAGCTTCCGGCGCTTTGTTGGTCAAAACGAGATCCATGGCCGGTGTAACATTGGCCGGGCGGAAGGCAGAAATATGCTGGTAACTTTCGTTTTCTCTCGCAAATACTTTTTCCGGATAGGCGAGTGCTTTTCGCAAGATGTAATGCATAAACGGCTTCAGCGTTTTGGAATATGTGAATGGTCCGAATGACTGCGGCAGAAGAGCCGCCCGTACGTTGTATTTTTTAGCCAGTAGAAGGTTTAGTAAATAACTTCCCTGATGACGCACGGTAAACTGGTTGGAAAGACCGTATCCACTGATATCATACAGCTGGTCAGCTTCTAAAAAAGCGCTGCGCAGCTTAGCCATCCGTTTTCGGATTGAGCGTTTTTTCGTTACTCGGTACATGAACTCATACAGCGGTGTTAAATGAAAATACAGCACCAGCCGGTCATAAAATGACAGGGTGATTAATTCATACGGAAATTGGCGGACATCCTGTTCGTCGTGTTCAATATTAGTTAAAAGAAGAATATGGTGATTGGGGTATTTGTTTTTGAGTTCTCCCGTAACTGTATGGATCATTGCTTCTGAGCCTTTATTATACAGCTGGGCGCCGGTAATAATAATATTTGGCATAATGAGTTCATCTCCTGTGATGAATAATGTTTTAACCGCTTAAATTAAAAGTATAGACTAAAGGGGAAGGGGAAATCAATCCGCCTTCTCTTACTGTTTTCCGGTTCCAGTCCGAAAGTGAATTTTCTGTAATTGATTGTAGTCAGGTAAACCGGGCATGTATAATATAAAGGAGAGGCTCTAGAAAATACATGCCGTTATTTAGTTTGTAAGAAAATTGCACATTTTACGTATTCCATCCAGGGAGGCTTGCGTTATGGGATTCCCCCCGTCTGCATTTTTGATCGGTGCACAGAAGGCAGGAACGACGACACTTGCGAACCTGATCGGCCAGCATCCGGACGTCAGCCTCGCAGAGCCGAAGGAGCCGGATTATTTGTCTAACCAGTATCATCGGAGCTTGGCCTGGTATCAAGATAAGTTCATCCATCCGGAGGCAGAAGTGCTGCTTGATGCGTCAACGTCCTACACGATCGCAAGCCCCACGTATGAATACGGGGACAAAAGCATCCCGGAGCGGCTGTATGAGCTGAACCCGGAGGCGAAGCTGGTCTATATTATGCGGGACCCGGTGGAGCGGACGTATTCCGGGTATTTGCACAGCAAACGGTACGGACGGACGACCCAGAGCTTCAGCGCCCTGATTCGCAACAAAGAGTTTCATCATATTTATACGAGCGATTACTACAGACAGATCAACCGCTGGCTGGAGGTATTCCCGCGCGGGTCGCTGCTGCTTCTGCTGTTTGAGGATTTAAAAGAGCAGCCGGAAGCTACGGCCCGGCAGTGCCTGGAGTTTTTAGGGCTCGAAAGCAAAGTGGAAATAAAGACAGAGGTATACATGAACAAAAGCTACAATACGACCGGCTTCGGTGCGAAAGTGAATGGGCTTCTCCGCAAATACCGGTTCATAAATATCCGGTGGGTGCCGGCGGGCCTGCGCCGAATGCTGAAGAATAGATTGATTCTAAGCAAGAAGCCGGTGGAAAAAATGAGCACAGAGGACCGGGTCTATCTGCAGAAGCATTTTCAACCGATGAATGAACGGCTGAAGCAGGAGTATGGGGTAAACACGGATAAATGGAATTGAACAGGCGCCGGAACAAGGGCTGGAAAACGGAAACGCTCCAGTCCTTTTTTATGGAAATTTTCGGATTTCGTCTTTACAACCTGGAAGATTTTCGTAATACTTAAGAATGGAATAATGAACGAGGGGAGATCTCATGAAGCGATCAATTGGGTTATTTATCCTCGTCCTGATCACGGCTGTGGTGTTGATTGCAGGATGGCTGTATTACCAGGACCGCATCGATACCGCTGGCGGAGCTGATGAAAGCAGCGGCGGGCAGCAGAACGGCGGCAATGCCTCTTCAGAAGGCGGGTCCGGAAGCGGGATTAATGCCGAAGGACTGAACGGCGCCCTGCAGAGCCAGCTGGAAGAAGCTGAAGAGTCCGGCGACCCGTTGCGGCTTGTCGTAGCCGGGCCCGGTGCGATAACGTCGGAAGGTGACAACAGCTTTCCGCAGCAGCTGGCCGATCGGATCGAGGAGAACTGGAACGGAGTCAATACAGAAGTAGAAACGATTACATATGAAGACAGCACGTCGCTTGAGGTGCTAAATAACGGCGGCGTGGAGGAAATGGCCGGGGCTGAGGCAGATCTGTTTATCTTCGTGCCGTTTGCGGTCAGCGATAACGGAACGGTTAGCAGCGATGACACAATTTATGCTACCCGGGAAGTAACAGAAGCGGTGCAGGAAAACGACAGTGCTTATTATATCAGCGCCCCGCAGCCGTGGTACGAAGCGCAGTATTACTTAGAACAGCTTGATGCCGTCGAAGGCTACGCAGACGAGGCCGGCGTCACTTATTTGAATCACTGGAGCGCCTGGCCGGCAGTGGACGACGAAGCATTAATCGATTATGTCGGTGAAGATACACCGGTACCGACCGAGCAGGGACACACGGCCTGGACAGACGGCATCTGGCAGCAGTGGACAGAAAACGGGTCATAAAAAGGTCCTTTATTCTGAAAAAACGAACCGGGATCTGGGCGGATATGCTATACTACGCCTATAATCCACTAAGCACCCGGCCGATACAAGGAGTAGCAGGAAAGAAACCAAAAGGAGTGTGCGCGTTTGGCACGAAAAAAGAAGCAAGAGACGAACACGAATCAGAGGAAGCTCATCACCTGGCTGAACAGTAAATCCCCGGTTTCTGAGCAGTATCGTACGATTCGTACTAATATTCAATATTCATCAGTAGATAAAGAGATGCAGACGATGGTGGTTACATCAGCAGGTCCCGGGGAAGGGAAGTCCACCACAGTAGCGAACCTGGCAGTGACGATGGCCCAGCAGGAAAAAAAAGTGCTTCTCGTGGACGCTGACCTGCGTAAACCGACCGTGCACTACACGTTCCGCCGCATGAATACCCACGGGCTGATTAATGCTCTCACAAATCATGGGGAGTATTCGGCGTACGTACAGGAAACCGAAGTGCCGAACCTCGACATTCTACCGAGCGGCCCGATTCCTCCGAACCCTTCCGAGATTCTGGGAAGTCGTTCGATGGCGCACCTGGTGGAGCTTGCCCGCGAGCAGTACGATGTAATTTTGTTTGACGCGCCGCCGGTGCTTGCCGTGACGGACGTCCAGGTCATTTCCCGCCACTGCGATGGAAGCATTCTCGTTGTAAAGGCTGGAGAAACTGAAAACGATGCTGCCCGGAAGGCTAAAGACCTGCTGGAAGTGAGCGGTGTGCCAATCCTTGGCTGCATCCTGAATCAGAAAAAAGGCATGGATCAAAGCTATTACTATTATTACGGATAAATAAAACGAACCGGCTCCTGCAATCAAGGAGGCGGTTCGTTTGCGTTTCAAGGATTTAGTTTTAGGGTGGATGGGATCAACTGTAGTCTACAAGGGAAAAAAGAGTTTGAATATTATACTTCTCAAGCTCTGTAAGTATTTCCCCGGAGACAGGCTCGTCTGAAATAAAATAATCAATTTCATCTAAAGAGGCAAAGGAAGAAATAGAGCTTTTGTTAATTTTTGAATGATCGATAAGGGCGACGACTTTACTGGCTTTGGTTACCATATGTTTTTTCAAATCAACTTCGTATACGTTAAAGTCCGTAAGCCCTGTATTTACTGTAAAACCACTGGCGGAAGTAAGCATGAAGTCAACATGAATTTTATTTAACATATCAATTCCCAACACGCCCTCTAAAGAGCTGGAACCGTGCCTGACCACCCCTCCTAAAAGAATGACTGTTAGATTAGGGTTTTCCCTTAATTCCAGTGCGGTGTAAATACCACTGGTGACTACAGTAAGGCGCATCTGGCTTTCCTTCAGCAGCCGGGCAAATTCTAGTGCCGTTGAACTAGCATCCAAAAGAATACAGTGACCATCTTCAATTAACGACATCGCCATATGGGCCATCGTTATTTTTTCTGATTTATTTTTCTTTTCTCTTGAGGAAAAATTAATTTCGTTTTCTTCTGCTTCAGGTAACACTGCCCCGCCATGAGTTCTCCTAAGCAGTCCTTCGTTTTCCATATCCTTCAGATCTGAACGAAGCGTCACTTCTGATACCTTCATTTTCTCTGCCAGACCGCGGACAGTAACGCGGCGATCCACATTTAAGTATTCGAGGATTTTCTGCCGGCGTTCCGCTACAAATAATTTAGTCATCGTTTCACCCTTCGACTCATATTCTCTTCCTAATAGTAGAAGAAAAATTCATTTTTAGCAAAATATTTAGTTTAAATTCCTTTGTAATGTTTCGTTTTATTTTGATATTCTGTAAATTAATTATTTATTTTAGAATAAACGATTAATTTCGAAAGTAAATAAAAATAAAAATTGACAAACAAAAATAAAAGTGCGAAAATTTAATCAAATATTAGTAGAAACGGGGATTGAAAATAGTGAAAATAGCTATTGGAAGTGATCACGTTGCATATGATCTGAAAGAAACGATAAAAGAATACGTAGAAGAGCTAGGGCACGAAGTCATTGATTACGGCTGCTATAACTGTACAGAAGTGGATTATCCGGATGTGGCATTTGAAGTGGCGCAGGATATTAACGATAATAAAGCTGAACGGGGGGTTCTGATCTGCGGTACCGGTATTGGGGTAGCTATTTCAGCCTGTAAAGTTCCTGGTATTCGTGCGGCCCAGTGCCACGATGCGTATTCCGCCGAACGTGCCCAATTAAGCAACAACGCCCAGATTATTACGATGGGCGCCCAGGTCATCGGTGCGGCACATGCTAAAAAAATTGTGCAGACGTATTTAAGTGTAGAATTTCAAGGGGGCAATTCAGAACGCAAGGTCAATAAGATTTCGGAAAAAGAAAAAGAATTTATGAAAAAATAAATTTCAGGAGGTCTAACGGTGAAAAAATTAATTAACGACCCGGACGTGGTCGTCGAGGAAATGCTGAATGGTTATTTGAAAGCGCATTCTCAATTTGTGAGAGGGGTAGAGGCGCACTCGCGAACGATCGTCCGCACGGACGCTGGCTTAAAGCAGAAGGTTAGTTTAATTATTGGAGGAGGCTCCGGCCATGAACCAGCTTTTATGGGGTATGTAGGCAAAGGGATGGCTGACGGCGTCGCGGTGGGCAATATCTTTTCTTCTCCGCCTCCGGATCCAATCGTGGAGGCAATAAAAGCAACGCATACCAACAAGGGCGCCCTGCTTTTATACGGCAACTACCAGGGAGACATTATGAATTTCGGGATGGCAGCCGATATTGCAGACATGGAAGAAAACATAGAAGTAAAGCAGGTCATTGTAAAGGATGATATTGCGTCAGCACCTAGAGAGGAAGCGGAAAAACGAAGAGGGATCGCCGGAGAATTTTTTGTGACGAAGGTAGCCGGAGCAGCAGCAGAGGAGGGTCTTTCGCTCGAAGAGGTGTACCGTATAACTGAGAAGGCCAACCAAAATGTAGGTTCCATGGGCGTCGGGCTCTCGCCGTGCTCCCTTCCGCAAACCGGGCAGCCAAGCTTCACTCTGGAAGAGGATGAAATGGAAATCGGCCTTGGGCACCACGGGGAGCCGGGCGTGGAAAAAAGCAAGCTGGCTACATCAAACGTGGTCACTGAACGTATTTTGAACAACATTATTGATGAAATGGATATTGAATCCGAGGATGAGGTATCGGTGCTTATTAACGGCCTCGGGTCCACAACCAGAATGGAGCTTTATATCATGTATGATAAGGTGGAAAGCCTCCTGAATGAAAAGGGAATAAATGTTTATACGTCTTACGTGGGGGATTATTGTACGTCGCTCGAAATGGGCGGGTGCTCTATTACACTTTTAAAAATGGATAAGGAATTAAAGTCATTTATTGATGCTCCGGCTCAGTGCCCGATGTATACACAGAGTTAAGCAGGAGGGGAATATTGCATGCAGGCAGAGGAATGGAAAAATTATTTTAAGACAGCTCACAGTGTACTTGAAGAAAACAAAACTTATTTATGCGAACTGGACCGGGCGCTCGGAGACGGCGATCACGGCATCACAATGAGTATCGGTTGGAAGGCGGTGCAGGAAGCCCTTGATTCAAAGCTGGCGGACGAAACAGATTGCGGCAAAATTGCTATGACAGCAGGACGATCCTTTTTAAGCGCTGTAGGGTCATCGGTAGGCCCACTCTATGCTTCTGGCTTTATGGCCGGGGCGAAGACCGTCAAAAACAAAACGGAGCTTTCCATGGAAGATATGAGGCAGTTCTGGATTGAATTCACCAATGGCGTGCAGGAGAGAAGTCAGGCGGAGCCGGGGGATAAAACGATGATGGATGTTTTATACCCTGTTCAGGCAGCACTGTGTAGTGAAGAAGGAACGGTAGAACAAAAATTTCAGCAGGCCTCAGAGGCAGCAAAAGATGGCATGGAGGCCACCAAAGAGATGAGCTCCAAAAAAGGCAGATCTAGCCGGCTGGGTGAACGTTCCGTAGGCCACCAGGATCCGGGGGCCACATCGATGCAGCTTCTGTTCTCCACCTTCGTCACAGAAGCATTAAATTTAAAAACTGTTAAAGAGGAGTATTAAAAATGGTCATGAAATTCGGATGCCAGGGTTCCACCTGGGTGCTGGACTACGATGTGGAGGCAGACATGATGGACCAGATTATGGATGACGTGAAAAACGGCGGGCTGACCGGCCTGGATATGCAGATTTCCCTGCTTGGAAAATATAAGGATCAGCCGGAGCGCTTCAAGGAAGAGCTGGATCGAAGAGGCCTGCAACTGGCAGCCCTGACGATCCCGCATGGTTTTGAAGGCGGAAAGCCCTCTGAGCAGGAAAGAGAGCTGGAAAATTACTATTTTGACTACCTGAAGCACTTCCCGGAGGCGGTGATGAACGTGCCTTCAAGAGTCGGGGCCAGCAGGGACAATGTACGGCAACGCCAGCAGGAGATTATTAAGGGAGCCAATGAACTGGGCAAACGTGCCCGGGAGGAGCACGGCATTGTGACCTCGCTTCACCCGATTTCCTACAAAACCTCCTATTGGAAATCCCGGGAGGACTATGAAATCCTTTTCGATGGCCTTGACGAAAGATACATGGGCTATACTCCGGATGCCGGCCATATCATGTTCGGCGATATGGATCCGGTGGACATTTTCAGGGAAGCCCTGCCGTTAATTAAACACGTGCATTTTAAGGAAGCATCGAAAAATCATGAATGGAAAAAAATGGGCGAAGGCGACATTGACTTTGTAGGATGTATGCAGATTCTAAAAGACGGCGGCTACGACGGCTGGGTGATGCTCGAAGAAGAAACCGGAGCAGCAGAGCCGGATACTGGGAAAGTCATTAAAGAGCTTGGCGATTACGTCCATAAGCACCTCCAGCCAGTCATTCAAAAAAACTAAGAGCATTTAGCGTTACCAGAATCTATTTAAATACTGTTGCATGGAGGCGTGTCTTATGAAGGTTGGATTTATTGGCCTGGGAATTATGGGCAAACCGATGGCCGGGCATCTTATTAAGCAGGGATTTGAGACGTACCTGTTTGATTTAAACACAGAGGCGGTCAACGAGCTGGCAGCTTTGGGCGGACATGCGTGCAAAACTGGTCAGGAGGCAGCAGAAAACAGTGAGGTTATCATCACGATGCTGCCGGAAGGAAAGCATGTGTTCCAGGTATTATTTGAAGAGCCGGGACTGGCTGCAGTCAGTAAACCGGGAACTATTATTGTGGATATG
This sequence comes from Marinococcus halophilus, assembly GCF_900166605.1. Lineage (NCBI taxonomy): Bacteria > Bacillati > Bacillota > Bacilli > Caryophanales > Bacillaceae > Marinococcus > Marinococcus halophilus. The sequence goes on from NZ_FVZD01000005.1 coordinate 443,415, forward strand.
AGCTCGGTATCCACGGAAGAATCAAGGCTGTTTGCTAGTAAGTTGGAAGCACTGAACCTTCACTTTATCGACGCTCCGGTCAGCGGAGGCGAGCCAATGGCTGTTGAAGGCAGGCTCTCCATTATGGCAGGCGGTGAGGAGAACCACTTTCATAAAGTGCTGCCCGTATTTGAGGCCATGGGCGAGAACATTGTCCATTGCGGGGCGAGTGGCACCGGTTCGGCAGCAAAGCTGGCAAACCAAATCATCGTGAGCGGAAACCTGGCCGCTTTATCGGAAGCCTGTGTGTATGCAAGCCAGGCAGGTATTGACTTAAATAAACTGTTTGAAGCCATTCATGGCGGACTGGCAGGCAGCGCTGTCATGGAAGCCAAAATGCCGCAGATCATCGAACGAAATTTTGAACCGGGCGGACGTATTGAAACAAATTATAAAGATTTAAAGAACATCCAGTCCTCAGCGAATGCGATCGGAGTGCCGCTTCCCGTCACCAACCTGGTGAAAGAAATTTTCCACTCCGAAATTACTAACGGAAATGGGAAAAGAGACCACTCCTACATTATTAATTTCTTTGAGAGGATGGGGAACTGCCAGACTCCGAAGGGAGGTTGAGCCGCCTCTATATCAAACTGTTATTAGTTTATCCAGCCGACAAACATAGACATCCGGCTGGATAAATATAAACATGAAAGGAGCTGATTCGTAGACTAAATATTCATTATTGTTTTTCTTAATATTCAGTCTTCATTATCCATTTAATGTAAGCGTTATCAATTAAAAAGAGGAGTTGATTGAACGTGAATTACAAATTTCCTATGGCAGCAGTTTTACCGGCGTTTTTAATCTTTGCAGCAGGATGCCAGCCGGCAAACCCGGAAACTCCGGAGGGGGAAGAGGCTTCGTCAGGCGAAAGCGGCGGCGGAGGCAATTCCGTTGAAGTATGGCACATTGAAACCGGAGCGGGAGAACAAGTGCTCCAGGACGCGGCGGAACGCTTCGAGGAGGAAGAGGGGGTTACAGTAAATTTAAAGCAATATCAAAACGACCCTTATAAACAGCAGATTAGTACGGCCATGGGCGGCAATGCGGCTCCCGATATTTTTCATTCCTGGGGCGGCGGCTGGCTGGAGAATTTCGTGGATGCTGATCAGGTTGTAAATATCACTGACGAGGTTGAGTCCGATAGATTTCTGGAAGCAGGCCTGGGTACAGTGACTTTTGATGAAGAGATTTACGGGGTGCCTATGGGCCTTGATTTAGTACCTGTGTGGTATAACAAAGAAATTTTCGATGAATACGGTCTTGAAGAACCGGAAACATATGATGATCTTTTAAACATTGTCGATACATTAAATGAAAACGACGTTATTCCATTCGCTCTTGCAAACCAGACACAATGGCCGGGGGCCTTCTATCTGATGTACCTTGCTGAAAGAGCTGGCGGGGAGGATTTATTCGCCGATGCCTTCAGCCGCGAAGGGAGCTTTGATGATGAAGCATATATCGAAGCAGGAGAGAAAATCCAGGAGCTGGTGGATAAAAACGCCTTCCCGGATGGTATTAACGGCAGCGACTATGACACCGGCCAGTCCCGTCAGTTAATGTACTCCGGGGACGCTGCGATGGAAATTATGACCAGCGGAGCGATGATCAAAAACGTAGATAGTGAAATGCCTGAATTCAAAGAAAAACTCGATTACTTCATGTTCCCTGAAATCGAAGGTGGGGAAGGGGCGCAAAATCACCTTGTAGGTGGTGTAAGCCCGGCATTTTCCGTTTCGGAGCAGAGTGATAACAAAGAAGCTGCCATTGATTTTCTGAACTTTATTTCCGAGCAGGAAACAGCAACTGAATTTGCTAATGAAAGCGGTGCTGTATCTCCAGTAGAAGGGGCGGAGTACGAGGACGAATTTATCAAGCGTTTGAGTGAAACCCTGAACGAAGCTGATTTTGTACAGACGTACTATGACCAGACCCTGCCTCCGGCTCTTGCGGAAGTTCACTTAGACACGACTCAGGCACTATTTGGCGGGTCCATTACACCGGAAGAAGCGGCTGAAGAGATGGAACAGGCTGCCGAGGAAGAGCTGGAATAATTAACTTCTATGTCAAGCCGGTTCTGCCGGCTTGATGTAGTTAAAAATTGAGGTGAATGTTGTTGGCTACCAACGTCGAAAATAAAGTGAACACAAAATCCCGGAATGCTTCCAGGAAAAAGAATGGCAAGAACTGGCTTGTCATATTAGGATTTATGGCTCCGGCGCTCCTTTTTTACGGAGTGTATGTGGTTTATGCGATTGGGATGACCTTTTACTACAGTCTGTTTGACTGGAACGGCATCGATTCCAATATGGTTTTTATTGGACTGCAGAATTACTTTGAAGTTATCCGGGATGGTGTGTTTTGGCAGGCTTCCGGGAACAATGCCCTGCTGATTGCAGCTTCACTGCTGACCCAGCTTCCTCTCGGTTTAATAATGGCTTTGCTTCTATTCAGTCCGATCAAAGGGATGCGGCTGTTCCGCACCGTTTATTTTATGCCCTTCTTAATGTCCACAGTGGCTATCGGGATTTTGTTCATCTATATCTTTGATGCCAATTACGGACTCGTAAACCAGTTCCTTGGTGCGGTTGGCCTTGAATCATTACAGCGCGGCTGGCTCGGCAGTGAAGATACCGCCATTTGGGCAGTTATTATCACCATTTGCTGGCAGTTTGCTCCGTTTTATATGATTTTATTCCGTGCCGCTATCGTCGGAATCCCGGAGGATTTATATGAAGCTGCTGAAATTGATGGGGCTTCAACCTGGAGAAAGTTTTCAGGAATTACGCTTCCGTTACTTCGTCCTATCATTATTACCTCTGCCATTCTATCCGTTATTGGTGCTTTAAAGTATTTCGATTTAATTTATGTAATGACCGGCGGGGGTCCGAACAATTCCACGGAATTAATGGCTACCTATATGTATGACCAGACGTTTACAAACTTCAGCATGGGCTACGGCAGTACCATATCCTCCATGATGTTCATCATTGCATTTATAGTGACACTCGGCATCATTACCGTGGATAACAAAAGAAAGGCGGATTTTTAAATGATAAGCAAATTAAGACAAACCCCGTTGTATATCGTAGCCATTGCTCTTCTTTTATTTACCGGCCTTCCTTTCTTTGTCATGATCAATACATCCTTTAAAGGGCAGGCGGAATTCGCCACGGCACCCTGGGCGCTGCCAGAGGCTTTGTCCTTTGAGAACTATACATTCCTGTTTGAAACAAACTTCTTTCAATACTTTGGAAACAGCTTAATTGTAACGGTGATTTCTGTTATTTTAACGATCATATTTTCTGCGATGGCAAGCTATCCGCTGTCACGCATGAAGTTCAAATTAAACAGACCAATCCTGCTGCTGTTTATGGTAGGGATGATGATTCCTATCCATACGACACTGATTCCTATTTTCCTGCTTACTCAGAACATGGGATTGTACAACACTCTTTGGGGCCTGATCGGTCCTTATGTGGCTTTTGCTCTTCCAATATCAGTAGTGATTTACACTCAATTTATGTCTGATTTGCCAAAGGAATTGATCGAATCGGCAAAAATCGACGGCTGCGGACATCTGCAGTTATTTTGGAGAATTTTATTTCCTTTATTAATTCCAGCAACCGCCACGGTAGCCATTTATAACTTTATCCATATATGGAACGAGTTTATTTTCGCCCTCGTGTTAACGAATTCCGATGAAGCAGCGACGCTCCCGATTGGTCTGCGGGAATTTTACGGAGAATTCTCCATAAACATCCCAGGACTGATGGCTGCCTTGACGCTGGCGAGTGTGCCACTGCTGCTCGTGTATTTTGTCGCCCAAGAAAAAATCATCAAAGGACTCGCAGCGGGCTCTGTGAAGGGATAAATTTATGAAGGAAGCGGTGCTCCCTTTATGTAAAAACAAATAAACATGGAGAGTCGCATATGAAAACTGGTGATCAAGGGCTTGTAAGAAAAATTAATAAATCCATCGTATTAAATAAAATTCAGACAGAATGCCCGGTGTCCCGGGCTCAAATTTCAAAAATCACCGGATTAAACAAGGCTACCGTTTCGAGTCTGGTCAGTGAGCTTATGGAGGAGCATTTTGTCGGGGAAATAGGGATGGGTCTTTCAAGCGGGGGACGCAGGCCGACAATGCTGTTCTTCAATAAGAATGCAGGCTATTCCATCGGGGTGGATCTTGGCGTTAATTACATCCTTGCCGTCATGACAGATCTGCAGGGCAATATTATTCATAAACACAAAATTGAAATTGAGGAGACCGACCCCGAAATTATTTTTCTGAAGGTAAAAAACTTGATCAGAGAGCTGCAACAGGAAGCTCCCGAAAGCCCGTACGGCATCGTCGGTATTGGCCTCGGGGTGCCCGGCATGATTAATAACAACGGCCTGATTTTATTTGCCCCGAACCTTAACTGGCACAGGGTGGATTTAAAGGGTTACCTGGAAAAGGAATTCCGGCTGCCGGTGACGATTGAAAATGAAGCAAAGGCTGGGGCTCACGGGGAGAAAATATACGGTGCAGGGCAGCATGTATCTGATTTGATTTATGTAAGCATCGGCATAGGTATCGGAGCAGGCATCATTATTAACGACAAGCTTCACAAAGGATCGACGGGTATTTCCGGGGAAATAGGACATGTGTCGATTGATTCCCATGGGAAAAAATGCCCCTGTGGCAATAGAGGATGCTGGGAAATGCACAGCTCTGAGGCGGCGTTAATGGATAAAGTAAGACCTCTTTTCCCACCCGGCACCAGAATCAGCCTGGAGATGCTTCTTAAAATGGCCATGGAAAACCACCCTGGGGTGCTGAATGCCTTCGCTCAGATTGGGGAATATATCGGCATTGTCCTGACCAATATAGTAAATACTTTTAACCCGGAGCAAATTATTATCGGGAACCGGTTTGCGGTATTAGAACCGTGGCTGCGCAATCCGATTCAGCGCGTTCTTCAGCAGCGCCTGCTTCCCTATTATCATGATTCGTTTGAACTGAAATTTTCCGAGCGCGGGATGCTGTCATGCGCACTCGGTTGTGCTGCGTTTGCAATCGAACAGTTTTTTTCGGCAAGCAGGGTCACCGTAGTATAAGTAATAATAGATACGATGCAAAAGGAGCAGATATAATGGCTAATGAATATCATGTGGCGAAAAATGGAGCAGATAACCAGGAGGGAACAAAGCAAAATCCATTCCTGACCATTAACCAGGCAGCCGCTTTAGCGGCAGCAGGGGATACCGTAATTGTGCATGAAGGTGAGTACAGGGAATGGGTGAAGCCTAAAAAGGCAGGATTAAGTAACACGAGAAGAATTACGTATCAGGCGGCTGAGGGAGAAAAGGTCGTGATCAAGGGATCGGAGCAGATAACAGATTGGGAGCAGGTGGAAGGAACCGTTTGGAAAACAACACTGCCAAACGATTTCTTTGGGGAATACAATCCTTACAAGGAAGAGATCTTTGGGGACTGGGTGAAATACAACCCCGGCAGGCACCTGGGCGATGTATATATAAATGGAAAGTCGTTCTACGAGGCGGAAAGCATGCAAGAAGTGTACAACCCCATGGGGCGGACGGAGATCGTGGATCATTGGACGGAAACCACTGTTTCTGTTGAAGATCCTGAGCAGACAAAGTATGTATGGTTTGCAGAAGTGGATCAAAATACAACGACGATTTATATTAATTGTCACAGTATAGATCCTACGCAGGAACTGGTGGAAATAAATGTTCGCAAATGCTGCTTTTATCCGGAACAGACGGGTATTGACTACATTACCGTCAGTGGCTTTGAAATGGCGCAGGCAGCGACTCCGTGGACGCCGCCGACGGCTGACCAGCCCGGACTTGTAGGGCCGCACTGGAGTAAAGGCTGGATCATTGAAAACAATATTATTCATAATTCCAAATGCAGTGCCATCAGCATAGGAAAAGAAGCTTCAACCGGACAGAATTACAGCACGACACGAAAGGACAAGTCGGGGTATCAGTACCAGGTGGAATCAATCTTCCAGGCCCAGCAGGCTGGCTGGACGAAAGAAAAGGTCGGCTCCCATATTATTCGTAATAATAAAATATATGATTGTGGCCAAAACGCTGTTGTTGGGCATCTTGGGTGTATATTCAGTGAAATATATAACAATCACATTTACAACATAGGCATTAAGCGCGAGTTTTTCGGCCATGAAATTGCAGGTATTAAGCTGCATGCTGCCATTGACGTGCAAATTTATCACAATCGCATTCACGACTGTTCCCTTGGCATATGGCTGGACTGGCAGACGCAGGGGACAAGAGTGAGCAGTAATTTATTTTACCGGAACAACCGCGACCTGTTTGTAGAAGTCAGTAGCGGCCCTTATGTGGTGGACCATAATATTTTAACCGCAGATTATGCTCTGGATAATCATGCCCAGGGCGGAGCTTACGTTAATAATTTGATACGCGGGGAAATGGTCCATAAGAAAATGCTGGACCGAGCTACACCGTATCATCTACCGCACAGTACAGAAATGGCTGGCTTTGCTGTCACCTATGGCGGGGACGACCGCTACTTTAATAATTTATTTATAGGAGATAAAGACATTACAGGTGTAGGAACGACCCATTATGACGGCTATACGGCTTCGCTCGAGGAGTACATTGAGACAGTAAACGATTTTTCTGCCGATCATAAAGCATTCAACAACGTCGAGCAGCCAGTGTATATTAATAACAATGCGTATTTAAATGGAGCAAAGCCCTTTGAAAGAGAGGAACAGAAATTAATGGCAGAGCAATTCGATCCCAAACTGGAAATTATCGAAAAAGAAAACGAAGTGTATCTATACTGTGAGCTGCCAGAGGATTTCGAACAACTGCGTGGAAATATGCAATCGACGGAAACATTGCATAGAACCCGTATTGTTGATGCCGATTTTGAGAACCCGGACGGAAGCGAGTTAATATTGGACAAGGACTACTACGGCAATGTGAAAGGTGAAAAAGCAGCCGTAGGGCCGATGAATGATCTGCAAAAGGGAGAAAACTACATTAAAGTGTGGGGCTGACCAGGCCCGCTTGATCAACTGCAAAACGAACCGGCTCCTGGCCTTCAGGAGCCGGTTTCTTTATGTCGCTGCTGAAAGTAGGCCATCGCTTCGCGGCGGTTGCGGACGCCGATTTTCCGGTAGATGGCAGTCAGGTAGTTTTTCACCGTGCCGAGCGTTAAAAACAGCGTGTCCGCGATTTCCTGGTTGGAATAGCCGGCAAGAAGCAGGTCCACGATCCGGCGGTCCTGCAGAGAGAGCGTAGTCGTGTCCTCCGTTTCCTGAAAATGCGGCGCTCCGTCCTTGCGGTTCCGGGCAGCGAGCTGGTCGCTCAGCGTTTCCGACACGGAGGTCGGAAGCACCATCTGCCCGCGGGCGACCTGGCGCACACATCGCACGAGCTCCTCGCTTTCCCAATCCTTCAAAAGAAATCCCTTCGCGCCGTTAGTCAGTGCCTGAATGACATTTTCCGCGTCCACATAAGAGCTCAGCATGATGAACTTTGTTTTGGGGGATGTCAGCTGAAAATCGGGCAGCCATTCGATGCCGTTATTGCCTTCAAGATATACATCAAGCATGACCACGTCCGGCTGCTCGTTGGTGAGCATTATTTCTGCCTCGGCGCCGTTTCTCGCAATCCCCGCCACTTCCAGGTCCTCTTCCAGTTCCATAATCATGGCCAGTCCGTCCCGGACAATGGCATGATCATCCACAATCCCTATCCGAACGGTTTCCATCTATGAATCCTCCTTTTCAAGCTTTTCCTGTTGCCGGTGCTGAGTGTTTAAAAAATCAACTGTCTCTTTAAGGGGCGTACGGGCTGGGGTCCCTGACCGGCAGGCGGAGCTCGAGCGCCATGCCGTTTTTTCCTCCCGGAAGAGCTTCAAAGCGAAGCAGGCCGCCGAGCTCTTCCGCCCGGGCGGAAAGCCCGCGGAGGCCAAAGCCGAAGCTGACGTTTTTCGTAACGGTACGCCCGTTGTCCTCGAGGCGGGCGACAAGCTGGCCGGGCACCTGGGTGGACAAGGTGTAGGAAAAATACGTGCATCCCCCGTGACGGAGACCGTTAGTGAGCCCCTCCTGAAGCATCCGGTACAAAAGCATTTCCTGCTCTGCCCGAAGTACGGGAAGCGGCTTGTCAAAGTGCCATTCGACCCGTACATCCGAGGTGTCACGGGTCGAGACGAGAAGTCCTTCAAGCGCTGCTGCCAGGTCAATAAACCCATCGGTGTGTGCCATGGAATGTGCCGTTTTCCGTATTTCCTTCATCGTCTCCTGCACCTGATGCTTGGACGTCTGCAGCTGGGTACGGGCTTTTTCGACTTCGCCCTTTTCAAGCAGCCGCTTGGCCGTTTCCAGCGCCATCATGGAGGTGGTTAAGTAATGCCCCGCGCTGTCATGAATATCCCTGGAGAGCTTGAGCCGCTCCTGCATGATGGATTTATCCTCTATTTCCCGGTGGTACAGGCGCAGGCGGTCATAGGCCCGCTGCAGCTCGTTTCGCTGCTGGGTGGAGCGCTGGGCCAGGTAGCTGAAGCCCCAGAACAGAATGTATTCAATAAAGCGGGGCAGGACAAAGCTGATACCGGCAAGCCCCGGAAAGTCCTCATGGTAAGCCGTGGCCCCCACAAAGGCAGTGTAGGACAAAAGCATAAATGGAAAGCTGAACCGGCGCGGAGCCCGGTAGCCAAGCTCGGCGATCAGGACGAAAAAAAGCGTCTGGGGTACAAAGCCCCCAGCGATCACCTGCACCACACAGGCGGTCAAAAACTGGAGGCCGATCACTGCCACAGAGGAAAAACGGGCGAGCGGCACGGCGAGAAGCACAAGCCGGATAACCTGGATCATACCAAACAACCAGCACAGGGCTGCGGCAAGCCACCGCTCGTCCGGCGACTCCATGTACACGAACAGTCCGGCTGCGATGATGGCGATGAATTGGATCGTATACATGAAGATTCGCTGGCGGCGGTTCATGCAATCCCGCTCCCTTCCGCTCCGTCATCCTTCGTAAAGTTCCTTCGTCCCAGAAAAAGTCATATGACTATTAACATTTGTGTGATTATTAATGACTAGGTAATTACTATTAATAATTATACTGGACTATTAATATAAAAGAAACGGCAACAGGCAAAATATTCTAAAAAATCTAACGTAGGCCATATTTCTTACTTCAAATGAAAGAGGTGAGTACATGATTGAAATGCATGCCCATATCCTTCCCGGATTTGACCATGGGCCAAATACGTTAAAAGAAAGCCTGGAGATGGCCAGGCAGGCAGCAGAGGCCGGGGTGAGCATTATTTATGCAACGCCGAGATACCGGTATCCGTCATATGATTTCGGCGCTGTTTTCGTCACGGAAGCAGTAAAATTTTTGAATTTTCAGCTGCTGAAAGCCCGCATTCCGGTCCGTGTCCGTTCCGGTCAGGAGGTCACTCTGTATGACGGGATGGAAAGAGATTTGGAGAAAAAACGAATTCTGCCGCTCGAGCATACCAATTATGTACTCGTTCATATGAATGAGACTCACAGTTTCCTATATGTCCGGCAGATGCTTAAAAAACTGTACAGTTCGGGGTTTATTCCCATTCTTTCATCGCCGGAGCGGCTGCAGATGTTCCACCAGAGGCGCGGGGGCGTCGAGACGCTCGTAAACGAAGGAGCAGCCGTGCAGGTCAGCGCCGGGGCGCTGCTTGGCCGGGACGGGAGAAGCGACAGGCGCTGGGCAAAATATTTTTTAAAAAAGAAGCTCGTGCATTTTATCGCCTCCAACGCCTGCAGTGCGTACGACCAGCCGTTCTGCCTCGACCAGGTGTACCGGCAGTTCGCAAAAATGCAGCGGCTGGATGAATGGCAGCGGATGCAGAAAAACGCGCATCTGCTGCTGAACGGGGTAAGGGTCACACCGCCGGCACTTATATTATAGACAGGCCGGCGCAGCACCAATTTTGTACAGCTGAAAGGAATGGAGGGGGAGATGATCTTGCATCAACTGGTCACATCCAAAACAAGACTGCGTCTCGTAATGAAATTTTATTTAACCGAGGAGGAAACGTATCTGCGCGAGCTCGTGCGCGAATGCAAGGAATCAACGAACGCGATCCGCCTCGAACTGCGGAGACTGTACGACATGAATTTAATTACCGACCGCTGGGTTAAAAACCGCCGCTACTACAAAGTAAATAAAGATTACTATCTGCACGGCCAGATGGAATCGCTGATCAAGCAATACTTATACTGGGATGAGCTGCATGAGCAGCTGAAAGGAATTCACTGGAAAACGATCTATATTACTCCTGACCCGAAGCGGAGCTCCCCGGTGGAATACGTGATTGAAGTGGAGGAGAATTCGCCGCACTGGGGCAAGCAGTTTTATCTCGGGGAAGGAACGACCGTCACGTTTGCGACGACGTCCATGTTAAACCATATTGAGCAGGTGCTGATCAGCGTGGGCAGAGAGAAAGAAAAAGTATCATAAAAGGAGGGCGCCGGCGTGGATAAACAGGCGAGGATTTACGTAACCAATCATAAGGAACGGGCAGGCAGCGCGATTTATCACTATCTTCTAAAGCATGGATATGAAAACGTGGCCGTACTCGAAAGCACGAGCTCCGGAACAGAAAGCATCCGGGCCGTTAACATGTTCTTCGCGGAGGAAAACATTGATTATGTGTTCATGACCGATGGCTATGAATATGCAGAATCCAACAGCAGTAAAGGGCTTCTCGAAAGGCGCCGCCAGCAGGCGAACGTGCTTGAAGCCGCTGCCCGCTACAACGTGAAAAAGCTGCTGTACCTCGGTGATATCCATGTGTACCCCAAGTACACTCCGCAGCCGCTGAAGGAAACGTTTCTCCAGCGGGGGATTGTTGACGAGGTGTATGCCGAAAAAACGCAGGTGACGCGGGAAGGCATCGCGCTCTGCCGGGCGTATAACCGGGCTTCCAATACGAATTTTCACGTTGCTGTGGCTCCGCAAATGTACGCGGAACAGGATATGGAAATGTCCACCGGCATCGTGGCTGAGGCAGTCCGGCGATGTATCGAGGCCCGTGACCAGTGGCTGCCGAAGGTGGAAATACCAGAAAAGGAGCCTGCCTTTCAGGAGTTTATTTACGGGGAAGACCTGGCGTCCGGCTGCGTGTTTGTCATGAACGACTACCATGAGAAAGGGCCAATCAACATCGGCACCGAGCGGGAAATCACTTCCAAGGAGCTCGTCATGCTGATTAAGCGGGTGACTGGCTATAAGGGCGCTGTATTTTTTACGAGTGCCAGGGCCGGAGGAATACGAAAAAAAACGCTCGACACGTCAAAAATCAACCGGTACGGCTGGTATCCCGAAGTATCGCTTGATAAGGGACTGCAGGCGCTGTGCCGGTGGGAGGAAGAAAAAAACCGTGCCGGCCGGGCGTGAGGGCCCTTCCTTCTTAAAACAATAGAAACCTGGGAGGCGCCGGATGATCGATATACACACGCATATACTACCTGCACTTGACCACGGGCCGGAGGAAATCAACGAAAGCATCATCATCGCCAGAGAGGCCGTGGAAAATAATATCCAGACGGTTTTTGCCACGCCGCATTTCCGGCCCGGCGTGTACGAAAACGAAGGCCTGACCGTTAAAGAAGCCGTGCTGGACTTTAACGTGCGGCTCCGGAATGAAAGCATTCCACTTCACGTGAAAAGCGGCCATGAAATGACGCTCTACCCCGGTATGGTGGAGGACCTGCTTTCCGGCCGGCTCCTGCCGCTTGAAGACACCAACTACGTACTCGTGGAAATCCAGTCCGACGATTCCTTCGCCTTAATCAAAACGCTGTTTTATTCAATGCAGATGGAAGGCTATATCCCGATCATTACGCATCCTGAGCGGCTGGGGGCATACCCTGAAACAGAAGAACCGTTGTATTATTTTGTCTCTCACGGCGCCCTGGGCCAGGTGAGTGCTGCAGCGGTGGCCGGGAGAAACGGCCGGAAACGACAGCGCTTCGCCCTGAAGCTGCTGCGGAAAAACCTGGCTCATTTTATCGCGTCGCAGGCAGACAGCATCCCTTTTCGCTTAAAGCCTGCCTACGAGCAGACCGCTGCAGTGCTCGGGCTGAAAAAGTCCCGGGAAATGCAGGAAAACACCAAACGCCTGCTGGTCGGATCCCCGGCACTCGTGGACCCGCCGGAACCCCTGCACAAGAAACGTGCTTTTTTTAAACGAACGTAAGGTAATTCTGTCCAACATTTCAATAAACAAGGAGGAAGGAACATGCGCTTAGTCCTGTTGTCCGGAGGTTCGGGAAAACGATTGTGGCCGCTGTCGAATGACACGAGATCCAAACAATTTCTCAAGGTGCTCGACGGACCGGACGGGGAAAAAGAATCCATGGTCCAGCGGGTATGGAGACAGCTTGAAGCCTGCGGGCTTGCTTCATCGGCGGTGATCGCCACCTCGGAGTCGCAGAAGGACCTGATCAAACGCCAGCTCGGCGAAAATGTTCCGCTTGTTATGGAGCCGGAGCGCCGGGACACGTTCGCCGCTGTCGCGCTTGCGGCCAGCTACCTGTTTTCCGTAGAAAAAGCGTCTCCGGAGGAAGTCATTGTGATGCTTCCGGTGGATGCCTTCGTAGACACAAGTTTTTTTGAAAATTTCAAACTTTTGGAGAGGCTGATTCAGGAAGGCACGAGTGATATGGCCCTTATTGGGGTGAAGCCCGTATATCCGTCTACCAAATACGGCTACATTGTACCCGGGAGCCGGAGAAAGGATACAAATGCTTTTGTCGTCGAGGCCTTTACGGAAAAGCCGGATGAAGACCGGGCCCGGGAGCTCATCGAACGACAGGCGCTCTGGAACTGCGGCGTGTTTGGTTTTACGATGGCTTACCTGCTCGGCATTCTCGAAGAGGAGGGGCTGCCGTTTGAATATGAGCTTTTGAAAAGCCGGTATCATACTGTGCCGAAGACAAGCTTTGACTACCGGGTGGTGGAAAAGGCCGAAAAGATTACTGTTTTACAATACGAGGGCGACTGGAAGGACCTTGGCACCTGGAACACGCTCACCGAGGAGATCGCCTTCAGCCAGACAGGCAAAGGCATCATTTCCGAAAGCTCGGTCAACACGCATCTTGTGAACGAGCTTGATATTCCGGTTGCCGTCATTGATGCCAGCAACATGGTGATTGTATCGAGTCCCGACGGCATCATTGTTGCCAGCAAAGAGTCGAGCTCGCAGATTAAAGAGCTGATCAAGGACTTCCGCTACCCGCAGATGTATGAGGAGCGGCTGTGGGGATGGTCACGGGTGCTCGATTACGCCAAGTACCCGGACGGGCAGATGATGATTACCAAACGCATCCAGCTCGAGGCCGGCAAAAACTCAACGCTTCACTATCACCATAACCGTGATGAAGTATGGACGGTCGTACGCGGGGAGGGGGAAATTGCGGTCGACGACCATATGTACCGCATCAAAGCGGGCGACGTTGTCCATCTGCCGGCCGGAACGAAGCACGCGCTCCGGGCCACCATCGATCTGGAGATTGTAGAGGTGCAGACTGGCATCGACATCAGCGACGACGACACCGTCCGGCTCCATGACACGTGGGATGACGTGCTGCGCGCCCACAACGGCTCCGCGGCCAAATTTATTAAATAGGCTTTTTCAAAACCGTTCGGTCATGTCTCCTGCACCGGTATCACGTGGAGGCACTCGGCAGTGCTAAGGGCTTTTAGAAAAGCCTTAGACGTTTATCGTCAACAGCGCTGCGTGAGGAGAGGTTCAATGCCTCCGGTTTACCTGTGGCAGCTGCGCATACAATGCTGCCGCAATTAGAAAACCATTGGCATTCAGACTTCAGCCATCTGTTTTGAATGGATGCAGGCACTGCACAACACCAAAATCTTAAAGGAAAAGAGGAGCCTGAATGGAAAAACATGCGTGTATATATGTAGCTGGGCACCGGGGGCTTGCAGGCTCCGCGATTCTGCGGAAGCTGCAGGACGAAGGCTATACGAACCTGGTGTACCGGACAAGCAGCGAGCTTGATTTGCGAAACCGAACGGACGTAGACGCTTTTTTTCAGTCCTCTTCGATCGATTACGTGTTTCTGGCAGCCGCAAAGGTTGGCGGCATTACTGCAAACAACGATTATCCGGCGGATTTTATCCGCGATAACTTATATATTCAGACAAACGTCATTGACGCAGCCTACACGCACAGCGTGAAAAAGCTGTTGTTTTTAGGCAGTACGTGCATCTATCCAAAACATGCTCCGCAGCCAATCCGGGAGGAGGCGCTTTTAACCGGGGCGCTTGAACCGACCAATGAACCGTACGCCATCGCAAAAATTGCCGGCCTAAAGATGTGCGAGTCCTACAACCGCCAGTACGGCACTCGCTTTATCGCCGCTATGCCGACAAACCTTTATGGAAAACACGATAATTTTGACCTGGAAACGTCGCACGTGCTCCCGGCGCTGATGCGAAAGTGCCACGAAGCAAAAGTGAATGGGGACCCTGCCGTGGAAATATGGGGCACGGGTGAGCCGCGCCGGGAGTTTATGTACGCGGACGACCTCGCCGATGCGTGCGTATTCTTGATGAACGAATACGACGGCACCGACATGGTGAACGTCGGCACCGGTCGGGACCTTTCTATCCGGGAGCTCGCCGAAGCGCTTAAAGATGTTACCGGCTTTGAGGGCGAATTTGTATTTAATACGAGTAAGCCCGACGGCACGTTCCGGAAGCGCACCGACGTCACCAGGCTGAACAGCCTTGGCTGGCAGGCGCAGACACCGCTTGCCGATGGACTGCAGAAAACGTACGACTGGTACACCGGCCACGCGGCACAACCAAACAAAGGAGCTGCTTCTCTATGACAAAATCAGCACTCATCACCGGCGTGACCGGCCAGGACGGCTCGTACCTGGCGGAATTTCTGCTCGAAAAAGGCTATACCGTTTACGGCCTCCGGCGCCGGACAAGCACCCCGAACTTTGAAAACATCGAACACGTGAGAGACCGGATTGAGTGGATCGACGGTGACCTGACCGACCTGTCTTCCTTAATTACCGCCGTGCAGCAGGCGCAGCCGGACGAGGTGTATAACCTGGCGGCCCAGTCATTTGTCGCGACCTCCTGGCCGCAGCCGATCGCGACCAGCCAGATCACCGCCGTTGGCGTCGTCAACATGCTTGAAGCAGTCCGCATCGTGAAGCCGGATGCCCGCTTTTACCAGGCCTCAAGCTCCGAAATGTTCGGCAAGGTGCTCGAGACGCCGCAGACGGAAGCGACGCCGTTCTGGCCGCGCAGCCCGTACGGGGTGGCAAAAACGTACGGCCACTGGATTACCGTCAATTACCGGGAAAGCTTTGATATGTTTGCCTGCGCCGGCATTTTATTCAACCACGAGTCGCCGCGGCGCGGCATGGAATTTGTCACCCGCAAGGTGACCGATGCCGCTGCCCGCATCAAGCTCGGGCTGCAGAGCGAGCTGCGGATGGGCAACCTCGATGCGAAACGCGACTGGGGCTTTGCCGGCGACTACGTAAAAGCCATGTGGCTTATGCTCCAAAGCGATGAGCCGGATGACTACGTGATTTCGACCGGCGAGACGCATACGGTCGAAGAGCTGGTGAATATTGCCTTTCAATACGTCGGCCTCAACTGGCGCGACTACGTCGTGACCGACCCGAAGTTTGTACGGCCGGCCGAAGTGGATCTTCTGCTCGGCGACTGCACGAAGGCGAAGGAAAAGCTCGGATGGGAGCTCGAAGTCGGCTTCCGGGAGCTGGTGGAGATGATGGTGGAAAGTGATTTGAACCATTACCGGAGCCCAACCCAAACGCCGGGCCTGTACCGTGAAACTTCTTAACGCGTGTCGCTTATTTTTCGGCGGGCGGCGGCAGCCGTCCGGGCCACTTAAAAGAGGGGGAGACCAATGCAGAGATCAAGCGCGCCGCTCAAATCGGAAAAACACTCCATGGACCAGGCTCAGGCCAAACGTGTTATCGACAGTGTTTTATCCTTTCTAATGCTCATGCTCCTGTCTCCATTGTTTTTGGTCATTGGCTTTATGTATATGCAGGAAAAGCCAAAGGGTCGAATGTTGTACAAGCAAAAGCGGATTGGTGCCCAAGGAAAACCGTTCTATATTTATAAGTTCCGGACGATGGTTGTTGATGCTGAAGAAGTGCTGCGCCGCGACCAGAAGCTATACGCCGAATTTGTCCAAAACGGCTACAAGCTGCCCGCGGACCGGGACCCGCGAATTACCAAAACCGGCCGGCTGCTTCGCGAAACGAGCCTGGACGAGCTTCCGCAGCTGATCAACGTATTAAAAGGGGAGATGAGCCTTGTTGGCCCGCGGCCAATTATCTCGGAGGAGCTGGAGGAATACGCGGAAAACAAACAATTATTTTTATCAGCCAAGCCGGGGATGACCGGCCTCTGGCAAGTGAGCGGCCGAAGTGACTTGACCTATCCCGAACGGATGGAGCTCGAGCTTGATTACATCCGCCATCAGCGTCTGGGTACGGATGTTCTGATTCTGTTCAAAACAGCCGGAGCCGTCCTGCGAAAAAAAGGGGCTTACTGAAAATAGGAAAATAAACAGGCAGAGGAGGCGCTTTTTTGGAAAATAAACTGCTGTACGTGGCATTTCTTCGCGAGGATTCAGACGCCGTCGGCTTTGTGAAAAAAGTCTACGCCCAGTGCAGAGCGATGAACCAGCTCGGGCGCCGTGCCTATCTACTGATCTCGCAAAAGGACCGGGCCGTATGCTACGACACGTGGACCGGCCGGGAAGTGGTGCGGGAGCACCATTATTCGCCAAAAGCGATTTTTGTCGAAACGCCGGCCTGGAAGCGGAGCACTGCGAGCTATTTCCGAATGACCGAATTTCTGCAGTTCGCCGCCACCCTCGCGGAGAGCCTGGACGTGCAGGAGATTTATATCCGGAGGGTAAAGCCCGTCCTGCCCCAGCTGTCCCTGTGGCTGCAACGCTGCAGACGCCAAGAAAGAAAAATGTATTATGAAATTCCGGATTATCCAGTCGAGGCGCCGTTTAAAACAGACTGGCCGGCTTATGGCTCTTATGTTCTGGATCAGGCTGCGTTCCGGTTTGGCGTCTATCCTTTGGTCAAAAAAATTGTTGCAGTCTCCATTACTCCGGTGGCAGATCCAAAAGTAATCGCCATTAAAAACGGAATCGACCTGGCCGCCACTCCCGTAGTAGAAAGGCCGGCTTTTCACCATCCCGACGAAGCCTTCGTGCTTGCAGGAGTGGCAAATCTAGCCTCGTGGCATGCCTATGACCGGATCATTAAAGGGTTGAACAAATGCCGCGCTCCGATCCGGCCGGAATTTCATATTATCGGTGACGGGCCGGTCAGCGACGAGCTCCGGCAACTGGCAGTTGCCGAAGGAGTCGAGGACCGCGTCATCTTTCACGGCACGCTCACCGGCAGTGAACTCGATCAAATGATGAACGGGGTGGATGTGGGCATCGGGATTCTTGGCAACCACCGGCGCAATTTTTTTGGGGATTCCTCGTTAAAAAACAGAGAATACTGTGCCCGCGGCATTCCGTTTCTCCTGGCCTCCGAAGACAGCGATTTTCCGGTTAATCTGCCGTTTGTATTCCGGACGCCGGCCGACGAGAGCCCGGTAGATATTGACCGTTTGTTTTTCAAATACATGCAGCACCGACACCGGAATACTCCGGCCAACATCCGGAGCTACGCCGCGGAGCACCTGAGCTGGGAACAAAAATTGAGAGGCGTATTCCGCGAGGTGCCAATAGAGGAGGGGAAAGCACATGAAGGTTCAGCTTGACCGCTATGAGCAGTCTGATTACGACCGCGGCCGGCCGGGGTGGTTTATTTTGCTCTGGTGGCTCGTGCAGGGAACAGTGTTCCGCCTATCGCTGCACCCGATGTATGCGTTCCGGCGCCGGCTTCTCCGGACTTTCGGAATGCAGGTGGGAGAAGGAGTCAAAATTCGTTCGAGTGCCCGGTTCACGTATCCGTGGAAAGTGTCCATCGGCGCCCATTCCTGGGTGGGGGATGAAGCCTTTTTCTACAGCCTCGACCGGATCACCATCGGCGAGCACTGCGTAGTATCGCAGAAAACTTATTTGTGTACCGGCTCGCATCATCTGCAAAAGCCGTCATTTGACTTAATCACTGCGCCAATCACATTCGAACGGGGCTCCTGGGCGGCTGCCTCGTCGTTTATCCACCCCGGGGTGACACTTGGAGAATACGCGGTGGCCGCTGCCTGCAGTAACGTAACGAAAAGCATCCCCGCAAATGAGATTCACGGGGGCAACCCGGCGGCATTTATCAAGCGCCGCTTCGCCGCCGAAGAAGAACCGCTGGAACAGGCAGAGGGAGCAGGCGTATGAAAAAAATAGTGTTTGTCGTTAACTACTTTCCACCGGATGTCGCGTCGCTTGGCCAGCTGATGGGCGATCTCTGCTTTGACCTGCAGGATGATTTTCGCGTGACGGTCATTACCTCGCATCCGCACTATGCCGGCGAGTTAAACGACGTGCTCGCGGACCGACTGGAATGGATCGAGTCGGTTAAAGTAATCCGGATGAAACTCCCTGCGGTGAACAAGCAATCCAAAGTAAGCCGGGCCCGGTATATGGCTGCCTATTTCGTTAAAGCGCTTCGTGCCCTGCTCAAAGAAACCGGGGTGGATGTTATTTACACCGTCTCCCAGCCGCCGATTCTCGGCGGGCTGATTGGTACGATCGGTAAAGCTTTGAAGCGGGCGAAACATATTTATAACATTCAGGACTTTAATCCGGAGCAGGCAGAGGCTGTTTCGTATTCACCGAGTCCAGCCATCACAAAACTAGCGGCGGCCGTGGATAAGCTGAACTGCCGATACGCGGACATGAATATTGTAGTCGGAAGCGACATGGCGGCAACGCTGCAGAAAAGGTTTACGTCCGGAACGCCGGACTATGAAGTGATTCACAACTGGGTGGATGAAAAAGACCTGGTGCCAAAGCCACGTACGGATAAAGGCGTGGAAGAATTTCTGCATGCAAAACAGCTCGAAGGCAAATTCATTGTAATGTACTCCGGCAATCTCGGGTTGTTTTACGATCTGGAAAACCTGATCCGTATCACAGAAGCATTTCGGAATAATCCTGATATTGTGTTTGTGTTTATCGGCGAAGGAGCCAAAAAGAGTGAAATGAAGGAATACGTGACAGCCAGCCAGCTGACAAACGTCCATTTTTTCCCGTACGAGCCGAAGGATCGCATCAAATATTCCCTGAATGCCGCTGACGTGCACCTTGTGGTGAATCAAAAGGGTATTAAAGGAGTATCTGTGCCGAGCAAAATATACGGGGTGCTCGCCGTCGGCAAACCGGTGCTCGGCGTGCTCGAAAAGGGCAGCGAAGCGGCCGTAATTATCGAACGTTCCGGCGCCGGAGTAGTCATAGAACCCGGCCAGTATGAGAACATCATCGAAGCGGTACGCACATATTACGAAAAAACAGAGGAAGAGCGGGAAGCCATCGGGCAAAAAGGGCGTATGTACCTGGAAGAGCATCTTACGCGCCGGAAATCGATTGATAAATACAAAGCTGTGTTCCAGCAGGTATAGCGTGCATTGACGCTGCACCAGCAGCAGCGCAATAAAAAACAGCCGGGAGATAGGGGGCAGGAGCCTTTGTTTTATTATAACCGCACGGGGAAAATGTGGCTGTATTATTTGTGGGGTGTCTACTTTATTACAAACATTGCCGGCGCCGTGCTGTTTAAGCAGGTGCTCGGCATGGGCGGATTCTCGCATACTCCCTATATTCGCGGCATGTTCATTCTGTTTCTTGTTCTTGGCATAACGTTCATCTGGGTGCCGCTGTATATGCTGAATAGGCAGGCAGAGCTCAAGCGGGGGGATCTGGCCACAGTCGCCCTGATAAGCATGCTTATCGGCTACAGCGTCATTATCGGCCTCGCTAATGCCAATACGTGGACGTATATCCTTTCGGATACGGCGTATTTAATCACCGGCCTGGCCATTTATCTGCTCACTCGTTTTGGCGGCATTCATCTCCGGATGCGCGACCAGTATCTGGCTCCTGCCTCCGCCGTGTTAGCTGTGCTGCTTCTCGGGCTGTATTTTTTAAGCAGCTGGGTGCCGGTAACGCTTCTCGTAGTGTTTGTGGGACTGTTTTTATACGCTCTGTATACTGCGCGCACAGGGGTGCTTCTTCTTCAGCTCGGCCCGCTTGCGTTTTTGCTAATCAGCTCCAATCGTTCCCTGCTTCTCACGGTCATGGTCATGGTGCTCGTGCTGATGATTGTCATGCTGGTGAAAAATTGCTGGAAGCCGATACTCACGCTTGTATTTGCATTCAGCTTCGCCGGGCTGGCAGCGGTCCTTGCCGGGGGGAGTGTGCTCGAGATGCTGAATATCGATTTTTACGAAACGGCCCTTGGCAGCCGGATCGAAGTCATGATGGGCATGGGAAGCTCCTCCGGAGTCAATCTGGACGAAGACGTTACGATCGCCCAGCGGCTGTACGAAGTAGAAATGATCGTGGAAACGCTTGGCAACAACCCGCTGTACTGGCTGTTCGGCTACGGGGCCGGCGGTACAATTGACATGTCCGGCTCCATGGATCCATCCGTTACAAGCGCTGCGCTGCTTGGGATGACCGAAGTGCACAACGTTCACTTTCTGCACGGTGCGCTGCTGTTTCGCTACGGGCTGTTTGGGGCAGCCGTTGTAGCCGGCCTTGTCTGGCGGCTGTTCACTACTTCAATTAAGTATGACGACCGGTCCCTGATGCTTGCGAACCTGACAGCGTTGTCGCTTGTCGTCTACAGCTACTCCTCGTCCTCTTATCTGCTTGTGGAGCCGCTGCTCTGGTTTCTGCTCGCGTGGCGAACGACGCGGATCGAATGGGGACAGACTCACGAAGAAGCTGTAGCCAGCCGGCCATTGTCCAAAAAGGAGGGCGCTATGAAAGAATCGTTCCGCATTCAGGATTTAATGTACATTGTCCAAAAAAGAATAAAACTGCTTGCGCTGGTGGTGATTACGGCCCTGAGTGCCGGGGCGGTGTATATATGGTTTATCGCCGAGCCCCAGTACGAGGCCTCCACGCAAATACTTGTCACTCCGGCCATCGGTGATGACCAGGCGCCTGTATCGGAGGACTGGCAGTCGAGCAGGGAGCTTGTAAATACCTACAATACGCTGCTCACAAGCCCTGCGATCATCGAGCCGGCGGTGCAGGAGTTGAATACATCCCGAACAGAGGAGGACATTCAGCGCCAGCTGACAGTCACGACTGAAAATGAATCACAAATTGCCACCGTGTCAGTCCGGGATGCCGACCCTGAAGCGGCCGTGGCGATCGTAAACACCGTGACCGAAACGTTCGAACAAAAGGTGCCTTCGATTATGAACGTGGACAATGTGAGTATACTTTCCAAGGCAGAGCTGAAAGACGTTTCCCAGCCGGTGTCGCCGCAGCCGCTGTTGCATCTGGCAGTTGCTCTGTTTGGCGGGGCGCTTGGCGGCCTGGGGCTTATTCTGCTTTTGGAGGTCATGAATAATAAAATCAAAACCGAAGAGGAACTCGAAGCTGTGCTGGGCCTTCCGATCCTGGGGTCGGTGAATATTCCACTGGAAAAGGATTTTATCCGGAAAACTGATGAAGAGATGAGCCCGCAGCCGATGCCGGTCATCCCTATCCGCAAAAACGGGGACACGGACCAGAACCCGGAGATGAAACAAAAAGTATAGGAGGTGTGGGATGAATGAAAATCCTTATAAATGCCACGGCATTAAGCGACCGCGGAGGCTTCAGCGTTGCTGCCGCCTGTCTGGAGGACTTTGCCGGCTCGGAAGCGTATTTCCGGGAAAATAATATCCAAGTGACGGCTTACGTGTCCCGGAAGGAGCTGCTGGAATACAGGCGTAGCTGGATGGACGTACATGTGGCCCAGGTGCCTAAAAAGAGCCCGCTGCACCAATGGTGGTTCGAGCGCCGGGTGCTCCGCAGGGAAATGAAGGAGCATGACGTGTTTTTGTCTCTGCAGAACACACCGCTCGGCGGTATTCACAAGCCCCAGTACTGCCTGATGCATCAGCCAATCCCGTTTTCCGATGTGCGCCCGGGAGAGCTGGAGTGGCAGAATCTATTGAAGTATAAGCTGCTGATGCCAAAGCTCGTGCAGCGGGCGATGCCACGAATGAGCGGGATCTTTGTACAGACCGATTGGATGAAAGAAGCGGCGCAGAACCGATATACGGACTGTCCACCTGTATATGTGATGCGTCCAAAGGCGGTGGATTTACAAAAGCATAATGCCCCACTATCCGTCCAGCAGCAACAAAAGGTCGCCCGGAGCCGGGGAACGAAGCTCATTTACGTGACCAATCAGGAACGGTACAAAAACAATGAGCGGCTCATACAGGCCGTGCGGCAGTATAATGAGAGCGCGAAGCGTCCGGTCGACCTATTTTTAACGGTAGAAGGCACGGACGAGCCGGGCATTCATTTCCTGGGAAAAGTCAGCTACGACGCCATCTATACGCTGTACACCTCCATGGACGCGCTCGTGTTTCCATCCCTGATGGAAACATACGGGCTGCCGATTATAGAAGCCAGACAGGCAGGGCTTCCGGTGCTGCTGGCAGATCTTCCGTATGGAGGCGAGCACCACGGAAAAGGAGAGACACTGCTGTTTGACCCCCGAAGCACGGAAAGCATTAAAGAGAGCATCCGGGAGCTTGAAGAGAAGAGCTTTTTCCGTCCGGCCCCGTCGGTTCA
Source organism: Marinococcus halophilus (assembly GCF_900166605.1). Classification (NCBI taxonomy): domain Bacteria; kingdom Bacillati; phylum Bacillota; class Bacilli; order Caryophanales; family Bacillaceae; genus Marinococcus; species Marinococcus halophilus. The sequence goes on from NZ_FVZD01000005.1 coordinate 466,309, forward strand.
GGAAGCCGGAAACGACTATGTTGATTTTATACGGACGATGCTTGCGGATCAGGAAAAAACCAATACCCCGAGTGGCAGGTATCCGGACGCGGGGTAGAAAGGAGCCGGAGGATGCAGGCGGATAATTCGAAGGCCGGTAAAGCTGTGGCGGCTCCCAAGTCACTGAAGGTAAATTTCACGTGGGTCGTGTTTGCAGACGCGTTTTATGGTATCTCCCAGTGGGCATTAATTGCCCTGATCATTCATTTTAGCAGCGTGGAGCTTGCCGGCCTGTATACGCTTGCCCTCGGGCTGGCGGCTCCGTTTTTTTTGTTTTTCAATTTAAATTTACGTTCCATCCAGGTGACGGATCAGGACAATGACTATCGCTTTGAACATTACAACTTGTTCCGCATGGTGACGTCGCTCGCCGCGTTTATCTTTGTAATAGTGGCCGCGTTTGCGATGAACTATGAAGCGAGCCTCCTGTGGATTATTGCCGTCATGGGCATGATAAAAGCGCTCGAAGCCCAGAGCGATATCTGCCACGGGCTGTTTCAGAAAAAAGAAAACATGCAGTACATTGCTTTTTCAAAAATAGCGAGAGGCACGGTGAACGTGCTCAGCTTCTGGGTTGTTCTGATGGCGACGGGAAGCCTGCTGCCTGCATTGTGCACGATGGCAGCGGCAAATATTGCTTCGCTGATTTTCGTGGATATGAAAAACGTAACAAAGGTCCACCGCTTTCATCTGACCGATATGCATCTCAGCCGGCAGAAGCTCGCGATGTTCCGCCATTTTCTCGTGCTCGGTTTTCCCCTTGGTATTGCGGGGGCGCTCGATGTACTGAATATTAACATCCAGCGGGTGATCATCGAGCAGGCAAATGGATTGGAGCAGCTCGGATACTACGCCTCAATTGTCTACATCATTATGGCCGGCCAGATGTTTATCGGAGCGCTGTCGCAGGCCTGCCTGCCGCGTCTCCGTGCGTACTGGGGCAGAAATACCGGGCAGTACGTAAAGCTTCTGCGCACGCTTCTCGTATGCTCGGCCCTTCTCGGGGCAGCGTTTTTCGCCGTGGTCGCCGCGGGAGGAGACGTGCTGCTGTCGATCATTTACGATCAGAGCTTTGCGGCGTACCATCACATTTTTGTCCTGGCTTCCATCGCCGCTTTTTTCTGGTATTCAGGAGGATTTTTAAACATCGCGCTGCTGGCGACGAGAATGTTCAAGCACCAGGTGGTCATTTATGCGGTCTCGTTCGCTGTCACGGCCGGATTTTCTCTGTACCTGGTGCCTGAGTTTGGCATCGAAGGCGCGGGCTGGGCGCTGATTTTAGGAATGGCGGCCCGGGCGCTGACCATGGCTGTAATCTTAATCAAGCTGTACGGGCAAAGGCAGAAAAACTTCACCGCCGAGCCGTGACCCAGGTTTGGCGGAAAATAATTTCCAGGCTGCCTTTAGAATACCGGCAAAGCAGCCGATGAAATAAAAGAGAAATAAAAACATATGCAAGTGTTTTCCAGCTCACTTGAAGATGCCTGTTAAAACCATCGCCGCCGGAGGAGGAAAAGCATTGCTGCACCAATTAGTCACATCGAAAACAAGATTACGATTGATCGTGAAGTTTTTTTTATGCGAGGAAGAAACGTACCTGCGGAAAATTGTGCGCGAGTTCAATGATTCGGCTAACGCTGTGCGCGTGGAGCTGAAGCGCTTGAGTGACATGGAGCTGATCACGGGTCGTCCCGTGCAGAACCGCCGCTACTATCAGGTGAATAAAGAGCACTACATGTACGAGGATATGAACCGCCTGGTACGGAACTATGTGCAGTGGGAGCAGCTGCGCGAGCTCTTAGAAGAAACCGAATGGCAGTACGTCTACATGGCTTCGGAGGAACAGCCGCCGCACGGGCTGGAGTACATTGTCGAAGTAGGAGAGAACTCCCTGGAAGCGGGCAAGCAGCTACTGATCGGTGAATGCATGAAAGTCACTTTTGTTACGGCGGACACGATATGCCAGATGGAGCAGACGCTGATTATGGTTCACAGCCTGAATCTGGAAAAGTCTGGTGCCAGCCCGCAGCCGTCATAGAATTACATAGAATATAAAAACCAGCCTGCCGATGAATTTCGGCAGGCTGGTTTATGGTGTTTAATGATTGGACTGGTTTTTGGAAGCTGACTGCACGGAAAAGTATTCCGGATAATATTCTTTATACCATTCCACGAATTTTCCGATACCTTCATCAAGCGAGGTAACCGGCTTGAATCCGACAGCCTTCTGCAGGCTGTCAATATTCGCGTACGTCGCCTGTACGTCCCCCGGCTGCATTGGCAGGTATTCCTTCCGTGCTTCCATGCCGAGATGCTTTTCGAGTGTTTCGATAAACTCCATCAGAGCGACCGGCTGGTTGTTGCCGATGTTAAAGACCTGGTAAGGCGCATAGCTTGTCGAGGGATCCGGGTTTTCGGCATCCCAATCGCTATCGCCGGCAGGGACAGCCGGAATCAGACGAACAATACCTTCCACGATATCGTCAATATACGTAAAGTCCCGCATCATGTCTCCGTTGTTGTACACCTGGATCGGCTCACCGTTCACGATTTTGTTTGCAAACTTGAAATAGGCCATGTCCGGGCGCCCGAGCGTCCCGTACACGGTAAAGAACCGCAGGCCGGTCGTCGGCAGGTCGTACAGATGGCTGTACGTATGCGCCAGCAGTTCGTTGGACTTTTTCGTTGCTGCGTAGAGACTGACGGGATGATTCACCCCGTCTTCCGGCGAGAAGGGCATTTTTTTGTTGGCCCCGTACACCGAGCTTGAAGACGCGTAAATGAGATGCTCGACCTGATGGTGGCGGCACATTTCCAGAATGTTGGAGAAGCCGACAATATTGGACTGAATATATTTATCCGGGCGCTCCAGACTATAACGTACCCCCGCCTGCGCGGCCAGGTTGATCACGGCTGTGATCGTATATGTGTGAAAAATCTCCTGTAAAGCAGCAGCATCGGCCAGATCCAGTTCATGAAAGTGAAATTCGTCGTGTTTTTCCAGCCGCTCCTGTCTGCTATACTTTAAGTTCACGTCATAGTAATCGTTATTGTTATCAACCCCGACGACTTCATAGCCTACTTCCAGCAAACGTTCTGCTGTATGCATGCCCACAAAGCCATTACTTCCTGTCACTAAAATCATATTGCGTACCTCCGTTATTGTTTAATAATTTTAATTCAGTATTTTTATTATGTTAATTGTTGTCTAAGTTGAGAAACATACCTATCATATAACAAATGAATTCGTTTGTGAAATGGAAAAAGGAAAATTATGTTAGTTATCATGAAGTTAGCATGAGATAAAAAAAGCGCTACGAAGTTATAGTTTAGTAGTTTTTTCCTAAAAAATTCACTTTGGCTGTTGAAATTATTGCCAATTAAGAGGAAAATAACTTTGTATTAATATTAAGTATAGTTTAGGTTTTAAAAATATGCGTCTGAATTACATAATGAAGGAATTAATGTATAATACTCTATTGTACTAACCTGGTAAGATCAAGTCTGTAAATGAACATTATTCATTCAAATACATAATAGCTCGCATTGATTATTCTAAAGAGGAAATTAGTTAATATTAAGGTTTTATAATTACTTATTAAGAAGGGGTAGAGAAAATCATGGGGTTGAAGCAGAGACTGCTGGCTTTAGTTTTTTTAGACTCAGCCATTGTTATTTTTTCCATATTTATATGCAATTTTATACTGGCAGCAGATATACGCCCGGTTGATAACGTTCTGGTTACCAGTTCAGTAGTGCTTTTAATTGTGCATCACATTTGTGCCTATTATTTTAAGCTATATAAAAAAGCATGGGAATACGCGAGTGCAAAGGAAATTAAATCGATTGTGTATGCTGTTACAATTTCCATATTTATTACAGCTTTAATGCAAGTAGTAATATTTCAGGAATTTTACGTTCGTACACTGATCATGACCTGGATGGCTCACGTCATTCTTATCGGTGGCTCTAGAATGACGTGGCGGCTGTACCGGGATGCTTACATTTCAAACAATAAAGATGGGAAAAAGACATTGATTGTCGGAGCAGGTTCAGCAGGTACAATGGTGGCCAGGCAGTTAACGCAGGAAACAAGTTCAGGTCTGCTGCCTGTCGCTTTCCTGGACGATAATCCTTCCAAGCAGGGGCTTGAAATTATGGATCTCCCTGTTTATGGATCAATAAGAGATGTAAAGAAAGCAGTGGAAAAATTTTCGATTGAACATATTATTATTGCGGTACCTTCGCTAGAAAGTGAAGAGTTAAACCAAATCGTTAATGTGTGTGCTGAAACAAAAGTAAGAACCCAGACGCTGCCGCGTATGGAAGACATTATGCTTGGGAAAGTTGAGGTTACCCAGTTTAAAGACGTGGATGTAGAAGATTTACTCGGACGTGAGCCGGTGAAGCTGGACGTAGAAGGTATTGCTGATTCCATTACTAACAAAAGAGTATTGGTAACAGGAGCCGGCGGCTCCATTGGTTCAGAAATCTGCCGACAGATTGCCCGTTTTTCTCCGGAAGAAATCGTGCTGCTTGGACACGGGGAAAATAGTATTTATTCTATTGAGATGGAGCTTAGAAACAGCCTCCCTGGGCTGATTATCTCTACAGAGATAGCTGATATCCAGGATAAAAGCAAACTGATACAGATTTTTGAAAATAGAAAACCGCACGTAGTATTCCATGCTGCAGCACATAAGCATGTACCATTGATGGAACGTAATCCTGAAGAAGCAGTGAAAAACAATGCACTGGGAACAAAAAATACAGCGGAAGCTTCTGAGCATTCGGGCGTGAACACATTTGTAATGGTCTCTTCTGATAAAGCGGTAAATCCAACAAGTGTGATGGGAGCTACGAAACGTTTAGCTGAAATGATCGTGCAGCATATGGATACGATCAGCAAAACGAAGTTTGTAGCAGTACGATTCGGCAATGTGCTTGGCAGCCGCGGCAGCGTCATTCCTTTATTTAAAAAGCAAATACAGAATGGAGGCCCTGTTACCGTTACAGATCCTGAAATGGTCCGGTATTTCATGACCATTCCAGAGGCTTCACGGTTGGTTATTCAAGCCGGAGCCCTTGCGAAGGGGGGAGAAATCTTCGTGCTCGATATGGGTGAACCGGTAAAAATAGTCGATCTTGCGAAAAACTTGATCAAGCTTTCTGGTTATACAGTAGACGAAATTGGTATTAAATTCAGTGGTATCCGTCCAGGTGAAAAAATGTATGAAGAGCTTCTCAGCAATGAAGAAGTGCATGAAGAACAAATTTATCCAAAAATTTATGTAGGTAAATCAGGTGAGATAAATATCAATGAAGTTATTAATTTCACTAAAAAATGTGAAACGCTTGAGAAACACGAAATCACGAAACGCGTGCTTGAACTTGCCAGAGGAGAAAACTTAGAGCGAAATCACCTTTCAGCAGTCAATAAAAAGGTAAATGCAAATAACTAAAATGAATGGATATATGTCATAAAGAAAAAGTAAAGGATGCTATCATGAGAAAATATTCAAAGATAAAAAGGATAATAGACTTTGACCTAACTTTAATAGCTACAATCATATTAATGCCCTTAATCGTGTTACTGTCCTTAATGATTAAATTCGATTCTAAAGGACCGATTTTATTCAAGCAAAAGCGTATTGGAAAAAATAAAATTCCTTTTCATATTTTCAAATTTAGAACGATGAAAATCGAAACCCCCAAAGATACACCAACACATATGCTCGAAGATCCAGAAAGTTATATCACAAATATGGGTGCATTTTTAAGGAAAACCAGCCTGGATGAGCTCCCACAACTATTTAATATTCTAAAAGGTGACATGAGTTTGATTGGTCCAAGGCCAGCGCTCTGGAATCAGTATGATTTAATAGAAGAACGTGATAAATACGGAGCAAATAATATAGAACCCGGCCTTACAGGCTGGGCGCAAGTGAATGGAAGAGATGAACTGCCAATAGACGTTAAAGCTCAATTGGATGGTGAATACGTAAGTAAAAGAAGTTTAACTTTTGATTTTAAAGTACTAGTTAAAACATTCTTAAGGGTTCTCAAAAGTGAGGGCGTGAAAGAAGGTAAAATCAGTTCAAAAGAGAGGTGAAACCTTGAAAAAAATACTGATAGTCGGCCAAAACAGTTATATAGGTAATAATTTTGAAAAATGGATGTATTGGCAGGAGAAAAACTCCCTAATTAAGAAAATTTCAGTGCGTGATAATAGTTGGAGGCAGTATGATTTTTCACCTTATGATGTAGTAGTACATGTAGCTGGAATAGCACATATAAAAGAAAACAATAAAAATAAACACTTATATTATTCGGTGAATCGAGATTTAGTATATGAAGTAGCTTTGAAAGCAAAAGAAGAGGGTGTAAGTCAGTTCGTTTTTTTAAGTTCAATGAGTGTATATGGAAAAGACAAAGGGAGAATTAATAAAAATTCTATTCTTTGTCCAAATTCAGCGTATGGCACGTCAAAAAAGCAGGCTGAAGAGTTAATATATAATTTAAATAGTAATAAATTTCTAGTGAATATTATTCGCCCTCCTATGGTATATGGAAAAGGTTGTGGAGGTAATTATGTAAAGCTTAGAACATTCGCATTAAATTTTCCTTTATTTCCCTATTATCTTAATAAAAGAAGTGTCATTCATATAGATAATCTTTGTGAAATCATGAGATTAGTTATTAAAAATGAAGATCAAGGATTATATTGCCCTCAAAATAAAGAGTATGCATCTACTCAAGAAATAGTAAAAAGCATCTCTAAAATACATAACAGTCCTCTATATTTAACGAAAATATTTAATCCTTTTATTGTTCTATTGAGAAAATTAAATATTAATATTATTAATAAAGTATTCGGGGATTTAGTTTATGATAAAGAAATAAGTACTTATAAGGAAAATTATAGAATTAGAGAGTTTGAAAAATCAATTGAATTAACAGAAATGGAGAGGGATGATTTTGAATAGTAATCAACCAGAAAAAGATGAAGATTTAGTTTCTATAGTAATGCCAGCATATAATTGTGAGGCTTTCATAAAATATTCTTTAGACTCAGTTATTCAACAAACATATCAAAATTGGGAATTAATAATTGTAGATGATGGTTCTAAAGATTCCACAAAAAAAATAGTAACTCATTATTCAAATAAAGACCCTAGAATTAAATACTTTGAATTTGAAAAAAATCAGGGAGCAGCTGTGGCAAGAAACAAAGCGGTGGAGTTAGCCGAAGGCAAATATATGGCATTTTTAGATAGTGACGATATATGGTTCCCTAAAAAACTAGATGAACAACTCAAAATTATGAAAGAAAATGGCTATGAATTTACTTGTACTAGCTATACTAAAATTGATGAACTAGGGCAAGATCTTAAGAAAACTATACGAGTTACAGACAAGAGTACTTATGATGACATATTAAAGAGAAACCTTGGCAATTCTACAGTAATTTATAATGTAGACAATTTAGGGAAATTCACTATTCCAAATATAAGAAAAAGAAATGATTATGTTATGTGGCTGCAAGTTATAAAAAAAGCAGGTTATCTTTATGGAATAAATGAAGCACTCAGTAGTCATAGAGTTAGAAAAAACTCACTTTCCAAAAAGAAAGTTAATTTAGTCGGTTATCACTGGAAAGTATATAGGGAAATAGAAAAACTTTCTTTGCTTAAATCAGTTTATTTAATAATGTATTGGGTTCTAAGTAAAGTTTTAAAATTTTAATGAAAGTGAAAACTTAAATGTCTTAATAAACTCTAAAATTTATAAATGTTTCACTTTACGAAAGTCAAATATGGTTAAGGAGAAGTAATGAATATATTACATATAGCTCCGATAAATATGGCTAGAGCCAATGGATTAAGATTTTCAGTGCCAGGGTTAACTTCTGCTCAAAATAAAATCGCTAACATAAATGCAGCATTGATGAATATATCAGGATCTGAAAGCTTAATTAAAGAAGAAATAGAAAAGTATGATTTTAATTTTTTTCCAGACCCTAAAAATCTTTTAGAACTGCCTTTCCCATTTAGAAATCCTGATTTAGTAGTTTTTCACGGTGTTTATTATAAGAAATATATTAACTTTTACAAAGAAATGAAAAGTAGAGATATTCCTTATATAATAGTACCTCGAGTAAGCCTTACATCAGGGGCACAAAAACAAAAATATATTAAGAAAAAAATAGGCAATCTTTTATATTTCAAAAAATTTATAAAGAATGCAGAATGTATCCATTATTTGACAGAAAATGAGTTTAAAGAATCTAATTCATTTGGTAAAAAAAGCTTTATTGTAGGTAACGGCGTTAATTTACCGAATATACATTCTAATTCTAATACTGAAAAGTTAAATTTAACTTTTATAGGTAGATATGATATAAAGCATAAAGGATTAGATATTTTAACAGAGGCTGTATCTTCTATGAAATTTGATTTAAGAAGATATAATATAAAAATTAATTTATTTGGATCTGACTATAATAATGGTAAAAAGTACATCAACAATAAAATTGAAGAAAAAAAAATTGGCGATATACTTTGTGTGAATAATGCTGTTTTTAATGAAGATAAAATTAGTGTACTAGAAAATACTGATATATTTTTAAGTCCTTCAAGGTTCGAAGGACATCCTATGGCAGTAGTTGAAGCAATGGCATACGGTATTCCGTGTATTATTACTAAAGGAACAAATATGATTGAAATTTTGCATGAGTATAATGCAGGCTGGACTGCCGAGACCAATGCAAAAAGCTTAGCCGAAACCATTAGAATTGCCATCTCCAATAAGCCAAGTATTGAGCATAAAGGAGAAAATGCAAAGAGATTAGCAAAGGAAAACTATTCGTGGGAGGCATTAGCAGCTAAAACTATCACGCATTATAATGATTTGATATATAATAATTAGTATTTAATATCAAAGAATAATAGAAAAAACAAATAATTAAAAGAGGTTGCATAAAATTGGAAAATTTGATAAGCGTAGTACTTCCTACATATAAAAGGAATTCAATCACTCTAATGAGGGCTATTAACAGTGTACTGGATCAGACTCATAAACATCTAGAAGTAATCATTGTAGATGATAATTCTAGAAACGATCAATTTAGAAAAGAAGTTCAAAGAGAAGTTGAAAATATTAGAGATGAAAGAGTCCATTATGTTAAACATGCAGAAAATAAAGGAGCTTGTAGGGCCCGGAATACAGGAATTGAGCAATCCCAAGGTGATTTTATAGCTTTTTTGGATGATGACGATGAATGGATATCAACCAAGCTTGAGATGCAAATTAAAAAATTTTTGGATCCAGCTGTGGGATTAGTTTATTGTGATTCATATTCAATATTTATAAAAAAAGAATTAGAAATCGAAAAAAAGATTAGAAAAAGTAAACACTCTGGCTGGATTTATAGTGATTTAATTAAAAACAATATAATTGGATCCACATCTTTTGTTTTATTGAAAAAAGAAGTGTTTTCAGAGGTAGGTAAGTTTAACGAAAAATTAAAATCGGCGCAAGATTATGAGTTGTGGTTACGGGTAGCTAAAAAATATAAAGTAGATAAAGTAGACTTACCATTAGTGAATTATTATATTCACGACGGAGAGAGAATCTCAACAAAAGTTACCAATAAGATTCAAGGATTAGAATGGTTAAATGAGATTAACAAAACATATCTATTGCATCACCCTGAAGTTCACTCTCTAAGAAAATTGAAATTAGCTCCATTTTATGCAAAAGAATACGGACTAAAAACAGGTATTTATAAATGGATATTAGCTGTTAAAATATATCCTGCAAACATTGTGAAAACAAAGTATTTGATTAAAACAACAATAAATGGAATTAAATCAAAATAACCAAAGTATCAAAATTTGTTTAATAAAAACCTAGGTTTTTGTAGTTATTGATTATAATACTTTAGATCAAAAATAATTTTAAGGAGGGATAGAGTTGAATTTTGAAAATACATTTTCAGTAAGTGATATTTGTAGGAAGTTTTGGGAGTTTGAAAGAAGACATGAACTACTGGATTTTAAAATAAAAAATATTTATGTATGGCAATTAGTTAGGTTTAAAATGTTTAATAAATTATTAAGAAAAAAAGGAATTTATGGAGTGGCGCATTCAAATGCCGATAGTGTAAAGGATAAATTTTTAGAAACTCCAAGAATGTTAATTAATAGTCTTTTAAAAAATCCATTTTTAGGGAAATATAAAAGAGATATTATAATATTTGATCATCCCAGGAAAGTAAAAGTAGGGAAAGAATACATTGATATATATACATATAATTTTATAGAAAACCAAAAGAAGAATAAAATTGATGTATTAGAAGCTCCATATTTAAGAAAGCATATGAAAATAAAAAGTGAAGTTAATAGGAAATATACAGATCACCAATGGCTAAATGTGTTACTAAAAAAGACTGTTAAGCCAATAAAATTAACTGAGTATGAAAAAGAAAATTTGAAAGAACTAGAACGCGTATTTTTAGATTATTTTCAAATAGACGGAATTGACCTATATAATAATATAGTAGAAGCTTTGAATAGGCATTACCATAAATACAACTACTACTATAAATTACTTAAAAAAAGAGAACCGAAAGTATTGTATATAGTAGTATCTTACAATAATATGTCATTAATTGCAGCTGCTAAAGACTTAAATATAAAAGTAATAGAATTTCAGCATGGAGTAATCACAAATTATCATTTTGCATATAATTTTGGGGATCCAAGCAAAGATATTAAGTATTTCCCAGACAAAATGCTAACTTTTGGGGATTTTTGGGCTAGAACTAAAGGCTTTCCAGCACAGACAGAAATTGAGGTTTATGGCTATCCATATTTAAACGACCAATTAGAAATTTATAAAGGAGTAAAAAAGAAGCAAAATCAAGTAATTTTTATATCGCAAGGCACTATTGGAAGAAAATTAGCAAATTGCGCGTTTGAATCAGCAAAAGCTATGCCTGAATATAATTTTATTTATAAGCTTCATCCTGGAGAATTTGATCGCTGGAAAAAAGAGTATCCTGAATTAATTGAAGCTGCTAAACTGAATAACTTCCAAGTGATTGACAACAATAATTATAGTTTGTATAGCTATCTCGCAGAATCCGAATTTCAAGTAGGGGTTTATTCTACAGCCATTTTTGAAGGGCTGGCTTTAGATTGTAAAACTATTTTATATAACTTGGCGGGCATAGAGTACATGGAAGATTTAATTGAACAAAACTTTGTAATGGTAGCTAATGATAGTATAGAGTTTAAAAAGAAAATTAGAAGTTTTAAAGTAAAAGAAATAAATAAAAATACATTTTTTGAAAGTGAAAATAATGTTCAAGCTTAAATTAATTTCGGGCATGTTTTTTATAAAAGATTTTAAAATTATAATAAATAAGATTCCATGAAAAAATTACAAATTTTTAAAAATAAGGAGATTTTTTTATGACAAAAGCGCTAATTACTGGAGCTGATGGTTTTATTGGAAGTCACTTAACTGAACGCTTGGTAAAGGAAGGCAAAAAAGTAAAAGCCTTTGTTTATTACAATTCTTTTAATTCTTGGGGATGGCTCGATACGCTGCCTAAAGAAGTAATGGATGAAGTAGAAGTCTTTGCTGGAGACATTCGTGATCCTAATGGGGTAAAGGAAGCGATGAAAGATATAGATGAAGTCTATCATTTAGCCGCACTTATAGCTATCCCATTTAGTTATCATTCTCCTGATACATATGTAGATACGAATATAAAAGGAACTTTAAATGTTCTCCAGGCTGGTCGTGAGCTTAACACGTCCCGTTTGTTGATTACTTCTACTTCCGAAGTGTACGGCACGGCTCAATACGTTCCGATCGATGAAGATCATGCTTTCCAGGGCCAGTCCCCTTATTCTGCTACAAAAATTGGCGGGGATCGTTTAGCAGAATCATTTTACCGAAGCTTTGAAATGCCGATCTCAATTGTAAGGCCCTTTAACACTTATGGTCCCCGCCAATCAGCTAGAGCCGTTATCCCTACTATTATTACCCAGTTACTTGCTGGAAAAGAAGAAATAGAATTAGGTTCTTTGACTCCAACTCGTGATTTTAATTACGTGAAAGATACAGCAAATGGGTTTATTGAGATTGCCAAATCGCCAAACACAATCGGAGAAGAAATAAACATTGCTACTCAAGAAGAAATATCTATAGGCAGGTTAGCAGAGGAATTGATCTCGCAAATTAATCCCAATGCACAAATTATATGTGATGAGCAACGCCTCCGACCTGAAAACAGTGAAGTCAATCGCCTGCTCGGCTCTAACGAAAAAATTAAGAATTTAACCGCTTGGCAGCCGGGATATACCTTTGAACAGGGATTAGCTGAAACTATAGAATTTTTTAGATCCAATTTAGATAAATACAAAACGGATATATACAACATCTAGGGGTGAGCTGATGAGTGAAAATTTTATTCCATTATCGAAACCAAGCTTGCAGGGAAATGAATTAAAATATGTCACCGAAGCAATTGAAACAGAATGGGTGTCTACTGCAGGCCCATTCATTCAAAGTTTTGAAGAAAATACGGCTGATTATGTCAATTCTACTGGAGCAGTGGCGGTCCAGAACGGCACTTCAGGTTTACATATTGCGCTTGAAGTTATAGGAACCGGCAGAGAAGATGAAGTTATTGTTCCTACTCTTACCTTTATTGCAGCTGTAAATCCAGTAAAGTACTGTGGGGCAGAACCGGTTTTTATGGATTGTGATGATTCTTTATGTTTAGACCCGAATAAATTAGAAAAATTCTTTGAAAAAGAATGTGAGTTTTCCAAGGGGATATTAAGAAATAAAGCTACGAAAAAGCAAATAAAAGCTATTGTAGTAGTTCATGTGTTTGGAAATATGGCTGATATGGAAAGTATTCTGGAGGTGGCAGAGAAGTACAATCTTCCTGTAATAGAAGACGCCACTGAAGCCATAGGAACTTACTATAAAAAAGGAAAGCATCAAGGTCGATATGCTGGAACAATGGGAACATTCGGAGTGTTTTCATTTAATGGAAATAAAATAATGACAACTGGCGGAGGGGGCATGATTGTCTCTAATGATAATGAGTTGCTTGCTCAAGCTCGTCATTTAATCACTCAGGCAAAAAGTGATCCTTTATATTATACTCATGACCAAGTTGGTTATAATTATCGAATGACCAATTTGCAGGCTGCTTTAGGTCTTGCACAATTAGAGCAACTGGAAAGCTTCATTGAAACTAAATCTATCAATTATAGTCACTACCAAGAAGCGATAAAAAAAATACCGGGTCTCGAACTATTTTCTTTTCGTTCAAGTATTAGGCCTAATTATTGGTTCTACGCAATTAAAGTGCAATCCGAATACGGTTTGACCAGAAGAGAATTAATTGATTCACTGGAACAAGAGAAAATACAAGCGAGACCGATATGGGATTTAATCCACCACCAACAGCCTTATAAAAATGCTCAAGCTTACGAAATTGAAAAAGCGCCCATTTATCTAAATTTGATCGTTAACATTCCTTGTAGTTCAGATTTATCCAGCCGAGATGTGGAACGTGTAAATGTTTGTTTGGCCAAACTAAACGAGCCTACGGAAATGGGAAGTGATCAATATTAACGTAAAAGAATTCTTGATTAATGAAAAAGCTACAATGTTAGAGGCAATGGCCTTGCTGGATGAAGTTGCAAAGAAAATACTTTTTGTTGAACGTGAAGGACAGTTTGTAGCTGCAATTACAGATGGTGATATCCGGCGTTGGATTCTCCAAAAAGGTAATCTTGACGCTAAAGTGCAAGATATAGCAAATTATGAGCCGAAGTTTATTTACGAAAAAGATAAAGCAATCGCCAGGGAAAAAATGAAAGAATTATCCGTCGAGGCTCTTCCAGTTTTATCAGAGAATAACGATTTAATCTCTGTAGTTTTATGGAATGATGAAGTAAGGAAAAAATCAAAATTAAACATCCCGGTGGTTATGATGGCGGGAGGGTATGGTACGCGATTATACCCTTATACTCGGATTTTGCCTAAGCCACTTATCCCTATTGGAGATGTACCAATAGCAGAGCATATTATTAATCGCTTTTTTGATATGGGGAGCGAAGAATTTCATTTGATTGTTAATCATAAAAAGAATATGATCAAAGCTTATTTTAATGAATTCGAACGAGGATACAAAGTATTTTATGCAGACGAGGAAGAACCTCTTGGTACAGGGGGAGGTTTAAGCCTTTTAAAGGGTAAAATAGACTCAACTTTTGTATTAACTAATTGTGATATATTAATCGAGGAAGATTATGAAAAAATTTACAATTATCATAGGCAGGAGAAGAATCTTATAACTATGGTTTGTTCTTTAAAAAATATAAAAATTCCTTATGGTGTTATTGAAATTGGTGACCGAGGAGAAATTGAGGAAATGAAAGAGAAGCCTGAATTCTCTTTTTTCACTAATACGGGAATGTATATTGTTGAACCGGAAGTAATTGATGAGCTTAAAACTAATCAAAGTATAGGTTTTCCAGATATTATAGAAAAGTATCAACAAAACGGGGAAAAGATCGGTGTTTTTCCAATTAGTGAAAACGCGTGGATGGATATGGGACAAGTTGATGAAATGGAAAAAATGCGTGAAAGATTAGAAAAAAATGGGTCATAAACTACTATTAATTGGTGGAGGCGGTCATTGTAAGTCCGTTTTGGATAGTCTGTATCAGATGAATGAATATGAAGATATTGGCATAATCGATGCAAAAAGTAAAGTAGGAGAGACAGTTTTAGATACTCCTGTTGTAGGAACCGATCAAGATCTGGAGTTGTTATTTGAGTCCGGATACAAAAAAGCATTTATAACTATAGGTGGAATAGGGGACCCCGAAGTTAGAGTAAAATTAACAGCCCATGCAAAAAAAATCGGTTTTGATTTTCCTAACATAATTGACTCTTCGGCTGTCGTGAGTCCTTATAGCGAACTAACTAACGGTATTTTTGTAGGGAAAAAAGCAGTAATTAACGCCGGAGCTTATGTTGGAGAAGGGGCTATAGTAAATTCTTCGTCTACAATTGAGCATGATTGTTATGTAGAAGCTTTTTCTCACATTGCCCCAGGGAGTATTTTATGTGGCGGGGTGAAAATCGGGAGAGAAACCTACATAGGAGCTCATAGCGTAATCAAGCAGCAAGTTATGGTGGGTAGCAATACAACTATAGGAATGGGCAGTAATGTACTACGAGATGTACCATCTAATATATTAGCTTATGGAAGCCCTTGTAAGGAGGTTTGATTCATTGAGTGCATTTATTATCGCAGAAGCTGGCGTAAATCATAATGGAAGCTTGGAATTAGCAAAAAAGCTCGTAGATGAAGCTAAAGAAGCGGGTGCTGACTGCATTAAATTTCAGACATTCATTTCAAAGAATTTAGCTTCTAAAAGTGCAAAAAAAGCTTCATATCAATCGAAATCGGGAGAAAACGAGAGCCAATTAGAAATGCTTGAAAATTTAGAGCTTATGTTCGAAGAGTTCGAAGAAATTTATCATTATTGCAATGAAAAAGATATAATTTTTCTTTCTACAGGCTTTGATTTTGAAAGCATTGAATTTTTGAATAGTTTAGGCATGGAGAAATGGAAAGTACCTTCTGGAGAATTAACCAATTTACCTTATTTAGCGAAAATAGCTTCTTTAAATAAACCGGTAATTCTCTCTACTGGAATGGGAACAATCGAAGATATTGAAGCAGCAGTTAATGTACTATCTGAGCATGGTGGAAAAGATATTAGTATACTGCATTGCACTACTGAATATCCTGCCCCCTTTGAAGAAGTCAATTTAAGAGCAATGGAGACGTTATCCAACAAATTTCGGTGTCCGATAGGCTATTCAGACCACACTAAAGGGGTGGAAATTCCGGTTGCCGCTGTAGCATTAGGTGCTGAAATCATTGAAAAACATTTCACACTAGATAGCACAATGGAAGGGCCTGATCATAGTTCCAGTCTAGAGCCTGCACAGTTAAAAACAATGGTCGATTCTATTCGCCATGTGGAATTAGCAATGGGTACGGGCGAAAAAACTCCTTCAGAGTCCGAAAAGAAAAATATAGGCATAGCGAGAAAAAGTATTGTAGCTAACAGGCCAATTCAAAAAGGGGAAAAGTTTACTCAAGAAAATTTAACTGTAAAACGTCCTGGGACGGGCATCAGCCCAATGAAATGGTATGATATGATTGGCAAAGAAGCTAGCCGTGACTTTGAAGAAGATGAGTTGATAGAGCAATGAAGAAAAAAATCGGGGTAGTTACAGCTACCAGAGCGGAATATGGTTTATTAAAACCTTTATTAGAACGCTTAAGAGATGATGCTTTCTTTGATTTACGAATTATAGTAACAGGAGCGCATTTGTCTCCTGAATTTGGTTTAACGTATCAAGATATTAAAAGAGACGGGTTCGATATTGATGAAAAAATTGAGATCCTCCTTAGTGCGGACACCCCATCTTCTATATCAAAATCATCAGGTCTTGCTATAATCAGTTTTGCAGACTATTTTGCAAAAAACAATTTAGACATGCTTCTTGTATTGGGAGATCGTTATGAAACGCTATCAGTCTGCATTGCGGCAATGAACGAACGAATTCCTATTGCTCATCTATACGGAGGGGAAACGACTGAGGGGGCTATTGATGAAGCAGTTCGCCACGCTGTGACGAAATTAAGTTATTTGCACTTTACGAGCACAGAACTTTATCGAAAACGAGTGATACAGTTAGGAGAACATCCTGATAGGGTGCACCAGGTCGGCGGCTTAGGTGTCGAAAACATAATTAATCAAAACTTCCTGTCTACAGAAGAGCTTTCTGAATCTATTAATTTTAACCTTGATGGGGAATATGCAATGGTAACTTTTCACCCGGTTACACTTGAAGATAATTATGTAGAAGACCAATTTCGGGCTTTACTGGATGTTTGCAGCATGTACCCAGATGTGAAATTTGTTTTTACAAAAGCAAATGCTGATGCGAATGGCCGGATTATAAATAAAATGATTGATCATTATGTACATGAAAACGATCATGCTATAGCTTTCGCTTCTTTAGGAATGCAACGTTATTTAAGCGCTCTTCACAAAGCCACATGCGTAATTGGGAATTCATCAAGTGGGCTTTTAGAAGCTCCAAGCTTTGGCATTCCTACGATTAACATTGGAGATAGACAAAAAGGAAGGATTCAGGCAGAAAGCGTTATTGATTGCGAACCTAAAAAAGGAAATATTCAGGAAGCATTTGAATTAGCCTTAAGCAGAAGCTTTAGAGAGAAAGCAAAGCGCGTGGTTAACCCATATGGAAACGGGGAAAGCTCTTTAAAAATTATTAGCATAATAAAAGACATGTTTGAGCAAGAACAAGTTGAACTGAAAAAAACTTTTTACGATTTTGGAGAGAAAAAAGTTGAATAATTTAGCTATTATACCAGCAAGAAGCGGTTCTAAAGGGTTAAAAGATAAAAATATTAAGCATTTGGATGGAAAGCCGCTTATTGCATACACCATTGAAGCCGCTATTAATTCTAAAAAATTTGATGAAATTATGGTCTCAACGGATTCAAAAATATATGCTGATATTTCTAGGAATTGGGGAGCCAGTGTGCCTTTTTTAAGGGAAAAAGAGCTTTCTACAGATTTATCTTCGTCGTGGGATGTTGTAAGAAATATTATTAAGAATTATCTATTACAAGGCAAAAAATTTCAAACAATAACGTTGCTCCAACCGACCTCTCCTTTAAGAGGTTCAGAAGACATTGCTAAAGCTCATGAGATAATGTTAGAAAAGAAGGCTGAGAGTGTTGTTTCAGTATGTGAAGTAGATCATTCTCCCATGCTAACAAATACGCTACCAAAAGATCATTCTCTTCAAAATTTTATTACTGAAAAACAGAGCTCCAAGAGAAGACAAGATTCACCTGCTTACTTTAGGATCAATGGGTCTATTTATATTGTAAGAACTGACACCATAGATAAAGCTAATTTTCTTTATAACTCAAAAAGCTTTGCTCATATTATGAGTCCTGAGAAATCTATTGATATTGATAATGAATTAGATTTTAATTTTGCAGAGTTTTTATTCCAAAATAAAAGGAAAACAGATGACAATCAAAGGTGTAATTAAAAATGTTTTCGAGGCTGAAAAAAAGTAAATTTTTAAAGAATTCTATTTTATATACTTTGGGAACTATGATGACTCCTTTAATTGGTTTTATCATGTTGCCTATTTATACGAATTATCTTGCACCTGCAGAATATGGAACAATGACTACAGTTCAAACGCTAGTAGGAATGTTTCAAGTATTTCTAGTGTTGTCGCTTCATGGCGCTATTACAAGGTTTTTCTATGATTATCTTGATGATGTAAAAAAGCAAAAAGAATATTTAGGTTCAATATTTCTATTCGTTATTTTGTTTTCATCGTTAGCTTCTATTATATTAATGATTTTTCATCAATATATAGGATTCATACTTTTTAGCTCAATCCCTACTGTGCCTTTTTATTTTTATATGATTGGTATAGCTTGGGTGAATGCTATATTAGCACTCCCGATGGCATTAATTAGAGCACAAGAAAACGCTGGTTTATTTGTCGCAATTAATATATCTAAAGCTGTCTTAATTATGTTATTCAGTATATATTTTATTGTGGTTCTTGGGCTCGGTGCCAAGAGTGCATTACTTTCTCAATTAATTATTACTTCTTTAGTAGTCGTTGGTTTATTAATTAAACAAAAACATTTCTTAATTTTTTCACTAAATAAAAATTATATAAAATATAGTCTTATGTTCAGCTTACCTTTATTGCCTCATGTTGCTAGTGGTTGGATTATAAAGTCATCAGATAGAATTATCTTAGAAAAGTTTGTAAGTCTTGAAGAAATAGGGGTTTACGCTTTAGCTGCTCAAGTATCAATGGTTTTATCTTTGTTTTATCAAGGGGTCAACAACGCTTTCGTACCTAGGTATACTAAATTAAGAAAGGAAAATAAAAGAAAACAGGCTTCTAAATTGTTAAAGGTATTCTTTTATGTTGTTATTGCTAGTGGTTTTTTGTCGATACCAATAGCTATGATAGGAACAAAGGTGCTATCAAATAATTCATACAATGAAGCAATATGGCTTATACCGTTATTAATATTAGCTCAAATAGCTAAAGGACTTTATTATATTCCGGTAGCCGAACTTTTTTATAGTAAAAAAACAAATTCTATTGCTTCTAGTAGCCTTATTGCTGCCTTAGCAAACATAATTATTAATTTTTCCTTAATACCTTTTATAGGGATTTATGGAGCAATTATTTCTACTATATTTGCTGAATTGGTGAGGTTAGCACTTATTTATCGTTTAAGTACTAACAAACAATCATTTAGAGCTTAATTATAATCTCTAATGTTGCAGTTTTGGAAACAAATGTTGGTCATGGATTTAAATATTGGAAATCATCGACAATATCATCCAACCGACGGCTTTGCGGGTCAAGCCACGCGGTAGGTTTTATACACGCTCTCCAGGGTCGCGCCCGCCCGGGCGCGCTGGTAAATATCCGCAATCTCCCGTCGCCGGTGGTCCTGGTGGCTGGCATGAAAGGCTTCGCTGATGGTACCCGCAAACGTCCAGGCCAGCAGCAGCCAGGCGGTTTGGAGGAGAAGCAGGTAGCGTCGGATCGCGGAAGCGCTCCGCAGCCGGTACCCGCCCATCGACAGCTTGCCCTTGGCTTCCTGGAAAAGGTTTCAATTGCCCACCGGTGCTGATACCAGGATAAGACATCCTCCGCAGTCATCGAGGCATCGGTGGAAAAGAAAAACCGGTACGCTTCGTGCGAAGCATATGCCCGGGAACCAACGACGACGCCCGAGAGACCGCCTTTCAACCGCCCCTGAAACCGAACCATTTTATACGTCGTGGCCCGGACGGTCACAAGGTCCGGATCTTCCACCTGCCGGGCCCGTTGGGCCCAGTCTCTGGCTGGTAACGGCATGGGGGCCGTGTCGAGCACCCGGTTGCTTTTGATGGCACCGATAAAATGCCAGCCCCGGTCCCGGACGGTACGGATCAGTTTTTCCGATGCGTACCAGCTGTCGGCCAGGACATAGACGGGACGGTCGCCCACCTCGATGGTGCGAAGCTGCTGAAGGGCCAGATCGATTTTGCTGGTCCCGTGTTCTTTCTCATATCGCTCGATATGATAGGGATACAGACGCTCGCTCGTCCCTGCCATGATGGTGAGCCATTGATGCCCGTAAACGGTG
This sequence comes from Marinococcus halophilus, assembly GCF_900166605.1. Classification (NCBI taxonomy): domain Bacteria; kingdom Bacillati; phylum Bacillota; class Bacilli; order Caryophanales; family Bacillaceae; genus Marinococcus; species Marinococcus halophilus. The sequence goes on from NZ_FVZD01000005.1 coordinate 486,689, forward strand.
GTGCCGGTCTGATGATCAAAATGGTATCCGCCGTCGTCAATCGGGTGGTGCGCCTGGGACGAAGGTTTCGATTTGGGAACGACGGTATCATCGATGGCGATCAGCACCGGGTTGGCGGAGGACGCCTGCCGCCGGATGTGCTGCAGCACCGAGCGCTGGAGCTTGCGCTCCAGGGCATGGTCATCCACCCGGGACGTGCGAAAAAACCGGGTTACCGACGAATGGTGAGCATCATGATTGGCAGCTTCCTGGAGGGCCTTCACGCTCCCGTTGCGGTGCTCCCGGGTCCAGCCTTCCAGCAACTTCTGCATATGATGAGCGGCTGGGGCAGACATAAAGAACCGGAGGTTCCATTGATCAAAGGCATTGGCGATGCAGGAGGAATATGATACGGTAGACATGAGGCAGAATCCTTTCTCGATGGTGTTTTCGTCGATGTCATCGTACCGTATCAACGGGGATTCTGTCTCTTTTTTATTGGTGATGGAAATAATTGTTAGCAAACCTGCAACATAAGAGTTATAATATTAAGTACAACATATGGAAATAAAGGTGAAACTATTGTAGAACAATGAAATAAATAATTTCTCGTTTTAATCGTTAGAGACGAAAAATAGAATATCTGTCAAAAGTTAATAATTAACGTAGTGCAAATTAATAACTGATTAAAAGTAATTAATGTTTTTTATTAATATATTTTTGAAAGGAGGGAGAAAAAATTTCAGTAAAGTATTTAGACTACATTATTAGTAGCTTGTTAGTTTTTTTATTAATTGTTTCTATTTATGCATTTAATGATCAAAAGATTTTATTATACACTATTAGAATAATTTTTATTATTTACATGTCTTTAAGATTTATTTATTTCAATTTGTCATTTTCAAAATACGCTGCATGGGCTAGTCTGTTTATTGCTGTTGTGTTTATATCTACATTGTGGGCTGAAGATATAAATTTAGCTCTTTATTATTTTGTTTGGAGTTTCCAAGTTTTCATTATCTGCATCTTATTAGATTCGTTTATCGATAGCGAAAAGAGATTAAATTTTATATTAAAATGTATAATCATAGGTGGAGGGTTATTAGCTGCTAGACTATTAATTGAAATACCGTTTAATCAGTGGGGTACAGGAAGGCTTGGTAGAGGCATTGACTATAACCCTAATACTTTAGGATTAAGATTAGCTTTTGCCTCATTGGTATCTACTTATTTTATGGTAAAGGTTGCTACAAAGAAATATATATACTTTTTATCATCAATTTTACTAGTGACTGTGTCTATGTTTACAGGGTCACGTAAGGTATTTGTGGTTTTAGTAGTTGGTTATTTGTTATTTCTATTATTCTTCGGAAGTTTTAAAAAAAGTTACATAAAAAAGTTGCCATTCATCGTTTTGATTGGAACACTTATGCTTATTTTGATTTTTAATTTTGGGCCGTTATATGACGTGTTAGGAAGTCGTGTTGAATCAACATTCAACGCATTTACAGGTAATGAAATAAATAACTCTGAGTCTGAAACCCAGCTAAGAACAGCAATGATAATTGAAGGATTAAACTTATTTCAAAATAGTCCTTTAATTGGTTATGGTATAGGCAATTTCGAAGAAGTAAGCAGTTATGGCACGTATTCACATAACAATTATATTGAAATGTTAACAGGAATGGGGATAATAGGTTTTATAGTATATTATTCTTTTTATTGTTATTTGTTATTTAAGTTGGGGTCGGGTATTTTAAGTGGTAATAAAAAGTTCGTATTGCCATTTACAATCATTTGTTTAATGTTCATTAATGAAACAGCCATAGTTTCTTACCAATCATTATATACACAAATTCTTATCATGCTTTCTTTTGTTTTTGTGCGAATATATAATAGTGAAAATAGAAATCAAAGAGAATGAAATTTTGCCTGATTTCTAACAATCATTCAAGAAATATATAAAAGAAAAAGGTAGGAATTATTATGAAATCTCAGATCCTAAAAAGTTTTCTAATGAAAATTAGTAAGTTATTTTCTGATAAAATTTATTTGAAGATAAAATATAGACAAGTTACGGGGAACAATTTAAACTTAAAAAATCCCAAAACTTTCAATGAAAAAATTCAATGGTTAAAATTGTATGCTAGAAAAAATGAACAAATATCTCGTGTAGATAAATATAAAGTGCGGGCTTACATTAGCGAAACAATAGGCAGTCAATATTTGGTGCCTTTAATAGGTGTATTTGATAATGTAGAAGACATTGATTGGGATAGTTTCCCCAATAAATTTGTACTTAAGTGTACTCATGGTTCTGGAAGTAATATAGTTTGTACCAATAAGTCAGAACTTAATATAAAAGAAACAAAAAAGAAATTAAAAAAATGGATGAAATCGAATTGGTATTGGTACGGTAGGGAATGGCCATATAAAAGTTTGAAGCCTAAAATCATATGTGAAGAATATTTAGGAGAAAATATCGTTGATTACAAATTTATGTGTTTTCATGGCGAACCAAAATTAATTCAAATACATCAAAATAGAGGGATGAATAATCAAACTTTAGATTTTTACAATGAGCGATGGGAAAAAACTAATATTAGCAGGGAAACTCCAACTGATAAAAAGGAAATAGCTAAGCCTGATAATTTCGAAGAGATGCTAAGTATAGCAAAAAAACTTTCGCAAAACGAAATTCATGTTCGAATAGACTTATATGAGGTAAAAGGAAAAATTTATTTTGGAGAAATAACGTATTTTACTACTTCGGGATTCGCGGTTTTTGGAAAGCGCGAGTATGATGAATTACTAGGTGAATGGATTAAATTACCTACATGATTAAAAATCGTGTTAAAGATTGGAGTTAAAAAATGGAATTAATTATAGGTAGCGATGTAGTACCAACTAGTTCTAATAAGGCGTTATTTCATGAAGCAAATGTTATGAATTTATTAGGCAAGGACATATTTGATTTGTGGAATAGAGCGGATATGAGAATATTTAACTTAGAAACCCCCTTAGTTGATGAAGAAGCTCCTATTGATAAGTGTGGTCCTAATTTCATTACACCTACAGGCACAATTAACGGTATCAAAGGCTTGAACCCTACTCTTTTAACATTAGCTAATAATCATATAATGGATCAAGGCACTCAAGGGTTAGCGTCTACACGTAAACTGTTATTCCAATATGATATACCTAATGTTGGTACAGGGAAAGATTTGTACGAAGCGCAAAAGCCTTATATATTAAAAAAAGGTGATTTGAAGATCGGTGTGTATGCTTGCGCAGAACATGAATTTTCAATTTCTACTAAAGAAAAGGCTGGAGCTAACCCATTTGATCCTCTAGAAAGTCTTGACCATATTATTGAATTAAAAGAAAAATGTGATTACTTAATTGTGTTGTATCATGGAGGAAAGGAACACTATCGTTATCCTTCTCCTTATTTACAAAAAGCTTGTAGAAAAATGGCCCAAAAGGGTGCTGATATAATTATATGCCAACATAGTCATTGTATTGGCAGTTACGAAGATTATGAAGATTCAAAAATAATTTATGGTCAGGGTAATTTTTTATTTGATAAATATGACAATGAATTTTGGAATACTGGTCTTTTAATCAAATTAAATATAGAAGATGGCATTAATGTAGAATATATTCCATTTACAAAAGAAAGTTCTGGTATTCGTCTTGCTACTGGAAACGCCAGAGAGAACATACTTTCTGGTTTTGAAAAACGTTCTGCTAATATATTAAAGGAAGGTTTTATTGAAGAAGAATACCAAAGATATGCAAAAAAAAATATTTACTCATATTTAAGAAAAACTGCCGGGATGAACAAATGGATTGCTAGGTTAGACAAATATATTTTAAAAGGAAAATTAGTTAAGTTTAAATACAAGAGAGAAAATTTGCTGAAATTACAAAATACTGTTGAATGTGAAGCACATAGAGAACTATTAATCTCTGCCTTGAATTTAGAGAGAAAGAATTACTGAAATGTAAAGTTAATCACCATCTAAATATAAGGTGAAAACGTAATATTACATAGAAGCAGCAGAAATAAAAGGTCAGTGATAATAAAGTTGCGTATATTCGACATAGCAAAACATCTAATTGAAGCCAAGCACATGATTGCTTTAATGCAGTTGCTAACGGGCCACTTTCAAGGTCGGAAAAATTGAAGTAGTGTATCTGAGGCTTATTAGTTACCTATATTATATAAACAATTGGTTCAAGGATGAGCGAGAAGAGATAAGCAAAGAAATTTCTGGAATTCTTTAAAGCTCTCATTGAAATTTTCACAAATCCAACTTTCTGTTATCTTTCGTATATAGGGTGAGGCAAGAGAAGACATAAAAAAACCTAAAGCTTTATAATGGAGGACATTATGGAAGAAACTATTGATTTCAAAAATCTGATTAATATATTAAAGAAGAGGATGAAATTACTTATCGCTACAGCGCTTATATTTACTATTTTAAGTGCTATTTATACTTTTTTTATTGTGGATCCACAATACGAAGCATCTACACAAATATTAGTTAATCAATCTCAAAGTGAAAATGAACAATCCTCTACTACTGATATCGAATCGAGTAGAGAATTGATTAATACGTATAATGTGATTATAACTAGTCCAGCTATATTAGAACCGGTAACTCAAAGAACTAATTTTAATGGATCTGTAGGAAGCTTACGTTCTAAAACTAACGTCTCAGCTGAGGCAGAATCTCAAGTAGCTATAGTGACAGTAACGGATTCTGATCCCCAAACAGCAGTGGAATTGGCAAATACTATAGGTCAAACCTTTGAACAACAAATTCCAGAAATTATGAATGTAGATAATGTTAGTATACTTTCTGAAGCTCAACTTTCTGAAAGTAGCTCTCCCGTTTCGCCGCAACCTTTTTTAAATTTATTAATTGCTTTTGTGGTGGGTTTAATTATTAGTAGCGGATGGGTAATAGTAAAAGAATTTCTGGATAAGTCTCTTAAATCCGAAGAAGATATTGAAAAAGAACTTAATTTACCAATTTTAGGTGTAGTTCCAACTATACAAGAAGTTCCAGACGATAAATATGGTAGTAGCGCAGAAAATAAAAAATTACGTTCTAATGCTCATTAGAACTAGAAAATATCTATAGATAATCTTTTCATATTTAAAAAGTAATAAAGACTGATAAACTGTAGCTTTTTAATAGCTGCAGTTTTCTTAAGTTGCATAAAAAATAAATTATCACAATAATCCAAAATAAATTGACAACGCTTTCAAAATCCTGTTTAATAAACACTAAGTTAATTAATTTATTTTACTAACTTTTGAAAACGCTTTAATATATTCTACATACATGACTTTCAAAAGCTAGTATCACACTTGAGGGGGATGGGTTCATGAAAACATCATATTGGAAATTGGCAGTAGCGGGGGCAGCGTCGGTAGGCCTGTTAACAGCATGCAGCGGCAACAGCGGGGGCGGAAGTGGTGACAGTGGCGGCGATGGCGGAGGCGGCGACGGTGAACTGAGCGGCGAAGTGGAAGTATGGTCGTGGAACGTGGCAGCCTCGTCCCTGGAGCAGGCTGCCGAGCAGTTTATGGAAGAGCATCCGGACGTGGAGATTACGGTCCAGGACAGCTCGACGGATGACGTGTACGAGCGGCTAACGGTCGGCCTTGGCTCCGGCGGTTCCGGACTTCCCGACGTGGTTTCGCTTGAATCGTCCCAGCTGGAAAACTACAAATCCCAATTTCCGGATGGATTCATGAACCTGTCGGAAAACGGCTTTGATGAGCATGGGGATAAATTCACCGAATTTAAAGTGGATGCCGCGCAGGACGAAAACGGCGACTTTGTTTCAATGCCGTGGGACATCGGCCCGGCCGGCATCTTCTACCGGGTGGACCTGTTTGAAGAGGCGGGCGTGAATCCGGATGATATTGAAACGTGGGATGACTACGTGGCTGCCGGTGAAAAGGTCGTGGAAGAAACGGATGCGTTCATGCTGCCGGTGCAGGTAACCTCCGATGACTCTCCGTACCGGATATTTTTAGACCAGCAGGGGGTTAACTACTTTAATGAGGACGGTGAAATCCAGCTCGATACGGACGAAGCCCAGGCGGCGATGGATCTGATGGCGGAAATGAGCGAGAAGGAATTGATTTATAACGCTAACACCTGGGATGCGATGGTCGGGGCAACTGTAAACGGCGATGTGGCTTCGGTGCCGACAGGCGCCTGGTACAGCGGCACGATCATGGACCAGGCTCCGGACATGAGCGGGCAGTGGGGCGTCATGGAGCTGCCGACGTTTGAAGAGGGCACGCCGCAGGCAGCGAACTCCGGCGGATCCAACCTGGCGGTGCTGGAGTCTTCGGAAAATCAGGACGCGGCCTATGCGTTCGCCGAATACTTTACAACCAATGAAGACGTACAAATTCAGGCCTTTGAAGATTACGGCCTGTTCCCGTCGCTCACAAGCACCTATGAGGATCCAATCTTTGAAGAGCCGGTGGAATACTTTAACAATGAGCCGGTTTACGGCCTGCTTGCTGATACAACCGACAACATTGAGCCTCCGGTCTACAACTCCGATATCCCGCGGGCGGAAGATGTGATCATGGACGCGCAGTCCTCGGTCATTCTCGAGGGCAATGACCCAAGCAATGTTATGAGCAATGCGGTTGAACGGCTGGCCAGTGAAACCGGCCGGGAAACATCACAATAACGAATGAACGGGAGAGCGCCTGCTCTCCCATTTTTATAAGGAGGTACAACATGTCGAACATGGAAAACGTTAACTCGGAGCACGCTGAAGAAAAGACGAAAACCAAAAAGAAATGGATCACCCCGAAAACCTTTCCTTACATTCTCGTTTTTCCGGCCGTGTTTCTGTTTGCCGTCTTTACGGTTTACCCGGTTATTTCTTCCTTTATATTAAGCTTCCAGGCTAGTGAAGGGGGAGAAATGAGCTTTATCGGCTTACAGAACTACATACGGCTCTTTAACGACGGGCTGTTTTACCAGTCGCTCATTAACACGTTTACGATTCTGATTATTCAGGTGCCGATCATGATTACGCTCGCGATTTTGCTTGCGGTGATGCTCAATTCAGCACTCATACGCTTTAACGGCTTTTTCCGGGTATCCTTTTTCCTTCCGTCTGTAACGGCGCTTGTTACGGCATCGATCGTGTTTATCATTCTCTTGGACAGCAACTACGGGATCGTCAACTACGTGCTTTCCACGATCGGCCTGGAAAAAGTCTCCTGGCTGAACGACCCATTCTGGGCGAAGGTGTCAATTATGCTCGTCGTTACGTGGCGCTGGACGGGCTACAACATGGTGATCCTGCTTGCCGGCCTTCAGAACGTTTCCAAGGATCTGTATGAATCCGCAAGCATCGACGGGGCGGGCAAGGTGCGCCAGTTTTTCTATATTACCCTTCCGCAGCTGAAGCCGGTCATTCTGTTTACGGTGGTGCTTTCCACGATCGGTACGCTCCAGCTGTTTGACGAGCCGTACATTTTAACGAACGGCGGTCCGAACAACAGCACCCTGACGGTCATTATGTACCTGTATGACCAGGGCTTCCGCTACTTTGACTTCGGCTATGCCTCGGCGATTGCTTATGTGCTGGTAATTATTATCGCTGTATTGTCCTGGATACAGCTGAGAGTTGGGAGTGATCGGGATTGAGTACTTCAACGGCTAATACGCCAAAAAAACACCTGCCGAAAAAAATCGTGCTGTATGCTCTGCTTGCAGTAGGCGTCATCGTTTCCATTTTTCCATTCTACTGGATGGTTATCGGGGCAACCAACCCGTCGGGAGAAATCTTCGGCATTCCGCCGTCGCTGCTTCCCGGCACGTACCTGATCGAAAACTTTATCAACCTGAATGAGTCCATCGGCATTTTGCGCGTCGTGTTCAACTCGCTGTTTATCGCCATTACGTTTACCGCGCTTAGCCTGCTCATATGCAGCGCGGCGGGCTACGCGTTTGCGAAGTTTAAATTTAAAGGCCGCGACGCTATCTTTTTTATCCTGCTGCTGTCGATGATGATTCCGTATCACGTCACGCTGATTCCGTTGTTCCGGATTTTCGTGGAGCTCAACTGGCTGAACACGTACCAGGCAGTTATTCTGCCGCAGCTCGCGTATCCGTTCGCCATTTTTCTCATGCGCCAGAACATGCAGGCCATTCCGACGACGCTTTTGGAGGCAGCGCGGGTGGACGGTGCCGGGGAGTTCCGGATCTTTTTCAAAATTGTGCTGCCGACCATGCGTCCGGCGCTCGCGGCTGTCGCCATCTTCCTGTTTATGTTCCAGTGGAACAACTTCATCTGGCCGCTTGTGGTGCTGAACTCCGGGGAAATGTACACGCTGCCGGTGGCGCTTTCGAGCCTTGTCGGCCTGTCGGACATTGATTACGGGCAGATTATGCTCGGTGCGGCCATTTCCGTGGTGCCGATCATGGTATTCTTCCTGATCCTGCAGAAGCAGTTTATTGCCGGGATCCTGGGCGGATCGGTCAAGGAATAGGTTTTTGGAAGACACACGAAATACCACAGCTTTGAAAGGATGATATATATTGAAACGTGACTACCAGTCCATTTTCCCGGCGCCGGGGACGCTTCTGCACGGGGCTGACTATAACCCCGAGCAGTGGCTCGATTATCCCGATAAGCTTGAAGACGACATCCGGCTCATGAAGGAGGCCAACTGCAACGTCATGTCGGTCGGCATCTTTTCCTGGTCGAGCCTGGAGCCGGAGGAAGGGACGTTTACGTTCGGGTGGCTTGACCGTATTCTCGAGCAGTTCGAGGCGAACGGGATCTACGCCTTTCTCGCGTCGCCGAGCGGCGCCCGTCCGGCATGGATGTCGGAAAGGTATCCGGAGGTGCTGCGGGTAAATGAGCACCGGCAGCGCAACCTGCACGGGCTGCGCCACAACCACTGCTATACCTCGCCGGTCTACCGGGAAAAGACGGAACAGATGAACGCCCGCCTCGCGGAACGCTACGCCCATCACCCGGCGGTGATCGGGCTACATATTTCGAACGAATACGGCGGCGAATGCCACTGCCCGCTCTGCCAGGCGGCATTCCGGCAGTGGCTGAAAAACAAATACGGCACGCTCCAGCAGCTGAACCATGACTGGTGGACGACGTTCTGGAGCCACACGTATTCCTCCTGGGAGCAGATTGAATCCCCGGCGCCGCACGGCGAAACGATGGTGCACGGGCTGAACCTGGACTGGAAGCGGTTTGTGACCGACCAGACGATTGATTTTTACGAGCACGAGCTCCGGCCGTTCCGCAAGGCCAATCCGAAGCTGCCGGCAACCGCCAACTTTATGGAAGCTTTTGATGAACTGGATTATGCGAAATTTGCCAAGGTCGTCGACTTTATTTCCTGGGATTCGTACCCGACATGGCACTACACGGAGGATGACACGGACCTGGGTGCCTGGGTCGGCATGAACCATGACTGGTTCCGGGCGATGAAGGACGGCCAGCCGTTCTTCCTGATGGAAAGCACGCCGAGCACGACCAACTGGCAGCCGCTCAGCAAGCTGAAAAAGCCGGGGGTGCATATGCTGTCGTCGCTGCAGGCGGTCGCCCACGGCTCCGACTCGGTGCAGTACTTTCAGTGGCGGAAAAGCCGCGGCTCGAGCGAAAAATTTCACGGCGCGGTGGTGGATCACGCCGGCCATAGCGAGACGAGGGTGTTCCGGGAAGTAGCTGAGCTTGGCCGGGCGCTTGAAGCAGCCGGTGAGCTCGCAGGCACGACGGTGCAGCCGGAGGTGGCGGTGATTTTTGATACCGAAAACCGCTGGGCAGTCAAGGACGCCCAGGGGCCGCGAAACAGCGGCATTCATTACGAAGCCACTGTGAAAGACCACTATAAGGCGTTCTGGAAGCAGGGCGTGCCGGTGGACGTGATTGATATGGACAAGGATCTTTCGCCGTACAAGGTGCTTGTTGCCCCGATGCTGTACATGGTGCGAGAAGGCGTCGGTGAGAAAATTACCGAATTTGTAAAAAACGGCGGCACGCTGATCACCACGTACTGGTCCGGCATTGTGGATGAACACGACCTGTGCTTTCTAGGTGGATTTCCGGGCCCGCTCCGCGACGTGCTCGGCATCTGGTCCGAGGAAATCGACAGCCTCGTCGACGGGGAAGAAAACACCATGGTCAAGCGGGCGGACGTGCCGGAGCTCGGGGGTGAATACACGCTCACCGAGCTGTGCGACCTGATTCACACGGAAGGAGCCGAGGTGCTGGCTGCGTACCGGGACGATTTTTATGCCGGCCGGCCGGCACTTGCCCGAAACCGTTACGGGGGCGGGCAGGCGTATTATATAGCCGCCCGCCCGGAGGAATCATTTTACGATGATTTCTATGCCTCCGTCCTGCGGGAGAGCGGGGTCGAACGTCTGGTGGACGTGCCGCTCCCGCGTGGTATGACTGTCCAAAAACGCGAAAACAACAGCCATCAATACCTGTTTGTCTCCAATTTCAGCGAGCGAAAGCAGAGCCTGACGTCCAAGAAACTGGCCGGAACGAACCTGGTGAGCGGGGAAGCAGTTCATGAAACGCTCACGCTCCCGCCACGCGGCATCACGATTATTAAACAGTCCAAGTAGGAGGCATTGCTATGCAAAGAGATTGGGAAGACTTAACCACGCTGCAGCGGAACCGCCGGGCGGCCCGGGCCTCATTCGTATCACAAAGCGAAGCGGGAGGCGCGCGGAACGTCACGCTGCTGAACGGTGACTGGAAATTTCACTATGCACCGTCGCCGGAGGAGGCACCGGAAGGCTTTCATGCCCCGGACTTTTCCGATGCAAACTGGGATACGCTCGCCGTGCCGTCGCACTGGCAGCTGCACGGCTACGGGCGTCCGCATTATACAAACGTGATTTATCCGTTTCCCGTGGACCCACCAAACATTCCGTCCGAAAATCCTACCGGAAGCTACCGACGGACCTTTGAACTGGCGGAAGTGCCGGAGGGCCACACGGTGCTTTTGGCCTTTGAAGGCGTCGACAGCGCCTTTCACGTCTGGGTGAACGGCCGGTTAGCCGGCTACAGCCAGGGCAGCCGGGTGCCAGGTGAATTTGATGTGACGGAGCTTGTGAATGCCGGCACCAATCATATCGCCGTGCGGGTGTACCAGTGGTCGGACGGCAGCTACATCGAAGACCAGGATATGTGGTGGATGAGCGGCATTTTCCGCGACGTGTCCGTGCAGGTGAAGCCGCCCGTCTATGTGAATGACTTTTTCGTTCGTACTCTGCTCGACGAGGAGTACCGGGACGCGGTCTGCCGGATAGACGTGCACACAAACCGGGCGGAGGAAGCCTATACGGTCGACGCCTATCTGTATGACGGGGCAGAAGAAATCGGTACGGCGCAGCTGCCGGCGGACAGCTCGGGAACAAGCGCGGATATGCACGTAGCGAATCCCCACAAATGGTCGGCGGAGTCGCCGTATCTGTATCAGCTCGTGCTCGTGGTACGAGACGACAGCGGAGAAGAGGTGGACCGGGTTGTCCACGACATTGGCTTCCGGTCTGTCGAACTGAAGGGCGGCGTCTTTCTCGTGAACGGTGTGCCGATTACGCTGAAGGGCGTAAACCGCCACGACCACGATCCGGAAACCGGACGGGCGGTGAGTGCAGCACGCATGGAGGAAGACGTGCTATTAATGAAGCAGAACAATATTAACGCCGTGCGCACCGCGCATTATCCGAACGCGCCGGCCTTTTACGACCTGTGCAACCGTTACGGACTGTATGTGATCGATGAAGCAGACCTGGAGTGCCACGGCTTTGATGTGATAAACGACTGGAGCCGGCTCAGCCGGGACCCGGAATGGAAAGAGGCCTATCTGGACCGGATGGTGCGGATGGTCGAACGCGACAAAAACCACCCGTCGATCATCATGTGGTCGCTTGGCAATGAGTCCGGCTTCGGCCCGAATCACCAGGCAATGGCCGACTGGGCGAAGGATCGTGACCCGGGGCGTCTCGTGCACTATGAAGGCGAAACACGCCAGCTGATGAATGAAGCAGCGGTACGGAACCAGCCGGACCAGGACCCGACCGCCTCCGACGTGTTTACGACCATGTACACAAGTGTCGAAGTGATGGACCGGCTCGGGGCACACACGGATTATGAAAAACCGCACATTCTGTGTGAATACGCGCACGCTATGGGCAACGGGCCGGGCGGGCTGAAGGAATACTGGGAAACGATCCGCCGCCATGACCGGCTTCAGGGCGGGTTCGTCTGGGAATGGATCGACCAGGGCATTTTAAGTACCACGGATGATGGTAAGAAGTACTTCGCTTACGGCGGCGACTTCGGGGAATACCCGCATGATGGCAACTTCGTCATTGACGGCCTGCTGATGCCGGACCGGACACCGTCCCCGGCACTTCGGGAATACAAAAAAATCATTCAGCCGATCTGGGTGGAGGCGGATAGTGACGGGGAGTACCGGATCGTGAACGAGTATGATTTTCTCGGCACGGAGCATCTGGCGGTCCACTGGCAGGTAAAAATTGACGGTACGACCGTTCAGGCAGGCGAACTCCGTGGTATCGAAGTGCCGGCACGCTCGTCGCAGCCGCTCAGCATTCCGTATGAAACCGTGGAGGCAGAAAAGGACGAAGAAGTGGTACTCTCCGTGGAATGCTCGCTGAGAGAAGACACGCCGTGGGCATCGGCCGGGCACGAAGTGGCCTGGAGCGAGCACGTGCTGCAGGAGGCAGTGCTTCCGGGAGACGCGGCGGATAAAAGCGGCGGCGGAACTTCGCTTGCCGTGACAGAAACCCCGGCCGAGTGGGTTATTTCCGGGGAAATAACGCATCTGGCATTCTGCCGGCAGACCGGCAGAATGAATGCGTGGACGCATAACGGGGAGCCGCTGATCGAGCACGGGCCGAAGCTGAATCTGTGGCGGGCGCCGATTGATAATGACCGCTGGGGGCAGAAGGAATGGAAGCCAGTACCATCGGAGACCACATGGAAATTGTCCGGGCTCCATTATCTGCTTACGCGGACGAAAAAAGTCGAAGTGGCCGAGCAGGGCGAAGCGGTGCACGTAACCGTTCAAGAAAGCGTCGCACCCCCGGGGCTTGCGTGGGGGATGCATGTCGATTGGACATATATTATTGCGCCTTCTGGGACGGTGGATATAGATGTTTCTGTGGTGCCGTACGGCGATTATCCGGAAACACTGCCGCGGGTCGGCATCGAATGGACCGTGCCCAAAACCATGCAGCAGGTGGACTGGATCGGCCTTGGACCGGGAGAAGCCTACCGCGACAGCCGGCAGTCCGTGCGGCGCGGCCAGTGGTCGCTGCCGGTGCCGGAACTGATGATCCCTTACATTTTTCCGCAGGAAAACGGGAACCGCCACAACGTGCGCGAAATGACGATCAAAGGCGGAGCGGTTTCATTAACAGCTGAAGCCCGCGGCGAGCGCTTTGACTTTACAATTCAGGAGTATACCCGCGAAAATGTGGAACAGGCCCGTCACCATCATGAGCTGGTGAAAGCGGACTACGTGACGGTGCAGGTGGACCACCAGCAGCACGGCCTCGGTTCAGCCAGCTGTGGTCCGGATGTGCTGGAGCCGTACCGGCTGTACACTGAGCCTTTTCATTTTCAGCTGCGTCTGCGCGGGGAATAGGACATAGAAAATCCGCGCAGGTTCTATGCACTGCATCAGGGCACGTGGAAGAAGAACCAGGGGCCGCGAAACGGGGGAAACAGTTATGCAAACCGGCAGTTTTCAATGGATGAAATCCATTAACAAATCAATTGTATTAAACAAAATTCGTAGCGAGGGCCCGATCTCACGTGCCCAGATTGCGAAAGAAACCAACCTGACTCCGCCGACGGTGAGCGCGAATGTGCGTGAGCTGATTGAGCAGGGGATTGTGAAGGAAAGCCGCCTCGGCGATTCGCAGGGCGGCCGGAAGCCGACGATGCTTGTGATCAACAGCGGTGATTTTTATATTATCGGTCTCGACGCCGGGCCGACGGAGGTGGAGTTTGGGCTTGCCGATCTGTCCGGCACGGTGATTCATCACCTGAGAGAAAGCATTAGCCTGACGGAGGAATCGGAATTTTTGGATGTCGTAAAAAAAGGCATTCATGATTTATTAAATGAAATTCCGCTCATGCGGGATAAAGTCGTCGGTATTGGCGTGGCGATGCACGGGGTGGTCGATGTGGCCACAGGAACCTCGCTGTTTGCGCCGAACTTGCACCTTCGAAATATTCCTATTAAAGAAGAGCTGGAAAAAGAATTTGGTTTTCTTGTGAAAGTAGAAAACGATGCGCGGGCGATGGCGCTCGGTGAAGCCTGGTTTGGAAGCGGGGAAAACGTTACAAGCATGGTCGCAGTTAACGTCGGCCGCGGGATTGGCTCCGGCATTATCATCAACGGCGAGCTGTATCATGGGGAATACGATATCGCCGGGGAGATTGGCCATATGGCTATTGACGTACACGGCCGCCGCTGTGCGTGCGGAAGCAACGGCTGTCTGCAGACGGTTGCTTCCGGGCCGGCGGTCGCCGATCGAACCGTGGAAAGCCTGAAAAAGCATCCCGATAGTCACATATGGAAGCTGATTGAAGGAGACCTCGAGCAGGTGAGCGGGGAGGTCGTGTTTACCGCTGCTGAAGCAGGCGACCAGCTAGCTATCGATATTCTCCGGCAGACGGGGGAATATCTCGGCATCGGCCTTACGAATCTGATTCATATCATCAACCCGACCAAGGTTGTTATTGGCGGCGGGGTCTCGGAGTCCGGAACGTACGTGCTCGAGCCGATCAGGCGTACGATTCAGGAGCGCGGACTCACCCAGCAGGCCAAGCAGACCCAAATCGTCATTACCGAATTTGGCAGCAGGGCCACAATGCTGGGAGCCGTGGCACTTCTGCTCGTGGAGCTGTTTCAGCCGCAGTGAATGGTAGTGTTTCTTACAAAACATTCATCATTCATGACTAACTTTCCTTTCTTTTGGGAATAGATGGAGGAAAGGAGTTGTCACTGATGAGAAACACATTCATTGCTGCTCAGATACGTTCGGATCGTTGGGAAGACATCGGCTCTCTTTTTCGTGATAGTGCAATTGTTAACTTCGAACAGGCGAAGGAGCGAAAGGAAGGATTACTTATTCCTTTTTTCTACGATGAATATATGATGTGGAAGCCGGAAACGTACGAGCTGCTGGAGGAATTGCAGGGGCGCCCGGTGCACATAGAGGAGCTGGCCTCCTGCCGTCTGACCGGTTTTCGCCATGAACTGGTGCTTTCAATCACCGATTGGGAGATTACCCCGGAAGGCATTATGGCCAGGCAGTACCAGAATCACGAAAAAACGACACCAAATGCGCAGCTGATATAAATGAGAGAAGGCAGGACCCGGTTTGGGTGCTGCTTTTTTCGTGCAGGCCGCGTATCGTTTTCGATGTGAGGTTCATGTTAGAATGAAATAGAAGATTTTAGGATAGAAAGGAACGAAAGACGAAGGAGTCTTTCGAAGGTCATTGCTTTATGAATTCACGTGTTTACTTACTGGCGGTGTCGGCGTTTATCGTCGGCATGGTCGAACTGATTATCAGCGGGATTCTTCCGCTCATTTCGGACGATTTAGGGGTCTCTATTGCGATTGCCGGGCAGCTGATTACAATTTTTGCCCTCGTGTTTGCGGTGGCGGGGCCGCTGTTACTGTCGTTTACGTCCAACGTGGAGCGCAAAACCGTCTACATGTGGGCACTTGCGGTGTTTGCTGTTGCAAATATCGGCGCAAGCTTTGCTCCGACATTCGCGGTGCTGATGGCAGCCCGGTTTGTGACAGCGGCCAGCGCCGCGCTTATTATCGTGCTCGCCCTCACGATGGCACCGAAGCTCGTGGAGGCCAAGTACCGCTCCAGAAGCATCGGCCTCGTCACGATGGGCGTGAGCTCCGCGCTTGTGCTCGGGGTGCCGCTTGGCGTGCTTATCGGCGAGGCGTTCGGCTGGCGGATCATTTTTGTAATGATCGCGGTGCTGACGGTACTGATTGGTGTGCTCATAGTCCGCTTTCTGCCGCGTATGCAGCCGGAGCAGGTGGTCACGGTCGGCCAGCAGATCCGCTCGCTCAAGGATATCAAGATCGTCGGCATTCACAGCGTGACGCTGCTCGTGCTTGCGGGCCACTACACGCTGTACGGCTACTTTAATCCGTTCATGCAGGAAACGATGGGGCTGAACTCGTTTTGGATCAGCGCCATGTTCTTCATCTTCGGTGCCGCTGCGGTCTCCGGCGGAGGGGTCGGCGGCTGGCTGACCGACCAGTTCGGATCCAAAAAAATGTCGCTTACGTTCATCGCATCGTTTGCGGTGATCCTATTCATCCTGCCGTTTGCGACAAACTCGATGGCTCTCTTTATCGCAGCTGTCATCATCTGGGGTATTCTCAGCTGGTCGATCGCCCCGGCGCAGCAGAGCTATCTGATCGCGGTCGCCCCGGAAACGTCGGATATCCAGCAGAGCGTCAACACGTCGGCGCTCCAGGTCGGTATTGCGATTGGTTCCATTCTCGGCGGCATCGTCGTGGAACAATCCGTCGTCGCAGCCACCTCCTGGGCCGGAAGTGCACTCGTCGTAGTCGCCATGGGAATTGCGCTGATGGCGTACCGGGCGCCGCGCGTGCGGGGGAGTGAAGCGAAAACGTAAACGATCAGAAAAAACAATTGAAATTCAGCCCAAAAACAGCTATGATAAAGATGTTCATAAAGCTGTAACATTTAAACACCGCGGCAGCGGTCCTGTTGGCGGTTTTAAATGAGTATAATTTTGGAAACGATTACATTGGTATTTCGGCAGAGGTCCTGCCTAAAGCTAAGCGTCGTTCTGTTTTCGTCTGGGAATTTTTCTCCCGGCGGCACAGGCGGCGCTTTTTTTATTATTACATATTGGGGAGTGGGAGAAATGAGTAAAACAAAAAACCGCTGGCTGATTGCGCTCGCGGCTGTCGGGATTCATATTTCCATCGGCTCGGTCTACGCCTGGAGTGTCTTCACCAATCCGCTCATTAACACGTATGGCTGGAATTTAAGCGCGGTGTCGCTGGCGTTTAGTATTGCGATTCTGTTTCTGGGGCTTTCGGCCGCCTTTATGGGTCATTTCGTTGAAAAGCACGGGCCGCGGGTGTCGGGAATGGTGGCCGCGAGCTTTTTCGGCTTCGGCATGATCGGATCCGGGGCGGCGACGATGCTGGAGTCCCTGTGGCTGTTGTACATAACGTACGGAATACTTGGCGGGATCGGCCTTGGCATCGGCTACATTACCCCGGTGTCGACGCTTGTGAAATGGTTCCCGGACCGCCGGGGGCTCGCGACCGGCCTTGCCATTATGGGATTTGGCTTTGCGGCCATGATTGCAAGCCCGGTGATGGCGTCTCTCATCGAAGGCGCCGGTATTCCATGGACGTTTTTCATTTTGGGGGCCGTGTATTTCACGGTGATGATGAGCTCGGCGCTGTATCTCGAGCGTCCGCCGGAGGGCTACATGAAGGAATACGCAGCTGCCGGAAAACAGAAGCCGGACCTGGCACAGCTGACGGCGAATGAAGCAGTCAAGACGCGCCGCTTCTGGTACCTGTGGGTGATGCTGTTCATTAACGTGACGTGCGGAATTGCGATTTTATCGGTCGCTTCCCCGATGGCCCAGGAAATTGCCGGGCTGTCGGCGGCCGCCGCGGCAACGACAGTTGGTCTGATGGGCTTTTTCAACGGCGCGGGCCGGATTGCCTGGGCGAGCATTTCCGACTATCTCGGTCGCCCGAATGTTTACACGGCATTTTTCCTGATCCAGATTGTCACTTTCTTTGCGCTGCCGAACCTGACTGTAGCACTCCTGTTCCAGCTGGCACTGTTTTTAATCATGACGTGCTACGGCGGAGGCTTTGCTTCCATCCCGGCCTACATCGGCGATATCTTTGGCACCAAGCAGCTGGGCGCCATTCACGGCTACGTGCTGACTGCCTGGGCGGCTGCCGGGCTTGCCGGACCGCTGCTGGCCTCCTGGATCCGCAGCGTCACCGAGAGCTACGCGCTCACGCTTTCGATTTTTGGCAGCATGTTTATCGTCGCACTTCTCGTATCCCTGCTGATCCGGGTCGACATCCGCCAGCTGAAGCAGGCAAACGCTGAGCCGGCCAAAAAAGAGAGACTTTCGAGTTGATTTTTCCGGTCGCCGGGCATAAAATTTAGAGAGCTTAATATAGTAAAGGTGAAAAAAATGAACAAATACGAAGCTGAGTTCAGCAACCTGGTCAAAGCATTTCGCAAACGGCATATGGGTAAGGGCCCGGGCAAAATCAGCACGACCTTCTGCAAGCACTGGGCCATCTGTGAGATGGAGGGCAATCTGTCGCCGGTGGAAAAGTTTATTGCCGCCGCGGACAACGGGGAACAGATGCTGCGGGCGGCCCGGACCGAGATGGTCAAGGACATGTACAAAAAGAACCATCCGGTGGAGATGGAGGAATTCCTCGGCAGCACGTTCGTCGATTTGTATGTGGATATTGATATCGAAAAGGACTTTGGCATGTCGATCTTTGTATTCAGTGACAACATTCAGGAGAAATTTTCTTAAACATACAGCCGGTTAGGCACTTCGCAGCGATCCTGCAAAAGACTCAACCGCTTTGCGCTCCGGGCGATTCAGGCTCCGGGGCGTGAAGTGGTTTTTTTATTATTACATATAGAGGAGTGGTCAGTTATGGGAGAGACAAAGCATCAGGGACCAATGAAAAAAGCAAAAATGCCGGCGCCGGAGCACTGGGTAAGCCCGATTCCGTTCGGGCTCGGCAAAGTAAAGCCAAAGCATATCCGGGATACGATGAAGATTGCCTGGAATAATAAGGACAACCTCGGCTACGCCAAAAATATTATTACAAAGGGCGTCTGTGACGGCTGCGCGCTCGGGGTCTCCGGGCTGTATGACCAGACGCTCAGCGGGCCGCACATCTGTACGACACGGCTGAACGTCCTGCGGCTGAATACGATGCCCGCAGTGGAGGACGAGATTTTAAATAAGGATATTGATGAGCTGCGTGAATACTCGAGCACTGAGCTGCGTGAGCTTGGCCGCGTGCCGTATCCAATGATCCGCCGCAAGGGGGAACGCAAATTTTCCCGGCTCAGCTGGGATGAGGCCATGGATACGATTGCGGATAAAATGAAAGCACTGGATCCGAAGCAGTATGCGTTTTACCTGACATCTCGCGGTATTACGAACGAATCCTATTACGTGGCTGCCAAGGTTTCCCGATTTCTCGGAGCGAATCATATCGACAACGCGTCGAGAATCTGCCACTCGCCGAGCAAGACGGCGCTCAAGCGCTCCGTCGGCGTCGGAGCATCGACAGCCAACTATCAGGACTGGATCGGCACCGACGTGCTGATGTTCTGGGGGAGCGTGGCGTCCAACAGCTCACCGGTCTCCACTAAGTACATGCTGGAAGCGAAGAAAAAGGGGACAAAAATAATCGTCATCAATCCGTACCGCGAGCCGTCGATGGATGAGTATTGGATTCCGTCGAATCCGGAGTCGGCACTTTTCGGAACCAAGGTGGCGGATGATTTTTACCAGATTAATATCGGCGGCGACATTGCGTTTATGCACGGCATCATGAAGCACTGGTTCGATATGGAGGAAGAGGCACCGGGGTCCGCGATCAATCACTCCTTTGTCAATGAGCACGTGAATGGCTATGAGGAGCTGAAGCAGCAGGTCGCAGCCCAGTCCTGGGAGGAAATTACGGCGTCCTCCGGAGTAACGCAGGAGCGGATCATTGAGCTGTCCGACCTGCTCGCCCGCAGCAAAAATGCGGTGTTCGCCTGGGCCCTCGGGCTGACGATGCATTCCTTTGCGACCGACAACATTTCGCAGGTGGCTAATCTCGCGCTTTTGCGAGGTTTTCTCGGACGCCAGTACAGCGGCCTGATGCCGTTTCGCGGCCACTCGAGCGTACAGGGAAGCGGGGAAATGGGTGCCGACCCGTTTGTGCTTCCGGGCGGTGATTTTAAGGGCGGTAACATCGAACGGATTGAGAAGCTATGGGGCTTTGAGGTGCCGAAATGGCAGGGCGATGTGGTCGGCGTGACGCTTGAAAACATTATGCTCCCACAAGATCACGAACGTAAAATCAAAATGTACTACCTGTCCGGCGGGAATTTCCTTGAGACGATGCCGGATCCGGCCTTTGTAGAACAGGCGCTCTCGGAGCTTGACGTCCGCGTTCATCAGGACATTATCCTGAATACGTCGACGCTTGTGGACGCGAAAGAAGCGGTGATTGTATTGCCGGCTAAAACCCGCTACGAGCAGGAGGACGGCGGAACATCAACATCGACCGAGCGGATGGTTTACTTTTCCCCGGAAATTGAAGGCAACAAAAATAAAATCGAAGAAGCACGCGCGGAATGGAAGATCTACATTGACCTCGCCAAACGCGTGAAGCCGGAAACCGCCCACCTGGTTGATTTTAAGGACGGCTACGAGGTGCGCGAGGAAATGGCGAAGGCAAACCCGAACTACGACGGTGTCCAGCATTTGAAAAAGCAGGGTGACGTGTTCCAGTGGGGTGGTGCGTGGCTGTGCGAAGGCGGCGTCTGCCCGACACCGGACGGCCGCGGCAATCTGATCCCGGTCGAAATCCCGGATTTAAACCGGCAGCCGGGAGACTTTTACCTCACGACCCGGCGGGGCAAGCAGTTTAATTCAATGGTGTACAAAACGACCGATCCGATCAACGGCGCAGAGCGGTACGATGTGCTGATGAATGAAGCGGATGCCAGAGACAACCGTCTCACGGACGGCGAAGCGGTGGTGCTGTACAACCGGTATGGTGTGTTCCAGGGCCGGGTACGCATGGCTGATATGGCTCCGGGCAACCTGGGCGTTCATTTTCCAGAAGGTAACTTCCTGCTGCCAAAAGGACGCTACGAGCAGTTTGCAAAGATCCCGGATTACAATATCAGCGTAAAGGTGGAAAAAGCCGAAAAATTCAACGCCCGCAAGGATACCGAGTATCTGGAGAAACGGGTAGATGACCTCGAGGATACGCCGGGTGCGTAATGAAAGACTAATAGTATAAATGAAGAGCTGTCTATTGAACGGGCAGCTCTTTTGGCTTAACTAACTTACTGATTCTGGTGCACAGACGCAGTTGCGTCCCTGCCGTTTGGCCTGATACAGTGCTTGGTCTGCCAGCTCATACAAAGCATGAACGTTTTTTTCGGGCACCGGGTAGGATCCAACCCCAATGGACACGGTGATAAATTGGGGAGCGGGTTGCCCGGAAAGGATAAACGGGGTGCGGGCGACATCAGTGCGAATACGCTCGGCAATGGTTAACGCGTGGGTTTCGTCGCAGTCATACAAAATCACGCCGAATTCCTCTCCACCGATGCGAAAAGCCACATCATCCGGCCGGATAGAAGCAACAATTACATGACTGAGCTGCTTTAAAACCATATCGCCCTCAAGATGCCCGTATGTATCATTGATTTGTTTAAAGTAATCGATATCAAGCACCAACAGCGACAGGGGGCGGCTGCTTGCCGGATATTCCTCGGCGGCCTGCCCGAGCAGCTCCTGAAAGGCGCGCTGGTTGTAGAGCGTGGTTAAATTATCCCGGTAGGCCTGGTACTGGTAGCGGTTAAACATCTGGTTCACCTGCGTGAGATGGACAAACATATAAACCGCAATGGCCGTGCCCAAAAGAGAGGCGAAAGAATAAAAAAGAGCCGCAGCTGCCCATTTGTCGAAAGGCAGCAGCTGGGAAAGCAGCAGGGTCATGTACACATTGGTCACAAGCACCATCCAGCCCGCCCGCTGCCAGACGTTTTGAACAAGGGCGTGAATGAGAGCCCCTGAACCAACGCTCAGGCCGAGCAGCAGGATCGCGGGCACGGAAGACATGCTGAAATCCATCAGCAGCCGGCCGAACGCAAGAATACCTCCGGTAATCAGAGTCGGCATCCATCCGCCAAAAACCGCCATCAATGTGACCGGTACAAGGCGTAGATCAATGATGGTCGTTTCGTTCAGTGGAATTGTATATACGAGCAGGACAAGGCCAAGAAAGCCGCTGGCAATGCCGGCGGCCAATTTTTGTTTTACCGGGGAAGACGTGCTTAAAGGCGTCTTATACAATAAACGGTGAAACAAATAGATAAAGGATATAAGAATAGTAATATTTATAAAAAATCCCGATAGCATAAAATCCTCCACGACTTCATGTTTTCCTGCCCGCAGAAAGGAATGCATCTTTCCGCCTGCGTGCCTGTACAGGCTTTCTTCTCAATCATATCATCTTTATTGCACAAAACCGCTTTTATCAAAAGAAATAGCATAAATGAGTAAAAAGGACATTTTATCAAAAGCCTGCCAGCTGATTATTTAGTACTAACGTTTCCTGATAAATCCAGAACCGAAAATAAAAAAGCAGGTGTTATTTAAATGCGTTGACTTTCCAACCGATAAATAGTATAGGTTAATCAAGTCTAAATACCTAAAATATGTGGTGGATCACCAGAGGTGAACGTGATGGATATTACTTATGAATCGTACAGCCCCGGACTGGTTGTATTGTCTTTAATAATTGCCGCACTGGCCTCTTATACTGCTTTTCATGCGGCAGGGAGGCTGAAAACGTCGGGGACGAAGCATAAAGCCCTCTGGGCCATGAGCGGGGGCGTCTGTCTGGGCGGGGGCATCTGGTCGATGCATTTTATCGCCATGCTTGCCATCGACATGGGCATGCCTGTAACATACGACCCGCTTTTGCTCGCGCTGAGTATTGTATTTGCGGTAGCAGCAAGCTGGCTCGCTTTTCTGATTCTTCGATTTTTTCAGCCCCGTCTGCTCGTTCATCTTCTGGGAGCCATTTTAATTGGAAGCGGGATCGTATCGATGCACTATGTCGGCATGGCAGCCATGCAGATGGAAGCCGGGGTGACGTACAATTCATTTTTAGTGGCGCTGTCTGTGGTGATTGCATTTCTTGCGTCGTTTACAGCTCTGCGTCTGCTTTCCCTCATCCCCCGGATCCGGAACCGCCTGCGCCAGGAGGCCGGTTTTATTGGCAGCTCACTGCTGATGGGGGCGGCTATTGCGGGCATGCATTACACCGGCATGGCTGCTGCTTCCTTTGAACACAGCAGCGCCGGCATGGCTGTGGCCGGCCCGGAGGCGGTAAATGCCGATCTGCTGTCCATTTTCATCGGCATCGGAATTATGGGCATTTTGATCATTACGACAATTGTTGCGGTTTTTGACCGGCAGATGGAATTTAAAAAAGAGCAGCTGCATTACATTGACAGCCTGTATCAGACTATTATTCATTCGGCGAACGACGCGATTATCACGTCGAATATGGATATGTTTATTATTTCCTGGAACCAGGCCGCCGAGCGGATTTTCGGGCACCGGGCAGCAGATATCGTCGGTCAATCGCTTTCGATTATTGTACCGGACGCTTACCGTAAACGAGTGGAATACTTTCATAAAAACGGCGAAGAAGTACAAAGCGGCTCACTCGTGGAGCTGGAGGGGGTTCACCGGGACGGCTACACGTTTCCGCTTGAGCTCTCTTTTTCCCGGCAGGAGAGCGGCGGCGAAAATATATATATTGGCATTATCCGGGACATTTCGGAGCGTGCCCGGCAGAATGAGCGTATCCAGGAGCTGATCTACCGGGATGATTTAACCCGGCTGCCGAACCGGCGCATGCTGAACGAGCAGCTGGCTGCCACCATTGACCGGCAGTCGGACAAGAAGCTTGCGGTGCTGTTTATTGACCTGGACCGATTTAAAAATGTCAACGACGTTTACGGACACCGCATCGGCGACGAACTGCTGGTTACCGCCTCTGCACGGATGGCTCAACTGCTGCGGGAGACTGATGTTCTTGCCCGCCAGAGCGGTGATGAGTTTGTTGTAGTGATGCCGGATGTAACAGGCTATCAGGCCGGGAACACGGCCCAGGCCATCCTGCAGACGCTGAACCAGGTGCTTTTGATCGAAGAAAACGAGCTGTTTATTTCCGGCTCCATCGGCATCAGTATGTATCCAGATGACGGGGAAACAGCCGAGGAACTGCTGAAGCACGCCGATACAGCCATGTATAAATCGAAAAACAACGGAGCAGGCCAGTACCGCTTTTTCACCTCGGATATGAACGACGAGGTATCCAAAAAGCTGATGCTCGAATCCGGTCTGCGCAAAGGCATGATCAGCGAAGAATTTCTGCTGTATTACCAGCCGCAGGTGGACGTGGTGACGGGGGAAGTGAAGGGATACGAAGCGCTGGTGCGGTGGGAGCACCCGGAGCTCGGCATGGTGCCGCCGGCCGAATTCATCCCGCTTGCCGAGGAAACCGGACTGATCGTGCCGCTTGGGCGCTGGATTCTCCAGGAAGCGTGCCGGCAGATGGCGGCATGGAAAGGGGAGGGAAGCACCGTAACCCGGATGTCGGTGAATATTTCCACGCTGCAGTTCCAGCAGCCCGACTTTCTAAAAATGGTAACAGAGATTCTGGAAACCACCGGCCTGCCGCCAGAGTACCTGGAGCTTGAGCTGACCGAAAGCATCGTGCAGGATCTGGAGCATTCTGTTCCTTTAATGAAAAGCATCCGTGCCAAAGGCATTCGTATTTCTCTCGATGATTTTGGCACTGGCTACTCATCGCTCAGCTACCTGAAGGATTTTCCGATTAATACCCTGAAGATTGATAAAACCTTTATGGACAGCATCGAGGACGGCCAGCGCGAAGAAGCCATCGTGGAAAGCATTATCCATATGGCGCAGCGTCTCGGATTCAACGTGATCGCAGAAGGCATCGAAAAATGCTCGCAGCTGCGCCTGCTCTCAGAGAAAGCCTGCCAGGAGTACCAGGGGTACTATTTTAGCCCGCCGCTCCCGGCCGAAGCCATCCGTGTATATAAAGGACAAAAAGACGAAGAACGGACGTCTTAATGGATAAAATGACCTGTGCAGGTGTGATCTGCGCGGGTTTTTTTGGTTGGGAGAAGGAAAAAAGAAGAGATTTAAATGAATGCGGGAAACAGAAAATATATCTCACAGCATATAAATTAATTTTTTCTAATTTTTTTCAATTTATAGTAGGAAAATGTAAATTATTTTTCTATAATAGGTATATAAGACTAAGCTTAAAGGACCAATAAAATGTGGTTGTGAGCATTAAATACTTTTAAGGGGGAATCGTGTTGAGCGATGAAAACAACAAGAATCAGGAGAATGAAGGAACCCGGCGCACATCCGGAACAGAAAACAAGCAAGACGCTAATGTGAAAGCTCCGCCTCTTGAACCAAAGCATAAAGGGATTGGCGGCCTGCACTGGGTTTTTGCAACTACGGGTCTTGTGCTGGGGGCAGTAATTATGTTTTTTATTTCCGCTTCTACAGGTCTGGAAGCAAGCGGTGTTTCGGAAAAGGAAGCAGTGGCAGAGGCTCATGCTCTTTACGAAGATAATTTAATCAGTCCGTCTACGGCGGAGTGGGCCCCGTTGGAAGAAACGGAAACGGAGTATCTGGGAGACGATCGTTACTATACAAAATCATATGTGGACGCCCAGAATGAAAATGCTGTACAGGCACGGGAAGAATTTGAAATTTGGTATGAATACGATAAAGATGAAGAAGAATGGTTTATGGAAGATTGGATTGTAACGAACTAGCAGCATAACAGAGGAGGAACCAGCATGGGTGTTTCTGAAATTATGTTACTGGTCGTGATCGTCGTTGGAGCTATTCTTCTTGGCTTCAGTATGTTTTTATTTGTGAAACGAAAAGGAACAATCGGCGGACCGATGCTTTTAGCCGGGGTACTTGCTTTTGGTCTCGGTTCATTTTTCCTTTTTGCCTCGCAAAGTGACAATCCAGTGACGCCAAGCAGTGCGTCGAGTAAAGAAAAAAATAACGACACTGATTCAAACCAAAGCGCTTCGCAGGAAATGGGAGACATAGAAGCAAATGAAAATGCTGCGGAAAGCGGGAGCGACTCCAACTTAAAATCTTCAAGTGGTAGTGGTGCTTCTGCGAAAGCCTATGAAGAGCAGGCAATCACAGACATTACTGAGCTTCTAGTTCAAACAGAACAGCTATATGAAACGCTCGACACCTATTATTACGATGAAGGTTATAACTATAGTACGTACGAACAGGCACATAAAGAATTATTGGCTTTTGAGGAACTTATTGATGCTATTTACCCTGAGGAAGCAGGCTATGAGAATTATGAAGGATTCGAAGGAGCTTATAAAGCTTTTTTGGACGAATTATTGTTCTTAGCGAGTGATCTGTATCCAGCGATAGAGGATTATTACAATGGAGAAGACTACGAGGGGACTTTAGCTATTTTGGTGTATGAAGAACCTCAATATTTAGAAGAAGCAGCAGACGCTTTGGAAACGAGCGCCGAGGAAGCGTTCAAACACTATGATTTTGTGGAAGAAGTGGGTGGTGAAGGCTGGGAAGATTCTAATTACTATTAAAATCTGAGTTTAAAAATGCTCAAACAAAGGAGGAAATCTCTTGGAATGGATGTCTATATTGCCGCTTGCTGGCATTGTACTTGGAGCAATTTTTTTAGCCTTTAGTATTTTTCTGTTTATCATCAAAAAAGGAGGAGTGGCCGGTCCTATGTTAATGGGCGGTGTACTCGCTGCCGGCCTCGGTTCTTATTATTTTGTTACCGGGGAAGAAGCTGCTTCTGAAATCACTGCTTCACCGGAAGAGGAAACAAAGGGTGAGGGAGAACAGAATGAGGAAGCGAAAGAGGGGGAGACTTCAGAAGAATCTGTGGCGAGTGAAGACAAGCAAGAAGAATCTTCAGAAGAAGAGGCCGGAGAAAATGAAGAATCAGAGACGGAAGCAAGCGATGAAGAAAAGGAAGACTCGGAAGCAAACAGTGAGCAAAGTAAGGAAGAAGAGCCAGTAATAGGCGATGCCGGCGGGGGAGCAGAAGAATATGAATACACAGCTTTATATCATCTTAATGATGTATACGAAGAGCTTGCTTATGTAGCTGTTTCCTCGGAATCCTACTACAACAGCGCGGATATAGATAGTGAATATTATAATAGTGCCACCACCGATATTTATTCCATGGAGGAAGCGATTGAAGAGGCACGGGACCTTCAAAATCCCCCGGAAGGATACGGCAAGTTTCAAATGACCTATCAGGAATTTCTCGATGAAATGCAGGATTACTCTGACAAGCTGTACAACGCAATTGAAGAATATGAGTACAGCTATTATGAGGATGATACCCTGGAAGAGATAATTACAACTACCAACACACCGGTAGTGGATGCAGTCGAAGTCATGAATACTGAATCGGATGAGGTGTTTGAATACCTGGATCTTCGTTATGAAACGCAGAATGCTGATTGGGAAGAGGATTTTTATTACGATTGAAGATGAGAAGCCCGCGCATATAAATTGCACGGGCTCTTTTTGCATGGAATCACGTCAGCCGCTCAATTATTTCCTTATGTTCAGGGTAGGCCGCGGTGAGCTTGTCGCGAGCGGGCAGTTCGAAATCAGCAAACTCGAATCCAGGGACGACGACACAGCTGACCAAAGCGAACTGTTCGGGCTTGCGGACTTCGGCACCGAAAATGATGCCCTTTGGCACGAGGCCCTGAAGCACCTCGTCGTTGGCTGGATTCGGTCCAAGCGTCATTATTTCATGGCGGCCGCTCTCCGGGTGAATCATATGAACGTCGAGCGGAGTACCGGTATGAAAATACCACATTTCATCCGACTCCAGCCGGTGCAGCCGGGACGGTTCGCCGGAGCGGACGAGAAAATGAATGCTCGTGTACTGCGCGCGGTTCCTTCCCTTAGCGGTAGTAATATTTTTCTCCGATTTCATCGTTTGCCGGAAAAAGCCGCCCTCCGGGTGCGGCTCCAGACGCAGCTGCGTGATCCAATCATCAGCGATGGACATAGATAAGCCTCCTTTAAGATATAATTCTTAGTATAATAAAAGGCTTCCGGTTTGAACATGCTGGATACTGGAAACATATAACTATAAATCTGAATTCCAATGGAGGGCGGCAATTATTATGCCAGAATCAAAGCAGATACCGCGTGAAGAAGGCATTGAGCATACGCTGGATTTTTTGAAGGAAGGGTATTTGTTTGTTTCAAACCGCAGCCACGGATTTCAATCCAACATTTTTGAAACAAGGTTGCTTGGCGAGCCCGTGATCTGCATGCGCGGCGAAGAAGAAGGACAGCTGTTTTACGATGAAAGCAAGTTCCGCCGCGACGGTGCAGCTCCGAAACGGATATTGAAAACGCTGTTCGGGGAAGGCGGCGTACAGACGCTTGACGGCGAGGCCCATAAACACCGGAAAGCAGCGTTTATGTCCTTGATGAGCGGGGACCGCCTGGAAGAGATGCGCCGGTTGACCCGGGAGCGCTGGGAAGAAGCGCTCACACGCTGGGAACGGCGTGAGGAGATCGTATTGTATGACGAAGCGTTGACGCTGCTGTTTAAGGCCGCCTGCGACTGGGCCGGGGTACCGTTTCGCCAGAATGAGGCCAAGGAAAAGGCACAGATGATCCGGCTGATGATTGAGTCGACGTCCTCGATCGGCCCGAACCATTGGAAAGGACGAAGAGCCCGCACGCAGGCAGAGGAATGGATCAAGGAGATTATTACGGATGTACGGGAAGGCAAGCTCCATCCGCGAGAGCAGACGGCGCTTTACGTATTTGCCTGGCACCGGGACCTGGACGGGGAGCTGCTGGATACGCATACGGCAGCGGTAGAAGTACTGAACATCGTCCGGCCGATTGTGGCAGTAGCGATCTATGTGGATTTCACCGCCCTTGCCGTGCATCAGCACTCCTCCGCGCGGGAAAGGCTGGCCTCCAAGGACGAACAAGAGCTGAAAATGTTTGTGCAGGAGGTGCGGCGGTTTTACCCGTTTTTCCCATTTGTGCCGGCGCGGGTCCGGGACGGTTTTACCTGGAACGATTACGCTTTTCCGAAAAACCGGCTCGTGCTGCTGGATTTGTATGGAACCAATCACCATCCGGACCTCTGGAACAATCCGGAGAAATTTGATCCAACCCGTTTTCAGGGCTGGAAGGAGAGCCCGTTCAGCTTTATTCCCCAGGGCGGCGGTGACTATGACTACGGCCACCGCTGTGCCGGGGAGTGGATTACGGTAGAAATTATGAAGGAGGGCCTCGATTACCTGGCCAACCGGATGACGTACGGAATCCCGGAGCAGGACGTAAGCTACAGCTTTAACGACATGCCGGCGCTTCCGCACAGTAAAATGATAATGAAGCACGTGACCCGGAAGTAAAAAGAAAGGGAGGATGCTATGGCCGGCTATGGCAACGATGTTCAGTTTAAAATGTACCATCCGGACACGAAAAAACAGGAGCTGCCCGTATCGTTTGAGGACTGGGAGCAGCAGGCGCGGGAACGACTTGCGGATGGCCCGTATCACTACATTGCCGACGGGGCCGGGAGCGGGAACACCGCCGGCGAAAACCGGCGGGCGCTCGACAACTGGCGGCTGCTGCCGCGGATGATGGTGGATACGGAGAACCGGGATTTGAGTATCCAGTTACTTGGGGAACACCTCCCGTTCCCGGTGCTGATGGCGCCGATTGGCGTACAGACGATAGCGCATGAAGAAGGAGAGCTCGCGGCCGCGCGGGCAGCAAAGCAGACCGGCGTGCCCTATGTGGCGAGTACCGCCTCGTCGTTTACGATGGAGCGCATTGCAGAAGAGCTTGACGATGCGCCGAAATGGTTCCAGCTTTACTGGGGCAAGGACAAAGACGTAACGGCAAGCTTTCTGCAGCGGGCCGAGGAGGCCGGCTATACGGCGATTGTCGCAACGCTTGATACCCAGATGCTTAGCTGGCGGGAGAAGGACCTGGAAAACGGCTATCTGCCGTTTTTGCAGGCGGAGGGCATTGCCAATTACCTGTCGGATCCGGCCTTCCGTGCGAAACTGGAGCGGCCGCCCGAAGAGGATATAGCGGCTGCGGTGCAGCAGTTTGTGGAAATCTTTACGAACGCCGCCCTTTCCTGGGAGGATCTGGCCTTTCTGCGCCGGCAGACGAATCTGCCGATTATTCTAAAAGGTGTGCTGGACCCGGAGGACGTAAAAAAAGCCCTGGAATACGATATTAACGGATTCATCGTGTCCAACCACGGCGGCCGGCAGGTGGACGGGGCGGTGGCTGCGATTGATATGATGCCCGAAATGGTGGAAGCAGCCGGCGGCCGGGTCCCGGTGCTGATGGATAGCGGCATCCGCCGCGGAGCGGATGTGATCAAAGCGCTGGCGCTCGGTGCCGAAGCGGTGCTGGTCGGCCGTCCATATATTTATGGCCTGGCCATGGACGGGGAAAATGGTGCCTATGAAGTACTGCGGAACCTGCTGGCTGATACCGATTTAACGATGGGACTGACCGGGCGTGCCCGTATGAAGGATATCGACCGGTCACTGGTCCGTCAGCAAAAATAAAAAGACAAACCAAACTCCCGGCAAGAGTTGTTGTCCGGGAGTTTTTTCTGTTTATGAGCCTCTTTTCTCACCGTACGAGGCGGGGAGCGTTCCTTAACGTTTGCGGCGGGAAATGAAATGAGTGCCGGGCAATCGATGCTGTTTCTCCTGCGCCGCCGGGTGGTATATTGGAACAAACAGGATGCGTAAGCATGAGGAGGAAAACGATGAATATTGCCGTTTATCAAATGGATATTATCGCCGGAGATCCGGAAGCAAACCGGAAAAAAGTACGCCAGTGGCTCGGGGAGCAGGAGCTCGGCGAGGTGGATGTAGTGATGCTTCCGGAAATGTGGACAACAGCGTATACGCTGCCGGAGCTCGGGGAGATCGCAGAAGACCCTGGGGACAGTGAAACGATCCGCTTTTTACAGGAGGCAGCGAAGCGCCATCACGTGCACATCATGGGAGGGTCCATCGCGGTCAAAAGAAACGGCGAGGTATATAACCGGGCGCTTGTCATAGATAACACGGGAGCGCTTGTGTATGAATACGACAAAATGCACCTCGTGCCGATGCTGAACGAGCCGGCGTATTTAAGCGGCGGACGTGAGCCGGTGAAGGTCTTTGAACTCGGCGGGATCAAAATGGGAGTCGTGATCTGCTATGACCTCCGTTTTCCGGAGATCATCCGGAGCCTCGCCCTGCAGGGATGCGAACTGCTGTTTATCCCGGCAGAATGGCCGGACAGCCGCCGGAATCACTGGGACGTGCTGAGTATAGCGCGGGCGGTGGAAAATCAAATGTATGTCGTCACATGCAACCGCCCGGGCGAATACGACAACATCACGTTCGCCGGATCCTCGGCATTTATTGATCCGTGGGGCAACGTGCTGCAGAAGGGAAGCGTGGAGCACGAGGAAACGCTCCGGGAAATCCTGGACTTGTCCAATGTCGCTGACGTCCGTAAAAATGTACCTGTTTTCGACAGCCGGGTACCGGATTTGTACGAATAACGATAGTTATAGAAAGGAGCGGAACGGTCTATGAAAAATCATCTGACGTTACGCGAGCAGCCCTCGGGAAAAGAGATCGGCGTGGATGTGAACCGGGTGTTTAATGCCGGGTACGCCGGGAGCGATCAGGAAAAGGTACAGGAGCATATCGATGAACTCGCCAAGCTTGGGGTGCCGACGCCCCAAACGACGCCGACGCTATATCCAATCGCCAACAACAACCCAACCACAGACGGCACGATCCAGGTTCAGCACAAAGAAACAAGTGGGGAAATCGAGTACGTACTAATCTGGGCAGAAGGCGAGCTGTACGTCACCGTAGGGAGTGACCACACGGACCGCAGGCTGGAAACGTTCAGTGTGCCGATGTCCAAGCAGGCGTATCCCAACATTATTGCCAGCGACATCTGGAAGTACTCCGATGTGAAAGATCACTGGGACCGGATTACTTTTGCCTGCTGGGCGTCCTCGGGAGACGAAAAAGAGCTTTATCAGCAGGGGAAGGTGACCGATTTAATGACGCCGGAGGAGTGGGCCCCGCATTTTGAATCAATGCAGGTACACACAGAGGGAAATTTCTTTTTTTCAGCGACGATCAACACAGTAGCTAAATCGCTGGCGTTTGCCGATTATTATGAATTTGAACTGCACGACCCGGTCCGGAATCAGACGATTCGCCATGCGTATAGAGTAGAACAGCTGCAGCAGCCGGTCGAATGATAGAAGAAAGGCGGCGGTGAACATGGAGCAGAACCGGAGCGGTCTTGTGAACAAAGGTATACAGCGGCGGGTGCTGTGGGGAGCCATTTTCTTAATGGCCACCTCTTCCATCGGCCCGGCATTCCTGACGCAGACGACCCAATTCACTTCCCAGTTTCTGGCGAGCTTTGCTTTTGCCATTTTAGCATCGATTATTATTGATATAGGAGCTCAGTTAAATATCTGGCGGGTGCTGGTGGTCTCGGGCAAGCGGGGGCAGGACGTGGCCAACATGGTGTTTCCGGGACTGGGCTTTCTGGTTGCGGCACTCATCGTACTCGGCGGCATTGCCTTTAACATT
Source organism: Marinococcus halophilus (assembly GCF_900166605.1). Taxonomy (NCBI): domain Bacteria; kingdom Bacillati; phylum Bacillota; class Bacilli; order Caryophanales; family Bacillaceae; genus Marinococcus; species Marinococcus halophilus. The sequence goes on from NZ_FVZD01000005.1 coordinate 519,340, forward strand.
GGCAATGTGGCGGGGGCAGGCCTTGGCATTAACGTGCTGTTTGGCATTTCTCCGAAGATGGGGGCGGTAATCACCGGGATCCTGGCGATTATTATTTTTACTGTAAAAAGTGCGGAAAAAGTCATTGATATTCTAATACCGATTTTAGGCGTCGTAATGATTGTCATGGTAGGCTACGTTATGATCACGACGAACCCGCCGGTGGGAGAAGCTGTGGTCCGGAGCGTGTTCCCTGAGGATTATGCGGCACTGGTGCTTCCGGTCGTGACGCTGGTCGGTGGAACCGTGGGCGGCTATATTACCTTTGCCGGTGCACACCGGCTGATCGACCGGGGGTTCGAGGGGAAGGAGGCCCTGCCGCTTGTGACAAAGGCCGCGAACTTCGGGATACTGACGACCGGCGTAATGAGAGTCCTATTATTTCTTGCCGTGCTGGGCGTGGTGTCTGCAGGGTATACGCTTGATGAAGGAAATCCGGCGGCCTCCGTATTCCAGATCGCTCTCGGTAATGTAGGGTATAAAATTTTTGGTGTCGTGCTCTGGTCGGCTGCAATCAGCTCGGTGATCGGTTCGGCGTATACGAGCGTTTCATTTATCCGTTCCTTTCACCCGCAGCTTGAAAAATACTATAAATGGCTGATCGTCGGCTTTATTGCTTTTTCCACGATTGTCTTCGCTATTGTCGGCGAACCAGTCACGCTATTGATTGTTGCGGGTGCTTTAAACGGGTTAATCCTTCCACTGACTCTTGGATCAGTGCTTATTGCCTCCAGGAAAAAATCCATCGTCGGAGACTACAGGCACCCGGCCTGGATGCTCATCTTCGGGATAGTGGCAGTGCTGGTAACACTGGTGGCAGGATTTTTGTCGCTGCAGGGGATTGCGGATCTGTGGCAGTAGAATGCTAAGAGGCAGCACGCTGCAGGCTGGGGCCGGAGGAGCTTGAATAGCTTCGCCCGCCTGTAGTATAATTTATCCAACAATAATGGTTTGTGCGCGAACAAGGACCGAAAGCAGCAGTGCTTGACTCTTCAAAGGGGGCGGCCTAGAGGAAAATAAACCACATGAGCCGGGTAAACTCAAAGGTGGTTTATTTTTTATGTTTAAAATCGTCGGCTAATTTGAATAAGGTTTCTTTCTTTTACACGTTTGCCCTTCTTCTGGGAAAGGAAAGAGCCGGGAAGAGAGAATCCATATTATATAGAAGAAGGATGATACCAATGCCAATATACTGCAAGCGGCTCCATAAGAAAGCAGATACGGACGACGGTTACCGGATTTTCGTTGAGAAGGAATGGCCGAACGAAGTGGAAGAAGTGCGCGCTGATATTCATGAATGGGTAGACGGCGTTGCGCCGTCAAAGGAGCTGCAGAAGGCGCTTGATGAGGAGCCGAAAAAGTTCGACAACTTCAAGGAAGCGTACAAGGCAGAGCTTGAGCAGGATGAGCTCAAACGCGAAGAATTGCAGCGCCTGAAAGAAATTGTGCGGATGCAGGACAAGGACGTGACGCTCGTATTTTCGTCAGAAGACGTGAAACGAAATCACGCCTGGGTGCTGAAGGAGATTCTCGACCAGCAGCCGGCTCACCCGAAAGAATAATATAAAAACCCGCCTATAAGAGGCGGGCCTGAAGCGTGGAAACGACAAGTTCCCACGCTTTTTTTGCTGTGCTTTTTCGGCCAACATGGGTGAATGCATGAATCGTATTCGGAAACATGCGGTACTCCGCCGGCACGCCCTCCCGTTTCAGGCGTCCCGCGTACCGGAATGCTTCCTGGGCGAGGGAATCGTGTTCGGGAGTGAACACAAGTGTCGGCGGCAGCCCGGCGAGCGATTCAGCACGAAGCGGAGAAATATACGGATGAGCGGCGCTCTGGCTCGTTTCCAGGTAGCTGGCTGTAAATAAATCCGCCACAAAGATCGGAATGGCTCCGGGAAATACCGGTTTTTCCCGCGGGTCGGTCGCAAGGTCAAGAATCGGGGAGTCCAGAATTTGAGCTGCCGGCATCGGCGCCCCGGTGTCGCGCAAAAGCAGCAGCGTCGCGGCTGCGATGTTGCCGCCGGCACTGTGCCCGCCAAGCGCAAAGCGTTCCATATTCAGTCCGAGCCAATCTTCGTGAGCGTGCAGCCAGGTGAGCACATCCCGTACTTCAAAAATCGAAAACGGGAACCGGCTGCGCGGAGCCAGATGGTAATCAATATTTACCACCACGCAGGGCGTAAGCTCGGCGACGTGCCGGCCCCAGCCTTCGTCATCAGCGTAGCTGCCCATGAAAAAGCCGCCGCCGTGCAGGTTCACAAATACTGGAAGGGCTGTCCCGCCGGCCTTTTCGGGGTAATAAATGTGTAAGGGCGTCGCGCCGGCAGCCGTTTCTACGATATAAGAATCCGTGCGCACCGTATTCGCGGACGGCGGTGTAATGTGGGTCGGTGAATAGCGGCGCAGCCGTATTTGAAACGCGCGCAACAGGGACGTATACAGATAGGTTTTCCATACAGGCATCGGCGCCACTCCTTTCTTCCTTCTACGTCCCTATTCCTGCCAATGCCTGTTGTTAAGCTGAAAATTGCTCAGTTGAAAAAATCAGCCGGTGTTCTTCTGAAGAGTGCCGGCTGATGCCTTGTTATTTTCGTTTGATTTCAATCGAGCGGCCGGCTTTGTCCGGCCAGTTTTCCGGAGAAAGAACCGGAACACGGGCAAAGCCCCGCTGAAGCGCTTCGGAAAACGGGGCGGGGCGTCCGGCGGCCTGATCCATTCCCATAACCATCTGTTCGCTTGTAGCTATGGTCTCGTTCTGGTCGTTCAGCATTTCGAACCACAGGTGCAGCCGCTTGGCGTCCTGGTCGAGGATCACTACTGACACGGCGAGCAGCTGTTCCTGGCGGGCTTCTGCCAGATACATTAGGTGCGTTTCGAGGGTGAATACAGTGTACTGCTCCTGCTCGATAAAGCGGGCGGTCAGGCCGGCCTCTTCCAACATGGTATCCAGTGCGCGGCTGAAAATAAGAGCGTAAGCCGCATCATTCATGTGCCCGTTGTAGTCCACCCATTCCTGTTCCACGTGCCCGTTCCATACGGTGCGGTTATCTGTCATGGCTCTCTACCTTTTCTGCCGGCCAGTAGCTGCCTTCGTGCAGCAGATTCATCAGCTTTAAAAGAAACTCATCGCGGCGCTCTTCAAGCTCAGCAACGCTTTTGTCCCCGGACTGCTCCTTTGTTCCTTCGATAACTTTTTTGCTCAGCCCGGGGGTGAGCTCCGGTGCTTCAAGCTTGGTCCACGGCGCTTTCAGAGCCGGGCCGAACTGCTCGAGCATGTGGGCCATTCCCTTGTCGCCGCCGGCCAGGTGGAAGGTCAAAAACGGTCCCATGAGCGCCCAGCGGAGACCGGCGCCGTAGACGATCGCTTTGTCGACTTCTTCGGTGGTAGCGTGGCCGTCGTTCACAATATGAAGGGCTTCCCGCCAGAGGGCTTCCATTAGGCGGTCGGCAATATGGCCGTCCACTTCGCCCTTCATAACGAGCGGCTTCATGCCGGCAAGTTCATATATCGCCTGCGCGCGCTCCATTTCGGCACTCGTTGTCTGCTCGCCGCCGGAGAGCTCTACAAGCGGAAGCAGGTAAACGGGGTGAAACGGGTGGGCAACGATAACGCGCTCCGGATGGTGGATGCAATCAGACTGAAGCGTCGTCGGCTTGTAGCCCGACGTGCTCGAAGCGATAATGCTTTCGGCCGGCGCGTGTTCATCAATCTGGGCGAGCACGTTTCGTTTGACATCTTCACGCTCCGGCACGTTTTCCTGCACAAGGGCAGCATCCGGGACAGCATCTTTGATGTCTGTCGTAAAGGCAAGCTTATCGATGGAAGCATCGCTATGCATGCCGTTTTCCTTCAGCTTCGGCCATAGCGACGCGACGGCGCTTCGGGTTTTTTCTTCGGCGCCGTCCGCCGGGTCACAGGCGGTAACGTGAAAGCCATGCGCGAGGAAACGGGCGATCCAGCCATTTCCGATCACGCCGGTTCCGATGACGGCAATAGTAGTTGTTGTGGGATTCATGAGGTCCTCCTAAAAATTTAAGATTGTTTCGTCAGGCCGAGCGTCTCGCGTGCTTCCTGCGGCGTCATTGGTTCAACGTTCAGCGTCTGCAGCAGCTGCACGGCTTTGTCGACGAGCTGGGCGTTCGTGCCGAGAACGCCTTTTTCAAGATATAAATTGTCCTCGAGGCCAACGCGGACGTTGCCGCCAAGAAGGGCTGCCTGGGCGACCATCGGAATCTGCATGCGGCCGATGCCAAACGCCGACCAGTTGGCGCCCTCCGGGAGGTGATGCCTCATGTGAAGCATCGTTTCCGCATCTGCTTCTGCGCCCCATGGAATGCCGAGGCAGAACTGATAGAGCGGATCGCCGTCCACGAGGCCTTCGCGCACGAGCTGGTTGGCAAAGCGCACGTGGCCGGTATCAAAGCACTCCATTTCCGCCTTCACACCGCTCTGCTGAATCAGAGATGCCTGCTCACGCAGCCACCCGGCCGGGCCGAGATACACCTGGTCGCCAAAGTTCAGGCTGCCGCAGTCGAGCGTGCATATTTCCGGAAGGAGTTTTCCCACCGGGAGATGGCGCTCCTCCGGCGTCTGCACGAACGTGCCTTCGCCGCCGGCAGCCGGGTGCTTCTGGTCAGGAACAAAGTCGCCGCCGCCTCCGGCTGTGAGATTAAGCACCACGTCGGTTTCGCTTTCACGGACGCGTTCCACGACCTCCTGGAAGAGGGCGGGGTCAAAGCTGTACGCGCCTGTTTTTGGATCGCGCACGTGAATATGGGCTACTGCGGCTCCCGCTTTGGCCGCTTCGATGGCGTCACGGGCGATAGCTTCCGGCGTGACCGGCACGTGCTGGCTTTTGTCTGTCGTTTCTCCGGCGCCGGTGACGGCGCTTGTAACAATTGTTTTCTGACCCATTAGGTATCTTCTCCTTTATCGTTTCTCTCTATTGGAACAGCGCTAAAAATATCTCCGCTTTCGAAAAATTCCACGAGGCGGCTGATCCAGTTATAGTAAGCAACCCATTCGTCGAGCTCTTTGCGGAGCTCGGCAATTTTCTGGTCCACCTCAACTGAACCATCGCTCGCAGCAGCGACTTCGTCGATTTCGCGCTGCAGCTTATTGGCAAACTGGCGGTTTTTGCTGATCACTTCCCGCCAGTTTGTCGTAAACAGGGACACAAACGTCTGCACATAATCGTTTTCCACATTGTAATGCTCTTTGCGGCTGCCTTTAACATGTTCTTTTTCCGCAATGTTCAATGAAATCATCTGGCGCATCACCTGGCTCATCCGGGTCTTGCTCATTCCGGTGGCCTCGGCCAGATCATCCAGCGTCATCGGCTCACGGTTCATGTAAATAATGCCGAGCAGCCGGCCGACTGTCGATGACACTCCGAATGTATTCATATTGTCGGAAATGCGGTCGGCAATCTGCCGTTCGGTTTCATTCAATTGTTCAAGCAGCTGTTTTTTATCCCGTGAGGCACTCATGGCGCTCCCCCTTTATCAAGCGTTCTCTGTTTTCCATGCGTCTAACTGTATCATGTTTCAAAATAAAGACAAAAAAGCAGATTGGGGTCACTGAGAGCGAAAAAGAAAGGAAACATAAGATAATGAATCATAAACTCTGTGCAATAAAAATTGCATAGATTTTACGCTGATTTTTGCGGGCTTACGCGTTTTTTCTTTTCAGGAGGCTTTCTCTATAATGAAGAACGTTGTGAACGAGTGCAGCGGAAAGACTATGGAGGAGGTTCATACATAATGAAAAAAATGACAACTGTTTTAAAAGTGTCGATTGTTCTTATCTTATTATTCTTAGCATTTGGCGTATTTTTTACATCGCAGCTTGAAGCAGCAATGACTGCTGCCCAGGCATTTGTATTTGCGCATTTTGGCTGGTATTTTCAGATTTTAGTGACGCTTCTGTTAATTTTTGCGGTCTATCTCGGATTCAGTAAATATGGAAACGTGAGGCTGGGGAAGCCGGACGAAAAGCCGGAATTTAACCGGCTCACCTGGTTTACGATGCTGTTTTCCGCAGGTATTGGGATTGGGCTTTTGTTTTACGGCGTGTCCGAGCCGATCGGGCACTTTTCGAGTCCGCCAAACGGCGAGGGCGGTGCGGAAAGTGATGCCATTCGCGGCGTTTCCTCGACCTGGCTTCACTGGGGACTGCACGCCTGGGCTATCTATGCGCTGGTGGCACTGGCGCTTGCCCTTCAGCAGTTCCGCTATCAGGCGCCGGGGCTGATGAGCACCACGCTCCGGCCGGTGCTCGGGAAATATGCGTACGGACCGGTTGCCAATGTCGTTGACACTATTGCCGTATTCGCTACATTGTTCGGGGTCGCCGCTTCGCTTGGGCTCGGGTCCCAGCAGATTAACGCCGGCCTGCAGTTTATTTTCGGCGTGCCGTACACTCTCGGCGTGCAGTTCATTATTATGACGATTGTGACGATTATTTTCGTGACGTCAGCAAGCACAGGAATTCAGCGGGGCATCAAGTATTTAAGTAACATCAACCTGAGCCTGACCGGCATCCTGCTGTTGTTTATGCTGATCGCCGGGCCGACACTCTTTTTAATTAATATGTTTGCTTCCGGCCTGTCGGATTACGTGCAGAACTTCCTCGGATGGGGACTGCGCATGGATCCAATTGATGAGCAGGAAGCATCCTGGACCCAGAACTGGACCGTCTTCTACTGGGCCTGGTGGATTTCATGGACACCGTTTGTCGGAATGTTTGTGGCCCGGATCTCGAGAGGCCGGACAATTCGTGAATTTATGGCGGGCGTGCTGCTCGTCCCGTCGATCGTTTCGTTTTTCTGGTTCAGCACACTCGGCGGAAGCGCAATTTTTCTCGAGCTGTTCGAAGGACGCGAGGTATCATCGCAGTCGCTTGAGACGGCACTGTTTTACGTGCTTGAAACGTATCCGCTCGGGGGCGTTATGTCCGTGTTTGCCATTATAGTGGTGACGATTTTCTTTGTGACGACTGCGGACTCTGCGACATTTGTGCTCGGAATGCAGACAACCGGGGGCAGCCTGAACCCGCCGGTGTCGATCAAAATTATGTGGGGCATTTTCTTCGTTTCGGTAACTGCAATTCTGTTGGTAGTTGGAGGCTTGAGCGCTTTCCAGACTGCGATTGTGGTCAGCGCACTGCCGCTGTCAGTCATTGTTATTTTAATGTGTATTGGCATTGTCAAGACGTTAAACCTCGACCAGAAACGCGGGAAATAAGCGCGGGCAGGAACGCAGGCTGCGTTCCTGCTCTTTTTTGCGTTATAATATAGTTTTGTCTGAAAATATATATGTGGGGGGGAAAGAACGTATGAAAAATATAATGTATATTATTATCGGCACGCTGCTGTTTGCGCTCGCAGTGACACAGCTTGCGATGCCAAACTCTATTGCCGAAGGCGGCATTGTCGGGATGTCTCTGTTGATCTATTACGGGATCGGCATTTCACCCAGTATTTCTACACCGATCATTTTTATTCTGCTGCTCGGCGTCGGAATTCGTTATCTGCCGCGCCATATGGTGTATAAAACCATTTTTAACGTAGCGTTATTTTCGGTGTTCATCTGGATTTTTGAAGGCCTGTACGCGCGTCCAATGGAGGATCCGCTGCTTGCTGCTATTTTTGCCGGGGCGATTACCGGTGTCGGCTTTGGTTTTATCTATCAGGCCGGGAGCTCCGTCGGAGGGACGTCCATTATCGCCCGCGCCTTTAACCAGCAGCTCGGCTGGGACCTCACCGGCATGACGCTCGTGCTTGATGCGCTCGTTGTTATCGCGGGCATTTTTATTATCGGGCCGGTGTCCACCATGTATACCCTGATCACTCTTTATATTGGAAAGGTCGTGACCGACTTTGTGCTCGGCGGCTTTGATTCCAAAAAAGCGCTCAACGTAGTATCACCGTACTCCGAGCAGATATCAGAGCGTATTACAAAGGAGCTGGCTTCAAGTGCGACCGTTTTTGACGGCCGGGGGGAATATATGAAGGAGCAGCGCCGAGTGCTGTATATTGTTATTCACTCGCACCGCCTGCTGCGTTTGAAACGGGTTATTAAAGAAGTGGATCCGAATGCGTTTATTGTTGTCCACAACGTCAAAGACGTCTCAGGCGGCACGTTCTCGATTGGCCATGAGGAAGTGCGCTCGTAAAGGAGGAAGGCTATGCGGATCGAAGAACAGGTGGAAAGCCGGATGCGTGACGGTACCGTGCTGCGAACGGATGTGTACCGCCCTGATAAAACCGGGAGCTGGCCGGCACTGCTGCTCCGGCTGCCGTACGATAAGTCGAGCCGGCATTACCGGGAAACGTTTGTTGATGTCTGGCGCCTGACCGCCGCTGGTTATGTCGTTGTGATCCCGGACGTGCGCGGCCGGTTTGCCTCTGGCGGGGTATTTTATCCATTTATATATGAAGCTGCAGACGGCTATGACGCTGTAGAATGGGCGGCTCGTCTTCCGGAAGTGAACGGGAAAGTCGGCATGATTGGCATGTCGTATCACGGCTTCACCCAGGTGGCTGCAGCCGCTGAACAGCCGCCATCGCTGCAGGCAATTGCGCCGATGATGGCGTTTGCGGACGGCTGGATCACCATGCGGGGCGGCCGGGGCGTGTTTGAGCTCGGCAAATGGCAGACGTGGGTCGCTGAATCAATGCTGCCGGATCACCTGGAGCGGACGCAAGGAGCTGAGGGTCTGGCACGCATCAGCCACTATCTTGAGCATTTGCCGTACTGGCTTGGAAAAGGGGATCCGCTTGTGTGGCCTCCAATTACCACTGCTGGCATGCCGGCGTACTACTCGGATTTTCTGTTGGGCAGTGTTTCTGAAGCCACCAGACAGCGGATGCAGATAAAACCGGAGCGGATCAAAGTGCCGGCGCTGTTTCTGGCTGGATGGTACGACTGCTTCCTGGAGGAAACGATCGATTTATATCAAAGCACGGCCGGCCCGGCAGAACTCTGGATCGGTCCTTGGACGCATGAGGATCAGAGCGGCCGGGCGGGGGATGTGTTTTTCCCGGATGCCCGGATCGACCGGACCGCGTTATTTCTTCAGTGGTTTGACCGCTGGCTGAAGGGGAAAAAGGCCGCACCCGACAATCCCGTGCACTACTATGTGATGCACACCGGCGAATGGCGGGGCAGCTGGGAAATACCCCGTGGGCAGACAGAGGCAGTGTTTTACCTGTGCCAGGACGGCCGGTTGGCTGTGAAAGCGCCGGGGCAGGCTTTTGGGCACCGAGTGGAACATGATCCGAAGGATCCCGTGCCGACAAACGGCGGAAGTATTTTAATGAGCGGGTTTCCAGCGGGAAGCTTTGACCAGCAGCATCTACAAAAGCGAAGCGACATGCTGGTTTATACGAGCGGTCCGCTGGCTGAAAACTGGGAAGTGTCCGGTAACGTGCAGGCGTGCCTGCAGGTGAATGCGAGCCGCCCACGGCTCCCGGTTGGCCTTCGGGTGAGTGAGGTAAAACCTGACGGGGCCTCCTGGAATGTAGTGGACACCGTGCAGGCCCAGCCGCATGCAGACGGGGAGCTGTCCATTAATATTGGCAGAACAGCGTATCGTTTTTCAGCGGGAAACCGCCTGCGCCTGGAAATATATTTAAGCAGTTTTCCGCGTATTCAAAGCGGTGCCACCCCTGCGTGGACAGAGGTGCGCAGTGTTTCGCAGTTAAGAATAACTGCTGAGAATTCTCCCCGTTTTTACAATTAATGCATAGATTTACAGGTGGAGGGGAATAAGCATAACACGCATTCCATATACTTAATAAGGAGGCGTGTAAATAATGGAACTATACAAAAACATTTTAATCGGCGTACATCCAACGGCAGGCGTGCCGGAGCATGTAGTGCACAGAGGCTGTGCTTTAGCTGAGCTCCACGGGGCAGATCTACACCTGGCTGCGATGGTGGAGGAAAAAGGCTACGGCCCGTTTGCCCGCTATGAACCAGACGTGTTGAAAAAAGCAGAGGATGAAGCAACCGAAACGCTGCAGGAAGTTAAACGGAAAGCAGAATCCCAAACGCACGGGAAACTCAATGCAAAGCTGATTGTCGAGCACGGGGCACCGACGCAGACCCTCATGCAGAAGGTGGTGCCGGACTACCAGATTGATCTGGTGCTGCTTCCGCAGACGAGCAAAAACAAGATGGACCGCACGCTGATGGGAAGCTTCTCGGAGGCCGTCATCCGTTCGGCTAACTGCGATATATTGATCGTAGACAGCAAAGGAGAATAGCCTGGGCCGGAAGCAAAGTGCTTCCGGTTTTTTTACAGGTTAATTTATACCTACTTGCATACTGCTTTCTTGAAAAAAGCAGAATTGCCGTAACAGAAACAAAAAGCTTTTGTAATAGAAGAAAAGCATGTCGCTGTTCATGATGACAAAGAAGATTTACGGGATTCATTTGTAAGGCGCGAGTCACAGGGTATAAATATATTAAGTAAAAAACAGAGGAATTGTTATGGGAATTTATCAGCCATTAGTAATAATTACATAGAAATTACAATGTAATTACAATTAACTAATAAGCTTGAAGTCCCCCTCCCCCGTCCGTTATAGTTCTTGCTGTGAGAGAAATTCAAACAGTTGGGGGTATTCACATATGTTTTCTGTACGTCAATCGATGAAATGGGCCGGCGGACTTGCACTTGGAACAGGCTTGCTTACAGCAGCGCCGGCCGTGTCGGACGCAGCAGACTTATTAAATAAAGGGGACCGCGGGGACGATGTATCCGAAGCCCAGGACGTGCTTGAGGATGAAGGCTATTACGATTACGCGGTAGACGGCATTTACGGTCCGATTACGGACAGCGCCGTACGCAGCTTCCAGAGCGACCACGGTCTTGTTGTGGACGGCATTATCGGGCCAAACACCCGCGCAGCACTTGACGACGTGGACAGCGGGGAAGCGGTGGAAGGAGCTTCCACATCCGAATCGTCTGACAGCAGCTCTTCTGAAAGCGAAAGCAGCAGCTCTTCGGAAGAATCCACAAGCAGCAGTGCAGACAGCGGCGGCGAAACCATGACTATGGAAGCTACTGCTTACACAGCTGAATGTGCTGGATGCAGCGGTATTACTGCCACAGGCGTTAACCTGAATAAAGACCGCGGGGCTGACGTTATTGCTGTAGACCCGGACGTAATCCCGCTTGGATCTACCGTAAAGGTTGAAGGCATGGGCACATATGAAGCGGCGGACACCGGCGGCGCCATCAACAACGACCGCATCGACATTCACGTACCGACAAAATCTGATGCTTATGCATTTGGACGCCAGGATGTAGAAGTAACAGTGCTGGACTAATCAATAAACGACCGAACCCGTCTTTCCAAACAGGAAGGCGGGTTTTTTTATCTGTTGAAAGCCGTAAAAAGAGCAGCGGCCACCGGCCCTGCTCCTGTCACCCGACTTTCGTATACGGATAAACGTCACGTATGCGCCGGTAGTGGTATTCGCCGGCAGAATCCGAAGCCATTAAGCCGCGGAAAATATGCTCGGGCACGCCACGGTAGTCATAGACGTTGCCATCGGTAAACTCAACACGAAGAAGCTCGCTGAATGGATCATAGCCGGCCTGTGCTAAATGACTCGATTGAATGCGGTACATATCCATCAATCTATGCTCCCTTCAGGTAAGAATCAAGGAACTTCTGCTGGAGATTGTACTTACAGAGTTTTTATATCGGAGGATTCAAAGTCGTTTAGGCGGAACATACAGTAGGCAAGCGTGAGAAATTCGGGAGTAGTCACGCACGAATCCTGGTTTTTTTTGACGGCGGCGGAAACTTTCCAGCCGGAATTCTTAAACGTTATCGTGGCCACAGTCGTTTTTTCACACCTTACGATCAGCTGCTCGTGGCGGTTCTGAAAAATTTCGAGCTGTTCATCGTCAATACGCCCTTTAGCGTGAAAGCGAAAATATGGAAAAAATATTTGATCCCGCAGCTCAATTTCTGCTGCTCCGCTGCAAGGCTGAAACATGTAATGATATCGGAGGCGGCGGTGCATCTTGCCTTTTTTTACGCCCATGGCCATCCTCGTGCGGCCATGGGTATCCTTAAACCGGTACGCGTCCCCGGTACGCATATGATCGGTATTAACATCAATGGATTTGGCGTCGGCCCGCTCGAGCAGACCGACTGCTTCCCCGCCATGGTTATAGACTGGAACTGAATTGTGGGAAGAAAAGAAAAGTATATCGTTAAAGACCCATTCCTGATTCTGCATAGATGCTGCCCCCCTTTATGGTTTGCGCGGTATGCGCCCAAACCACCCCGCTGGTTATCTATGTATATATACGCATCCAAAAAGGGCATAGTTTCACTTGTCGTTGTCATTATTTCCCGTTTTTGCTGTTGGACAAACCTTCAAGGGAAGAAGGGACGGCTGGAAAGCACATAAAAAATTATGCGATACTAAAGGTAAAGGAGGCAAAATAATGACCACGGTAATCGAATTATGGAGACAGGCGCTGCTGGAACGGGAGGAGGATGCAGCCGTTCTCACGGATCCGGCTAACATATACTATGCGAGCGGTTTTTACTCGGACCCGCACGAGCGGCTTTTAATGCTTATGATTTTTCAGAAAGGAGAGCCGGTGCTTGTGTGCCCGGAAATGGAAAAGAGCCTGGTAATAAACAGCGGATGGCAGGGAGGCATAGTCACCTACAGGGACAGCGAAGATCCGTGGGACAGCGTTAAAAAGATGTTTCATAAACAACTGCCCAATCCTTTCCGGATCGCGGTGGAAAAAGCTCATTTATCCGTGACCCGGTTTGAAAAGCTGCAGCTTATCTATCCTGGCGTGCGTTATACCGATTTTGAACGTGTGGTGGTGGAGAGCCGCCAGGTTAAATCACGAGAGGAGCTGACACACATTCAGCAGGCAGTGGATATTGCCGAACAGGCTCTCAAAGCTGTCGCAGCCGGACTTCAGGAAGGAGTAACAGAACGGCAGGTAGTCCATCAGCTCGAAGATGCGATGAAGCGGGCAGGCGCAGACGGAGCGGCATTCGATACGATTGTTTTGTTTGGAGAAAAAAGTGCCTATCCGCACGGTGTGCCATCAGAAAATCCGCTTCAAAAGGGCGATTTGATTTTAGTCGATCTTGGCGCCCGGTACGGACGCTTCTGCTCCGATATCACGCGCACCTGGGTGTTTGGAGGAGCGGATGAAACATCGCAGCAGCGCCTTAACCTTGTATCTCAAGCAAAAGCGGCGGCAATTAAGGCGTGCCGTCACGGCGGACGAATAGGGGACGTGGATAAAGCGGCTCGGGACGTGCTCACCAAAGCAGGGCATGGGGATCATTTTATTACCCGCGTTGGTCACGGCATGGGCATGGACGTGCATGAGGCGCCCTCAATTCATGGGAATAACGATGATCTGCTTGAAGCCGGAATGGTGCTTACGATCGAGCCGGGTGTCTATATCGAAGGGTGGGGAGGCATCCGGCTGGAAGATGACGTGGTTGTTGGTGAACACGGTGGGAAGATTATGAACCGGCTGGAGACACTTTTGGATATGTAATAAGCACATGGGAAAAGGGCCTGCGCATGTTTAAACATGCGCAGGCCCTTTTTGTTTTTTACGCACGGCTGTACGTATCAATAAAAGCGGTCAGGGAACGGAACGTCTGCCGGGCGGCAGGCTTATCCATCATAAATTGGTATTCGTGCTCCACCGGTAATTCATCTTTGTCGTAGAAAATGTCCCGGACGGGCACACGGCGGCTTAGCAGGGCAGCAAGCTTTCTCCCCTGGGCGTCAAATGAGTTTTTGTTGCCGTCAGTAATAAACGTTGGCGCAAACTTTTCCGGCGGGCGCTGCAGCATGGATATTTCCGTAAGGGCCGGGGCCTCCTCCCAGTTATAGGTGCCGATATAGGCCCAGCCAATACGCTTAAATAGGAAGCGGTTGAACCAGCCGAGCGGAGCTCCCGCAATCTGGCGAAGATCATACGGCCCGCAGAACAGCAGCACTCCTTTAATATAAAGCGGGTCAATATGCCGCCTTACCGGCACCCACGGAGAATATCCCTCGTTCAGCTGGATGGCTGCATACTGAGAAGCAATCTGGGCTCCCGCAGAGTCGCCGGCGAAAAAAATATTGGTTAAGTCGATGCCGTAGTCTTCGGCGTGCTTTTTGATGTAACGATACGCCTCATCAAGCTGAATTAATGGAGCAGGATAAGCGGCAGTCGGGGCGAGAGCGTAGTTAATATTAATCACATTGTAGCCGGAGGCCGCCAGGTAAGTAGCATACTTGGAAGCGTCCTGCTTGTCGCCCCCCACGTAAGCCCCGCCGTGCATCCAAAAAATGACTGGTGTCTTTTCTTCTTTTTTTGTGGTCAGGATAATATCGAGCCGGCCGTTGCGGTATTGGGATTCATAATCAATATCCTGATACTGTACCGTTTGCTCTGCTGCTTCAGCAAAATCGGGGGCTTCGGTTTCAAGCCCTCCTTTAAAAGCCCGCTTGACGTACCAGGCAGCAGGCCGCGGCGAAAAGAATGCATAGGCAGCTGCTGCAGCGATCAGCCCGCAGGCGCTGAGTCCTGCTTGTTTGGCGAGTTTATGCATAAACATCTTCTCCTTGTATAGGTTTTGTAAACGTTAACTTCTACGTCCATTAACGTATTCCCTTCAAAGGAAAAATTTAGACATTATTTTATTCAAAAGAAAGTTTGAATGAAAAGGAAGAAGTGGTATAATATACTCAAAGGAATATTTGAATATAAAAGATAAAGAAACAGGAGGAGACAATATGGCACATGGAGGGCACAGCCACGACCATGGAACAACAAACCAGACCGCCCTGAAATGGTCGTTTATTTTAATTACTGTATTTATGGTTGTTGAAGTGATCGGCGGCCTGTGGACAAACAGCCTGGCGCTCTTATCCGATGCGGGGCATATGCTGAGTGACTCGGCGGCTCTTGGGCTCAGCTTTGCGGCAATATGGTACGGCAGCCGCAGCGCGACTTCGTCGAAGACTTACGGCTACCGCCGGTTTGAAGTGCTGGCCGCTTTTATCAACGGCCTCGCGCTTCTTGTCATTGCGGTATATATTACGTACGAAGGCATTCAGCGCCTCATGGATCCGCCGTCAGTTATCAGTACAGGGATGCTTATCGTGGCCGCCATCGGCCTGATCGTCAATATCATCGTTGCCCGCATTCTTCACAGCGGGGATAACCATGAAAATTTAAACGTGCGGAGTGCGTTTTTGCACGTGCTGGGAGACCTGCTCGGCTCGGTCGGTGCCATTACAGCGGCGATTTTAATCATGCTGTTTGGATGGAGTCTTGCTGACCCGATTGCAAGCATGCTCGTGGCAGTGCTTGTTTTTATTAGCGGCCTTCGGGTGCTGCGGGACTCGGTGCACGTATTAATGGAAGGCACGCCGGAAGACATCAATACGAAGCAGGTGAAAGAGGACCTGCTGACTATCGAGCATGTCAAGGATATTCACGATCTGCACGTTTGGTCGATTACGTCGGATTTCCCTGCGCTCAGCTGCCACCTGGTCGTGGAGGAAGGGACGAGCCAGCAGGAGGCACTAAAAAATGCCAACGAGCTGCTGCACCAGGAATACGGCATTCATCATACGACAATTCAAATCGACATGGAAAACCGCGATATTTGCGAAGATACGATCTGTAATTAAAAAAACCGCCTTTTGTAGGGGCGGTTCATTTTATTTAAAGGCGCGTTTTAACGCGTGAATGATCGTGGTCCATGCTTCGAGCGCGGTTTCTTCATTTCCCATGTGCGTAAATCCATGACTGGTCGCAGAAAATGGGTAATGCTGCACAGCAACGCCGGCTTTTTCCAGGCGGCTCACATATTGCGTCGCCTCTCTGGCGAGCGAATCGTATTCAGCAGTAATAACGAGTGCCGGAGGCAGGCCTTCGAGCTCTTCAGCATACAAAGGGGATGCGTAGGGATGACGGGCATCCTGCGGCGTCTGCAGGTAGCTGTCGTTAAAGATTTGGGCGATATACGGCGGGATGGCGGTCGAATAGGCCGGCTTCTCATAGGGATCGGTCTGCAGGTCGAGTACGGGGTAGTCGAGAACCTGGAGCTTTGGAAGCTTATGACCGGTATCGCGCAGCATTAAGCTTGCCGTAGCTGCAAGGTTGCCACCCGCACTGTGTCCGCCGAGCACATAGTTATTCATCTGCAGCGAAAGGCGGCCGGCATGGGCCATAAGCCATTCAATTATCTCAAACACTTCAAGTACGGTTGCCGGGAAGCGGGTCTTCGGAGCCAGATGGTAATCTACGTTCACTACCACACACGGAGTCTCAGCGGCAATGTGTTTGCACCAGCCCTCGTCTTCATAAGCGCTGCCCATCACAAACCCGCCGCCGTGCAGATTAATGTATACCGGATGTTTTTTGGAAACATCTGCCATCGGGTAATAAATATGTACCGGGGTTACGCCGGGAGTTGTTTCGACCAGGTAGGAGGTAGTGCTGACCGTGTCCGCTGCGGGCGGGGTGATATATGACTGGGACTGCTGGCTGACCCGTTTTTGAAAAGAACGCAGCATCGCTGCCTGTGTAGCCGTTTTCCATTTGGTCATAGGTACCTGCTTCCTTTCCTGAAGGGGTTAAAAATCGTATTCCTGTTTTTATGTAAAAATAAACAGGACACGCCTGCGTAAGGCGCGTCCTGCTTTAAATTTCTTTTTCATTCTGCTGGCTGAAGGCTTCTACAATCAGCCAGATGCCGGTGAGGATGTGCATAAACATACCCACAACCGGGATATAGCCGACGACGGAGGTGATGATGCCAAGAATGTTGCCGCTTTTCTTTTGTTTGTCATAAATCGATGCGATAAGAGCGATGATATGGACTACCAGCATAATCTGCAGTGGCAGATAGCCTGTGCCGAAAATAATAAGCCCGCCGATGATCGGAATGCCAAGAAATAGTTCGATCCCGCCGGTGACCCATTTGAGTATCCGGGACGTCTCCATGGACGGATGCCTCCTTATTAATATGCGTATACCACTATACGTCTTTTCCCAGGGAAAGGTTTCATTACGCATGCAGACGACGGAGGGCCGATTACTATGGAGAATAAAAAATCAATGTTAAAATAAAAAGAGTATATTATTATGTACCAATTTTCCCCGTTTCACGCAGGAAGTAAACTGCGTTCTTCTGTACCAATTCCAGACAAGCATTTTGGCGCGGCCGCCGTTTTCCTGCTTTGGCCGTGTAATTTTTCCTTACCAGGATACCGGATAACTATAAAACATAACGTATGAAGTGTATGCGTCATGAAAGGAACGAAACATATTGGATTTTTTAGAAGCAAATAATGGGGTGGTGCTGCTTGTCGGTTTGCTGCTGGTAGCCGGCATTATTGTTGCTAAATTCTCGAACCGGCTTGGGCTGCCCGCTCTGGTACTGTTTATTCTGATCGGTATGCTTATCGGCAGCGATGGTTTGGAAATCATTTATTTTGATAACGCGGAAGTAGCCCAGCTGGTTGGTATATTTGCCCTTGTCATCATCCTCTTTGAAGGGGGGCTGCAGACAAAATGGGCGACGGTGCGACGGGTGGCGGCGCCTTCAATTTCACTTGCCACTGCGGGTGTATTGATTACATCCGTATGTATTGGAGGAGTGGCGTATCTGCTGCTCGACTTTACCTGGTACGAAGCACTGCTTCTCGGGTCGATTGTCGGCTCCACTGATGCGGCTGCCGTTTTTGCTGCTTTAAAAGAAAGAAACATTAAAGCCAAGCTTGGGGCCACGCTGGAAGCAGAATCGGGCACAAACGATCCAATGGCTGTTTTTTTAACTATTTCTTTTATTGAACTGCTGACCAATGCGGATGCCAACATATGGATGCTCATTCCTTCATTTTTCTGGCAGATCGGTGCGGGGATCATTTTCGGGCTGTTGGTCGGACGCTTCGCGTCGTTTGCGATTAACCATATCGGCCTTGAATCGAGTGGCCTGTACCCGATTTTTTCAGTGGCATTTGCGCTTCTGGCCTACAGTGTGACAGCAGCCATTGGTGCAAGCGGCTTTTTGGCGGTATACGTAGCCGCGCTTGTGATCGGCAATTCCGAGCTTACATTCCGCTACTCGATCTTTCAATTTAATGAAGGGTTCGCCTGGATGAGCCAGATACTTATGTTTATTATTCTTGGCCTGCTCGCCTTTCCGGGACAGGTGTTTACGGCAGACATCATGCTTGCCGGT
Source organism: Marinococcus halophilus (assembly GCF_900166605.1). NCBI lineage: Bacteria > Bacillati > Bacillota > Bacilli > Caryophanales > Bacillaceae > Marinococcus > Marinococcus halophilus. The sequence continues at coordinate 537,645 of NZ_FVZD01000005.1, forward strand.
ATTGCGCTGTCCTTTATCCTGATGTTTATTGCAAGGCCGCTCGCTGTCTTTATATCTACGGCATTTCTCGGCTATACGCTGAAAGAAAGAACATTCTTATCATGGGCAGGGCTGCGCGGAGCAGTGCCGATCGTTCTCGCGACGTTTCCCGTGGTTGCCGGACTCGACAATGCCCAGCTGATTTTTAACCTCGTATTCTTTATCGTATTGACCTCAGCGCTGATTCAGGGGTCAAGCATCTCCTATGTGGCAAAGCTTCTGCATCTGGTAGGGCCGAAAAAAGAAATTCCCTACCATTCTATCGAGCTTGTAAGCATGGGCTCAGCGAATGCGGAAATGGTACAGTTTGAAGCGAGCGAAGAATCAGCGATTGTCGGTAAACAGCTGTATGAAATTAATTTTCCCAATGATGCCACTGTGAGCGCGATGGTGCGAAACGATGAACTTGTGACGCCCGGAGGCAATACAGAGATCCAGGAGGGAGACTTTCTGTACATTCTCGTTTCCAGACAGCAAAAAGATGACCTGCGGCGGCTGCTGAACCGAAAGAAGCATCCTGAGCCAAAAACGACGCCATAACGGCCCGCTGTTCTCCTGCAGGAGAACAGCTTTTTTCACGCAGGGGAAGCGTTTGCATGAAATTTATTGATGCCTCAAGCTTTCATTTGTTTTCAATCAGCTGTGATTTATATTAAGATGAAGGACGTATACTACCAGGGAAAATAATGTAAGAACCGAGGCGAGAAAAATGTCCATTATTGATATAATTACACCGGTGTTTATGATGACTGTGTTGATCGCAATCGGTGTGATCACCTCTAAAACGATTGATGTATCGGTGGAAACGCGCCGTTTTATTTCCTTTACAGCTATTAATTTTGCGCTGCCAGCCGTGATTATGTACAGCATCTTTCAGCTCGACTTCAACAGCTCCACCTGGTCGTCGTTTGCCATGATCTACTTATGTGCACTCGGGCTCACGTGGACAGGCATGGCTGTTGGCTACGGGGTTGGCCGTTCCTTTCATTATACAGACATAGAAGCACGTCAGCTGGCAATTGTTGCAGGCTGCAGCAATTCGGGGTTTATCGGCATTCCGCTCATTACCATTTTGTTTGGTCCCGAAGCGGGGTCTTATGCGGCCGTCTATGATGCCGGCACGACGACAAGCGTATTTACGATTGGTATTCTGCTTTTGAAGCCGGGGCGGTTTTCGTTCAAGCAGCTTACATCAATTCTGAACACGCCGTTCTTAACACTTGTATGTTCTGTACTGCTTGCATCTGCAGGGCTCGTTATTCCAATGTTTTTCCTCGAAACAGTAAATACAATATCCGGGCTCGCGGCTCCGCTTGCGATGATTTTGATCGGTCTGCTTATACCTACCATTACCTCCGCTAATTGGAAGATGGTGAAAACAGGGTACAAGCGTTTCATTGGCTCTGCCGTAGTCGTAAAGGTGCTTGCCGTGCCAGCTATTGCCTGTCTGTTAGTATGGCTGCTTCCGATTCCGGAGCTTCTCGGTAAAATTATTATTGTCCAATCCTCCATGCCGACCATCACGCTGGCGGCGGTATTATTTGAACGCTACGTGCATGGAAGGTCCAACCAGCTCGGAATTGTGGCGTTGATCGCAACGACCGTATTCAGCCTGCTCATGCTGCCTCTAACCGTATTTGTAGCGCAGCATATTGCCGGTTAAGCCGAAGTACCCGGGGTACTTCGGTTTTTTTAAAAGAAATTAGTTAAATTTTTAGTTAACATATTTTTATATTTTTAAATTCACTAGCGATTTGTTTGTGAGTGAAGAGAAAAAATGATTGTAAGCAGTTAATAATTTTGATAAAGTAAAGTAAATTAATAAAAATATGAAGTAAATTTTTACTGAAAGGAAAGGGTTGTGATGGCTACTATTAAAGATATTGCTGCCAGGGCTCAAGTGTCTGCGGCGACGGTGTCCCGGGTGCTGAACCACGACGAAACGCTCTCGGTTTCCAGGGACACGAAGGAAAGAATTCGCCAGATTGCCCAGGAGCTTGCCTACGTACCAGTGAAGGCCCGAAAAAAAAACGGCAGAAAAAGAAAAATGAGAATCGGAATCGTGCTGAACCAGCCAAGCGACCTGGAAAAAGATGATCCGTACTTTTATCCAATCCGTCAGGAAATTGAAGATGAATGCATGCGCCAGGGGGTGGAGCAGGCACGGCTATTTTATTTGCCGACCATCCAAAGCGATCCAGCCGTGCAGGAAGTGGACGCATTCATTTTGATCGGGCGTATCCATAAGGAAGTAGCTGAGTTTCTGAAGCGTAACCAAAAACAGGTCGTATTTATCAGTCATTCGCCAAACGATGAGCAGTTTTCGTCGGTGAGTATCGACTTTGAACAGGCAGCCGGCAAAGTAATGCGTCATCTGCTTGACCAGGGCTACAAGAAAATCGGCTATATTGGAGGTCTTGAGGCAGAGCACGGTTTCCGCCAAAGTGTGGAAATTGAAGACAAACGCGAGACCGTATTTAAACAACTGATGGACGCTTCTGGCTATTCCTATAAAAACAATATACACATTGGTGAATTTACAATGGACGATGGGTACCGGATGGGGTGGAAAGCCATTGAGCAGGGCACTCTGCCGGAAGCGTTTTTTATTGCCAGTGACCGAATGGCGATAGGAGCGCTCCGTGCTTTTCAGGAGCATGGCATCCGTGTGCCGGAGGACGTGGCGGTTGCAAGCTTTGATGGTACGGAGCTTGCCCAGTATGCGAGCACGCCGCTTACGACGGTAAATATCCCGACAAAGGAAATGGGGCGGATGGGGCTGCGTAAGCTGCTAATGACTGATGATTCGGTTCTGCCAATGAAGTGGGTCCTGCCGTCAAAGCTGATTGTACGGGAAAGCTGCGGGAGTCGGACAAACAAGCTTCTAGATTCATTAGAAAAGGGGTAATTCCTTTTTCTACTTATATTTGAATGCGCTTACAAATACTCAAGGAGGAAAACAAATGACAAAATTAACGTTTATTGGAGCCGGGAGTACTGTTTTTGCTAAAAATATCCTCGGAGACTGTATCGTTTCCCCAAAACTGCAGCATCTCGAGGTTGCCCTCTATGATATTGATGCAGAGCGGCTGAGTGACTCCGAGCAGATGCTGAACCATTTGATTAATACTTATGAAAGCAGCATCCGGGTTACAGCACATAATGACAGAAGAGAAGCCCTGCGCGGAGCTTCCTACGTCGTTAATGCCATTCAGGTGGGAGGCTATGAGCCCTCTACTGTTATTGATTTTGAGGTGCCAAAAAAATATGGACTTGAACAGACGATCGGGGACACAAACGGTATTGGTGGTCTGTTCAGAAACCTTCGGACCATCCCGGTTATGCTCGAAATTGCCGAAGATATGCGGGATGTATGTCCGGATGCGCTGTTTATGAACTATACGAATCCGATGTCAGCACTGACAAAGGCTATGACAGAACATGGAGGCATACGCACTGTCGGTCTTTGTCACAGTGTGCAGGTATGCGTGCCGGAGCTGTTTGAACTGCTCGGAATGGACGATGAAGGCGTCAGTGCCAAAATTGCTGGCATTAACCATATGGCCTGGCTGCTTGAAGTAAAAAAGGACGGCATCGACCTGTATCCTGAAATTAAGCGGCGTGCCAAAGAAAAACAAAAGGAAACGCACGGGGATATGGTGCGCCTCGACATGATGGAAAAGTTTGGTTATTACATTACTGAGTCTTCGGAGCATAATGCAGAGTATTATCCATATTATATCAAGAGGAACTATCCCGAACTGATTAACAAATTTAATATTCCGCTCGATGAATACCCGCGGCGCTGTGTTCACCAAATTGAGGAATGGAAAGAACGGCGTGACCAGTTTGTCGAAAACGAGCAGCTGACGCACGAACGCTCGAAGGAGTATGCCTCGTATATGATCGAAGCGATGGAATACAACGAACCGATTGTGATTGGCGGTAACGTCATGAACACGGGTGGCCTGATTTCCAACCTGCCTGAGGAAGCGTGTGTGGAGGTGCCGTGTGTTGTGGATGCAAACGGAGTTACTCCAACTTACGTAGGCAAGCTGCCGGAACAGCTCGCAGCGCTGAACCGCAATGTCATCAACACGCAGATCATGAGCGTGGAAGCAGCTGTTTCCGGTAAAAAAGAGCACGTCTACCAGGCTGCGCTGCTTGATCCTCATACAGCTGCAGAGCTTTCGCCGGATGACATTATCGCTATGTGCGATGAACTGCTTGAGCGTCACGGAAACTGGGTGCCGGTCCTGCAGTAACAAATATATGTAAAAAAGCACCGGAGCGCTCCGGTGCTTTTTGTATGGGACTATTCGTCTTTTTTGATGGCCCGGCCCTGCAGATCGTATTCGCGGTAACCGGTATTGGCTTTGAATAGTACTTTGTCATAGCGTCCGGACTGCGCTTCTTTGGAAACAAGCGTCCCAATCCAGCCGCCGAGAAAGCCAAGCGGCACGGATACGATGGCCGGGTTCGTGAGCGGAAAAATTGCCTGGGCGGCGATAAATGCGCTGCCGTCCGGGTTCATAACGTTCGGGCTGATAATTACCAGGCCGACCGAGCTGACCAGGCCGACCGCAATCGCGGTGATGGCGCCGTTTGTATTAAAGCGTCTCCAGTAAATCGTATACACAATTACCGGCAGGTTCGCACTGGCAGCTACACAGAAGGCGAGTGCCACGAGAAAGGCTACGTTTAAATTCTGGGCAAAAATTGCCAGCGCAATGGAAAGAACAGCAACTGTCAGGGAAGCGGTACGGGCTGCGACTACCTGCTCGCGCTCGGTTACTTTCCCTTTTTTAATAATTTGTCCGTACAGGTCGTGGGCGAAGGCGCTGGCTCCGGAAAGCACGAGCCCTGCCACAACGGCGAGGATCGTTGCGAAGGCTACGGCACAGACAAAGGAGAACAACAGATCACCGCCAAGGGCCTGGGCGAGAAGCGGTGCGGCCATGTTACCGGCCGGGTTGGCAGCGATAATGTCCGAACGGCCAACAAAAATTGCAGCGCCAAAGCCTAAGCAGACTGTAAGGATATAAAAGATACCAACAATCCATGTAGCAGTAACAACTGAGCTGCGGGCTGTTTTCGCGTCTTTAACAGTAAAGAAGCGCATCAGAATATGTGGAAGGCCGGCTGTACCGAGCACAAGCGCCACCATCAGGGATAGCGAATCCAGCGGCAGTTTATCCTGCTGGCCTGGATTCAGGAAGTTCGTTCCGGCCGGTGTCGCCTGGCCTGCTTCCCGGAACATGGCAATGACGTTAAAGTTAAACTGCCACAGCACCATGATGGAAATAATCAATGTACCAATCATGAGTAGTACAGCTTTCGTAATCTGTACCCAGCTGGTAGCAGTCATGCCGCCAAACAGTACATAGGTAGTCATCATCACACCTACCAGAATAACGGCCCAAAGGTATGGGATGCCAAACAGCAGCTGAATTAATGCACCAGCCCCTACAAGCTGGGCAATCATGTAAAAAATGACGATGGTGATCGTACTGAAAGCCGCCGCGCCGCGTATTTTTTTCGCATCAAAGCGCGCATTCAGCATGTCCGCAAGCGTGTACTGGCCGAGGTTACGGAGCGGTTCAGCGACCACAAACATAACGACGAGGTAGGCTACCAGATAGCCGATACTGAAAAGAAAGCCGTCAAAGCCGTATAGCGCAATGGCACCGGCAATCCCAAGAAAGGAAGCGGCTGATAAGTAGTCCCCGGAAATCGCGAGGCCGTTCTGCCAGCCGGTCAGTCCGCCGCCGGCTGTATAAAAATCACTGGCCGAGCTCGTTTTTTTCGCTGAATAGTATGTTATTACGAGGGTAAGGCTGACTATTGCAAGAAATAGAATAATGACCGTGGCATTCATGAATGATCCCCCTTAGCTTTGCGTTCTTCTTCCTCGATGATAGCTTCGGCATCTTTATCAAATTTTGCAGATTTGCGTACGTAGAGAATACAGAGCGTCCAGGTCATGGCAAACTGGGCAAACGCAAGTATCCAGGCCCAGGTAATCGGTCCGATCGCCGAATTATTGAGTACGTCTGAGGTGATTATTAAAACAGGAAGAGATAAGTAAAATAGCAGAAAGAACACCGTTAAGGGAGCAATGAATTTTCTCTTTTTCGACATGAGTTTTTTGAACGCAGGGTTTTCGACGGCTTCGGAGTATTTCACTCCGCCTCCGGAAGTAAAGGTTTCGTCGGTTGCTCCAGACTCTTTTTTAACAGCCATATTTTTTCCTCCTTTTTCAAATAAAATGCAGTTAGCGTAAATGGGATCAAAGAATCGACAGCAACGAAATACAACAGAAAGGAAGGAGACAAATTAAACTTATAATATGAAAGCGCTTCCGTCAATCAAAAATGTCAGAAAAAATCCAAAATTGTTGCATAACAGTAGGTGCAGGACATAAAATAGTTCAAAACTACTAGACATTAACTCGTTTGTTAAAAAATTTTTCATGAAAATAGGCTGGAAACACATGATCCGTTATAATTAAGCGTGAGTGAAAGGAAGGGTTAAACGTGTGGGAAAAGCAGTTTGAAAGTGAAAAATGGATAAAACAGCAAATTGCTCAGTTGTACAACAGGGTGAACCAGGAGATGTACGAGGTGGGAGTAAAAACGTTAAAGGTGGAACTGTTACAAAACAAGTGTATTATTTTCGCGGAACACAAGCGTGTGCCCGCCCTTCGTGCGCTCGAACAGGGCAACAGGGCACTGGCAGAACAGGTGGACGCAGCGCTCGTGGACGAATTCAAAAAACGGCTGCACCATCTGCTGGTAAAGGAGATGGAGCTGCCGGTACGCACTGTATTAAAGGATTTTGACCCAGCTTCAGGCGCCGCATCGACAGTGATCTATCTAAATGAAAAAGAGCGTTAGATTACATGACATCTTTCCTTACAGACGGTCGGGATAGAAGTAGAATAAATACAAACAGTTAAGAAGAAGGCCTGCTGTAGACCGGCGGTTCTTCTCTTTCTATCCAGACGGAAGCTTGATTCCTGTTAGACGGGGATGAAGAGGCCGGAGAAACACAGGAACAGCCGCCTGTGCCTTTCTCCGGCTTTTTTTATAAAAGGAGTGAAAGATATGGACCACTTGCATGATATTATTCCGGAGCTCTCTGCAGAAGAAAAGCAAGTGCTGGCCACGATCAGGAATGTGGAGGGGTCGGCATACCGGAAAGAAGGCACGACTATGTTGTTAAAGGCAGATGGCAGCTCTGTCGGCATGCTGAGTTCGGGATGCCTTGAAGGGGATTTGCAATGCCGCATCGAAGACGTGCATGCCAAGGGCCCCCAGGCGGTTTCATATGATATGCGGGGATACAGGGAGCTGTCCTGGGGAGAGGGCACTGGATGCAACGGAGTGATTGAAGTGCTGCTTGAACCGGTAACGAAAGCACTTGCTACTTCGATGCGCCGTATGCACGCTGCCGTGAATCAGGGAAAAATGGTGCTTAGGTGGACTGCGGCCGCCGGCGGCGGCTGGTTCGTTTGCGGGGAAGAGCCGGACGAGCAGGCAAAAAAGCTGGCTGCACAGGCCGCCGGTATGAAACGCGGGAGTGGCCGAAGCTCTATTTCAGATGGTCAAGGCGAAAAAATATATGTCCAGACGATCCGCCCGAAGCCAAGGCTGTTTATTTTCGGAAGCGGCCCGGATGCACGTCCGCTTGTACAAATGGCTATGCGGTGCGGGTACGAGGTTACGGTGCTTGACTGGCGTCCGGCCTATCTGGACGCTGTGAAAAACGAAGTGCCGGAGGCCCGGCAGATACCTGGTTTCCCCGATGAATGGTGGAGGAGCACAGCGTTCCGCAATGGGGACATGGCAGTAGTCATGACCCATCACTTTGAAAGGGACAGAGAAGCACTGGTTCATCTTTTGCAGGAGCCGATGGCCTATATTGGGGTGCTCGGTTCAAAGACGAGAACGAAACGCTTGCTGCAGACAGAGGTGCTGCCGGAGATTATTACAACTCCCATCGGTTTATCTATCGGGGCGGAAGGACCTGAAGAAATTGCGGTGAGCGTGGTCGGACAGCTGATTGCCCTTCAGAATAGCGCAACAGCTAACGAGGTGATGGCATGAAAACAGCAGTCATTTATTTAGCTGCGGGGAAGAGCTCCCGCATGGGACATAATAAACTGGAAAAGCCGTGGAAGGGCACAACGCTTGGAAGCAGTGCGCTGCAGCAGGTGTTAACAAGCAGCGTGGACGAAGTGATTGTCGTAACAAATCAGTCTTTATGGATAGATGACAGAATATTCGGACGATGCAAAAGTCCTGTGCGTATAGCAGCCAGCCCGCAGGCAAGGAAAGGACAGGCGTATTCTCTTCGTGCTGGCATGAATGAAGCGGTGCGCCTCGGAGCAGAGGCGGTTCTGGTGGTGCTTGCTGATCAGCCCGGTTTGAAAGCTGAAACGATCGACCGGTTGATCGCGCAGGCCCAGACGCACAGTTGCGATTTTACAGGCATGTGGACCGGCCGGCATTACCAGCCGCCTATGCTGTTCAAACAACAGATGTTTGCTGCACTGCAGAGTGTGGAGGGCGACCGCGGGGCCGCTTCCATTCTACGGGAAGCGTATGTATGGAAGGGGCATCCGTATGGGGGCTTTCGTTACCTGGAACAGTTCGACGTCGACACTGAGGAGGAATACAGATGGCTGCTGCAAATCAATCAGTAATGCCGGTTGTATGGATGCCGGCAACAGTGCAGGAAGCTTTTGCATTGTACGAGGAATATTTTCCTGACGTGGAATGGATCGCCGGAGGCACGTGGCGGCAGATCGAGCGGGAAAAAGGGACGGCATTTGCCGGAAATATAATTGCACTTGAACAGGTTTCGGAGCTAACGTCTGTGCACGAGGAAGAAAACTACATGCGGATCGGCGCCTGTATGACGCTCGAAGAGTTAATACAGGAACCTTACATTTCCCGGGAAATACTCGGAGAAGCGCTGCGGCAGATCGCTGCTCCGGCTGTACGCACGCGTGGCACCATGGGCGGCAATATTATGTATGGTCATGGAGATGCGCTGCCGGCACTAATGGCGCTGCAGGCAGAGCTCGAAGTTTGGAATGGCAGGTCGTATGCCCGCCTTCCAGTGGAAGAAGCGGCTTCCTATGAAGGGACATTCCTATTAACGGCTGTTCTGCTGCCAAAAACGCCAGAAGCCAGTGGGGGCGATGTTCATTTTTTTGAAAAAATCGGCCGCCGGGAAGCATTTACCGCTTCGCTTCTTGCTGTAAGCGGCTGCGCCCGCAGGCAGGCAGGCGGAAGCTGGAAAGCAAGGCTGGCGCTAGTGGGTGGAAAAGACGCTCCGGTGAGGCTTCGCCGTGCAGAAGCATGTGTGGCCGAGTCCGGGTGGACGCCGGAAGCGTTTTTTAAGGCGCTTGAAGCTGATTATCAACCGGGGGATGAACCATTTTCTTCAGGGAGCTACCGCCTGCAGGCAGCTGCCCATTTATTTTTATCCCGCCTGTGGCTCGAAGATAATGCAGAAAAAGGAGGGGTGCATAACGTATGAAGCAGCCAGAATACCAGCGCCGGCCGGACGCTGAGCCCAAAGTAACCGGCTCGTTGAAATATTTAACCGACCGCTTTGAAGACCATATGCTGATTGGCAAGGTGATGAGAAGCAAGCACCCGCACGCCCGTATTAAAAATATTGATACGTCAGCGGCCGAAGCAATCCCGGGGGTTTATGCAGTGCTGACTCATAAAGACGTGCCGGGGTTAAACCGCTTTGGTATCGTTATGCCGGACCAGCCCGTTTTTTGTGAAGACAGAGTGCGCTATACGGGCGATGCGGTAGCCGCTGCAGCAGCAGAGTCAGCCGAAGCAGCAGAGAAAGCTCTGGCGGCTGTCGTAGTGGAATACGAGCCGCTGCCTGTACTTGATTCTGTCGAAAAAGCCCTGAGTCCCGGAGCGGAACAGCTGCACGAAATGGGCAACATTCTGCATGAAGCTTTCTATACACGCGGCGATCTGCAGCAGGGCTTTGCCGACTGTACCTGTATTGTTGAAGAAACGTATCAGCTGCCCCGCCAGATGCACGGCTATATGGAAACGGAAGGTGGAGTGGTAGTCCCAGGACAGGACGGCGGCATTTCCGTGTACATGGCTACTCAGCACGGATTCAAAGATCGTTTTCAGCTGTCAAGAATTCTGGACACTCCGGAAGAGAAAATACGCATCATTTCGAGTCCGATCGGAGGCTCGTTCGGCGGCAAGGATGAGCTGAACCTGCAGCCGTACGGAGCACTGCTGGCCCTGAAAACCGGCCGGCCGGTCCAAGTGCATAACACCCGGAAAGAATCGGTACGGGCGGGACTAAAGCGCCACCCAATGGCGATTACGATGCGGACTGGGGCAGATGAAAGCGGACGCGTACTCGCGCACGAAACGACAATTTATGCTGATACCGGGGCGTATGCCACGCTCGGTCCGGCCATTCTGGAATTTGCTGTCGAACATGCCAGCGGGCTGTATCCAATCCCAAATATTAAGACGACCGGCGTTTCCGTGTTTACGAATAACGGCGTAGCTGGAGAGTTCCGGGGATTTGGCGGCAACCAGGTGACGTTTGCGCTTGAGGGACAGATGGACCGGCTGGCCGAAAAACTTGGAATGGAAGGCGGACAGCTGCGTTTTATAAATATGAGGAAACCTTCAGATGCCGGGCCGCTTGGGCAGGAAATCGCTCCGACGGATGGCGGAAAGATGGTGCTTGATGACGTTGCCGCCTGGCAGCAGCTGCCGCTAAGTAATACGGGAGAACCCCCGTGGTTAAAAAACGGCCGGGGAGGCGCTGTTTCCATGCATGGAGGCGGTCTTGGCTACGGACGGCTGGACCCTTCTGGTGGACGGCTCGCGCTTACGAAGGAGGGCAAGCTCGAGGCTGCTTTTGGTTTTGAGGAATGCGGACAGGGCATTGTAGCCGTGATTGAAACGGTGATGAAAGAGGCTTTTTCCTGTAATGACGAAGATATTGAAATCACGATCGGTGATACAAGCAAAGTACCGGTTTCCGGTTCAACGACTGCTTCACGAGGCACGGGGATGATCTGGACAGCGGTGGAAAACATGAAGGCCTTATTTAGCAGGCAGCTGCTGACTGAAGCATCCAGGGTAACCGGGACCGCAGCGGCGGATTTGTACCTGGGTGCAGGGGGCATCCATAAAAGCGGCACAGAGTCTTCGCTCTTTTTAAGCTACAAAGCGCTGGCGGAGTATGTACAGGCCGGAGATATTGAGACGCATACCTCGTTTGATTTTCCAGTGACGCCGGATGAAATTGACTCCGGTCATTATTTGTATTCCTTCGGCGGCGTGAGTGCAGAGGTAGAAGTGAACCTTTTGACCGGCGCCGTACGGGTACTTGACCTGAAACAGTCGGTGTCCGCCGGGCCGGTTGTGTATCCGCAGGGGTACAGGGGACAGATTGAAGGCGGCGGCATCATGGCGCTGGGGCACACGCTGATGGAGGACGCCGTGATGGAAGAAGGACGCTATCAGACAGAAAATTTCGATACGTATTTAATGCCGGGAGTAAAGGATCTGCCGGATAACGTGACAGTAAAGCCGCGTGAAGAAGTAATGGAAGGGGACACATACGGACCTAGAGGCGTAGGAGAAATAGGAACAATTGCCGTGGCGCCGGCCATCGCTGAAGCTATTTACCAGGCAATTGGCGCCCGGCCAAAAAAGCTTCCCGTCTCAAGAGAGTGGATACTACATCAGATTCAGCAAAGGGGGCTTCTGCCTTGGAACAAACCAGAAAAGATGCCCGGGGGATAGAACACCGGCAGGGAGTAAATGTGTGTACTTTTTACCTTAACGGGATGCAGGTGAGTGTTAATGCTTCTCCTCTGGCCCGGGTCGTTGATATGTTAAGGGATCAGCTGCACGAAACAGGTACGAAAATTTCCTGTGGTATCGGAAGGTGCGGTGCGTGTTCAATCTGGGTGAACGGCCAGCTCACCAGCTCATGTCTGCTGCTTGCCTATCAGGTGGAAGGAAAGGAAGTAACAACTATTGAAAGTATAGGCACAGAGGAGCGCTGTAGTATCGTGCAGGAGGCATTTATTAACGAAGGAGGCTTTCAGTGCGGCTACTGTACACCGGGAATGATCATGGCCACAGAGGCCCTGCTGAAACAAACCCCGGACCCGAGCGATGAAGAGATACGGGACGGCCTGTCGGGAAACATCTGCAGGTGTACGGGCTACAGCGGCATCATCCGGGCAGTAAAAGCAGCCGCAGCCAGACTTGCATAATAACAAGGGCCAAACGTTTCAACCCTGCAAGTACGGATTTGCTAAAACAGATAAACAAAAGCCGGCATCCCCAAGTATGCCGGCTTCCCCCTGTTATATCTCTATTTATGTTACTTTACGGAGCGGTATGACGGTTTTGTACCTGCGCGATACTTTGTCATAAGCTTGCAGAAGTCTTCGCATCACTTCCACTTTTTTCTCCGAATCGACGCCCTGATCGAGGATCGTACGGGACAGATCCATGAAGCTCTGATGCGGATCATCAGAAGATTCAAGCAATTCCACATAAAGCGTCTCATTTTTTTCCGGCACTGCCATTCGCCTCCCTTAACACTTTTTACACCATTGTCGAAAGGAAAAGTTTGTTACGTATACCGTACCACGATCCAAAAACGGAAGAAATGCTAAATAAGTAACAATTCTAATTACAGATGACTGGACGCAAGAAATCTCTAGTCCAGTAAAAAAACAACAAATGTGAAGAAAGTTTGTAATATTGTTCTAAAATAAGGGCTGCAAATGCTTTAATATCAACACTTCACTGTTTTGGAACAAAAAGGAAGACGCTGGCCATAAAATGTGTGACCGTGAGGGATGTCCTTTTTTCAAGAATAAAGGCCTATCTTTTTAGCTGAATATACAGAGGCTTTCTAGTGCAGGAACAAAAAGAAAAATACTGCCATATAAGTGATTTTAAGTCATAGGAATAGTGAGAACATTAGAAAAGTATTGAATATGCATATGAAAGGACTATTTACCTGTTTTCACTTCTTTTTCCTTGAAAAATCGTTAAAAAATAGACAATCAGGACGTTTTTTTACAAGCGATTAATCGAAAAAAGCTCTGCTGGCTAAAGTGTGTAATAAAATTACAAGTAGTTGTATATAGTGAAAGGCTTTGCAATTTTTCCGGTATCTCAAGTTATGTTTAGTTAAAAGCACATATAATGACATACAAAGAGTTAACTTGATCTTGATAGTTTTTTTCGCTTCCCAACCGAAATAACGCGTGCTAAAATAATTTTTGTATGAAATTTCGGTAAGGAAGGGGGAGAAATAATGGAATATATTTTGATGGCTTCATTGGCTTGGTTTATGGGGTTTTTTCCACTTTTTGAAATTTATATTGCCGTACCTGTAGCAATGGGGGCAGGCTTTGACCCGGTATCAGCTGTCCTGTGGGCGGCCGTAGGAAACTTCATGGCGGTGCCGACTGTGACGTTTTTTTACAGCCAGTTGAAACGAATCAGATTCTTTTCCAATTGGATGGAGAAGTTAGCTGCCAATCGATTCCGGGGAAATATTGAGCAGTACGGAGGATGGGTTATCCTGCTGCTGGCGCCTATTGCAGGCGTCTGGGCCATTTCCGTTATTGCCAAAGCCATCGGCATGTCAAAGCGGACATTGTTTCTCTCCACCGGTACGAGTATTGTAATCTACGGGGTTGCTATTGCGGGTTCAATGCAGCTTGGACTCGGCTGGTTTTAAAAATTACGGCGCAAAAAGCCGGCAGTTCGCAAAATAATGCGGCTGCCGGCTTTTTCAGTTAAATCATTTCTTCGCCGCGATGCTTTTTTCCGCGCCGATTTATTTTCCAAATCCAGTACAGGTTTGTTACGACCACTTTTAGGAGAGCATAAGCGGGGATGGCCAAAATTAATCCGAGAAGTCCGAACATGCTGCTTGCGAACAGCAGGACAAAAATGACGGTAACCGGATGGACTTTTAAGGCTCGGCCCATCACCTGCGGCGATATCAGGTTAGACTCAAGTTGCTGGACCACTATGACACCAAGAATAACGATAAGAGCTGTAAGAGGCGACTGGAAAAAACCAACGACCACGGCTGGTATAGTGCCGATGAAAGGACCGACGAACGGAACCAGGTTGGTCAGCATGCAGATGATACCCAGGATAAGCACGTAATCGAGGCCGATAATCCAGAAAAGAATCATGGAGAGGATCCCGACAATGAAACTGACAGTAATCTGTCCCTGAATATAGTTGGCAAGCGCCCGGTCCATGTCCTGCATAATTTTGTGAATTTCCGGACGGTGGTCGCGATCCACAAATTTCAGCATAAAGCCCGGGAGCTTGTGCCCTTCGCGCAAAATATAGAAAAGCACAAACGGAATAACAAATAGTACGACAAAAAAGCTGACAATAGCGCTTCCTACCGTCACAATGGTAGAAACTAGGGAATCGGTAATAGTGCTGGCTGAATTCTGAAGCTGAGAGCTGATTGAATCCATAGAAATATTATTTCCTTGCATAATAGGCTGGACAGCCGGATGGTTCTGGTTGTTCATAATAAAGGATTGCACTTGCTGGAAATAAACAGGGATCTGATTAATCAGCTGGTTAAACTGGCTGGCAATAATCGGTCCGATTAAATTAACTACCAGCACAATCAGGCCGATAAGCACAGCATACAAGAGCAGTATAGAGAGAGAACGGGGTATGTACTTGGAAAGAAGCACGACAAATGGACGGAACAAGTAGCTCAAAATACCAGAAATAATGACAGGAGCTGCCAGCGTTCCAATCAAAACAAACAGCGGATGAAAAATATACTCTACCTGCCGGGCCATAAAAGCAATAGCTAAAACGACTAATATTCCTAAACAGACACGAAACCATTTGTATTGGTACATGTTTTACGATCACCACTCTTTTCTTAATAAGGAATAAACGAAAATCAAGACGTTTGTACAGGTTCCCTTCATTATACAGCCAGAAACATAAAACTGGCGCCTGAATTTAAAAAAAGTACAAAAATATAAAAAAACACCTGCCCCAAATAGGACAGGTGCTGAAGTTTGCTTTACTGAGTAGCGGATAGTTCTTTTAGTTCTGGCGTCAGCACTTCTTCAGTATCCGGATTAAAGAAGTGACAGCGGTCCATGTTGAAGAAAAGGTCGAGTTTATCGCCGGCCTGAATACTGCTGTTGGCGTCCACGCGGGCAATAACCTGCTTGCCGTTAACGCTTGTGTAAAGAATCGATTCAGCCCCGTTCATTTCAGACACTTCGATATCAAGGTTCAGTTTGTTTTTCGACGATGTCGTTCCGCCCATCACGTGGTGGATGTCTTCCGGGCGAATGCCGAAGGTTACTTTTTCATTTTCAAAGCCCTGGTCCCGCAGAATCTGCATTTTGCTTTCTGGAATTTCGAGCTTGTGTTCTCCGAGCTCAAGAATGGTACCATTAATTTTTCCTTCCAGGAAATTCATTGCCGGTGAGCCGATGAAACCGCCTACAAAAACGTTCGCAGGATGGTCGTATACTTCTTTAGGAGAGCCGACCTGCTGCACAACACCGTCTTTCATAATAACGATACGGGTTGCCATCGTCATGGCTTCTGTCTGGTCGTGTGTTACATAAACTGTCGTACTGTTTAAGCGGCGGTGAAGTTTAATAATTTCTGTACGCATCTGCACACGCAGCTTTGCATCGAGGTTGGAAAGCGGCTCATCCATCAAGAATACTTTAGGGTCACGGACAATGGCACGGCCAAGAGCTACACGCTGACGCTGACCGCCGGAGAGTGCTTTTGGCTTACGGTCAAGGTATTCAGTCAGCCCAAGGATATCGGCTGCATTTTTCACACGCTGATCAATGTCATCTTTTTTGAATTTACGGAGCTTCAAGCCAAAGGCCATATTGTTGTATACGTTCATGTGCGGATACAGGGCGTAGTTCTGGAATACCATTGCAATGTCGCGGTCTTTAGGAGAAACGTCGTTCACGCGTTCATCCCCGATGTATAAATCGCCGTCCGTAATATCTTCAAGCCCGGCAATCATGCGTAGGGTCGTGGATTTCCCGCACCCGGAAGGACCGACAAAAACGATAAATTCCTTGTCCTCGACATCAAGATTAAAATCGTCTACTGCTGTAACGTCACCATCGTATTTTTTTGTAATGTGATTCATGCGGATACCAGCCATAATATGTTCGCTCCTTTTGAAGAAGTTTATGTTATCTGGTGTTTATATTAACGAAAACGCTTTCAAATTAATATAGACAACCTGAACAAAGTTAACAAATGAAACATTGTGCAAGGTGAATAGAAAAGCGTAGGGTGTTTGGTCACCATCTCCGACGGCTCGTCGGTTTCAGGCTGATTGAGACGAAGTCGCAAACGCTCTGAAATCACGAACGGACGGAGATGGTAACACCCGGAGCTGGACAGAAAGAAAAGCGTAGGAGCCTTGCTCAACCGCGACAGGTACTTCCCGGACGTGCAGGGCAGCCTGCTGCCCGAAACCGGCTGGAAAGTAACCCCGAGCGGTTAGGCTCCGAAGCTGGACAAAGAGAAAAGCGTAGAATGTTTATTTAAATGACGTTCGATTAAAATCGCTGCATCCTGTAGCAACACCGAGCCTCCTCCCTCGTGCGGCTCCTAGCTGCGCAGGAAGCCGCCTTCAGAATGAATGACCTGGCCGACGATCCAGTCCGCTTCGTCTGACAGCAGAAAGGCAATTGCTTTGGCTGCGTCCTCCGGCTGTCCGATTCGTCCTTTGCTGAATTTTTTCGACAGCTCTTTTTCCATGGCGGGGTCCATCCATCCGGTATTGGTCGGGCCCGGGTTAACGGCATTCACATTAATCTCATGCGGGGCAAGTTCGGCAGCCAGCGATTCGGTAAAGGCCCGCACTGCGGCTTTTGTAGAGACGTAGGCAATTTCGTTTACCATCGGGCCAAGATCCTGGCCGGAGGTCAGGTTTACAACTTTTCCGCTGATGCCAAAATCAATCCACCGCTGGGCGATTTTTGTAGTAAGCAGAAATGGCGTACGCATATTGACGTAATAATGCTGATCAAGCGACTCCCCGTCCAGGCGTTCGTAGTTGTCATTAGCAGAATAGGCGGCATTATTCACAAGCGCCGTCGGAAATAGCGGCAGTTCGTTCAGCTGGTCGATGAGCTCGTCCGGCGCTTCCGGGTTGGAGAAATCGGCTTCAATATAATAAATTTCGATGCCGAGCGTTTCGAGAGAAAGCTTGAATTCCGCCGCCCAGTCGATGTCTGAGCCCCAGGTCGTGAAAATAATATTTTCCCCGCGTTCAGCAAGCAGGCGGCAAACGGCAGCGCCGATCCCCCGGTCATGGCTTACTCCGGTTACTAGTGTTGTCATGGTATCGTCCTCCTTGAGCTTCTGTTTTTAATATGAAGGACAAGCGCGGTGAAAGTAAACCAAAAACTAGTTTGCAGAAAATGATTTTTCTGCTAGAATTATAAAAAATGTTTGTGATCACAGATCACAAAGGAGCGATTGCCGTGAATTTATCGTCCTTGCACGTGTCTACATTACGTACAGAAGTATATAAGCTGTTAAAGCAGCAGATTATTCAGGGTGAGCGAAAACCCGGACAAAAGGTAACCATCCGCCAGATCGCCCAGGATTTCGGAGTGAGTACAATGCCAGTGCGCGAGGCAATTACGACGCTGAAAACAGAGGGCTTTCTGTTTGAAGAAAAACGAAGCTTTTATGTAAGTCGTCTGTCTGCCAATGAAGTCCGGGAGCTGTTTGCTATCCGTAACAAACTCGAGGAACTGGCCGTCGGCTGGGCCTTTGAGCAGGCAGATGAAGCCGTCCTGCACAGCCTGCAGGAACGAATTGATGAAATGGACCGGTATGCCCTGGAGCCGGTGAAGTGGCGGAAGCAGAATCGTTTGTTTCATCAGGTATGGTACGAAGCGTCCCGCTCCGAGCCGCTGATGAAATCCCTCGAATACGTATGGAGCCGGATTGAGGCATATATGAACATCTATACAAACATCGAGTCGGACGTGCGTTCCATTCATACATCTCAAAAGGAACACAAGCAGATGCTGACCCTGCTGCAGGAAAATAAACGTGATGAGCTCCTGGAGCTAAACGGGAAGCACGCTAAAAAAACAGCTGAAGCCATCATTCAGGCTATCTCCGAGGAGGATGCGGCAAATGAATAACAAGGAAGCATTTATGAATAAGGAGCTTCGGCTCGAGCCCGCCATGGGCGGAACTCTTTCCGGATATACATTTGCAGTTAAAGACGTATTCGCGATTTACGGACAGAAAACATCTGCGGGCCATCCAGAATGGCTTCAGAGCCACCCGGAGAATCCTTTTACTGCACCGGCAATTGAACGCCTGCTACGGAACGGAGCGGCTCTTGCCGGCACAACGGTCAGCGACGAATTAATGTACAGCCTGCACGGTGACAATGTCCATTACGGCATGCCGGTCAATCCGGCAGACCCGGAGGCAATTCCGGGCGGTTCCTCGAGCGGATCGGCTTCAGCGGCAGCGGCCGGCAGCGTTGATTTTGCGGTTGGAACTGATACTGGAGGATCAGTGCGCGTCCCCTCGGCCTACTGCGGCCTTTACGGCATCCGTCCGACACATGGAGCCGTATCGATGGAGGGCGTCGTGCCGCTCGCTCCAAGCTTTGATACGATCGGCTGGATGAGTAGGGACGCTGATGCTTTACAGCAGGTTGGAAACGCGCTGCTGCCATCAGGGGACACAGAAACGCCGTACCGGACTGTCTGGTGGGAGGAAGAAGCGTGGGCAGAATACGCTGATGAATACAAGCAGGCGCTTGGAAAAGTATTTTCCGCAGTGCAGGCCCAGGCAGAAACGTTGAATGAAAACAAGCTGGCTGAAGATTCGCTCGCCGAATGGGCTGAAGTATTCCGGCTGCAGCAGGCAGTAGAGGTTGGGGAAACGCACCGGGAGTGGATCCATAAGCACCAGCCGGCCTTTGGGCCCGGTGTGCGGGAGCGTTTCGCGTTTGCCGCCGGCACCCGGCGGGAGGACTATCTCCATATATTTGCAAAACGGCAGGAACTGCAGAACGAAGTACAGCAGCGGCTCGGGCAGGACACTGTGATGGTCATCCCGACTGTCCCCGGGCCGGCACCGAAAATTCAGGCCGGGGAGAACGAGATCCAGGAAGTGCGGAAGCGCACAATGCAGCTGACTTGTATTGCCGGTATTGGCGGGCTTCCGCAGGTTACGATTCCAGTGGAACGGCCGGGAAAAGCCCCTATCTCCATTTCGATTGTAGCCAATCAGCACGATGACCGCCGGCTGCTGTCATTTGTCCAGCGAGTTGCCCGTCATCTTCAAAACATTGATTCATAAAAGGGAGCGATTACTATGATTTCATTTGATCCGCACCATCATCCTTACGCATCCTATCGCACACCAACGTACGGCAAAAAAGGCATGATTGCCACCTCGCAGCCGCTCGCTTCCCAGGTGGGGCTCGACATTCTAAAAAAAGGAGGCAATGCTGTGGATGCGGCCGTTGCTGTGGCAGCTAGCCTGACCGTGCTCGAGCCGACATCCAACGGCATCGGCGGCGACGCTTTCGCGCTTGTCTGGTTGGATGGTGAGCTTCACGGCCTGAATGCCAGCGGCTATGCGCCGGAGGCACTTTCCATCGACGGAATGTATAAAGACGGCTACGATGAAATGCCAAAACGAGGCCCGGTGCCTATTACCGTGCCAGGGGCGCCGGCCGCATGGGCGGAGCTGTCACGGGCATTTGGCAGACTTCCCTTTTCTGAGTTAATCGCCCCGGCTGTTGCTTACGCTGAGGAAGGCTACCCAGTGGCTTCTACACTCGCCACGCTGTGGAATTCTGCCTTTCAAACGCTGGAAGAGGAGCTTGATCCAACTGTATTTGCCGACTGGAGCCGGATATTCGCCCCGGAAGGACGCACTCCAAAGGCAGGGGAGCTGTGGAGCTCCAGTGAGCATGCATCCACGTTAAAGGAAATTGCTGACACAAAGGCAGAATCTTTTTACCGCGGGGACCTGGCGAAAAAAATGGACGCTTACCTGAAAGAGCAGGGCGGCTATCTGCGCTCCAAGGACCTGGCGTTGTACAAGCCGGAATGGGTGGAGCCGATTTCGGTTCATTACAAAGGCTATGACGTTTGGGAAATGCCGCCGAACGGCCAGGGCATTGTTGCTTTAATGGCCTTGAACATCTTAAAGGGATATAACTTTCAGGAGCGCGACAGCATCAATACTTTTCACCATCAGATGGAGGCGATGAAGCTTGCGTTTGTGGATGGGAAGAAATACGTTGCCCAGCCGGAGGCCATGTCCCGGACTACTGAAGAGCTGCTTGCAAATACTTATGGAGAGGCCCGGCGAAGTGAAATTGGAGACGAAGCGAAGGTTCCTGAAGCAGGGGACCCATACAACGGCGGCACGGTATATCTCGCGACCGCAGATGGGGAAGGCAATATGGTGTCGTTTATCCAGAGCAATTACATGGGATTCGGCTCGGGGATGGTCGTGCCGGGGACCGGTATCGCTCTGCACAACCGGGCGCATAATTTTTCCATGGATGAAAAGCATGCCAATGGGCTGATGCCCGGCAAGCGCCCGTACCATACCATAATTCCGGGCTTTTTGACGAAAGGAAACGAAGCTGTTGGCCCGTTTGGAGTCATGGGGGAATTCATGCAGCCCCAGGGCCACATGCAGATGATCATGAATACCATTGATTTCGGCCTTCATCCACAGGCCGCCCTGGACGCTCCGCGGTGGCAGTGGAAGCGGGACACCCTGATCACCGTGGAGCCTGGTTTTTCTGCAGCGACGGCCCAGGCGCTGAGCCGGCAAGGCCATACGGTAAAAATAGAAACAGAGTCTTCAAGCTTTGGCCGCGGCCAGATTATTTGGAGAGATCCGGAAACCGGGGTGCTCTGTGGGGGCAGTGAATCACGCACAGACGGCAGCATAGCTGCCTGGTAATAAAGAGAGAAGAGGTGGAAAGGGATGCAGTGGAAAATTTTTCTGGCCTTTTTCCGGGTCGGTATTTTTGGCTACGGAGGAGGACCGGCGTCGATTCCGCTTGTGCAAAAAGAAGTGGTGGAGCACTACGGATGGATGACTGCCGAAGAATTCGGCGATACGCTTGCGATTGCCAATACGCTCCCGGGGCCGATCGTCACCAAGCTTGCCGGTTATATCGGTTACAGCCGGGGCGGCGTTCTCGGGGCGCTGAACGGAGCGACAGCAATCGTTGCTCCCACCGCACTGTTAATGATTTTGTTTTTCAGCATTTTGTCGCAGTACCGCGATTCCTCGTGGGTAAACGGACTCGCCAACGGAGTGCTCCCGGTGGTGACGGTGCTGATGGGAGTACTGACGTGGGGATTTATTAAAAAATCCGGAAGTGACCTGGGCTGGGGAAAAACGATTCTTTTTATTATCGGAGCCGCTGTAGTACTGGGAGTCTTCGGTGTGCATCCGGCGATCATCATCGCCGTGCTTCTGATTGCCGCGCTCATGCAGAAGGATGCTGCTAAACGAGAGGAGGACGCCTCCGCATGATTTACTTAGAGGTTTTTATGGCATTTTTTATTCCAGGCATTCTTGGCTACGGGGGCGGACCGGCGTCTATTCCACTTATTCAGCACGAGGTGGTGAATCGGTACGAATGGATGAGTGTGAGTGAATTCAGTGAAGTACTGGCTATCAGTAACGCCCTGCCCGGGCCGATTGCCACAAAAATGGCCGGCTACATCGGGTATGAAGTCGCGGGGTGGCCGGGGCTCGCTGCCGGCCTGTTCGCCACTGTCGCCCCCTCGCTAATTTTAATGGTGGTGCTTATGGGCTTTTTATACAAATACCGGAACTCGCCAAAGGTAAAACGGCTCACTGCCTATGTCCGCCCGGTCATCGGTGTGCTGCTGGGTATTTTAACGTTGCAGTTTTTCACCAGCGCCTGGGATGGTGCTGGCGGCTGGCAGACAGCCGGGATGCTTGTGGCAAGCTACCTGCTGCTTGAAAAAACGAAGCTGCACCCCGCATTGGTTATTGTTTTTGCTATCATATACGGCATGTTGTTTTTAGGATGACGGTCCTAAAGGGAGGCCGGCCTGCATGGAAAGCAGGAACCCTTGCAAATAAGCATCCGTGTGGGTAATGCTCCATCCAGCCTGTTCAATATACGAATGCGTGGGACGATCAAGATGGCAGCCGTCGCAAAAATGCTTCCATACCGGTGTTATACTGCGCTGCAGCCGGGCTGCGGCAGGGCGGGCCATCTGGACGTGTTCAAGAAAGTAGGCTGTGGCGCCGGGTTTACATACTCGCTTCAATTCCTGCAGCACCCGGACCGGGTCTTCCACAGAGCAGAGCACGAGCGTACAGACGACGCTGTCAAAGGCGTTGTCCTCGAAAGGCAGTCGTTCAGCCGAAGCGCCGAGCGTGCGAATCGAGACGTGTGCGTGTAGCTGCGCAGGCAGAGACAGCAGGCGCATCCGGTCATTTGGCTCGATGGCCGTTACTTTGGTGGCAGCCCGGTAGTAAGGAAAACTTGCGCCGGGACCGGATCCGATTTCGAGTACGTGGCCGTTCAGGGACGGAAGATGCTTCTGCCGGAGCGCATGGAGGAAATGCTTTTCCACCGGCTGCATGATCGGAGTATACAGTAGAGGGAATACGTTCATAGTATCGCCGCCAATCTTTGTTTTTTCCATTATAACAAAACCACCTTCCGGCACGCAGAAGGTGGTTTTTTGTACTTATCAGGATTGAAGCGAAGCATTCGGATGGGAGACGATGCAGGTTACATTGCCGTCAATCGTAAAGTCGGTCACGTGATTCGGGACGAGAAAATGATCACCTTTTTGGATGGGCGCGTTGTCGACCAGGTTATCGACTGTACCACTGCCCTCAATGACGCTGCAGAGCAGAAACGGTGCTTCGCACGTGAAGGAAGCTGTACCGTGTACATCCCATTTGTAAACGGAAAAGTAGTCTTCTTCCACAAATGTGGTGACTTCTGCCTCGCCGTCAGATTCCATGGAAGGCTCCACCTTGGCATCTTCGTGAGGAAACTGCGTAACGTCGAGCGCCTGCTGCAGATGAAGATCCCGCTTGTTTCCTTCACTGTCGGTCCGGTCATAGTCATAGACGCGGTAAGTGACATCTGAGTTCTGCTGGGTTTCCAGAATTAGCACGCTTTCGCCAATGGCATGCATCGTGCCACTTGGTACATAAACAAAATCACCGGGTTTTACCGGGACCTTCCGTAAAAAAGCGTCCCATTCGCCGGCGGCGATGAGTTCGGTAGCCTCCGAGCGGCTGTCGGCATTGTGGCCGAGTATAAGCTCGGCATCTTCATTGCAGTCAATCACGTACCAGCACTCGGTCTTTCCGTATTCGCCGTTTTCGTTAGCGGCGGCGTACTGGTTATCAGGATGCACCTGCACCGAGAGATCCGTAGCCGCATCAAGGATTTTTGTTAGCAACGGGAAACGGTCGCCTTTAAGTGAACCGAACCACTCCCTTTTGTCCTGCCAGAGATCCATGAGTGTTTTACCCGCATAGGAGCCGTTTGCTACGACACTTGAACCATTTTGATGGGCGGCAAATACCCAGGCTTCGCCGGTCGAAGATGAGGGGATATCGTAGTGAAACTGGGTATGTAATTTATCTCCGCCCCAGATACGTTCCTGAAAAATTGGTTGAAAAAAGATAAATTGATCCATAGTCAGCCTCCGTTTGTAGTTATGTCTCTCTTGTTTAATATGACAAAGAGACGGGTGCTTTGCAATTCCTGCGTAATTGTTTCATGAAAATTCCTGTGTAAACTTTTGCCGGCTTCAGCGGAAATGCCTGCGGCAGCCTATTTTATTATAGGATATAGTGAAGATACAGAAAACGGGAGGGTGCCTGGTTTGGGTTGGCACTAAGGCAGAAAGCAGGAACAAAGCCGTAGGAACGTTTTTGGGAAAACATCCATGACAAAAAAATGCGAACATATGTTTTTATAGCAATCGAAAAGAAGTCCGGGCAGGGGGGCAGTGCTATGATAATAAGAAAGGAGAGAACCTGCAGATAACAAATGAGGAGGAGACAGTAATGGATAATAAAGCCGGTGAGCCCCGAATGGCTGTAGTAGTCAAAGGCTTGGAGAAAACGTTTGGAACCACGCGGGCATTAGACGGTGTCGATTTGAAGGTGCCGGCTGGAACAGTGTACGGCGTACTCGGTCCGAACGGAGCAGGGAAAACGACAGTCATCCGGGTGCTTGCAACGCTTCTTCAGCCAAGCGGGGGCCGGGCAGAGGTATTCGGTTACGACGTAGTGGGAGGGGCAGCGCACATTCGCAAGCGAATCAGTATGACCGGACAGTTTGCTTCCGTGGATAAGGATTTATCCGGTATGGAAAACCTTCATTTAATCGGGCGGCTGATGGGTTTTACACGAGCGCAGGCAAAAGCAAGGGCGTACGAGCTGCTCCGGGCTTTCGGGCTTGAAGAAGCAGCGAAAAAGCAGGTAAAGCAATATTCCGGCGGGATGCAGCGCCGCATAGACATTGCTGCAAGTATTGTCGTAACGCCGGATCTGCTATTTTTAGACGAGCCAACGACAGGCCTTGATCCAAGAAGCCGCAATCAGGTGTGGGATATTATACGGATGCTTGTGGATACAGGCACCACGGTACTTTTAACGACCCAGTATTTAGATGAAGCAGACCAGCTGGCAGACCGGATCGCAGTAGTTGATCAGGGGAAGGTAATTGCAGAGGGCACAAGCGGTGAACTAAAGGCGTCAGTAGAAGTGGGTAAGCTGCATGTCCGTCTTCAGGATCCCGGGCAGCGGCCAGTAGCTGCTCAACTGCTGCAGCAAAAGCTGGGGACAGCTGTGGATTATTCCTCTAACGGATCGGGATTGACGGCCCAAGTTGCAGAGAACAGCCTGGCAGTACAAATACTCGATGAATTAAATAAAGCCGGTGTCGCTGTTTCGGATTTTTCCGTAGGCAAACCGAGCCTGGATGAAGTATTTCTTACGCTGACTGGACGCTCAGCCGAGGAGGAAGAAGTGGAGGCGGAAGGATGAATAAAAAACAGGTTCCTTTTAACCAGCAGGACGCTCTCCGTGCCGCAGTGTCGACCAGTGAACGTCCAAAAAACGCAGGCCCGGTCTCGGCGTCACTGACCTTTGGCGGCAGAATGCTTCTGAAAATCAAATATGTGCCCGAGCAGCTGTTTGATATTACTGCTTTTCCAATTATCTTCCTGCTTATGTTCACCTATTTATTTGGCGGGGCCCTTGCCGGATCGACGGAAGCCTATCTGCAGTTTGTGCTGCCGGGAGTGCTGGTATTGACCGTCGTTAGCATTACGATGTACACAGGCATCGAATTAAACAACGATATTACCAAAGGAATATTCGACCGTTTCCGGACCCTGCCGGTCTGGAGGCCATCCGTTCTTGTCGGGGCGCTGCTCGTGGATCTTGTGAGGTATTCGATTGCGTCTGCGATTATGCTTACGCTCGGCTTTATCCTTGGCTTCCGGCCGGAGGGCGGGCTGGTCGGTGTCCTGCTGGGCGTAGGCATACTGCTCGTATTTGCTTTCAGCATTTCCTGGATTTGGACAACGCTTGGCCTCGTGATGAGGTCGGAAAAATCACTGATGGGAGCAAGCATGATGGTTTTGTTTCCGTTAACTTTTATCAGTAATGTGTTTGTAGATCCCGATACAATGCCGAGCTGGCTTCAGCCGATTGTGGAGAACAACCCGGTATCGTTTCTTGTCGTGGCTGTCCGCGGATTTATGGGCGGAGACCCCGCCTTTGCCGAGGTCGGTTGGGTGCTCGTAGGTTCATTTCTATTAGTGCTTGTGTTTGCCCCTCTGACTATGTATTTGTACTATAAAAAGTAGAAGGACTGGGCTCTCCGAAGGAGAGTGAGTTCGGCGAAGATGCCTGAGCCGGACTTCCATAAAGCATGCCTCCACTTTTTTAACTGTCCAGCTTCGAATGTTACCGACTGTGGTCCGTTCAGCGTTATGACTGGTGGTCATAAGAATAATCGTTTTTCGAATCCAGTTTCGGCATGCAGCCGTTCAAGCCGTTGGCTTCATCCTGATGTCATCGTCTGGCGACGACTTCCCTCAGGCTTACGCCAGCCGGTTGGGGCTCTCCGGAGGAGAGTCAGTTCGGCGAAGATGCCTGAGCCGGACTTCCATAAAGCATGCCTCCACTTTTTTTATAAAAATTTTCTTTTGACATTTTGCTGACACACAAACCACTTATAGTAATAAATGTAGAGGCCGCCACGGCTTAAAACACTTCCGCGCCGCACCATGACCAACTTCCTTAGAAAGCGGAGTGAAAGCCGGCTTCTGATACAGTTGCCACGTAAAACAGCATCGAATCACCGTTTTCTTCCGCCCTGTATTTGCTGCATTGTCGAAAGGAAAAGTGCAACAGATAACTGGCACGCATGAAGAAAAGATGAGGATATGCAGTTTGCTGGTTGCCAGGACTTTAAATATGTTGACCCCCCTAGAACAACGATTGAGCGTCCTGTAACTGGGGAAGAAGCCGAAAGCTATGTGGATACGAAGGCTCTACGCAAACCATCCAATTGTGTTTTAGCTGGGTTTTATTACTCGGCATAAGAGCTGCACTCACTCGGGTAGTGCACTCTTCATGGAATTACCCCCTAGATTCATATAGCTGTACGCCCTCGTTCCCCCGCGAGGGCTTTTTTTTATACTGGCCTGCAGGGGATACTCGTTTTTTCCTGTGGCTCGTTGATTTATAATGAAAGTACATAGAGAAAGGAGAGAGCGTGTATGAGCTCGATTCTTGTCATTGAAGATGAAACATCGATTAGCCAGGTGCTTCGGGCCTACCTTCAGAAGGCGGGCTTTGAAGTGACTCAAATATATGAAGGAAATGAAGCTGTAGAAGCGTTCGACCAGGGGGCGTTTGACTTGGCCTTAATTGACGTCATGCTGCCGGGCCGGGACGGATGGGCGGTGCTTGAACATATCCGGAACACGAGTGACTGTCCGTGTATTATGCTGACCGCGCTCGGGGACGTGGACTACCGCTTAAAGGGTTTTGACGGCGGGGCAGATGACTACATTCCAAAGCCGTTTGAAGGCGACGAGGTTGTCGCCCGTGTGCAGGCGGTGCTCCGGCGCAGCGGCAGAACTGCTTCCCCTTCCGAGGAAGAACAGTATCTTAAACGGTTCGGGAGCCTGGTCATTGATGAAAAAGCGTATTCCGTGACGCTGAATGGCCTGCAGCTGGATCTGACCCCGCGGGACCTGTCACTGCTTATTTTTCTGAGCAATCACCCGAATCAGTTTTTTGACCGGGAGCAGTTGATCTCTCACGTATGGGGCATTGATTACGAAGGGAGTGACCGCGCGGTGGATTTGGCCATTAAACGGATCCGCCGGTCATTGAAAAACTGGCCGACCGAAGAAGGAGAGATCAGGACGCTCCGGGGAGTGGGGTATCAGCTCAGTGTTAAAGAGGAATAAAGACAAAAAAGTATCGCTGCTCCGCTACTGGACAACGCGTTATTTTATCACCCTTTGTATTGGCTTAATTATCATTGGTTTAATTTCATTTTTCTGGCTCCGCTCCTACAACCTTGAACGGGGATTGAATGTTACCTCCTTTCTGGCAGATGAAATTTCGGAGGATCTGGCCGGTGCGGAAGATAATTCAATTGGCTTGAACGCCGATCTTGCCGCCTACGTGCGCGAGCGCCAGCAGGCTTTTGATATTGAAACAGAGCCGCTTGTTTATGTCGTGGATAACAACGGAAACATCGTCTCCAACTCGTTGTTTGGGAATTCTCTTTATCAGGATCCCGTCGTATTTCCGGATTCATTTCTCGAGTCCGGCCCCCAGACGGTGAAAGTGCAGCAGGGGAGTCTGGAACAGTACCTGGTGAAATCACGTATCCAGAACGATAACGGCTCGTTTGAAGGGTGGGTAGTCATTGTCCAGCCGGCTGATTCATTAATTAAAGTTGGCGGACAGTATCAGCTAGTCGGCATCCTGCTTGTGAGCCTGGCGATATTGGGATGGCTTACGATTTACATTCTTTCCAAGCGGATGCTGCGTCCGATCAAGCAGATTGCCGAAGCCTTTCAGCGCGTGAAGGAAGAAAAATACGCCATACGCATCGATACTGAAGCAAAGGAACGGGAAGTCGATGAACTGGTTACTGGCTTTAATGATATGACTACGAGACTGGGACAGCTCGAGAGCATGCGGACTGAGCTGCTTGCTGGTGTCACACACGAGTTAAAAACACCGGTTACGTCCATCAGCGGTATGGTCCAGGCAGTTAAAGATGACGTAGTGACGGGCGATGAGGCAAAGGAATTCTTAAGCGTGACGCTGGCTGAAGCGGGCAGAATGCGCAACATGATCGCTGACCTGCTGGAATTTAACACCTTTTCCTCCCAGGGCGTGCCGACAGACATGCAGCCGCTGACGCTGGAATCGCTGTTAAATGAAGTTATTCACCAATGGTCGATTTCAAATGACACGGACCGGCTGGTTATTCAAAAGCTTTACGGAGAGCAGACGCATGCGGTTTATACCGATCCGATGCGCTTTCAGCAGATTATGGTTAATCTTTTAAATAACGCAAATCAGGCAATGAATAAAGAAGGGACTTTAACGATTCAATGCAGAGAAAAAGATGAGCATATGGTAGCCATTGAAGTCATAGACAGCGGGATTGGCATTGATGAGGAGGAGCAGCTGCTGGTGTTCGAGCGCTTCTACCGGGGCGAAAACAAAAAATACAGCGTGCACGGTCTGGGGCTCGGGCTTCCTTTCAGCAAATTAATCGCCCAGGGGCTCGGCGGTGATCTGTATCTGCAGTCGAGCCGCCCGGAAGAAACAGTGTTTGTATTTGAGCTGCCGCAGGACGCATCAGACAAAGACGGCGGTCACGAAAAACAAACGGATGCGATGTAAAACTTTTGTTTGACTTTTTCCTGACATCTTCTCTTTATACGATATAGGAAGATTACACTCTATGTATAAAAAAGAGGTTGAATTGATGAAAAAATGGATGTACGCCATAATCACCGCTTGCATATTGTCGAGTGTGGTACTGCCGGCCAATGTATCGGCACAAAAAAGTGAAATGGGAATCGAACGGCTGGGCACAGATATTCGGGAAAACAATTTAATGAAAAAAGCAGAGCATTACGGCATCGCTACCAAAAATAAAGATGAGCAGACGATTATTGATGAAGTGCTTCTGTCGGAATGGAAAGAAAAAGCCGCTGCTTACCGTGTAGAGGTGACGGAGAATGTAGCGCAGATGATGGCTGATGTGCGGGTAAAAGAGATTATGCATGCTGCTGAAGTGCTCGGTATTGATGCGGCAGGAAAAGATAGTGAAGATGTGCTTGAAGAAATTTTAGACAACTATGCTTCTGAAGCTGAAGCAGAGGGGCTTTATCCATTTAAGCAGGAATTATAAAAAGCAGCGTACCTTCCGCAGAAGGTACGCTGCTTTACTGCTTTTACGGGGTATAAGTTGGTTCAAATGTCGGAAGCTTTAATAGATTGTCAGTCGTTGATTGATCTGGATGAGTCCGCAGATAAGCCGGCGAGTTTGGGTCTTCCGGATGGACCGTATCCACGCGCACCTTGTCTCCGCCATCTACGCGGTAATAATAATCTTTGCCTTCATCAATGCTTGCAATCGCTTTTTCGATTGTTTCTTCGGTGCCATCGATCAGCTGTATATGCGTAATATGCTCTTCTTTTTCCCGGCTGCCGCCTATATGGACAGCAGTAATTTGATAATCCATGAAAAGCCTCCTTTACATATTCATATTACGCGTGTTCCCCGAAAGATAAAATTTTAATCCGGGGAAGTCTTTCGAGAACATTATTAACGAAATGTTTGGGAAGATACGAATGCTTTTCTCTTAATTTTATAATATAGCGAAAAGCCCAGGAGAACGATAAGCTCTCCTGGCCCGGGCCTTTTTAAAAATATTTATGATAGCTGCCGGTTTTCCTGAAAAAAAGAATCGATTACTTCGAGTTCATCATAGGGCACATGCTGGTCTTTGATCACCTGGTAGCCGCCAAACCCGAGGCCGGTAATGACCACCAGGTCACCGGATTCAGCCAGGGAGAGTGCTGTATAAATGCCGTCCTCCCGGTGCTTTCTTTTGTATACATTTTCTGCTCTGGGGTTCTGGAAGCCTGAAGCAACGTCATCAACGAT
Organism: Marinococcus halophilus; assembly: GCF_900166605.1. Classification (NCBI taxonomy): domain Bacteria; kingdom Bacillati; phylum Bacillota; class Bacilli; order Caryophanales; family Bacillaceae; genus Marinococcus; species Marinococcus halophilus. The sequence continues at coordinate 568,026 of NZ_FVZD01000005.1, forward strand.
CCGCTGTCGGTTATACGGACCGGGGTGATCGACGGAAACGATGATATGGTCCGCTTTTCCTTCTACCACCGCCGCCATTTTCGGCCGCTTAGCCGGATCGCGGAGACCAATGCCGGTGATCATCAGGATCAGCCGATTATGCGGAAGATTTTTAACCGTGTCTACGACCAGTTCTAATGCGTCAGGCGTGTGGGCGTAATCGAGAATGATCTGCTTTCCTGGATACTCAGACACTATCTGAAAGCGTCCTTCGGCACCCTGAATATCCGGGAGAGAGTATAGAATTTCAGAAATTGGGTAGCCGGCAGCAAGACATGAGCCTACTGCAGCAAGAATGTTGGAGATATTATATTCGCCAAATACCGGCGCTCTTGCTAAGTAAGAGCGTCCCTGCACGGTCAGCAGGAAGCTCGAGCCTTTTGCATCCGTGCGGATGTTGCTTGCCATAATGTCTGCGGAGCACCGGATGCCGTATGTCCAGACTGGCCCGTCGAACATGTCCAGAATGTCCCGTGCCATGCCGTCATCATCAAGATTTACTACAGCCTGGCGGGACTGCTCAAACAATTTTAATTTTGCCCGTTTATAATTTTCCATTGTGCCGTGAAATTCCATATGCTCAGACACGAGATTGGTATGCACGCCTACCTCAAATTCAAGTCCATGCAGGCGCTTTAAATCGATGGCAATAGAAGTAGCCTCCATTGCTACCGTTCTTGTTCCTTCATCGTAAAAGGAAGCAAAAATATCATGAAGGTCTGCCGCTTCCGGCGTAGTCGGGGTGGTAGGCTTAAACGGGTATTTATCGCTTTTGGACCATACTCCAGCTGTACCTATAATGCCCGAAGGCTCTCCTAAATTATTCAGCATTGACCGTATATAAGCGGTAACAGTAGTTTTTCCGTTGGTCCCTGTTACCCCGAAAAGGTTCATTTTTTTGTGAACGTAATGATGCAGATGCGCTGCATAGTCAGCCATCGCTGTTTTGCTGTCTTCAACCAGCACAAATGTGACAGCCGGAAACAAAGCAGCGTATCGGGTTAATGTTTCGCGGTCGCTTCCTACGATGGTGGATGCGCCATTACGAACAGCATGTGGAATGAAAGTATGCCCATCCATGTTTTTGCCCGGTATCGAGACAAAGCAGCCGTTTTCCTGAACTTTTCGGGAATCATAAGTCACATGCGTGATAGTCGATTCAACCGGGCCGAAAACGTCCTGAAAGGGCAGAGAATTATTTTTTTTCCACGTCCATTTCATCTACTTGTTCTCTCCTTTCTGCTTCTAGTCACAACTACCGGGGCAGGAAGTATGTGTGATACCCCATTCCCTATGAAAAGGGAAAGTAATCCTTGTTTCCTAAATACATGTTTTTCTATGATAGGATAAAAGATATTCTAAGCTTGGAGAAACCAATTATGAAAGAAGGGGCACGTTGAACCGGAAAAAATATAAGCTGCAGACAAAAATTGGAGTTCTGGTCTTTTTGCTTTTGCTGCTGGTAATTGTTCTGGCGAACAGCGTCTATGCATGGAATGAGCTTCGCCAGGAAACAAATGACGCAAGACAGCTGGCTCTGCAAACAAGCCGTTCCGTGGCGGGCTTTCCTGCAGTAGAAGAGGCCTTTGAAAACGGGGAAGGGCAGGAAGCGGATGTTATCAGTGAGCAGATACGCACGCAGGTAAATGCTGACCGTGTGTACATAATTAACAGGAACAGCGAAATTATTGCAGGTGGTGGAGAAAATCTGAATCCTGATGCCCGGGATGCTTATACGGCCCTGGTATTCGGAGGGAGCTATGTAAGGGAAGCGGATAAGGGTCAGGAAGGAATAATACGGAGCCATGCGCCTGTTTCGGTTGATTACGGAGACTATACCTCCGTGGAAGGGGCGGCAGTTGTTGAATATTCCAAAGCTGCTATCCGGGCAGATGTATGGCGGCAAACAGGCCGGACAGCTGTGATCTCCCTGATTGTTCTGATGATTGGAGCGGCAGGCACCGTCTGGCTTTCACGGAGTATCCGTTCAGATACACTTGGGCTCGAGCCTTACCAGATTGCTGAACTGTACCGTGACCGGGCGGCTATTATCAGCTCCGTGCAGGAAGGAATTATTGCTGTAGACAATAGCGGCCGGATAACGATGGTTAATCGGGCTGCCGAAGAGCTTCTTCAGCTTCCCAAAAATCAGGAAGGACTTTTGATTGACGAAGTGTTTTTATCTCCCCGGAAAAAAAAGCTGCTGGAGGGGGATGAAGTGATTCGAAATGAGGAAATAATAACTGCCTCGAAAACCTTAATTGTAAACGAAAGCCCAATAGCCCAATATGGAAACAGAATCGGAAGGGTGTTTACCTTTAGGGACAAAACGGACATGAAGCAGATGATAGAGGCGTTCTCTGATGTGAAAAAGTATTCTGATGACCTGCGTGCCCAGTCCCATGAATTTACGAATAAGCTCTATGCGTTAATGGGTCTTTTGCAACTGGGTTATTACACTGAAGCGGAGCAAATGCTTAGAGAAGAGTCTAAAATACAGCAAAAACACACGAAAATGGTAGTAGACCAAATAAAGGATGAAAAGCTTCAAGCTGTCCTCCTTGGAAAAGCCGCCGCGGCCTCGGAAAAGAAAACCGGTTTCACCGTTGATTCCGAATCTTCTTTGGAAGCAATGCCTGAGCACGTGACGCTGACTTCATTAATTATTATTGCCGGGAATTTAATTGATAATGCGATGGAGGCTGTAAATGGCCAGACCACACGGGAAGTAAGTTTTTTTGTCACCGATATTGGAAAGGATATTGTGATGGAGGTAAAGGATAACGGGCCGGGAATGCCCGGGCACCTGCAGACAGAGCTTTTTCAACAGGGCACATCTTCGAAAGGAGAGGGCCGCGGTTATGGTATGACAAACGTCAAAAATGAAGTCGATGAACTGGGCGGGATGATTGAAGTGTATTCAAATCTGGAGGAAGGCACTGTGATAAGTGTGTTTATTCCAAAAGAAATAGAAAAGGAGGAGTCACGCGATGCGTAAGGCATTAATTGTAGAGGATGATTACCGTATTGGTATGCTGCATGAAAAATACTTGGAAAGTATCGACGGCCTCGAATCCGCCGGTCATGCCCTCAATGCGAAGGAGATGTGGGCACTGCTCCGGGATAGAGCGGCTGACGTGCTGTTGCTGGACATATATCTGCCGGATAGTATGGGAATACATTTGCTTGAAGATATCCGCCATTATTATCCAGAAATGGACATTATCATTATTACTGCAGCCACAGACCGGGAATACTTGGAGAAGTCTCTGCGCGGGGGCATCGTGAATTATTTAATCAAGCCGGTAACCATCGAAAAATTTGAACAGACCATGAAGGAATACTTATCGAAAAGAGCGGTGCTGGATTCCGTAGAAAATGTGGATCAGCAGTTCATCGATGATTACATGGCGCAATCTTCTGCAATGAAACCCGCGGCAGATAAACGAAAACTTCCCACCGGTATTGATTATTTAACACTGGAAAGAATTGAAAAGGTTTTACACGAGGCTGGAGGAGGACTTACTGCAGAACAGGCGGCCAACAGAATAGGTGCTTCGAGAACCACGGCGAGAAGATACCTGGAATTTATGATTTCTGAAGGAGACGCAGAAGCACGATTGGAATATGGCATAGTGGGGCGTCCGGAACGGCATTATTATGAAGTTTAAAAAGAGTTCATAGACGAACTCTTTTTTTGTGCACAAAATAAACAAAATACACGAAAAAAATTAAAAACGAATAATTTTGAAAACGATTACAATTTACAGAAAAATCTTTAAGATGATGAATAATATAAACAAAAGTGTGAGGAGGGGACTCATTGAAACGAATAATACTGTTGTTATTATCCATTGCTTTTATTGGCGGCTGTTCCGCAGAGCAGTCTCAGGGAGAAGAGAGCGACTATCCGCCGGATTTGATTGAATTTGTGGCTCCAGCCACTCCCGGAGGGGGATGGGACCTAACTGCGAGATCGATGCAGAGAGCGCTGAACAATAATGAACTGGTGGAATCTGATATTAATGTTGTGAACAAACCCGGTGGCGGTGGCGAAGTAGGATTTCAATATTTAAAAAACAGGGATAGCAACACTCTTGCGGTCAATTCAAGCCTCCTATTTACAAACAATGAACTCGGATTAAGTGAATTGTCCCACGAAGATTTTACCCCGCTTGCGATTTTAGCCACCGAATGGCAGTCCATCGCGGTTGGGCCGGACTCAGACTATGACAACTTAGAAGCTGTCATGGAACAGCTGAAAAAAGATCCGGAATCGCTAAAAATAGGCGTGGCGCCGGGACTCGGCAATGATGACCATCTTTCATTTATTCAGGCAGCACAGGAATACGGAATCGATCCATCCAAGCTTGATTTTCTCGTTTATGAAAGCGGTGGCGAAGTGGTCACAGCCCTGCTTGGCGGGCATATTGACGTTGCCACGATGTCTGTATCGGAAGCAAGTGAGCAGTACAAGGCCGACCGGCTGGACATTGTAGGAGTCTCTTCGGAGGAGCGCCTGGAGGAGCTGCCGGAGGTGCCGACTTTCAAAGAGCAGGGCGTGGACCTGGTCTTCCCTCACTGGCGCGGCGTGATGGGGCCGCCTGATATGACTGAGGAGGAGATTGCCTATTGGGACGAGCGTCTCCAGCAAATGGTCGAGACGGAGGAATGGCAGACTATTCTTGAAAACAACCAGTGGGACGATTACTACATGAACGCGGAAGAAACAGAACAATTTATGGACGAACAGGAACAAACTTATCAAGAACTGCTGACGAATGCTGGTCTGACAGAGTAGAAAGGGGTGCTTCCTATGACAGTGGTTAAATTATCGCTGCCGGCAGTATTTATACTAACGGCGGTAGGATTTATCATCGCAACATTTAATTTACCCCAGGCCAGCCTGGGAAATGCTTTCGGACCACATTATTTTCCGATGGGTGCATCTGCATTGCTTCTTCTATTGAGTGTTTTTTATTTCATCCGCTCCTACCGGGAACGCCATGAGGAGCATAAAGAGGATGAAGACATCAGGGCAGTCGCTAAAGGACGGACTCCGTATATTATTGGCGGGACACTTATATTTGGAGTAGTGTATGCGCTTATATTCGATTTTGTTGGTTACATCATCGCTACGTTACTGTATTTGGGTGTACTGATGTTCATTATTAACGGCAAATCCAAGTGGCTGATCAACGTATTAACGACAATTATTTTCACGTTTATGTCCTGGTACATTTTTGCTGAATTGCTGAATATCAGCCTGCCATAACAACTAGGGGGAATAAATATGGATTATGGATATTTTATAGATGGCTTAATGAATGCAATAACCCCCCTTAACTTACTTTTTGTTTTTTTAGGAGGGCTTCTTGGCACGATTGTAGGGATGCTCCCCGGATTGGGGCCTGCCACAGGGGTAGCTGTCCTGATACCGGTGACGTTTGGCATGGAGCCAATCAGCGCCATGATTTTATTAATAGCCATTTATTACGGAGCAATGTACGGGGGATCGAGAAGCTCCATTCTGTTGAACACGCCCGGCGACGCATCGGCAATTGCTGCTTCATTTGACGGCTATCCGATGGCAAAAAAAGGCCAGGCTGGACAGGCGTTAGCCATAGCTACGATAGCCTCCCTGGTTGGAGGCACTGTAGCGGTCATAGGCTTTACGTTCCTGGCAGGGCCTCTGGCTGATTTTGCCATACGCTTTGGCCCGGCAGAATACTTTTTACTAATGCTTTTCACACTTTCAGCGATTGTGTCTTTGTCCCGTGGAGATATGCTGAAAGGGTTTATTTCCATGCTGTTCGGACTGGTGCTGAGTACGATCGGTGTGGATGCCCAAAGCAGTGTTTACCGGTTTACGATGGGGCTGCCGCAATTGGCAGAAGGCATTGATTTTTTGATCGTTATCATCGGAATCTATGCGGTGGGAGAAGTATTGTATAATTTTATCGCGATAAACCGTCCGCCGGAAAAGAAAAACAAAGTCGAAAGCTTATGGTTTACAAGAGAGCAATGGAACGCATCGAAGCTGCCTATTTTCCGCAGCGCGCCGCTAGGCTTTATAGTTGGGGTGCTGCCTGGCGCCGGAGGCTCTATTGCCTCGATGCTCGGCTATACTACGGAGCGTCAGCTGTCCCGGACCCCGGAACGGTTTGGCCAGGGAACAGCGGAAGGAGTAGCTGCGCCGGAATCAGCGAACAACAGTGCTTCTGTCGGGGCCTTGATTCCACTGCTGAGTATGGGTATCCCCGGCTCCGGCACAACAGCGGTATTGCTGGGGGCTCTAGTGATGCTTGGCATTCAACCGGGGCCGCTGCTGTTTGAAAGTGAGCCGACCACTATTTGGACGCTGATCAACAGTATGTTTATCGGAAACTTGTTTTTAGTCGTCATTAACATTTTATTAGTAGGACTTTTAATTAAAGTGCTTGATACACCGTCTAACATTTTATATCCATTAATATTAATGCTTGGCTTTATTGGTGCCTATACACTCAGCTACAGCACGATCGATTTTTACATCCTGCTGGCCTTCGGCGTGCTCGGACTGGCGTTTAAACTACTTCGCTTTCCAATCGCTCCTTTAATTCTGGCATTGATTGTCGGACACGATATGGAACAGAATTTCCGCAAAAGTTTAATTGTCTCCGACGGCAGTGCTTCTGTATTTTTTTCTTCGCCGATTAGTGTTGTGCTGATTATTATGATTATTTTATCGATCAGCGTACCTTTCATCCTTAGCGCAGTAAAAAACAAAAAAGCAAAGCAGGCATAATTTATTGGACAGGCACGGACTCTGGCGAGTTCAGTGCCCCTTTTTTTAGGCTGTGCTACAATGCAGGCAGAATAACAGAGACAAGGAGAAAAAATATGAAGATATACACAGTGGATGCTTTTACGAGTGAGGCTTTTTATGGAAATCCGGCAGGCGTTTGCCTGTTGGAAGAACCAGATCAGAAATCCGCGGCATGGATGCAGCAGACAGCCGCAGAAATGAATTTGTCTGAGACAGCCTTTTTGATGAAAAAGAGAGAGCAGGAATATGAAATACGCTGGTTTACCCCATCCGCGGAAGTAGATTTATGCGGCCATGCGACACTGGCTTCGGCACATGTGCTGTGGGAAGAGATGAAAGTGCCGGACGCTGAAACCGTTACTTTCCATAGTGCAAGCGGGCTGCTGACGGCGTTTAAAAAGGAAAAAACGATCTGGCTCGACTTTCCATCAGAGCCTCCCGAACCTGCGCCTTTAAAGGAAGGACTGCTCGAGGCCCTTGGGGTGGAAGCGCCTTCGGTGGAGCAAAACCGCATGGATGTTATCGTAGAGGTGGATTCCGAGCAGACGCTTCGAAGCCTCGTGCCGGACATGAAAGCATTGGCGCAGCATACCACGCGCGGATGCATAGTTACTTCTTTATCGGAAGAGGAAGGCATCGATTTTGTGTCACGTTGTTTCTTTCCGGCAATTGGCGTGGATGAAGATCCTGTCACGGGTTCGGCGCACTGCGCCCTGGGACCTTACTGGGCGAAGCGGATGGCGAAGCAGCACTTTACTGCTAGACAGACGAGTACACGGGAGGGCGTGGTAAAGGTGGAAATGCACCGCAGTCGCTGCTACATAGGGGGCCGGGCTGTGACTGTGATGAAAGGGGAGTGGCTGATCTGATAATGTCCAAAGAGAACCGAATGCAGAAGAGGAAGCGGGCGCCTGTTGACCGGGCATCCGCTTCTATTTGTGTTTCGAAGAAGATATGCCTTCCCATCGTTCAGCTTCGTCCATATGAATGCCAAATTGATCGAGCGTACGGTAGGCAATATGGTCGACAAGCTCGTCAATGTCTGCTGGATGATTGTAAAAAGCAGGCATCGGCGGGGCAATGGTCACCCCAAGCCTGGAAAGGGCCAGCATATTCTCAAGGTGAATAGTATTAAGCGGTGTTTCTCTCGTCATTAAAAGCAGCTGCTTTCGCTCTTTTAAAACGACATCGGCAGCGCGGGCAATAAGGTTATCCGCGAGTCCGTGACGGATGGAGGCGGTCGTTTTCATGCTGCACGGTGCGATGATCATGCCTTCCGTACGGAAAGAGCCACTGGATATACGGGCTGCCTGGTCCTTCGAGGAATACGAAACGTCCGCCAGCTCTTCCACCTGGGCTGACGTGTACGCTGTTTCAAGTGGAATAGTGGCCTTGGCCCAGGAAGATAAAATTAGATGGGTTTCAATGTCGGTGGATTTTAGTATTTCGAGCAGTCGGATGCCGAAAATGGCGCCCGTAGCACCGGTCATGCCGATAATTAATTTCAAAAAAGAACCTCCTTTATGCAGGCCGGTGGAAGGCCTAGTTTGCTCGTTTGATTGTATCATGAGTTGGAGTAAACACGCATGAAAGAGGGTGGCGGGAGAGATATTTAGGATTTCTGCAATTGCATTTTTATTTTGGTAATGTAAGAAAATATACATATTAAATGATATAAATAATCTATTTTTAGCGATGATGTACAGAGAAAAAAATAAATTTGTGTGATAATGAACAATGATTCAAGCTGTTTCCCTCCGATACAATATAATTAATCATTTAACGAATGAACTAATGAAACAAATAATAAATGTTCGTTTTTAATTAGGAGGGAAAACAATGCAGGCACGACAGGATTTGCGGCCAATTACCAATGAAAAGGAAAGAATTCTCGGTCCAAAAGCATATGTTGCAATGTGGTGGGGCGATACAATTATGATCGGAACGTTTATGCTCGGGTCGAGCCTGATCCCGCCCTTTGGTGATCTCAACCTTTACCAGGCGGGAGCGGCGCTGCTTCTCGCAAATATTATGGCAGCTCTGCTATTTTCATTAAATGGATATGTCGGCTGGAAGCACGGTATTCCGATGGTCGTTCAGCTTCGTTCGTCCTTCGGGCCGGTCGGCTCAAGAATTCCTGCGCTTTTACGGAGCGTTCCGGCTTTGTTCTGGTTCGGTATACAGACTTGGCTTGGGGCGCAGGCGTTAAATCAAATTGCCTCGAGCTTTATAGGATTTGAAAATGTATAGGTATGGTTTTTCGGCTTTCAGGCCCTGCAGATTTTTCTTTCGGCTAAAGGGATTGAATCCATTAAATGGGTGGAGATCGTTGGCTCTGTGATTATTATGGGAGGTATCATCTACTTAATTTTTCTGTTTTTAACGACGTTTGGGTTCGAGGTGCAGGCAGCCGCAAACGTGGACGGCTCCTGGGGCATTCCGCTCTGGCTTGCGATGACTGTGCTGGTTGGCCAATTTGCGGCGCTTTTAATCAATGTGTCGGATTATACGAGGTATGTGCCAAAAAGAACGAAGACATCTACCTATATTAATGCCCATATTATTGGTATGGTGCCGCCGAGTATTCTGCTTCCGTTTATCGGTATGCTCGGAGCGGCAGCGGTTGGCATCTGGAACCCGATTGATGTCATTTCTGAGTACATCCCTTCTACTGCTGCAAGCATTATCGTATTGGTCTTCATTGCGATTGCCCAGGTGACGACGAATTTGATGGCCAACATTATGCCACCCGCGCTTGTGGCCATGGACCTATTCAAAATTTCATGGGCAAAGTCATGCATCATTATCGGTATATTAGCTACCTTTACATGCCCGTGGTGGCTGATGAATGCTGCTTATTTCACCACGTTTATTGCGATCGTTTCCGCATTTTTGGGCCCGGTGTTCGGTGTGATGATCGCAGACTTCTTTTTCGTGCACAAAAGGAATTACAATGTGGCGGCGCTTTACGAGAAGAATAAACTTTTCCAGGCGTTTAAAGGATGGAATCCGGCTGCAATTATTTCCATCGGTGTTGGTACCGCTGTTTCCTTTATTAATATTGACGGATCCTGGTTTATCGGCGGGCTGCCGGCGCTGCTGCTTTATACTCTCCTGATGAAATACTGGATAGCTAGGCATGAGCCATATGTGCAGGAAGGCATGAAGCAGAGCTTCACCGAAGAAGAAGCGATAAACGAAAAGCCGGTGCCACAGTGGACAAAAGATTTATAAAGTATAGAGAAGAGCAGGCAAATGCCTGTTCTTTTTGTATTTTAATAACTTATAAAGTATAATTATACAAAAAAGGAGAGACGAGATTGGAAAATTTTTTGCGGAAAACGTATGATATCGATTATGAATCAGAAATAGTTCAACAGACCAGAGAAAAACTGTTCTTGCCAAAGATGAATGAAGAAGAGAAGGTGAAAGCGGCTTTTACATTCGTTCGGGATAGCATTGGACACTCCTGGGATATTCGGGGGAAAACAGTGACCCGGAGAGCTTCTGAAGTTTTGGAGCATCAGGAAGGGATCTGTTGGGCAAAATCTCATCTTCTGGCAGCACTTCTACGGCCGGAAGGAATCCCATGTGGTTTTTGCTATCAGCGGTTGATGCTTTTTGAAAAACCCGAAGACGGATATTGCATTCATGCATTAAATGCGGTCTGGCTTGTGGGCTGGGACAAATGGGTAAGGCTGGATGCAAGAGGCAACAAGGCGGGCATCAATGCCCAATTTTTCACCGCTAAAGAACAGCTGGCTTTTGAAGTGAACGACGAGAAAGGAGAAATTGACTATCCGGTAATTTACGCGGACCCGCCGCCAGGGCTGCCGGACATACTGGATCGTCACGAGGACCCGGTATATATGTACAGGCATGCGCTTCCGGAGTCGCTGCCTAATAAAATGGTGTAGAGATAAGCTGGCGCTGTAAAAAAACAGGCTGGCTTTTTTGATCTAGTGGTGGGCTGCGATACCGGGTTTGTGATAGACAGGGCTTATGATTGCTGTCATTCGGGTAAAATGAAAATAGTTGAAGAAGGAAAAGCAGGAGGGGAGTCTATGGATTACTGGTACTACAGACAGGAAGAAAAAGAGCATGGCCCGCTGTCGAGTGCGCAGATGCGGGCGTTAATTGATGAAAGACAGATTGGGGCTAAAACGCTTGTGTGGTCAGAAGCTACCGGCGGCCGTTGGCTTCCGCTCAGCCGTACTATACTCGTCGAAGCGCTTATAGAAGATGAAGATCACCCGGGCGACCAGGCGAGAAGTGCTTTCATCCGGGCTTCAACCCGGATTAATCAATACGTGGGGGAAGAAGGGGCGGCTGATTTTCATTTAAAAAACCTGTTTTCCAGCGTTTTTAAACGGCACACGAGGGACGAAGCAGAGCTGGTATTTATTTCCGGCACATCTCTGACGACACCGAATGAGCAGGAAATTCCGCTTTCGTGGCCAAAACCATGGCTGTTTTCGCGTGTATTCCTGGTGCTAGTGATAACATACCTGATTCTTTATGCATGTACGCTGTTTTTCGGCAATGTTTTGACGATTCCGGGCATGGTCGCGATTGGTTCATTCGCTGCCCCGTTTGCGCTCGTTGTATTTTTTTATGAACTGAATGCCCCGAGAAACATAAGCATGCTTCGCGTGCTGCAGATGTTTTTCGTCGGCGGGGTAGCGTCAATCTTCGTCACGCTGATTTTATATTCGTTTATTCCCATCGGTGAAATTGGGTTCTTCAGCGCCATCGTTATTGGCGTTGTGGAAGAGATAGGGAAACTGATTATTATCGCGTATCTAATAAAAAAAACACAGGTAAAATATATTCTGAATGGCTTGCTGATCGGTGCAGCTGTCGGAGCTGGCTTCGCTGCCTTTGAATCCGCCGGCTACGCGCTTAATTTCGGCCTGCAGTACGGAACCGGCGTAATGATTGACGTCATTTTTGAACGCGGATGGCTGTCGATTGGCGGGCATGTGGTGTGGGGAGCTATTATCGGCGCAGCTTTGCTGCTCGTGAAGCGGGATGCCCCGCTCCGGAGAGAGCATGTGACGGACAGACAGTTTTTAAAAATCTTTATTATACCGGTGCTTCTTCATGCAGTATGGGACATGCCGCTCGCTTTCTTTCCGGACAGCCGACTGGTACAGCTGGTTTTGATCGCAGTGGCCTGGTATTTGATTTTAACGATGATCCAGGCGGGCCTCCGCCAGATTGCAGGGCTGCATACGAGTGGCTTGAAGCCGGAACTGGCGGGCGGCGGGGAACCGGAAGCCGAATCACAGTCCCGGGGCCAGACGATGTCGCGCATGGGACGAAAAGATAAAAAAGAATAGGAGAGAAGAACGACATGCCCGAAGGACCAGAGATACGGCGGGAAGCCGATAAAGTGGAAAAAGCCCTGCAGAAGGGGCCGATTATCGAAATGTATACAGCGTTTGACCGGTTGAAAGCCTATGAAAACCTGCTGTCTGGGTCAAAAGTAAATAAAGTGGCCACAAAAGGAAAAGCGATGCTCATTCATTTGAGCAGCGGCTATACCATTTATTCCCACAATCAGCTGTACGGACGATGGTATGTTAAAAACAGCTACACCTACCCGAAAACAAACCGCAAGCTCCGGCTGGCCCTGCATAATGAGAAGCAGTCCGCTCTGTTATACAGTGCTTCGGATGTGGAAATCATGCCGACAGAAGAAATTGAAGATCATCCGTTCGTCTCCCGGGTGGGACCGGACCCGCTCAGCGAGCAGGTAACGGTGGATATGATTGCAGCACGCAGCCTGGATAAAAAGTTTCGAAACCGGCGCTTCACGTCGCTTTTACTCGATCAGCACTTTATCGGCGGCATCGGTAATTATCTGCGCAGTGAAATACTGTTTGCTGCCGGCATTTATCCAGAGCAGCGGCCGGCAGACTTAAGTGAGGGACAGGTCCGCCAGGTAGCAGAAGCACTCCTTTTATTAATGAATCGTTCCTATAAATACAAAGGAGTAACGACCGATGAGACAGTTGTTGAAGGGGCAAAGGCCGAAGGGAAAACATACAGCGAGTACCGGCACTGGGTCTTTAACCGCGGCGGCCAGCCATGCCGGGTGGACGGCTCAGAAATCATCCGCTTTACTGCTGGCTCGAGGCGCTGTTACTATTGCCCGACCTGCCAGCGAAAATAAAGGCCAAACCGGCTTCTAGCTTCGTTTGAAAAAACCGTCAGCTCCCTGCATAATAAAACATGTTACCAGACATAAGTATTTGCAGCAGTGATGGGGGATATGGTGGGGGACAATAGAAAAAAACCGTTGAAGCTCGTAACTTGGATTACCTTGTTGATTTCTGCAGTTATGCTGATTGCGCTTTGTATAACCGGTATCATTGTTGCTGTGGACACGGCTGACGATGTCCGGGACCAGCAGGCAGAGAAGGCATTAAATATTGCCCAGGCGGTCAGCCGCTCGCCGGAAGCAGCCGAAGCCCTACGTGCCGGTGAGCAGGGAGCAAGCCTGCAGGAATATACCAGGGAAGTTCAGCAGGCGACGAATATGGAATACATTGTTGTGATGGACATGAACAGCGTACGGTATACGCATCCACGCGAGGACCGGATCGGAAAGAAATTCGCCGGGGGAGACGAGACAGAGGCGTTGAATGGCCGGACGTATGTATCCACGGCTGAAGGAACGCTCGGTGTTTCCATGCGGGCTTTTGTGCCGGTAACGGCCGGGGGAGAGCAGATAGGTGTTACCTCAGTGGGCATTCTGAATGACAGCATCCAGGAGGACATCTGGGCAGACCAGAAAACGCTGGTGCTCGGGAGTGGTATTGGACTGGCAGCTGGTGTCCTTGGCGCCTTCTGGCTAGCCCGCCGTATTAAAAAAACCATGCATGGGCTCGAGCCGCTGGAAATATCGCAGGTGCTTGAGCAGCGGGAGGCGATTATGTCTTCCGTGCGGGAAGGTGTGCTTGCTGTGGACAGCAGCGGCAAGGTAATTCTGGCCAACGAGGCGGCCAGGGAACTGTTTGCAGAAGCCGGTGCTGATGAGGATCCGATGGGAAAAGACATATCGTATTTCTTTTCTAATTCTCTTCTGAAAAAAGTGCTGCAGACGAAAGAGCGGGAGCTTGACCAGATCCAGCAGCTGGATGAAGTGGAAATTATTGTTAGTTGCATGCCGGTGGTTTCCGATACGACGCTGCTTGGGGCGGTGGCTACCTTCCGAAACAAAGACGAACTGACGCGCCTCGTCGAACAGCTGTCCGGTGCCCGCACCTATGCAGAAACGCTGCGGGCCCAGTCCCATGAATTTATGAATAAGCTCCACGTGATATCAGCAATGATCCAGACAGAATCGTATGAAGAGCTCGACGACTATGTCATGAGTATTTCGAGCAACTATCGCCAGGAGGTCGGGTGGGTAACTGCATACGTAAAAGATCCGGTGCTTGCAGGATATTTAATGAATAAAATTTCCAACCTGCAGGAAAACGGCATTGAAGTGGAACTCTCGGGAAGCGGAATGTGGCCGGCGATGGCTGATCCTGAATGGACCGACCATATGATCACCATTATCGGCAACCTGATCGATAACGCCCGCGATGCCATGAACCACACTCCGTCCCCTCATTTATTTATGCATATTTACGAGGAGAACAGCTATCTTGGCTTTCAGATCGAGGATAATGGACGGGGGATGGATGAGAAGACGCAGGCAGAACTATTTGAACGGGGATATTCGACGAAAGGGGAAGGCCGCGGCTTTGGGATGTACAATACAAAGCGTTCGCTCGATACTTTGAAAGCAGAAGTGTTTATTAATTCCCAGCCAGGCGAGGGCACAGCCTTTGACGTACAGATACCCATGAAGAAGGAGAACTGAAATGAAAGTATTAATGGTTGAAGACGATCCAATGGTAGCTAAATTTAACCGCATGTATGTCGAGCGTGTTCCCGGGTTTGACGTAGCCGGCCATGCGGAAAACCTGACGAAAGCAAAAGAGATGCTTCAGGCAGAAGCGATTGATATTGTGCTTTTGGACGTATATTTAAGTAAAGAAAACGGCCTTGATCTTTTGGAGGAACTGCGAAAAGAACGGATCCCGGTGGATGTCATTGCAATTACATCCGCCAACGACACGTCGTCGCTCCAGCGAGCCAAAAGACTTGGCTGTACGGATTACTTAATCAAGCCGTTTCATTTTGAACGTTTTCGGGAAGCATTGTTAAATGTAAAGGAATGGCAGAAGGCCTCCGGGGCAAAAAAGGAATGGGGCCAGGACGACGTCGATCAGTTGTTTTTAGCCAACAAGGGGACCCGGGAGGAGCACGAACTGCCTAAAGGATTGACGACGGAAACCTTCCGGAATGTCGGCGAAGAGATTCTAAAGTATGCCGACAGCACCTTCACTACACAGGGACTTGCAGAAAGCACAGGTATTTCAAGAGTTTCTGTGCGAAAGTATCTCGCCTTTTTAGAAGGCGAAGGGGTGCTTAAAATAACAATGAATTATGCGGGAAGCGGCAGACCGCTCCAGCAATATACGATGCCACCGGAGCAGGTGGAAATACTTAAGGACTGGATGGAAAAGTAAGAGAAAAGGCTGTCAGTTTTGATTATTTTGTTTACGAAAGTATGTGCTTACTTACAAAATGTATACAAAGAATCAAAACTTTATTATATTAGTCAGCAAGCGCTTTCAATAATCTGAAAATAGAGGTGAGAAGGATGAAGAATACGGTTGCGTCCGGGTGGAAATCATTATGGAACTCCCATCGGCAGACAAAAAAACTGCTGAATGTGTTTCAGACGGACCGGTCACCAACACGTCATAAGGAAGAAGAAATACAGGATCCTTCTACTGCAGGCCGCAATACCAGCCGCGGCGGTGATGATGGAGGAGGAAATGACGGGGGAGACAGCGGAGGGCACGGCCCTTCTTACAAACGTCCACAGCTCGTAGGACTTATTTTAGGGCCATTATTATTTCTAATTACCATGTTATTTTTAGATCCTTCCGGGCTGAGTTATGAAGGAAAAGCAGTTCTTGCCACCACGCTCTGGATTGCCACCTGGTGGATTACAGAAGCAATTCCGATCCCGGCAACTTCATTACTGCCGATTGTTCTGCTGCCGATTACCGGGGCACTTGATGGGGATACGGTTGTTTCTTCCTACGGTAATGATATTATCTTTTTATTCTTAGGTGGTTTCTTCATTGCTTACGCAATGGAAAAATGGAATCTACATAAGAGAATCGCGCTGTTTATCATCGCGGTTATCGGTACAAGCACCAACCGGATTATTCTGGGCTTTATGGTGGCCACAGGCTTCTTGTCCATGTGGGTGTCCAACACAGCCTCCACGATGATGATGCTTCCAATTGCGCTTGCAATCACGTATCAGGTGTCGGAAGCCCTTAAAGAAGAACAGGATTCCGAAAAAGAAGTGAAAAAATTCGAAAAAGCGCTTATTTTCGGTGTTGGTTACGCTGGAACGGTCGGCGGGCTCGGTACACTGATTGGAACGCCTCCGCTCAGTATTTTGGCTGCACAGTCAGAAGAACTGTTTGGCCAGCAGATTTCCTTTGCACAGTGGATTATGTTCGGCGCGCCGATCGTAGCCGTCTTCTTACTGATGGTGTGGTTCTATCTGACGCGTTTTGTTTACAATATCGGCTTTTCGAATATTCCGGGCGGCCGCGATATGATTCAGGCTGAAAGAACAAAGCTTGGAGCAATGAAGTACGAAGAAAAAATTGTTATGGCCGTGTTCGTATTTGCCGCGGTAATGTGGATTACACGTTCATTCTTCTGGCAGGAAGTAGTCGGAGTCGCCGGCCTCAGTGATGGCGGTATTGCCATGATCGCCACGGTGCTTTTGTTTTTGGTACCTGCCACAAAAGAACAAGAAGACCCGCGGGTGCTTGTCTGGAAAGATTCCAGAGAGATTCCATGGGGCATTCTTCTCCTGTTCGGCGGTGGGCTGGCAATTGCTGCCGGCTTTAGTAACACGGATCTTGCCGAATGGATTGGTAACAGCTTAACTATTCTTGAAGGCGTAAATATTATTCTCGTTATCCTTGTATCTGCCACGCTCGTATTGTTCTTAACAGAAATTACGTCCAACACAGCAACAGGCACGATGATTATTCCACTGGTGGCTTCCCTTGCGATTGCCATTCAAGTGCATCCGTTTGCGCTGATGGTGCCATGTGCGATGGCTGCGAACTGTGCGTTTATGCTGCCGGTTGGTACGCCGCCAAACGCCATCATCTTCGGGAGCGGAAAAATACGAATCATCGACATGGTGAAAAACGGTTTCTTCCTGAATATATTTGCGATAATACTGATTACGACATTAGTTTATCTGGTTCTGCCGACGCTTTGGGGCATAGACTTAACCACTGTCCCGGAAGCTTTTCTCAATAACTAAGGAGGCTTCTTCATGAAAATTGTTCAAGTAGAAGAGCAGGCGGTGCCGATCAAATCGGATATCCGTAACGCGTTTATTGATTTTAGTAAAATGAATGTTTCCGTCGTGGCGGTCAAAACCGATGTCATCAGGAACGGCAAACCGGTTGTGGGCTACGGGTTTAACTCCAACGGCAGGTACGCGCCGAGCGGGCTTTTGCGCGAGCGGTTTATCCCGCGCCTGCTTGAAGCCTCTGAACAGGAGATTACAGACGACGACGGGACCAACCTGGATCCCTTTAAAATTTGGAACGTATTAATGACCGGTGAAAAGCCCGGCGGCCACGGTGAACGTTCTGTGGCTGTCGGGGTCATCGATATGGCCATTTGGGATGCGGTAGCTAAAATTGAAGAAAAGCCGCTGTATCAGCTGCTTGCCGAACGGTATAGAAGAGGAAAAGCAGACAGTAGTGTATTCGTGTATGCGGCCGGCGGCTACTATCAGCCTGGCAAAGGAAACGAGGCACTGCAGCAGGAGATGCGTACGTATTTGGAAGCCGGCTATTCGGTGGTGAAAATGAAAATAGGCGGCGTGCCACTTGAAGAGGATATCCGGCGCATCGAAGCTGTGATTGATGTCACCGGCGATGCAGGAAAGCTTGCAGTAGACGCAAACGGACGCTTCGATTTGGATGAAGCCATTGCCTATGCTAAAGCGCTCGAGCCATACGGTCTGTTCTGGTACGAAGAAGCGGGAGACCCGCTCGATTACGCTCTGCAAAACACGTTGGGCCGCTACTATTCTCATCCGATGGCCACGGGAGAAAACCTGTTTTCCATGCAGGACGCCCGGAATCTGATCAGCTACGGCGGTATGCGGCCAGACCGCGACTATCTGCAGTTTGACTGTGCTCTCAGCTACGGCCTGGTGGAATACATGCGCACGCTCGATATGCTGGAAGCGAATGGCTGGTCAACGAGAAGATGCATCCCTCACGGCGGCCATCAAATGTCACTTAATATTGCAGCCGGCCTGGGACTTGGCGGTAATGAATCCTATCCTGGTGTTTTTGAACCATTTGGCGGCTTTGCCGATGACTATCCGGTGGAAAATGGCTATGTGAAGCTGCCTGAGGTGCCCGGCGTCGGCTTTGAAGCGAAAAATAATCTTTATACGCTGCTGCGTTCTGTGCTGCAGTAAAAGAAAGCCTGCAATCATTCAAAGATGATTGCAGGCTTTTTCCCTTATATGAGCCGGTACAGGCTGGCGAGCCCGAGCCCGCCGCCTATGCCAATCATAGCTACGCCGAACGGGAGGCCGCTGTTCTGCATCAGCCGGAGCAGGCGTGTAACGAGAATTGCTCCCGAAGCACCGTATGGATGCCCCTGGGCGATGGCGCCGCCGGCTATATTCAGCCGCTCCGGCGGAAGGCCAAGCTGCAAAGCGGAAGCGAGAACCTGGGAGGCAAATGCTTCGTTGCATTCCCATACAGAAATGTCTTCTACAGACATCCGGTTTTGCTTAAGCAGCCGCTCTACAGCAGGCACCGGGCCGATGCCCGGCATGTTTGGGTCAACACCGGCCGCCACGGCATCGATGAGTTCGAGCACGGGCTTCAGTCCGTACTGCCGGCAGGACGACCGGGTTGCCATCAGCGTGAGCGCTGCTCCGTCACTGATACGGGAGGAATTGGCGGCGGTAACCGTACCGCTTTCCCGGAAAACAGCGGGAGCACGGCGGATGAGTTTATTCATTTTATCTGGAACACGAAGCGAAGCATCTGCCTGAATGGTGCTTACCGGAATGATTTCCCGGGAAATGTCCGGCTTTGCTGCCTCCTCCCATGCCAGCCTATAGCTGCGTTCGGCAAAGGCATCCTGATCTGCTCGGGATATGCCGTAAGCTTCCGCTGTCGTTTCCGCAGCTTCTCCCATATCAGGATCTCCGATAAACTTTGGGGAAAAGCGGGCTCGTTCCTGCGTGGAGGAAACCGGGTAGGCATCTGAAGCGAAAAAGGAGCGTTTCGGGGCCCGGCTTGCGCTTTCCACCCCGCCGGCAAGGACCGTATCTGCCGCACCGGCCTGCAGGTGCCGGAAGCCCTGGTGTACTGCTTCAAGCCCGGAGCCGCACTGGCGATCAACGGTTACCCCGGGAACAGAAGTGTCATAGCCGGCTTCAAGAAGGCTGAGACGGGCGAGATTACCCCCGGGCCCGACGGCGTTTCCCATGAAAACTTCATCTGCCGGTACGTGTTTATTTATCCCGAACTGGTTTTGAAAATGTGCATATAGCGGCGCCGTCAGCTGTTCAGGCTCCAGCTTTGAAAACGCACCCTGTATGTGATGTACAGGTGTCCGTTTGGCATCGATAATATAGACAGGCTCGGCCATGATTACCGTTCTCCTTTAGATAAAGCTTTATAATATTTCTTTGCTTCCAGCCGGTTTGTTTTTCCACTCGCAAGCATAGGCAGGCCTTCCGCCTGCAGGCATGCGGGTATCTTATAAGCGGGCAGCCGCTGCCGGCAGTATGCGAGCAATTCACTTACAGCAGGACTGCCTGTATAAAGAGCAGCGATTTTTTCTCCCTGGAAAGGGTCGTGTACACCAAAAACGACTGCCTGCTTCACCTTTGGATGACTTGTGAGCACCTGCTCGATTTCCTCGGCATAAACATTGCGTCCCCGGCTGACAATTTTTTCGCTCTGGCGGCCAGTAATATAAAGAAAGCCTTCTTCATCGACGGAGCCAATGTCTCCGGTGGCTACTGCGCGGGGGGAGTGAAAGGAGGCTTCTCCGGCATAGCCGCTGAATAAAAATGGGCTTTTCACTACCAGCTCCCCAGAAGACGGGCAGGATGAGGCTTCGACCATAGGAAACAGACGGCCGGTACAGGAAGAGGAGGCTTGTTCCTCGCGGTGGTTTAAGGCGCTGATAAAACTAGTTTCTGCACTGCCGTAAAATTCATACAGGGCGGCCGAAGGAAAACGGAGAAACGCTTTCGGATTGTCAGCGGGAAACCATTTCTCTCCGCCTGTAATAATCAGCCTGACTGAGGGAGAAGGAGAAAATGAGTGACTGAGCAGCCAGCGGAGCATCGTAGGCACAGCGTATAGTACTGTGACCTGTTTCTCCTCAACCATCCGGGAAATCCCCCGGGGCGAGTGCCGGACAGGAAGAACAACGGTGTGACCGTACTCGAGCATGCGGACGGTTCCGTATAAAAAAAGAGAGTGGGACAATTTTCCGGTAATCAGGACACGTTCGTGATCCCGAAACGGGAAAAGCTGCTTTTCTGCTTCAAAGCTTTTCAGCCAGGAACGATGGCTTCGCAGGCATATTTTCGGCCTGCCGGAAGAGCCTGAAGTGCACGCGCCATAAAACAAATCCGTTTCTCCGAAAAGCGCAGCGGGAGCAGACGGCTGCCCTTCAGCGCGAGTAACTTCTTCAAGCGTCAGGGAAGGGACCGGCGACCCGGGCGCTTCACTATCTGCAACGAAAAGGCTGGGTCTGGAAGAGGAAAGAAGGACAGCTGTGGTGTCGCTGTTCAGCATTTCATCCACTGGGACAGCGATACCGCCTCCAGACACGATCGCAAAAAACATATACAACTGCTCGAGAGGATCCTGAAGCGCAAAAGCAACCTGTTTTTGAAAAAGCGTACCGGCAGCTGCGCAGAGCTGCTCCTGTCGGTGAATAATTGTTTCATGTAGCTCCCGCCAGCTGATCGAATAATCCGAATATTCGACTGCCGTTTGGGCAGGCACATAAGCAGCATAGCGGGCAATGGACTGGCCGATCATAGAAGCTCTCCTTTAGGCGTTACAGCCTGATTTTGTGTTGCTTGTTCAGCCTGACCGCAACAAAACTGGCAACCACTGCTTTAAAAATATCTCCCGGCAGAAAAGCCAGGGCCTGGATAGCGGCAGTGGTCCACGGAATGTTTATTAAAAACGATAAATAGGTAACGCCTCCGGCGTAAATGACGAAAATTCCGCCAATAATATTAGCAGACAGATACTTTGGAAATGATGGCTTTTTAAAGGAATGGGCGATCCATCCAATGATAAATGCCCCGATCGGCCAGCTCAAAATGTAGCCGCCGCTCGCGCCAAATAATACACCGGCCCCTCCGCGCCCGCCGGAAAGCAACGGCATCCCTATCATCACGAGCACCACAAACAAAAGCATGCTGAGGCCGCCGTACCTCGCGCCGAGCAGAGAGCCCGCAAGCATAACACCGAGAGTCTGAAGGGTGATCGGCACCGGGCTGAACGGAAGTGGAATCGGTGGAACGATTCCTAAAGCTGCGATGATTGCTGCAAATAAAGCCGTATAAATAATTTTTTGTATACGCATTTATGTTCACCTCACTGATTTCTAAGGATAGAAAGAAATCAGCCATTTGTCAACTTAATTTTCAAAATGGTTAACGAAATGAACCCCTGCGGTAAACATGAAAAACTGCCACAAGGAGTAAATAATGGATAAAATGCAAAAATGACGCAAAAAAACCCGGGGGCTCCGGGTTTTTTCATGCTGAAGTTGTTTTTTTCTGGCGAATGATTGGCACAAGAAAGGAAAGAAGAGCGACAATCATCATGCCGAGGGAAATCGGCCGGGTGAAAAAGACCGTTAAGTCGTCGTTGGCGATAGTCATGGCCTGGCTGAAGCACCGAGCTTGGGTCCTCGGAGGCGTATGCCCCCTGGACGACCGGTGAGCTTGCTATGTAGGTGGCTGTACTTAAGGCTTTATCTTCAAGCTCTTCTTCGATATCATTATATTCTAAATAAGCAAATACGCCGAAGGAGCTTATCGTAATAAAAGCGACCAGCCCGACAACGAGAAACATGATTTTAGTCTGCATCTTCACATTTTTTCTTATAAGTGGCCCCTCCTTTAAAAAGAACGCTTTCAAAAAATTAGTGACCGTATTTTTATAATTGAAAATACAGGTTGTGCAAAGAGTAGCACCTCGCAGGTGCAACGGCAATTACGTGAAAGGAGGGAAAAAATGACTCCAATCAGCATGAAAGCATACGTGGAAGCTTTCGGGAATCCTTCTGAACAGATGGGTATAAGGCTTGAAGAGAAAAAGAAATTAAAGGTGGATGAAGTGGAGGTACGGGTGCAGCTGTCTCCAGTGAACCCCTCGGATCTTATCCCCATTTACGGGCGGTATGCCCACCGGGTGACGCTTCCGCTGGTGCCGGGCTATGAAGGAGTCGGTGTCGTCGAACGGGTGGGAAAAGGAGTGAGCCGGCGGGTGCTGGGGCAACGGGTACTGCCGCTGCGGGGAGAAGGTACATGGCAGACGGTGGTCCATGCGCCGGCAGCCTTGGCCGTGCCGGTGCCGGACAGCCTTTCTGAGGAAACGGCTGCCCAGATGTATATTAATCCGGTAACGGCGTACGTGCTTTTAACCGAAAAGCTGAAGATTCCTTCCGGGGGAATGCTTGTTATCAATGCGGCTAATTCTGTAATGGGACGGCTATTGATTCAGCTGGCTGCAGGTATGAATATTCGAGTGGTGGGACTTGTGCGCCGCAGAGCGGTAATAAACGAGCTGATGCAGCTTGGGGCCCATAAAATTATAGCGGCTAAGGAAGGAGAAGAAGCGCTCCAGTTGGAGAGCGTCTTGCAGGGAGAAAAAGCGGATGCGGCCGTTGATATGGTGGGAGGGGCCTCTGGTACAGCCCTTGCCCGGAGCGTTAAACCTGGGAAAACATTACTGGCGCTGGGGCTGCTCTCGGGCCGGCCGCTTGACTGGGAGTATACAACGGAGACGCTGGGCGTGAAAGGGAAGATGTTTCATCTGAGGCACTGGAATGCGGCAGTTTCCGGTGAACGTTTTCAGCAGGTATTTCAGACGCTGTTTCATATGATGGAAAGCGGGAGGCTTCTGCTTCCACCGGTGCAGCACACCTATCCGCTCGGACAAGCCAGAGAGGCACTGCAATTTTATGAAAGTGGAAAGAACAGCGGAAAGATAATATTCAGCAGGCCGTGACTGCCTGCTCTATACAAGAGCGGCTGTCCCGATTTATAATAAACATACTCAATCCAACAGAAACGGTGAGGAACTTATGCGGGAATTTTCTTTTTATTCAACTCCCTTCGGCGTAAGCGGAGAAGAAGTACCATATGCAGCAATCGCAAAAGCCAGGACAAGCAAAGAACTCGTATCAGACCAGGAAACTGACGCCTTTTATTTTCGTTCGCTTGAAGCGGACGGTATTTTTTTGAATGAAGCCCAGATCGAAGCTGTGCGTTTCGGAAACGGGCCGCTGCTCGCGCTTGCAGGTGCGGGCTCGGGAAAGACGTCGGTGCTTGTCTGCCGGGCCGGCTATTTAATGGCCGTCAAGCAGGTGCCGGCAGAATCCGTTCTGCTGATTACATTCACCAAAAAAGCAGCGGAAGAAATGAAAACGAGAGTGATGAACCTGCCGGGTGTCGGTGAAACAGCCAGCAATCTGCAGGTGCGTACGTTCCATGCCTTTTTCCTGCTTCTGCTCAGGCGTCACGGCATTCGACAGGAAATTGTTTCAAGCGAGCGGAAAAAGCAGCTGGCCGTCAAGCTTTTGATGAAGGACATGGGCCTTGAGGATGTCTATCAGCCTGAAGCGGTCTTATCCTTTCTGTCCTATCACAAAATGAACGATACCGCCGTCGCGGATCTTCCTGAAAAAGAAACAAGCCAAAAGCAGTTAAAGCGCATCTGCCAGGCGTATGAAGACTGGAAGCTCGAGCGCAATTATATTGATTTTGATGATATTTTAATGAAGGCCAAAACGATGATGGACGAGGACCCGGCTTTTTTGCAGCAGCTGCAGGACCGGTTTGAATACGTGATGGTCGACGAATTCCAGGACACCAACTATCTTCAGTACCAACTCGTGCAGATGATCGTGGAAAAGCACCGCAATTTGTTCGTAGTGGGGGACGATGACCAGACGATTTATTCGTTTAACGGGGCCCGGCACGAATTTATTCTGGAGTTTGACCAGAAATACCCGGAAGCACAGACCATTGTGCTCGACGTCAACTACCGCTCCCATAAGGCAATTGCCGGTCTTGGGAACGAAGTAGTGCGCCACAATAAACAGCGGAAAACCAAAACCCTCCAGGTCATGAATGCGGAAGCGTCGTCTCCGTTTTATTTCCGGGCGGCTTCCACTGATGAGGAGGCGGAGCAGGTGGTGGCGGACATGAAGCGGGCGGTGGCAGAGGGAGAATGCGAATGGCGCGATATGGCCGTGCTGCACCGGACAATCAGTGTCAGCCGTGCGATTTTTGAGCAGCTGACAGCCCAGGATGTTCCGTTTGTGCACCATTCCCTCGGCAACCAGATGTTTTATGAGCAGTGGCCGGTGAAAGCTATGATGGACTATCTGCGGCTGAGCCTGAATCCGACGCTGATAGAGGCGATGCCCGAGGTCGTGCCGACGTTATTTATTTCCCGGGAACGCGGCATGCGCCACATTAAAGAGCAGGAGATATTTTCTCCCCGCAGCGAACCGCTTCTTCATTTAACAGAGATGCCAGGCATCCGCCCGTTTCAGCGTAAAAAGGTGGAGGAGCGGCAGAGCATGATCCAGAAACTGAAGGAAAAACGCCCGGAAACGGCGATCCGGCAAATGCGCCGCCAGTTTTACGACGGCTATCTGGAGGCGGATGAGCAGCAGGTGAGCATGAAAAAGGAAACGTTAAAAGAAACGCTCGACGAGCTGGAGTCCTCAGCCAAGCGGTTTGAGAGCGTGTCGTCGTTTGTATATTTTGTCGACGACATGCTACGGACGTTCCGCGAAATGAAAGAGAGGGAGAAGGACCCCGACGCGAACCATGTGTCGCTGATGACAATCCACCGGGCCAAAGGCATGGAGTTTCCGGTCGTATATGTCATCGGCGCTTCGGAAACGATTATGCCGCATGATTCTGCGCTAAAGGCTGACCGGATGAAGGACCTTTTATACGGTGAAAAAGCGGAAAACAAGCAGACCCAGGCACTGGAGGAGGAACGGCGGCTCGCCTATGTAGCGATCACGCGGGCGAAAAAGAAGCTGTGCATCAGCTCCCCGGCGTTTTACCGCGGCAAGGAGGTTGAAGTATCACGCTTTCTGCTCGAAGCCTTTCCGGGGGAAACACATACCGGGGAAAAGCAGGAAACGGAAACCATCGATGCGCTCGTCTGTGAAGAAGCGATGTGCCCGGCCTGGATACGTCTGTCTGAAGCGCCTGATGTTACTGAAAAAGAGTGCCCGATGTGTAAAGGCAAAATGGTTCCCGGCACCAAACAGGTCATTAAAAAGTAACGCCTGCAGCTGCCTCAGCGAAATAGTTGAATAATCACGTGGTGCAGGCTACGATGAATGATAGATAAAAATGTTTCTAAGGGGGAGCTAGGCAATGGCAGACGAATCAGTAACATTATATGCATGGATTAACGGAAAAAGGGTCGATGCTGACGAATACATGGAAAGAGAAAATCCGGCCGATCCACAAAAAATCGTGGCCTACGTGCCGAAAACGACCACAGAGCAGGCGGCTGAAGCCATCGAAGCAGCACGGGCTGCTTTTCCTGCATGGAAGGAAGTACCGGTGGACGAGCGAATTGAGCGGATGGAGCGCGTAATTCAAATGCTAAAAGACCGTACGCCGGAGCTCGCTGAGGTATTAGCGGAGGAACACGGCAAGCCAGTTTATGACGCCCACGGGGAAATGGCGGTTTCAATCATGTGGATGGAGTATGCCTGCCAGACGGTCAAAGAAACGATAGCTGACCAGGTGGATGAAGGCGAAGGCGGCAAGACAATTGTCCGCCAGGAACCGCTTGGCGTTGTGTCGGCGATCAGCCCGTGGAACTACCCGATCGCCCTGTCTACGATCAAAATAGCTCCAGCGATTCTAACTGGAAATACGGTTATTTCAAAGCCGAGTCCATTTGCGCCGCATGCGGTCAGCCTGGTGGTTGAATTGATTGCCAAAGAATTTCCGGACGGGGTGCTAAACCTCGTGCACGGCGAAGCGGAAGTCGGCGTAGAGCTTACTTCCAATAAACATGTGGATAAAATAGCTTTTACCGGTGGCACGGAAACAGCGAAGAAAATTATGAAATCAGCGGCGGATACGATCAAGGATATGACACTCGAGCTTGGCGGCAATGACGCCGCTGTAGTGCTGCCGGACTTTGACGTAAACGATGAACGCGCAATGCGCCGCATGGTCATCTCCAATTTCCTGACCGCCGGCCAAATCTGCATGATTGCCAAACGTATTTATGTGCCACGCTCCCTGTACAAGGAGTTTGTGGAAAAGTATCAGGAGGCAGCCAATAAATGGGTGAAAATTGGCAGTCCGTTTGATGAGCAGGTCACGACCGGGCCGCTCAACAACAAACAACAGCTGGATTTTGTGAAAAACCTTGTGGATAAAGCGGCTGAAAAGGGCGCTGATGTCATTCCGTTAGGCCATGTTGTAGATAACGAACTGTTTGAACAGGGCTACTTTCTGCAGCCAACCCTGGTGCTCGGCGCTGACCAGCAGGACGACATTGTGAAAGAAGAACAGTTCGGGCCGACAGTGCCTATTGTGCCATATGACACGGTGGAGGAAGCGGTGGAAATGGCGAACGACAGCATTTACGGCCTCACAAGCTCGGTATGGGGAGAAGAAGACCATGCCATCGAAGTGGCAGCCCGCATTGAAGCAGGCACAACGATGATCAATACCGCCGCTGTGCAGGGGCTCGATGTCCGCTATCCATTTGGCGGGTTCAAGCAATCCGGTATCGGCCGCGAATACGGAAAGGAAGGTCTTCTCGGCTACGTGACGCCGCATGTCATCAACGTACCGAAAACAAAGGACCTGCCATACATTCCCGAATAGTAAGAACAAGCAGCTGTCCTGGAGGAATCCAGGGCAGTTTTTTTATGCTATTGTTTATACAGAGCAAAGATTTTTTAAGGAGTGATCCAATGCGAACGATACAAATCGTCCCGTGGAAAAGCGAGTGGCGGGACTATTTTCTCCATGAGCAAAAGCTGTTGGAGCTCGAAACCGGTGAAGCATAAAATAATATTTTTCATATAGGGAGCACAAGTGTGCCGGGACTTGCGGCAAAACCGATTATCGATATTTTAATTGAAACCTCTGATCTTTCGTGGTGGATTATGGATCGTCTTGAAGGACTCGGATATACGGGAAAAGGAGAGCACGGTATCGCGGGGAGGGCTTTTTATTATAAAGGGAAACAAGTTCGCCGATTTCACGTGCACGTGTTTGAAAAGAAAAGCGATGGGAGTGGGCGTCACCTAGCCCTCCGGGATTATTTACGTTCTTTCCCGACAAAGGAGAAGGAATATGAATGCATTAAAAAACAGGCGGCTGCCCAGTATCCGCACAGTCCGTCAGAATATATGAATGAAAAGCACATCGTTGTGCAGAAGCTCGAACAAGAGGCTCTCTGCTGGAAACGGGCAGAAGAAGAAAACTGACGAAACCGTCCACAGACATATACACAATGGGGATGGTTTTCAGCTTAAATCAGAAAGTAAAGAGGCCAGGAGCAGATTCATCCACAGGGTTCGGTACCGCCTAAAAATTATCGTCTTATTTCAGCAGCATAAACGGGGACTTACGAAAGAAAAACATAAAAAATCGAAGCACCTGCTTCGATTGAAGGTACTGCTCATAAATAATTTACTAAATGGAAGAACCGGCTTGTGGACATCTATTGGTATGCGTTCGAAAATTATCCACAGCCGGCCGAAAAACAGAATTAGAGTGGAGGAAGCTATTGGTATAAGGCGGTGTGAATTTTTCTCATCAACCGTCCCGTGCGTACCGGTTGCTCGGCAAAAGCAACATAGCCGTCCGGGCGTATGAGCACAGCTGAAAACGTTGGAAGTTTCCATTTGACAGCAAGGTCGCGGCGGTAATCAAACAGGTGGTGGATATTCGGCTTTGAGGCCCGGAGTATGCCCTTGCGCTGAACAACGAGAATGAGAATGGAAGGCCCGTACTGCCGGCGCACCTCCTGAATGCTTTCGTCGAGCTGATGGAGCTCCTGCTCGTCTTCGATATAAAACAGGCAGGTAAACTGTTGGATGTGCAGAAAATCCATTACGTCTGCGTGTTCTCCCTCCGTGGTAAGAACACGTGCCGGAGCAGCCCGGGAGCCGGCCGGAATCATTTCTCCCTGGTGCTGGAATTTCGCAAGTGAGGCCCTGTTCTGATAGCTGATGTCAATATTGGCTAGGCGCTGGGTCAGTTGGCGCTGCAGCGAACTGCTTTTGCTGAGAATGCTTACAGGGTTCGCCAGGAGGCGTGGAATAAGGGTATGGGAGCGGGTCATCACCTGCATTGCCGTATTTGTCATTCGGATAGTCCTGCGTCCGACTACGTATCGTTCTTCTTCATACGTATCGAGCAGGGCAGGGTGGGAATGGCCACGCAGCACCCACGCCAATTTCCAGCAGAGGTTGACCGCGTCCTGCATGCCGAGATTCATTCCCTGGCCGCCAAATGGGCTGTGCAGGTGGGCAGCGTCCCCGGCGAGAAACAGCCGGTGGTCACGATAGGCGTCTGCCTGATGATGCGACGTTCCGAATTGGGACAGCCAGGAAGCATGGGGGAAATGCACTGGCTGCTGGGTAATACGCCGCACGCTTTTTTCAAGATCCTCAAGAGGGAGATCATCCTGGTGTTCACGGTTCTGTTCGGCGTGGTCGATAGTGATTACCCGGTACGTTTCATCGCGGAAGGGAAAGAAAGCAGCTACGCCGCGCTCGGTAATGAATGTAGAGATATCGTTGGAAAGTGAAAGTCCTTCCACCGTGACGTCTCCCAGAAAATAGATTGTTTCATGCTTGCCGCCCGGAAAGGAGACGTTCATGTTCTCACGGACTGTACTGTGAGGCCCGTCACATCCGATCACATAGGAAGCGCGGATTAGTTCGTGTCCATTTTCGGTGGCGCATTCCACCTCTGCGTGGTCACTGTACTGGGTAATCCGTTTGCAGTGGGTGTTCCAATCAATAAATTGGCCGACCTCCCGGAGCTGTTTCTTTAAAATATGCTCCGTATCTGACTGCGGAAGCATCAGCATAAAGGGAAACGGGGTATCGAGCGAAGCAAAGGAGGCTTTGGAAGGTCTTTTGCCTTCCGGCTGAACAGCCGCATCAGTAATGGGGAAGCCTTCCTTCAAAAAGGGACGGAGCGCTCCGATCAGATTGAGCATTTCAAGAGTTCGCGCCTGGATGCCGAACGCTTTGGAAAAGGGAGAAATAGAGCTTTTTCTGTCTAAAATCCGGACGCGGATGCCGAGTGCTCTTAAGGTATTGGCAGCAGTCAAGCCTACGGGACCTGCCCCAACAATGCATACGTCGGTATTTGTGGTTTTCATGGATTCATCACGCTCCCTTCGTATACTTGTATTATACCCTCTGGAGGGCTTCTTCACGCTCCTGCTTATTTGCAGCATTTTGCAAAATATGTTTGAATAATAAGAAATTAATGCTTTCTAGGGGAGCCTGATGGCTGAGAAAGGTTTAAGTACCTTGACCCTTGGCACCTGATCCAGATCGTACTGGCGGAGGGAAGAAAGAAGGAACACCCCGGTTATTTATGCCGCTTCTTCTCTAAAAGAAGCGGCTTTTTATATAGGTTAAAAACTAGGAGGGGCTTATGGAAGAACCAAATTGGGAAAGATTGGTGGAAGAACGCAGGCAGAAATTAACCGACTTAGCCAAAAACTTAATACGATTTAATACGATGGCGCCCCCGGCCCGTAATACAGCGAATGCTCAACAATTTATAGCGGATTATCTGCAGCAGCGTCAGTGGGACGTTGATAAATGGGAGGTTTTTAGCGGAGATCCCAACGTAGTAGGCACAAAAACCGGAAAAGAGGGGAACCGGTATAACAGCTTAATTCTGAATGGACACATAGATGTAGCGGAGGTATCACATAAGGAGTGGAGTTTTGATCCTTTCGATCCGGCAGTGAAAAACGGATGGCTCTACGGAAGAGGAGCAGCTGATATGAAAGGCGGGCTTGCAGGCATACTTTTAGCTGTTGATATTTTACATGAACTAAAAATTGATTTGCCTGGCGACGTTATTGTGCAATCGGTAGTGGGTGAAGAAGTAGGTGAGGCCGGTACACTTCAATGCTGCCGAAGGGGATATACTGCTGATTATGCACTCGTAGGAGATACGAGCAATCTTAATATTCAGGGCCAGGGAGGCGTTATTACAGGCTGGGTCACTGTGAAAAGCCAGCAGATACATCATGACGCCATGCGCCGGAATCTGATTCATGCCGGAGGTGGAAAATTCGGGGCAAGTGCTATTGAAAAAATGATGATACTTATCGAGGGTTTGCAGAGTTTAGAAAGAGATTGGGCCGTACGAAAAACTTATCCGGGGTTTCAGCCTGGGACGAATACCATTAACCCGGCAGTCATTGAGGGAGGAAGAAATGCTGCATTTATAGCTGATGAATGCAGTCTTTGGGTTACGGTCCATTTTTATCCGGATGAGATCCATGAAACAGCGGCTGAAGAAGTCGAAAATCATCTCCGTAAAGTGGCTGAGGCTGACCCGTGGCTTCGGGAGAATCCTCCGACATTTATTTGGGGAGGAGAATCGATGATAGAAGACAGAGGCGAAATATTCCCTTCCCTGGAAGTTCAGAGCAACCACCCGGGCAGTCTGCAGCTGCTGGAATCCTTTAAAGAAATCACCCATGAATCAGGAGAAATTAATACTTCTCCTACTGTCACAGACGGAGGGTGGCTGGCGGATGCAGGCATTCCCTCTGCCATTTTTGGTCCGGGGACGCTTGAAGAAGCACACGCAGTCGATGAAAAAGTAAAGGTGGAACAGCTGGTTACATTCACAAAAATAGTATTGTCCTTTGTTTATAAATGGTCACATACTCTAAAAGAATAGAAAGGACGAGGTTAATGTCATTCACTCACGATTTAAAGGAAAAGCTGCTTCCGGTATGGCAGCAGAATCACACACATCCATTTGTGGAAGAGCTTGGCCAGGGGACCCTTGATAAGGAAAAATTTCGCTATTTCATGGTTCAGGATTATCTTTATCTCGTGCAATATGCGAAATTGTTTGCGGTTGGCGCTGTTAAAGCCGAAGACGTTGAAACAATGGGGGCTTTTGCGAAGGTGATGGATGTGACCATGAATGAGGAAATGAGCCTGCACCGCCAGTACGCAAAAAAGTTCGGGATCACTGAACAGGAGCTTGAACAGGCAGAGCCGGCCCCGACAACCCTTGCATACACAAGGTATATGCTGCACGAAGGACAAAATGGCGGCCTGGCTGAGCTGCTTGCGGCTGTGCTTCCGTGCATGTGGAGCTACGCAGAAATTGGAAGAAAGCTCAGTACGTGGCCGGGAGCATTGGAGCATGAACTGTACGGTGAATGGGTACAGATGTACAGCGATGACGAATTTCAGCAGCTCGCGGACTGGGGCATCAGTATGCTCGACCGCACGGCAGAAAACAAACCCGAGGCAGAAAAAAGAAAGATTGAAAATATATTCTTAACGACCACCCGGTTTGAGTATTTATTCTGGGACATGGCGTACCGGCTGGAAGGCTGGCCGCAGACATGAAAAAGCCCCCGGCAGACCGGGGGCTTTTACTTATGGTCGAGGGGAAAGCGTAAATACGCCAAACCATTCGTTTTCATCGGTCCACCAGTCATTGGCTTCCCAGGAGGACTGGCGGGCCAGGTGCGTGAATTCCTCCGGAGTGAATTTCCGGCTGTTTTCTGTATGGATAGTCTCGCCGGCACGCATCGTAAATGTTTCCCCGCCAATCGAGAACAGGGAAGGCTTTTCAGCGCGCAAATGCATTTCGATCCGTCCGAGCCGTTCATTGTAAAAAGCTTCATGTTCAAAATGACCGGTGGTAATACCAGCGTCAAGCTCTCGGTTCAGGCGGTGGAGCAAGTTCTTGTTAAAGGAAGCAGTAATTCCTGCACTATCGTTGTACGCCCGGTGCAGCACCACCGGGTCCTTTTTCAAATCGACCCCGACCACCAGGCTGTCCTCCGGCTTCATATGAGAAGCGAGCTTCTTTAAAAATTCCGAAGCTTCCTTCGGATCCAGGTTTCCAATCGTAGAGCCGAGAAAAAAGACAACTGCAGGCTGCTCTCTGCTGCTGTTTAAAAAAGAAATTGTTTTTGTATAGTCTGCACATACGCCGGAGACCTGCATGGCAGGCACGGCCTCCTTCACACGGGCTGCGGTATCATGCAGGGCACTAATAGAAATGTCGACGGGGGTATAGCTCACGGACTCCGAAAGGAAAGGAAGCAGGCAACGGATTTTATCAAAGCTTCCGCTTCCAAGCTCAATCAGGGAGGAAGCTCCAATACTTTCAGCAATTTCTTTCCCATAGTCGGACAAAACAGATGCTTCGGTCCGGCTGACGTAATATTCCGGAAGCCGGGTAATTTCATTAAACAGCATGCTCCCTCGTTCATCGTAGAAATGTTTGGGGGGGATGCTTTTCGGTTCAGCAGCCAGTCCGGTGCGGACGTCTTCAGCCAGGGAGGACAGCGAAGGTTTTAAATCCAATACAGTATAATCAGCCATGGCTATTTCTGCACCCCGTCCTTGGCAAGCCGGAGTCCGCTGAACTGCCACCGTTTTTCCGGAGGGAAAAAATTACGGTAGGTGGAGCGGATGTGCGACTTCGGTGTCGCGCATGAACCGCCGCGCAGCACCATCTGGTTACTCATAAATTTGGCATTGTATTCTCCCATGGCACCCTCCGGCGGACGGTTGCCCGGATACGGGGAATAAGGACTGCGTGTCCACTCCCATACGTCCCCGTACGCATTGGGAGACGACTGAAGGGGTCTTGGGTGATAGCTTTCAGACTCTAGAAACGTACCGTCTGCTTCGGCGCCGCGAAAAGCATATTCCCATTCCTGTTCCGTAGGAAGGCGGGCTCCGGCCCAGCGGGCATAGGCATCTGCTTCGTAATAGCTTATATGGGCAATAGGTTCATGAAGGCGCACTTCTTTCAGGCCATTCATCGTAAAGTAAAACCAGATACCGCCCTGCTTCTGCCAGTAAAGTGGTGCTTTCCAGTCCTGCTCCTGGACAATGCCCCAGCCTTCGGAAAGCCACAGCTCAGGGTCTTCGTAGCCGCCGTCTTCAATAAAACGAATATATTCTTCGTTGGTCACCGGCCTTGAGGCGATAGAGAAGGCGTGCAGGTAAAATTTATGCTCCGGGCGTTCATTATCAAAAGAAAAATGCAGGTTATCTGTCCCGATAGTCGTCAGCTCGTCTTCATAGGCGTGCCATTCAAGCTTGGATGTTTCTCCCTGTTCTTCAAAAGATTCATTTTCCAGGTAGGCAGGGTTAAGTGGATTCATTGAAAAGTTGAATTTTGTGTCGGTTACTAACAGTTCCTGGTGCTGCTGCTCGTGCTGCAGGCCGGTTTCCATTAATTCAGCGATCTCTTCGTTCCATGGGCCTTTCTGGAGAAAATGTTCCATGGCTTCTTCTACATGACGCCGGTATTCCATGGTGTCTTCGGTGGTCGGCCGGGAAATCAGTCCGCGGTACTGCTTCGGAAATGGCTTTCCCTGCGTTTCATAATAAGAATTATATAAGCCGTTAGAGAATTTCGAAAACTCTTCATAATTGTCATCATATGGCTTAAGAATGAACTGCTCAAAAAACCAGGTCGTATGAGCTAGATGCCATTTTGCAGGGCTTACGTCGGGGTGGGCCTGAATCATAAAATCTTCCGTATACAACGGTGCGGTCAGCTTCATCGTCTGCTTCCGCAAAGCGGTAAAACGTGCCGTGAAATCAGCTCTAGTGGCAGATTCCTTTGTTTGTACGATACTTCATTCCTCCTCAGGTAAATAGAATGGTGCACACATATATGCACATGAGAGTTAAATACCCGCTTCAAAACGGGGCAAAACAACACAGGATCGCAGAAAAACAAAAAAAGAATGCCCGTTAAGGCATTCGATCAGGCAGATTTATATTTAAGCTTCTTTTTGAATCTCTCGTCCCGTGTAATGATACACAAGCTCTTCGCTAATTTCCCGTAGTTTTTTTTGATTGGTTGTAGAGTAGGAGTCACTCGATGAACTGGTGATCCCTTTTTTCGTAAAATATTTGCCGGTTACCTGGGAGCCGCGTGCGCCTGAAGCAAGCGATACCTCCAGATCGGCTCCTTCTTCTGGGGAGTCACCGAACTTACTAGTAAATTTGTTTAGTCCCCGGTAAAAGGCGTTTTTATTGTTCAGGCCAAACCCGGTGGAAATGTTGCCGGGATGGAGCGCGTTCACTTTAATATTTTCTTGGCGGAGTCTTTGGGCCAAGTCATACGTGTACAGCAGCAAGGAAAGCTTTGCAAGCCCGTATTGCTTTAGGCCATTATACTTTTGCTCGCCCTGCAGGTTTTGAAAGTTCATTTTGGATAAGGCATGCGCAGCAGAGGACACATTCACTACCCGTCCATCAGAGCTCTTACGCAGAAGTGGAAGAAGAAGCTCCGTAAGGTAAAATACCCCGAGGTAATTCAGGGCAAAGGTGCGCTCCAAATGCTCCTCGGTCCAAACGCGGGAAGAGTATACGGCGCCGGCGTTGTTAATCAGAGCATCAATCCGTCCGTAATCCCGTGCGATATCTTTGGCGAGTATTTCTATTTCCTGGAGAAGGGAGAGGTCCGTTTGATAAAAATGGAGGTCTGTGTTTCCGGTTTTTTGCTCCAATTCGGCAATCAGTTCCTCACATTTCCATTCTTTGCGCCCCACCAGCAATAAGGTATGCCCTTCAGCCGCGAGTTTTTCCGCTGTGATTCTGCCAATACCGTTTGTGGCCCCGGTAAGTACGATAGTGCGTGGGTTCTCTACTGTATTTTCCATCGATGAAGGCCTCCCTTAATCGTCAAACTAAAGGAGCAGCGCTCCTCAAAAAGAAGCGTCTGCTCCGCCGGAATTTTTATTGTCTTGCGCGTACCCAGTTAATCAAGCCGCCGCGAAGCATCATATCAATTTGACGCCTCGACATTTCATGGCGCACTGTGATGGTTTCATTTTTATTCTTGATAGCAGCTTCGAACGTATTGTGGTTTTGGATATTTTCACGCAGGTTCTCAAGTACAATAGTATCACCGACGTCGATTTTCATATAGTCTTCGGTATCCTCAAACGTAATCGGAAGCACGCCGAAGTTCACCAGGTTCTGCCAGTGAATACGGGCGAAGTCCTGGACGAGCGCAACACGCAGGCCGAGGTAGCGAGGTGCGAGCGCTGCGTGCTCACGGCTTGACCCCTGGCCGTAGTTGGAGCCGCCGATAATGGCGTGTCCAGTATCGTCTTTAATTTCCATGGCCCGGTTGTAATAATCTTCATCCGTAATTTCAAACGAGAACTTGCTGATTTCCGGAAGGTTACTGCGGTATGGAAGCACGCGGGCACCGCCGGCAAGAATCTCGTCTGTGGAGAAGTTATCGCCAAGCTTCAGGAGTACCGGCACTTCAATGCGGTCCGGCAGTTCTTCCATTTCCGGAAGGGTAGCAATGTTCGGCCCTTTTTCAATTTTTATATTTTTAGCCTCTTCATAAGGAATCGGCTCCTGAAGCAAACGGAAATCGACCGTTGGTTCGTCTGGTTCGCCAACTTTTGGATAATCCATATCGAGCGTCCGCGGATCGGTGATTTCACCATACAGCGCAGAAGCCGCAGCAATTTCAGGACTGCAAAGGAAAACACGGTCTTCTTTTGTGCCGGAGCGTCCCGGGAAGTTCCGCGGGGTCGTCCGCAGGCTGTTTTTATGGGTGGCAGGCGCCTGTCCCATCCCGATACAGCCGTTACAGCCTGCCTGGTGAAGCCGGCCACCGGCGCTCAGGAGATTGGCAATGTGGCCGTTGGACACGAGGTCTGTGAGCATCTGCCGTGAAGATGGGTTAATATCAAAGCTGACATTTTCATGCACATTTTTTCCTTTCACGATTTCAGAAGCAATCGCAAAGTCCCGGTAGCCCGGATTGGCGGACGAACCGATATATGCCTGAAAAATTGGCTCACCGGCAATTTCACGGACAGGTACAACGTTGCCCGGGCTCGATGGCTTGGCAATCAGAGGCTCGAGAGAGGACAAATCGATTTCTTCATCGATGTCGTATTGGGCGCCGCGGTCAGCTTTCAGCTCCTGCCATTCGTCCTCGCGGTCCTGGCTGGCCATAAAACGCTTCACTTCTTCGTCCGAAGGAAATACGCTGGCAGTGGCTCCGAGTTCCGCTCCCATGTTTGCAATAACGTGGCGATCCATGGCGCTCAAGTCTTCCAGGCCGGGGCCGTAGTATTCAATAACTTTGTTGGCACCGGCTTTTACGTCATGGCGGCGGAGAAGCTCAAGAATAACATCCTTGGCGCTGACCCAGTCCGGGAGTTTGCCGGTAAGCTTTACTCCCCATACCTGGGGCATTTTTACAAAGAATGGTTCTCCGGCTATAGCCATGGTTAC
The DNA here is from genome assembly GCF_900166605.1 of Marinococcus halophilus. NCBI lineage: Bacteria > Bacillati > Bacillota > Bacilli > Caryophanales > Bacillaceae > Marinococcus > Marinococcus halophilus. Next base: position 604,816 of record NZ_FVZD01000005.1, read on the forward strand.
TTCGATACCGCCTGCCCCCATGGCAAGCATCCCCATACAGCCGTTGGCACAGGTATGTGAGTCCGATCCGAGAAGCGTGCGGCCGGGGCGTGCCAGGCGCTGCATATGCACCGGGTGGCTTACGCCGTTACCCGGGCGGCTGAAATACATGCCAAAGCGTTTTGCTGCTGTCTGAAGAAACAGGTGATCATCCGGGTTTTTATTGTCCTCCTGAATAATATTGTGGTCCACGTATTGGGCGGAAGCTTCTGTTTGAGCTCTCTCAACCCCCATGGCTTCAAGCTCAAGCATCACCATTGTGCCTGTAGCGTCCTGGGTGAGTGTCTGGTCGATCTTCATTCCAATCTCTTCGCCCGGAGTCATATCCCCGGACACGAGGTGTTCTTCAATTAATTTCTGGGTTACGTTTCGTGCCATAAATGGTGTCCTCCTTCGTCAAAATTCCAATTGTGTTAATTTTTCTGAATGAAAACATGCTCTCTATATTTATACCTGTTAAGAAAAACTCGTAAACAAGAAATCTTTCTTTTCGTGTAAATTTTGATGTGTGATATTATTTAAGAAGGATGAAACCATTCTTGCGACTTTTTCGTATAAACAATTGTATAGAAGAAAACGAACCGTTAAAAAGGAGAGAAAGCCATGGGTAAAAGAATCATGCTGTTTTTATTAACAAACATGATGGTATTGTTAACGATTGTCATTGTGTTCTCAATACTGAGTTTGTTTGGTGTTAACCTGGGTGCTTATAACTACGGTGCCGGTACGTTGAATCTGGTGCCGCTGTTAATTATCAGTGCCGTTATCGGCTTTGCTGGTTCATTTATTTCACTAGCAATGTCAAGGTTCATTGCGAAAAAAGCAATGAATGTCAAAGTGATTGACCCAGACAATCCGGGAAGCCAGGCTGAAAAAATGGTGGTGGAGAAGGTTCACCGTCTCTGCCGGCGGGCAGGGCTCACTCATATGCCGGAGGTAGGAATTTATCAATCCGCTGAAGTAAACGCATTTGCCACAGGGCCGACTAAAAAACGGTCGCTTGTTTCTGTTTCCACCGGCCTGCTTCAATCGATGGATGATGACGCCGTCGAAGGCGTTATTGCCCACGAGGTAGCCCACGTTGCAAACGGGGATATGATTACCATGACCCTTCTGCAGGGAATTGTGAATACATTCGTTGTGTTCCTGGCGCGTGTCGTAGCTTTTGCGGTATCAAGGTTTGTAAATGAAAATATGCGGCCGATTATTCACTTTCTGGCGATTATCGTATTTCAAATTCTTTTTTCGATTCTCGGAAGCATAGTCGTCGCCGCCTACTCCCGGTACCGGGAATATCACGCTGACCGTGGCGGGGCGGATCTTGCTGGAAAAGACAAAATGGCTCATGCTCTGCGCTCTCTGCAGAATTATGTGGACCGGGTGGACACAGAGCAGTCCTCGATGCAGACGCTGAAAATTAACAACAAGCCGTCGGCTGCTGCGATGCTCTTTTCGTCGCACCCGCCGCTTGAAGACCGTATCCGTCGTTTAGAACAAGGCTGAATAGTAAGTGCTTCCCCGGATGCAAGCCCTGCGTCCGGGTTTTTTGTATAGAGTAAAAGACAGGAAAGCGAAAATTTCCCAGGAAATATGAAAATGACACAAAAACGTAAATGATATCGTTCGAATTTGGCTTTATATCATGATATAAAGAATAGAGTGATTTATTTATTGAAAGGAGAAGTCCTATGAAATATAGATTTTTCGGCCTTCTCGCGGTTTTATTTTTCATTACTTCACCTTACCAAGCGTTTGCAGCACCTATGCTGGAATCCTCAAGCCCTGAAGATGGAGATTCTGTTTTAGAAGTGCCCGAACGCCTCGAGCTTACTTTCGATACAGAAATTGACCGTGTGGAAGATGTATATCTGCTTGTAGAAACTGGGGACGAGATTGAAATGTCGGATCCTGAAATTAGTGATGACGGCCTTACTGTAATTTCAAATGTAGAAACTGTATTGGAAAATGGTAACTATGTATTAAATTACAGTGTTACTGGCGAAGATGGGGAAACTGTACAGGGAGCTACGAATTTCAGTTTGAACAGCAATAAACCTTTCGAAGAAAGGCAGCAGGAATTAGAAGCACGAACGGGGGAAAGCTCCCTTTCTGAAGCTGAAACACAGGCTGCGGCTGAAGCAGAAGAAGCAGGGCCGAATATTCCGGGAATGGTGTTTATGGGGACTCTCGGTTTAGCCATCGTTACCGCGTTTACAATCATATTATGGAAAAATAGAGAGCGTAAAAATAACAGCTGACAGCTTCGACATCCTCGAAGCTGTTTTTTATAGAAAAAAATTTTTAACGGGTTCAACCGTTCCTGTTTGCCAGAGGGGCACCGTTGTCCGCTATAATAGGTGAAGAGAGGACGGAGATTTAGATGAGAGAGCAGCAGACAGGCATTTTAGCAGGAGTGGCGGCTTATGTACTTTGGGGTTTTCTTCCGCTGTACTGGAAGCTTTTTAACGATGTTCCGGCGATCGATGTACTCGCCCACCGGATTATTTGGTCTTTTTTATTTATGGCTGTACTTATCGTGTTGGTCGGGCGTGCTAAAGGAGTATGGAAGGAAATCAGCCGTTCGTTTTACTCGGTGAAAACGACAGTGGCTATTACAGGAGCCGCTTTGTTGATTACCATTAACTGGTTTACCTTTATCTTTGCGGTGAATGGAGATCATGTGATCCAGGCAAGCCTGGGCTATTACATCAACCCCCTTGTGAACGTTGCCCTGGCCACGGTGTTTTTAAAAGAAAGACTCGCCCGCATAGAAGTAGCCGCTGTACTTCTGGCGTTTATTGGGGTGTTTGTACTTACCGTTTCTTACGGACAGTTTCCATGGGCCTCAATTATTCTGGCGTTATCATTTGGGTGTTATGGTATTATAAAAAAAACTGTGGCACTTGGCGCATGGGCAGGCTTAACTCTGGAATCATTTCTGGCAGCCCCGTTGGCACTGATTTTTTTAATGTTTTTTTCAGGCGAAACAGCTTCGGCCTACGATTCAGGCACATGGACGCTGCTCTTCGGGGCCGGCGCCGCCACAGCTGTTCCATTACTGCTGTTTGCCTCAGGGGCACGAAAAATCAGCTACTCCCTGCTTGGATTTCTACAGTATATTGCGCCGACGATTATGCTGATACTGGGTGTTTTTTTATTTAGGGAGCCTTTTTCCTTCCAGCAGTTTACGGCGTTTTTAATCGTTTGGGCAGGACTTACCCTGTTTACCTATTCCCGTACACGTATCCATATGCAGCGCAGAAAAACTGAAGCAGCTATAAATAATTAAAGTAAAGGAGAAAAAGCATGGACGAGCGCTATTCAAGGCAGCAGCTGTTTTCCCCAATAGGTGAATTGGGCCAGAAAAAAATAAGCGAAAGCTCTGTGACGATTGTGGGCGCCGGGGCGCTCGGCGCTTCGGCAGCGGAGATGCTTGTTCGCGCCGGAGTAGGGACGGTGACGGTTGCAGACCGTGATTATGTAGAGCGCAGCAACCTGCAGCGCCAGCAGCTATACACGGAAAAGGATGCCGCAGCGCAGATGCCTAAAGCGGCAGCGGCAGAAAAACGGCTACGTGAGATTAACTCCGGGATTCATGTGCACGGGGAAGTGGTGGATGTGGATTTCACCTGGATGGAAGCAAAAGCGGCAGAGACAGACCTTATCATTGACGGTACGGATAATTTTGATACACGGCTGCTCATTAACGATGCGGCGAGAAAATACGGTAAGCCCTGGATTTACGGAGCGTGCGTTGGAAGCATTGGCATGGTCCACCCGTTTCTGCCGGGAGAGCGCCCCTGCTTTCGCTGTGTATGGAAGAAAATCCCTTCACAGGGGCAGACGTGCGATACAGTAGGAGTGATCGCGCCGGCGGTACAGTCAGTAGCGGCAAAGCAGACGGCCGCAGCTTTGAAAATACTGGTCGGGGACGGAGAAAGCCTCCCGGTAACCCTGGATTATTTTGATCTTTGGAACCAGCATCAGTTTTCCATTGGACTGCAGAGCAGTAAAGACCCGGGATGCGACTCATGCGGTGAAAAAGCGACGTATCCGGCATTAACATATGAGCATTCAAATAAAACGAGTGTACTGTGCGGCAGAGACACGGTACAGATCCGGCCGGGGGAAAGCAAACAGCTGAACTTTGAGCGGTTGGAGCGAGATTGGGAAAGCCGGAACTGGAGCGTGCGCAAAAATCCTTATCTTTTGTCAGTACAGACCGAAACGCGGCGCATTGTTTTATTCCAGGACGGCCGGGCACTCATTCACGGCACGAGCGACGTGCAGGAAGCCAAGCGGTGGTACGCCCAGCTGCTCGGATAGACTGAGAAAATCCATCGACGGGAGATGAGGCACAATATGAACTGGAAACCTTTCGTGGCAGCAGGGGCCGGGGTTTTTCTTCTTCAAGGCTGCAGCGGCGGTCCGCAGGCAGAACAAAATGAAGAGCAGGCCGAGCTGACTGTTTCAGCAGCAGCTAGTCTTCAGGACGCCCTTACAGAGGTTCAGAAGAGCTTTGCGAACGAGCATCCCGATATCTCGCTTGCCTTTAACTACGGAGGATCCGGCACGCTGAAGCAGCAGATTGAGCGCGGCAGCCCGGCAGACATTTTTTTGTCAGCCTCCGCCGCGCACTATAACGATCTTGAAGAAGAAAACAAAATGGTGGAAACAGAGGATCCTGTCTTCGCGGAAAATACGCTGGTGGCAGTGGTGCCTAGAGATAGTAAGGCAGAAGAACTGCAGGAGGTGCTGGAGGGAAGCGGGCGCATAGCAGTGGCCACGCCAGAAGCGGCGCCCGCTGGAAGGTACGCACAGGAAGCACTTACCTCCATGCAGGAATGGAAGCGGGTGCAGGAACGGGTGGTTTTTGCCAAAGACGTACGTCACGCGTTGACGCTCGTAGAAAGAAACAATGCAGCGCTGGGCTTTGTGTATGCCTCGGATGCCCGCGGGGCTGACGTGCAGGTTCTTGAAGAGCTTGACCCCTCCCTGTATTCTGCTATTCATTATTACGGCGGGGCCGTAGCGGGAAACGGTAATGAAAAAGAAAGCCGGGAGTTTATGGAATACCTGCAAAGCAGCGAAGCTCAGGACATTTTGCGCTCGTACGGTTTTTCAGATCCGGAATAAAAGGAGCGTGCGTGCCTGATGTTTTGGTTTCCAATACAGTTATCCCTTTTGACAGCAAGTGTTGCAGCTGTCCTTGTTTTTATTGCCGGCGCGGTCCTTGGAAGAATTTTTGCGGTCAGGAATTTTCGGGGAAAGCTGGCAGCGGAAACGTGCCTGATGCTTCCGCTTGTACTGCCGCCGTCGGTTACCGGTTTTTTGCTTATTATTGCTTTTGGTACAAACAGCTGGATCGGCAGCGTATATGAGAAAGTGTTTCAGAATTCGATTATCTTCACCCCGGTGGCGGCCGTTGTGGCCGCAGCGGTCGTTGCGTTTCCTTTGATGTTTCAGTCGGCAAAAACCGGCTATGGTTCAATTGACCCCAATATTGAAGCCGCTGCAAGAGTTGACGGGGCAGGAGAGTGGCGGGTGTTTACAAATATTGCTCTCCCTCTCGCCGGCCGGGCCCTTATGACAGGGTTTGTGCTCAGTTTTACAAGAGCTCTGGGAGAATTTGGGGCCACCCTGATGTTTGCGGGGAATATCCCCGGCGTTACGCAAACGATGCCGACAGCCATATACGTGGCCATTGAGTCGAACCAAATGAACCTTGCGTACACATACGTCGGCATCAGTATATTTATTTCCTTCCTGCTGCTCGGTTTAACATACCTTCTGAATAGGGAAGATTAAGTACTAATCATGTGTTTCGCGGTAGTAATCACCGCTTTTTCCACCGGTTTTTTCCAACAGATATGTCGGTCCGATAACCATCCCTTTATCAAGGGCTTTACACATATCGTAGACGGTCAATGCAGCGGCAGAGGCTGCGGTTAATGCTTCCATTTCCACGCCCGTGCTTCCCTTCGTCTTAACAAAGGCTTCGATAAAAAGCTCGTACGCTTCTTCTGTTTTCCAGTAAAAGCTGATGTCTACGTTACTCAAAGGAAGCGGATGGCACATGGGGATTAGGGTAGATGTCTGTTTGGCACCGGTAATTCCTGCAATTTGGGCGACGGCGAGCACATCGCCTTTTTTAATATCGCCCTGCGTAACCGCCAGGTAAACGTCTTCGGGAACTCGTATGCTTGAGCCTGCCAGGGCGCTTCTGCTCGTCACCGGTTTATCGGAGACGTCTACCATCCTGGCGCGGCCCTGCTCGTTAAAGTGCGTGAATTCTGACATGGGCATGTCCCTCCTGGATATAGTATTGACCGATTATAGCATGGATACATACATTCACATACAGTAAAGGAGCATCGATATGGTTGAAAAACGTACGCCTGTCCCCGTGAAAGAAGCAATCGAACGAGTGATGGAGAATATCGGAAAAGGGGAGGTGGAGGAAGTATCGATCCATAATTCCTACGGCCGCCGCCTGGCAGAGACAATCACGGCCGCTCATCCGGTTCCACCCTTTGACCGTTCTCCGTATGACGGGTTTGCGATCCGTTCGGTTGACTCCACGGGGGCTTCCCGGGAGCAGCCGGTAACTTTTCAGGTAGTGGAGGAAATCGGCGCTGGTTTTGTGTCAGAAAAAGACCTGGAACCTTTTCAGGCAGTACGTATAATGACCGGGGCAAAAATCCCGGAGCAGTGCGACGCTGTCGTGATGCTCGAGCTTGCCCAGGAGGATCATGATGGTACGTATCCGCTCATGACGATTAAGCGCGAGTTTGAAAAGAATCAAAACATTTCCTTTGAAGGTGAAGATACGAAGGCAGGGAGCGAGCTCGTGCCGGCAGGAACTTGGATCGACCCGGGCGTAACAGCTCTGCTTGCTACCTTTGGCTACGCTACGGTGAAAGTGGCTAAAAGACCTGTCGTTGGCGTATTTGCGACAGGCACCGAGCTGCTCGATGTCTCTGATGAACTGGAGCCGGGAAAAATACGGAACAGCAATGCCTATATGATGATTGCCCAGCTGCAGCGGGCGGGGGCAGAGCCTGTATACTACGGTAAGCTGAAAGACGAACTTGAACCCTGCTACGAAGCGGTACGCCAGGCGGCAAAGGAGACAGACATGGTTATTACGACCGGAGGAGTATCGGTCGGGGACTACGATCTGCTGCCGGATGTTTACGAACGTCTCGGAGCGGAGGTGTTCTTTAATAAAGTAGCGATGCGTCCCGGCAGCGTAACGACCGTCGCCAGTTGGGGAGGTACGCTGCTGTTCGGTCTCTCGGGGAACCCTTCCGCCTGCTACATGGGCTTTGAGTTGTTTGTGCGGCCAGTTATTCAGGCAATGATGCATTCTGAGCGTCCACATCATACGATGGTGAAGGCAGAGCTTGCAGCAGATTTCTCCAAGCCGAATCCGTTCACCCGGTTTGTGCGCGGAAGCTGCCGTGCGGAAGGTGACCGTTTATATGCAGAGCCGGGCGGGTTCAATAAATCGAGTGCAGTAACCTCCCTGGCTGGTGCGAACGCGTGCATTGTTCTCCCTGGAGGAAGCCGCGGGTATCAGCAGGGGGACGTGGTCGACGTTATGCTGCTTGAAGATAACGAAGGCCAGAAAGAGCCGCTGTCATGACAATTCCTGTGCTGCAGGTAACAGGGTTCAAAGAAAGCGGAAAAACGACCCTGCTTAAACGCTGGACGGCGCTTGCCAGGGCCAACGGCTGGAGAGTGGGCGTGTTAAAGCATCACGGCCACCAGCACGAACCGCTCCAGCCGGAGGGAGTCGACAGCATGGAGCTGAAGGAGGCAGGAGCTATGGTTTCGGGCGTTGAAGGCGCCGGGGTCTTTCAGTTCCTGGCAGATTTAGAGGCTCCGGAGCTTTCCACGCTGCTGAATATTTATCAACAGCTCCCCCTTGATGTTATTCTTATAGAAGGATACAAAAAAGCACCGCACCCAAAAGTATTTCTGCTTCGAAGCACAAATGATAAAGCCACCCTTGAGGATCTTGATAACATTCAAACAGCGTTTGGCCCTGGAGAAGAAGTGAATCATTTTCAGGACACTGAGAAAGCAGATGCATGGTTTGAACAATATATGAGGAGTATACTATGGAAAAACGATTTTTCGTGACATCAGAACCGTTGTCTGTGGAAGAGCTTGCTGCTGAGGTCACGCGTCCGGAAGCAGGAGCTGTTGTGCAGTTTATCGGCACGGTCCGGGAATTTACTAAAGGCCGGCGCACCGTTTACCTGGAATACGAAGCTTATCATTCGATGGCGGAAAAGCAGCTTGAGGCCATCGGCCGGGAAGTGAAGGAGCGCTGGCCGGATGCTGAATCAGCCGTGGGCCATCGCACCGGTGAACTGCAGATATCGGATGCGGCAGTCATTATTGCTGTTTCAACGCCGCACCGGAAAGACGCCTATGAAGCGAATGAATATATTATTGAGCGCATCAAACAGATTGTGCCAATCTGGAAAAAGGAACACTGGGAAGACGGTGAACAGTGGGTCGGAGACCAGCTTGAACAAACGCGGTACCCGGACGGGGCCCCAGGAGGTGGAAACAAATGATTAATGTGTTATGCTTTGCCCACATGAAAGATATTTTTGGCGGCGAGAGGCTTGCCATTAACAGCGGAGGCATAGCGACCGTAAAGGATGTGCTTGAGCATTTGAAATCAGCATATGATGCAGATGTAAGCGGCATTATGACTGCGGTAAACGAAGAGTTTGCCGAAGAAAGCACGCCGGTGAGCCAGGGGGATACTGTAGCTCTGATCCCGCCGGTCAGCGGAGGGTAATGCCGTGGCAGATGGAATCATTCTTACTGGAGGCATGTCGGAGCGGTTTGGTTCTCCGAAGGCCTTTGCTGTCTGGAAAGAAAGCTACTTTTATGAACGAGCCGTCCAGGCTCTTCAATCCGAAGTGAAGACCATCTGGATTATTTCACATCCGTCGTTTGCGGGGAGAATAGAAGCGGGAGAGCAGGTGAAGGTGAGAGAAGATCTTCCTCCTCATCAGGAAAAAGGACCGCTCGCCGGACTTTTTACCGGGCTTTCTTATACAGAGGAAGAATGGGTCTTTATGCTTCCGGTGGATATGCCGCTTATTACCAAAGCGGAAATCCGTTTTCTGGCTTCTTATATTTCTCCGGAGACGGAGGCGGTTATCCCGGAGGCTGCGGGAAGAATCGCGCCCGCATGCGGATGGTTCCACGCGGATCTGCTTTCGAAGGCAGAAGCCCAGCTCGAATCCGGAGATTATCGCATGAAGAAGGTATTCAGCGGTAAGGAAAAAGTAATAGATGTTAATCAGATGTACTGGCGCCCTGAAGCATTTGAAAATATTAATACCGCCTGGCAGCTCGAAGAGTTAAATAGAAAGGTAAAATAGAGAGGGGGAATACCATGAGCAATGTAACTGACCAGTTAAACCGTCCCCTTCGTGACCTGCGTATTTCCGTTATAGATCAATGCAATTTCCGGTGCACCTACTGCATGCCGGCTGAAATTTTCGGCCCGGATTTTGAATTTATGGGCCAGGACGAGAGGCTCTCCTTTGATGAAATCGTACGGGTTTCTCGTCTGTTCGCCGGGCTTGGCGTCGAGAAGCTCCGATTAACCGGCGGAGAACCGCTGCTTCGCAAAAACATGCCGGAGCTGATCCGCCGCCTGACAGAAATTGAAGGCATTAAAGATATCGCCCTTACCACAAACGGCGTGATGCTGCCAGCCCAGGCTGAAAAATTAAAAGCAGCCGGGCTGCAGCGGGTGAACATCAGCCTCGATGCACTCGATGATGAAGTATTCGCAAGCATTAATGGCAGAAAAACCGGGTCGAAGCCAGTACTAAAAGGCATTGAAGCAGCAAAAAAAGCAGGTCTAACTGTAAAGGTGAATACCGTAGTTAAAAAAGGGATGAATGAAGAGCAGATTCTTCCCATGGCGATGTATTTTAAACAGCGCGGGGTCAATCTGCGCTTTATCGAGTTTATGGACGTGGGGAGCACTAACGGCTGGAACTTCAGCTCAGTGGTGACGAAAAAGGATATTATCGACACGATTCACCAGACGTTTCCGATTGAGCCCGTGGATCCGGGCTATTACGGTGAAGTGGCTGACCGTTACCGTTACAGGGACGGCAGCGGCGAAGTCGGCGTGATTTCGTCTGTCACGGAGTCATTCTGCTCTACGTGCACACGGGCCAGAATCTCTGCGGACGGCAAGCTGTTTACGTGCCTGTTTGCCACCGAAGGGTATGATTTACGAAATCAACTCCGTTCCGGGGACTCAGATGAAAAGATATTTAATAGTATTGCCGGTATATGGGGGAGACGGACCGACCGTTACTCGGAAGAGCGGACCGAAGAAACAGCGCGCAACCGTAAGCGGATTGAAATGTCCTATATTGGGGGATAATAGTACAAAAGAGGAAGCCTGAAAAAGGGCTTCTTTTTTTAAGAAAAAATAAAGGAGGGAATTTTTATGGCGACAGAAGAACATAAAGAGCAGGCAGAGAAAAAGATCCAATGCGCTGTCATTACCGTAAGTGATACGAGAACGGAAGAAACGGATAAAAGCGGCAGACGTATTCATGAGCTGCTCGAATCCCACGGCCACGAAGCGTGCTTTTATTCTATTGTCACGGATGAACAGGCGTCGATCACCAATCGTTTGAACGAAGCGCTCGCCCACCCGGAGGCAGAAGCAGTGCTGATTAACGGCGGTACTGGAATTGCCGACCGGGATATTACGATTGAAACTGTGACACCCAGATTTGATAAAGCAATCGTCGGGTTTGGCGAGCTGTTCCGCTATTTGAGTTATGTAGAAGACATTGGCTCTTCCGCAATTTTATCAAGAGCTGAGGCTGGTATTATTGACCATAAACCGGTGTTTACTATGCCAGGCTCCTCTGGTGCCGTAAAGCTTGCGATGGAGAAACTGATCATCCCTGAGCTCCCGCATGTGGTCTGGGAAGCTACAAAGCAGCGCGATCTGTAGGGGAAATTAATAATAAAAGAGGTGCTTGTATGAAAGAACCAAGTTTAGAGGAAATCAGGGCCTCGGAAAAAGATTATCACCGCCGGTACTACCAGCAGCATGATTTGTTTGAAAAAGGCACCTGGATGAAAAAACCCGCTTCTCGCATTATCGGCGCCCTGGAACGCATCCGAAAAGGAGAGGACGTGCGGCTGCTTGATCTCGGCTGCGGCATCGGCCGTAACAGCATACCGGCCGCCAAGCAGTTTCAGGAGCAAGGCTGTGAAGTGGTATGTGTCGATTTCTTAGATGAAGCCATCAGCCAATTAACGGAATATGCCAGTGAATACGGCGTGGAAAAAGAAATTAAACCGGTAAAAAAAGCAATAGAAGACTACACGCCAAAGGAAGCGTATTTTGATGGCGTCATCGCAGTATCAAGCATTGAGCATGTGCCTGATGAAAAAACCTTTTGGAGGCTGATTGATAAACTTCAGAAAGGCACAGCTGAGGGCGGTGTGCACGCGTTCTTAATAAACACTGGTATCCATGAAACAGATACCGAAACAAAGGAAGAACTTCCGGCAAAAATGGAAGTGAATTTTGATACAGGCGATATTATTCAACAGCTTTCCCGGCAGTACGCAGACTGGACGGTTCATAAGCTTGAGAGCGAAGCGCAGTCGTTTACGACCTACCGGGGGGAACGAAAGGTGCTTATTAATTCAAATATGCTGCTGCTTGAAGCAGTTAAAGAACGGGCCTGACGGCTCGTTCTTTTATATCTGCTGCATCGCAGGCTTAACGAATGGAAAAAGCGGGAAAGCAAAAATAAGCTTTTTGTATGTCGGTTTTACCATGAGGAAGGGGGGGCAATCCTGATGACAGAAAATATATTTATGCTTATTTCCTGTATCTTTTTTATGCTGCTGGTAGCTTTTATTTCTTATATGAAAACAAGGAATCGTATTAACAATTCCGACGGCTATTTTCTCGCAGGCAGGAGCCTGACCGGCGGGTTTATTGCGGGAGCGCTTCTTCTTACTAATTTGTCGGCCGAGCAGCTGATCGGTTTAAACGGCCAGGCGTATGGGGCGAATATGTCGAATATGGCCTGGGAAGTAACGGCAGCTTTCTCGGTAATTATTTTAGCGCTGCTGCTTCTTCCAAGGTATTTGAGCGGGGCGTTCAGCACTCTTCCTGAATTCCTGGGAGAGCGTTTTGACCAGGGTGTCCGCAGGTATGTAGTCGTATTATTCATGCTGGGCTACGTTTTCGTAACCATACCTTCTGTATTATATTCAGGGGCACTCGCTGTTCTGCAATTGTTTAATATTCCCGATTTATTCGGTATTACGTATGAGCAGTCTGTGTGGGCGATGGTCTGGACCGTGGGATTGATTGGCGCAGCTTACGCCATTTTTGGCGGCCTGCGTGCAGTAGCAGTGTCTGATACGTTAAATGGCATCGGCCTGCTCATTGTCGGGCTCATCGTTCCAATTCTTGGCTTTATCGAACTCGGGGGGAGGGAATTTGCTGCAAGGAATGGAAACGATGGCGGTAACTGAGCCCGAAAAGCTGAATGCTATAGGGTCAAGTGAGGATGCGGTGCCTATTGGTACAGTATTCTCTGGCATGATAATGATGAATTCATTCTACTGGGCAACGAATCAATACGTTATTCAGCGGACGCTCGGGGCGAAAAACCTGGCGGAAGGGCAGAAGGGGGTATTGTTTTCAGGATTTTACAAAATGCTTGTACCACTTTTTATGATGGTACCCGGGGTAATTGCCTATCATTTATACGGAGATGGGCTGAGAAGTATCGACCTTGCTTATCCGGAATTGATTAATAATCTGCTGCCGGGCTTTTTGAGCGGATTTTTTCTCGCGGTCTTAATGGGAGCGGTGTTATCAAGCTTTAATTCGCTTTTAAACAGTGCTTCTACCATGTTTGCACTGGATGTTTATAAAGCTAACGCCCGAAAAAAAATTTCCGACCAGCATCTGATTACGGTCAGTAAATGGTTTGGAAGTGTTCTCGCGCTTGTTTCTTTTTTTATTGCTCCTTTGCTGATGTTTGCTCCAGAAGGCCTGTGGACCATTATCCGGGAATTCACTGGTTTTTTTAACATTCCAATTATAACGATCGTTTTATTCGGAGTATTTACCAGGCGGGTGCCTCCGCTTGCCGCCAAAATTGTCATTATTTTTCACGTGGTTTCCTATTACATTGCGCTATGGGGACTGCCTCAGTTTACAGGCGTAGAAATACCGATTAATTTTATTTATGTGTCGTTTGTTCTCTTTCTGATAGAAGCAGGCATTATGATGTTATTAGGTTGGTACAGGCCAATGAAAGGGGCAGCAAGACGGAACGCCCCAAAGGTATCGATGGTGCCATGGAAGCATGCTTTAAGTGTCTCATGCGTCCTTATTGGAGGGGTGGCTTTCTTGTTCCTGCTGTTCTCACGTGCGGGACTCGCATACGCCGATGGAATAGTTTCACCGTGGTTTTGGCCGCTCACAGCACTGATTGCAGGAGTGACCGCTGTGCTTGCAGCGTTTTCCTATCGACATTGGAACGAAAAGTATACAAATTACCTGCTTCAGTATAAATCAGGAAAAAATGAAAGTTCCCGGGTTCATATGGAACCGAAGAATAAGGCGTAAAAAAGCTCTGGGAACTTGAGTGATTTGTCCCAAAACCCTCTTTCACAGGTTGAAAATTGGCAGGCGTTAGGATACGATGATAAAGGTTCTAAGCAACAGGCGCATAGAAGTGAACGTTTTATGACATATTTGTGTTTAAAAATCGTCAATTTTGAAATTTTGCCAGAGAAAAAATGACGAGAGGCATAAAAATTTGCTACGATAATGGTGCGCTCTGCATATGAACGGAATGAACCGTGGCTGATGGAGAGAGGGGTTATTCATCACAGAAGTCGGTAATAAAAAGGAAGGAGCGTGAAGCGCTTGAAAAACTTAGTTTCCTGGTTCAAAAGGCTATTTATGGTACCGGGGTTGTTTGCTTTGCTGCTTGTCGCCAGCGGCTGCAGCGGTATTACAGTTTTGGATCCTAAAGGGCCGGTGGCCAGAACCCAGCAGGAACTCATTATTTTTTCTATTACACTGATGTCCGTCATTGTCATTGTTGTTTTTGTGCTATTTTTCTACATGATTATCCGGTTTAGGGAACGCCCGAACTGGACAGACAAAGACTATGACCCTCACCAGCACGGAAACACTACGCTCGAGATAATTTGGACAGTTATTCCGTTTATCATTGTAGCAGCTCTTTCAGTTCCTACGGTAACTTCCCTTTATGCATTGGAAAAACCGCCGGAAGAGACGAATGACCAGGAGCCGCTGGTAATACATGCCGATACCTCCAACTGGAAATGGTATTTCAGTTATCCGGAGCAAAACATTGAAACGGTTAACTACTTACACATACCGGAAAATCGCCCGGTCGAATTTAAGCTGGCGTCTGCCGATTCGATGACAGCCCTCTGGATACCGGCGCTTGGCGGCCAGAAATATAACATGGCCGGAATGCAGAATACACTGTATCTTCAGGCGGACGAAGAAGGCGAATTTGCAGGACGCAATGCGAACTACAACGGTTCTGGCTTTGCTGAGCATACATTTACGGTTACTTCTGAGAGCGAAGAAGAGTTCAATCAGTGGGTAAGCGATGTTCAAAACAATGCCCCGGAAATGACTAAGGACCGCTTTGATGAGTACCTTGAGCCAGGCCTTGCCCAGGAAGCAGAATACTCCAGCACACATTTAGAGTATGTAGACTTTGGCATGAACTCAGGCAGAAGCTACATCACTGATCTTTACAGTGGCAATCTTGGTGAACAGCTTCACCTTGAAGGCGGCGAAGGCGGCCCTTGGGAAGAGGAATAAATTACGATATTTATAATTAAAGAAAGCAGGTGACATCCTTTGTGGGATTTTATATGGAATGACTTTCTTGTCACCGGAGAACCTATTATTTACGGGGCAATGGCCTCCATCGTCCTCGCTACAGTAGGTATTGTGTTTGTCCTGACGTATTTCAAGCTATGGAAATGGCTGTGGGATGAATATCTGACAACGGTAGACCACAAGAAAATTGGTATCATGTATATTATCGCAGCGCTTGCTATGCTGTTCCGCGGCGGGGTCGATGCCCTAATGATGAGAACGCAGCTTGCACTTCCCAATATGAATTTCCTGAATTCCGTGCACTATAATGAAATTTTCACTACGCATGGAACAGTCATGATCCTGTTTATGGCGATGCCGTTTATTATCGGGCTGATGAACGTTGCGGTTCCGCTTCAAATAGGCGCCCGGGACGTAGCTTTTCCGTTTTTGAACGCCTTCAGCTTTTGGACATTTTTCTTTGGGGCAATGCTGTTTAACATTTCCTTTGTTATCGGTGGTTCTCCGAGCGCCGGATGGACAAGCTATGTGCCGATGGCCGGGCCGGAATTGAGTCCGGAAATTAACCAGAATTACTATTTACTGGGACTTCAGCTGTCAGGGATTGGTACACTGGCCACGGGCATCAACTTCCTGGTGACCATTCTTCGCATGCGTGCACCAGGCATGACGCTGATGAAGATGCCTATCTTCACATGGTCTGCATTGATTACATCCATTATCATCATCTTTGCTTTTCCAATTTTGACGATTGCACTGGCTCTGATGACGTTGGACCGCATTTTTGGCACCCACTTCTTTACATTAGCCGGTGAAGGTATGCCGATGATGTGGGCTAACCTTTTCTGGCTGTGGGGACACCCAGAAGTATATATCGTTATCCTTCCGGCGTTCGGGGTCTTTTCTGAAGTTATCTCGACATTCGCCAGAAAGCAGCTGTTTGGTTACAAAGCGATGGTTTACGCCATGTGTGTTATCGCAGGGCTGAGCTTTATCGTCTGGGTCCACCACTTCTTTACGATGGGCGCCGGAGCAGGAGTTAACTCTCTATTCTCCATCACAACGATGCTTATTGCCGTTCCGACCGGGATCAAGATATTTAACTGGCTTGGGACAATGTATAAGGGACGTATCAGGTTTAACGTGCCGATGCTGTGGGCGCTTGCCTTTATACCGAACTTTACCATTGGCGGCGTCACCGGGGTTATGCTCGGTATGGCTTCCGCTGACTACCAGTATCACAACACGTATTTCCTGATTGCCCACTTCCACTACGTGCTGATTGCCGGCACATTGTTCGGAATGTTTGCAGGGCTTACGTACTGGTACCCGAAAATGTTTGGCCATAAGATGAATGAAAAATTAGGTAAAATCAGCTTCTGGTTTACGGTTATCGGGTTCAATATTACGTTCCTTCCGCAGTTTTTCCTTGGCCTTATGGGAATGCCGCGCCGGACATATACGATTGAACCGGAATGGATGCCGCTTAACCTGCTGTCTACTGCCGGAGCTTTTGTTCTGGCAGCAGGATTTGTCATCTTTACGTTCAATATTTATTACAGCGCCCGTTATGAGCCGCGGGAAAAAACAGGGGACGCCTGGGACGGCCGTTCGCTCGAGTGGGCTACAACAACCCCGGTTCCGCACTACAATTTCGCGACTGTGCCTTACGTCAACAGTCATGAAGCGTATTGGGACATGAAAGAAACAGGAGCTACAACGTACGATGAATCCAAGCTCGAGCCGATCCACATGCCTAGCTACAAAGGGCTGCCGATCATTATGTCAGCTATTATGTTCATCGCAAGTTTTGGTCTGGTATGGCACTGGTTCTGGCTTGCAATTCCAGGGCTCCTCGGGGTGATTATCTGCATGGTTATTCGCTCCTTCGACTTTGATGAAGGGTACCACGTCCCTATTGAGGAAATTAAACGTACTGAGGAGCAGGCAAGGGGGCGTAAAGAATGAGTGAACACGCAGAATTGAAAACAGGACCATTAGAGTACCGTAGAGAAGACGGCCCCTTAACTATTCTCGGTTTCTGGATCTTCCTGGCAGCCGAGGTGGTGCTTTTCTCTACATTGTTTGCCACCTACGCTGTTCTATTCGGCCGCTACGGCGAAGCCACTCCGGCTCACGAACTGTTTGAAATGCCAATGGCGCTTACAATGACCTTTCTGCTGTTAGTCAGTAGTTTTACGTGCGGCATTGCCGTGCACATGATGAGAAAAGAATCGTTGAAAGGCCTGGTAATATGGTTGATCATTACTTTGGCACTGGGCCTTGGCTTTTTGGGTTTTGAAATTTACGAGTTTGTGCATTACGTGCATGAAGGCGCCACAATTCAGTCGAGTGCCTTCTGGTCGGCCTTCTTTACCCTTACTGGTACACACGGCCTCCACGTAACGCTCGGTGTCTTCTGGTGTACGGCGATTATTATTCAATTAATACGCTTCGGTTTGACGCCCGTCATAGCCAGAAAAACGTTTGTTATCGGTCTGTACTGGCACTTTTTGGACGTTGTATGGATTTTCATCTTTACAGCTGTCTATCTGATAGGGATGGTGGTTTAAATGAGTGAACACACAGAACACAGTGAGTCAGGCATCCCCGTCAAACACGTAATTGGCTTTATTGCTTCAATTGTTTTGACCCTGGTTGCTGCTTATACGACCGTAATGTCCGGACTTCCAGTTCCATGGATTATTGCAATCATTATGATACTTGCAGTAATCCAGGCTGTGCTTCAGCTTGTCATGTTCATGCACATTGCTGAGAAAAACCCTATACCGCAGTATGGAAACATCCTGTTTGGGTTTTTCATCGCGGCGGTAGTGATTGCAGGTTCCATCTGGGTCATGTCCTTTGGCATGAGCGACATGGATATGGACAGCGGCGGTGGATCCGGCGGCGGTTCAGAGGAAATGGATCATTCAGAGCATTAAATAGCAAAAGCCTGTCCCAATTTATGAGGACAGGCTTTTTTGTATTCAAAGAATGACATGAAAGCATTTAGTGGACGACACTTCCGCCAGAAATTTTTACAGCTTCTCCAACAATATTGGAGGCAGCATCTGTTAATAGATAAGCAATGGTATTGGCCACTTCCTCCGGCCGGGTCATCCGCCCGGACGGAAGGCTTTCGGCGGATACCTGCATTTGTTCCTCGAGACTTCTGCCGTTTTCTTCTGCCTTCATCTGCATGAGCTGCTCTACCATTTCTGTCTGCACATAGCCAGGACAGACGGCATTCACCCGGATGCCGTGTTCAATGGCTTCGAGTGCAAGAGACTGGGTAAAACCGGTGAGCGCAAACTTGGAAGCGGAATAAGCGCTATTTCCCGGGGTACCACGCAGGCCAGAAAGGGAAGAAACATTTACGATCGCACCCTTTTTCTGCGCCTGCATGCGCTTATACACAAGCTGAGTTAAAAGCACGGTAGACGTATAGTTTACCTCCATCATTTCCTGGAGGTCCGCCTCTTCGAGCTCTTCCACAAATTTTCGTTTCAGCACGCCTGCCGAATTCACGAGAAGGCTCAACGGTCCATGCGCCCCTTCCGCTGCTGTTACAAGCTCACTGCGCGCTGAAGCATCTGTGATGTCTGCCGGGCATATAAATACACGAGCCTGCGGTTTCGCTTCGAGTATCAATTGTTTAGTTTCTTCAAGCTTGTCTTTGTTCCGGCCGGTAACTGTTACATCAGCACCCATGCAGGCAAGCTTAACAGCTGTTTCTCTTCCGATCCCCCGGGTGCTTCCGGTCACGAGGGCATGTTCATTTTGCAGTGCGTTTTCAGCAAATGGCATCATTATGTATTCCTCCATATTTAAAGTAATTGATTTCTATTTACCCGGGAGAAAAAGAATACAAACGAATTGGAGCATAAGGGAAGATTATATCGGAAAAATTCGGGGTACATAGAGAAGCAGCTACTATAAAAAGAGGTGAAACTATGAAAGCAGTATTTTTAAACGGATCGTTAAAGGATTCTTCTCATACGTCGAATACAGATGCATTGGCAGATGAAATTATGCAAATCTGGGAAGAGGAAGGAGTACAGGTGGAGAAAATCCGTCTGGCAGATTACAATATCCCGTACGGAGTCGCAGACGACCTCGGGGAAGGAGATGACTGGCCGGCCATCCAGGCGAAGATTGAAGAAGCAGAGATGGTGCTGCTCGGCACACCGGTATGGCTGGGTGAAAAAAGCAGCATGATTACCAAGGCAATAGAACGGTTGAACGGCTCAGCCAGCCATACAAACGAAAAAGGACAGGGCGTTTATTATGATAAAGTAGCCGGCGTAGTAGCCACAGGCAACGAAGACGGAGCAAAACACGCCATTCAGTCGATCGTATTTGGCCTTTCTCATTTAGGCTTTACGCTTCCGCCGCGTCCCAACTGCTACTGGGTCGGTGAAGCCGGACCGGGACCTTCGTTTATTGAGGCAGAAGGCATTAAAAGCGAGTTTGTCCAAAAGCACATTCCCAAATTGGCGTACAACATGCTTCATGTGGGCACTATTTTAAAAGAAAATCCGATTCCGACAAAAGGCAATACGTAACAAATAAAAGCATACAAAAAAAGCAGCCGAGTGGCTGCTTTTTTTAGTAAGAACGGCTTACCAGCTTGCTTTTTTCACGCCTGGCACCTGGCCTTTATGGGCCAAGTCACGGAAAGCGATACGGGACATGCCGAATTTACGCATATAGCCGTGTGGACGACCGGAAATCGAACATCTATTGTGAAGGCGTGTTGGAGAAGCGTCACGAGGAAGCTTCTGCAGTGCCTCATAATCGCCTTTTTCTTTTAACTCACGGCGGAGTTCAGCGTATTTTGCTACCGTTTCTTCGCGCTTACGCTCTTTTGCGAGTTTAGATTGTTTAGCCAAAGTTCTCACTCCTTTTCATAATATTCGTGGCATTCATATTTTTAAGCACATACTTCATCATAACAGCTGCTTCGGTATGTGTAAAGGTTTGTTCTGGTTGTTTCTGATGTTTATGATTTGCCGGAAACGGTAATGAATTATCTAGTAACAACGTTTAAACGAAGGGAGTTTCTTTCATGGAAATAAAACATTACGATAACAGATTTACCGCTGAACGGGATGGCAAGGTTATTGGCGACATCTCATTTTTTGAAGAAGGCGAACAAAGCATTGTCATCGATAGTACCAAAGTAATTGAGGAAGAGCAAGGAAAAGGCGTTGGCAAAGAATTAGTCCGCAATGTGGTGGAAAAAGCAAAAGCGGAAAACAAAACGATCGTTCCCCGCTGTCCTTATGCGGAAGAAAAAATCAAAGAAAATGACGATTTCAAGCAGATGCTTGAAACGCAGTAACAGTAGTACTGCCTCCTTAAATAAAAAGGGAGGCAGTCTTTTTTATGGTGCTCTGTTTATTCCTGTATAGTGCAGTATACTATGC
Source organism: Marinococcus halophilus (assembly GCF_900166605.1). Taxonomy (NCBI): domain Bacteria; kingdom Bacillati; phylum Bacillota; class Bacilli; order Caryophanales; family Bacillaceae; genus Marinococcus; species Marinococcus halophilus. The sequence goes on from NZ_FVZD01000005.1 coordinate 625,225, forward strand.
CGCCCCGGCTTCTGCTTCCTCTGAGGTAAGCTGATGGCCTTCATGCGCCCGGTACAGTTCTGCGGAAGCCCCTGCTTCTTCAAAAAGATGATATAGAATTTCTGGCTTCTCCGTCCCATCGTTACTTAATCAATTGGTTTTAAGCGTGCTTCAATTTCCGGACGCTGAGATTCGAGAAAAGGGGGCAGGGCAAGGGACTCCCCTAAGTGTTCAAACGGTTCATCTCCTTCAAATCCTGGACCATCAGTGGCCAGTTCGAAAAGAATCCCATTTGGTTCGCGGAAGTACAGCGATTGAAAATAGTAGCGTTCCACAAAGCCGGAATTTGGAAGCCGTGCGTTTTTAATGCGTTCAATCCACAGCTGCAGCTCTTCAGCATCTTCCACCCGGAAAGCTACATGGTGCACGGCTCCCCGCCCCTGGCGTTCAGCCGGCAAATCACTGCGCGTCTCTATATGAATTTCGGCGCCGGTTCCGCCTTTTCCTGTTTCAAATACACGAATATCCGGGAGAGTGGCATCGTCTGGATGAGGGTAGGAATCAATTTCGGAAAAACCCATTATATTCTGCAGTACAGCAGCTGTCGGTTCAGCTGATTTAACAGTTAAACGGACTGGCCCGAGCCCAGTGGCGCCATTTGCTGGCGATGCTTTTGAATTTTCCCACGGGACGCCGGGACTCACGCCTTTATTGTGTTCATCAGACACAAATTGCATCCGGTGGCCCTCGGGATCTTCAAATGGAAGGACGAGCCGCCCCGCTTGTTGCTGGATATCGGTATGCTGTACAGCGTGCTCTTCAAACCGTTGTTTCCAGTATTCGAGTGCGCTGTCGCCGTGCACCCGAAGAGAAACGTTTGTAATGCTGTTGGTGCCGCGCTTGTTGGAAGCGGCCATGGGGATTTCGAAAAACGTGACTTCGGTGCCGGGATTGCCCCGTTCGTCCCCGTAAAATAAATGGTAGACAGAAGTATCATCCTGATTAACTGTCTTTTTGACAAGACGCATCCCAAGTACATTAGTATAAAAATCAACATTGCGCGGTGCATTTGCTGTTAATGAAGAAACGTGATGAATTCCTTTCAATTGCATTATGTTTCCTCCTGTTCGGTTGTTTTCTGCAGTTTGCGGAGCAGCCGGAGCAGCTCTCTCTTTTCTGCAGCTGTCAGACTGTCAAACTGTGCGGCCTGAAAATGTTCCTGGCCGGGAGCGACTTCTTCAAGAGTTCTGCTCCCTTTTGGGGTAAGAGAAATATGCTTTTCTTTCCATGTCTGCCTGCGCGTGACAAGATTTTCGTCTTCGAGCTTTTTCAAGAGGTAGGTGACGCTGCCTTTTGTGACAAACAATTTACCCGCCAGCTCCTTTTGGGTAATTGGCTGGTGAGCGTGCACCTGGGCAAGAATGTCGAACTGCGGCGGGCTGAGTCCCGCCTGTTTTAAATGAGCGGCCGAGCGGCTGAGATTCTGTTCATATACACGGGAAAGCCGGAACCACAGCAGCAGGCCTAATCTGATTTTATTCATACGCATTGACTCCTTTATGACTGTCGTCAGTTTAACGTTAAACTGATGAAAAGTAAAGAAAATTGCTTTACCCGGCATTAAACATGAAGAGGAGGGGGAAGAGGAACATTAGAATAACGAAGAGGAGGCAACAGGATGAGAGAGGCATCACTTGTGATAGATCAGAAAGCAGAGCTTGGGGAAGGCCCAAGCTGGGACGCCCAGCGCGGTGTTTTATACTGGGTGGACATTGATGGATTTAAATTAATGGAATATCACCCTTCATCTGGACGGCACTATGAGCGCAAGCTCGATCAGCACGTATGTGCTGCGGTTCCGAGAGAAAAGGGGGGGATGATGCTTGCACTGAGGGATGGCTTCTATTCCTATGATCTTGTATCCGGTGAGAAAGAGGCAATTATAGATCCGGAGCCGGATAAGCCTGGAAACCGGTTTAATGACGGGAAATGTGATCCGTCCGGTCGCTTTTGGGCTGGAACGATGGCGGTCGGGCGCGGCACAGGAGAAGCTGCTTTATACCGCCTGAATAAAGATATGAGTCTCGATACGGTTTTTGACAGCGTCACCATTTCAAACGGCCTGGCATGGACGGAAGATGGAAGTATGATGTATTACATCGACACACCAACGAAGAAAGTCATGGCGTACGATTTAGATGCCGGCTCCGGAGAGATTACCGGCAAGCGAACAGCCATTACGTTCCAGGAAGGGTCCCCCGATGGTATGTGCATGGATCAGGAAGGCATGCTCTGGATCGCGTTGCACCGGCTTGGAAAGGTGGAGCGCTGGAACCCGCAGACGAGTGAACGCCTGGAAACAGTGACCGTTCCAGCCCAAAGGACTACCTCCTGCGTGTTTGGCGGGGAAGATTTGAAAGATCTGTACATTACGACAGCAAGAGGAGAATTATCCGAGGAAGATCTTCGCAAAGAACCACATGCAGGCGGACTTTTTCACATCCGTACTGACGTGCCGGGCACGCCAACTTATACGTTCGGCGGATAACCCAGAAGGGAGAAATTATGTGCTCAAAAGCAACCCCGGAAGAACTGTATTTGAAAACATTAAGCCAGGAGCCGGAAAACCAGGAAACGCCAATTCCGTTTATAGGAATGGAGCACGTGCATCCTTCCTTGTTTTACCGGCGAAATCATTTCACATATCCGGAGGCACCAGCGGAGGGGATTACAGTCGACGGCCTGGTGGAGAGTCCGGGATTTTTTTCTCTCGCAGATATACATGCTCTGCCTTCGCGGACAGTAGAGACAGTACTTGAGTGTGCGGGTAATAAAAGAAGTTTATTTGAGCCTAAAGCCTTCGGCGAGCCGTGGGGCAAAGGTGCTGTTAGCCAGGGAAAATGGAAGGGAGTCCCGCTGAAAGTTTTTCTCGAAGCAGCCGGTTGGAATAAAGAAGCAGCCGTGGAAGTCATTACTGTAGCGGGAGATAAAGGGGAACGACCTGATAAGAAGGATATTTACGCCTATGCCCGGAGCCTTCCCGTAGAAAAAGCAGCCGACCCGGACACCATTATCGCCTATGAATACAACGGGCGCCCGCTTTCTTTTAAGCACGGAGCGCCGCTGCGGTTAATCGTGCCGGGGTGGTATGCAATGGCTTCCATGAAATGGATGGAGCGGATTACAGTGAGCAAAGATGCGTTCGACGGACCTTTTCAGTCAATTGATTATGTTTATTATCCGCACAAAAACAGCCGGAAGGACGCCTTTCCGGTAACTACGATGAATGTAAACAGCATTATCCAGTCACCGGCCGACATGGAAATTAAAAAAGAAGGAACGCAGGTAATAGAAGGCATTGCCTGGTCCGGAGAAGCTGTGATTGAGCAGGTAGAGGTAAGTACGGACGGCGGCCAGACGTGGGGGGAGGCACGGCTTGAGCATCAAAGTGGCACGGCTTACACGTGGACGAAGTGGGCATTCGAATGGCAGGAAGCTGAGGCGGGGGAATACACAGTAATGGCGAGAGCCTGTGACGCCCAGGGCCGCCAGCAGCCGATGCAGGCCTTCTGGAATCAAAAGGGATACGGCTACAATGCAGTAGAAGAGATTCAGGTGAAGCTAAAATAAAAGACTTCGAATCCCAGGCCTGGGATTCGAAGTCTTTTTCGTGTCTGTTAAGAAGAGGTATAGGCGCCGCCGTTAATATGAATTGTCTGCCCGGTCATATAGGAGGCTTCATCCGAAGCGAGCATCACGTAAGGCCATGCATGCTCCGACGGCTGGCCGGGACGGTTCATCAATGTGTCCTGCCCGAAATCCTCCACGCCGTCTTCTTGAAATGAAGAAGGGATGAGAGGTGTCCACACAGGCCCTGGGGCTACGCTGTTTACCCGGATTCCTTTCGAAGCGAGACTCTGGGCAATGCTTCGCATAAATGCGGTGATTGCTCCTTTTGTAGCGGAATAATCCATAAGGATTGGATTGCCGCGGAAAGCGTTAATTGAAGAAGTGGAAATGATTGAGTCGCCTTCAGTCAAATAATCCATCGCTGCTTTGGTTAAATAAAACTGAGAGAAGAAATTGGTGCGGAATACGTCCTCAAATTCGTCAGACGGAATATCCTCAACATTTTCATGAACATGCTGGATAGCTGCGTTGTTAACTAAAATGTTTAATCCGCCAAACTCTTCTGCCGTCTGTTTCACGAGGTTGATACAGTGGGATTCCTCTTTGATATCTCCTGGAAGCAGCAGGCATTTGCCTCCCTCTGCTTCAACCATGCGCTTTGTTTCTTCGGCGTCTTCATGTTCGTCCAAATAGGAAATAGCGACATTAGCTCCTTCTTTGGCATACAAAAGAGCTACGGAGCGGCCGATGCCGCTGTCGCCTCCGGTGATCAGGGCAGCTTTTCCTTTCAGCTTTCCGGTGCCCTGATAATCGGTGGGATGGGCCGGGAGCGGGTCCATTTTCGATTCAATACCGGGCTGTTTGTCCTGGCGCTGTCTTGGAGTGCTTCCGTTCTGCATATCTCTAGGATCCATGTGTAACATCCTTTCTCATATTGAAATCATGCGTACAGTGTTATTTATACCATTAGTATGCATATTGCAAACGTACAATGAATCAGGAAGCTGTATAGAATGTTATAAAAAAGAAACCACACTGGAGACTGTTTCTTAAACGGAAGGCGGTTGATACCCCAGAAGCCGGCCGGCGAGCTGGTCAATCACCATGTCATCCATCGGCGGGTTATGAAGCCCGGCCCGTATGTCACGGTAATGCCGCTGCAGCGGATTGGAGGCGGAAAGGCTTCTGGCTCCTGCAACACGCATCGCGAGGTCCACCACCTCGACAGCTTCGTTTACAATGCTCGTCTTAACGGCTCCCAGTTCACCTTTCATCTGCTGTCTGGCCTCTGCATCGGACTCATCCCATTTTGATGCCACAGAATGGAGAAAGTGCCTGCTTTGCAGCAGCTTAAGTTCTATCCGGCCGAGTTTTTCCCGGACGTTTGGAAGCTCCGATATAGTTCCGTTAATGCTATTCGGGGAGTACGACGCAGCAAAGCGGGCAGCTTCGTCGGCTGCTGTTTGTGCAATTCCCAGATAACAGGCTGGAATGTGCAGGAGCCATCCGGCTGCTGGTTTATTGCCTGGAACGATATACTGGGCCAGGTGGTTTTTTGACACCCGGACGTTTTCGAGCACAACGTCGTGGCTTCCGGTCGCGCGCATGGCGATCGAATCCCACGTGTCAACAATGGATATTCCCGCAGCTTCTTTAGGCACAACAAAGTAAGCCGTAGCTTCTTCTTTTGGAATATGGGCCGTTACGATATAATAATCGAGCACGGGGGACATGGTGGCGAATGTTTTTCGTCCGTTCAGCACCCATTCGCTGTTGCTGTATTCAGCGACAGTGCCGGGAGTGCCGCCGCGAGTCGGACTTCCGGTCGCAGCTTCTGTTGCGATGTTGTTCAATACGGCCCCGTTTTCAACAATATCACTCATGACGCGGCTGTACAGGCTTTCCTCCCAAGGCCGCGTTTCGTTTAAATTTTTAGTGATACCGACATGCCAACCAATAGCAAGCGATGTGGAGCCATCGTAGCGGGCAATGAGCTCCTGGGACTCCACGAGTTCCAGCAGGCCGGCATCTATGCCGCCATAAACAGAAGGAACCGTCAATGCCGGATAGCCAATGCTTTTCAGAGCATCAATGTTTTCGGTTGGAAAGGTGCCGTTCTGGTCATGTTCTTCCGTTCGTTCTGCGAACTCCCGGGCCGTGTCTTCGAGCTGCCGCAGCCGCTCAGCTTTTGTGGAAAATGTAGTTAACGTCATATTGTTTCCTCCAAAGTGATGGAATTTTATTTGAATAATGGACCGGACTTTTATACGCATATACATGAAATCATATTCCCTATGTGGAAGCAAAAAAACGGCTTGTGTAAGGAAAATAAAGGTTAATACAGCCTGGACTCAATTTTATACGTTCTGAAAAATGAAAAATAGTGTGAGAAAAGCTGTCAATAATTAGTTATTTCGTTGTAAATAGCAGTTAAAATGCGCTATAAACGGTGATAAGATTATATAGCGAGTTTATCCCGTATAAATCTAAAATATCGCGATTTACGGGAAAATCTATGCAATTAGTGTGTTTGTTATTTTTCGCTTAATTCTGCATAATGCAAAAGTTCCATAATTTTCAGCATACATAAATAGGAAGGGGTCCCATCGTGGATAATCAAAAACCAAGAGTAGGCTTTGTGTTTTACGGAGCTTTAGTAATACTACTTATTATGGCGGTTGTCGGAATGGCAGTCCCGGAATCGTTTTTTAACGCTACCTCCGCTGTACAGACCTTCGTGTCGAATCGGTTTGGATGGTATTATCTTTTAATTGTGTCAGCATTTGTGCTTTTATGTATTTATTTCATTTTCAGCCGGTATGGCAACATTCGGCTCGGCAAGCCGGATGATCGGCCGGAATACAGTTATCCGACCTGGTTTGCCATGCTGTTTAGCGCTGGCATGGGGGTTGGCCTTGTATTTTGGAGCGGGGCGGAAACGGTCTCGCACTACGCAACGAACGCTCCCGAAGCAGAAGTGGGAACAGATCAGGCGCTCGTGGATTCGATGCGCTACATGTTTTTGCACTGGGGTATACACCCATGGGCGATTTACGGTATTACAGCCATTTGTTTTGCTTATTTTACATTTCGGCGTGGAGCCCCGGGCATGGTAAGCTCGATGCTCAGCCCGATTATGAATGAAAAAGGCATAGGCGGGAAAGTGGTCGACATTATTGCCCTGGTGGCGACGGTCTCAGGTATCGCGACTACCCTTGGCATCGGAGCAGCCCAGGTTTCGGGCGGCATGTCCTATTTGTTTGATACACCCAACACCTACACGGTACAGCTGATTGTTATTATCGTTATTACCATTTTGTTTTTGGTATCAGCCTATACCGGCCTGAATAAGGGCATCAAATTTTTGAGTAACGCGAACATATACTTAACGATTCTCCTCTTTATCTTAATGCTTTTCGTCGGCCCGACATTATTCTCCATGAATTTGTTCACGAATACGATCGGAACGTATCTGCAGTCGCTTCCGAGCATGAGCTTCCGGATCGCTCCGACATCCGATAGTGCCAGGGAGTGGATTAATGCATGGACCATTTTCTACTGGGCCTGGTGGATTTCCTGGTCTCCATTTGTAGGGATATTTATCGCCCGTGTTTCAAAAGGGCGTACCCTGAAGGAGTTTACAATCGGTGTTATTTTGGTGCCGTCGATTGTCAGCTTCATCTGGTTCTCACTGTTTGGAGGCGCTACATTAAATGTTCAGAGCACCGGCATGGCGGACATTGCCTCACTGGCTGCGGAAGAAGCTATTTTCGGCGTGTTTGATAATTATGCGCTTAGTACCATATTGTCTGTTATTACGCTTCTGTTGATCGTCTCTTTCTTTATCACGTCGGCAGACTCCGCTACATTCGTGCTTGGTATGCAGACGTCCAACGGGGCATTAAATCCTTCAGCTGTCGTAAAACTCATCTGGGGGATTATGCTTTCTGCTACAGCGGCCGTATTGCTGTACTCGGGAGGAATAGATGCGCTGCAGAATGTCATGATCATCTCAGCCCTTCCATTTTCCATTGTCATGATCCTGATGGTGTATTCACTGTTTAAAGCACTGCGGGAAGAAAACGATATTGAAACAAAGGATAAGAGCAGAAATACCGGTAAACCGGATAAAGCTTCCTAAAAAGACTGCAAGGACTTCCAATTATTTATCGGGAGTCCTTTCTATATGGTAAAATTTGGAACTGGTTAGTACCAGCGCTTAGTACCTTGTTATATACTTTTCATGAAAAGCAGGAATGTTGTTTAGAAAATTGAATTTTTTGGATACAATATGTGTGGAGGTGAAAAAGTGAAAAATAAATTATTATTCAGTACTATTTTTGCAATTATGGCTACAATCTTTATTTTCGCTTCACCAGGCACCACCAAGGCTTCCATGCTGGAAATGGAGGCACAGGGGCCGGAAGTAACGGCGCTTCAGCAGGAATTAATACAGATGGGCTACTTACATACGAATGCGACCGGCTACTACGGACCAGCGACCACCCAGGCAGTGCGGCAGTTTCAAAGTGATTTCGGCTTAATCGTGGACGGTGCGGCAGGAATGCAGACCGACCATCGCATGAACGAAGTAACGTCGGTGGCTAAGGCGGTGTACGGCGAAGCCCGGGGAGAGTCATTTGAAGGGCAGATCGGCGTGGCAGCAGTTATTTTAAACCGTCTTGAATCTGCGGAGTTTCCCAATGAAGTAAATGGCGTCATCCAGCAGCAGAACGCTTTTACTGCAGTAGCTGACGGCCAGTACAACATGACGCCGGACCAGACAGCATACGAAGCGGTTAAGCAGGCTTGGAAGGGATACGATCCATCTTATGGGTCAATGTATTATTATAATCCAGAAGAAGTTACTTCTGACTGGATTTGGACCCGTACGCCGAATTTATCCATCGGCCAGCACGTGTTTGCAAGCTAAAAAGACAGGAAAGAATCTGCCAGAGTGCAGGTTCTTTTTTTGTCTGAAAAAAAGCCGGATGTGATAAGATAAATGCTCATAAGCATCGAAAAAGAAGCCGCCAGGAGGAAGAGGATGAAAGAAATAACAGAAGCAGGACCGGCAGAAGCGGCTCTGATTAATTCCATTATGTATGAAGCATTTTGGGAATATCGGAACGAACAGCCGCCATCCGGAGCCATTCAGGAAACGACAGAAGCAATTCAAGCTGGGCTGGAGCAGGGAGAGCGTGCTGCTGTCTGGTGGAAGGACGGGAAAGCAGCAGCAATGATCCGCTTCCGGGCAGAAGAGGAGTATATCTATTTTCACCGATTATCAGTTCGTCCTGCTTACCGGGGCAATGGAGCGGCCGCCGACCTTGTCAGCTGGGTAGAGGAAGCCGCAGCTGCAGAACAGTTCGAAGGCGTTTACTGTAAAGTGCGGGCGTCGACGCCGCAAAATGTGCTGATGTATCAGCGCATGGGGTACGAAACGGTGAGAGAATATACTGCAGAAAAAGAAGGGCTGCCGCCATTTGGCGTCGTTGTTATGGCTAAAAGACTATGATTATCCCGGGGATAACGGGGGAGCATCTAAAAGAAAAATCGCCCGAAGATAGGCGATTTTTTTATGACGCTGCGTCTTTCACTATAATTTTTTTCTCACAAATATAGGAATGAGCATCTGAGTTTTTAGCCCCCGGTGCTTTTTATATACAAACATTTAATCGGTTGCTTCAAGCTGTTCCTTTTTCCATTTCATGAAGCCGCCCTCCACGTTGATCACGTCAAAGCCGTGATTTTGGAGAATGCTGGCCGCGATCGCGGAGCGTTTCCCCGAGGCGCAGTGGACGGCCACCGTCTGCTCCGTGGAAAGTTCATCGGTACGGTTTGGCAGCTGTTGGAGGGAGACATGCACCGCGTCCGGCACGTGCGACTGGTCCCATTCGTCCTGGTAGCGGACATCGAGAATCTGCACGTCGTTGTGGCGACGGCGTTCCTCCACCTGTTTCGGGGTTTCCCGGGCATACGTGCGCAGGTTCGACGTGCTGGCCACCACCGACGTGGCATAGAAGCCTTTCAGGCGGTCCATGCCCATGCCGGTGAGAATCCGGCGCAGTTTATTGTATTGGAACGGCTCGGCGATCAGGTAAATATCCGCTTCATAGTCAGCGAGCCGGCCCATCCATTCGGCAAAAGCGCCGGGATACGGCAGGTTAATGGTGCCTGGAATGCTGCCGAGCGCGAACGCGGCCGCACTGCGGGTGTCCACGACCATCGTGTGGGACTGTTCCGCCAGTTGGGAAACCTCGTCGCCGGTGCCCTGCATTTCCACGGCAGCCGGAACGTCGGCGACCGGGGTCACGGCCTGCTTGTTTACTTCTTTCATTTTGGCAAAGTACGCTGGCGGCTCGCTCTGCCCGTCGAGAAGAAAGTCCACGAAGGCCTGCTCCCCGGTCGGCTGAAAGGCGGGGTTGTACATCCGCTCGTAGCCGACAGTACTTGTCGGCACGGCGCCGAGCGCTTTGCCGCAGGCGCTTCCGGCGCCGTGGCCCGGCCAGATCTGCATATAATCGCCGTATTCCTTGAACCGCTGGAGAGATTCGAACATCTGCCGGGCGCCTTGATCCGCGGCATCCTTCACGCCCACGGATTTTTCAAGCAGGTCGGGACGGCCGACATCGCCGACGAAGACGAAGTCACCGGTGAAAACACCCATCGGATGGTCGGCCGCGGCACCGTCGGTGAGTTCATAGGAGACATGCTCCGGGGTATGACCCGGCGTGTGCAGCGCTCTCAGCTTGACGTTACCAATATAAATGGCTTCACCATGCGTCACGCCGTGCAGCGGCAGGTTCTGGTCCCATTCATAGCCGCCGTTGTCAGCGCCTTCGGTGGAATAATAGATGGTGGCGCCGGTCCGGCGGGCAAGCTCGGTCACCCCGGAGACAAAGTCCGCGTGAATGTGCGTTTCGAACGCCCCGGTAATACGGAAGCCCTGTTCGCGGGCGATCTGCAGATAGTCTTCGATATTACGGGAGGGATCAATCACGGCTGCTTCGCCAGTAGCCTGGCAGCCGATCATATAGGAAGCTTGGGCTAACGACGTGTCATAAAAATATTTCAAGTACATGAATGATCGCTCCTTAAGATTAGAATAGATGTTACTCAGTCTTGCCGGTCCATGCGTTCATGCCGCCGGCCATGCTGCGGACGGTAAAGCCCTGGTCCTGGAGGGCTTCGGCTGCGCGGGAACTGCGTTTGCCGGAGCGGCATACGGTCACATAGGACTGCTTAGGATCGAGTTCGTTCATTCGCACAGAGATATCTCCCACAGGGATATGAACCGACTCGGGAATGCGTCCTTCGTCGAGTTCTTCGTCCTCGCGGACATCAATGACCTGGACGCCACTGTTATTTTCGAGTTCCTGCTGAACGTCTGCCGGCTGGACTTCTTCGATGCGCTTGTCTTCTGCCATGATAGTCACCTCATTATTGTTAGATCTTATTCTCTATAATTTTTGCAGCTATTTTCTCTCATTGTCTACCTACTACCTACGGGGTAGGGTATCAAAAGGAGAAAAGTGTTAAACGGTCTGATCGATGCCTTGGATTAAGCGGCGTTCAATATCTTCCGCAGTCGCGGTTAGTTCGGGTTCTTCGGCCAAGCCCATTAACACGGACGGGCGGGGCATGCTGATATACGTAGTTTCTGCTTCTTCGTACACGGTGATCTTACAAGGTAAAAAGTCACCCGCCAGTTTATTTTTATTTAAAATCTGTTCGGCTTCTTTCGGGTTGCATACTTCAAGCACTCGGTGCTGGTCCGGAAAGTCGATGCCCTTTTCCTGCAATTTACCGTGCAGGTCCAAATGCCAGAGCACGCCAAAATCAATGGCTTTCAGGTTGGCTTCGAGATCCTCGACAGTATGGCTGACCGATTTTGATGTAGCTACGGTGTAATGAAACATGAAAAGACCTCCTTTTTGCTTTCTACTTGTTGCTATGCCCGGGGGTGTATAGACTGAAACACGTTATCCGGTAACGATCTGGAGCCATATCTGAATGGCGGTTCCTAGAATGATGACCGCCAGGATGCTCTGCAGCAGCTTGGTGTTGACCTTCTGGCCGGCTTTAGCTCCGAGTGGTGCTGCGATCAGGCTGGCTATAATCATGATCAGGGCCGGGCCGTACAGCACCTGGCCGGTCGCCACCTTGCCCACCGTAGCTCCGATGGATGATATCAGGGTCACGGCGAGCGAAGTCGCGATCGTCATCCGGGTCGGAATTTTTAACACGACGAGCATGAGAGGCACCAGAATAAACGCGCCGGCGGCTCCGACAATGCCTGCCCCAATCCCGACCACGAAGGACAAGCCAGCGGCGAGCGGCTTATGAAACGTCATCCGGGTAAGATCCTGGTCGTCGAGGCCTTTTTTCGGCACAAACATCATCACGACGGCGATGGTTGCAAGCAGGGCATACACCATGTTGACGCCCGCTTCGCTGAAAAAATTCGAGGCATAGGCGCCGATAAAGCTGCCGATCAGAATGCTTGTGCCCATGTACAGAATCAGCTGGCCGTTCAGATAGCCGCCTCTGCGGTAGGCCCAGACCCCGCCGATAGTGGCGAAAAAGACCTGAACGGCACTGATCCCGGATACCTCATGCGCGGAAAAGGCGGCGACACCGAGCAGCGGAGGAATGTATAACAGCATGGGGTACTTGATGATCGAGCCGCCAATCCCGACCATGCCGGACACAAAGGAACCGGCAAACCCCAGCAGAAAAATCACGACGATCAACAGTAGTGTCAACGGAAAAACCTCCCTGGCAGTGGCAGGGAAGCACATCCATGACTTCCCCGGGTGCCGATATGGTTAGCCTTTTTGGATCCAGAATGTGTAGACGCCATTGTCTTCGGTGTGATCGAGCAGTTCATGGCCGCCAGCTTTGGCCCAGGCCGTGACGTCACTCTGCGCGCCTTTGTCGGTGGCGTGCAGTTCAAGCACCTCGCCGCTTTCCATGTCTTTAATGGCTTTTTTGGTTTTCAGGATCGGCTGCGGGCAGGCAAGCCCTTTGGCATCAATCGTTGTGTTTGGTTCCATCAAATATCTCTCCTTTAAATTAATGTTGATCATTCGTTTTAATCCACATTCGTCTACGTTCTGCTCTTTAGGTCTTTCAGTAAAAGCCCCTTAAATAAACAGATTCACGTTCCCCTCGGAAGCTTCGCCTAGATATGCGGCTACGCCGGCGTATTCAATATCGTCGCGCAGTTCTTTTTCATCCAGACCAAGCAAATCCATAGTCATGGTACAGCCAATTAACCGTACGTCCTGTTCCCGGGCCATGTCAATCAGCTCCGGCAGCGGCACAGCGTTGTGTTTTTTCATCACTTTTTTGATCAGCTTCGGGCCGAGACCGAGAAAATTCATGTTGGAAAGCCCCATCCGCTCGGCGCCTCGGGGCATTATTTTAGCGAACATCGCTTCAAGTTTTCCTTTGGCCACGCTTTGCTTTTCCGGTTTGCGGAGAGCATTCAACCCCCAGAAGGTATGGAAAATGGTTACTTCGTGATCATACGCGGCTGCGCCGTTGGCGATAATGTACGCTGCCATGGCTTTGTCGTAATCGCCGCTGAATAATACAATGGTCGTTTTTTTGGCTTCTGTCATTCAATCACTCCTTTAATAAATACTTTTACGGGTACGGGTATTATAAACGTTTAAAAATTTTTCCGACTGTTTACCAGTGTTCATTTTTTAATCTTAATTACCCTAAGGGGTATATAAGAAATATAAAATAAACAGGGGGAAGTGTCAATATATTTTGCTTAAAACATTTACTGAAAGTCGAAATTCGTAAAAAATAGCAAAAGAGGGACTGTCCTTCTCCAGGACAGTCCCTGCTTTGCTGATATTTAAAGCAAACTTTTCGTTTAGATAGCCGCGCGTTCGACTTCTCCCTTGCGGAGAATAACGCGGGGATAAGGAAATTCCTCTTCCTGGCCGGCGAACGGGTAATGGACATATTCCACACAAATTGTGCGTTCATATTCTGCGATCACCCGGCACTCTTTTCCATCAAAATACAAAAGTTCATCTTTATCGAATATTTTTACGTCTTTTTCTTGTTCCACTTCCAAACCTCCTTGCCCCTCTCTTTATAGAGTACCTAATTTTGAGACACCCCGCAAGGTAATAAAAGGAAACAGAACAATTTCAGCTGCATATTTACAGATGTGTTATAGCGGATAAGGACGGTCCTGAGCTTGTACACTGATCCACTGCTCGGTCGTAAATTCGTCTAATACCCATTCGCCGTTAAAGCGTCCAATACCGGACTGCTTCTCGCCGCCAAATGGCAGGTGAGCCTCATCGTTTACAGACTGGTCGTTTACATGGACCATGCCGGAATTAATACGGCGCGCTGCCTGCATGCCCCGGTAACGATCCTGAGTGAAGACTGATCCGCTCAAGCCGTAAGGAGAATCGTTGGCAATCCGGATAGCTTCATCCTCGCTCGAGGCCCGAATTAATGTTGCAACAGGGCCGAAAACTTCATCTTTTGCTGCCGGCATGTCGTTAGTTACCTCAGAAAGAACGACTGGCGGTATAACCTGGCCGTTGATTTCAAACTCTGTCTGAAGCTTACCTCCGGCGTCGATCGTGCCCTGTACCAGCTTTTCTATATTTTTGACCTGTTCTTCATTAATGATCGGGCCGACGATTACATTTTCATCCGAAGGGTCGCCAGCTTTTAACGCTTTCGCCACGCGGGTAAATTCTTCGACAAATTCATCGTAAATGTCATTATGAACAATTACGCGGTTCAATGCGAGGCAAATTTGTCCCTGGTGAAGGAATGAACCGAACACCGCTGCTTTGGCAGCTTTCTTCACCTCAGCGTCCGGAAGAACGACCATGGCATTGTTACCCCCAAGCTCAAGGGCAGTTTCTTTTAAGTTCTGCGCTGCGAGTTCAGCAATGTGTGTGCCGACTTCGGTGGAACCAGTGAATGATAACAGCGCCGGTACTTCATGAGTAACGAACGCATCGCCAATTTCAGAGCCGCGTCCGGCGGTAACGTGGAGCACGCCTGCCGGGAATCCGGCTTCTTCAAATAATGCTGCAATCAGCAGGCCGGATGTAACTGGTGTGTCGGAAGCCGGTTTAACTACCACGGTATTGCCTGTTGCCACTGCCGGCGCAATTGTTCTCATTGCAAGGTGGAACGGAAAGTTCCAAGGGCCGATGACGCCGATAACTCCTTTGCCCGAACGGAAGGTATAGTTTTCTTTCCCGGGCGTATTCGAAGGAGCAGTCGAGCCGTGGACACGGTTAGGAAATGAAGTGGATTCGAAAACAATGTTGGAAGCTGTATTGAATTCAGTTTCCGCTTTCAGCCTGCTGCTTCCAGATTCTTTAATCAGCCACTCTACAATGGTTTCCTTCTGGTTCTGCATTACATCATAAAGCCGGTGGAGATACTGCTGCTTTTCGGAAGGGCTGTGGGCGTCCCACGTTTTCTGATAATCATTGGCCGAGTGATAAGCTCGGTCAAGATCATTAGCGTCTGCAGAAGCTATTGTTCCGAGTGAATCGCCATTATAAGGGTTTGTATTTTCGATTGTTTTACTGGATGAGCCGCTCACCCAGGAGCCGTTAATATACTGCTTTGTAAAATCGGTATGCATAGCAACCATCCTTTCATAATTGCCGGATAGGATCCGACAGCAATGTATAATATACCTCATGATGTATTTTTTCAAACATTTAAGATCAGGAAAGATCAATACTATTTGAGAATAATTTAAAATATATAGAAAGCCGGTGTGGAAATTTGAGATGATAGCGTAGCTAGAGGAAAAAGATTTACACAAAGGGGGAGGAGCAATGAAACCATCCACTGCTTATCTATTTGCCGTCGCCGGCGCCTCGTTTTGGGGGTTTACAGGATTGTTCGTACAGAATATGTACCGGTACAATATCGAACCCGGCCAGGTAGTGGCGCTTCGCATGGCCGGGTCGGCCCTGATTCTATTTTTGGCTGTGGCCCTGGTCCGGCCGTATCTTTTGAAGGTCCGGTGGTATGATCTGCCGCATTTTATCGGGCTCGGCGTCGGAAGCATAGCTCTCTTCAACTGGTGTTATTTCACTGTCATGGATGAAGCCTCACTTTCCATTGCGGTCGTCCTTCTTTACACAAGCCCCGTGTTTGTAGCACTCATATCGCGGTTTGTATTTAAAGAAAAAATCACAATAAATAAGCTGGCAGCCATTGGGCTTACGATTGCCGGCTGTGTACTGGTGGCCGGGCTTTTTCCCGGCGGAGCCGGTGGGCTTTCGCTGGCGGCCCTTATGATTGGCCTGCTCTCCGGCTTGTGCTGCGGCCTGTACAGTATTCTCGGCAAATTTGTGACGCCGAAATACCACTCCATTACGATTACTGCCTACACGATGCTTACAGGCGGCCTCGTGATGGTTCCTTTCAGCGGCCTGCTGGCAAATGAAGAAGCCATTCAGGAGCCGATGATGTGGGCGTATGGGTTAGGAGGTATACTGCTTTCTACTATTGCTGCATATATATTATTTACCATCGGGTTGAAATATATTGAATCGGGCAAGGCAGCGATTTTGTCCACCGTGGAGCCGATGGTGGCTATTGTGATTGGCGTCGTCGCCTTCGGGGACAAGCTAAGCGGCTGGCAGGGAATCGGAATTGTTCTCATTTTCTCGGCGGTTGTTCTTTCCATTTATTCAAGACCGGGAAAATTCCGGAAAAAGCGTGGAAGCAGGCAGAAAAAACTACAAAACGAGTGGGAGAAGAAGCCTGGCGAAGACGTTTAAACTGCATATAGCAGGGAACAATTGTAAAAAAGGAGGCAATAACATGGATGTACTGGTTATAGGGGCGAATGGGCATACGGGGAGACTCTTGGTAGAACAGCTTGCAGCTCATCCGGAGCACACTCCGCACGCCATGATCCGCGAAGTTTCCCAGGCCGATGAGCTGAAAAAGATGGGAGCGGCATCCACGATTCTTGCAGACCTTGAAGAAAATACGGCGACCGCTTTAAAAGGAATGGACGCTGTAATGTTTGCCGCTGGTTCTGGTTCCTCCACCGGACCGGAAAAAACAGTCAGCGTGGACCAGCAGGGAGCGAAGAAAACAATTGATGCAGCAAGGGTACAGGATGTGAAGCATTACGTTATGCTGAGCGGCATCGGCGTCGACGACCCTCAGGGACCTATTAAACATTACGCGGAAGCAAAATTGAATGCAGATAAGCATTTGCAGAGCAGCGGGATTCCCTACACAATTGTGCGTCCGGGAAGGCTTACGTTTGAAAAAAGTACAGGGAAAGTAGAACTTGCAGAAAAACTTTCTAATCCTGAAGAAAGAGACATTTCCAGAGAAGACGTGGCCCGCACGATGATTGCAGCCCTCGACATTGAAAACGCCCGGGGGAAAACAGTCGAGCTGCTTGCAGGAGAACTGGATATCCAGGAGGCCTGGAAAAATTCATAAAATTAGCCCCCGCCGGAAAATGTTTCGGCGGGGGCTGTCTTTTGCTTAAGAAAAGTCGATTTCTTCCGGAGTGTCTCCTTTAGAGTTCATCAGGCGGATGGAATCCGGCTGAATTTCGAGGACAATGTATTCCGGGTTATCCGGAGAGCCGAGCCAGGATTGCACGCTGTCAGTCCAGACTTTTTCCTTCGTCTCCTGGTCATGGCGGATCACGGCTTTTCCGGAGATTTCGACAAAGGCATCTCCGTAACCTTCGCCGTCGTACCCGAGCAGAATATGCACGTTGGAATTTTTTTCGATTTCTTCTGCCTTATGGGTTTGACTGCTCGTCGGTGTCAGAAGGGTAAAATTTTCATTGTAGAATGTCATGTAACGGGAATGGGGTTTATTGCCCTCAATTGTCGCAAGTACGCCCACTTTGTTGTTGTCGATAATGTCAAATGCGTGTCTCTGTGCTTCGTTTTTATCCATGGGTAATCCTTCCTTTCGTAATGAAACTAGTTATCATTATTCCTGTCCCCCTGTACTTTTAAACATGAGTGCAAAGCCGTAAAAACAGGGGTTTTCATAATTGATACAAATTTTATAAAAAGAATGAATATTGTTAATATATCAAAATTTAGTGTTTGCTTAAAAGGAAGAACGGAAATAGGTAAGTGTATTTTGCTGGCGAAATACGAATTTAAACCTAATAGGAGGAATCATTGTGTTTAAGAGAATTGACAAACTGCAAATCGACCTCCCGACGCCCAGTAACCCAGACGCAAACTCAGCCAACGTCGTACAGGAGCTTTTAGGTGGAAAATTCGGTGAAATGTCAACGCTCAACAACTATTTATTCCAGTCGTTTAATTTCCGCAGCAAAAAACAGCTACGCCCATTTTATGATCTAGTCGCAAGCATCACAGCCGAAGAACTTGGACACGTAGAGCTGGTTGCCAATACAATAAATTTATGTCTGCAGGGGTCGACAAACCAGAGCGGCCAGGATCCGGCCAATCCGGACAGTACTCCGCTTAGTGAAGCTATGGATTCAAGGAATCCGCAAAGCTTTATTTTTGCCGGCCAGAACTCAGTGCCGAAAGATTCGATGGGGGCGCCGTGGACAGGAGATAACGTCTTTACAAGCGGTAACCTCGTCAACGATCTGCTTCACAATTTCTATCTCGAGTGCGGGGCCAGAACGCACAAGATGCGGGTATATCAAATGACTGACAACGAAACTGCCCGTGAACTATGCGGCTATCTGCTTGTGCGCGGCGGCGTGCACGTGGTGGCTTACGCCAAAGCACTGGAGAAATTAACAGGTGTGGACGTAACGAAAATGCTTCCAGTGCCGGACCTTGATAACAGTAAATATGACCACGCCCACAAATACGAAGCAAAGGGAGCGCACCGTAAGCTCTATCGTTTCAGTGACAATGATTACACAATGCTTGACCGGATCTGGAACGGGCCGTCCCCGGTTGGGCCGCCAGGCGAACTCGAGGTAGTTAGCGACATGCCAACGCCGGAAGGCGGGGAAATTCCGAACCTCGACCACATTCCGGAAGAATTTGCGCCGGGATTTGACGAGCAGCAGTTCCGGGAAATGTCGAAAAAATTGAACTACGAAGCAGGACTTTAAATATTAGTACCCGAAGCAGGAAAGCACCGCCGGCTGGCGGTGCTTTTGGTTTGAACAAACATATAGTTATAGAAAGAAAGGAAGCAGCAGATGAAAACGCCAGTAATTATGGATATGGACCCGGGACACGACGATGTCATTGCTTTATTTCTTGCAGCGGGGCATCCGGATATGGATATCCGGGCTGTGACGACCGTTTCAGGTAATGCAGATATTGGAAAGACAACAAGAAATGCTTTAGTGGCTGCTGATACCGCCGGCCTGGACAAAGTGCCGGTGGCCGAAGGAGCAGGAAGGCCTCTGGTCCGTATGCCGGAGCATGCACCTTCGATTCACGGCGAGTCGGGTCTTGACGGGCCTGCACTTCCAGTACCTGCACATATGGTGGAAGAGAGACATGCCGTAGACGTGATGGAGGAGGTTTTGCTTCATTCGGAGGAGGATATTACTGTTATTGCGACAGGCCCTCTCACAAACGTTGCTCTTTTATGCCGGAAAAACCCGAAGGCGGCCCGGAGGATCCGCCGTTTATCGATCATGGGCGGCGGAACGTTCGGTAATTGGACCCCGGCAGCAGAATTTAATATTTATGCGGATGCAGAAGCAGCAGAGATCGTATTTGCAAGCGGCATCCCGATAACGATGTGCGGCCTCGATGTCACCCATCAGGCGTTAGCATCCGAATCTGTGGTGGAGCGGATCAAAGAAATACCGACTATGGCTGCCCAGTTTACGTACGAATTGCTTGACCATTTCCAGCGTGCTTACGAAGAGCGTTTCCACCTGGCACTCCCGCCAGTTCATGATCCATGTGCGGTGGCAGTGTGCCTGGCCCCGTCCCTTTTTACATTTGAATCCGCCGATGTGAAAGTGGAAACAGCGGGAAAGCATACGTATGGGGAAACGGTCATCGATACTACTGCTGGAGGACCGGTGCAGATCGCAGTAGATATTGACAATGATAAATTTTGGGGTCTGATCGTACAATCGCTTAAAAATCTGCCATAATGGAGATAGAAAAGAAAGCGTTAAAATTATACAGTCAAGGGAGCAGGAGGGACGCATATGGGTTTTTCTGTAGAAATGAACTGGGAAATTATTACGAATAAGCAGGCTGAGCGCCTCGATGAAAGAAATTTTCGGTTGATCAAAGATAACTATCAAATGTTTCCGCTTGATCATCCGCTTCCAATTCATACGTTTGCTGAAAAAGTACCCTTTGGCAAGGCGGTGATTCACCGGGTGGAATGGGAGTCTCACCGCACAACGATTGAATACGAGCTGGTGTCATTAACGTCTGTAAATTAAGCAAAAAAGTAAGCGAACCGGAAACAAAATCTGCGAAAAACCGAATGGTCAGCTTTCTGCATTCGGTTTTTTTATGTTTTTATTTATGTTCATTTTCATCAAAATTGTACTTGTAACCCTTTAAGACGAACTGCGGGGAATGGCCGCGTATGATAAAATGAGGTTTTGTCGCCTGGTAATGGTACATATGGATGTTGATCCGACATATTTATTTTAAATGAAAAGGGGCTGCGATTGTGTCGTTTGATGTCATTGGAATGGCTTTAGTTGTTATTAGTATGGTTCTTGCTCTTGGAAAGTGGGTCCGTCTTCGGATTCCTTTATTACAGCGTTTATTTTTGCCAAGTGCCCTCATTGGCGGATTTTTAGCTCTCCTGCTTGGGCCGGGGGTTTTAGGAAGGATTAACCAATCGCTGTTTGGATCCCGCTTTTTGGAAAACGGGCTATTCACAGCGGATATTCTTGAAGTTTGGGGTGCACTGCCAGGCCTCCTTATTAACGTTGTTTTCGCCTGTTTATTCATCGGGTTCCGTCTTCCGAACATGAAAGAAATGCTCAGGGTCGGCGGGCCGCAGATTGCTTTTGGGTACACCCTTTCCTGGGGGCAGTACGTAGTAGGCATCAGTCTTTGCCTGTTATTCTTGACGCCGGTCTTTGGCCTGCCGCCGGCTGCCGGGGCGCTGATTGAAATTGGTTTTGTGGGCGGCCACGGTACAGCCGCCGGGCTGGAAAGTACATTCACCCAGCTGGGCTTTGAGCAGGGTTATGATCTGGCGATCGGCCTTGCCACTGTGGGTGTACTTTCCGGAGTTATCGCTGGGGTCATTTTATTGAATTGGGGTGTGCGCCGTAATAAGTCAAACATACTCAAAAAACCAGAAGATGTTTCGGTGGACGCCCAGTTAGGCATTAATGAGCATGAGGCACGGGATGCTGCGGGCAAAATGACCACGTCTCCCACTTCAATCGATCCTCTTGCTTTTCACGTTGCTCTAGTAGCTATTGCTGTTTTTACCGGATATTTGCTTCTCGAAGCACTCGTGTGGCTGGAATCCGTAACGTGGGGAGCATGGAGCGGAGTCTATATCTTTGAATACATTCCTTTATTTCCGCTAGCTATGATCGGCGGTATTCTGCTTCAACTGGTGTTTACGAAATGGGATCGCTTTGACATCATCGACCGTGGCCTGATCAACCGTATCCAGGGGTTGTCGCTTGACCTGCTGATCGTTAGTGCACTGGCAAGTTTGCAGTTATCAGTACTAGGCACTTATTTCCTGCCTTTTCTCATTTTAGCTGTTTCGGGTATTTTGCTGAATGTGCTCGGTTTTATCTATTTGGCGCCCCGTATGATTCCATCGTATTGGTTTGAGAGAGCTCTTGGCGATTTTGGGCAGTCTACTGGCGTGGCAGCGACTGGGCTTCTCTTAATGAGGGTGGCTGATCCTGAAAATAAGTCCCCTGCCTTTACTGCCTTCGGCTATAAGCAAATTTTATTTGAACCAATGGTGGGCGGCGGTCTCGTAACGGCTGCTTCTATCCCATTTATTTATCAATTCGGTGCATTACCTGTTCTCATTGTTGTAACTGCACTGATGATAGCCTTTATGCTGTTGGGCCTTTTATATTTTGGGCGTAAACGTGAAGCTTCTTCAGAAAAATGAAATCATTGAAAGAAGCATAAGTTTGTTCACCGGGGGCTTTTACAGCAGCCTCCGAAAAAGTTGCTCTCCATTTAAAACCCCCGGCGTCTGGGGCGCCGGGGGTCCTTTTATACATAATCCATGTTGTTGGTATCGCCGTGCATGCTGCGAATTTCATCCGGGTTGGCAACGACGGTTGGCTGGTAATCAATTAAAATGGCTGAGCGCTCCCCGGGCCCGTCCTCTGGCCCCTTGCGTACAGAGCCAACATAATGAGTGACCAGCGGATCATACACTCCGTAGGATTCGAGGGGGCGGGTCATGTAAAAGGAGTCAGTGATTTTATCCTTTTCTACATCTTCCGGCATCCGCCCACGGACTTCCGGTACAGAAATAACGTTTCGGGCGCCTTCGATATTTCGCCGGCGGATCAGGTGGGCGAACGTAAACGGCTCTCCGTCCTGGTGCAAGGTATTCGGCGATGAAAATGCTTCGTCCTCTTTCGAGTCAACGTGAAGCTTCACAAAGTGGACTCCCGCATGAAAAGGCATGAGCGCATCTTCGCGTGTCCAGAATGTCTGGCGGAAGTTAAAAGCGATCAGCGCTTCAAGCAGCCGATTGTGCCTGATGTGCTCAGGGATGGCAGGAAAGCGGCGGCTCGCATCGGGATATTCCGGATTGAACGACCCCTGGAAATAATCGTAGTAGCTTTTACCGTCCCTAACCGTTTCCGGCAGCCATTCGATTCGGTGGGTGCCCGGGAAAATAACGGCACGTCCGTACTGGCGGTATCGATTCAGGTGCGGTGCATAATCGTCGGCCGGAAGATTGTCAAAGGCCGCAGTTAAGGCTGCCAGGTCTTCTTCGCTATAGCTTTCGTGCAGTATATCAGCTAAGTCGTAATATTCATAACCGTGCTGTTTTAAAGGTTTCATTTGTTTATTTCTCCTCCCGAATGGTGGTTTCTTCGAGTGGAAGCATCCTCCCATTGTTTTCACAAATGCTAGTGTATCACGCCGGGACGGAGTTGAGTATATGAAAGGCAGGCTCCTTCTTTCGTTTTTGTGACAGATTCCTTATAATAAAGAACAAATGTTCTTGAAATTCAAAGAAATCAGCGAAGAGAGGAATTTCTTTATGCCAGTCATATTAGCGGAAAAACCGTCGCAGGCAAAAGCCTATGCGGCCGCGTTTCAGATACAGGAGAAAAAGGACGGGTACATGCGGCTGAAGCCGTGCAGTCTGTTTCCGGACGGGGCAGTGCTTACCTGGGGCTTCGGCCATTTGCTCGAGCTCCGGGCCCCGGCCGATTACGAGTCCTCCTGGAAAAAATGGTCGCTCGACACACTTCCGATGCTTCCTGCCCATTTCCGCTTCAAACCGAACCCGCGGGCGTTCAAGCAGTTGAAGGTCGTTAAGCAGATGCTGCAGGAAGCCGACAGCATTATTATTGCGACCGACTGTGACCGTGAAGGCGAAAACATCGCACGAAGCGTCATTGATTATACGAAAACGTCCCATAAACCGATCCGGCGTCTTTGGATTAACAGCCTGGAAAAGGACGAGGTATACAAAGGCTTTGAACAGCTCCGGGAGGGGGCAGACTATTTTTCGCTATATGAGGAGGCACGGGCCCGCCAGTTTTCCGACTGGATCGTCGGCATGAACGCGAGCCGCCTGTATACGCTTTTGCTAAAACAAAAGGGCATCAATGAAGTGTTCAGTGTCGGCAGGGTCCAGACGCCAACGCTCAAGCTTATTTACGACAGACAGAAAGAAATTGAGGCGTTTGAGCCCGAACCCTACTGGGAGCTTGAAGGAACCTTCCGTGCGGAAGCAGGCGAGTATAAAGGAAAGTATAAAAAGCGCTTCGGCTCAAAGGAAGAAGTACTCCGGATTTGGAAGGAGCACGGCTTGAAAAAGGATACCGAAGGAACAATCAGCAGCATAAAAAAAGAAGAAAAACAGGAAAAGCCGCCGCTTCTTCATTCGCTGTCGAGCCTGCAGACAACGATGAACAGAAAATATAAAATGAGCCCGTCTGCTGTGCTGAAAACGGTCCAGAGCCTGTATGACGAGCCGCTAAAAGCTGTTTCCTACCCGAGAACAGACACCCGCCACATTACTTCGGGTGAATTTAACTACTTAAAAGGGAATCTGAACCGGATGCAGGACTGTATGAACGCTTCCTTCGAACCGGCATCCTTGACGCCTTCGAAACGGTTTGTAGACGGGGGTAAAGTCCAGGAGCACCATGCGATCATCCCAACGAAAAAAGTGTTGAGCGAGGGCCAGTTCGAAAAGCTGAACCGGGCCCAGCAGCAGGTATACAAAGAAATAATGAATAGCGTGCTCGCGATGTTTCACCGGAACTATGTGTATGAAGAAACAACGCTCGAAACGGACGTCCAGGGCCTCATCTTTGAAAGCAAGGGACGGGTGGACAGCCAACTGGGCTGGAAGGAGCTGTTTCCGGCACCTAAAAAGAAGAAGGAGCAGGAGGATAAAACACTGCCTCCAGTTACTGAAGGAGAGCAGGTTAAAGCGTATGTCCAGGCAGCTGAAAAGGAAACCCAGCCACCTAAGCCCTACACAGAAGGCCAGCTGATCAATATGATGAAGTCCTGCGGCAAATGGATTGAAGACGACGAAGCTTCCAAAAAAGTACTGCAGGAAACAGAAGGCCTTGGGACAGAAGCGACGCGAAGCACTATTATTCAGACGCTGCAGAAACAGGAATATATCCGGATTCAGAAAAACGTCGTGGAAGTCACCGCCAAAGGCCGCGCCCTCTGCGAGGTAGTAGAGGGAACGCTTTTATCCAAGCCACTTTTGACCGCAAAATGGGAAGCCTTTTTAAAGCAAATCGGAAGCGGTGAAGCAGATAAAGAAGCTTTTTTAAAGCAGACCGAGGCTTTTACGAAAAAGTTGGTCGAAGAGGCGCCGGCAGGCATGACGAATATGCAGACCCATCCGGATCAGGTGGCCGCCTCCAAAAAACAGCCGCAGCGCGCAGAGCCGATCGCTCTTTGTCCCGTATGCCAAAAAGGGCAGCTGATGGAACGAAAATCCTTTTATGGCTGCAGCGAATATGCAAACGGCTGTAAATTCACCATACCAAAAACATTATTAAAGAAAAAAATCACCCAGGCTCAGGTTAAGAAGCTGTGTGAAAAAGGGGAGACGCAGGTGATTAAAGGATTTAAAGGCAAAAAGCCGTTTGACGCCAAATTAAAACGCAAAGAAAATGGCGTCGAGTTTGTGTTCCCCTCCAAAGACAATGCCTCGTCGTAGACAAAAGCCGTGAATTTGATATACTGAAAGGCACAATGTTTTCTAGGGTTCCGCGGCAGAGCCGGACTGGTCCGAGAGAAAACCCGTAAACGAAACGTTTGCGACACGGAGGGACAAAAACCCGGGAGATCTTCGCTGCGAAGAATTCCCGGGTTTTTTCGTGTGCAAAAGCTGGGGTGAAATAAATATTTCCGGGAAATAATAAGAAGAAATCGGTAAGGAGGACTCGTAGTGGGGTGGATAAACGTCGCGGCAGCAGCAACATTTGAAATTCTCTGGGTAATCGGTTTGAAGCACGCCTCGGCTGGATGGGAATGGGCGGGAACGCTCGTGGCTATTGTATTGAGCTTTCTCTTTTTGATACGGGCGGGCGAATATCTTCCGGTAGGCACTTCGTATGCAGCCTTTGTCGGCATCGGTACGATCGGGACAACAGTCCTTGATATGATATTTTTTGGCCAGCCGTTCCAATGGAGCAAGATGGCCTTTATTATCATGCTGATTGCCGGAATCTCCGGGCTTCACATGGCCTCCGGAAGGCCAAGGGCAAATGAAGGAGGGGAACAACAGTGATGACGTGGCTGTATTTGATCGGCGCCGGCATTTTTGAGATGATTGGTGTTTCTATGATCAATGAATGGATTCAAAAGCGGGTCATCTGGCCGCTGTTTATGATTGCAGGAGGTTTTGGAGCGAGTTTTTTTCTTCTTTCCCTTGCGATGCAGACCCTTCCGATGGGAACCGCCTACGCTGTCTGGACAGGAATAGGAGCGGCAGGGAGCGCGCTGTTCGGCATGCTTTGGTACAAAGAGCCGGCCAATGTTGGCAGGATAGTAAGCATTGCGGTCATTCTGTCCTCCGTCGTAGGCCTGAAGCTGATAGCGCCATAAAACGTTCAAGAACTAACGCTGTTTCTGGCTTGAGTCCAGGCTTTATTTTGATTATAGTTACAAGCAGGTGAAATATCTGGAAAAGAAACAAATTGAAGAGTGAAAAGGAGGAAAGCATATGGATCTTCAGAGCATTTTGTATGAAGCACATTCCGGTTCGTGGGCATTTTTGATCATCTTCTTTTTGATCAGCTACCTGTTTCCGAAACAAAAAGTAACGATGATGATTGAACGGCTGTTTGTAGTCATTATGGTTCTTTCTGGCGCGGGCATGGTGGCGTTGTATGGCTTCCCGCTCCTGTCCATTATAAAAGGTGTTTTGGCCCTTGTTTTTATCGGAGTAATGGAAATGATGTTCGTTCGTCGCCGGGCAGGCAGAAAACACGCCATGTTCTGGATTTTATGGATCATTTTGTTCGCAATTATCTTATCCATCGGCTATGATGTGATTGGGTGAGGCAGAAAGCATGCTGTTTTTGCAGCATGCTTTTTGTATGCTCCCATTTTCGGGTATAGCATTCTTATAAAATGTCTGTGTGCGGGTTTTTTACACAAAAATTATATGTATCATGCAAGTAATACATAGAAAAGCCGAAGTAGAAAGCTGCGGCAGGTGGAGGGAGGAAACCGTGAGTGTTTGAAGGGAATGCAAATGTGGATTCGTTTATATTATTAGGAGCGCTTCTGCTTATTTTAGGCGTCGTCGTAACAAAATTTTCGACACGTCTCGGGGTGCCTTCGCTTATTTTATTTATTATTCTAGGTCTGCTCATGGGAAACGACGGCTTTGGCATCATTGACTTCGAAAATGTCCAGCTTGCCCAGACTGTTGGAATTATAGCCCTAATTATTATTTTATTTGAAGGCGGGACCCAGACAAAGTGGCGTGATATCAAGCCGGTCGTCGGGCCTTCTGTAACGCTTGCCACGTTCGGCGTGCTGTTTACGGCTGCCCTGATGGGAGTCGTAGCGAAGCAGCTGCTCGACCTCACCTGGCTTGAAGCGATGCTCCTCGGAGCTACGGTTGGTTCGACAGATGCCGCAGCTGTTTTTGCTGCTTTGAAGGGGCGCAGCATTGATAAAAAAATGGGCTCCACCCTTGAAGCGGAATCAGGCAGCAACGACCCAATGGCTGTGTTTTTAACGCTGTTTTTTATCGAATTAATTCTGGCCGATTCGCCCAACGTATGGCTTTTGTCCGGTGCTTTTTTCTGGCAGATGGGCGTCGGTCTTGCGATGGGAGGGCTGTTCGGGTGGGCAGCCTCCTGGACGATTAACCGCATTAATCTGGATTCGAGTGGCTTGTACCCCTTATTTGCGATCGCGTTTGCGCTGTTAACCTACAGCGTGACCTCTAGCATGAGTGCGAGCGGATTTTTGGCAGTGTATGTAGCGGCACTTTTGATAGGAAACTCCGATTTGATCTACCGCCAGCCGATTTACCGGTTTAATGAGGGAATGGCGTGGATGTCGCAAATAAGCATGTTTATCATTCTGGGCCTGCTTGCCTTTCCAAGAGATATCCTGACGTGGTCGAACATCACTATGGGGCTCATTTTATCAGCGGTGTTAATGTTTTTGGCGCGTCCGCTTGCCACGTTTTTGTCGACCTCTTTTTTCGGCTACAAGCCGAAGCAGAATATATTTCTGTCCTGGGCGGGACTGCGCGGGGCGGTGCCGATCATTTTGGCTACCTATCCGATTGTTGCCGGCGTGGAATCGGGCACCCAAATTTTCAACGTCGTCTTTTTTATTGTGCTCACATCCGCGCTGATCCAGGGCGCGACCATCGCTCCGTTAGCAAAATGGCTTCATTTATCCGGCCCCCTCCGGGAAGCCCCTACTCATTCTCTGGAGCTTGTCTCCCTCGGAAAAGCGAACGCAGAAATTATGGAATTTCAAACGAATGAAGCGACGCCGATCGTCGGCCAGACGCTTCAAAGCATTGAATTTCCCACCTCTGCGCTTATCAGCGCAATTGTCCGGGATGATGAGCTGGTCACGCCGATTGGTGAGACAGTAATCCAGGCTGGTGATTATTTGTATATTCTTGTATCACGTAAAGAGAAGCGTGTTTTAAAGCAGATGCTCCGGCACGATTACTGACAGAAAAGGGCCGGCGTTAAAGTGTATTAAATTTAAAGAAAGAAGGAAGGGCTCTGCATGGGTGTGCTGATCAATGTATTGGTCCCAATCATTTTAATATTTACGATTGGCTATTTGCTGCAGAAAAGGCAGGCAGTGGACATTCGGCCGGTGTCAGCTGTCGCTCTCTATGTATTAACGCCCGCGCTTGTTTTCCGGACGTTTTATGAAAGGGAATTGAACAGCGACATGCTGTCGATGGCTCTGTTTTCCGTGGTGTTTTTAGCGGTAATGACCGGCGTGATCAAACTGGCGGCTTACTTGCGCAAATGGCCAAAAGCAAATGAAACCGGCATGATGCTTTCCACCGTATTTATGAATGCGGGCAATTACGGTGCTCCCTTGATTTCTTTTGCTTTCGGTGATACAGCCTTTGCCTATTCGATTGTTTTTATGGTCATCCAGACGATGCTGATGAACACTGTCGGCGTCTATATTGCAAACAGCGCCAATATGGATGCGGCCGATGCGTTTCGCACAGTACTGCGGATGCCGGTATTTTACGCCCTGCTCGCAGGCGTCCTTTTTCAGCTGACCGGGATACCGATCGGGGCGACCTACTATGAAGCCCTTGATATGCTTGCCAGTGCAGCGATTCCGGTGGTTATGATTATTCTGGGTATGCAGCTTGCACGTATATCTGTAAAAAGCATGGATTGGAAGCTCGTGAGCGCTGGAACGTTTTTACGACTCGTATTCGCTCCGGCGCTTGCTTATTTGATTGCGTTATTGCTTCAGACTAATGACACGCTTACTACTGTGCTTGTTGTTTCTACAGCGATGCCGAGTGCAGCAACTATGGCGATGATTTCGGTACAGTTTGATTCCAACCCCCAGCTCGTTTCAGGTATTACGCTGGTAACGACTATTTTAAGCGTCCCTTCTTTATGGGTAGTACTGTCGATTTTTCAGGTTTAAAGATTGGGGATAAATTGACGGCAGCGAAGCAGCGCGTTATGATATAAGTAATATCGAACCACTAGGGGTGCCTGTTGGCTGAGACGGCGTAAAGCTGATCCCTTTGAACCTGATCTGGATTATACCAGCGGAGGGAAGTGGGGAAGAGATGCTGATACGACTATCTCCCCCCGCTTTCTAACGAAAGCGGGGTTTTTTGTGGGGAAATATATATTTGCTGGGGGTGCCTGCTGAGGCTGAGACCGGAGAAAGATCCGGAACCCTTTGAACCTGATCTGGAGAGCCAGCGGAGGGAAGCAGCCATGTTGAACCTTTTAACAGGCAGCCTCCTTCCTTCTGGAAGGAGGCTTTTTTATGGATAAAAAGACGAAGCCATGCATTCACGCAGTGTCGCCGCCGGATATCCCGGTGGCTGAGTGGTGGGGGAAGACGAGGGAGCTGGCAGACGTCGTTGATTATGTGCATATACGGGCACCGGAGTGGACGAAGCAGGAAAAAGAAACAGCTGTGAAGCTGGCGTTGGAAGAAGGAGTAAGTCCCGGGAAGCTTATAATAAATGACGAGCCGGAGCTTGCTGCTGCTTATCAGCTGGCCGGCGCTCATCTGCCCGAGCGCCGTACAGACTTCCCGGCTGACGGGCGCTGGGGCCAGTCTGTGCACTCCGCAGAGGCAGCGAAAAGAAGTGAGCGACAGGAAGCATCCTGGCTTTATTTTGGCCATGTTTTTGCTTCAGGCAGCAAGCCCGGAAAGGCTCCGCGCGGGCTCGGGGCGCTGAAAGCAGCCGTAACAAGCGTTCGTATTCCCGTAATTGCTATTGGGGGCATCACTTCTGAAAACGCGGAGGAGTGCATAGAAAACGGAGCCTCCGGGATAGCGGCCATCGCAGCTTTGTACGAAAGAGATCGTCCCGGGGAGGCAGCAGAGCAGCTTCGGGCCAGGGTAAGGAGTGATAGTAATGAAAGTTGATACTGAAGTTCTTATTATTGGGGCGGGGGTCCAGGGATGTTCCCTTGCATACCAGTTAAGCAGACGCGGCCGCCGCGTTATGATAATCGAAAAAGCTTCCATAGCTGCCGGTGCTTCGAAAGCGGCTGCCGGAATGCTTGGGGCGCAGTCCGAGTGGGAGGGTTCAGATCTTTTTCAGGAATTTGCGCTCGAAAGCAGGGCTATGTTTGCTGAACTGGTCCCGGAGGTGGAAGCGCTCAGTGGAATGGACGTTTCTTACGTAAATAATGGCATGCTGAAGCCGGTATGGAACAAAACGGAAGCAGAAAAGTATCAACGGTTATCAGGCCACAGCTATGGCGCGAAATGGCTTTCAGCACGGGAGACGCGAAGCAAAGAGCCAGCGCTTTCTGAACACATCCACGGGGCCTGGTCTATACCGAAAGACGGGCAGCTCCGGGCCTATGAATGGACATTGGCCCTTGCCAGGGCAGCGGAGGCCAACGGAACGGTGATTCGGGAAAATACCGCAGTCGATCAGCTCTTAGAAGCTGACGGCCGGGTCTGTGGAGTGAAAACAAGCGAAGGCAGCATCAAAGCAGATGAAGTTGTTTTTACGGGAGGAAGTGCCGGAGCCCGTCTGTTGGATGAGAGGGAATTCAGCCTCTATCCGGTGAAAGGCGAATGCTTGTCTGTACGCTTACCGGACGCTGCTTTGGAGCATACCCTGCACACTCCGGAAGTGTATATTGTTCCTAAAAAGGACGGAGAAATTTTTATCGGAGCTACAGAGAAGCCTGAAGACGCGAGTACGGAAGTCACTGTAGCCTCAATGCAGAAGCTCATGAAAGCAGCCGTGCATTTAGTGCCGGGATTAAAGCATGCAGGGATTGAAAGATTCTGGAGCGGTGTCCGGCCGCAGACAGGCGACGGGCTGCCGTATATGGGAAGAACAAGCAAAGGCCTGTGGGTGATGACCGGGCATTATAGAAACGGTATCCTTCTTTCAGCACGGAGTGGGAGCTGGATGGCTGCCCGGATTGAAAGGGAAAGCGTTCGCGAAGACTGGAAGCAGCTGTTCGCCGTGGATCCGAAAATACGAAAAGGAGGAGTCATTCATGCAAATCACGCTTAACGGTCAAATACAGAATATTGAGAACAGTCAAACCGTAGCCGAGTTACTGGAAGAGCTTCAAGTAGCCCATAAGAAGACGGTGGTGGAGCGAAACGGGATTATTGTGATGGAAGAACTGCACAAGGAAGAAGGTTTGAAGGACGGGGACAGAATCGAAATCATTCATTTTGTAGGAGGCGGATGAACGAATGCTTAACATTGGCAGTATGACATTTAACTCACATCTATTTCTCGGTACGGGAAAGTATAAAGACGCAAAAACCCAGCTGCAGGCGGTAGAAGCATCAGAAACTGAAGTATTGACCTTTGCTGTCCGTAGAATGAACTTATTTGACAGCAGTCAGCCGGACCCATTTGAGCAGATGGATGTTTCAAAGTACAGGCTTCTCCCAAATACTGCCGGAGCCAAAACAGCGGAAGAGGCGGTCCGGACAGCTAAGCTGGCGGAAGCGGCCAATATGTGTGACATGATCAAAGTAGAAGTAATTGGCTGTGACAAAACACTTCTACCGGACCCGGTGGAAACGCTCCGGGCTTCGGAACAGCTTCTTAACGAAGGGTTTACGGTTCTCGCCTATACGTCCGACGACGTAGTGCTTGCAAGAAAGCTTCAGGAAACCGGGGTTCATGCAGTTATGCCAGGAGCCTCTCCTATAGGAACGGGGCTCGGGATCATCAACCCATACAATCTTTCGCATATTATCGAACAGGCAAAGGTGCCGGTTATTGTGGACGCAGGCATAGGGAGCCCGAAGGACGCATCTTACGCCATGGAGCTTGGGGCTGACGGTATCCTTTTAAACACAGCGGTTTCAGGAGCAGGCGACCCTGTAAAAATGGCTGAAGCGATGAAACTGGCCATAAGAGCCGGTACTCTTGGTGCAGAGGCAGGAAGAATTGATAAGAAATTTTATGCACAGGCAAGCAGCCCTCTAGGAGGCCTCAGCATTTGAATACAGAAGAACGTTTCTCCCGGCAGCGGTTATTTCATGGAATCGGGCGGAGTGGACAGAAAAAGCTGGAGGAGTCCCATGTAATAGTGATAGGGGCCGGAGCTCTAGGGAGTTTAACAGCTGAAAGCCTCGTGCGTGCGGGGATCGGGAAATTAACGCTAATCGACCGGGATTATGTAGAGGTAAGCAACCTGCAGCGCCAGCAGTTGTATACAGAAGCGGACGCAGCAGCGTATACACCGAAAGCGGAGGCAGCGAAAAGACGGCTGCTCGATATCCGGAGTAACGCAGTCATTGATATAATTGTCGGCGAAGCAGATCCGGCCGTGCTTGAAAACTGTCTGCCTGCAGACCTTATTATTGACGGACTCGATAATATGGAGACGAGGCTGATGATTAATGATACAGCGTTGAAGCACCGGATTCCCTGGATTTACGGAGCCTGTGTGGGGGCATACGGACTAAGCTATACAGTGACACCGGAAGAAGGGCCGTGCCTGCGCTGCCTGATGAAGGGCATTCCGATGGAAGGTGAAACGTGTGACACGATGGGAATTATTGCCCCGGCTGTCCAATTTGTGAGCGCCACGCAGGTGACCGAAGCGATGAAGCTGCTTACTCATTCCTTTAAACAGCTACGCGGAACGCTGTGGTCGTTTGATGTATGGTCGAACGAGAGTTCTTCCATTCGTGTAGACTCGCTTCAGGATGTTCATTGTCCCTCCTGCGGAGAATCGCCAACGTATCCAGCGCTCGCATGGAGTGGGAGAAGCAAGGCAGAGACGTTGTGCGGCAGGGATGCCGTACAAGTGAAGCCTCTTCCGGACATGCAGGTGTCACTCGAGCGTACAGCGGACGCTCATAAAAAGCACCTTTCCAAAGCGAATCAGCATCTGCTGGTGTTAAATATTGAAAACAAGCGGCTGGTGCTCTTTAAAGATGGAAGGGCCATCATTCACGGGGTCTCCGGGGAAGTGGAAGCTAGATCGTTGTATCAGAGATACATTGGAGGATAAATATTCC
Organism: Marinococcus halophilus; assembly: GCF_900166605.1. Lineage (NCBI taxonomy): Bacteria > Bacillati > Bacillota > Bacilli > Caryophanales > Bacillaceae > Marinococcus > Marinococcus halophilus. Next base: position 658,200 of record NZ_FVZD01000005.1, read on the forward strand.
TTGTTTCATTTTACGGGCGGAGTGGTAATATTCCTTGCAAGGAGGGGGAACTATTGCCTACCGCTCGTATTTTTTCGACTGTAGAAGAAGCACAGAAGGCTGTAGATAAATTGAAAATGCAGGGTGTTCAAAGAGAACAGATTTATGCTTTAGCTCTTGAAGCGGAAAAGGCGACTGCGAAAGAACTAAAAGTAAGTGATACAGAAGCAGACGCTACAAGTCCGGTGGAATTCGTAAAACAGTTTTTCCGCCACGGGGCCTCCGATATTTATGAACGCTTAACAAAGCTGGGCTATAGCGATAAAGAAGCGCGTGACCTGAGCGAACAGCTGGAGGAACATAATATACTAATTGCAGTGGCTGAAGATCCGGAAAAATTCTCTTTTGAAAAGTGAATCTTTTCCGGATTTTGTTCAGTCTCAGGCGTTCGGAGGAGGGGCGGTTCGATTAACATCTATTCTCCGCTTTTCTCTGTCCAGCTCCGAAGCCTAACCGCTCGGGGTTACTTTCCAGCCGGTTTCGGGCAGCAGGCTGCCCTGCACGTCTGGGAAGTACCTGTCGCGGTTGAGCAAGGCTCCTCTGCTTTTCTATCTGTCCAGCTCCGGAAGCCAGCGGCGGGGCGTCCCTTCAGATCTTTGGTAAAGAGAAAAGGCCTCTTTATCCAAAGCTCTTCCAGGGCCCGTGCCGCTGAACAGGCTTCCTACGCTTTTCTATCTGTCCAGCTCCGGAAGCCAACGGCGGGGTGTCCCTTCAGATCTTTGGTAAAGAGAAAAGGCCTCTTTATCCAAAGCTCTTCCAGGGCCCGTGCCGCTGAACAGGCTTCCTACGCTTTTCTATCTGTCCAGCTCCGGGTGTTACCAGCTTAATCCATTCGTGATTTCAGATCGTTTGCGACTTCGTCTCAAGCCGACTGAAACCGACGAGCTGTTTAAGCTGGTGCCCAAACACCCTTCGCTTTTCTATAAATTTTATGTAATTTTTATGAATTATGGCTGTGACAGCTGCAATGATTAGTTAGTATGATAGAATAACGGTGGTATATAGACTAATAGTTGCGTTAATATAAGGAGAGTGGTATTGTTTCGATGGGAATTCTACTCGGATGTACATATACAACGGCAACTTGCACTCTACGAGGTAGAAATTACCTTTTAGATACCCATAGAATTACGCTTGTTTGAACTATTAGATTGTATTAAATGATGTGGAGGTAACTGACGTGAAAATTATTGTTGCAGGTGGAGATGGATTTTGTGGTTGGCCGACCGCGCTTTACTTATCAAAGCAGGGTCATGACGTATCAATTATCGACAGCATGGTGCGTAGAAAAATTGATGAGGAGCTTCATTCCAACTCGATCACTCCGATCGCGAGCCTTGAAGACCGGGTGGCAAAGTGGAAAGAGCTGACAGGAAAAGAAATACGTACATACGAAGGAGACCTTCAGCATTACGATTTCCTTCAGCAGGTTATGGAGCAGGAAAAGCCGGAGGCCTTCGTGCACTTTGCTGAACAGCGCTCCGCTCCTTATTCGATGATTGACCGGGAGCATGCGGTTTATACGCAGGTGAATAACGTAGTAGGAAATTTAAACGTGCTTTATGCTATTAAAGAAATGGCACCGGACTGTCACCTGATAAAGCTTGGTACAATGGGAGAGTATGGCACTCCTAATATTCCAATTGAGGAAGGCTATCTGGAAGTGGAGCATAAAGGCCGCAAAGACCGCCTTCCGTTTCCGAAACAGCCGGGGTCCTTTTACCACCTATCAAAAGTGCATGACAGCCATAACATTATGTTTGCCTGCCGTGTGTGGGGCATCCGTGCTACGGATTTAAACCAGGGCATTGTTTACGGCCTGGATACGAATGAAACCAACATGGATCCGGTGCTCACCAACCGCCTGGACTATGACGGCGTTTTTGGCACAGCGCTGAATCGCTTTATCATTCAGTCTGCGATTGGCCGGAATTTAACAGTCTACGGAAAGGGTGGGCAGACTCGTGGCTTCCTGAACCTCGAAGATACCGTCCGCTGTGTGGAAATTGCAGCAGAAAAGCCGGCTGAGCCGGGAGAATTCCGTGTGTTCAACCAGTTTACCGAAGACTTCTCCGTGCTTGAACTTGCAGAAAGAGTGAAAAAGGTGGCTGAAGAAGAAGGCTACCAGGTAGATGTTGACCACCTGGAGAACCCTCGCGTAGAACTTGAAGAGCATTTTCTTGAAGCAGTAAACACCAATCTTTTAGACTTAGGGTTGGAACCTCACTTTTTAACAGACGACGTTATCCGTCACATCTTAAAAGCGGTGATCGAACATAAAGAGCGGGTGATCGAAGGAAACGTGCTGCCAAGTGTGAGCTGGAAATAAAAACGGGGAGTTGTCTTCTATGAAGATAATGATCATCACCGAGACTTTTCTGCCTTCTACAGACGGAATCGTTACACGATTGACAGCCTGCATACGCTGGCTGCATCGTGATGGTCATGAAGTACAGATTGTAGCCCCGGATCTGGGTGTGTATGAATTTGATGGAGCAGAAGTGAAAGGGGTGCCGGCGCGCGCCCTCCCTTTTTATCGTTCAAAGAAGTTCGCTCTCCCAAACCGGGTAGTAAAAAAATATATACAGGATTTCGGACCTGACGTTATACACGTCGTGAACCCGGCGGTGGTGGGGTATTCGGGCATTAACTACGCGAAAAAGCTTGAGGTGCCGCTGGTGGCCTCTTATCATACAAATCTAACCCAGTACATGTCCTACTATAATCTGGGCATGCTGAAATGGCTGATGTGGTGGTATGTCCGGCGTCTCCACAACAAAGCGGACATAAATTTGTGTACGTCACAAACTGTGCAGACAGAGCTTCAGGAAAAAAGGTTTGAACGTATGCATTTATGGAAACGTGGAGTAGATACCGAACAATTTCATCCCAGACATCACAGCAGAAAAATGCGGGAGCGGCTTTCCGGCGGAAAAACGGACAGAACACTGCTTCTGTATGTGGGCCGGCTGGCGGCTGAAAAAGAAATTGAAAAAATCCGGGATGTCCTTGAGGAATCAGATCATTTCTGTCTGGCTATTGTGGGGGACGGCCCTCATCGTGAAGAGCTGGAAAAGCATTTCGAAGGCACAGACACCGTATTTACAGGATTTATGCATGGGGACGAGCTGGCTTCTACGTTCGCTTCCTCTGACGTATTTGTGTTTCCTTCTACAACGGAGACGCTGGGTCTGGTGATTATGGAAGCGATGGCCTCCGGCCTGCCTCTGGTTGCTGCAGAAAGCGGGCCGACAAAGGAACAGCTTACATCAGAACGTAACGGCCTTTTATACGATCCGCATATGAAAGACGACTTCAAAAACACTGTTTGCCGTTTTGAGGATGAAACCCTCCGTAAACGTCTGGCCGACCAGGCCTTTACAGATGTCGCATCATTCGGGTGGGAAGCGGCAGCAGAGCAAATCAGGGATTTGTATAAAGAAGCAGCCGGCGTAAAGGATTCTAAAACGCTGGAAAATCGTGAAACAGTTTCAGAAGAACGCCGGTAAGCGGAGATTTCATCAGGAACAGAGGGGTTCTATGGGTAAGAATCAAAAGCGGCGTGGTCCTCTTCAAGCGCTTCAGTTTAGTGCGATTGGTGTAACGAATGCTGTAGTTGATATAGGAGCATTGAACCTGCTTCTATTTCTTTTTCCAAGTGAAGAGCGGGTAACTTTGACGCTTTTTAATACGATCGCTTATGCGCTGGCAGTAACAAACAGCTACATTTGGAACGTGTTTATTACGTTTCGGGATTCAGCGAAAGGAAGCACCCGCCAGCGGCTAGTGTTTATTATTCAGGGGCTGATCAGCCTCGGTATTAATAATGCTGTATTTTTAGGGTTTAATGCTTTATTTCAGGCACTCGGAGTGCCCACGTGGATCCGCCAGAACCTGGCTAAAGGGCTGGCAATGCTGGCTTCATTCACGGCTAGTTTCTTTATGATGAAATACTTTGTGTTTAAAGATTTTAACCGACGGTACCCAGGCCGCGAACAATCTTCGCGGAAGGAAAACCAGTAGATGAACATCTCAGTGCCGCTGTGGCGGAGTGGGGTGTTCTTTTATTATTTCACAGGCATACTCATGCTATACTGAAACAAAGGGGGGAGCTAATTGGAACCTATTCACTTATATTTATCGAGGTACCAGGAGCATATAAACTACCTGCGTGAGACAGGCCAGGAGACCCCGTCCTTCCGTGAGCTTCGGGAAAATGAAATTCCCCGGCTGCTCGAAGTGGCGGATTCCTATGTGCAGATGGCGGCTGCAGACGGAGAAAAAGGACAGAAGGCGTACAAGCTATTGGCTTCAGTACAGTTAACCGATGGAACTGGCTGGAACATGAGCGGCGAATTTGTGCCCTCCGAAAACGATTGGTTTCCGGATGAGCAGCCGTTGACTCATCAAACTTCCTATTGCGGCTTTTGCCAGGGGACGCTTGGCTTTTTTAAAAACGAAGACATGAAGCATTTTGACTGTATGCTGCCGCTGCCGGAAAAGAAGTGGCTGTTTGAAAAAATGCTGAAGCAGCATGCTTCTTCTATTTACCCCAGCCAGTCATAAAGCGTTAAGGAGGAGACAGAAATGAAAGTAGTGATTGCGCCAGATTCATTCAAGGAAAGCATGACAGCCATGGAAGCTGCACAGGCAATTGAAAGAGGGTTTCGCCAGGGGATGGGAAACCCCGGAGCCCTTGTTACAGAGTTAATCCCCATGGCAGACGGCGGAGAAGGGACCACGCAGTCGCTTCGGGACGGCCTTGGCGGGGAAGTTCATGCAGTGGATGTGAGCGGGCCAGATGGAAGTGCTGTAAAGGCGGAATTTGTGTACATCCAGAAATCCCGCACCGCGGTTATTGAGATGGCAGAAGCCTCGGGTATCGGTCTGGTAACCAAAAAAAACAGGGAGCCTTTAACGGCCAGTTCTTATGGTACAGGGCAGATGATTTTGAAAGCACTGTATGAAGGAGCGGAACGTATTATTTTAGGTCTTGGGGGAAGCGCCACCAACGATGGAGGGGCCGGGATGGCTGCTGCGTTAGGCGTTCGTTTTCTGGATCAAAATGGAGAAGACATCGCCCCTGGTGGAGCAGCATTAAAACATCTGCACCGCATTGATGTGAGCGGCATCGACAAAAGAATTCATGAAGTAACCGTGCGTGCTGCCTGTGATGTTACAAATCCGCTGACAGGGCCGGAGGGAGCAAGTGCCGTCTATGGTCCGCAGAAGGGAGCGGAGCCGGAAGATGTTCAGGAGCTTGACGAAGCGCTTCGTATGTTTGGGGAAGTGATTGAACGGGATCTACATAAACCAGTGCTGCAGGAAAAAGGAGCCGGAGCTGCGGGAGGGCTTGGAGCCGGTGCGATAGCTTTTTTAAATGCTGCGCTTGAGCCCGGTATCGATATCGTGCTTGAAGAAAGCCGCTTTTCTGAGCGGAGTGCCGGAGCCTCTCTTGTAATTACCGGCGAAGGAAAAATCGATGCCCAGACGGTATTTGGCAAAACGCCTGTAGGCGTTGCGAAAGCGTCTCCGCCTGGAAGCACGGTGGTCGCTGTCGCAGGCCAGCTTGGCGATGGTTATGAAAAAGTCTATGAAGCTGGTATTGATGCTGCTTTCAGCATGGTGCCCGGCATTGTTTCACTGGACCAGGCAATGGAGGAAAGCATCCTTTATATGGAAAATTGGGCCCGGAGTCTCGGAGGCCTGTGGAAAACAAAAGCATAAGAAAGTCCGCTGCTTCTTTTTAGCGAGGCAGCGGACTTTTGCATTGTTTATAAAATTGGGGATAAGAGGTGGGACACTGCTTCTTTGATACGGATCCAGAGGGAGCGCTGCCGGTACGCCTCGAGAGTGAGCTCGGAGGAGTGTGTATCCATATCGTACAAAAAGGTATCGGTCAACTGCTTCGTCGTTTGCGCATGATAGATGAAAGCATTCACTTCAAAATTCAGCCGGAAGCTGCGCACATCGATATTGGCCGTACCAACCGAGCTGATTTCGTCGTCCACCATGATGGTCTTGGCGTGGATAAAACCATTGTTGTAAATATACACTCGTGCGCCGGCGCGGAGAACGATCCCGATGTGGGAATAGGTAGCCCAATACACAAAGGGATGGTCAGGCATGCTCGGAATCATAATACGCACATCGACTCCGGATAAAGAAGCAATCCGTATAGCATCCATCAGGCTCTCGTCCGGAATAAAATAAGGAGTCTGGATGTATACCGAGTGCTTGGCAGAGTTAATCATTTTGATATAGCCGTTTTTAATCTGCTCCCATTCCGAATCGGGTCCGCTGGATACAATCTGCATGCTGCACTCCCCAGGCTCTGCGAGGGTTGGAAAATAACGCTCTTCGTAATGAACTGGATTTCTGGAATTGGCCTGGTTCCAGTCCAGAATGAACCTGGTCTGTGCCGTTTTGACAGATTGCCCTTCCAGGCGCAAGTGAGTATCCCGCCAGTAGCCGAATTTTTTACTGAGCCCCAGGTATTCATCGCCGATATTGAAGCCGCCGACGTAGGAGGTTTTCCCGTCAATCACTACAATTTTCCGGTGGTTGCGGTAGTTGAGGCGTAAATTAATGATTGGCAGGCGCTTCGGAAAGAAAACAGCTACTTCCCCGCCGGCTGCTTCAAGCCCCGAGAGCTCTTTTTTCCGCATCTTTCTCGAGCCCATGTCGTCATAAAGAAGCCTGACGACAACCCCCTCTTCTGCCTTTTTTCTCAAAGCTTCAATAACACGGCGTCCCAGATTGTCACTTCGAAGAATGTAGTACTGCAAGTGGATATGATCCCGGGCCTTCTCAATATCCTTAATGAGGTTATCGAACTTCTCGTGGCCGTCAGTATACACCCGGACATCGTTTTCCTTCGTAAGTACAGAGCCGTCGTTTGCGAGCTGCATATAAATAAGGTCCCGGTGCTTTGAGGAAACGGAATCCGAAAATTGGAACGTTCCGTTGCGCAGGGTATGCATCTGCTCCTGAATCAGTTCTTCAATTCCGATCTTTTCAATGTCCGCCCAGTCAAACAGCCTTTTTCTGGTCAGGTTCTGCCCAAAGATTAAATAGAGCACAAACCCTAAAAAAGGGATGAAAAACAAAACCATAATCCAGGCCCAAATGGCGGTGGCATTCCGTTTTTCGATAAAGATAATAACGAAGGCGAAAAATAAATTAAAAATCGATAGTATTGCTAAAAAAATGGATATGATTTCGAACCCCATCTGCTTTCTCCATTCTTCCTCTATATAAAAAAGGAGGACCTTGTTAAATTTATGGATTGCTGCGTATTAGGCAGTACTACAATTTTAACAAAATTAGCGGCGCTGCGAAGCAGGAAACTGAGAATTTTGAGAAAAACAGGAAAGAGCGGTATGCTGCATCGTTTTCAATTCGCATAGAAGTAGGATAAAATACGAAGAGACGACAGAAGATATAACTATTTGAGTGCGGGACAGGGGGAGAAGAATGAAAAATGAAGTGGTTGGTATTGATGCAGGAGGTACGCTGATTAAAATTGCGTACCGTGTGAACGATGAGTGGGAACTGCAGAAAATCCCCTTGGCCGATATGGGGAAAGTGCGGACGTGGATTGAAGAGCGGGTCGACAATCCGGTCATTCATATAACGGGAGGAAAAGCGGAAACGCTGCGAAAGTCTCTGCCCTGGCCTACGGAGCCTATCAGTGAGTTTGAAGCTACCTGTAAAGGAGTGTCTTATCTGCGGAAGCGGTTCAATGAAAATGACCGTCACGAGAACACATATATTATCACAAACGTCGGGACGGGCACATCGATACATTTTGCCGGGCCGGAAGAATACGAACGTGTTGGTGGAAGTGGAATGGGAGGAGGCACACTTATCGGCCTCTCCTACCTTCTCACTGGTATTGATGCGTATGAAGACATACTGCGGCTTGGAAAAGAAGGAGACGGCCGCTCACTGAATGTGAAGGTGAAGGATATTTACACTGATGAAGAGCCGCCGATTTCCGGCGACCTTACGGCAAGCAATTTCGGAAATATTATGAACATGAGAAATAATAAATACGAAGATAAAGATTATATCGCCGCTGTCGTTCGTATGATTGGCGAGACGATTACGACGATGAGTGTGCAGATGGCTGACCGGCTGAACACTGATTCTATAGTGTATATTGGCTCCACCTTTGATAAACATGACCATTTAAAAGAAATTATCGGCGGCTATACGGAACTTCGCGGAAAAGCACCATGCTTTCTTCCGTACGGAGAATTCAGTGGAGCGGTAGGTGCCTACATGCATGAACAGCCGCAGGCTGCCTCAGAGAAAGCTGAAAGAAAAGGATGAATAAAATGAGCGAAATGGAAGCATGCACACACAGGGAGCTGTTTGAACAGGCGGTAAATACGCTTGAGAACATCAGCACACTGCTGCAGCCCGAGGTTCCGATGCTCGGAGAGCTGCATTTAACTACCCGCCAGGAGGCACTATTTTTTATGAATCTGCGGCACGAAGGCCTGACGCTGACAGAGATGGCCCATCGTCTGCGTATTTCAAAAAGCGCAGTAAGCCAGGCAATGAAACGTCTTGAAGAAGAAGACCTTCTGTACCGCGCTGCCAATAAAGAAAACAAAAGAGAAACCCAGCTCGTTTACGGGGCAAAAGGGCGGAAATTGAAGGAAGAATTGACAAATTTCCAACATTATATTGTGGACCAGTATATTTCGAAAATACCGCTTGAGGAATTAAAGCAGGCAAATCAGGTGATACACCGACTCGAGAAAGAAATTAACAACTCTTATAAGAAATAAAGGTAGCAGGCCGTTCATGCATCTTCATTGACGGAAGTCATCCAGTCGTTTAAGGTTATTCGTGTAGTTAAGTTACTTAACAGTTTAGGCACTGAACCATCGAAATATACATACCAATGGAGGAACGATGCATGAAAATTACCCGCACATCTATCCGGCGGCCGAAACTGACCATTGTCGGCATGATTTTATTTATCATGATGGGTTTCGTATCGCTGACGAATCTGCCCCTGCAGCTATTTCCGGAGATTGAACCGCCGGTCGCAGCTGTAGCGACAAACTATGAGGGAGCCGGACCGGAAGAAATTGAAAGCAGCGTTACGGAACCAATGGAAGAACAGCTCTCTACTATTGAAGGACTGGACCGGATGACCTCGCAGTCAGAGGAAGGCACAAGTCTTGTGCTGCTTGAATTATCTTGGAGCACGTCGGTGGAGGAAGTAGAGCAGGATATCAATAACGCCATGAATAATGCCAACCTGCCGGACGATGCCGGGGACCCTTCCTTTATCGAATTTGATCCCGACGCCCAGGGCATGATCCAAATGGCCGCTTATTCGGAAGGCAGTGGGCTGGCTGAAACGCAGAGCCAGGTAGAGGACATGGTAACCGAGCTTGAGCGGACGGAAGGGGTTGCAAGTGTTGACACAAGCGGCGGATTAAGCGAAGAATTTGAAATTTCGCTCGATCAGGGCTCACTGGAAGACAACAATGTAACCCAGTCTGACGTTGCCAGCGCTTTACAGGCAAATAATATCACGCAGCCAGGGGGCACTATAACCTCTGGAGACCGCACACTAACGACCCGCACCGTCAATGAATTGGGCGGGGTCGAAGATTTAGAGGAAGTGGCCGTCGGGCAGAATGAATCCGGTGATACGGTCACTGTGAGTGATGTAGGGGAAGTTGAACGGACCACTGAAGAGCAGACAGCCTACACCGAGGTGAATCAGGAAGACGGAATTCAGATGACGGTGCTGAAAGAGTCGGATGCCAATACGGCGCAGGTGTCTTCCGATTTTAACGAAACCCTCGACGATTTGCTTGAGGAAGACCAGTACAGCGACCTTGAAACGACGATTATTTACGACGAAGGTGAATACGTCCAGCAGTCCATAAACAGCGTAGCCCTGGCGTTAATTGCCGGTGGCGTGTTTGCCATGGTTGTGCTTTTCTTCTTCTTGAGAAACTTAACTACCCCGCTCATTATCGGTATTGCAATACCGTTTTCGGTAATTGTGACATTTGCATTTCTTTACTTTACCGATGTGAGCCTGAACTTAATGACAATGGGCGGCCTCGCCCTTGGAATTGGGATGCTTGTCGACAATGCGATTGTCGTTATTGAAAATATCTACAGGCATCTGTCAATGAAAAAACTCCCTAAACGGGCTGCTCTCGACGGTACAAAAGAAGTGGCCGGGGCGATTACGGCTTCGACACTGACGACAGTTGCCGTGTTTTTACCGATTGTCTTTATTTCCGGTATTGTTGGTGAGATATTTCAGGCCTTTGCCCTGTCAGTAGCCTTCAGTTTACTTGCGTCCCTTCTTGTAGCTGTAACGGTCGTTCCGATGATTGCAAGCCGGGTGCTGAAGCCCCTGCCGGAAGACCGGGAGCAAAAACGTGAAAAGTCCCGGCCAATGAGATTTCTGGACCGCTCGATCCGCTGGGTGCTTGGCCACCGGGCTGTCGCTCTGATCCTGACAATTCTCCTGCTTATTGGCGGCGCCGGAGGCATTGCCCAGACCGGGGTCAACTTTATTCCGACTACGGACCAGGGCTTTTTCACAATTGATGTTGAAAAAGAGAACGGCACCAATCTGGAGACCACGGGAGAGACAGTAGACGAAATTGAAAGTGTACTTGAAAATCAGGACGAGATCGCAAGCTATATGGCGGTTGTCGGTTCGGGCGGCAGCGGAGTTGCAGCCGGAGGCGGCGGCAGCTCCGGATCCAATGAAGCTTCTATTACAGTTACAATGGAAGACTTGGAAGACCGTGATATATCAACAGAAGAAATGATTGAAGAAATTGAATCCGATGTGGAAAATACGGACGAACAGGCTGACATTTCGCTTTCCTCTTCTGCGGCTATCGGCGGTGGGGAAGCAAATTCTGTAGAGTTTACGCTCTCCAATGAAAATGAAGAGAGGCTGGCTGAGGACGTAGAGGCTGTGCAGTCGGAGCTGGAGAGCGAGAACACCATTCGGAACGTAGAAACGTCGGATGAAGAAACTGCTCCGGAGATTCAGGTGCAGATCAATGAGGACGAAGCCCAGGACAATGGACTGACACCTGCTGAAATAGCTCAGACAGTGAACAGCACAACAAGCGGTGAAGTGGCGACGACGATTCAGACGGATAATGAAGGGCCACTAAACGTCAACGTGCAGTATGCGGAGGATTCCCTGGAAAATCAGGAAGATCTTGAAAACCTGCAGCTTTCTACTCCGCAGGGGGACTATATTAGTTTAAGCGATGTGGCCACGATTGAAGAAGGTCAGGGGCCGGCAGTCATTAACCGGCTCGATCAGGAGCGGAGTACGGAATTTACCGTTACGTATGGCACTGGAACGAGCTTGAATGAAACCTCGACGCTCATTGAAGATACGATTGACGACGTTGATACCGGTGCAGCGACGAGCTTAAATTTCTCCGGCGAACAGGAACTGCTCAATGATAGTATTCAGAGTCTTGTGTTTGCCTTCCTGCTGGCCGTTGTGTTCATTTATCTCGTGATGGCCGGTCAGTTTGAGTCATTTAAATATCCATTTGTGGTAATGTTCAGCGTACCACTGGTTGTCATCGGGGTAATGCTTGGCCTGTTTGCCACTCAGACACCGCTAAGTATTACCGTGTTCATCGGTTTGATTGTGCTTGCAGGTATCGTTGTAAACAACGCTATCGTGCTCGTGGATTATACGAATCAACTCGTGGAACGGGGCATGCCGGTAAGAGAGGCAGTAATTGAATCCGTGAAAAAACGGTCACGCCCAATCTTAATGACGGCCTTTACGACGATTCTTGGTGTGCTTCCGCTTGCCCTTGGATTTGGAGAAGGTTCGGAAATCCAACAGCCGATGGGTATTGCGGTCATCGGTGGTTTGATCAGCAGTACATTCCTTACTCTCTTTATCATTCCGACGATTTATACGCTGTTTACAAAAGAAACTCGAAGTATGAATAAGAAATTCGCCATGCCGGACGGAGGTTATATGTACGGCTGGGAAGTAGAAGAACGGCGTAAGGAACGGGAGAAGAAAGAGCAGGAAGAGCGAGAAGCTGAAAAACAACATGCCGAAGAAGAACCACCAAAGGATGAAAATACAGAAGATAGCCGGGAACCGGAGAAAGTAGAAGATAAAAAGCGTGAGGATTTGTCGCGGGATGAAATTCTTCATCTTCTCGAACGTATTGTCGGTAACTCGGATAAACAGGAACGAAGCCGTTCCTCCAATGATCAGGACCACAACAAAAATACCAGCGATGATGAAAAAAATTGACATTAGGACTAGGTGTCACGTACGATTAAGAAAAATAGTAAGGAATCCGCTAGGGGCGCTTGCGCTGAGACAAGAACGATTCTTGGTCCCTTTGAACCTGATCTGGGTAGTACCAGCGTAGGGAAGTGGAGCTTCGTTTTATACTACACGTACGTATATGCCAAAGCTCACTCCCTCTTCAAGGGAGTGAGCTTTTTTTGAACCTGGGCAGGATTCCTGTAAAGGAGGATGTAACGTATGCCACAAGTACCGAAAGTATTAACAATTGCCGGCACAGACCCTACCGGCGGGGCTGGCATTCAGGCTGATCTGAAAACATTCCAGGAGTGCGAGGCTTATGGGATGTCTGCTATAACGAGCGTACTTGCACAGAATACGACCGGCGTTCAGCAGGTGGAACACATGAGCCTTGAGCTGCTTCAGGCCCAGCTGGATTCCGTATTTGATGACATCATGCCGGACGCGATCAAAACCGGTATGATTGCAACACCGGCAATGATTCGGACCACGGTGAATATGCTGAAAAAACACGAACTGCCGGTGGTCATCGACCCCGTGATGGTTGCCACAAGCGGAGACTCCCTGGCTGAGGAAGAAACACTCGAAGTGATGAAGCGTGAATTCCTCCCTACGGCGGCGGTCGTTACGCCGAATATGGCGGAAGCAGCAAATCTGACAGATCTTCCGGTGCACACCCTTGAAGACATGGAAGCAGCAGCAAAGAAAATCGTCGATGAGTTAGGGGCCCGGGCAGCACTTGTTAAAGGCGGCCATATGAAAGAAGACGCGGTCGATATTTTGTATGTTGATGGAGATATTCATTATTTTCGCTCCCCCCGGACGGATACGAAGCACACGCACGGGACCGGCTGTACTTTATCAGCCGCGATTGCAGCGAAGCTTGCAAGAGGCAAGTCTATTTATTTAGCCGTGCAGGAAAGCAAAGAATATATTACAAATGCAATTTCGAATTCCCTTGAAATCGGTAAAGGCAACGGCCCCGTTAATCACTGGGGCGCGCGTGTGCCACTCGATCAACTATTAAAATAAAAAGTGAGGGATTGGCATGAAAGCAAAAGAAGTTATACAACTGCTCGAGGAAGTAAGGAAAACGCGCCCGCTGATTCATAATATTACGAACACGGTAGTAACCAATTTCACTGCAAACGGGCTGCTCTCCATGGGAGTCTCCCCGGTAATGGCAAATGCACCGGAGGAAGCAGCAGAAATGGCCAAGGCGGCGAATGCCCTCGTGATCAATATTGGCACACTGAACCGTGAACAGGTGAAGGCAATGCGGATGGCCGGCATAGCGGCAAATGAAAAAGGCATTCCCGTTGTTCTGGACCCAGTAGGAGCAGGAGCTACTGCTTACCGAACAGAAACGGCACTTGCTCTTCTCGAAGAACTGGATGTGGCACTGATCCGGGCTAATGCGGGAGAAATGGCTGCATTGCTTGGTGAAAGTGGAACTGTCCAGGGTGTGGATGCCTCGGGGGAAGCAGATAATTCGAAGATTGCCAAAGAAGCTTCAAGAAGATTTGAAGCAATAGCAGCCGTTACCGGCGTAGAGGACGCGGTGGCCCATCAGGGAGAGGTATTTATCGTACAGAATGGGCATACGCTGCTCACGAAAGTTACCGGTACCGGCTGCCTTCTCAGCTCCGTCGCAGCTTCATTTTTAACCGTGCAGCATTCTGCTGGAGCGGTGGCAGCAGCGCTTGCCTATTACGGTGCGGCAGCGGAAATCGCAGGCAGTTTAACGACAAGAGAAGGCCCGGGCTCGTTTCAAATTGAATTATTAAACGCTCTTCACGCAACGCAGGAAATGGATCTGCGCCACTATATTCGCGTCAAACAGGAATCGTAGGAGGACGGAATGATGGAGAAGCAGATGCTGAAGCTGTACTTTATTATGGGAAGCAACAATACGGGCGGCCGGGAGCCGGAACAGGTACTGCAGGAAGCTCTTCAGGGCGGCATTACCTGCTTTCAGTTTCGTGAAAAGGGAAAGGGCGCCCTGCCTGAAGAAGAAAAATGGAAGCTCGGTCGAAAATTGAAGGCGAAGTGTGCCGAATTTCATGTGCCATTTATTGTTAACGATGATGTGGACATGGCGATCCGGCTCGAAGCAAACGGGATCCATATCGGACAGGAGGATGATCCGGCTTCCAAAGTCAAGGAACGCTGTCCCTCGCGGATGGTGATCGGAGTATCCGTGCGCACTATTGAAGAAGCGCACCAGGCCGCAGCGGACGGTGCGGATTATCTTGGGGTAGGACCGATGTTTGCGACGGACACTAAAGAAGACGCCAAAGCCCCGGTGGGCCTTGAAGGCATCCGCCGGCTCCGGGCGGAAGGAATTACGCTCCCGATTGTAGGAATCGGCGGCATCGATGTCTCAAATGCTGCTGAGATTGTGGAAGCGGGGGCTGACGGAGTATCACTGATTTCTGCCATCAGCCTGGCAGACGCACCGGAGGAGGCGGCGAGAAATCTGCGGAGCCGATTGGACGGAGTTTCTGGAAGATAAACCAAATAAAGCACCGGCGGGCCTGTCTAAACTTCCGCCGGTGCTTTTTTATATTTGCCCCTGTAAGGTTTGTACCACATGCTTTAGCGTAGCCTGCTCCCCTACGTTTCCCGGGAAGATTACATACGGAATGTCCGGAAACCGGCTTTTGTCGTCTGTCTGCCAGACGGGCACGCCAGGGGCGATCTGCCCGAGAACTTCTGCTTTTTTTACGAGCAGGCCCTTCGTTCCCACGTCGCTTGACGTAATGCCGCCTTTAGCGACCACAAACGCCGGCTGATGAGCAGCATTTTTTACAAAATTTGTTACAGCATCGGATATTTTTACGGACAGTGCCAGTTCTTCCTCTTTTCTGTGCTCCCCTAAATCAAGGCGTTCCCGGGAAGTGTAGACGCAAACCGTAGTTCCCTGTGTGATAGAGTCATCCACTATTTGTTGAACACGGCGGGTTTCCGCCTGAAACGATTCCTCGGCCAGCACTGAAGAGCATTGAAATTCCACAAATTGTATATTAGTTAATTGCTGCAGGACTTCGAGCTGTTCTGTGGATTTTTTAACATGGGAACCAATAATAATCAGGCCGCCATTGTCACTCTCCTCACGAAAGAGACCATTCGCGTCTAAATAAGGTTTGCGGGTGATTCCGCCAATTTCTTTTGTAAACGTGGCGGCTGTCCGGAATAAAAAGCTTTTCCTGTTTTGAACGGCACGAAACAGGGAAGTGCAGAAGACTTTAACATCCGTTTCACTGACAGCGTTCACGACAATCTTCTGGAATGCAGATGCCTCTTCGAGTTTAGCCTCGATCGCTTCGAAGTCCAGAGCCCGGAGCTCATCGATAGAAATAGAAATAACGTCTTCCTTTTTGTACCTTCCATTCGTTTTTTCTTCGATATACTCGCCTAAGTGGCTCGAAACAAATCCAAACATCCGGTCTTTGGCAAATTCTGTGTCTGCCACGGGTACAAATGCTTCTCCCTGCTGAATATAGTGCACGTCGCCCACAGTACGGCGATTGCCCTGTTCAAAAAAGGGAAGAAGGACTTCTCCGTCGACCGTATTTCCTGTCTGTGCTTCAAGGGTGTCTTTTAATACCTCTGTTTCGAGTGGATAGTGCCCCCGAAGAGTGGAATCGCCCCGGCTGATCAGCAGAAACGGGTGGTTTTTTTCTTCAGAGACACGCGCTATACGCTCTGCGATGTCCGTGTGCACTTTAATAGTTTCGGCTTCAGAGAAAGAGCGTGAATTTGTAAGAATGAACACCAGCTGTCGTTCGTCATCAAACGCTTCACGGATAGTTGACTCCTCCCAGTCTGTATACACTGGCACGCCGTGAACTGTCTGCACACCTGTCGGATCATCGTCGAGGGAAATAATTTTGTGAGGCATATTTCTGGCCGCTTCCGTAAAGAAAGCATCGACATTATTTTCATCATACGCAGGCAAAGAGTTAATATAATTACTTATCTGTGTCACCTGTGTTTACCTCCTTGTGGTACAGTGTAGTTCGCAAGCATTTCGTAGTGCTGGAGTACGCCGCTGTGATCGTCGGACTTTTTGCCATGAGCAACCATGGATTCATACATTTCAGCCACGTCGGAGGCAAGCGGCAGCGGAACCCCCAGCGATTTGCCTGTTTGAAGTACATTGGACAGGTCCTTTAAATTAATATCAATTCGTCCGCCTGCGGTAAAGTCCCGTTCAAGAATCTTCGGTATTTTTGCGTCAAGGACACTGCTTCCGGCTAAACCATTGCGGATAGCTTCGTATACTTTATCAATATCCGCCCCTGCTTTAGAGGCGAGGAGCACTGCCTCCGACATGGCAGCCATCGTCACATTTACTAATATTTGATTAGCAAGCTTCGTTGTCGATCCGGAGCCGACTTCGCCAACATGGGTGACATCTGTTCCCACAGCACGCAGAACCGGGTAAGCAGCAGCAAAGGAGTGATCATCCCCGCCGGCCATGATGGAGAGCGTCCCATCTATCGCTTTTGGTTCGCCGCCGCTTACCGGGGCATCCAGAAAGGCTGCTTCTTTTTCCGCAAGCTTCTCCGCCCAACGTTTGGAATCCACTGGAGATACGGAGCTCATATCAATAACTATTGCCCCTTTTTTTATGACCGGGAGGATATCCTTTATTATTACTTCATCGAGTATGGCTGTTGTCGGAAGCATCGTAATAATAATGTCGCTGTCTTTGGCTGCTTCCCCGGCAGCATCGACGGATTCCCCTCCTGCTTCTGTCACCCGTTTTTTGGCTGAAGGCTGAATATCAAAAGCTTTCAGCGCGAACCCAGCCTTCAAAAGGTTTTCGGCCATTGGTGCTCCCATAATACCTAAACCAATTTGTCCAATATTCATATAATGTCGCTCCTTCGATTAGATAATTGGGTAAAAACTTATTTTTAAATGATAGGCTTTCAATAAATATTATTGTACACATTATTTATATTTATGTATACATCAACTAATTAGCTGTTTTATTTATCAGGAAATAGGTATAATAATGACAGAGATTTTCGAAGAAAGAGGGACGACACAATGAAGCAGTACACCGCCTCGGATGCAGCATATGAAAAAATCAGGGATGCCATATTTGAGGAAAAATATGAACGTGGGGAAAAATTAACAGAGGTAAAGCTTGCGGACGAACTGGGGGTCAGCCGGACGCCGGTGAGAGACGCCATGCGCAAGCTTGAAGAGGAAGGATTAATTAAAGATAAACGCGTCATCAATCCAACCATTAAAGATTTGATGAACACGTTTGATGTGCGGATGTTACTTGAAGGTTATGCTGTCCGCCAGGCTGCCCGTTATATGGGCCCTGATCAGATTGAAGATCTGCAGCAATGCGTGGAGGCTGCTAAAAGGGGAAAAACTGAGGAAATTATGGAAGCAAACAAAGAATTCCATGACATTATTGTCAAAGCAAGTAACAATGATGTCTTAATCGACACGATCGACCGGATGCAGTCGGTTATTTTTCTTTTTCGCCGAACAGTGGTGTATCATCAGAGGCCGCGCCTGATTGAAGAACACGAGGCAATACTGGAAGCGATCCGAAATCACGAAGAAGAACAGGCAGAGTGGTTAATGAAGAGTCACTTGAAGAAGGACCTGGATTTTTCCATTCACTCATGGTGATGCTAAGATTTTAGAATCTGGAAGACAAAGGGATTAAAAAAGCTAAAGCTGCAGGCTTCTAACGTCTTTCATAAGTATCGGAAGCCCCTTCGAAAATAAATGATCCTCGCCCGGAAGAATACGCTGTATGCTCTGGGGAAGCTTTCGTGCATAAGCCTGGTGATGGGAGAAGGGGACCACGTTGTCCCTAAAGCTGTGATAAAGAAAAATATAGGGAAGGGCAGGAAGAGCCTTTTCAAAATCTGCATGAAGTGTGAAATTCTCCAGCTGCCACTCCGGACTCCGGCCCCAAAAAGGAGAGGCAATAATAAACAATCCTGAAACTGTACAAGATAACGATTCTTCTGAAAGATATTTCAATAACGCAGATCCTCCGAGAGAGTGTCCAATTAACAGTACCTCACCGCTGAGTCTCGGCAGCGCTAAGCTGATCTGTTTTTTCCACAGGACATATTGTGGGTTTTCCGGGGCAGGCATAGACGGGTGGAAGAAATGAACATCTTTGCTAAGCTCTTTCTGCAAATAAAAAGAAAGGCCGCTGCTTCCCTGATCTGGCCCCTGTGGCCCTGCACTGTGAATGAACAAAGCATGTTTTTTCACCGTAATTACTCCCTTATTTGTTATTTTTTCGCCAAGAATAAAAATCTCTCCTTCGATCAGGCGGGGGCTGCAGGGCGATCGAAAGAGAGATTACGAATGTATTTTAATTGTTAAATGAAACCGAAAGCACGCGTTTTTCCCAATTGCTTTTTTCGGCAAGTTCAAGCAGGCGGATGACTCTGCCCGCTTCAATAGCTGGAACGGGATTTTTGCGGTCTTTTGTAATGGCTTGAGCCAGTTTTTCATAATAGGTTTCATAAGAACCCGCATGCGTAGGTATTTTTTCCGTTCCGCCATAGGCATCGGTAAACGTACCGTAATAAGCTTCTTCGTCAAGAGCCCACCCCGGGTCTCCAGGCTTTTTGCCATTCATCAGCATTTCCTCCTGAGGATCGGCCCCGTATTTCACGAAGCTGCCTTTTGTGCCGTGTACAATATACCGTGGCACTTCTCCGGCTGCCAGAAAACTGGACTGTAGAATAACCCGTTGGTTGGGGTAACCGAGAATGGCATGAAAATAATCGGTATTATTCATGTTCGGCCGCTGCGTTTCCAAATCCGCAAATATAGTTTCCGGCATACCAAACAGTTCAAGCGCCTGATCAATAAAATGGGCGCCTAAATCAAACCAGGTCCCTGATCCAGGGAGATCCTGTTCGCGCCAGAGGCCTTCCACTTCCGGGGCATAATCGTTCCAGGTGCCCTGAAAAGTATGGATGTCGCCGAGTGCTCCTGCCTCCATTAAAGAGCGGATCGTTAGGAAATCGCCGTCCCAGCGGCGGTTATGGTAAACACTCAAAACAACATCATTTGCTTCGGCAAGTTTAGTAAGCTCTACGGCTTCCTCATATGTAGGTACGAAGGGCTTTTCGAGTACAACGTGCTTGCCGTTTTCAATCGCCGCTTTAGCCAAGGGGAAATGTGTCGTGTTTGGGCTTGTAATGATAACAAGATCAATATCCTCCCGGCGGCAGGCTTCCTCAGCTTCTGAGGTAACTTCAACATCGGGAAGCCGTTCATGTACTTTTTCTGCGCTGGAGGATGATACAAGACGAATATCAAAATGATCGCTTTTTTCGATAATAGGTGTGTGAAATACTGAGCCTGAAAAACCAAAAGCGATAATTGCCGTATTGATTGCCTGCATGAATGACGACCTCCTCAAAAGTTATTAATAAACTTTTCCCTTCCGTCCTGAAAAGGAAACGTCGCCGTATAGAAAAAGCGGCAGTTCGCCTGCCGCTTTAAAATAGTTCGTATAAGCATGTTATTTCCATTTTGGCTGATCGAAAAATTTCGGACGGTATTTTGCGATAACAAACAGAATAATAACTGTAATGATAGTCTGTGGAATCAAATATGAAGCGTTGTAAAGTGCCGAGTACGCCACGACAGGCGTTCCCTCCGGTGCATAGCTTCCAAACCAAATAACGCCCGATACAAAATGGTCAATGTACCGCAGCAGGGCTCCAAAAACAATGCCGATAAGCATCAGAAGATACGGGATGCGCTCCCGGAATACAGCGTGGGTCGTAAAAATTGCAGCAAAGCCGAGCACCGTATAGGCGATCGGATATTCAAGTACAAGCTGAACAGGATGGACGATTGTCGCTCCCTGCAAAAGCTGAAGCATTCCAGCCAGAAAACCGGTGGCAAGCCCCGCTTTCCAGCCACGGCGGAAAGCCATCAAAAAAATAGGAACCATAATAAAAGAAATCGAACCGCCAGCGAGCCACGGTCCGCCGAATTCAAGAAATCCTAAAATAAAAGAGAGCGCGGCCATGAATGCTGTTTCTATCATAATTGCTAAACGTTTACCCCTCTCCAACAATGAACACCTCCCTAGAAATTACCGATACTATCTTAGCATAATAGGAAAAAGAAAGAAACGCCAAGCGAGGGGGGTTGTCTGATATAATATGAAACAAGGAAAAAACAGGGAGAGGGTTGCATGGACACATCGACAGATATGCTGAAGGAGTATTTGAAGGGAAGCGGCGCGGCATGTACAGTGACCCTTCTGTTGTTCATTTTTTATACTATTATATTGGGAGAGGTACAGCTGTTTCCCAATCTGGCCTTTTTACTGGCGGTATGTACGTACCTTGGTTCCACGGTTGGGGTTTTGCTGCTGAAGCTCGTGGAGTCGTACCAGTATCATATTCTGTATCCAATTCTGGGTACGTTTTTTTTCGGTTTTCTTGGCATTTTTTACGGAGTGTCGATTATTTACGCATACCAGCTGGACGGCTTTTTTGTGGTTGTGACAATGGCGTCGTCCATGTCATTTTTCGTATCCCAGTTTGTCCAGGCACAGACGCTTGCCTGGATCATGGCAGGCTCAGGTCCGTTCTTTTTGGCGGTCATTATGTTTTCAAATCAGTTGGCCCGTTCGCTCGGGCAGTAGAGGAGGAAAAACAGTGAACTATCATGGCAGAAAGTTTGCAGGTGTAGAGAACAGCAGTGGCGGGGAAGTGTCGGGGCAGACCGTGTTTCATTACGAGCAGGAAGGATCAGTGCTGCGGGCACATTATTCTGGAGGCGAAGTCGTATCCGGTGTTTTAATTGGAAAAGTGTACGACAATGGTGATCTGGAATTTCGCTATAACCATGTTAACGATGACTGGAGCATCCGGGGCGGAAAATGTTACTCAAGGCCGGAAATGCTGGAAGACGGACGAATCCGCCTGCACGAACAGTGGCAGTGGCAGGATGAAAGCAGCGAAAAGGGCACGTCTATCGTAGAGGAAGTAACAAACGAAACGGTTTAAAGTGTTTGCCCAGGAGGAAAAGGAAGTCTGACTACACAGCATATAAAGGAGACTTTCAATATGGAACATACTTCCATTGGCGGTACGAGCCTGCAACCGTCCCGGATAGGGCTCGGCACTTGGGCGATTGGCGGCACTCAGTGGGGTGGAACGGATGAACAGCAGTCAATTGAAACAATACATGCAGCGCTTGATAAAGGCATCACCCTTGTAGATACGGCTCCTGCTTACGGGTTCGGGGAATCAGAGAAAATTGTCGGAAAAGCGTTAAAGCAGGATAATAAACGTCAAAACGTCGTACTGTCAAGCAAGTGCGCGATGAACTGGAATGATGAGGGCATGTTCCGGGACGGCACAGCCGCCCGGATCCAACGCGAAATTGATGATTCCCTGCAGCGGCTGCAGACAGATCATATTGATATTTACCATGTGCACTGGCCGGACCCCAAAGCAGATATGTCTGAAACGGCAGGGGCGATGAAAGAAATACTCAACGCCGGGAAAATTCGGGCAATAGCGGTCAGTAATTTCACTGTTGCCCAGCTCGAAGAATTTCAAAAAACAGCGCCGGTTCATGTTATCCAGCCGCCGTATAATATTTTTGAACGGGGCATTGAAGAAGATCTTCTTCCATATGCTGAAAAACAGGATATTTCCACGCTTTTGTATGGATCACTGTGTCGCGGGTTATTAAGCGGAAAAATGTCGGAAAACACTACTTTTGAAGGCGATGACCTCCGCAACGGGGACCCGAAATTCCAGGAGGACCGTTTTCCGCAGTACATTGCGGCGGTAAATGAACTCGACCAATACGTTCAGAACAAATACGACAAGCGTGTGATTCATTTAGCTGTCCGCTGGGTGCTCGATCAGCCTGGAACAAGTACAGCCCTGTGGGGAGGCCGTCGTCCGGACCAGATGAACGGCATTGAGGAAATTATGAACTGGCAGCTCGACCAGACGGATATGAAAGCCGTGAACGAAATCGTGGATAAGCATGTAAAAGACCCGGTAGGGCCGGAATTTATGGCCCCGCCGACTAGATAAAAAATGAAAATGCTGCGCTTAGGCGCGGTATTTTTTATGAAATTAAAGAACTATGAGAAGAAGACAGCGCCAAGTGCCCAAATAAAACAGAAAATTTTGAGTGACGGAGGCTGGCAGGCTTGCTTGTTTAATCATGTCAACATTGATTCTGTCGTATTTGTGTTTTCCTTTAATTGTGTTTCCGCAGCAATTCCCATAAAATAAGGATGTAAGCGAATACTAAAATCAAATGGTCCATATTTCATCCAGAATTTATTTCATTATTGTCATTAATATATTTGGGCCTGAAAAGGGGGAAACACAATGAGTGCATCAACAGAAAGTGCACCGCAGAAAAAAAGCATCCGCTCAAGGATTCAAAAGTTCGGCAGCTTTTTAAGCAGCATGATCATGCCGAACATCGGTGCTTTTATTGCATGGGGACTGATCACGGCATTGTTTATCGAATCGGGGTGGACGCCCAACGAAAATTTAGCTGTACTCGTCGATCCAATGATTGTTTATATGCTACCATTGCTAATTGGTTATACCGGCGGGAAAATTGTTCATGATGTACGTGGAGGAGTTGTAGGAGCTGTTGCCACCATTGGTGTCATAGCTGGTGCTGATATTCCTATGTTCCTAGGGGCGATGGCGATGGGCCCTCTTGGCGGTATTACTATTAAAGGATTCGATAAGCTGGTCGAAGGAAAAATCCGCCAGGGATTTGAAATGTTAGTGAATAATTTTTCAGCAGGTATTATAGGCTTTGGACTTTCTATTTTAGGATTACTTGCTGTTAGCCCTATCGTTCAAGGATTGACCACAATTTTAAATGGTGCAGTAGATTTTTTAATTAACACAGGCCTTCTGCCATTAACCAGTATTATTATTGAGCCGGCGAAGGTGTTGTTTTTGAACAATGCTATCAACCACGGAGTGCTAAGTCCTATCGCGGCAGAACAGGTTGCTTCTACTGGAAAATCAATCTTATATCTGCTTGAACCGAATCCGGGCCCTGGTTTAGGTATTTTGCTTGCGTTTGCAATATTTGGGGCTGGAGTATCGAAGGCTTCTGCGCCAGGTGCCATAATTATCCAATTCTTTGGCGGTATTCATGAAATTTATTTCCCGTACGTCCTGTCGAAACCTTTAACTATCCTTGCAGTTATAGCTGGAGGAATGACTGGAGTATTTACATTTTCACTATTTAATGTAGGGCTTACAAGTGTTCCGTCACCAGGAAGTATTTTTCTAGTGGCTGGCTTTGCGGCTCCCGGCGATCTTGTTGGGGTTTTAAGCGGGGTTTTTCTTTCAGCATTGGTTTCATTTGTAGTAGCTTCAATTATTCTTAAGTTCAGCTCCAATACAGGAGAAACACTTGAAGAATCCACAGCGAAAATGGAAAGCATGAAAGGCAAGAAAAGCTCGGCAGCGTCCGCACTTCATTCCAATGCGGAAACAGCTGAAGCTTCTGAAGCTGGAACTGGCGCTTATTTAAACAAAGATGTTAACAAAATTGTCTTTGCCTGCGATGCCGGCATGGGCTCGAGCGCCATGGGAGCCTCGGTCATGAAGGATAAGGTGAAAAAGGCCGGGCTTGATATCGGCGTAACGAACACGTCGATCTCAAACATTCCGGACGACGCTGACCTGATCATTACGCACAAGGATTTGACCGAACGGGCGCGGCAGAAACGGCCGGACGCTGAACACGTATCGGTGGAAAACTTCCTTGGAAGCGACAAGTATGATGAAGTAGTCGAAGACCTGAAGCAGAAAAAAGGCGTGGAGGAAAGCTCCTCGGCTGGAGCGGCGACAGCGAAAGCTCCAGTTAACAAAATTATCTTTGCCTGCGACGCGGGTATGGGTTCGAGCGCCATGGGGGCTTCGGTCATGAAGGACAAGGTGAAAAAAGCCGGACTCGACATTAGTGTATCGAACACCTCGATTTCCAACATTCCAGACGATGCGGATCTGATTATCACGCACAAGGATTTGACCGAACGGGCGCGGCAGAAACGGCCGGACGCTGAACACGTATCGGTGGAAAATTTCCTTGGAAGCGACAAGTACGATGAAGTAGTCGAAGATCTGAAAACAAGAGAATAAGGAGGGAAACCGATGGAATATCTCACCGGCCGGGAACGTGGATTGCTGCTGCATCTTCTGCAGCATCAGGAACTGAAGCCAGTGGCTGAAATAGCTGAAGAGATGAATGTAAGCTCCCGGACGATCCATCGGGACCTTGATAAGCTGGGGGGCTGGCTTGCCGGCGAACAGGTTGAACTCGAAAGACGGACGGGAAGCGGTGTGCGGCTTAAGGGGGCGGAGGAGGATCTTGAAGAAATCAGGCTCCGCCTCCAGCGTCCTGCCGTTATTGAATATACGCCGGATGAACGCCGTACCCTGCTGATCTGTCTCGTTTTGGAGTCAGATGGGCCTGTGAAATTGACAGCGCTTGGTGCAGAATTAAAAGTAACTATAGCAACAATCAGCCAGGATTTGGATAAACTCAAAGACTGGCTTGAGCTATTTTCACTCACGCTTGTAAGGCGCCGGGGCTACGGAGTAGAGGTGCAGGGATCAGAAGCAGCCAAACGCCGGGCAATGAGCAGTTTGATTGCTGAAAACGTGGAAGAAAAAGAACTGCTCAGCTCAATCAGGCACCACATCTACGAACGAAATGTCCAGACGGAACAGGGCCGCGTGGCGGAACGCCTGCTCGGGATGGTGGGAGAAAATCACTGGTCGACGGTCGAGCAGGTGCTGTCCAACATGCAGGACCAGCTTCCGCAGAATTTTGCCGACAGTGCGTATATCGGTCTGATTGTTCATTTGACCCTGGCGATTGAGCGCATCTCTGTAGGAGAAAGCATTGATATCAATGCCGACTATATGGAGAATCTGCGCGAAACAAAAGAATTTGCTATTGCAGAAGCTATTATTCAGAAGCTTGAGCGTGTACTCAAGCTGTCTATTCCCGAGGCGGAAATCGGCTACATTACGATGCATCTGCGGGGAGCCAAGCTTCGGACGCCGGTGGAAAACCAGCTGGAAGTAGATCATCTGCCCGTGGCGATAAAAGCAAAAGCGTTGATTCAGGAGATGGAAAAACGAACTGGAGAGTCGCTGAGGAAGAATCGTTCCCTGTACGAAGGATTGGTCGCTCATCTTGAGCCGGCGCTGTACCGGCTAAGCGAAAATATGAGAATTCATAATCCATTGATGGAATCTATTAAAGAGAATTATGCCGATTTGTTTGCGATGCTTCGTCAGGCAGCGGATATCGTATTTACGGAGAGCTACCTTCCGGATGCCGAGGTCGGTTTTCTGGTGCTTCATTTCGGAACAGCAATGGAGCGTGAAGAAGCTGTCGCTCCTCTGCATGCGCTTGTCGTATGCTCAAGCGGTATTGGCTCTTCAAAGCTGCTTGAAAGCCGGCTGCGAAAAGAGGTACCTGTACTTGGAGACCTTGAGAATGTGAGCCTGCTGGACCTTGAGGAAATGAACATGGCCGGCTATGACTTAATTATCTCTACGATTCCATTGGAGCCACAGTCGCTTCCTCATTTAGTCGTTCATCCTTTTTTAAATGAAGATGATACAAGAGCAGTCCTTCAGGCAGCGGACTCCGTCTACCGTCAGCAGAGCAGAGCTGTAGTAGCAGTAAAACAAAAGGAAGCACATGAGACATCGCTTAATTTATACGAAATACAATTTTGTGTAGATTTGTCTGTCCAGATGTACCATGGTTTTTATATGCGAGAAGTGGCCGGCGGCAAAAATGCGGAGCAGGCAGTTCATTGGATCATGAATGAAATAAAAAAAGAAAATATCGTTCAGCATGCCGGGAGCATCGCAGAAGAAATCTGGGAGAAGCAGGCGAAGGGATTTGCGATCCCGGAAACTAACGTGGCGCTGTTCCATACACGAAGCAGCCAGGCAAATGAGCCATCACTGACGCTGTGGCAGCTCGAAACGCCTCGGGAGCTGACAGCTATGGATGGCAGGTCAACACTGGTCGACCGCATTCTCGTTATGCTCGCCCCGGAACAGGGCCGAAAAGAAGTGTTTGAACTTATGAGTACTATCAGTGAAGAGATGCTGATGAATCCGGATCGGCTGCATGTCCTCAGGAGTGGGACAGAACATGATATTCAAAAGCATATCGATGACGTTTTTCGGGAATGGTTGAAACGGAAAATAAATTAAGGTGAAGGAGAGAAATCATATGACTAAACCAGTACTGCAGCAGGAAAACGTGAAAATGAATGTATCACTTTCAGGAAAAGAGGAAGCCATTCGTGAAGCAGGAGGCGTTCTTGTCGACAATGGCTACGTGCAGCAGAAATATATTGATAGTATGCTTGAGCGTGAGAAAGTAACGTCCACCTTTATGGGAAACGGTGTTGCTATTCCGCACGGCACAGAAGGTTCGCGTGAATGGGTGGATCATTCCGGACTGTCCGTAGTTCAAGTCCCGGACGGAGTGGATTTTGACGGCAATGAAGTGCGAATTCTGATTGGAATTGCCGGCAAAGGGGATGAACACCTAAACATCTTATCGAAAATTGCCATTGTATGCTCTGATGAGGAAAACATCGAAAAAATGGTCCAGGCTTCATCAAAAGAAGAGCTGCTTGAGGTGATCGGAGAGGTAGAACTCTCATGATAGCGGTACAGATAGGTGCTGGCAATATCGGTCGTGGGTTTATCGGACAGGTGCTTTCTGACGCAGGATATGAGCTGTATTTTGCTGATGTAAATGACTCTCTGATCGAACAGCTGAAGGACAAAGGTGAATATGTGGTGGAGCTCGCGGAAGACGGGGCATCCGCCCAGACTATCTCAGGGGTCCAGGCTTTTCACAGCGCAAGAGAGGAAGAGGCTCTTGTACAAAAGCTGGCAGAAGCTGACTTGATCACAACGGCAGTAGGTCCGTCTGTATTGAAGCACGTAGCCCCTGTGATAGCGAAAGCATTAAAACAAAAAATTGCTGATGGAAGCCCCGCCCCAGTGAATGTCATTGCCTGCGAGAACATGGTGGCTGGCACAGCAGAATTGAAAAAATTTGTGTGGGAACAGCTTTCGGAGGAAGAGAAAACGGAAGTCGATCGTTTTGCCGGCTTTGCCAACGCCGCTGTGGACCGTATTGTGCCGAATCAGCCTGAGGGACAGGGACTGAAGGTAGTCGTTGAGCCATTTTTGGAATGGGCAGTGGAAGCACCGTCGCTTAAAGGGAAAACTCCGGATATCCCGGCCGTAACGTATGTGGAAGACCTGACTCCGTATATTGAGCGCAAATTGTTTACGGTCAATACCGGACACGCAGCGCTTGCATACGTAGGCTTCCTGTACGGGTGTGAAACGACGAAAGAAGCGATGGACCACCCTGAGGTTTCGGGAGCTTTTGAATCGGCTATCCGTGAGACGGGGCGCCTGCTTCAAATTAAACACGGGTTCAAAGAGAAAGAGCAGAACGAATACCAGGCAAAAATCAAAGGACGGTTTTCCAATGAATACCTCTCCGACCCGGTAACCCGCGTCGGTCGTGGCCCTATCCGGAAACTCGGGCCAAAGGACCGTTTGGTTCGCCCTGCGGTAGAGCTGCAGGAGGCTGGGGAACGACCGGAGGCACTGGCGTTTGTGATCGCCGCGGCTCTTCAGTTTAACGTACCTGAAGACGGAGAGGCTGTTGAACTGCAGAACACAATTGACCGGAAAGGATACAAGGAAGCTTTAAGCCATTACGCGGAGCTTCCCGTCCACCACCCACTGGTGGAATTGGTAGCCGGGCACCTTCCGGCCGAGTAGAAACAAATAAAGAAGCGGATCGTCCATTTGGGCGGTCCGCTTCTTTTATATGTCCAGACAAACCTTTTACAGAATCCGTGCCGTTGGTCAGGTTTCCTGCGCTTTTCGCTGTCCAGCTCCGGAAACCAACGGCGGCAGTCTCTTCAGAGTCCCCCAAGGGGGAAAAGCCCCTTTGGGGAAGCTTCTTCCAGATCCCGCGCCGTTGGTCAGGTTTCCTGCGCTTTTCCGGTTAAAAGCAGGCGGAGGTCTTCTGCACTTAGGGTGTGCAGACCAGCTTGTTCGTCGGTGATGACCTGATCATACAGGTGACGTTTTTGCTCCTGCATGTGCTGAATTTTTTCTTCGATGGTTTCATGGGTAATGAGGCGGATCACCTGTACTGTTTTTGTCTGGCCGAGCCGGTGGGCGCGGTCTGCGGCCTGCATTTCGACCGCTGGGTTCCACCATAAATCATACAATACTACAGTATCTGCTCCCGTAAGGTTAAGACCAGTGCCGCCGGCTCTTAATGAAATTAAGAAGACGTCCGGGCCCTCTTCTTTGTTGAAGGATTCAGCTAGGCGTACCCGTTCCTCTCCAGGCGTGCTGCCGTCAAGATAATAATAATCAATGTCTTCTTCTGCCAGCCGGTCTCTTATAAGAGCGAGCATAGAAGTGAACTGCGAAAAAACAAGCACCCGCTGGCCATTGGCCGTCCCTTCATGAAGAATTCGCACGAGTTCTTCAAGCTTGCCTGAGGAGCTTTGGTAATCGGGCTGCACGAGCGCAGGATGGCAGCAGATCTGCCGGAGACGTGTCAAAAGCGATAAAAGGTGCATCCGGTTGGCTTCCGCACCTTCTTCAAGCAGAGTCCCGGCTTCCTGCTGCACGTTCTGCAGTGTTTTTTTGTACATATCCGCCTGGTTGGTTAACAGATCGCAGTACGTTGTGGTCTCTACTTTTTCTGGAAGCTCCTGAAGCACTTCTTTTTTC
Source organism: Marinococcus halophilus (assembly GCF_900166605.1). Classification (NCBI taxonomy): domain Bacteria; kingdom Bacillati; phylum Bacillota; class Bacilli; order Caryophanales; family Bacillaceae; genus Marinococcus; species Marinococcus halophilus. Next base: position 687,414 of record NZ_FVZD01000005.1, read on the forward strand.
GTGCGCCGCATAATAAAAGGCGCTGCTCTGTCCCTTACTTCTTCCGGACTCCATGAAGAGAACAGCTTTTTGCTCGGAAACAGTCCGGGCATAACCACGCTAAAAATGGCCCGCAGTTCATCGAGTCTGTTTTCTACCGGTGTGCCGCTCAGGGCAAAGCAGTATTTTCCGCGGAGCTGCGTGATGGCTTTCGCCGTTTTTGAGCTGGTATTCTTGACTGCCTGGGCTTCATCAAGCAGGATGCCGCGGAAAAACGTTTTTCCGTACCATTCCACGTCCCGGCGAATCAAAGGATAAGATGTAATGAAAATATCGCTCTGCTGATAAATCTGCTGCTCGCGTTCTTTTTTGGTGCCGGAAACGACAGTGGCTTTTAAGGATGGAAAGAAGCGCTCCGTTTCTCTTTTCCAATTATATAAAAGCGAGGAGGGAGCAATAATAACGAACGGTGCTTCACCGGGAGCCTCCATGCACTCCGTGGCGATAAAGCAAAGCGCCTGAAGCGTTTTGCCAAGACCCATATCATCTGCCAGAATACCGCCAAATCGGTAAGAAGCGAGTTGCTTCATCCACTGGACGCCTTCGTGCTGATATGCCCGAAGTTCCACGTCCACTGGTTCCGCAAGTGCTGTATTGTTTTCCGCAGCGCGCCGGATGTTTTGAATCATATCCTCAACATCAAGAGAAGTCTGCCAGCGATCAGCACCGGATAGATGTTTGTCCAAATTGAACGCCTGGTGGGCCGGGTAGCGAACCGATCCATTCACTGCGGTCTGGTCCGGCTTTGGCATCTGCTGCAGGGCGCGGGCAAGGCGCTGCAGCAAGTCATCATCGAGAGGAAGGAACCGGTCGTCCTCTGTTTTATAAAATTCCCGGCCCTCCTGGAGAGCCTTCCAGATTCCTGGCGTTTCTAAAGCATCTGTTACGGAGGAAGTGAGGGACAGCTCCATCCATCCTTCCTCGGCATGAATATCGGAAAATAGCGACAGGCTTTGTCCGGGAATAAGCATACGTTCGACTTCTTCACTCATGAAAATATCCATATACGGACGCAAGGCAGCCAGATCCTTCGATAGAAAATCGATGATGTTTTCAGGGGACGAAAGCACAAGCCGGTCATTCTCCTGGATAAAGCCTTTTTTTTGCAGGCGGCGGAGCTGTATATGTTCCTGCTGCCGGTCTCTTGGTACAACGTCCGGGTCTTCGAAAGATGGAACAGTACCTGGGCGAAAAGCGCTGTATTCTTTCATCCCGTAACGGTAGATTAAATCACCGGCGATTTTGCCCCCTCGGCCCTTCGAAAGATATAACATTGTCTGCAGCGACTCCAGATGCAGGCGGTCCTGCAGCTCACCGTCTATTTTTAGGCAGCAATGGTTCATTAACGGAGCGCCCCAGTGTAAAAAGGTGTCAAGAAATTCCTGCTGCGAAAAAACGAGGCGCTTCTCTGGTGCCTGTATAAGCATCCGCTGGGAGGCAGCCGCCGTTCGCGCCAGTTCTTTTTCGGGGGAATACAAATTCCCGGCCCATAAGCAAAAACTACTGTCGCTGACAAAAAAAGGCATTTCGTTTTGGGATGTGGAGAAAATCAATACATCTGAATTCTTTTCACAGTTCAAATAAAATGAATACGGCCAGTTTTCGGTTACAGTCCATGGCCTTTCTCCGTATGCATCGGTAATATAAGCGTTCGGGCAGTCGTTAAGCAGGCTGAAAAGCGTTTCGACCGCATAAGGGGGGACCGCCATCTCTTTTTTCGATCCGCTTCTGGCTGTCCATTGCTCCTGATAAGAAGACCCCCATTCTTCCTGACGAAGTATAGAAGCTAGCAGATGAAGAATATGAAGATTTTCTTCTGAAAAGTAGTGGTACATGGGATCGAAGGTCAAAGAAGGAGCAAGACGGTAAGGAGCGTCATTTTTCATCGCTTCGATAAATTGGTGGATGTTTTTTACTACGTAGCGCTGATTCTCCCCGATTTTTACTTGGACAACAGGAAACAAAACCTCGGGCCTCCGGTTATCAATAGGAAAAGAAACCAGAAAGTCAGCGTGAATCTGAGTCCCAACGTCTTCGACGCGTGACTGAAAAGGCGAAAAGTATTCTAAAAACTGGTCTTTCACGGTATCGTTTCCGTCTGGCACAGCGGGAATGGGTGAAGCCGGAGCCCCTGTGGAAGCAGGGGTCTCAAGCAGCAGGGCAATAAGATGGCGGCAAGGGGCAGAAGAGGAATGATAAAACCGGTCGCAGGAACAGTACATTTCCTGAATGGTATAGCTGGCGTCCACAGCAACAAAAACGTCCTCTGGAAAAGGAGTATCCTTTACGACTGCTTCTATATGGCGAGTATGCATCAAGGTTTCTTCTGCCATGTGGGCAATTTTATATAAATCATACAGGCGTTTGCCTTCTAAATATGTAGTTTCATCGGTCATCTGGCGTATAGCGTCCGGGGCAAATAAAGCCAATCTTCATCCTCCTTGCAACGCTGGAAATACTATCTTCCGTACGTTTTTCCTTGTCCGTATTTTAGCATATTACTACTTGAAAAAGGGAATAAAAGTACATACAACAACGGTCGCAGCAGGTATAATGTAAAGAAAGAGATCGTCGGAAGGAGAGGTTCTTATGGATATCAGGCAGCTGATTTATGAAGCGAAACAGGAAGCGTGGGCGTTTTTTGCCCATACAGACCCTGCACATGATTATTGGCATACTGAGCGGGTGGCGGCGCTTGCGGGGGACATCGCTGAAAAAGAAGGGGCAGACCCTGATATATGCATCCTGGCAGCCTGGCTTCATGACATAGGGGATGAAAAACTTCTCAAGGAAGGGGAAGACGGAGAAGAAAAAATCATGCGCTGGCTTGAGGAGAATGAAGCCGGGGAAGAATTAAAGCAGCACATTATGCAGATTGTTTCTTCTATTTCCTTCCGGCATCACCATGAACGGGCGCCGGAAACTCTTGAAGGAAGAGTGGTGCAGGATGCAGACCGCCTCGATGCACTCGGGGCTATCGGAATCGCCCGGGCCTTTGCCTACACCGGGCACACCCATCAGCCGCTGCATGACCCTCGGCCGGAGTACCGAAACGAGAGAAACAGCGCCATTCAGCATTTTTTCGATAAGCTGCTGCGGCTTAAAGGGATGATGAATACAGACACAGGCCTTTCCATCGCTACGAAGCGCCAGCGGTTTATGGTCAGTTATTTAGAGGAGTTTTACAGTGAATGGGAAAGAAAGGCATAAAAAGCGGGCTGTCCGAATGTTCGGACAGCCCTTTCTACATTTAGGATGACGGGGCGTTTGTAACATATTCCAAAATTTCCTCAGGGCGTTCGAACCGCAGCGTCGGCGAGGTGTTTTCCGGATGTACGGCGCCCCAGCCGGCTAAACCAAAAGCAGTGCCCGCTTTTTCGGCACTATCGCTGTCGTGCTGGGTGTCGCCGATATAAATAGTATTGGAAGCCTCTGTCCCGCTTTTTTCCATAAATGCCCGGAGCGGTTCCGGGGAAGGCTTGTGATGGGTAGTGTCTTCGGCGCTAATAATGTAGGAAGCAAACTGCTGCAGCCCGAAGGGTTTCATTTCATGGTCAAAGGCTTCCCGTGTTTTGGAAGTAACGATGCCAACCTGGTATCCTTGAATATTCAGTCCCTCAAGCAGCTCCTGGATGCCGGGGAAAATATCAATCAAAAAACGATTTTCTTCAAGGTAAGCGGCCCACTTATCCTGGACCGTGCGTCGCTCGTCACCCTGCAGGCCCAGCCGGTTTAAAACTTCCACCTCGGGAATACCGAGAAGCGGCCGCAGGTTTTCGTTTTCAATAATTTCCCCCGTGGTTTCCTCTACAGCGCGCCTAAGTGATTTGATAAGGGCGTCCTCTGTATTAATCAGCGTTCCATCAACATCAAAAACAAATGTACCGTACATAATTACTCCTCCTAACAAATATCTCGCTATTTGGTTTTCCCGAGTTTTCCTATTTTCAATCAGCGGAAAAAGCCTGTTGCGAGAGAGCGTTTACATAAAAAACTTTTATGCGATCTATTGAAAATTCGAGGTGATATGCTACACTTTGATGGTTCGTGACGTTGGCTTTCATACAGATGAGAGCCTGAAAAAGAAAGCACGTGAGGCGCGAAACAGGCCGGAATGCCCGCGTGTACTATTGATAAAGAGTACAAAAAAAGAAAGGAGAAAAAAGTTTGAATTTTTCACAACTTAAAATGGAGTGGCTCGGAAACATTAAAGGAGATGTACTGGCAGGAATTGTCGTTGCGCTCGCTTTAATACCGGAGGCAATCGCCTTTTCAATTATTGCCGGCGTAGACCCGCAGGTTGGGCTTTATGCTTCTTTCAGTATGGCGGTAATGATTTCAATTGTAGGCGGGAGACCCGGGATGATCTCAGCAGCAACGGGGGCTATGGCTCTTGTGATGGTCACGCTTGTTGCTGATCATGGCCTGCAGTATCTGCTTGCGACCACCGTATTAACTGGGATCATTCAGCTCCTGATTGGTTTCAGTGGACTGGCCCGCTGGATGAAATTCATTCCAAGGTCAGTGATGGTAGGTTTTGTGAATGCTCTCGCTATTTTGATTTTCCTTGCCCAAATAGAGCATTTCCGGGGAAATAGTTTTTGGCCGTTTGTTCTGGCAGGTATGGCCCTTGCAATTATTTATCTCTTTCCTAAACTTACCGGGGCCGTGCCTTCCACGCTCGTAGCCATCATTGTCGTCAGTATGGTAACCGTGTTTGGAGGTATTAATGCCAGTACAGTAGGGGATATGGGGACGCTTCCGAGTTCTTTCCCTGTCTTTCTTCTTCCGGATATACCTTTGACGCTTGAAACATTGATGATCATTTTGCCATACGCACTGTCATTGTCTGTCGTTGGCTTGCTGGAATCGCTGCTGACTGCCACTATCGTAGACGATATGACAGATTCAGAAAGCAACAAGAACCAGGAAGCGCGCGGCCAGGGAATTTCCAATGTTGTTACTGGTTTTTTCGGTGGCATGGCCTCCTGCGCTATGATCGGCCAGTCGGTGATTAACGTAAAATCAGGAGGGAGAGGCCGGCTTTCTGCATTTGTTGCCGGTGTATTCCTGCTGTTTCTGATTCTCGTGCTTCAGGGATTTGTAGTTCAGATTCCAATGGCAGCACTTGCGGGCGTCATGATTATGGTATCGATCAGCACATTCGACTGGGGCTCGCTTCCTATGCTCGCGAAGGCACCTAAAACAGACTCGATTGTCATGGTCGTTGTGGTTGCTACAGTCGTTTACACGCACAACCTTGCAATAGGCGTGGTTGCTGGAGTTATTTTGAGTGCTGTTTTCTTTGCGGCTAAAATTTCAAAGGTTCATGTGAGTACAACCATTAAAGATGAAATGACGCGTGTCTATTACGTGGACGGGCCGCTGTTTTTCGCTTCAGTAACGGACTTTGTGAAGAGCTTTGATTACAAAGAGAATTTCGATAGAGTGGAAATTGATTTATCACGAACCCATCTCTGGGATGACTCTGCGGTCGAAGCGATTGAAAAAGTCAGACTGAAGTTTAAACAGGAAGGCACTAAAGTTCGTTTTACAGGTATTAACGAAGAAAGCTCGGAATTAATGCGCAAGCTGGAAGGAATGTCTTCTGGTCACTAAGAAATAAGTGAAGGATACAGAACTGTTAATGGGGGGATGTCTGTGTACCAAAAAGTATTGCTCGCAGCAGATGGGTCCGACCACGCCCGCCGTGCTTCAGGGCATGCGGTAAAGCTATTAAAGAATGTACCGGACGGCCATTTGGACGTTATTTATATTATTGATAAAGATCAATCCAAATCGGACGTGCTGCATTACGGAAACAAAGAAATTATTCGGATGAAGCGCCGGGAGCAGCTTGAAGATCTCGAGAATGACCTGAAAGAAGCAGGGATTCCTTATGAGGTTCATATCGAGCACGGGGAGCCGGGACCGACGATTGTTTCTTTTGCGAACGACGGAGCCTATGACTGTCTCGTGATCGGGAGCCGTGGACTTAACCAGCTGCAGACCATGGTACTTGGCAGTGTCAGCCATAAAGTTGTGAAACGCGTACACTGTCCGGTGCTTGTCGTAAAATAAAACCGTCTGCTGCGGCAAAAAAGCCGCAGCAGACGGTTTTTTATTGAATGTTTTTAGCGGGGTTCTGCTTTTCGCCTCGTAGAAGAAAGCACGTAGTCATATACAGCCTGAGCGACTCCGTGATCATCATTATGGCTCGTTTGTTCATCGGCAAGCAGTTTTACTTCCTGTTCGGAATTTTCCATGGCGATGGCTGTATCAGCATAGCGAAACATGGATACGTCGTTAAAGTTGTCACCGATCGCAAACGTGAAGGCTTCTTCCCATCCCGCCTGAATGCGCAGGTGATGGAGGCCCGCGCCTTTCTCGGTATTGGGGTGCATAAACTCAAGGTTGTCCCTGCCTGAAGACGTAATGGAAACGTCCTGGCGGATTTTCCACGCGCTTCGGACGGCAGCAAGCTTATCCTCAAGCGGAGAGAGCATCAGAAATTTATAAACGTGTACATCCTCGCCCTCGATGTCTTCGAGTGAGCGGAGCTGATGCATATGGAACCGTCCGGTATTGTATTCTTCTTTGCGTTTAAATTCTGCCATGCGGTCCTCATAGTCGTCTTCTTCTTTTACGAGCTCATGAGCGTCTTCCATAAAATACTGCCAGCCCTTTGGCATGTAAAACATGCCTTTATTCGTGTAAACATGAAAATAAACGCCAAAGTCTTCAAGTGACTGTACGACGCGGAGCGCTGTTTCCTTTTCCATCACGTTTTCATATACGACAGCGTGGCCGCGGTTGACGATAGCCCCGTTTAACGAGACAATGCCATCTGCTTCAATCCCAGCATCTTCAAGCAGGTGCTCGACGTCTTCAATGCCTCTGCCGGTCGCAATGACGAGCTTGTGCCCTTCGGAGCGCAGGCGGTTTAACGCCCGGGCGTTTTGCTTGGAGATATATTTTTTTGAATGCAAAAGAGTGCCATCCATATCAATTGCTACTACATTCATTTTAGTCACCTCTTATGTAACGCCTGGGGCGTCCAAATTATAATTTCAGAATAACACGAAATCACGGGGGGAAGTTAATAATAGTTGACGAAATGAACAGAACAAGCTATACTTCCTAATTGGAAGAAAATTTGACAAACAAAAACGACTCGTATAATCGAACGAACTGGGTTCGATGTTTCTACCGGGAGCCGATTTTCCCGACTACGTGTCTCTGTGTGATTGTTCACGCAGGGGCACTTTTTTATGGTTAAAATCATATGCGGGAAGCTAAAGGAGAATGAAAGATGCTAAAAAAACTATTTCAGCTGGAGGACCATCAGACGACCGTAAAAAAAGAATGGACGGCCGGAGTTACCTCCTTCTTTACTATTGCCTATATATTAATCGTCAACCCGGCTATTTTATCGGATACTGGAATGCCTTATGAATTTGCCCTTCTGGCTACGGCACTCGTGACGGCCGTCGGGTGCCTGCTTATTGGGCTGTGGGGCAATGCCCCGATTATTTTAACCCCCGGCATGGGCGTGAATGCTTTTTTTGCGTACACGCTCGTGATCGGCATGGGCTGGACGTGGCAGCAGGGGCTTGCAATTGTGCTCCTTTCGGGCGTGCTGTTTTTAATTACGGCTCTGACGCCGATTGCCGGCAGGCTGGCGCAGGCGGTGCCGCTGTCACTTAAACAGGGCATCACAGTCGGTATTGGCGTGTTTTTAACCTTCATCGGTCTGCAAAAGGGCGGGCTCGTCCAGGGAGACGAAGAAACATTCGTGGCTCTTGGCAATCTGGCAGACCCGGCTGCCATGCTGACAATTGCCGGACTGGTAATTATGCTGATGCTTGTCGTCCGTAAAGTAAAAGGTGCTTTTTTGATCGGAATTGCTGTTATTTCTCTGGTCGCGGGGCTGTTTGGCATCAGCAGCGGTGGCGCTGGGGAGACAGTAACAGCAACTGGTGCCTATACCACGGTATTTACGGCGGCTGATTTTTCTGCCTGGTCGTCTATTGCGTTTTGGACGGCAGTTTTTTCATTGACGATGATCGTTGTATTTGAAAGCATGGGGCTTTTGCACGGACTGCTCGAACGAAAAGAAAAATTTGGGCGTTCCTATCAGGCAGCAGCGGTTACGGCATTTGGCAGCGGGTTTCTCGGGACCTCACCGACCATACCGGCAGCGGAAAGTGCTGCAGGTGTGGCAGAAGGAGGAAAAACAGGATTAACGGCGGTTGTGACTGGCCTGCTGTTTTTAGTGGCACTTCTGTTCACACCGCTTTTAGGCTTTATTCCTGAAAGCGCGATCGCCCCGGTCCTGATTATTGTAGGGGGGATGATGGTACAGGAGATCCGCCATATTTCCTTTGACGATGCCTCGGAATGGTTCCCGGCCTATTTGGTCATAGGAATTATTCCGCTCACGTATTCGATTGCCGACGGCATTGCCTTTGGCTTTATAGCCTATCCGCTGCTGAAGATGGCGCTTGGAAGTCCAAAAGCTGTTTCTCCGGTAATGTACGCTATTTCGTTTCTCTTTTTCCTGCATTATGTATTTACCTACATGGTTTAACCCCGCCTTCCTGGCGGGATTTTTTTATTGGCAGAATTGGTTAAAACGCTTACGATAGATAAAGGAGATGAACACACCATAGAATTACACATATTTTTTCTGGGGAAAAGAGATCCAATACGGGGGTATGCTGCGTAAGCTTATTACATACTGCTTTTCCCGAGCATTTTGAAAAAAGGAGAAGGCCTATGTCGAAGTTATCGGATAACGATCTGTATGAGCGCATACGCGAGCGCGACAGAGAAGCGCTTGAACTTCTGTATGACCGTTATGAGCGGCTGCTTTATTCATTTGCCTACAGGATGACTAAAGACCAGCAAATAGCCGAAGAGATCATGCAGGATGTTTTTATGAAAATATGGCAGGGCAAGGGAAGTGCCGTCTATCAGAAAGATAAAGGCTCTCTTTCGTCCTGGCTGCTTACAATTACACGCAACGCCTCGATTGATGCCCTCCGCAGAAGAAAGCCCGAAGTGGAATGGGATCCGAGGGATTCGAAAGAAGAAACGACAGGGGTGGAGGAGCAGGTGGAACTGAAAGAAAATAATGAAGAGCTTGAACGGGCAATAGCACTTCTTTCAGAGGAACAACAAAAGATTGTCCGCCTGTTTTATTTTCAAGGGCTGTCCCAGCGTAAAATTGCAGAATCCTGTGATATACCGCTTGGAACTGTAAAGGGCCGGATCAGGCTTGCCTTAAAGAAATTAAAAGAACACCTCTCCAGGGAACGGAGGGTTGATTATGGTGAATAACAAACAGGACTGGTTGTTTGATTATATAAATGGTCTTTTAACCAAGGAAGAAGAACAGGAATTTGAAGCCTGGCTCGAAACGGATGATGAAGCGAAGCAGGAGCTTGAAGAAATGCAGGCTATCATGGGGGAATTTCCGCAGCATATCGAGCCTCAGGACCCGCCGGCCGGCATGAAAAACCGGGTAATGGAGCATGTTATTGGCAAGGAGCCGGAAGAGAAGGTGACGGTGGCAAAACCAAAAAGAAAATGGAGTGCCGTAGCCGGAGCACTTGCTGCTGTTCTGCTGGCTTCCATAGGAACCAACGTCTATCTTGGCACGCAGTGGCAGCAGGCTTCAGAAGAACGGGAAGAACTGGCCTCGGACCTCGGAGAAATGCAGACCGCGCTGTCAGAGCTTGAAAATTCTTCTCAGGAAACGGGAGAAGTGATTGCTTCCCGGGAATTTGCAGCAACAGAAAATTCCCAGGGAAGTGGAACGGTCACGCTTCTTAATACAGAGCAGCAGGGCGAAATGGCTGTCCACGTAGAAGGGCTTGAAAATTTGGAGAATAGTGAAGTATATCAGGTGTGGATGGTTGGAGGCGATCAGACGGTCCCTGCTGGATCCTTTACTACAAATGAAAGTGGTATCGGCTCCGTAGTTGTGCCTTCAGATGCTGTCAATGAAGACTGGGACGCTGTAGCGATCACAAAAGAACCCCAGCCAAACAATGAAGCTCCGCAGGGAGAAGTGGTGCTCGAAGCTCCACTATCCTAAAGGATTGCGAAAAGACCGGAAAATTTTTCCGGTCTTTTTTGTATGGTCAGAAGCGCTCATGGCAGGGGGTTAAGCTTAAAAAATAATGATTCACAAAACATTCATAAATTATGATCCAATCGTATATTTGTTTCGTTAGCTGAATGAAATTAAATATGAGGGAGAATCATTTATGTCATCAACTGGAAGCTCGCCGCCATAGCTTTGCCATCATCTGCCGCAATCATTACTCCGGCAGCATCGGGAATTGCTTTTGCACACTCGCGAAGGCCACGACGATATGGGAATGTTAGAGGAAATGATGGCGTCTGTGGCCACTCCGACCGGCGGCCTCAGATGGAGCACTATCTTCCGGGACACGTTTATCTTTTGAGGAGTCCGCCGCCGCGAAGAAGCGTAATATTGATTATTGGGCAGGCTGCTCCGCAGAGGGCAGTCTTTTTGTGTGCGGGCGCTAAAAATGGTATGTATGAGATATTGGTAAACGGGAAAAGGGACAGGGTATAGATGTACAGGAGGGGAGAACGTGAAGCGGATGAATTGGAAAGTGATTGCAGCTGTAGGAGCAGTGCTGATAATTTCAGGGTGCGCAGGGGACACGGAGAAGAGCAGGACGTCCTGGGAGGAAGAGAACTGGGGGGATATTGAAGAAGAAGCCGCTGGAACCACTGTGGAATTACATATGTGGGGCGGGGATCAGGGGACTAACGAATACATAGACGAATGGGTGGCTCCGCGTTTAAAGGAGCAGTATGACATTACACTGAACCGGAACCCAATTGAAACCGAAGACGCGCTGCAAAATCTTTATTCTGAAAAAGAAGCCGGAACAGAGGAGGGAACGATGGATATTATCTGGCTGAATGGAGAGAATTTCCGTAACGCAAAAGAAAATGATCTTTTATACGGTTCTTTTGCAGATGCTCTACCGAATGTAAACGATCATATTGATATGGATGCCGATACAAACGCATATGATTTTGGGACCCCGGTTGAAGGAATGGAAGTACCATGGGGATCGGTGCAGTTTACGTTTATGTATGACACTGAAAAAGTCGATGCTCCGCCAAACAGTATTGAAGAGCTGGCCGCCTGGGTGGAGGATAATCCGGGTGAATTCACGTATCCGGAAGCGACAGACTTTACGGGAAACGCATTTCTGCGTCATTTTATATATAATAATGTCGACGCTGAAGAAGTCGTTGAACGGGGATATGACGAAGAATGGATTAATGAACAAAGCAGCAGTATGTGGGAAACGCTTAAAGAAATGGAGCCGAATTTGTGGAGAAACGGAGAAACGTATCCCTCCTCGCTCAGTCAGCTGGACCGTCTTTACCGGGACGGCGAAGTGTCTATGACTATGGGTTACAACGAAGCGAGAGCAGAGAGCCTGGTCCAGAATGGCACTTTCCCGGAAACAACGGACACTTTCGTATTTGAAAACAATTCGATCGGCAACACCCATTATCTATCTATTCCATTTAACAGTACCAATGTGCCCGGGGCAATGGCAGCAATCAATTATTTAGTTTCCCCGGAAGCGCAGCTGCAGAAGCAGGCACCATCGATGTGGGGGGACAGCACCGTGCTTGATCTTGATACGCTCTCCGAGGACATGCGCCAAAAATTCGTTGAACAGGACCGCGGCAGTTCTGTGCTTGATGCTGAAGTGTTAAATGAAGCCTATCAGCCAGAAATGGATGCAGGCTACGTGGAGTGGGCCGAAGACCGTTGGGAAGATGAAATTGTTCAAAGATAAAAGCACACTCATTATGCTTTTGCCAGCGCTTCTTATTACAGCGGGACTTTCTATCTACGCGGTTACAGTACTCTGGATGCGTTTAGGTAAAGAGAATAGTCCCGCAGGCATTCTCCGTGAAATAGTTTCTCTGCCTTCATTCTGGGAAAGCCTTGGCTTCAGCCTTGGAGTGACCGCTGTTTCCGCTGTGCTTTCACTGGGAATTGGCGTTGCGGCGTCCAAATTACTGTTCGGAAAAAAGCGCAGTACGGGCGCAGGTGCACTGTTCTGGGTGCCGATGGCTGTACCTCACTTTGTCGGTGCTTATCTGGTTATCTGGTTTTTTTCGCAAAGCGGGTGGGCAGCGTCGCTTACGCAGCAGCTGGGCCTGATCGATCAACGAACAGAATTTCCAATACTGACGAATGACAGAGGTGGAATTGGGATCATTTTATCCTACGTATGGAAAGAGATTCCCTTTGTCATACTGATGACAGCCCCGGTATATCTTGAAATGAACAATACGGCGAGACAGGCTGTAGCGACGCTTGGCGGCGGCGCGTTCCGTAAATTTAAAGACGCAGAGTGGCCCTATTTAAAAGCGGTCACCCTGGAGACAGGAGTAATCCTGTTTGCATTTGTATTCGGTGCCTTTGAAGTACCTGGATTAGTTGGAGCCACCCGCCCGGAAATGATCGGAGTCACTATTTTCGAATGGTACAGCGGAGGAAACTGGGAGGAAAGACCTTACGCCTACGCGGTATCTGCCTGCATTGGAATCATATTCATCGCTCTTAGTGCCCTTCTAATGTGGTATACCCGCCGTCTGCGGATACGGATATGGAGGAGGGAGTAGCATGAAAGGAAAAAGAAAAATAACCGCGGGGATTTTTGCGTTTTGCTTTGCAGCTCCTTTGCTTGCGCTTGTCCTCCAAAGCTTCGCTGCCGATTGGCCATTTGGCGAGCTCTGGCCGGTGTCCTGGACGCTCGACGGATGGGGTGTGCCCTTTGGGGATCCTCTGCTTGCAGGGGCCTGGCGGCAAACCATTCTCATCGCCCTATGTGTGGCAGCTTTAAACCTGGTCATTGGAGTGCCGGCAGCTAAAGCTCTTGTTGTCCGGGAATTCAGGGGGAAGGAACTGGTCGATGCCATGCTTTTAATTCCCGTCCTTTTACCAATTACTGCACTTGCTGTCGGCCTGCATATCTTTGCTCTGCAAAGCGGTACTGCAAACACGTGGTACGGGGTCGCTTTTTTTCATCTGCTTCCGACGCTCCCTTACACCATTCGCATTATCCGTGCCGGCTATGAACGGATGGGGAGAAGCCAGTATGAACAATCGCGGAGCCTTGGAGGCACGGCTTGGTCCAGGTTTTTGCTGATTGAGCTCCCTCAGATGACTGCCTCTATGCGTGCAGCTGTCTTTTTTGCAGTGGTTATTTCAGTCAGCCAGTTTGCCCTGACTGTTATTATTGGGGGGGGGACCGTTACGACAATGGCAGTATTGTATTATCCGTATACAGACAGTGCGGCCCCGTCAGCCGTCAGCGCCTTTTCCTTAATGACAGCCGCTCTTCCGGCAGCCGCAGCTCTGATTGCTGACGGAGCGCTCAGGCTTAGTACAAAAATTTTAAAATCGTGGTAGGGGTATGGAAATATGGCATATGTATCCGTTCAGAACGGGAGCAAGGTTTATCAGGAAAAGCAGGTGCTCCGAAATATCAATATCGAGCTCGAAGAAGGAGAAAACAGAAGCCTGGTCGGTAAATCCGGCACGGGGAAATCGACGCTTTTACGCTGCATTGCCGGCATTGATACGTTTTCGGGTGGAGTGGTGACCATTGAAGGCACAAAAGTCAATGAGATGCCGGCGGAAAAGCGTCCCATCGTCTTAATGTTTCAGCAGCCGCTGCTGTTTCCTCATTTAACGATTCTGCAAAACGTTACATACGGGCTGAAAATGAAACGAATACCTAAAAAAGAGCGTGTGAAAGCCGGGAGGGAACTGCTCAAAAAAATGGAAATAGCAGAGCTCGAAGGGCTGTATCCGTACCAATGCTCCGGTGGCCAGCAGCAACGGGTGGCTCTTGCACGGGCATTGGCGGTGAAGCCGAAGGTGCTGCTGCTTGATGAACCGTTCTCAAGCTTGGACAGTTATTTGCGCAAAACAATGCGCCGCTGGGTGAAAAAAATACTTGAAGAAGAAAACATCACCTCCATGTTTGTAACCCATGACCGGGAAGAAGCCTTCGATATGGGGGAGAACGTTAGTGTAATGGATGGGGGCGAAGTGATAGAAACAGGGAACAGAGAACAACTGATGCGTGAGCCTGCACGCCGGGAGACCGCTTCGCTGCTGGCAGATGGCTGGTGGTTTTCGGGTAGAGGCTTTGTGCCGGCTGAATCCTTACGGATTACAAAGGAAGCCGGAAACAATTCCTTTGAAGTTGAACCGGGACCTGTAAAGAAACAGTATGGCCTTTGGATCCAGACGTTTTACGAAGCCGGGGGGAGGCAGGCCGTTACGCTTGCTGTGAATGAACCGTTCCACGGAAGGGCATTTGTAACTCCGGCTTGAAAAAAGAGCATTAAAACCATTTATAAAACTGGTTTTGGTTGTCGATTTACGAAAAAAGGGTATGGACACGATATGAATAATATAAATGGGGACCTGCAATGATTGATACACACGCCCGAAAATGGGCAGACCCGGTTATAGACAAAACAGCTGAGTGGTTTCTGCGCCGGCACTGGACAGCCAACCAGGTAACTGTGCTCGCCTTCGGGATCGGCGTTCTTACGGGGCCACTCATTTATTTTAACGTCGGATGGGCAGCTTTTATTTGTTTGTGGATTTCTGGGTTTTTGGATACTGTAGATGGGGCGATGGCAAGAAAAACCAGGCCCTCTGCATTTGGGACAGTGCTTGATATTACGTTCGACCGTCTCGTGGAAGCGAGCGTGCTGCTCGGCCTTGCCTTTCGGTATCCGGATTTAATGTGGCTGCTGCTTCTATTAAGCGTCTCAATTTTATTTTCAATTACTGTGTTTCTCACGGTCGGAAATATGTCGGAACGCAGCGGGGTCAAATCATTTTACTACCAGGCAGGGCTAGCCGAACGAACAGAGGGATTTATTTTATTTTCCATAATGATGCTTTTTCCATCTTTTTTACTATATTCCACTGCTTTATTTCTACTTGTCGAAACATTTACCGCTCTGCAGAGACTGTTGGAAGCAAAACGATTATTAAAGGAGCAGGATGAGAATGCCACAGAGTGACTACGATTTAATTGTACTGGGAGGCGGATCCGGCGGACTGACCGTGGCGTCCGGAGCAGCACAGTTTGGTATGAAGACTGCTCTGGTTGATGATCGAAAAAACCTGGGCGGGGAGTGCCTGCACGCCGGATGTATACCTTCGAAAGCCTTTGTAACCGTCGGAAGAGAAATACAGAACGCCCGAAGAGCGGCAGAAGAGTTTGGCCTGAAAATGAGCGGGGACGCTGATTTCGATCATGTAAAAGAAAGAGTGAGAAACGCGGTAGCCGATGTGCAGGAGCTTGATGACATAAGCGAGTTCGAAGCGCTTGGGATTGACGTATACATGCGGCGCGGGGAATTCATGGACCCGCATCACCTGTACCTTGAAGACGGGAGCGTTATCGGCGGAAAAAGAATCGTTATTGCCACCGGTTCAAGTCCGAACGTTCCTCCTATTGAAAATCTGGAGCTTCTGCCTTACTACACAAACGAAACGATTTTCGAAGCAGAGAAGCTTCCGAAAAAATTAGTATGTGTCGGTGGAGGACCGGTAGGCATGGAGCTTGCCCAGACGCTTGCGCGCATCGGTTCTTCTGTGACGACGGTAGACTCGGGCGATCGTATTTTTTCAAAAGAAGAAAAGGAAATTGCCGAGCGGGCGCAGAAAGAATTAGAGAAGGAAATCCATTTTATTCCTAACAGCCGGGTGGTAAGGCTCGAAGAGGACAACGGGCGCATTTACGCAGTCACAGAAGGAGAAACCGAACGGAGAATAGAAGCGGATGCTCTTTTGCTTGCAGCGGGACGTGTCCCAAACACGAACAACATAGGATTAGAAAAAGCAGGTGTGAGGGTAAGGAAAGATAGGAGTATCGATGTCTCAAGCACATTGCAGACGTCTGTCCCTCACATCTATGCGGTTGGCGACGCAAGCGGCGGCTATATGTTTACGCATGCTGCTGGCATGGAAGGCCAAACCGTCGTTTCAAATGCTGTTTTCGGACTGCGCCGGAAAATTAATTATAATGCGCTTCCCTGGGCGTATTATACGGAGCCGGAAATTTTTCATCTTGGCGTTACCGAAGAAGAAGCAAAGCGTCTTGAAGGCGTGGACGCCCGTATTTACCGCATTGAAGGAAAACAGGTGGACCGCTTTCTGGCTGAAGGAGACCCGGCGCCTTTAGTGAAAATCATAACGGACCAAAAAGGGAACATTATCGGGGCGCATGCGGTCGGGCGCCATGCCGCTGACTGGATGCAGCAGGTTACTGCTGCAAAAACATGGAAGAAGAAGCTGCGGTCCTTTTCAAGTATCGTGTATCCGTATCCAGCTCACGGAGATATTGTGAAAAAAGCAGCCGATGAATACTGGCGGGAAGCTTTGTTTAACAGCCCGGTTAACAAGGTACTTAAAAAGTATGTAGCATGGTTTCGGTAATTGAAGAAACAAGGAGGAAATATAGTGACTAAACGAGTAATATTCGTAGGAGCAGGCCATACCCACCTTTCTGTAATAAAAGAATGGAAAAAAAAGAAAAAAAATGTAGAGTGGATTCTTATTTCCCCTGGACAGTACCAGTACTACTCCGGCATGTATTCAGGCTACATGGAGGGACGTTACGCCATTGAGGACATTCGTGTTCCGCTCCGCTCATTCTGTAATGAAAATGGCGGCACGTTTGTTTCGGCCAAGGTTACTTCCATAGATCCCGAGCAGAATATCGTTTTGACCAATGCAGGTAAGGTAATGCATTTTGATTATCTTTCTGTAGACATTGGAGCACAGCCGAAGGGGCTTGAGATTCCACATGTGAAAAAGCATGCGGAGGTTTTAAAGGCAAATGAAAACTTCTCGGAAGCAGTGGAAAGCGTTCGTACAAGCCATCATCCGGTTATTGTCGGAGGCGGCTATGCAGGGGTCGAAATGGCGTTTACCACGCAGGCATGGAGAAACAAAAACAAGTTCCAGTCCCCGGTAAAAATCATTTCGGGCAGTAAGCTGCTCCCTGAAGATACAGATGAAACGCGCCAGCAGGTGTACGATCTTCTTGATAAAAGAGGGATTGAGTACTTCGAGAACGAAGAAGTGCACCAGGTGACAGACCGCACGGTGGAAACCGATTCCCTGTCCTTTCCATATGAAGATTTATTATGGATGACCGGTCCAAAAGCACCTGCCTGGTTTGAAGCATCCCGTCTTCCGGTGGACAGCGAAGGCTATCTGCTCGTCAACGAACATCTGCAGTCGGTAGCATACCCGCAAATATTCGGGGTTGGAGACTGTGTCACAATTGCCGGCCATGAAGATATCCCGAAAAACGGAATATCAGCTGTCAAAGAAGCCCCTGTGCTTCTCGAAAACATTAAGCGTTCCCTAAAAGGAAAAAAGCTGACGAAGTATTCACCACAGAAAAATTATATGGCTATTCTGAACCTTGGACGCAAGCAGGGACTGATGATTTACGGTGATAAAACCCGCCTGGGCAAAGCACCTTTTAAAATCAAGCACCGGATCGATAAAAAATTCATCAAAGAACTACAGCCATCAAGAAAAGCGTAGTCCCGCGTTTCAGGAGACTTATCCGGCTGGCCTGTTCCCTGGCTGGACTTGGCCAGAGCCAAGGAAGCCAGGGCAGCCAACGGAATAAGCGACTGCGGGACGAAGCTGGCCAGGAAGAAAAGCGTAAAAAGCCGGGGAGTGGCGCGGGATCTGGAAGCTCTTTTGCCAAGTGGTACTTTCACTTGGAAAGAAGAGCTGAAGAGACCTGCCGCCACTGGCTTCTGAAGCTGGACAGAGAAAAGCGTAGATGCCCGTTCAGCCGCGACAGGCACTTCCCGGCCGTGCAGAGCAGCCTGCTGCTCGGAATCGGACGGAAAGTGATCCCGAGCGGTTGGGCATCGAAGCTGGCCAAAAAGAAAAGCGTAGATGCCCGGTCAGCCGCGCCAGAGGAAAGCGTACGTTCCTATTGCAGGCACGTGCATGATGAAATTAAAAATGAATTGGATAACAAAAGCGGACTGCCAGTTAAAAAGGCAATCCGCTTTTTCATTCTTACGTTGTTTGGCTGGAAACAAAATAGGAATTTTCATGGAATGAAATATCAGGATATTTGTCTTTAGCCATGTTTAACTGAAATTCATTTTCAAACAAGGCAACCAGGCGATCGTTTCGGTCGAGAGCGAGATTTTTTTGTTTCCTGGTAAAGGTATTAAGTGCCTCGGCAGGTCCGTCCACCCACCTGGCGACCGACAAAGGAAGATTTTCCATTTTAATATGGGCGTTATACTCATTATTCAGCCGGTGCTCGAGTACTTCGAACTGAAGCACGCCGACAACGCCGACAATCTGCTGCTCCGGCACCCGCTGATACGTTTTGAACAGCTGAATGGCACCTTCCTCGGTTAACTGCTGGAGGCCTTTTTCAAATGATTTATGCTTCATCGCGTCTTTCACAGAAATGGAAGCAAAATGTTCTGGTGAAAAGTGAGGCATCTCTTCAAAAGAAAATGTGCCTGCTTCTGCAAGTGTGTCGCCAATCCGGAAGGTACCCGGATCATACAGGCCGATAATATCACCGGCATAGGCCTCCTGGACAATGCTGCGGTCCTTGGCGAGAAACTGGGTCGGCTGGTGCAGCTTCATGTTTTTGCCTATGCGGACGTGATTCACCTGCATGCCCGGGGAATACTTACCGGATGTGATTCTCATAAATGCGATCCGGTCGCGGTGTTTCGGATTCATATTTGCCTGGATTTTAAAAATAAAGCCGGAAAAATTGTCACTAATAGGGGAAACGAACCCCTGATCGCTTTCCCTTCCTACGGGAGCTGGCGTCCATTCCATGAAATACTCGAGGAAATTCTGCACACCGAAGTTCGAAACGGCACTTCCGAAGAAAACAGGAGTCAGTTCGCCGCTTTTGATCCGCTCTTCGTCATACTCATCCCCGGCCACATCGAGAAGCTCGATTTCCTCCTGAAAAGCAGACAACAGCTGCGGATCAATGCGCTCTTTTAATATAGGATCGTCAGTACCGTTCACGTAAACAACTTCCGTCTGGGAAGGCGAGTCTGGATTGAACCATTCCACTTTTTTGGCGTGGCGATCGTAGATGCCGTGAAAGTCCTGGCCCATGCCGATCGGCCAGTTCACAGGGTAGGAGCGGATGCCGAGAATGTCTTCCATCTCTTCCATCAGCTCGAATGGGTCCCGTCCCTGACGGTCGAGCTTATTGATAAATGTGAAAATCGGAATACCTCTCATGCTGCAGACTTTAAACAGTTTTTTCGTCTGCGCCTCGACGCCTTTCGCTGCATCAATAAGCATGGTCGCCGAATCGGCAGCAGTCAGCGTACGGTACGTATCCTCGCTAAAATCTTCGTGGCCGGGGGTGTCGAGGATGTTGATACGGTGGCCTTCGTAGTTAAATTCCATCACAGAGCTTGTAACGGAGATGCCGCGCTGCTTTTCGATTTCCATCCAGTCACTAGTCGCATGACGCTGGTTTTTCTTTCCTTTAACGCTTCCTGCTTCGCGGATGGCGCCCCCAAAGTACAGGAGTTTTTCCGTTAAGGTTGTTTTCCCGGCGTCCGGGTGCGAAATAATGGCAAACGTCTTTCGGGATTCGATTTCGTTTTTCCATGTAGCCATTCGTTATATCCATCCTTCGTTTAAATTTGCTGATCGTCTAGCCGCGTTCGTAAGCACTCTTCCTATCTTAATAGATAAGCTTAGTTTTCGGCAACAATGAGCAGGGTAAAAGAAAAGTGGTGAGTACGTTATGTCAGGGAAGTTTTTCATTTAATTAATGTAAAATGTAGGACAATAGCCGCAATAATTTGTAAAATTCGTTGGAAATGTTTATTTTCAAGAAATTAATGGTAAAATTTTAATATAACGCTATCATTTATTTAGTTATCTATCATTTATAAGAGGTGAATGACATGAGATTTAAAAGAACAGCCGTCGTCGGTGCTCTGTCAGCAACACTTATTTTCCCATTGACCGCTCTCGGGCAGGATACATACATTGTAGAGTCCGGAGATACGTTAAATACGATTGCACAGGAGCACGGGGTGAGCGTAGAGGCGCTTATGGAAGAAAACAGCAACATTCAGAACCCTAATGTGATTAATGTAGGCCAGAGCATTGCTATTCCTGGAAGCGAAAGCAGTTCTTCATCAGAAAGCAGTTCAGCTGAAACCTCAGAGGCTGTTTCCTCCCAAAGCGAATCTGAGTTTGAACAGGAAGTGGTCCGTCTGACAAACGAAGTACGTGCAGAAAATGGACTTGAACCGGTAGAAGCGGACAGCTCCCTGCAAAGTGTAGCGGACGCGAAGTCCCAGGACATGATTGAGAATGATTATTTTGCTCATGAAAGTCCGACATACGGCAGCCCTTTCGAAATGATGCAGGAGTTCGGCGTAAGCTATGATGGCGCTGGTGAAAACATTGCAGCCGGACAGGATACGCCACAGGACGTTGTAGATGCATGGATGGATTCTCCGGGACACCGCGACAACATTCTAAACCCTGATTTCACTCATATCGCCATAGGCTATGAGGAAGGCGGCGAATACGGACAGTATTGGACGCAGATGTTTTTGGA
This sequence comes from Marinococcus halophilus, assembly GCF_900166605.1. Classification (NCBI taxonomy): domain Bacteria; kingdom Bacillati; phylum Bacillota; class Bacilli; order Caryophanales; family Bacillaceae; genus Marinococcus; species Marinococcus halophilus. The sequence goes on from NZ_FVZD01000005.1 coordinate 708,170, forward strand.
AAAATAAAGAATAAAGGTGAAGCGGCTGCCGGCGGGCGGCCGCTTTTTGTGGTGCGCGTCATGACAAAAAGCAGGATTTTCTGTTTGAAAAGAGCCTGCTTTTTATTAAACCCATACCTCAGCCCAGTTTTGGATCGCATTAATGACCGGCTCGAGATTTTTTCCTTTATTCGTTAGCTGGTATTGGACACGCACGGGTTTTTCCGGGAAAACGCTGCGCTCTACAATTCCCTTTTCTTCGAGCTCCTTCAACCGCTCTGTAATCAATCGGTCGCTCATATCGGGAATTTCTTTTTTAATATCCTTAAAGCGGAGCGGTCCCTGAAGAAGCACCAGGATCAACAGGCCCATCCATTTTTTACCGAGCAGTTCCGCTGCAAATTCGTATTTAGGGCAGATGGAAGTCTTCTGCATAATAGTTCACCTCTTTATGAACATAGTACCACAAAATCGTTGTTTCGTAGAGGAGGGGGAGGGGTATAGCCTGTAGGGTGAGTTGACAGTACGAATATTTTCATGTACTTTCGAAAAGTAAGTAACTTTACAAATACAAGTAATAGAGGTGTTGTCAGTGAGCAAAGTATTGGTACCATTTTACAGTGCGTACGGGCATATACATGAAATGGCAAAGGCAGTAGCAAAAGGCGCGGAAGAAACCGGAGCCGAAGTACGGGTCGTAAGAATTCCCGAATCGCAGATGGCTAAAGAGGGCATGTCCACACAGGAGGCCTACGTAGAGGCACAAAATAAACAGGCGGACATTCCTGAAGCTACAACGGATGATCTCGTATGGGCCGACGGCGTTGTTTGGGGTATTCCGACACGCTTTGGCAACATGCCGGCCCAGGTGAAGCAGTTTATGGACGCAGCTGGAGGCCTTTGGGCGAATGGGTCCCTTGAAGGCAAGGTAGCCGGAATCTTTACGAGCACAAATACGGCTCATGGCGGCCAGGAAACGACAATTATTACATCGATCGTTCCGCTTCTTCATTTCGGCTTCATTTTCGTCGGTCTTCCTTATGGAGAGAATCCGGAAATGACTGAGCGCGAATTTGTCGGTGGAACGCCGTACGGTGCTTCTACGCTTGCCGGCCCCGATGGAACCCGGATGCCAAGCGAAGGCGAATTGACAATGGGCGGCCGTTTAGGCGCCCGGGTGGCAAAAGTGGCAGAGAAGCTGAGCACTTAACAGAGATCAAAAAAAGCGTCCGCATATGCGGGCGCTTTTTTATATACATGGCGTTAGTTACTGCCGTAAAGGTCAGACGGGTCTTTTGCTTCAATAGGCTGGTCAATTTCCCGGTGACCGTAAAAGTCTGTAACGACTTCGCCATCAATGAGAATCTGCGTTTGGCCGTATCCGAACTGGTCCATCAAAGCTGACAGTTGTTCTACAAAAGCAAGCTCAAGCGTACTTCCAACTGTAGTAGCCTCAAGCACAGAGGGTTCAAAGGAAACATAGGCGGTATTGCCTTTAAATTCAACAAACTGCACTTCTGTTTCCACTGGAAGCGGGCTCACCGCGTTTTCTGTTTCAGGGCCGTCGAGCCATGCCTGCACAGCTTCAAACGGCAGGTCGTTTTCCGTTGCTGCTTCGAGGCTGCGGGTTTCAGAAATCGTCTCCATTAAATCGCTGTCGAGGTAATAAACAGTCACTTCCTCTGTTACTCCCTCTTCTTCGTCAGAAGCTGGAGCGCTGTTTGTTTCCGCATTAGCATCTTCGGAAGCCTCAGCAGACTCTTCAATGGCTTCCTCTTCGCTCTTGGCTGTGTCGTCAGAAGCACTTTCTTCTGTCGCGTTATCTTCAGGCGAGGCATTTTCTAATGAAGCCTCTTCGTTGGAGGTATCTGAAGAATCTACGCTTTCCTTTTCATTTTCTGTGGCGTTTTCTTCTGTAGAGGAGCTATCTTCAGTGGAATTGTCGGATTCTGTCTCTTCATCAGCTTCGGAAGCTGTTTCTTTGTCTGCCTGTTCTTTATTTTCTTGGCTTTCTTTTTCCTCTTCTTTTCCATTGGCTTCAACAGAAGCCGTCTCGGATGTGTTTTCATTGTTTTCCGTGTTTTCATTGTTTGCGGTTCCGCAGGCGCTGAGAGTAATAATGGCTGTGGCAGCAATTGCTAAAAATGAGAATCGTTTCATGGAATCCCCCCGGTCAAATATTAAATTTAGTTTACAAATAATACAATGTTGTTACATAATTATACCATGTTTTGAAATAAAGAAAGGTTCAAATCCCTTAAAGGAAGATAAACAGGACTTTACTAATGTTAAATCCGAATGCGTCAGCATCAGTGGGTTTTTCAGAAAAAACTGTGAAAATGCTATAATAGTGCGAAGTATTTTGCTAATATCTTATGAGGCATCAGCAGAAGAATTAAATTTTGAATATACATAAAAAGAAAACGAGTGGAAACGTAATCCCTTTTTCCACTATCTATTAATAAAATTACCGGTGTAACTAATACAGACAGGGAACGTCTACATTAAGGAAGTGTTCATCATGCATGATGAGTTTGAAAGGCTATATGAACAATATCATCACTCCCTTTTCCAATACTTATTTTATATGGTCCGGGATCGTGAAACGGCAGAAGAACTGGTCCAGGAAGTTTATATTAAAGTTCTGCATTCCTTTGATACGTTTGAAGGTAAAAGCAGTGAAAAAACATGGCTTTATTCTATCGCCAGGCATGTTGGCATAGACTGGATCCGCAAGCAGAATAGAAAAAAGCGGAAATGGCTGGGCGTGCTTGGCCCTCTGTCAAAAGAAGAAATGCGGGACCCGGCGCCGCTTCCAGACGAAATTCTAACTGCCAAAGACGATGTGCGTGAAATTTACGAATGCATGAAAGCATGCTCGGCGGATCAGCGGCAGGTGCTTATGCTTCGTTACGTGGAATCGCTCTCGATCAAAGAAGCAGCCGAAGTGCTCGGATGGTCGGAAAGTAAGGTGAAAACGACACAGCACCGGGCCGTGAAAAAGATACAGGACTTAATGGAAAACAGGGAAAACTTAGAAGAAAGGAGGGCAGGAGATTGAAGAAGCATAATCGTTCCAGGGAACGGATTGAACATTCATTAAAGCAAATGCCCCGGGTGCAGGATAAACGGTCCAAAAATGAAATCTATCATAATATTCAGGATCGGCTGGATTCGAAAAAAAGACACCGCACGCACCGGCGATGGCCGGCTCCAGTTTTCACCTCGGCGGCAATCCTCTTACTCGCGATACTTATCGTTCCGGGAATATGGTGGACTTCGAATCAGACAGCTTCCCCTTCTCAGGAAGAAAACGCTGAAGACGAGAATGAAACTGGAGATTCAGAGTCAACCGAACGTCAGGAATCGGAAAATACAGATGAAGATGCTTCAGACAGCACCGGCGATGAAGAATCTGTGCCTGCAGAAAGCAACACCGAAGAAGAAGGATCCCCAGAGATCCAGGAAAACACGGAGGAGAGCGGAGAAGTGCCGGCCGGATATGTATCGGCGCTTACAAAGGAAGAAAGCAGCAGCGGTGTAAATGCTGTAACTATTCCTTTCGAAAGTATGGAGGGGTCAGTCATTGTCCCTTTGACGTTTGTGGCGGAAACAGATCTGAAGAATCTTTTGAGTTACATTACTGAAGAAATCGATGGTAATGACTTTGGGCTCGGGCCTGCGGTGACAGAAAAAGTTTCGTGGAAAGATACTGATAATGGCAGGCTCGAAGCAGCAGTGTCCTCTGAAACTACAAATGTGGAAGCCGGCCAGATTGAGCGGGGTATTGAAGAGCTTGCCCGTTATTTAGGAGAAGAAGGTATAGCGGTATCAAATATATCCACTGAAGACAATGAAGATGAAGAAATAGAGGCGGGGGACATCGAGCAGAATCGCGGCTACTATTTATATGATGTAAACGAATCCTCTTACTTGGTAACCGGTGAAGGGGCCGGCGTTTCTACGACGAATGGGAACGGTTCTCTTCTTTCCCTGGAGGAAACACTGGTAAAGATGAATGAAGGGCCTGAAATCTCCGAAGTGAGGGCCCCCATTCCCGCTTCTCTTACTGTGGGGAATGTAGAAGAGGAGGGTGAATCAGTCACTATCAGCCTGGCAGGGTCTCTTGAAGATACGTCTGCGGAAGTGCAGCAGGCGATGATGGATGCGGTTGGGCTTGCGGCTGCTGATTTTGGATATGATTCTATAGAGTTTATTTCTGAGAGCAGTGAACCAATCGGGGAGGTGCCGCTCAATCAGAGATGGGAAGTTCCTTCGGCTCCTAATACGATGAATTGGAAAGCCGGCTGACTCTAAATTTGTTATAAGGTATAGGAAACTTCTAATTATTTCATGTATAATGACGAGGGATATTTTGAATACATTGGAGGCTGCTTAAATCATGGAATATGATTCAAATATTAAAAATAGACTTCGCCGCGTTGAAGGGCAGGTGCGGGGTGTCCTTCGGATGATGGAAGAGGGCGAAGACTGCCGGAGCACTGTAGGGCAGATGTCAGCGGCACGTTCAGCGATGGATCGTGCGATCGGTGTAATCGTCAGTGAAAACCTGGAACAGTGCATGCGGGAGCAAATGGAACGTGGAGAAGACACGAACGAATCTGTACAGGAAGCCATCAATCTGCTCGTAAAGAGCAGGTGACGAAAAAGAGGCCACTTCACTGCGGGAAGGGCCTCTTTTCTATCTGGCGCAGGCGCTGATACATAGGTGGAAATATGGTTTCCCGCGTTACTGTTCGGCTTCTTCTGCTTTTCTATGTCCAGCTTCAGAAGCCAGTGACGGCAGGTCTCTTCAGCTCTTCTTTTCAAGTGAAAGAGCCACTTGTCAAAAGAGCTTCCAGATCCCGTGTCACTGTTCAGCCTCTTCCGCTTTTCTTCTTGTCCAGCTCCAATGCCCCCCTCTCGGGATTACTTTCCGTCCGACTTCGAGCAGCAGGCTGCTCTGCGCGGCCGGGAAGTACCCTTCGCGGCTACCAGGGCATTTCCGCTTTTCTTTCTACATCAAAGCTGTGATGACGAGCTGAAGCACACGAAGAAATACGGCTCCTACTATAATGTAGGCGATAATCAGGGCAATCCGTTTCCCTGCTTTCTGGGCAGTTACTGCCCGGATCTTCCGTCGCGGCCTGAGTATATCGGAAGAAGGCCCGTAGCCGTGAGAAAAATAAAAAGGAACAACTTTTTTTAAAAAGAGAGGGATCAGCCCGAACCCGGCAACAAATCCAAACAAGTGCGCCCATATGTTGACCCCGGAATTTAACAGAGTGAACACCATGCCTATCACAAGCAGGACAACAACTATCTGGGCACTTGAAGGGTCAATTAGGTGCCGGCGGTTCATCATAATAAATACATACGCACCAAACAGTCCGTAAATGGCGCCCGAGGCACCAAGGTGTGACAAATAGAGCCCGCCAAAAAACAGCGTGGCAATATTTCCAATGACCCCGGCTGTTAAGTAAAATGCCAGAAATTTGAGGCGGCCGAGCATGAATTCGAGAGGCGGTCCGAAAAGCAGCAGGGCAAAAGAGTTGAAAATCACATGACCGAATGACGTATGTAAAAACACCGGAGTAAGAAGACGCCAGTACTCTCCGCTCTGAATAGCGAAGTTGTTGCCTACCATCAAATAATAAATCACTTCCCCGAAAGGAATAAGGCCGTTTGTCAGGGCAGAAAGATTCACCCAGCAAAATAACAGCAGATGGATCACCAGTATAATAGAGATTACAGGGTAGCGCCTTAAAAAAGTAGAAAAAGTCTCATGGCGGATAAACAAGTGGGTTAATCCCCTTTCTGGTAACGGGTATACCAAGGTGTATAAGTATATACGGCCAGTGTAGCACGAATAAATAAAGGAATACACGAAAAGCGTTGCGGGAAGGGGAAGTGTATGATTAAGGGAATCGGCATAGACATTATTGAATTAGAGCGGATCGAACGCTCTCTAAAACAGAAAAAATTTTTGCCGCGAATTTTAAATGAGCAGGAATTAATAGCCTCCGAGCGGCTTTCCGGCAAACGACTGGTAGCATTCACAGCGGGGAGGTTTGCCGCTAAGGAAGCATTTGTCAAAGCAGCGGGAACTGGTATTTCTGCAGAGACAGGATTTCACGATATTACGGTGAGTAACGGAAGGAAAGGAGAGCCGCTGCTCCGCTGCAGGGGCTATGAAGCGTATACGATACACGTATCCATCAGCCATTCGCGGGACAGTGCAGTTGCCCAGGTTATTATTGAAGAAAGGAGTGAAGGATATGCAGATCGTAACGAGTAAAGAGATGCAGCAGCTCGACCAATACACGATTGAAACAATTGGAATGAAAGAAGAGCTATTAATGGAAAACGCTGGACGTGCAGCAGCAGATGAGATTCATAAGATGCACTCTGAAGCGCATACGGCCGTTATTTTTGCCGGGAAGGGAAACAACGGTGGTGATGGCTTCGTTATCGGGAGAAATCTTTCGTCCCTTGGCTGGAACGTCAGCGTGTATTTGCTGGCCGCAGAGGACGCCCTTTCTGGAGGCGCACTGTACCATAAAAATTTATACTGTGCCTGTGGTCTTCCGATGACGGCAGGTACCGGCATCCCTGAACCAGATTCGCCGGAAGAAGGGGTCATTTATATTGATGCCATGCTCGGTACGGGAATTCATGGAGAGCTGAAGGAGCCTTTTTATTCTACAGCCAGATGGCTGAACAGCATAAAAGCACCAGTTACAGCGGTGGATATTCCTACCGGCGTGCCGGCAAATGAGGAAGAATTGCCCGAAACAGCTGTAATGGCAGATACCACGGTAGTTCTTGAAGCTCCTACGTTGAGCACGTACCTGTATCCGGCGAGGCATTATTACGGAGAGATCCGGACTGTGTCGATAGGCGTGCCGAGAATCTCATGGGAAACATTGAACCAGAAAAGACAGACGTGGGAGGCAGACGACGCAGCTAAAAGTTTGCCGGAACGGACGCAGGAGTCCCATAAGGGCGATAACGGCAAAGGGCTGCTTATAGCAGGGGCTTATAATATGCCCGGCGCGCCGGCCATCGCTTCGAATGCCTGCCTGCGTTCGGGTATCGGGCTTCTGACCACCAGTGTACCGGAGTCTGCGTTGACAGCGGTCGCTTCTCACGTGCTCGAGGCAACATATTTTCCGCTGGCTGAAACGAAAAACGGGCAGGTGGCTGACCTGCAGCATACCCCATTCCCGTGGGCCAGCATGGACGGCGTTGCAGCCGGTTCAGGGCTGGGAAGGACGGACAGCACAAAAGTATTAACGAGAAGGCTGTTGACTGAGACACAAATCCCGCTTGTACTAGATGCAGACGGTCTTTATTTTCTCCCGGAGCTTGAAGAGGAAATGACCAACAGAGAGTCTCCGTTGATTTTGACGCCCCACCCCGGTGAAATGGGCCGGCTGACTGGCCTTTCCCCAAAAGAAATCAATGCGGAGCGGTTTACAGTTTCGCGCAATTACGCACGTGAATTTGGCTGCTACGTCGTGCTTAAAGGGCCAAATACGATTATTACTACACCTGAAGGCAGACAATACGTGAGTACGAGTGGCAGTAGTGCTCTTGCCAAGGGAGGCTCTGGCGATGCACTGACCGGAATTGTGCTTGCTATGATGCTTCAGGCCCCCACGGTGGAACAGGGCGTCTGTAATGCAGTTTATATTCACGGTTTAGCTGCAGAAATGGCGACAGCAGAAGGGGTATCGGATTATTCTTTTACTGCATCCAATTTGATCGATTATCTGCCGAAAGCAATTGCTTTCATCCAGTCACAAAAGAAATGATAGAAAAGAGGAATCATCATGGCTTTTTCCAGCGAATCCTACCGGGATACTTGGGCAGAGATTAATACAGAAAATATTAAATACAACGTCCGTGAAATACGGAAGCTCCATGCAGTGGACGTAGCCGTAATGGCCGTAGTTAAAGCAGATGGATACGGGCACGGCGCAGCAGCGACCGCTTTGGCCGCAGCAGAGGCAGGGGCTTCTTATTTTGGCGTAGCCCTTCTCGAAGAAGCACTCGAACTGCGGGAGGCTGGTATAGAGCTGCCGATTCTCGTACTCGGAAGAACGCGTCCGCAGGATGCCCCAGTGGCTGCCCGCAATGGTATCCGGCTCACGGTCTTTCAGGAAGAGTGGCTTAAAGAAGCTTCCAAGTATGCTTCCGGGGAATCGCTTTTAATTCATATGAAGGTGGATACTGGCATGGGACGTTTAGGATTGAGGGAAGATAGCGAAATTGCTTCTTTTCTGGACGCTGCAGCCCAGAATCCTTCTGTAGAGCTGGAGGGGATGTATACGCATTTTGCTACTGCTGATGAGCTCGAAACCACTTATTTTGAACAGCAGTACGCCCGATTTTCCCGGGTCGTCGACCTGGTACAGCATCTTGGACGTTCTCCCAGGCTGATTCATTGTGGCAACAGTGCGGCAGCTATGCGTTTTCCCGAGCATTGCTTTAACATGATACGCTTCGGTATTTCCATGTATGGATTGACCCCAGCGGAGAACATTACTGAACATCTTCCTTTTACGCTTAAAGAAGCATTCACACTTCACAGCCGCCTGACTCAGGTGAAAGAAGTGCCGCCGGGCACAAGTATCAGCTATGGGGCAACCTATACCTCCGTGGAAAATGAATGGATTGGCACGGTGCCTATCGGTTATGCCGATGGCTGGCTGCGGGCGCATGCTGAAAATCAAGGCGAGGTACTGGTAGATGGATACCGCGTGCCTATTGTCGGCCGTATCTGCATGGATCAGATGATGGTACGGCTGCCTCATGAAGTTCCAGTGGATACGGAAGTAACGCTGATTGGCAGTCAGAGAGAGGAAACGATCAGCGTCACGGAAGTAGCCAGTCGTCTCGGTACCATTACATACGAAGTTCCCTGCATCATCAGTAAACGTGTCCCCCGGGTATATCCTCCTGATAACAGGCCCGGAGCTTGATTTTATAAAAAACGCGCTTTGCAAACAGCATATAGAAATGCTATGATGAGTTAAGTAATGATTAAGGGATGGTAATCTAAAAGGGTCAACCTGGAGGTGTGTGGAGTGCATCAGAAAAGCACTAAGCAGATTAAGGTCAGCCTGCCTGACTATCTTCTTGACGAACTTGATGGAATGATTGAAGAGGGGCAGCAGAGCTCAAACCGCAACGAGTTTATTCATCAAGCTACGGAGATGTATCTAAAAGAACGCCAACGTCTGGAGTTTCAAGAAGCGATGAAGCAAGGGTACGAAGAAATGAGCAGTATCAATTTAAATATTGCTGCTGAATCATTTCAGGCAGAAACAGAAGTGGATCACTCTTTGAATCGCCGGTTGCTTAGCGGAATCTAAAACACTCGAAATTATATTTCTTTTTTAAGAAACAAAAATTAATAAAAAGCTGCTTGCCTGTCTGTGAAAGGCGGGCAGCTTTTTTATTGTAATAAAGTTTCTTCAGGAGTATATATGAATGTAGCTATAATTGTTTGCGCTAAAGTACTATACATGGAATAATACTAAATAGAGTATGATGGTGTACAGGTGTATCCTTAACAAGCGTCACAATACAAAGTATGCACCAGTCCGGGCAGTAATATATATAACATACCCCGCCTATAAAACGGAAAATGGACAGACTAGATGGAGGAATTTACGATGCATTCATCTGTAGTGCAGGCCATCAATGACCATCAGGAACAGCTGGTCTCCAATTGGAAAAAAGAGATGGCCCGGGTCCAGGAAGAGTATTTTAAAAACTCCCTTCCTGATGATTTAGTATTCACAAACAACGAAGAATTTATTGATGTGCTGTACAGCTCAGTCCGTTTAGAGCGGTCGGAAGCCGAGGGCAAGATTAAGCATTTTGCGGAGCGGCTTATCCAGACCGATTGGCCATTGAGTTATTTTACGCAGGGGATGCAGGCGTTCCGGCGCATCGTTACAGCTTACATTGTTCCATATATTAATAACGCAGAAGAAGACAGCATGAACTTGATTGTAGAAGTGGAAGAATGGGTGGATGCGATCGTGAACCAGCTGGTTGATGATTATTCCGATTCATGGGTGAAAACACTTGAACTGCAGCAGATGGCTTTAAATGAACTTTCTGCTCCTCTTATTCCTGTCTTCGAAAAAGTTAGTGTCATGCCTTTGATAGGAGCGATTGACACCGAGCGGGCAAAGCTCATTATGGAGAATTTGCTCGACGGGATTATTCAGCATCGTTCCCAGGTGGTTTTGATTGATATAACCGGCGTGCCGGTAGTGGATACGATGGTAGCAAACCATATTATTCAAGCCTCTAAAGCGGTAAGGCTGGTAGGAGCGGAGTGTATTTTGGTCGGTATTCGTCCGGAGATTGCCCAGACAATTGTAAACCTGGGCATTGACCTGAGTACCTTTCCGACAAAGAGCAGCCTGCGCAAGGGTATTGAATCAGCGCTTGAATTAACGCAGCGCAAAATGGTCCGAATAGAGCATGGAGCAGAATGGAGGGCATAAGACGATGCGGATTCCAATCTTAAAACTAAGTCACTATTTATTAATTTCAGTGCAGGTAGATTTAGATGATCAAACGGCTCTTCAATTTCAGGAAGATCTGTTAAGCAAAATCCATGAAGAAGGCTCTACAGGGGTAGTAATTGATTTGACCTCTGTGGATATGATCGACTCATTTATCGCTAAAGTGCTGGGCGATGTCGTGGAAATGTCCAACTTAATGGGAGCGAAAGTCGTTTTGACGGGGATTCAGCCGGCAGTAGCGATTACTCTGATAGATATGGGCATTATGCTCGAAGAAGTACCAACAGCGCTAGATCTTGAGCAGGGACTTGAGAAACTTCAACAGGAATTGGAGGGGTAAATATGAGTATCCAATCCAGTGTTGAAGTGCAGACCGAATGGGGAATTGTGTCGGCCAGGCAGGCCGGACGGAATTTAGCCAAGGAAATAGGATTTGGCGGGGTGGACCAGGCGCGAATAACGACAGCCATTTCAGAACTGGCGAGAAACATCTACCTGTATGCTGAAAAAGGGGAAATCGTTATTGAGGCAGTGGAAGAAACCCGGGGAACCCAGAAAAAGAAGGGTATAAAGATTACGGCTAAAGACCGTGGTCCCGGCATTAAGAACATAAGAGAAGTAATGGAAGACGGGTATACTACTTCGGGTGGTTTAGGAGCCGGGCTTCCAGGAGTTAGAAGATTAATGGATGATTTTGACGTTGACTCGGTGATGGAAGAGGGTACAACGATAACGGCAATCAAATGGCTCCGTTAAGGAGGAAAAACATTGGCTGAGTCGAAGGAATTGTTGCATGACCAATATGCAAATATTTTAAGAGCGTATTTAGAGGAACAGAGTGAACAGGGGCTCTATTATGCCCAACAGTTCAGTAAGAGAGTACTTGAGGAACAGATTTCCCCGGAGGAAGTCGTCAGCCTTCACCTGGAGGTACTGGAAGAATTTTTCCCGGAGCTTCCTAAGGGAGCCCATGAATCATTTGAGCTTCTTCTCGAAGTGATGATGGGATACGGCCTTGCCTATCGCGAACATCAGAGCCTTCGTGATAAAACAAAGGAGCTCGAAGCGGAGATCAACGTAGCTGCGAACATGCAGCAGACGTTTCTTCCGGATGAAATCCCGCACGTGAACGGGTTGGATGTAGGGGTTCTAAGTGTACCGGCTTCAAAGATGAGCGGCGACTACTATCATTTTGTTAAAGACGACCATGACTGTGTCGGTCTTGCGATCGCTGACATTATTGGAAAGGGCATACCGGCTGCTTTATGTATGTCTATGATCAAGTACACGATGGACAGCTATCCGGAACAGCGCCTGCAGCCTGGAGCTTTGCTTGAAAACGTAAACCGGGTAGTGGAACAGAACATTGCTTCGAATATGTTTATTACGATGATGTATGGCTCATATGATTCGCGTTCCCATCAGTTTAACTACGCGGGAGCAGGGCACGAGCCCGGTTTCTATTACAAGGCAGCAGAGGATACATTTGAAGAGCTGCATGCCAAAGGCATCGTTCTCGGGATTAAAAGAAATACTAACTATAAGGAATACCAGCTCACGGTGGACCCGGGAGATTTTGTTGTGCTCTTGTCAGACGGCGTAACCGAATGCCGGACCGATGATGGCTTTATTGAACGCGAAGCTATCACACGCCTCATTCGTACGTATCAGCATCTCCCGGCCCAGGAAATTGTAAATCACGTATTTTATGAACTGGAGAGAGCTCAGGGGTTCCAGCTCCGCGACGACTTTACATTGATTATTCTGCGAAGAAATGTTTAAACCGGTTATGATTTGGGAAGAATGAGAAAGATGCACAAGTAAAAAATCGTAATTTATATATAGCAGCATGGTTATGAGGAGGTTTACTAAATGAATTTATCGACAGAAGTGATAGAGAAAGCAGATAAAAAGAAAATTTTAAGAGTGGCTGGAGAAGTTGATGCTTATACGGCTCCGGAGCTGAAAGCAAACCTGAACCCGCTGACGGAAGAAGAGGGCGTAGAAGTGATCGTGGACCTGACAGACGTAAGTTATATCGACAGTACGGGGCTTGGTATATTTATCGGCGCTTTAAAGTCAGCTGAAAACCACGGTGCCACACTGCGCCTGACAGGTTTGAATGAACGGGTGAAGCGCCTGTTTACCATTACCGGACTTGATGAAGTGATTACTATTGATGATGAAAATACAGAGGAGGCCAAATAATGGAACGTCAGTCAGATTATTTGGAAATGACCCTTCCGGCCAAGCCTCAATACGTGGGAATCGCCCGGCTGACAGTTTCTGGACTCGCAAACCGCCTCGGTTTTTCTTACGATGACATTGAGGACATTAAAATTGCAGTAGCGGAAGCATGCACGAATGTGGTGAACCATGCATACGAAGAAACCGGCAATATGAATCTGTCCTGTAATGTATTTGAAGACCGGGTGGAGATGGTGGTAGCAGACACCGGCCAAAGCTTTGTTCTTGAAGAACTGGATCAAAATCTGGGTCCCGTAGACAGCAAGAAGCCGATCGATGAATTAAAAGAGGGGGGACTTGGACTGTTCCTCATAGACACATTGATGGATAAAGTAGAAATCAGCGGCGAAAATGGAGTGGCTATTTCTATGACAAAGTTTCTGCAAAGAGACGAGGTGGAAAACAATGTCGACGGAGTCTCAACCGAAACAAACGCGCAAGAACAAAAATAATGGCACGAGTGAAGAAGTTTATGAATGGATCCGCCAGTTCCAGGAAGACCCCACAGAAGAAATTCAAACAAAACTTGTAGAGCATTATGAACCGCTTGTGCAGTCTTTATCGAGAAAATTTTCCCGGGGACAGGATCACGATGACGACCTATATCAAGTAGGAATGATTGGGCTTCTAGCAGCGCTGCGCCGTTTTGACGATTCTTTTAAGAGAAGCTTTGAATCGTTCGCGGTTCCAACCATTGTAGGGGAAATCAAACGGTTTATCCGTGATAAAACGTGGAGTGTGCACGTCCCGCGCCGTATTAAAGAACTCGGGCCAAGAATTAAAAAAGCAGTGGAAGAGCTTACTACTCGCCTGCAGCGTTCTCCGTATGTGGACGAAATTGCCGAGTACCTTGAAGTAAGCGAAGAAGAAGTTCTTGAAACGATGGAAATGGGCAAAAGCTATCAGGCCTTATCTGTGGACCGTTCCATTGAAGCAGATCAGGAAGGCAGTGCCGTCACCCTGCTAGACCTCGTCGGTGCCAACGAAGAAGGGTATGAAAAAACAGATCAGCAGCTGCTGCTTCAAAAAGCTTTTGCTGTTTTAACAGACAGAGAAAAAGAAATTCTAAGATGCACGTATTTTGAAAACTTAAGCCAAAAAGAAACAGGAGAGCAGCTGGGAATTTCCCAAATGCATGTTTCAAGGCTGCAGCGAAGGGCTCTGCAAAAACTGCGTGAATCTATAAGAGTGGAGCCTTCGGAGTGCCTGTAATGACGGACTCTACCTCGAATACACAAGTGAATACCGCGGTCTTTCAAAAAACGAAGCCGGGCAACCGTGTTTGCGGGGACAGCTATCTCATAGTAGAAACAGAAGACTTCTTTCTCTGTTCTGTGACGGATGGCCTGGGAAGCGGTGAAGGTGCCAGGCAGTCCGCGGAGATTGCAATGAATATTATCAGAGCGCATAAACATGAGGCCATTCCTATGCTGTTAGAGCGCTGTAACCGTGCGCTCGTTTCTGAACGGGGAGTGGTTCTTGCAATAATTAAAGTCTGCTATAAAGAGCAGGAACTGATTTATGGAAGCATTGGCAACATTACTTGCTATATCAGCGCTGACAATGAAGACATTTTTCGTCCCATTCCGACAAAGGGATATCTTTCGGGGAGGAAATTTCAGTACCGGCTCGAATACGTTCCTTTTGAAAAGGGCATCTCTTTTGTGCTTCACTCGGACGGAATGACTGTTTCTTCTGAAGACCAGCGTAGTTTGCCTTATATGCAATCGGCAGAAGAATACAAAAATAAACTCGCTGAAAAAGCTGAAAATGAAAACGATGATGTTACTTTAATGGTCGGTTCATTAGGTTAAACCTCTTTCATCACTGCCGGTGGTGAGGGGGTTTTTTGTACATAAAGGAAAAAGCAGGGTATGCGTTTTGATGTTATGATGAAGTTGTGTTTTATACATGCAGGCGTGCGTCATAATACAAGTAGGCATAAATTTTAATGGATGGTGCGCTAGACAGGAGGAAGTGCAAATGGAAAAAGAAATAAATAGTGTTACGACCCGGATAGCTTCTAATCTTCAAATACGGGAAAAACATGTCACAAACATTATACATATGATTGAAGAGGGCAACACGGTACCTTTCATTGCCCGTTATCGTAAAGAACAGACAGGCGCCTCGGACGAAACAGTCATTCGGGACGTTCAACAGGCCTGGAATTATGCGAATCAGTTAGCAGAGCGTAAAGAAGAAGTACTGCGGCTGATTGATAAACAGGAAAAGTTAACGCCGGAGTTAAAAAAATCTATCAACGAAGCCGTGCAGCTTCAAGAAGTGGAAGACTTATACCGCCCCTACAAACAGAAAAGAAGAACGAAAGCAACAACAGCAAAAGAGAAAGGGCTTGCCCCGTTAGCGGAATGGCTTATGGACCAGCCGAAAGAAGGCATGCCGGAGGAAAAAGCGCAGGCTTATGTTAATGAAGAGGCGGGAGTAGTGGACGAAGCAGCAGCACTTGAAGGTGCAAGACATATTATTTCTGAACAGATTGCCGACGATGCTGATATTCGCCGCAGCGTCCGTGAGCTCAGCTATAAACAAGGCAGGCTTCATTCAGCAGCCAAAGATGAAAAGAAAGATGAACGCGGCATTTACAGCATGTACTACGATCATGAAGAAGCGCTAGCCAAGGCCCCGTCTCACCGGGTATTGGCCATGAACCGCGGGGAAAGTGAAGGTATCCTGAAGATCTCCCTTCAAGCGCCGGAAGAAAGAATTTTATCCGCTATAGAGAAAAAGGTAGTAAAGCGCTTTGGCTCACCTGTTGTTCCTCAGCTGAACGAAGCGATCGAAGACAGCTATAAACGTTTGATCGGACCGGCAGTGGAACGGGAGCTGAGAAAAGCTAAAACAGAGGAAGCAGAAACTCAGGCCATCTCCGTATTTTCCGAAAATCTTCGTAATCTCCTGCTGCAGCCTCCGATGAAGGGGAAAATCGTACTGGGCGTAGATCCAGCTTACCGTACCGGCTGCAAGCTGTCAGTCGTAGACGGAAATGGAAGACTGCTTGAGGTGGGAGTGATCTATCCGGTTCCGCCAAGAAATAAAGTAACTGAAGCAAAGGAAACGGTGTTCGCCTTAATTGAAAAGCACGAAATACAGGTGATAGCTATTGGCAACGGGACAGCTTCGAGGGAAACGGAAGAGTTTATCGCCAGAGTCGTTGAGGAGACGAAGGCGGATGTTTCATATATTATTGTAAACGAGGCTGGAGCGAGTGTTTATTCTGCTTCAGAGGTCGCGCGTGAAGAATTTCCGGAACTGCAGGTAGAAGAGCGCAGTGCTGCTTCTATTGCCCGCAGGCTTCAGGATCCTCTGGCAGAACTCGTGAAAATAGATCCGAAGTCCATCGGGGTCGGCCAGTACCAGCATGACGTTTCGCAGGCTAAATTAAATGAGTCGCTGACATTTGTGGTGGAAACGGCAGTGAACCAGGTAGGAGTAGATGTTAACAGTGCTTCGGGCAGCCTGCTTCAATACGTGGCGGGTCTTTCCAAGGCAGTCGCAAACAATGTGATCAAGCAGCGAGAGGAGCTTAAAGGATTTACGAGCCGGAAGGAGCTGCAGAAGGTTCCGAGACTTGGGGCGAAAACATACGAACAGGCAGCAGGCTTTTTGCGGGTACCGGAGTCGGCAAACCCATTCGATCGTACGGCCATTCATCCGGAGAGCTATCAGACAGCAGAGCGTCTGCTCAGCTACCTGAAGCTTGAAGCAGTGCAGGCGGGCACAAAAGAAATGAAAGAGGCTCTGGAAAACCAACAGGTATCTCAGTTGGCTGAAGCACTTGAAGTAGGCGTTCCTACACTGCAGGATATTATTGAGGATTTAAAGAGACCGAACCGGGACCCTCGTGATACATTTTCGAAACCGCTTCTGAAAAAAGGCATTATGACCCTTGATGATCTGGAAAAGGGCATGGAGCTTCAGGGGACGGTCCGTAACGTAGTAGATTTTGGGGCATTCATTGATGTAGGTGTCAAAGAAGATGGGCTTGTGCATATTTCCAAGCTTGCCAATCGTTTCATCAAACATCCGATGGAGGTGGTGTCGGTAGGAGAAATAGTTACGGTTTGGGTGGAAGATATTGATCAGAAGCGGGGACGGGTAGCATTAACGATGGTAAACTAAGTCTAGACTGGAGAAGCAGAGGGCCGCGTGCCTTCTGTTTTTTAAAGGAGGCAGACAATGTCTGATGAAGAACTGACAGCTTTAACGAAGCGAATATCACTAGAAGAATTTAAAAAGCCTTTTAAGCATAGTGCATCGTTTAACCGAAGGCTGCGGACTACGGGAGGGAGGTATGTGCTTGCTACAGGAAATATTGAAGTGAACCCAAAGTCGATGGAAAGTTATGGCCTGCAGGAAGTAATTAATATTGTAAAACATGAATTATGCCATTATCATTTACACTTGGAAGGGAGAGGGTATAAGCATAAAGACAACGACTTCCGGACACTGCTGAAGTATGTGGGGGGAGTTAGGCACTGCCGCTCTTTGGAACAATACCGGGTAAAGCAGAAAAAACGTTATCGGTACGCCTGCAGAAATTGCCAAATTTCATTTGAAAGAGCGAGGCAGTTGGACACGCGAAGATACGTTTGCGCAGCCTGCAAAGGAACATTAAAAAAAATATAGAAAAACCTTGACCAGCGTTTTTTCGATGTGATACATTATAAAAGTCGCTTGAGAGAGGGCGCTTCAAAAAGTGGCAAAAAAAGCTTTAAATTCCCTTTCAAAAGCGTATTGACATTACATAATAGATCTTGTAGAATTTTCTTTGTCTCAAAAAAAGAAATGCTCACATTCCGCAGTAGCTCAGTGGTAGAGCAATCGGCTGTTAACCGATTGGTCGCAGGTTCGAATCCTGCCTGCGGAGCCATTGGAGAAGTACCCAAGTGGCTGAAGGGACTCCCCTGCTAAGGGAGTAGGTCGTGTAAACGGCGCGAGGGTTCAAATCCCTCCTTCTCCGCCATTTACTCTGGCCCGTTGGTCAAGTGGTTAAGACACCGCCCTTTCACGGCGGTAACACGGGTTCGAATCCCGTACGGGTCACCATTTACGGAGGATTAGCTCAGCTGGGAGAGCACCTGCCTTACAAGCAGGGGGTCGGCAGTTCGATCCTGTCATCCTCCACCATTTTCATTATATACTTTAGGGCCTGTGGTGTAGTGGTTAACATGCCTGCCTGTCACGCAGGAGATCGCGGGTTCAAATCCCGTCAGGCCCGCCATTTTTACCCAATACATTGGGCCATAGCCAAGCGGTAAGGCATCGGGTTTTGGTCCCGTGATGCGCTGGTTCGAATCCAGCTGGCCCAGCCAACAACACGCGGGTGTGGCGGAATCGGCAGACGCGCTAGATTTAGGATCTAGTGTCCTTGTGACGTGGGGGTTCAAGTCCCTTCACCCGCACCATTATATAAATTATCGGTGTACGCGGTCGTGGCGGAATCGGCAGACGCGCTAGGTTGAGGGCCTAGTGGGAGTTTATCCCGTGGAGGTTCAAGTCCTCTCGACCGCACCATAATATGCGCCTGTAGCTCAGTTGGATAGAGCGTCTGACTACGGATCAGAAGGCCAGGGGTTCAAGTCCTCTCAGGCGCACCATTTACTTATATTTTTCAGCAGCATCTGCGGGAAGTAGCTCAGCTTGGTAGAGCACTTGGTTTGGGACCAAGGGGTCGCAGGTTCGAATCCTGTCTTCCCGACCATGTATTTGCGGGTGTAGTTTAGTGGTAAAACCTCAGCCTTCCAAGCTGATGTCGTGGGTTCGATTCCCATCACCCGCTCCATTACTACAAAAAAATAAATAATTCTAAGTTATTTTTTTGTGCCTGTGGGCCTGTAGCTCAGTTGGTCAGAGCGCACGCCTGATAAGCGTGAGGTCGGTGGTTCAAGTCCACTCAGGCCCACCATTATTTCCATTGACATTTAGTTGTTTAAAGGTTATAATATATTTGTCACTTTAAAAAGTGTTGACAGTTAAAACACACCGTGTTAAATTGTTTAAGTTGCTTTTTTGAGCGACAGATCGTTCTTTGAAAAGGAAAGACAAGCCAGAGCCCCAATCAAAAGCAACACTTTTTTAGGGCATCACTGATGCCACAGCATCAAACTTTTTACGGAGAGTTTGATCCTGGCTCAGGACGAACGCTGGCGGCGTGCCTAATACATGCAAGTCGAGCGCGGGAAGCCGGCGGACT
>NZ_FVZD01000004.1:0-252208 GCF_900166605.1 Marinococcus halophilus
GTGCAGCGGACGGATACTAATCGGTCGAAGTCTTATCCACGCTCAGCACGATACGCGGCGGTGGCCGCGGTCTCGGTATTTGGTTGTCAGGGCCCGACGGGCCGGTCCGGTGGCAACAGCGAAGAGGCCCCACCCGTTCCCATGCCGAACACGGAAGTTAAGCTCTTCAGCGTTGATGATAGCCGGGGGCTCTCCCCCCGTGAAAGTAGATCGCTGCCGGGCGAGCTAAACCGTTTCCCTTTTCGGAGGGGAGCGGTTTTTTTATATTTTTTTCCTTTTTCTCTATGCTACAATAAACATACTAATTATTAGGAGGGAGAAAGATAATATGAATATTGTTCCTATCGGTGATCATGCCTTAAGTGTGCAATTGGAAAACGTAATTTCTCCCTCCGTAAACCGCAGGGTCCACCGGCTTTATAATGCTTTAAAACAAGAGCAGCCGACTGGGATTATCGAGTGCCTTCCCAGCTACTGTGCCTTAACCGTGTATTATGATCCTTTGAAAATAAAATATGAACGTCTTTGTGAGACAATTGATACTATTTTTTTGCATATGAATGATGAATTGGAAAAAACTATACGAACATATTATCTGCCAGTTTGTTATGACGTATCGCTCGGCCAGGACCTTGAACGACTTGCTGCAGAGAAGGAACTTTCTGTAGAAAAAGTAGTGGAGCTGCACAGCGATGCTGACTATTTTATTTATATGCTGGGTTTTACCCCGGGGTTTCCGTACCTCGGCGGACTGAATGAACGACTCCATACCCCTCGTCTTGAAACACCGAGAGGAAAGGTGGAAGCAGGATCTGTGGGCATTGCCAATGCCCAGACAGGGATATATTCGATTGACAGCCCGGGAGGATGGAACATTATTGGAAAGACTCCGGTGCCTTTATTCAATGTTAATAGTGAAGAACCTGCGCTTCTGGCTCCGGGTCATTTGCTCCGCTTTGAACCTGTGTCTCATAACGAATATATTGAAATTGAAGAGAGTGTCAGTCGCGGTGAATATAGCATCCGTATAGAGGAGGGGCAGACACATGACTATTGATTTAAATTGTGACTTAGGCGAAAGCTACGGCGTTTATACACTTGGGATGGATCAGGAGGTGCTTCCTTTAGTGTCTTCAGCCAATATTGCCTGTGGGGGCCACGCAGGAGATGCAGCAGTGATGGCGCACACTGTTGCTCTTGCTAAACAGTACGGCACGGCGGTTGGAGCGCATCCTGGGTTTTTGGATAAAGAAGGGTTTGGCCGTAGACATATAGCAATGAAGGAAGAAGAAATTTATCAGCTTTGTCTCTACCAGATAGGGGCTCTCCATGCCTTCTGCGTGGCAGAAGGAGTAAAGATGCAGCACGTGAAGCCCCACGGGGCTTTATATAATGCCGCCCTTCGCGATAGTGATGTTGCTAAAGGAGTGGTGCGGGCGGTGAAAGATTTTAATAAAGACCTCCTATTGTTTGCCCCCGTCCATACAGAATTGCATGCGCAGGGGGAAAGAGAAGGCTTACAGGTGGTAAAAGAAATATTTGCAGACCGCACGTATACGGCTGAAGGAACATTGACACCAAGAACAGAGAAGAAGGCGTTCATTGACCAACCTGAAAAAGCTGCAGACCAGGTGCTCGAGGTGCTCCAAAAGGGAACCGTGAGGGCAGTGGATGGTACAGTTGTGGCTATGGAGGCAGATACGGTATGCGTACATGGTGATAACGAACAGGCGGTGCTTTTTATTCAGCATCTGAAAAAGCAGCTTGAGCACCATGGTACCAGGGTGCAGGCAGCGGGGGATCGTATATGAGGCGGACACCTTTCTGTACAGTGCGAAAAGCTGGACTATTTACGACCGTTCAGGACACGGGGCGGAGCGGCTATCAGTATCTTGGCGTCCCGGTATCTGGAGCGATGGATATGTACGCCTTTCAAATAGGAAATGCCTTGTGTGGGAACTACCTGACTGCAGCCGGATTGGAATTGACCTTGATGGGGCCGACCCTGGCGTTTCATGAAGAAGCGGTCATTGCTGTTACAGGCGGAAATTTACAACCGGAAATAAACAACAAAGCCATCCCGATGTGGGCGACAAGAAAGGTTTACGAAGGAGATGAATTGTCCTTTAATGGTCCGGCCCAAGGCGCCCGTGCCTATATTTGTATTGCAGGAGGTATAGATGTGCCGGTGGTTTTAGGGAGCCGGGCGACATATACAAAAGCCGGCATAGGAGGTGTGGAGGGCCGTGAGCTTGAAAGCGGAGACAAGCTGTACCAAGCAGAGGGGCGCCCTGCTCCGACTCCTTTCGAACGGCGGTTGTCTTCTGCACTTGTGCCAGTTTATGACAAACAGCAGACACTCCGGGTAGTGGAAGGGCCGGAATTTAATCAATTGACAGCGGAGGCTGAACAGATTTTGCTTCAGGAATCCTACGTCGTGACCCAGGAAGCTGACCGAATGGGGATCCGACTTGAGGGAACGGAAGTTTTTATTCAGAAAGATGGCGGCATAATATCGGATGGAGTAGCTTTTGGAACTGTGCAGCTGGCTTCGAACGGCCGGCCGATGGTTCTAATGGCTGACCGACAGACGACGGGTGGCTATGCCCGGGTGTTAAACGTTATTAGTGCTGATTTACCAAAAGCTGCCCAATTGCAGCCAAAGGCTTCTATAAAGTTTGAACGGGTGTCGCTGAAAGAAGCCCACGAGGCTTTTAAACAGCAGCACCGGTCGATTGAAGACGTGTACTTTGCTGTAAATGATAAAAAATGGCGATAAAATATAAAAAACCCCTTGCGTTCATATAACCCACATGGTAAGATAATAATTGTCTTGTTGAGAGACAGTATACATAGTGCGGTGACAACAGCGAAGAGGTCCCACCCGTTCCCATGCCGAACACGGAAGTTAAGCTCTTCAGCGTTGATGATAGCCGGGGGCTCTCCCCCCGTGAAAGTAGATCGTCGCCGCGCTATACCACATCGCGGGATAGAGCAGTCTGGTAGCTCGTCGGGCTCATAACCCGGAGGTCGGAGGTTCAAATCCTCCTCCCGCAACCAATTATACTAATCGATTAAAGCCGGCAAGGCTTTTTTTTATGAAAAAATTTAATCGACGAAGCGGGAAACCAAGCTACCCTTTGTGCTTATGCACTGAGGGTAGTTTTTCGATAAACGGGGTACAGCCTGCTCGTTTACTGTACGCGATTGCAAGAATACGATAAACTGGCAGGAGACTATTATGAGAGATCATTGAGGAGCAGTTTATGCCATACGACGAATTTGACTGGATTAACGAACGAAAACCAACGCAGACCTTTCAGGAGCGCCTTGAAGTAGGAATAGGTGATGATGCCGCGGTCTATCGGCCGATGGCGCAAATGAATGAAATTGTCTGTGTGGATACGATGATTGAAGACGTCCATTTTCGGAAGGATACGATGAATCCGTTTGATATTGGTTTTAAAGCACTGGCTGCAAACATTAGCGATGTCGCTGCGATGGGAGGCGTGCCGCATTTTTACGTGATATCGATTGCGGTAACGCCCGGTTGGTCCGAAGAGGAATTAAACGAACTGTACCGGGGAATGAATGAACTGGGAGCGCGCTATCAGATGGATATGATTGGCGGAGACACGGTATCCTCCCGGCGCGACTTAATGGTGAGTATTACGGTAATCGGAGCAGTGGAAGAAAGACAGCAGCTGCTGCGGAGCGCTGCGGAACCCGGGGACATCGTATTTTTAACAGGACCGGTCGGCATGTCGGCTGCCGGGCTGGAATTACTGCTTGATCGGACAAAGGACGCTGCGTATTCCGAACGGGAAAAATCGTTGATTGCCTATCATCAGCGTCCGGTACCTCAGGTGGAAGCAGGGCGTCTGTTGGTGGAATACGGTGGCCGCATCGCTTTAAATGATATCAGTGATGGCCTTGCGAGCGAATGCTTTGAAATTGCGGAAGCGAGCAGTGTTTCGATAGAACTGGACTTTTCCGGACTTCCCGTGCATGCAGCCATGAAGCCTCTGGAAGTCCAGACAATGAAAAAGCATATGTTTTACGGTGGAGAGGATTTTGAGCTGGTCGGAACAGTAGCTTCATCAGAGTGGGAAAAGCTGAGAGAACAATTCTGGAACGCCGGGATGCCATTATATGCCATTGGAAAGGTTTCAGAAGGAAACGGACAGGTCATCCTGCAGGAAAACGGCTCCCGTACGAAGCTGCAAAAATCCGGCTACAATCATTTTCGTTCATCATAAGCAGCAGAAAGGAAGAAACGATATGACAGAGTGGGTCATCGACACTTCTTCCCCCGGGGAAACAGCAGCGTGGGGAGAGCTTTTAGGCCGGCAGGCGGAAGCAGATGAGAAAATATGGCTGCTTGGCAGCCTCGGAGCAGGAAAAACACATTTTGCCAAAGGCTTTGCCAGAGGCCTTGGTGTTACCGCGATGGTAAACAGCCCAAGCTTTACAATCGTTAAAGAATACGAAGGAAGGCTGCCATTGTTTCATATTGATCTTTACCGTCTTTCAGAGGAAGAAGCAGAGGAAATCGGGATTGAGGAATACTTTGAGGCAGGCGGAGTTTCGCTTCTAGAATGGCCGATCCGCCTGGAACAATGGCCGGAGGACCGCCTGGAGGTAGAGATACAATATACCGGGGAGACGAGCAGGCAATTGACCTTGAAGGCCGTGGGCGAGCGGTGGAAGGAAAAGATGAAGGAGTTGCAGAACGATGAAAATGCTCGCAATTGACACCTCAACGCATGTGTTGGGCATTGCCCTTGCAGATGAACAAAAAATCCTCGGGGAGTACACCACCAATATTAGAAAAAACCATTCCATCCGTCTGATGCCGGCTGTGGAATCACTGATGAAAGAGAGCGGGACAGCTCCGGGTGATTTGGAGGCAATAGCGGTGACTACCGGTCCGGGATCATACACCGGAGTGCGCATAGGAGTAACGACGGCTAAATCGATGGCCTGGGCTTTAAATATCCCTCTTTATCCTGTGTCGACCCTGCAGATGTTTGCCCAAAACGGTCTTGGATTTCCTGGCCTCGTTTCTCCACTGATAGATGCGCGCAGAAATCAGGTATATACCGCGGCGTTTTCTGGAGAAACGACAAAAAATATCGTGGAACGCCAGGCCGATGATCAAATCATTCTGCTTTCGGAATGGCTCGGGATGCTCGACCAACGGCAGGAAAACGTTTTGTTTGTCGGAGAAGATACAGATACCCGGCGGCCGTTGATCCAGGAACAACTCGGCAGCCGGGCAGTATTTGCGGATTGGGCGGAGCAGACCCCACGGCCTGCAGAAATCATCCGTGTCGCGCGAACTATCGGGGAGCCAAGGGAAGCTCATGCGGTAGTCCCGGAATACGCCCAGCTTGCCGAAGCGGAAAAAAACTGGCAGAAGGCCCAAAGTGGGAGATCCGAATGAAAGCAGAAATACTGATCCGTTTGATGAGCACCGACGATATCGATAACGTAATGGAGGTAGAGCATAACGCTTTTTCGATGCCGTGGAGCCGGCGGGCGTTTGAAAACGAGATGTATAACAACCAGTTTGCCCATTATCTGGTGGCAGAAGTTGATGGCAGAATTGTCGGCTACTGCGGGGTATGGATTGTCATCGACGAAGCTCATGTGACAAACATTGCGGTACACTCACGCTACCGCGGCCGGAAAATTGGGCAGGAGCTGCTGGCCAATTTGATGGAACTGGCCTACACGTACGGTGCCCGGACGATGACGCTCGAGGTGCGTGAAACCAATGAAACCGCCCGGAACCTGTACGATAAATTTGGGTTTGTGCCTGGCGGCGTTCGAAAAAACTATTATGTGGATAATAATGAAAATGCGATAGTAATGTGGGTGAATATGAATGAACGAGCATGAACCAATAGATATTCTGGCTGTGGAAACGAGCTGTGACGAAACAGCCGCTGCGGTGATCAGAAACGGCACGGAGATTCTGTCCAATGTCGTTCTCTCCCAGATGAAAAGCCATAAACGCTTTGGCGGAGTTGTGCCGGAGGTCGCTTCGAGACATCACGCGGAATCCATCACTCAGGTAATGGAACAGGCGCTCGAGGAAGCTGATAGTACATTTTCTGATTTATCCGCCGTGGCGGTTACAGAAGGGCCCGGACTTGTGGGAGCGCTTCTTGTGGGGGTAAATGCTGCGAAGGCGACAGCGTACGCAAAGGGACTGCCGCTGATCGGCGTCCACCATATAGCCGGCCATATCCAGGCGACCCGGCTGGAGGCAGAGTGGGAATATCCTGCGCTTGCGCTCGTTGTTTCCGGCGGTCACACGGAGCTTGTGCTGATCAGGGAAGAAGGACAGTACGAACTGCTGGGCCAGACGAGAGATGATGCAGTTGGGGAAGCATATGACAAAGTTGCACGCACGCTCGGCCTGCCGTATCCTGGAGGGCCGGAGCTCGATAAGCTGGCTAAGACGGGCGATCCATCTGTACCGCTTCCTGTGGCTTGGCTGGAGGAGGGGTCCTATGATTTCAGCTTCAGCGGCTTGAAATCAGCTGTCATGAATACGCTCCACAACGCCCGCCAGCGCGGAGAAGAATGGGCACCGGAAGACGTCGCGGCGAGCTTCCAGCAGAGCGTTATTACCGTGCTGACGGAAAAAACAGCCCGGGCGGCAGCGGCCTGTGAGGCGAAGCAGGTAATGGTTGTAGGCGGTGTGGCAGCCAATAGCGGCCTGCGGGCAGCAATGAAAGAGAAGTTCGAAGAAAGCGGCGTTAAGCTGCAGATTCCGCCGCTGCATTTATGTACTGATAATGCGGCTATGATCGGTGCTGCCGCCTATATCAACTGGAAAAAGGGAAACTTTTCCAGCATGGATTTAAACGGCGTGCCCGGCCTGCCGCTCCATATGTAACAAAAAGCCCGTGACCTCTTCTACTGAGGCCACGGGCTTTGCTGTGTAAAGGGAATGATCTAGGAACTGGATTCTTCAAGCTGCAGCTCTTCCCATTCTTCCATCAGCTGGTCGAGCTCGCTTCTTAATTCGTTAATCGACGACTGATAACCAGCTGCCTTTTCATGGTCTTCATATACGTCAGGTTCGAAGAGAGCAGCTTCCTGCTCCTCGACGAGCTGTTCCTTGGCTTCAATATCCTGTTCAATCTGTTCAATGCGGCGCTGCCGCTTGCGGGCCTCACGCTTGGCTGCTTTGTCGTCTGCAAATGAAGATTTTGCTGCCCCGGTGTCTTCAGGCTTTGGCCCTTCACGCTCAGCCTGGAGCGCCGCTTTTTCCCGTTCTTCTTCCTTTTTGAACAGATAATAGTCATAATCCCCGATGTAGTTGCGGACATCGCCATTTCCCATTTCAAGGATACGGGTTGCAATCCGGTTCAGAAAATACCGGTCGTGGGAAACAAACAAAATGGTGCCCGGATAATCAATCAGGGCGTCTTCAAGAACTTCCTTGCTGTCAAGATCGAGATGGTTGGTCGGCTCGTCGAGCAGCAGAAAATTCGACTTCTGCATCATCATCTTAGCAAGCGAAAGGCGCGCTTTTTCCCCGCCGCTTAAGTCAGATACCTGCTTCAGCACGTCCTCACCGGTAAATAAAAACTGGCCAAGCACCGTGCGGATGTCTTTTTCGTTTTCAAGCGGATATTCGTCCCACAGCTCCTGCAGCACGGTTTTGCCTGAATTCAGTTCGGCCTGCTGCTGGTCGTAATAGCCAAGGTCTACTTTACTTCCGAGCTGAATATGGCCTGCATCCGGCTCAAGCTCTCCCTTGATCGTTTTTAAAAAGGTACTTTTGCCCGTCCCGTTCGGTCCGATCAGCGCGATGCTCTCGCCACGCTGGGCCCGGACATTTAAATGCTCGAAGACGGGCGCCTTGTCGCCAAAGCGGAAGGTAAGGTCTTCTGCTTTTAGTACATCGTTGCCACTCTGCCGGTCAATGTCGAAGCGCAGGGAGGCAGATTTGCCGTCCCGCTGCGGTTTGTCGAGCTTATCCATTTTTTCGAGCTTTTTCCGCCGGCTCTGGGCCCGTTTTGTCGTAGAGGCGCGCACAATATTTTTCTGCACAAAGTCTTCAAGCTCGGCAATTTCCTTCTGCTGCTTTTCATAGGCCTGCATTTCCTGTTCAAACAGTTCCGCCCGTTTTTCCTGAAAGGCACTGTAGTTGCCGTAAAATAAGCGGGCTTTTTTATGAATGATTTCATACACCTTCGTCACGATCTGGTCCAGAAAATACCGGTCGTGGGAGACGATCAGGACAGCACCCGGATAGCTGCTTAAATACTGTTCGAGCCAGCGGAGGGTATCCATATCCAAATGGTTGGTCGGCTCGTCAAGAATCAGGAGATCGGGCCGGGACAGCAGCAGCTTGCCAAGGGCAAGTCGGGTCTTCTGGCCGCCGCTCAGTGACTGCACCGGTGTGTCGAGAGAGAAGCTGCCAAAGCCAAGGCCGGCAAGCACCGTGCGGATGTCGGATTCATAGCGGTAGCCGCCGCGGGCTTCGAATTCCTGCTGGCGCTGATCGTAATCGGCCATTAGCTTTTCGTAGGCTCTGGCGTCATCAATAATGTCGGGCTCAGCCATTCTTGCCTCCATGCGGCGCAGCTCGGCTTCAGCTTTTTGAAGGTGGGTAAAAACATCGAGCATTTCATCCCACATGGTTTTATCGCTGTTCAATCCGGTATGCTGCTCAAGGTATCCGAATGTCGTGCCTTTTGGCATCGTGACGGAGCCGGAATCATACGAGGATTCGCCAGCAAGAATTTTCAGAAGGGTGGATTTGCCGGCCCCGTTGTTGCCGACCAGGGCGACCCGCTCGCCTTCCTTGACTTCAAGTTTTATTTGATCAAGTACGGTTTCTGCCCCAAAAGACTTGGTGACAGCCGAACATTGAAGTAAAATCATATTTATATAGCTCCTTTAATTACAACTCTGATAATATCAGTGTATCGTACTTTTCCGTGAAACGCGAAACAGGATAAGTCTCGTGCATGACAAGCGTTTCGGTACGTTTTCACGGGGACACATGCTATACTGTCTACAGACGATGACAATACATTTAGGTGGAAATAACTATGAATACAGACCAGCAAAAAATTCCGCAGGCAACCGCAAAGCGGCTGCCCCTATATTATCGATTTCTAGAAAGCCTGTATGCAACAGGCAAAACCCGCGTTTCTTCAACGGAGTTGAGCGAGGCGGTGAAAGTGGACTCGGCAACGATCCGCCGGGATTTTTCGTATTTCGGTGCCCTCGGCAAAAAAGGCTACGGCTATAACGTCCAGTATCTGCTGTCGTTTTTTCGGAAAACCCTGGACCAGGACGAGGCAACGGACGTCGTGCTTCTTGGTGTCGGGAATCTCGGCAAAGCGCTGCTTCGCTATAATTTCTCCAAAAATGAAAACACTCGGATTGTGGCTGCATTTGATATTAATAAGGATATGGTGGGCGAGCAGATTGGAAATGTGCCGGTGTATCACACCGACGATCTGGCAGAAAAGCTTGAAGAACATAACGTGTCCGTAGCGATGCTCACGGTGCCATCCGCCGCCGCCCAGACAACTGGAGAAAAACTGGTGGAGGCAGGCATCAGCGGTATTTTAAATTTCACGCCGGCACGTTTATCCGTGCCGGCATCTGTACGCGTGCATCATATCGATCTTGCCATCGAGCTGCAGACACTCGTGTATTTTCTGAAAAATTATCCGCTGGACAGCGAATAGGGCTGCCGGGGGAAGACGTATATTAATCTATTAAAAAGGGACCGCCGAATACTGGCTGGTCCCTTTTGCTATTTCTTTTTGTTCTGCTCTGCCATGAGGCGCAGATAGTTGAAGCCCATAACGAAGTCATAGGCAGCAAAGGCGGCAAGCAGAATACTCCAGAATGACCAGGAGGACTCGCTGACGGAAAAATACGTAAACATCAGCAGCACTCCGCCCAGCACAAAGTAAAAAAGGGCAGCGGTGGAAGCTTTCATATTACATCAACCCCTGAACAAGCAGAATGAGTGCACCCTCGGCTTCACGCATAATACGCTCAATTTCATCCTGAAACAGTACCTGAATGCCAACCACAAACGCGTTCATGACAGAGTGAACGATAATCGGCACAATGATCCGTCCGGTTTTAACATACAAATAAGCAAACACAAAGCCGATCATGGTATAAACGAGCAGGTGCGTAAAATCCAAATGCACAGCAGCAAATATCAAAGAGCTGATGATGGCGGCAACGAAAAAGTTTGTGCGCTTGTACAGGGAGCCAAATATAGCTTTACGGAATACAAGCTCTTCAAGAATCGGGCCGATCACCGCCACGATAATTACAAAGGCTGGCATGCTGTTAACGAGCTCGATAATCTGCGCCGTATTTTCGGAGGCTGAATCAATGCCGAGCAGGTTCTGCTCAATCAGGCCGGCAACAATCTGACCGGCGTAGGCAAGGGCAAAGCCGATGAAAATCCAGGCAGTAGCGTTGGGCCATGGCATCTTCGGTTTATTAAACGCGAGCTGTTGGCCGCGTTCCGGGATTAACAAAATCAAAATGACAATTAAAGCGGTAATAAAGCTTGCAAAAATCCAGAAGTATGAAGCCTGCTGGTCGGAATCAAAGCTGCCTATAGCTAAAAGAGCCGGAACGGCAACGATGCCCGAGAGCTGCATAAGTACGTAAATGATAACAATGCTCCAGTAACGTGCGGCCATGGAAGGAAATCACTCCTAATCTTCGGTTAAATCTGTGTTAGAACGCTCCTATTGTATCACAGGTCTCTGCAGGAATAATAAAGAGAGCAACTGCGAATTTATGACAATTTTCAAATAGAAGGTTAACAAAGAGAGCAGCAGGGAATGTGAATGCAGGTGCCATCAAGCACCGGAGTGGGAAAAGACAGAAAAAATTTTCGGTTCCCTCTTGCAAACAAAGCCCAGGTTGATTAATATAATAATTGGGTTTAGCACTCGGGTTTAATGAGTGCTAACAAAATGGTGTTACTGTCGTTTCCGTTACATATAACGGACGATGAAAATATTCTAAGGAGGTTGTTTTCTTTGTTAAAGCCTTTAGGTGATCGACTCGTACTCGAACAAGTGGAATCAGAAGAAAAAACTGCTGGCGGTATTGTGCTGCCGGACTCCGCCCAGGAGAAACCACAGGAAGGACGCGTGGTGGCTGTTGGTTCCGGAGCTTTAAAAGACAACGGTGAACGCGTAACGCCGGAAGTAAGCGAAGGCGATATCGTCGTTTATTCGAAGTTTGCAGGCACAGAAGTAAAATACGACGGCAAAGAATATTTGATCGTTCGCGAAAGCGACATCCTCGCGGTAGTTCAGTAATCAGCTTCATTTCGAAATCAATATTTCATTAGGAGGATTTCATCATGGCTAAAGATATTAAGTTTAGTGAAAATGGCCGCCGCGCGATGCTCCGCGGTGTGGACGAACTGGCAAACGCTGTAAAAGTAACGCTTGGACCGAAAGGCCGTAACGTTGTTTTGGAGAAAAAGTTCGGTTCCCCGCTTATCACCAATGACGGTGTAACCATCGCCAAAGAAATCGAACTCGAAGATAACTTTGAAAATATGGGTGCGCAGCTTGTATCCGAAGTTGCCAGCAAAACGAATGACATTGCCGGTGACGGTACGACTACAGCAACCGTGCTCGCCCAGGCAATGATTCAGGAAGGCCTGAAAAACGTTACGTCCGGTGCGAACCCAATGGGTATCCGCCGCGGTATGGAGAACGCGACCAAGGTAGCGGTCGAGGAACTCCGTAACGTCAGCAAGCCAATTGAAGGCAAAGAATCCATCACGCAGGTCGGTGCTATTTCCGCAGGCTCTGAAGAAATCGGCCAGATCATTGCAGAAGCGATGGAGCGCGTAGGAAACGACGGCGTTATCACAGTCGAAGAATCCCGCGGCCTTGAAACAGAGCTTGAAGTTGTGGAAGGTATGCAGTTTGACCGCGGCTATGCTTCCCCGTACATGGTTTCCGACAATGAATCCATGACTGCAGAGCTCGATAATCCGTACATCTTAATTACGGACAAGAAGCTTACAAACATCCAGGAAGTACTTCCGCTGCTTGAACAGGTTGTACAGCAGAACCGTCCAATCCTCATCATCGCAGAAGATGTGGAAGGCGAAGCGTTGGCAACACTCGTTGTTAACAAGCTGCGCGGCACATTCAACGCAGTAGCAGTGAAAGCACCAGGCTTTGGCGACCGTCGTAAAGCAATGCTTGAAGATATTGCTACCCTTACCGGTGGTACGGTCATTACAGAAGATGTAGGTCTTGACCTGAAAACAGCGACAATTGATCAGCTCGGTCACGCTAACAAAATCACGATCGATAAAGACAACACAACGATCGTAGAAGGAAGCGGCGATCCGCAGACGATCAGCGCACGTGTTACACAGCTTCGTACGCAGATGGAAGAAACGACTTCCGAATTCGACCGTGAAAAACTTCAGGAGCGCCTCGCGAAGCTTGCCGGCGGCGTAGCCGTTGTTAAAGTCGGCGCAGCTTCTGAAACGGAAATGAAAGAGCGCAAGCTCCGCATCGAAGACGCCCTCAGCTCTACACGCGCAGCGGTAGAAGAAGGCATTGTCTCCGGCGGCGGTACCGCGCTGATGAACGTCTACAAAAAAGTAGAAGAAGAAATGAACAACACAACAGGCGACGAAGCAACCGGCGTGAAAATTGTTCTCCGTGCCCTCGAAGAACCACTCCGTCAGATTGCTCATAACGCAGGCCTTGAAGGCTCCGTTATCGTTGAGCGCCTGAAAACAGAAGCAGTTGGACACGGCTACAACGCAGCGACCGGCGAATGGGTAAACATGATTGACGCAGGCATTGTCGATCCTACAAAAGTTACCCGCTCCGCGCTGCAAAACGCATCGTCCGTATCCTCCATGTTCCTGACAACCGAAGCAGTTATCGCCGATATCCCAGAAGAAAATGGCGGCGGTGCCGGCGGCGGCATGCCAGACATGGGTGGCATGGGCGGAATGGGCGGCATGATGTAGGGCCAACAGGATGTTGGTCACCCGGACGGCTGCGACAGGACGTCGCGGCTTGCGTCCGGGCTCCGCTCAATCCTATGCTATAACCCAGTTTTAATGAAAATGAGCAGAATGCTAATATTTTGCTAACATTTGAATAGAATTTACTTTAAGCTTCTCATGAGTTCACTGAACTTGTGGGAAGCTTTTTTATATTGTTTTTAGTCATTAGGAGCGAAGGCTAGTACCTGTTAGACGAACAACCCAATCGCTAAAAAAGTAAACTGGATACTCGGACACAATAATCGTAAAGTTCTCAATAACTTCTCCAAATCCTCTCTTCAATGAAGTCAAAATCATCTAAAAGCTCTCTTCCATTAGATTTCTGGCTTTACTTTAATATGGTAAAATTTAGCCGATATATGTAAAAAAGGGGGGAGTTTAATGAGGTATAAAGAAAAGAAAAAATGGTATAAACGGATTCCGGGATATCGTTCCAGGGTGAAGTGGAAGATGATTACAGCTTCTATTATTTATGCTTTAATTTTATTTGTTATACTAGTTCCAACTGATTCTTCTACAGAAATAGCTGGGGAAAATACGGCCGAAGATGCTACAGAATTAGAAGCAGAAGATGCTACAGCAGCTACGGATAAGCAAAAGAATAACGAAGAGAAAGAAAAACAGAAAGCGAAGGAAGAGCGTGAGGCTGAGGAAGAGGCTGAGCAGGAAGCCAAGGAAGAGGAAGAGCGCCAGGCTGAAGAAGCCGAGCGGGAAGCAAGGAAAGAAGAAGAGCGCCAGGCTGAAGAGGAAGCGGAGCGGGAAGCCAAGGAAGAAGAGGAGCGTCAGGCTGAAGAGGAAGCGGAGCAGGAAGCCAAGGAAGAGGAAGAACGCCAGGCTGAAGAGGAAGCGGAGCAGGAAGCCAAGGAAGAGGAAGAACGCCAGGCTAAAGAGGAAGCGGAGCAGGAAGCCATGGAAGAGGAAGAGCGTCAGGCTGAAGAAGAATCCAGCGGATCTGCTTCCCAGGAGCAGGCGGTCAGGCAGGCTCAGAGTTATCTGGACTATACAGCCTTTTCTAAATCAGGGTTGATCGAGCAATTAGAATATGAGGGCTTTAGCACAGAGGATGCAACATACGCTGTGGAAAACATCACAGTGGACTGGGAGGAGCAGGCGGTCAGCCAGGCTCAGGATTATCTGGAATACACCGCATTCTCCGAATCAGGATTGATTGAGCAATTGGAGTATGATGGTTTCAGTTCATCGGAAGCGGCTCATGGTGTGACAAACGTCTCAGTGGACTGGGAGGAGCAGGCGGTGCTTCAGGCCGAGGATTATCTGGAGTACAGTTCTTTTTCAAGACAGGGCCTGATTGATCAATTGACCTTTGAAGGGTTCAGCACAGAGCATGCCACCTATGCTGCCGGCCAGGTTGGTTTATAATAGACATATTGATTTTAAGGGAACAGCAAAGGCTGCTCCCTTTATTCATAGGCAATGGCTTTTACAATGAAAAGGTATAAAAGAATGTTGAATAAACAAATGAATTTCATTTGGGAGGAAATGCTATGAAAAACATACGATGGGGCATTATAGGGTGCGGTAACGTGACAGAGGTGAAAAGCGGTCCTGCCTTTCAATTGGCCGAAAACAGCTCCCTACAGGCGGTGATGAGAAGAAATGGAGAAAAGGCGAGGGATTATGCGGAACGTCACGGGGTGCCCAGCTGGTACGATAAAGCGGAGGACCTTATCCATGACGCTGAAGTGGATGCCGTTTATATTGCCACGCCGCCTTCTTCGCACAAGCAATATACGATCATGGCTGCCGACGCAGGGAAGCCAGTATATGTGGAAAAACCAATGGCAGGCAGCACAGACGAATGTGCAGAAATGATAAAAGCCTGTGAAAATAACGGTGTACCGTTGTTTGTTGCCTACTATAGGAGATCTCTGCCGCGTTTTCGAAAGGTGAAAGAGCTGCTGGATGCCGGAAGCATTGGAGAGGTGCGGTTTGCTTCTATTCAGCAGACCCAGCCCATCGTTCAAAAAGATGAAAAAGGCGAATGGCCGTGGAGGGTAAACCCTGAAAAGAGCGGTGCAGGTCTATTCTACGACGTAGGCTCTCATACGCTGGATCTCTTTGATTACCTGCTCGGTCCTTTAAGCGATGTAAAGGGTTCTGCGGTCAATCTGGCTGATTCCTATGCGGCTGAAGACACGGTGAGCGGCACATGGAAATTTGAAAGCGGAGCTGTCGGGATAGGTGTATGGAATTTTTCTTCCTATAATAAAGAAGACGATAACCGCATTGTTGGCACAAAAGGGGAAATAACGTTCTCGACGTTTGACGACAAGCCGATTATCCTTCTGAACGAAGCCGACGAAGAGTTTTTTTATATCGAGCATCCGAAGCATATTCAGTATCACCATATTCAATCTATTATTGATGAACTGCTTGGGAAAGGAACTTGTCCAAGCACCGGTGAAACGGCGTTCCGTACTAATCAGGCAATGGAAGAATTAGTAAAAGAATATTATTAGAAGGTCTTCGCTAAGCGTTATTTATTGACGTTTGGCGAATTTTATATTAGCATATGCTTATATAATAAAACGATGGTAGGTGAATGTATGGAAAAGATTAAACCGGAAATTAAAGACACTGCTTCTGTGCTGAAGCTTTTGGGCGATAACACCCGTCTTTCCATTGTCAGCCTTGTACAAAACCATGAATGCTGCGTATGTGAATTCGTGGAGCTTCTGGATATGTCGCAGTCATCGGTGAGCCAGCACCTCCGAAAGCTCCGGGACGCCGGTCTTGTTAAAGAGCAGCGGAAGGGCCACTGGATTTTTTATTCGTTTAACCGGGAGCACCCTTCTGCAGAAATGGTGGAGGACATACTCCAGCATGTACCGGATCAAAACGAAAAGCTGCAGCAGCTGGAACGGGACGGCCTGCGCATTAATTGCGACTGAGGATCATCACCACTGGAATTAATATTTTGTGAAATGAGGATGCAGTAATGAGTAAAAAGAAATTGTATTTTTTATGTACAGGTAATTCCTGCCGCAGCCAGATGGCTGAAGGCTTCGGCCGTTATTTCCTGGGAAATGACTGGGAGGTCCGTAGTGCCGGTATCGAAGCCCACGGCCTTAATCCAAATGCGGTCGAAGCCATGAACGAAGTCGACATCGATATTTCCACGCAGGAGTCGAGCATGATCGATCCGGAGTATTTAAACAATGCGGACATGGTGGTTACGCTTTGCGGGGATGCTAACGACAAGTGTCCAATGACCCCTCCGCACGTTACGAGGGAGCACTGGGGCTTTGATGACCCGGCAAAAGCAGAGGGCACAGAGGAAGAACGCTGGGCGGTTTTCCAGCGCGTACGTGATGAAATTAAAAACCGTATTCAAAAATTTGCAGAAGAAGGAAAGGAGTCGTTTTATGACGGAAGAACGAATTTATGATGTGATTATCGCGGGTGCCGGCCCGGCCGGCATGACGGCGGCCGTGTACGCCTCGCGGGCGGAAATGGATACGCTCATGCTTGAGCGCGGTGTGCCCGGCGGGCAGATGGCCAACACCGAGGACGTGGAAAACTACCCGGGCTTTGACCATATCCTCGGACCCGACCTGTCGACGAAAATGTTCCAGCACGCCCAGAAGTTCGGCGCGGCGTACGCCTACGGCGACGTCTCCCGCGTCGAGGACGGCAAGGAATACAAAACGGTTTATGCCGGCAGCAAGCAGTACAAAACGCGGTCGCTGATCATTGCGACCGGCGCGGAGTACAAGCAGCTCGGCGTCGAGGGCGAGCAGGAGCTCGGCGGCCGCGGCGTGTCCTACTGCGCGGTGTGTGACGGCGCCTTTTTCCGGAACAAGGAGATCGTGGTCGTCGGCGGCGGGGACTCCGCCGTCGAGGAGGCGGTGTACCTGACCCGGTTTGCCGACAAGGTGACGGTCATCCACCGCCGCGATGAGCTGCGGGCGCAGAAGATCCTGCAGCAGCGCGCGTTTGTGAACGACAAGATCGACTTCAAGTGGAGCACGGTCGTCAAAACGATCAACGGCGACGGCGGCAAGGTCGGAAGCGTCACGCTGACGGACCTGAAGACCGGCGAGGACTATGACTTTGATACGAGCGGGGCGTTCATCTACATCGGGCTGCTGCCGCTGAACGGGGCGTTTCTCGACCTCGGCATCACGAACGACGAGGGCTATATTGAAACGAACGAGGACATGGAAACGAAGATTCCGGGCGTGTTCGCTGCCGGCGACATCCGGGACAAGTTCCTGCGCCAGATCGTCACGGCCACCGGCGACGGGTCACTCGCGGCGCAGACGGCGCAGCAGTACGTGGAAGAACTGAAAAACGCGGTCGAAGCGTAGGCGCTCCCCCTGAAAACTATTACTGAACCACCCGCTTTGCCTTGAAGGCAGAGCGGGTGGTTTTTTATAGTAGTGGTAAAATAATAGAAAGTGATCACTTAGAGACTTGTACTGTTTTCATGAAAGGAGACGTGGAATGATAAATTATCCGTTCAGAAAAATTACAATCGGCCTGTTGATTTTCGGACCGGCATTTCTTGCCGGATGCAGCGCGGAGGAAGATGACGGGGAGCCGGAAGAAAATACGGAAGAAGCTGGGGAGGCTGTTGGTTCAGTTTCTGAAGCAAGCACTGAAGACTGGAACGTGGAAGTGCTGGCGGAAAACCTCGACGTGCCGTGGTCGTTAAATATTCATGAAGACACGTACTATATGACTAACCGCGGAGGCGACGTAATCGAAGTAACTGGGGAAGAAAAAGAACGGCTGCCGCTCGCCGCAAGTGATGAAATAGTAAACGAAGGGGAGGGCGGCCTGCTTGGCTTTGTACTGGCCGAAGATTTTGCCGACTCCTCGAAAGGCTATGCGTACTACACGTACCGCCAGAATGATGGGGCACTCGCTAACAAAGTGGTTGCTGTGGAACGTGAAAGCAGTCAATGGAGTGAAACGGAGGTACTGCTTGATGATATTCCGGGAGACCGGATCCATAATGGGGGCCGGCTGGAAATTGGGCCGGATGGTTATTTATATGCCACCGCCGGAGATTCAGACGAGCCATCGCTTGCACAGGACGAAGACAGCCTGGCTGGCAGCATACTGCGGATGACGGTCGACGGAGAAGTACCGGAGGGCAACCCGTTTGAGAATTCTTATGTCTACAGCTACGGGCACCGGAATCCGCAGGGGATCGCGTGGAACAGCACCGGGAAGCTGTACAGCTCAGAGCACGGGCCGAATGCCCAGGATGAAATCAATGTTATCGAACCTGGAAATAACTACGGCTGGCCGGAAATTACCGGCAGTGAATCGGCAGAAGACCTGGACGCGCCGGTTGTCCAATCGGGAAGCACTACATGGGCACCGTCAGGCACGGCCTTCCTCGAGGACACCCTTCTAGTGGCGGGGCTACGCGGAGAGAGCCTGTATGCCTATGACGAAGAAGCAGAAGAGATGAATGCTGTGTTTGAAGGTGAAGGCAGGCTCCGGGACGTCAAAACCGGGGACGGGGGTGTCTACGTGCTTACGAACAATACAGACGGAAGAGGATCGCCGTCGGAAAATGACGATCAGCTTTTGAAGCTTACCCTTAATGAATAATCATATAAACCATCTCCGCTGGTTGGCCGGAAGAACTGCTGAACGGCGGATTTTTATATTAAAAAGCACCAATTTTTCGAATGTGACAGAAAAAACACGTTTTTTCAGCAATTTAACTAAACAATTATTTGCGGAATTTTCAAAAATTTTGTGAGGTCTTTTTACGAACTTGTGGCAGTCGGGGGAGATATCAATTAAAGTGAATACAGGCTTCAACAATGAATCTAAAGGAGGCATGACAACGTGAATTTTATCCATGTATTTTACCGTGTAATGACGCAGAGGAAATTGAAACAGGCGGCCTCCCATGATTTTGCCGATTCTTTCACAGGCAATGAAGATTCCTGGACAAAGAATATCCAATAACTACAAAAACGGCTAAGTCTTCCACCGGCCAGGCCATCTCAATTTGAACTTACGTTGGCGGTTGGCAGGATAAAAGAAATTGAGTGCTGAATCAACGCAAAAAAGGCTGAAGCGGCCAGGCTTTGTTGCTTCAGCCTTTTTGTCTGCGAATGAACAATGCAAAGCGTTCCTAAAGAGATTTTCAGCAAACTATTCCGGGCAAGTCACCCTGTTATTTTTTAGGCGGCAAAGGGTTAGCCAGGAGGGTAAAACAAAGGCCGCAATAGCCGGCTATGATTAAAGTGGTTATCATGTTTGTTGCTCCTTTCTTTTGCAGTAATACTCCATTAAGCTTGTTTAGGATCTGAAGGTACAAAAAAAGCCATTCCTAAAGAAGGGTTCTTTTAGGAATGGCTTAAAGCGAAAGCATTCTCATCTTTGCTTCGGAGCCGTTATTGGTTGGAAATAATGGATATTTTAAAATAAGATTTCCGCTGCCTCTAGTTATAGTAGCTTTTTTCTGCACAAGACGTCTTTTTCTCTATACATAGTAATGCTCGCCGACATTTTTGTTGAGCTGGGCTGCAAGTTTACCAAATGGTGATTGCCATACGGTCTGTAGGCTATATAGGGTCTGTAACAAAAACGACAAGGCTCCGGTCCCGGTCAAAGTCCCAGTCTACGAAAATATCGCGGACCGCCGTACCAAATATGGAATTAAATTTTTCTTTATAAAGTTCTTCCTTTTCGAGAAGGCGTTTCGTGGATTTTAAAACATCCAGATGGCCGGTTCTGATTAATTCTTTTTCAATTAAAATCAGGCCGCCTGTGCGTACGGCAAGCATCGTCCGCTCATTTACAGGATGTACC
The DNA here is from genome assembly GCF_900166605.1 of Marinococcus halophilus. Classification (NCBI taxonomy): domain Bacteria; kingdom Bacillati; phylum Bacillota; class Bacilli; order Caryophanales; family Bacillaceae; genus Marinococcus; species Marinococcus halophilus. Next base: position 19,877 of record NZ_FVZD01000004.1, read on the forward strand.
GTGATTTCGTCCGGACTTTTCCCGACCTCTTCACTTACACGTTGAATCGCCTGTTTGATATCCTCCTGATGCTGGGTTCGTTGTCCAGACTCGCCTTCTTTTAATTTGTCCGGGTGGAAACCGGTAATAACCCCTGATTTGTTTTCAATGTTCCAGTCAAAATAAAATTCCCAATCTTCAATATCGATAAGGCTGGCAATGTAGTTTTTAATTTCGGGCAGCATTTTCGACATCATGGTTTCCCGTAATTCTTCTACCGCGCTTTTGTCCCGCTGGTCGAGCATCACTTTTTCAATAGGCGATAAAAATTTTCGTATGTGCATAACAATACAGCAGGGATCAACGCTGACATAGACGGATTCCGGTCCTTTGCCAAAATGATCGCGAAGCACTCTGCCGAGGTAGCTTCCGATTTGTTTTTGTTGTTCTTCTATTTGTGCAGGCGCAGAATGTTCGGCCATATTTTCACCTCATGTTCATTATCTAAAATCGATTAAACTACTGCAGTTGATTAATTGCAGCTGCGATGGGCCCGCAGCCCTGACGTCTTTAAACGTGCAGGAGGTGGCGGATTTGCCACCATGAGTAATCAACAGCTTCACCTCCCCGGAGTAATATAAGCCACTTTCCTTGTAATTTCCTGAATATTTTCGGTGAAAGAGAGTGCAATTATTGACTTGAAAAGCCAATTTTTATTTTTATACCCAGAATATACTTGGAAAAACACCTTTAAATATCGCTTGAAACCTTTTCTCTGTTCTTTTCATTACGATAAAGAACTGGGGAAGCGGCGGTAGTATTTTTCCTGAACCGCTCCTTGTTTTTGAGTTCTTCTATTAGGGCGTTCAAGGAATCACGCTGTCCCGAGACCTCCGCTATAGAATTCAGGTAGGCATGGAAATGGCTCTGGTCATGATCAAAAGCCATTTTTCCCTGATAATTCCGGGCGATGCTTTCGGCGTAGTGCCAGCATATATCTGCTGCTTCTCCTTTAAGGGAGCCGGCCAGTAAATGAAGAGCTTCAAGCACGCGGTTGGTAAGTTTAATATCTTCTTTGGCGGCGTCAGCGATTGGTGTAAAGGCAGCGTAAACATAATAGGCAAAGGTTTTTTCTTTCATGACCACCCGTACGTTGTCCTGAGCATCCACGAGGTACGGCCGGTGAGCAGCAGTCCCCGAAATGGAGCGGAGTAAATCAGCCAGCTGATAAATGGCATCTTCAGCGGTGGAGGGTTCATTATTTCCAATAGCTTTTAAGGCAATTTCTGTTAATTTCCGTACGCTGAAGTTCAAATCCTGCATTTCGGTTTTTTTATTGCCGATAAACAAAAATTGGAGATATGTCTGTTCATTCACAGGTGTATTTGCGGTTTGATCATATCTCTGATAAGAAAACAGCGTGTCCCCTTCGAGCATATAATCACCGACCCGGCGCTCAAGATACACAATCAGCCCGTCCAGTTCTGCCTGAGCGATCAGCCGTTTAAAATCAACGATCTGTAAAAACCCTCCGGTGGCGCTGGCGATGGAATAAATGGGTGCTTTCTCAGGAAGTCGGTATTCTTTTTGTGCTGCCGGCCGGTGCTCTTTTAAGCCGTCTTCGTTTGTAGCTGTAATAATGTTCTGCGAGCGTTCATTTAGATTTTTGGTCAGGTTCGCTACCTGCATCCACTTTACAGCGTGGTTGATAAACAAAATAAAATTTACGGCGGACACAGTAGCTGCAACTATCCCAAGTAAAGGGAAGACGACATATTCGCCAACAGAAGGAGTCAGCATAAAAAAGCCGAGAAGAATATAAAAATAAGATACGTTAAATATACCGATCGCATGGAGCGTGCGACGATCCGCAATGAAGCTGAACAAAACCCGGGGCGTAAACTGACCGGAAAAGCTGGTTAATACGATTAATATCATATTGAACGTAAATGCGTGAAGCATTAATACGCCGTAGGCTAGGGTGCTGTAAATCATTTCAGTCAGGGCGTAATCGGCAGTGAAAAAGGAACCAAACGGAAGTGCGGGCTGAAGGCCGAATTCGACGCCATAGGCAGCAAAAGCCGCTGCTGCTGCGAGCAGGATATAGATCATTGGAAGCGGCCATAAGCTTGACCGCAGTTCATACCAGCGCTGGTTTTTGGACATACTCTGTATTTTTCTGATGAATTTGGGCGTTAAACGCTGCACAAGTTTCTCCTTTCTTTATAATGGAAATTTTTTATTCCACCCGGGGGTAGGCATTTAAAGAAGCCAGCCGGCTGTTTCGGACGACCCGCACTTCACAGGAGGCTTTACTGGCCACAGTGCGGGATCTCCTTCCGCGAATAATACGTTCGAAAGACGGGCCCCCGGTTTCGCCGACAAGAATTAAATCCACGTTGTGCGTGAGACACAGATGACGGGCCAGGCGTTTCTCAGGCACGCCGGCATCAACTACTGTTTGAACGTTGGTGACGCCTCTGCGCATTGCCTTCTCTTTGTATGCTTCCAGGTGATAGTCAGCTTTTTCTTTTAAATAGCGAACGGCTCTGGGATCTATGCGTTTCAGGTTTGCGTAGCGGTGTTCATCGAAAACGAAAGCCAGTATTAAAGAAGCCCTGTGCTCCAGGGCCATGGCACAGGCTTCTTCAAAAGCGTCATACGAAGGAGTTTCTAAAACATCCAGGCCGACTAAAATCCGTTCATAACGGCTCATATCATGTTTCCTTTCTAAAGAGGTTTTTGACAATAAAAAAAGCCAGAAAAAGAAAAGTATCTTTTTCTGGCTTATGTTAAAGGCTTTATTATCCCAACATTGCTGCCATTATTAAATATTTGGTAACTATATGCTGTTGTTTTTAAAACAAACACAGGAAAAAACATGACCACAGAGCTTTTTAAGAAAGAAACTCTGGCCCCGGACAGGAAACGACAGAACGGCTCATAAAAAAGCCACAAAGGAGGAAAATCCTCTTTTGTGGCTTATGCTTTAGCTTTATATCTAAGCATTGCTGCCGTGTTTATTTGTCTTTGAATGAAACAACCATCTAAGATCTTAACATAATATCGTTGTTACCGGAAGTAGAAAGATTAAAACATGTTTTTTCGAGTAACATAAAGAATGTGAGATGCCCTATTCCTGGTATTTGTCGCTGGTTACGTAAAACAAGTATAATATCAAAAGAGAGCCGGAGAAAATCAATGAATCTCGAACAGGAGGGACACCGAAACCGGGCGTCCTTCTTTTCTTATCCGCATGAACGTTTTGATTCAGTGTTTCGGGCATAGCCTGCGTGGGGAAGACTTATTATAGTTTGTTGCGCAGTGGAGATATTTATTGCCAGGCGTAAATAAATCGATTTCTGGGAATAGTAATTAGAAAATAAATGCGTAATAATATATTTTGTTTTATTCTCACTTAGGGGGATTCTACACGTATGGACTACAATCACGAAGAACTTGTTGAGCGTCTACAGGAAAACACCTTCCTGAAAAAAGAGGGGAGGGTGGAATTAGTCACAAAAAATATTCCATTTCTGGAGGAAAAAGAAGGCCTGGATCCGAGGGTGAAACGATTTTTAGAACAGGAACGTGACCCTGAATTGAGGCGCCCAATGACGCATGACGATCTCGAAGTCATCAGAAATCGTAAAGAACAGGACAATCACGATTTAAGCTCTAGTATCCGTACGGAAACAATGCTCGTTTCCCTGGAAAATCGGGATCTGGAGCTGAAAATATATAACCGGACGGAAAGCACCAAGCCAGTGCTCATTTATTTTCACGGCGGGGGGTTTTTTGAACGGGACGAGCTTGTAATGGATAATGTATGCAAACTGCTGGCTGAAAAAACGGAAGCTGTAGTGGTGGCGGTGGAATACCGCCTGGCCCCGGAACACAAATACGCAGAAGGGCTGAAGGACTGCTTTGACAGCGTTCAGTACGTATATGAGAATCACAGGGAATTTGGGGCAGACAGAAATCGGATTGGACTGGTCGGTGACAGCGTCGGAGGAAATTTGGCGCTCGGCGTTTATCACTTAAGCCGGGAAATGTCATGGAATATTTGCTACATGAGCCTGTTGTGTCCTTTACTGGATTTGTCCGAGGTATCTGGAGGAAGCCGGAAAATGGAGCAGTACAGCCCGGGCGTGGATAGAGAGCTTGTGCGCCAGGAACTCGTTACGATGCGTGAGTCGCTGTCTTTCATCCAGTCTCTTTACGTTACGGATCTCGAAGAGCTCGATCAGCCGCTTGTATCACCGTTGCGGAGCGAGCAAAGTTTCAATTATCCTCCTATAACAATAGTTACAGCTGAATTTGATTTTCTCCGGCCTCAGGGAGAAGAGTTTACGAAAAAGCTGCAGGAGCAGGAAAGTCCGGTACGGTATATTGAATATAAGGGAATGGCTCACACGTTTTTAAAAAAACTGGGCTACTACCCACAGGCTGCCGATGCGGTTCAGGAAACGGCAGCTCACTTCCGGTACGTACTTCAAAATAATACGCAAAGCAATTAAAAACAGGACTGGCTTCTGCCTGCCGGTCCTGTTTTTAATCGTTATTAGCCACTGGTGGCTTCACATTAGCGAAATTCCCTGCAAAATCCACTAAAATATTTTCGTATTCAGGAATCGAACTGGTGTAAACGAGTTCGTTATCTCCATGCCAGTTATAACCAACGGGACCGAATTCTACGGCAGGCACACCGTAAACCGTAAAATACTGGCCGTCTGAAGAGCCGTGCTGGCCGAAAATATTTACCTTTTCAAGCTGGGTATTGCGGGTAACCGCTTCTGATAACGTCTTTACATAAGGGTTATCCACTTCCGTGTTAACTGGATCGTTGCATATGTGGACAGCCACTTTGTCATCGGACAGGCTGTTAATCTGCTGAAGAATATCCTCTGGCAGCTGATCGGGCAGATAGCGGATATCAAGCGAGAAATCACACTTAGCCGGAACTTTGTTGTAAACGGTACCGGCCTGAATTTTAGCAAGATTAATAGAAGGTTGGGCATATAATTCTGAACGCTCCTGGGAAAAAGGGAGCTGCTTAATACGCTGATACAGCGCGAATGCTTTTTCGATCGCATTCTCCCCTTCCCACGGACGGCTGCCGTGTGTAGAGGAGCCGGACACAGTAATATCAAGCTGAAGCACGCCTTTGGACTGAATGGCGATGCCAAGGCCGGTAGGCTCGCCGCAGATGACGAAGTCCCCTTTATGGTCATGGTCAACTAAATAGCCGGTGCCATTGCGGCCGCCGGTTTCCTCATCAGGGACAATCTGAAGCTGTACCTTGCAGTCAGGCGGGGCATTATTCAAGCGCACCATTGCCGCCATCATAGCCGCGAGCCCGGCTTTCATGTCTGCCGAACCGCGTCCGTACAGCTTTGCGTCTTTTTCGTAAGGAGCGAACTGTTCTTCTTTGCCCTTAACAACGTCCAGGTGGCCGTTAAAAACCAGGGTCTGGCTTCCATTTCCTACTTCGCATACAAGCATCGAGTGGCCGTTGTTTACATATTTCTGGACAGTCAGGCCGTGGCCTTCCAGCCATTCTCTGCAGAACTCCATTGCTTCATTGACTTTGGGAAGACTCGCAGTATTATAGCCGATTAATGTTTTCAACAGAGGAATCGTTTCATCCATTCTGAGCCTCCTTGCAAAAGTGTTTCATCGTCATAAAAAATGACAGTTCCAGTTACACAGTGGAGGATCTCTCGTCTGGGGTCGCAGGAATTCCTTTATCCTTATCGATTTTTACTACCCGGTCGTACCTTGCGAGTTCAATATTTGCTTTATCATTCAACCATTCCGGATAAAGGTCTTTGCCTGCTGCCAGTGCGAGATAAGCTGACGGGATGTTAGCACCGGCGGCATGGGAAAGGGCGTACCCGCCGCCAAATCTTGGGTTAATATCAATGACGTAGTAGTCGTGGCCGTCATAAAACACATCTGTGTTAATGTAGCCGACATGCTGTAAATTTTCCCCGATCTTTCTGCCAACCTCCAGCAGTTCCTCATCCTTCACAGAAACAGCTTTATCGACGTCGCCTCCACGCATTTCGAGCTGTTTGAGCACCAGGGTAGTTAAATAATTCCCTTCTAAGTCATTGACGACATCCACGCTGTATTTTTCCCCATCTACGACCTGTTGAATCACGATATTGTCTTCAGGGCTGCGGCCCGAGTCATCAGCGATCGGGCTGTCTTTAATCGCATCTACCGCCTGCTTATAAGCAAAACGCATATCTTCGACAGAGGAGACAGTATTAATCCCTACAGAAGCTGAACCATTGCGAGGCTTCACGATTAGCGGCCAGTTGACCTCCTGGTCTTCAACGCCCTGGGCTGCTTCTTCCACCGTCAAATAAGATACTGGGGCAGCTACGCCAAATCTGCCGAGCAGCTCCCGGTACTGGTGCTTGTCTCTCATAGCCTGCACAGTGGAAGCGTCGGGAGTGAAAACTCTCACACCCAGCTTTTCAAACTCATGCCGGGCTTCGGCGAATTTCGCAATTTCCCAGTCATTCAATGGGATAAGCATTTTGATTTTTTCATTTTCACATATAGACAGGACGGCATTAAGGTAGTTTTGATCGGTCTGATGTGGCGTGATATAGGATCGGTCAGCCTGTTGAAGGCCCGGGGCGCCGGGATCAGGATCAGTAGCGATGATTGAGCCTTCGATGTTCAGCCCGTTTATGGAGTCCTGAAAAAACTGTACGAAATCTATTCGGCGTGCTGCCGAAGTTAACAATACATTCATAACGAACCTCCACTTTAGTTATATAATTCACAGCCTTCCTGGCTGGTAAGTTTTCCTCGGCTTAATAAAAACAACTTTCATTTTTTCTAAACTTTTCCACCTGTATAAAAAGGAGCCGAAAAGGTGGCGGGTACCTTTCCGGCTCATGCTTTGCTTCAGATCAAAGCATTGCTGCCAATATCATTGCAATGCAATACTAATAACATATACCATATTTTAAAAAGGCTTAAACGTAGAAGTAAATGAAGCCGGCCACTGTTGAAGTAATGGGCAAATACTAACTGAATATGCGCAGGATGATATACATAGTAAATATAATAACTAACACTGTTACAATAGTTACAGTAACCTTCACTGTATCACCTGCTTTCTTTGAAAATTAGAACCCACCTGTAATGGAGCAGGAGCAGTTAATTAGGGAGCGCGGATTTCACCACAGACTGGAAAAACATAAGATAGTACTTGTAGTCATGCTTGTACGGATGGGGACAGGCCCTATGCCATGGTTTGGCCGGGCCGGTAAAGTGAACAATGGCAGGAGAGCTGATAGCTTCGATTACTTTTTTGCCGTAACGGTCTGGAGGAAGCTTGTCAGTGAACATACTGGTCATCGTATTCCAGCGGGGATGCAGTTCCTTACGCAAGCTGTACAGCACAGCATTGAGGCCATCCTGGTCGTGATAATACATTTTGTCTTCATTCCTTTGAATAAAAGAAATCACTTTTTCTGTAATACGGTTTCTCCGCCATTGCCAGGCATTTACCATTAAAATGCCAGAATTAAAATAGCCGGAGCTGTACGGAATCCCCAGTGCTTCAAAGCGGTCGACACCACCGAAGTTTTCTGCTGCGGCAAGAACAGCATCATCAAGCTCCTGCTCCCAAAGCGCTGTAACATCTGTTTTTACGATAGTATCGCAGTCAATATACAGAAATTTCTCTATAGAAGAATCGAGGCCATGCGGAAGCAGCAGACGGTAATAAGCAGTTTCGGAAATATGATAAGAATTTTCGTGTTCGGCTAAATATATATTGTTAAACTGGGAACGGTCGATAGTAACGAAGTTAATGTTGGTGTGAAAATAATCAGCGACCTGGCGCAGATTTTCTTTATTGCCGGCTGAAATTCCTCCATCAATAATTTGAATGGAGAGGCGCCGGGCCTGATTTGTATTATTTAATAAAGAGATGAGCGTCACACCCAGGCATTCTGCATAATTATCGTCAGCAGCTGAAGTAACGGTGTAATATTGGCTGTGATCCATAATATTCCTCCTATTAAATAAAAAAGAGCCGAAAAGAAAGAATATTCTCTCTTTTCGGCTCTTTTTTCGCGTCTTTTCAAAACATTGCTGCCGCTTTGGCTGTGTAATTGTAAGCATCTGTCTATTTCAATTTATACCTTATTTATATTTCTCTCAAACGTATACTCTCAACAGGATATAAAAAACCGGCCCGGGCAAAGACATACGGGCGGCGGCTATCTTTTCTTCTCGGGCTCTAAAGATAAAACCATATATCCTTTATCTTCCTGAAAATTCCAATCAGTGAAAACGTCCGTAATTTTTCTCTGCAGAATTGGCTCCATGTGTTCTTCCTGAAACAGTCGTCGTTCCATTGGACGTTTAGCAGTTTTAAGCTGTTCCTCGAAGCCTGCGTGAATAAGCTCTTTCTCAATTTCGACAAAAATACCAGCACGGTAAATCATAACTGAGCGTTCATCAATCCAATAGGATTTTGTATAGTCTGGTTCTTTCTGTCCTTTAATACTCAGGTTTATAATTTTTCTTTCAAAGGCTCTTTGGCTAAGGTGACCCGGCCAACGAAAATTTTTTGACGGCTCTTCCTCCATCACCGCCCAAATCATGCCAGTGTGGGCTTCAAAATTCCAATCAAAGTACCATTCCTTGATTGAACCGTTTACCATATCTTCAATGTCCGGCTGAACCCGGGGACAGAATTCATCCATAATGAATTCTCTCGATTGCGCCACACGCTGTTCTTCATTTTGCTGCAGTAGAATATTTTCCATTGGCCCCAAAAAATCTTTAACGTACATAACCAAAAAGGGGCGCTTATAGGAAACATGAATATTAACAGGTCCTTTCCCAAAATGGTCCCTTAATGCTTTGCCGATATAAGCTGCAATCATCTGGGCTTCAGTTTGTTGTTGTTCCATAAAGTCTCCTTTTTGCCAGAACCGGGGTTCTTCTGGACTGGATACTATTATACTGTTAAATAAGCTTTTTATATACAAAATTCGGATTTATTGAGTCTAAACGACTAGGCCTGAAATTATAGTTGTACCTGGCTCTTTAATTTTGCTGGCTATTTTTCTTTATCTGAATAAAAGTAATGATCATTTATCAGGACCATGCATTCTCTTTTACTTCAAAAGAATAGAAGCGTAGTATATTAAGTGGAAGGCACATAAAATGGTGCCTTCTCCATAGAAAAACTCTTCCTATGCCGGCAGGAAGAGTTTTTTATAGGTTAAGAAAGATTCCAGTTCCTTTATAGGGGCGATTTAGCCCCTGTTATAATGAAAATACCTTAAAAAGACTCACGTTTTCTAATCCATTTAAACAGCCACCGCAGTATCGGTGGGACGGCAATAAAGATAAACAGAATGCGGAACAGCTGATAGCAGATGACAATGGAGATATCGGCGTTTACTTCCCGGCCGATAATGCCCATCTGATCCATGCCGCCCGGGGCAAGGCTCAAAAGGGCAGTAGCAGGTGTGACGTGATGCAGGTGCTCAAGAATCAGGCTGAGGCTGAATGCCCCAGCGATCAGAATAACACCGCCGGCTACGGTCAAGGCTCCTATCCTTGCTTTTTTTTGCAGCTGTTCGGGCTTGAGAAGCAGGCCAAAATAAGTGCCAATTAACAGCTGGGCCCCGTTCGTGATGGAAACCGGGAGAGCGGGCGCCTGCAAATCGGCAAGGGTAACACCGATCATCACAAGCATGGGGGCGAGCATATAAGAAGTAGGAAGCCGAAGCTTCTGGCCGGTCCAGGCAGAAGCAAAGCAAAGCCCGAGAAACAGCACAGCCGAGGGAAAAATACTGCTCCAGGATGCGGCCGTCTGGCCTGAGCCTCCGCCGGCTGCTGCCTCCCCATTCGTAAATAGGGGACTCACCGCAAGCACAGGAACGAGAAACATAATTAAAATAATCCGGGTCACTTGCATGAAGGTCACGATCGTAATATCAATCTGTTTTTCTTCTTCTGCGAGAGTTACCATCTGCGAAAGGCCACCTGGAATGCTTCCGGTCAAAGCCGTTGGCAGGGAAACGCCGGAAAGAGAAGCAAATCCGAAGGCCATTAATCCGGAAAACAAAAGAAGCAGCATCGTTAGTCCAATCATCATCGGCAGCTGAGTGCCAATTTGGTGGAACGTCTCCATCGTAAACGACAGGCCGATCGTATAGCCGACGATAATTAACCCTGTGTTCCGAAGGGACTGCGGCCAGTACATCTGCACTCGCGGCAGCTTCGAAAGAAGTAATACAACCGCCATAGGTCCGAGCAGCCATGGCACAGGGATGTTTAAGACAGAAAAGAAACAGCCGCCGGCAAAAGCAGCTGAGACAGTAACAAAAAGGCGCAGCCAGGCCGGCTGCACACGTACAGTTTCAGAATACATACAAAGACCTTCTTTATGGGAATTCATGTTGATAATAATACTATCATAGCATAAATTGACAGCAGTACCGATGTATTTGGCTTATTCCTCTCTTTCTGTCTGTACAGGAAGGTCTTCCCAAAATGAAATATCCTGGCCTTCGATAGTGCCGTCTGCGACTGCCCGGGAAGTGGCGCTCAATGTTTCTACTGTCTGTTTTGTAAGGTAGCCATTGCTTTTTTGCCCTAATACTTCATCATCATTTGCATTATCGGCAGTGCCGCGCATTTCAAACAACAATGTGGAAATACCATACGTATTCGCAATGCCATAAACGCCGATGCCCTGGTCATATGCTGTTCCTCCTCCTGCATATTTTCCAAGATGCCCCCAGCCCTTCGGTTCAATAGCTTCATAAACGATGCCTCCGAGCTGCTTAGACTCATACAGGGTTTCATCTTCAGTATGATCGGGATGTGGGTAAAGGATAGCGCCCGACACATACTTCCCGTCTTTTTCCCACTGGGACCCCTGGTGGTGCAGGTCAATCATATAATTAATATCATAAGTGCTCAGCACATTATCATGAAAGGCCTGGGTTTCCGGCTGTGAACGGGCTTCATGATCCCGGTTTAAATCAACCCTGTCCGCATTCATGCGCGTTAAGTGACGGTCGCCGCTAGCCGCATAATCCTCCAGTTCGAAATTCACGTCCCCCATTGCACCATCCGCATTATACATAGGAATGAAAAGCAAATTAACGTCATCCAGCAGCCCCCTGGTTTTGCCAGTACCAAGCTGTTTAATAAAATCAAGCGATCCCTCGGTCGTTAATGCTTCATCCCCGTGCTGCTGGGCAATGTACAAAATAGTAGGATTATCCGGGTCAGACATATACTTTACAAGATGCATGTCCCGCCCTTTGACAGTTTCACCAAACACCTCGAGTTCCATAGAAGGTTGCTTGGCATCCTGTTTTTTTAGAAAATTTGTCATTTCTTCGTATGTATGCAAAATGGAAGTGTTTACTGTTTCGTGCCCCTGGTAATTTGGCCCGTTTCCTGCAGCGTAAGCTGTTTCTCCTCCCGTCATGATGCCTCCAGCAAGCACAGTACTGACCGCAGCTGCTAATACGATATGTTTTTTCAAAGTAAGCCCCCCTAATAACTTTCAATCTCTTCGTCCTGTTCTACGAAAATTAAGCGATTCCTGTTATGAAAAAGAAAACGTGAAGAAAGTAATGAAAGAGATTCATTTAGGTGGAGAACGAAAAATTCGCTAGGTCGCCCTGCCCTGCGGCCAAACATAATAGTTTTTTAATTTATGTTAATGTATAAGAGATAAAAGCGAAGTATTTATCCCCAGAATAGGCAAAGGAGATAATTATGGTTAATAACGAAGAACTTGTGTATACAACAAAAAGATACCTGCGCAAGCAGACGCTGGCAACGATTCTCGATCAATTTGACGACCGGTTGATGAAGCTGAACAAAACCCGGAGGAAGGCAAAATACGTCAAGATGAAACAGGATCCCTACAGCTTTTTTCGGGGAAGCGCGTATTTATTCTACTACGATGTAGTCAACATCCCCTTTCGGCATCATACGCCAACAGACAAGCCGACCTGGATCATGGGCGACATGCATATGGAAAATTTCAGCAGCTTTCAAAACGAAAACGGAGAGATTGTTTTTGACGTGGATGACTTTGACGAGGGGTATCTTGGTTCCTATTTGTATGACGTCCTCCGTATGGTGGTCAGCATCCGGCTGTTTGCTATGCAGCAGGGGTTTGACGATGAGGAGCGGGACGCTTTCGTCCGGACATATTTAGAAGCGTACTATAAGCGTCTGAAAAAATTTAAAAAAGGCAAAAAGAATCCGGTAAAAACGCAATTCACTTCCCGGAACACCAGGCAGCCGATAAAAAAAACTCTGCAGAAACTTGAAGACCGAAAGGCTACGCATGAGCTCGACAAGCAAACCATCGTCAATGACAGCGGCGATCGTGTGTTTGAACGGGGAAAATCCAAACTTGATTCAGTGACCGATAACGAGTATCAGGGAATAACGAAAATCTGGAACCAGTATTTAGGAAGTCTTGCGGAGGAAAGCTACCGGAGCGAAGAACACTACGAAATCAAAGACATCGTGAAAAAGACCGGAGCAGGCATCGGTTCTACGGGACTGAAGCGCTTTTACATTCTAATTGAAGGCGAAGAGGATCACGTTATTCTGGAAGCAAAAGAGGCACGGACGCCCATTCCTGCTTACTTTTTCCCTTATGAAGAAACATTCTGGACCACGAACAAACACCAGGGCAAGCGGGTAATCAAGACCCAGCGGGCCATGCACCACCTGGCGGATCCGTATTTAGGCTATTTCACCCTGCAGCACCGCGACTACTACGTCCGGGAACGCTCGCCGTATGATAAAGATTTAAAAAGCAAGCACCTGGAAGAACCAAAACGAATGCACCAGACGGTACAGACAATGGGAAAGATATCGGCAAAGGTGCATGCCCGGGCGGATATTGATATTCAGCAGGGGCTGCTGGATTATCACAGCGAGGATGAAATTTTGAAAGCTATTGGGAACGAGGAAGAGATTTTCATTCAGGAAATGATTACGTGGTCAAAGTTTTACAAGGAGCGGGTAGAGGAAGATTATGAACTGTTTCTTGAATGGTTAAAAGAAAACTTTAAATAAAAGGAAACAAAAGGATGCCGGCAGAAACCGGCATTTTGTCTATACATACGAAAGAAACTGAAATACCTCTTCGCTTGTATACTTATACAGCAAGTAAGTGGAAGCCTGCGGAAGATCGAATTCCGGAACGTTTACATGAAGGACTCTTCCTTCCATGAGCTCCCTTCTTACTGCAGAACGTGGAAGAAAGGAAACCCCAAGGCCTTCCTCAATGAATCGTTTTGTCACGTGGCTCTGGGAAACTGTCATAGTTTGCAGCCGGGGGAAACGTGTGTGCAGCATCTGCAGAAGCGAATCCCAATATCCCGGATGATTATAGGTAAAAACCACGTTTTCCGTAAGCACAGTAGTGGCGTCGAGCGGCGGCATCGTTTCAGCGTCGCCGCCATCATGAGGGGCGACCAAAAGCACCGGTTCCTGGTGTAAAAGCTTCTGGTGTATATTACTGCCAGAAGCGGGAAGCAGGGAAAGGCCAATATCAGCAGAGCCGTCGTGGAGGCGGCGTTCGATGAAAACCGACTCCTGGACATCGATAACTACGTCAATATGCGGGTGGGCTTTGGTGAATATGCGTATGATACGGGGAAGTACTGATGCCGCAAGCAGTGGAGAAATGACGATCGTCAGGGTGCGTGTTTTGCCCTGGCGCCATTGTTCCATATCCTTGAGACCAGAATGATAGCTTTTAAGTACAGCCTGAGCATGCGGGAGAAATCTCCGCCCTTCCTCACTCAACAAAACCCGGCGCCCCTGAGTAGTAAATAAGTTGAACCCCAGCTGTTTTTCAAGGTTTTTAATATGGATAGTGACCGCCGGCTGGGAAATAAAAAGGATTTCGGCCGCCTGGCGGAAACTTTCATGTGCAGCGGCAGTAGCAAATGTCTGCAGCCATTCTAATTTCATAACGCTCTCCCCTTATAATAAAACTTTATCAATAAAAGCAATTTTATTTAATATTTATTATTACACACCCGCGTTAAACTAAATACAACAAAAAGTAAGGGGGGAAGTAAAATTGAACGGAAAAGGACTGGAAAACGTAATTGCTGCAGAAACAGCTGTCAGTATGGTGGACGGGGAAGATGGAAAGCTGATTTACCGTGGATACCTGGCAGCAGATATAGCGATGGAATCCTCGTTCGAAGAAGCTGCCTATTTACTACTCGAAGGAGAAAAGCCAAATACGCAGCAGCTGCTGGCATTCACCGATTCGCTAAAGGAAAGGCGCACTGTGCCCGGGCATATTCAAAAGATGGTACAACAGATGCCTGCTGATGTGGAGATGATGAATGTGCTTGAAGCGGCTGTATCCGCCTTGGCAGAAAAGGATACGCTACAGGAATCACCGCGCAGCCAAGCAGCAAGGCTGATCGCTTTGCTGCCTGTTATTATCGCCAGCCGGCACCGGCTTATTCAGAAAAAAGAAATCGTGCAGGCAGACCCCGCCCTCTCCCACGCTGCTAATTATTTGTATATGCTCCGTGGTCGACAGCCAGCAGAAACAGAGACACGGGCACTCGAGGCATATTTAATTTTAACAATGGAACACGGAATGAACGCTTCCACCTTCACCTCACGGGTGATTGCTTCTACTGAATCGGACTTCTTTTCAGCTGCTGCCGGAGCGATGGGCGCCCTGAAAGGCCCGCTTCACGGCGGGGCGCCGGGCGGAGTTATGGATATGCTTGAAGCTGTAGGCTGTAAAGAAAACGCCGAAGCATGGCTGCGGAAAAGAATAGAAGCCGGTGAAAAGGTGATGGGGTTCGGCCACAGGGTGTATAAAACGATTGATCCAAGAGCAGAGGCATTAAAGAAAATATGTGAAAGCACCGCAAATGATAATGACTGGCTTGATACTGCGCATTACGTAGAGCAAAAAGCGGTGCAGCTGCTGAAGGAGTATAAACCAGAGAGGAAGCTGTACACAAATGTAGAATTCTATGCAGCGGCTGTGTTAAAAGCGGTTGATTTTCCTAAAGAGCTGTTTACCCCAACTTTTGCTCTTTCCCGGAGCGTCGGCTGGAGCGCCCATATTTTGGAGCAAAGAAGTGACAACCGGATTATCCGCCCCCAGTCCGTATATACTGGGAAAATAAATTAAACGGTGGAAATTTAACAAAAACTCTTCAGCTAAAAAAGTTGGAGAGTTTTTTATTAAAAGCAAGCTGGCGGGAGAGAAGGGTAGTATGATTAAGAAAAAAACGTGGGAGGCAGTGGTTCCTGGGGAAACTACGACGAAAGGAGATATGGGGATGAAAAGTAAAATTGGGGATGGCAGGTATACAACAGCAGGAGATCGGGATATTACTGTGTTTGTGATAGGAATGAGAATTAATAACTGGAGGGCGGTGCATAAATGGCTTCCAGTGCTGCTTGCGATGCCCCCGATGATAAAAGAATTATCCATGCACAAAGAGCTGGGGTGTATGGGAATGCAAAGCTATGTTCAATTTCCGGCGACAATGATGATTCAGTACTGGAATTCCAAAGAAGAACTGCTTGCATATGCGAAGGCACCAAAGCATTTAAAGGCGTGGCGTACGTTTAATAAAAGAACGAGAGGAAACACCGCAGTTGGAATTTATCACGAGACCTACCTTGTGCCCAGCGGGGCATACGAATCAATTTATGTAAACATGCCGCCGTTCGGTCTCGGAAAAGCTATTGGTACAGAACCAGTAACGAAAGCGACCGGTACAGCCGAAGAACGAATAGGACAGAAAGCTAAAAAATAAAATTTCAAACAGACACTAGGACTTATCTCATGTTTTGGCGTATAATAAATAGTAGCACCACCCCTGAGGACGACTAGTTAGGGTATTTTTAACAAAAAGTGAGCAGATAAGATGAAAAAACTTTGGATTGCCCTGACGCTTCTCTTAGTGGGGGGCCTCACAGCAGGGTTACTACTATTTTCGGAATGCACACAGGCAACAGGTAATGCATGCCTTTATGTATCGACTGATGGAAACGACAGCAACGATGGCAGCAGGTCAGACCCCCTGCGGACGCTGGATGCAGCTTCTGAACAGACAGAACCCGGGATGACAGTATATGTCCGGGGCGGCACGTACGAAGAACCATTAGAAGTAGCGGAAAGCGGAAGCTCCTCGAAGCCGATAACATTTGAAGCATATGAAGACGAAGAAGTGATTTTAAGTGGCAGCTCCCTGGAGGAGTCTGCGGGCATTACGGCAATGATTAAGGTTGAAAACCAGGATTTTATCACGATTCGAGGATTTACTATACAGGATTTATCCACAGAGCTTAACAATGAGACCCCTGTAGGCATTTTCGTTCATGACAGCGCTGAAGGCATCACGGTTGATAACAATCATGTCCGCGGCATAGAAACGAACGCAGACAGCGGGAATGCTCATGGGATTGCTGTATACGGCCGTGAAGCAGTAACGGATATCGAAATCAGTAATAATACGGTGGAAGATCTGGTCCTTGGTTCAAGTGAAGCAGTAGTACTGAATGGTAATGTAGAAGATTTTACGATTGCTTCAAACACAGTGCGCCATAACGATAATATTGGGATTGACATGATTGGATATGAAGATGTGGGGGACGACCCGGCCCTTGACTATACCCGGAATGGCACAGTGGAAAATAATACGGTTTATGATAACTCTTCATATGGCAACCCTGCTTACGGAGAGGGAGAGGTTTACGGCGCGGGCGGTATCTATGTGGATGGCGGCAGCGATATTGATATAAAAAACAATACAGTCTACCGGAATGACCTGGGTATTGAAGCTACTTCAGAGCAGGACGGGGAGCATGCGGACGATATCCGGATTACCGGGAATACAGTTTATGAGAATAATTTTACCGGCATATCAATCGGTGGGTATGACGAAAAACGCGGTGGTACGAAAGACAGTACGATCGCAGAAAATATTATGTACCGTAATGATACAAAAGATTTAGACGGCGGGCAGCTGCTGCTTCAAAATGATACGGAAAACAACCGCATTGAAAATAATATTTTAACGGCAAGCAGTTCACGTGTGTTTATCGCCAATTACTTTGAAAACAACACAGGCAATGAATTCAGGCAAAATGTGTACCATCGGGAAAAGGGAAAAGAAAGTATTTGGGTATGGGAAAATGAACAGGTATCTACGCTCAATGAATTCCAGTCCCTGGTCGACAGTGGAACTAATTCCCGCTACGTGAACCCCGAATACAAAAATGCCTCTAATTACAATTTTGAACTGTCCCAGGATTCTCCCGCACGTGAGGTCATAGAATAAAAAGAGCCGGACGGGGAGCAGCATCCGTCCGGCTCTTTCGTATGCTTTTAAAGAATAGTTCGTTTGTTCATCCACTGGCTGAGTTTTGTGAACAGCGTGGGCGGATTTGGGCGCTCAAGGTTGTTCGGGTTGCAAAAAGCGAAATAATCGACTTTTTCGATAAAGTACGTAAGGCGGAGCAGAGCAAACAGCAGGGCACCGCTCGATCCGAGGGCAAAGCTGAGTCCATAGCCGTTAAAGCCGAAAGGAAGCAACAGGAAGGTGAGTACAGCGTTTAAAGAGAAAAACAGGATGGAAGTAATCATCGCGCCGCGCCGGTCTTCAAAGTAAAGAAGGATAAGCGTGAGGACAAGAACCATCGCGTTTGAAAACGCTCCGACCGTTGTAAAACGGAAGATTGAGATAATGTCGTTTTCGACGGGGACAAAAGTGGCAGCGTAGCCAATCGATAAGATGATCACTATGGAAATCAGGCCCTGGCTGCGCACGAGCCGCTCAAGCTCCTGCTTTAAGACGTATTGCATAGATTCTTTTGACGATTTGATCTGTTGAAGCGTACCGCCTTGATTGATATAGCCGTAAAATGAACGGTAGCGTTCGTAGAAACGGGTCTCTACCGACACCACAAAGATAATCAGCGTAGGAATAATCGTCAGATAGGACCAAAAAATCGCTGTGTCGTATACCCGATTATAGACAAACGTATCAAGTAGAATTGATCTTCCCTCGCCAAACCAGATAATCCAGTTACACACCCAGATACCGACGTTATACAAAAATCCGGTCCAGAAGAGGGTCGGATATTTGTCGAAATAGCCGATGTATTGAAACTGGCTGTCCGATGTATGAAGCGGAAACGTAATCAGCATCGAAAACAGCAGCCCGAACAATGTGACAATCATGCCGCTCGTAAAGCCAAGCAAAAGCATAAAGCTCGTAGCATGAGGAATAAACATAAAAGCTTCCGCAGAGCGGCCGAGAAGAAATACCATGCCGACGGCAATCACTGCGCCGGATAAAAAACTGTAGGCAACGGCCTGGTAAAACTTTGCGGCACTTAAGAATAAAAACAGGACCCAGATCAAGTTAATGGTTACAAATAACACAAGGAGCAAAAGCTCATACAGAAATGGGAGAGAGCTTATCCATATAAAGATAAGCCAGGCGGTTACCACCAGAAAAAGAGTTACTTTCGTCATGCCAAGAAATGTTGGAAACACTTTATTCGTCTTTTTTTCATAGAATAAATCTGCCACATACCGCGTGACTACCAACTGCTGGATACCAAAAAGCACCTGGGAAAATATAAACGAATAGGAAATAGATAAGTTGAACAGCTCCCTTTCCTGCAGCGTAACAGGAAGAAACACCATGGAAAACCATTGGATCATTGCAATCGTGGCGATAACAACAATCCAGGGCCCGGCCGTTACCAGGCCGGCGAAAGCATAGGCTTTCATCCTGGAGGAAAAATAGTCTTCCTGGAATAACTGCTGAAGTTTAAACCCTATGCCGGCCATATTCGACCCCCCTTTGATGATAACGTTCTGTGTATTCCTGAATAAACTGGTGAATCTGGTAATATGCTTCGACCCGGTTTTGGCCGTTGCGGCCAAACTTTTCCGCTTCCTCCGGGTGCTGGTAGATCCACTCGCAGCGCTGGGCGACCTGATCCGGATTAACCGGAGGAACGACAAAGCCGGCAGGCCCGTATGGGTCCCCTTCCCGTCCGTGAATCAGCTCCGAGCAGGAGCCGACATTTGTTGCAATAAATGGAAGCCCTGCTGCCATACCTTCGAGAACGGCGAGGGGCTGGCCTTCGGAAATACTTGTCAGCAAGCACACATCAAAGGTAGGCAGGTAATCAGTAATATTAACTTTTCCGACAAGAAAAACGTGGTCCTGCAGACCAAGCTGATCGACAAGACGCCGGCACTCGCCGGCATATTCGAGATCTTCATCAAGCGGTCCCATAATAGTGAGTTTAAAGGGGACGGACCGGCTTTTTAAAATGTTGCCGGCATGGATCATCGTCTTAATGTCTTTAATGGGAACGACGCGTACAATAGCCCCGATATGAACGTACGAACGATGGTGTTTATCCTTTTCGACAAGTGATAAACGGGAGTAGTCGATTCCGTTTGGAATGATTTCAATTTTAGCCGGATCGGCTCCGATCTCCTCCTGCAGTTCCCCGTTACGGGCGAAAAGTGTGATTACATCATCAGCTTCTTTGTACGCTTGACGCGAAAGATGATGGAAAAACGTAATCCAGCGCTGCTTATAGTAGTCCGGTATCCAGTCAGCCTGCAGAATCTCTTCCTCCCGCTCCCTGGAATAGATCCCGTGCTCGGTCAGCAGATACGGAATACCCTGCTGCTGTTTAATAGCAGCAGCCACCATCCCGGCGTAGCCTGTTGAAGCCGAATGAACAATATCAAGGTCTGGAAATGAGAATTGCAGCAGTTCGATAACGGGCGCAAACATGCCGCGCCACATCCAGAAATAGTCAATAAATGAGCCGGACTGTTTTTCTTTATCATAACTCTGCTGCACAATTTCCCAGAACAGGCCGCTGGAGAAAAAGTTTTCCGTGCCTCCAAGCTTCTGGCCTAGAGCAAGAAGGGCATCCGAACGGACGGATTCAAACATCATCCACTCAGTGATGGCTTCTTCGTCCACCGGAGTCAGAGAGAAATTACGCTGCCGTCTCGGCTGCTGCATGTTCAGCGGAAGATTAAGCACCTGCGAAATATTGCCGGGCAGTTCATAACGATAGTCCTCCGGGGAAATCGGCTCTGGGGTAATGGCGATGATGATGAATTCATGCTCGGGCATCTGTTTTACGAGCATCTGCACCCAGCTGGCCACCCCGCCGCTTACGTACGGATAGCTGCCTTCTACAACCATGCCTATTTTCATGAAGCATCATCCTTTAATGGAATTTCAGCCTGCGGCTCTTCAAGAGTGAGACGGTACAGTGTGCCGGTGTCCCCATAGGCTTCGATTGAACCGAAATCAAAGCTTCCCGTTTCGATAGAAGTGCCTTTATCAACACGAAGCATCATGGTGGATGGCTCAAGCAGGTTTTCCCCCTGAATCATAATTCTGTCTTCATTGTACGTGACTTCAATGTTTGAGGCCTGGTAGCTTTTTATTCGTTCAGTCGCCTGCGCCTGGGTCATGCTGTCGAGGTATGGATAAGTGTTTTCGACAAAAACCGCCATGTCCTCAAACTGAGCTTTCATATCCTCCCAGCCGTCCCCATAGGCCCGGTCCGGGTCAAGCACGTCATCCGGGTGAATAAAGTGGGAAAACACGCCGAAGTTGGCAATAGCGTCTGCCTGAATAAATTGTGAATCCGCGCTTTCCCAATATCCACTGGAAATACGGGGGAAATGGTAAAGTGACGGATATTTTTCGTCTTCTTCAAACTCCTGGATAAAGCTTCCTTCCCCTTCGCCGGTATAGAGGGAAGCGATCGTATTGATGCTTGGCAGAGCTTCATGGATTGCTTCAATTCCCGTTCTGTTTAAAACGTTGGAAGGAGGGACATACGTTTTGAACTCTTCTTCAGGATAGTAATGCTGAAATACTTCTTCTACCCGTGTCAGTGACTCCTTCATTTTTTCTTTATCTTCCCACGGGGTGTATAAAAGTTCGGGATCCATAGGATCGTCTTCGGTTACAAGCGGCTGGTGATTGTAACCGTGCAGGCCGATCTCCCCGTCGTGCCGGTAGACGTTTCTGCCGAAGAAAAGCAGGGGGAATCGGTCACTTTCAATAAGTTCTTCCGCTGTGAGATCCATCGTATCCTGGTATGTGCCAATTATTAACCCGGTGTACGTAAGGTCATGATCCATGCCGATTTGTTTCATGTCCTCCCACCAGACATCGGCATAAAAGTCTTCCACAGACATGTTGTATTGACTGGCAATTTGCTCATCTTCCGCCGATGGTGCTGGCGCAGGGAAATCGTCAATGTGGGCCATTTTAATATCAGCCTGGCTGCTTGCAAAAGCAGGCGGAAGAATAGAAAGTGATTGGAGAAGCATGCCGCGTGCATTTTTCATTTCCATAGCAGTCGTATTCCAAAAAAGAGCTTTGCCATCCCCGTATTCATTGGTCCACATCAACGGGTCGCCTTCAGTGGATAAATAAGGCTCGGCTCCTTCACGCAGCGTCATGTTGGCGATGCTGTGCGAAAAAAGTGCTGAATCATTGCCAAGGTCCGTATAGCCTGGAAAAAGTTCCTGCTCAAACGTCAGACCCTGCCGGTTGCTGAAATCATTCACATCATCGATACCGAGCATTTCGTTGTAGCGTGTATCGATAAAACGGGCTCCGATAAAGAGACGGCCCCCTTCTTCGACAAATGATTCTATCTCTTCAAAAGGCCATTCCTCGGCGTGTTCGCCGGCAAGCACAAGCACATTATAAGGAGAGGGCTCAAGGTCTGCAATTTCGTCCTGAGAAATTTCGGTATAAGGCACTTTGGCGTAATCCAGGGCATGTTCAAAGTTATTCAACGTGTTTTTAGAAAGGTCGCTGTCGTTTTCGTGCACGTAGATGTTCATTTCTTCCCCTGCCGTTTCCGCGTTGCTTGAGTTCATTGTTTCCGTTTTTTCCGCTGTATTTGAGGCCTGGTGGGGGAGCCAAAGCTGAAAACGTTCGAGCCTGATGAATTGAAGAATAAGAAGGACGCTTAAAATCACCACAAAGAGCCCCACCGTTGATTTCATCATCTGTTTTCTCACGAAACGACACCCCCCATCTGCCTGACAATATACTGGCGGTTTTCCGGTATTTTATCTGCATCCACATTTTCATGCATCCGGGTGAGCACCTGCTCAATCCCGGACCAATCTTTTTGGTTATAATAATACTCAATTAAATTTAAATAGCCGTCAGCTTTGTGAGGAAATGCCTGGAGCATATACATATACGTATTAACCGCCTGGGTCGCAGAGCCGTGCTGCAGGTAAATATATCCAAGCTGGTTAAAAACCTCCATATGGCCTGGGAAATCCTTGGCCGACTGTTCCAAAAATTGAAGAAATACATAGCGGAGGTGCTCCTGCGAATGGTCATCCAGTAAACGGCTGTCCAGATAGCCGCGGTAAATACCTATTAATCTACTGAGAGTCTCTTCACTGTAGAAGTGTTCATGCTCTGCCCTCGCTGTATCAAGATTTTTTTCGTAGCGGTCCACAAGCAGATTCATCGTCGTCGCCGCATAGTGTACAGTTTCCGAATCATCATTGTTAAGACCGAGGTTTAAATACTTTCCTTTGTCTGAGATGTTGGAGTTGATAAGCTTCAGCATTAAGCTTTTACGATCCGGCTGATTATCATTTGTGAATGCTTCCATCAGAGGAGTGAGATTTTTGTTGTCTTTTGCTTCGTGTCGCAGGTGTTCCAGGTTAATCGGCTGAAACTTTACGTAGTCTGTATAGTCAGAGACGATTTTATTTGAATCCACCCGCTTGGAAGCCCACCAGGCGAGGAGGCCCAGCGCTTCCCCAAGCAGTGGAAGAAAACAGCTGATCAGCACTATCCAAATGACAGCTCCGTGCTGCTCGGACTGAAGTCTTTTTTTTGCAACTTTTGCTGCTGCAAATAAAACGACGGCGTGAACAATGTAAAAAAGGATCACTAGTATCGTCGGCTGTGTGAGATTACCCAGCATGAGTACCTCCTTTTTCCTTTAAGGCTTTCTTGATCCGCTTTTCTACTACTTGGGCGTTTTCAGCATCGGTGCCCGGGAGAAGGAAATAGAGAACGCTTTGGTTGGACTCAAAGCCAATAATATCTATTTCGCGCAGATAAGTCCGTAAAATAACCTCAGCTTCGGCGACAGACATTCCTTCAAAGCGGTCAAACTGAATGGCTACCGTGCTGTAAGGCACACCGTATTCTTCCTGGCGCACGTCCTGCTGAGCCACATGGGCGTCGAAGGCTTCTTTATAATAGACGTTTGTACCTGGAAGCATTTGTTTCTCTTCATCCTTCGCCTGCCACTCACGTGCTTTTTCAATACGATTGGAAATCCAGTCGAGCACAAAGGACATGATTTGAATTTCATGGGTAGTGAGGCGGGCGAAATCAAGCTGATCGATAATCAGCACTTCCTGAATTTCTTTATTATAAACAATAGGGCCGGCAATTACCGGAGCGTTTTGCTCGTCTTTGACGTTGCGAAGCGTGATTGCTTTTTCTGTAAATAAACGTTGGTAAAAAGAAGATTCTTCGCTTAGAAATACAGTTTGTGGGAGCACCTGCGAGCTTCCCTGGCGGACTCTCAGACGGAGAGATCTTTTAGACGAGTCGACGTGATAAATCGCAATATCATCAGCTTTAAATAAATCGGAGATAATCGCAATGGCTTCGTTTCGCACAAGCTCCGGCGTCGGCTGATCGAGCTTGAGGCCGACCTGGTAAATCTGGGCAAGAGTATGCTCGGAATCCAGTACCTTCTCTTGCATGACACGCTGGGACTCCTCGAGTTCTCTAATGGTTTTGGTCAGTTCTTTATTATCATCTTTTAATTCATCCTGGGTGTACGTAAGGCTTTCGTAACGCTCCCGGTAGGACGAGCTGTAAAGGCCGCATATAACAGCCAAAAGCAGGGAAAACAATAAATAAAGATAGTCACCGGTATCATAAAACAGCAGAAATAAATCATCGCCTGCTGTGAACGTGGCAATAACATGATACACAAGGGTCGTAAAAAAGCTCAGAATGGCAATATTAATGCCGTATCGCAGAGAAAAAAACAATATAACAAACAAAAATGGATTAAGCGTCCAATCAAGCATTCCCAACTGAAATGCCTGATCGATGACTCCCAGTACAAGAACGACAACGAGCAGCTCCGCAACTTTTCTCCACACATTTTTCTGCGTGTAAATCATCCCATCACCTCTTCAAAAAGTTATATTAGGTTTATGTACCGTATTGCCAGGACCGCACTCTCAGGGTAAGATCAGTAAAACTTTATACTTACAAAAGAATTGAAAATGCGGTCTTCAGGGTTTAATGGCATGGTTCATAAATCCCTGCACTTAAAAAGGACCAGTCCTATCTCTGTGCTTTAACGCGTGATTACTATCTATAAGGGGGAGCATTATGGGTATTATCTCACAAAAAATGATTTTTGTTACAAATTTTTCTCTATTTTTTTATGAGTCTTTTCTAATGAAGCTGAAACCCGCTTCTCATGGCGCTCCTTCAATGGGTGAAATAAAAAATTACAAGATTTTTTATGATTCTCCAAACAAAACCATACTCAAAAAGATGAAAAATTATGATGTGGTGATCATCGAGCCGGTATACTATACAAGGCAGCAGGTAAAGTACATTCAGCGGGCAGGCACAAGAGTTTACGGCTATATTAATGCGATGGAAGCTGACCGGTGGAATGAATCTTTATATGTACAGCTGGACGAAAAAGATTTTTTCCGGCGCCACGGGACCCTCGTATATTACAAACAGTGGGATTCCTATTTAATGGACATGAATGCCTCTCACTACCGTGAGGTGCTTTTGAACGAAGTAACGAAACAGATTCACGCCAAAGGGTGTGATGGCGTGTTTTTAGACACGGTGGGAAATATCGATGACGAGCATGAAAACCACCCGAAAACACTGCGGGAACAGCGGGTGGCGATAGCTGCATTTATGCGGGGTATTAAAGAAAAACATTCGCAGCTGGCCGTCATCCAAAATTGGGGTTTCGATACACTCAGCACGACTACGTACCCGTTTGTAGCCGGCATTATGTGGGAAGGATTTGATTATTCTGCAGTTGCTGGGGATGAATGGGCGCAACAGAAAATTGCCAAATTAAAAAAGCTGCGGAAAAAATATAAAATTGAAGTGCTGACCGTCTCGGGAAGGGAAGAAAAAGAAAGCCGGAAGTATGCAGAATCTCATGGCTTCTGCCATTTTCATTCTACGCATGGATATAACGTCTGGGAGTAGGGCAAAGAAAGCAGGACAGCAAAGATTCTTTCGTAGAAGAGTGTTGTTATTCAAAAGAAAATGATGTAGTTTGGAAATAATAAATAACCAAATTTTGGGGGAGATCAGTGATGATACTAGTAACCGGAGGCGCGGGGTATATAGGAAGCCATATTTGCGTAGAGCTGTTGGAAGAAGGCCATGAAGTAATAGTTATTGATAATTTTTCCAACAGCCGTCCCGTCTCTCTGAGGCGGGTGGAAGAAATTACTGGAAAAAGCCTCGAATACTTCGATGTGGATCTGCTTGACCGCAAAGAAATGGAGAGCATATTTGA
Source organism: Marinococcus halophilus (assembly GCF_900166605.1). NCBI lineage: Bacteria > Bacillati > Bacillota > Bacilli > Caryophanales > Bacillaceae > Marinococcus > Marinococcus halophilus. Next base: position 45,527 of record NZ_FVZD01000004.1, read on the forward strand.
AAGATTCGACATCGAAGCGGTTATTCACCTCGCAGGATTAAAGGCGGTTGGAGAATCAGTGGAAGTTCCGCTCAAATACTACCATAACAATATTACCGGAAGTATTATTCTTCTTGAAACAATGAAAAAATTTAATGTAAAGAAAATGATTTTTTCGTCCTCGGCTACAGTATATGGTACGCCAAAAACAAATCCAATTACAGAAGACTTTGAGCTGCAGGCAACGAATCCGTATGGAAATTCGAAACTAATGATTGAAGATATTCTCCGGGATCTTTATGTGTCCGATCACGAATGGAGTATTTCCATCCTCCGGTACTTTAATCCGATCGGTGCCCATCCGAGCGGCCGAATCGGGGAATCTCCAAGCGGCATCCCGAATAATTTGATGCCGTATATAACACAGGTAGCGGTCGGAAAGCTTCCGCAGCTGAACGTGTTCGGCGATGATTACCCTACAAAGGACGGCACGGGAGTGCGCGACTATATTCACGTGGTAGATCTTGCAAAGGGCCATTTGAGTGCTCTGCATAAATCAATGGAGGGGCCTGGAATCGGAGAATTTAATCTTGGCACCGGACAGGGCTACAGCGTACTGGAATTAGTAGAAGCATTCGAAAAAGCCTCCGGAAAAGAAGTTCCGTATGAAATAAAGAACCGCCGTCCGGGAGATATTGCTGTTTGTTATGCAGATCCAGCTAAGGCACGTGACGAGCTGGGCTGGACCGCTGATAAAGGAGTCAAAGATATGTGCGAAGATTCCTGGCGTTGGATTAAACATAATCCGGAAGGATATTCCACTCTGTAAATAGTAACTGTTAAGAAAAAAGCCTGTTTTATCAGGCTTTTTTTGTTTTTATTTCTAAATTTAAGAGATATTTCTAAAAAAATGTACTTTATATGTATAAAATATAGTGCTTTAAGCACGGTACTTATTACTAAATTAGAAGTATAATAAAGGAAATAATGAATGATTGTTCACTCGTACATATGCCGGGTGACCGGCATAACTAAATAAATGGGGTGAGCAGGATGGGTATGAAGTGGTTAAAAGCCGCTGTCCTTCTAGTGTTTTTGCTTGTTACCTGTTTTTCGTTCCCGTTGCAGGCGGATGCCGCCAGTTCAAAGTATGTAGTGAAAGGCAACACTTCTAGCAAGGTAGTAGCACTGACTTTTGATGACGGCGCGGACGGGGCAAACATTTCGAGAATTCTTCAGACACTGTCGACTCACAACGTAAAAGCGACCTTTTTCTTAACGGGGGGCGGAACGAAGGATCATCCGCAGTCCATACGGAATATCGCTGCTGCCGGACACCAGCTCGGCAATCATTCATACTCCCATCCTGATTTCACCACCATTTCCACTACTAAAATGAAAAAAGAATTAGCAGACACCGAAGCCCTGGTGAAAAGCACTACCGGTAAATCAACCAAGCCAATTTTTCGGGCTCCGTTTGGCGCTACCAATTCCACCGTGCTTAAAGCAGTAGGAGATGCCGGCTATACGCATACTCTTCACTGGAATATCGATACAATTGACTGGAGGGGCCTTTCGAAAACCCAGGTGCTGAATAAAGTAGTGAATAATATTGAACCAGGCTCCATCGTATTGATGCATACCGGAGCAGGCGCCCCTGGTACGCCAGCTGCGCTGCCGGAGATGATTACGAAGCTGAAAGCACAAGGCTACAAATTTGTAACAGTCTCAGAATTACTGCAGCTTCAGGGTGCACCTTCGGACGGGGCTTCATATACCGTGAAATCAGGGGACACGCTGTACAGCATCGCGAACCGTAACAACGTAAGCGTGACCGAGCTGAAAAAAGCGAACGGCATCCCGACGAGCTCGAACGTGATCCGGGTCGGTCAGGTCCTGAAAATTCCAGGTAAAGGCACGACCGCTCCGCCTGCTTCCTCCACTACGTACACTGTGAAAGCGGGGGATACGCTATATAGCATCGCTAGAAGATATGACACTACGGTTCAAAAAATTGCTGCGGATAATAATATTTCCAATACGAGTGTGATTAGTGTCGGCCGGGTATTGAAAATTGCTTCATAATAATAAATATTAGATGGTTGAACGTGAACGCTGGGCGGGTAAAGAGAACCAGACCGTAAGAAAAGGGAGGTTCTTCAATGACCGAAATTACGTTTAAACCAGAAAAAGGCACGCATACTACTAAAAGCAGCGAAGGCCATAACATTCAGTATACGATCAATTTCGTGGAAAAAAATGATGAGCGGGCCGTGCACGTGAATTACGAAACGAAGGACCGTCTCACCCCGCAGGCAGGAACAGTACTATTTGAGATGGGTCAGACAACGATAGAGCAGCGCGGAGTTGTTTTTCACCTGGACGGGACACTCGAAAAAGGCGAAAACGAATAACCGGCCGAAATCATCGGCCGGTTATATTTTTGGAAAAAAGAGGATTGCAGCTGCTTTTTTGGTATAATAGCTTTTCGGGAAGGAGCAAGTGCCTGTGATATTATTACTGGTATTTTCGTTTAAAGTAATTTTAGCCATCATTGCTGCTGCAGATATTCTTTTAGAGGCCTTTACTCCGCAACCGCTGTTTGCCGGCTGGATGAAAGGCATCCACGTATTGAGTCTGCTTTATTTATTGTATTTCAGCCTTCATAAGAATTTTGCCGTAGAAGAGGGAAATGAATGGAAGGAAAGCTACCGTTGGATCCTGCCTCCGCGGAAAAGAAAAGAAAAAGTGATACTCATGAAGGAAAAGAAAAGAAAGAAAAAAACTGTTATGACTAAAGTAACTATACATGTTCTTCTCTTTGGAAGGACGGTCGTTTTTTAAATTAATTTACAGGATCTTGACATATTAAAAAGCTAAGTGTAGTATTATCTTTAATTAAAGATATTTTAATTAAGGGTATGATGATGATGATGAGTAATACAAATAGTGGCCAGGACCTTGCTTTAAAATCGTTAGTCGTATTATCAAGAGCTAATCACGCAGTGGAAGAAAAAATACGGGAGGATATCCGTGCGCACGGATTGAATCCTACCGAATTTGCTGTACTTGAGCTTTTGTATCACAAAGGAGAACAGGCTATTCAGCGCATCGGGGAAAAAATTCTGCTCTCGAGCGGGAGCATGACATACGTTATTGACAAACTCGAAAAGAAAAAGTATCTCCTTCGAAGCCGTTGTCCGCAAGACCGGAGGATTATTAATGTGTGTATCACAGAAGAAGGGTCTGCCTTGATGGACGAGATTTTTCCCCAGCATCAGGCGGCTATTCAGGAAATGTTCAGTATACTTGATGAAAAAGAAAAAGAAACATTTATAGCTATGTTGAAAAAATTAGGCCTTTCTCTCGAAAAATAAATTTTTTTATATTATTATCTTGAATTAAAGATATATGGTATCGAAATAATTGAAAGTGAATAAACAAAGTTAATGTTTATCATATTACTGCCATTGAAGGAGGATTACAGTGAAACACATTTTTCAACAGGGGAACGACCAAAACAAACCAACATTCATGCTGCTCCACGGTACAGGAGGCACAGAGAATGATTTGCTGCCAGTAGCGGGTATGATCGATAACTCCGCCTCAATACTAGGAGTGCGGGGAAATATTACAGAAAACGGCATGCCGAGATTCTTTAAACGGCTGGCTGAAGGTGTGTTCGATGAAGAAGATTTGATGAAACAGACCGGCGGCCTGTATGAATTCATAGATACTGCATCTGCTGAGCATTCCTTTGACCGGGAAAACGTCATAGCAATTGGATATTCCAACGGGGCCAATATTGCTGCAAATCTTCTTTTCCATTATGAACAGCCGGTAAAAGGAGCAGCGCTGTTTCACCCGATGGTGCCGCGCCGGGGCATTCAGCTGCCGGATTTAACAGGGATGCCTGTATTCATCGGAGCGGGAAAGAATGACCCTATCTGCCGTCCGGAAGAAACAGAAGAGCTCGCGGAAATGCTTGAAGCAGCCGGCGCAGCTGTCACCCTCCACTGGGAAGACGGGGGCCACCAGCTAACCAGGGAAGAAGTGGCCCAGGCGGCTGAATGGTATAAGCATACAGTACTGTAAATGTCTTTCGTGCGTGAAAGGGGCGCACAGTCTTACATCAAAAATACACTGGTGTTAAAAGAAATGGTGGTGTACGAAATTGGGGTTATTTGATTTTTTGAAACAAAATATAAGGAGAGATGAAGCAATGGAAAACGTAAAAGTAGCAGTCATTTATTACAGTGCAACAGGCACGAATTATACAATGGGACAATGGGCCGTGGAAGGTGCGGAAGCAGCCGGGGCAGAAGCGAAGCTCGTCCGTGTGCCGGAGCTTGCTCCTGACGAAGCAGTACATGCAAACCCGGTCTGGAAGCAGCATCTCGAAGATACATCCCATATTCCAGAAGCGACACTGGCTGATCTGGAATGGGCAGACGCTTTCATTTTCAGCATGCCGACGCGTTTTGGCAATCTGCCGGCGCAGATGAAGCAGTTCATTGATACTACCGGCGGCCTGTGGATGAACGGCCAGCTGATCAATAAAGTAGTAAGCGGCATGTCTTCCGCTCAAAATCCGCACGGGGGACAGGAAGCTACAGTGAAGAACCTGTATACGACAATGATGCACTGGGGAGCTATTATTGCTTCCCCAGGCTACACAGATCCAGTCACATTCGCTTCCGGAGGCAACCCTTATGGCACGAGTGTAACAGTTGATCAGGAAGGAAACATGCAGGAAGACGTTGAAGAAGCTGTAAAGCACCAGGCGAAGCGTACAGTTACGGTAGCTTCATGGGTGAAAAAGGGCATGGAGCAGCAGTAGCTGGAAGGGGCGTAGAACGCTCCTTTTCCATGCAGTCATCTTCGTAGATAAATAAAATTAACGGAAAAAGGAGGAACGCAGCGTGGAAGGGATCCGAGGCCTGCACCATGTAACAGCTATTACGAGCAGCGCAGAAAAAAACTACGAGTTTTTCACGTATGTTCTGGGCATGAGACTAATCAAAAAGACCGTCAATCAGGACGATATTCAGACGTATCATTTGTTTTTTGCCGATGATGAGGGAAACGCCGGCACAGACATGACATTTTTCGATTTTCCGGGCATTCCTAAAGGCACACACGGTACAAACGAAATCGCACGTACGTCTTTCCGGGTGCCAAGTGATGAAGCGCTGGACTACTGGGCAAAGAGGTTTGCCCGGAAAGATGTTAAGCATCAGGGCATTTATGAACGGTTCGGTAAAAAACGCCTCCCGTTCGTCGATTTTGACGATCAACAGTATGAACTCGTTTCCGACGAAAACAATGAAGGAGTGCCGGCAGGGAAACCGTGGAAAAACGGTCCTGTCCCGGATGAATACGCGATTACCGGGCTAGGTCCCATTTATGTCCGTATTGATAACATTGACTACTTTAAAGAAATGATGGAGCGCGTGCTCATGTTTGAAGAAATCGGGCATGACGGCTCGTTTCATTTGTTTGAGGTCGGAGAAGGAGGCAACGGCGCCCAGGTGATTGTCGAATACAATGCAGTTCTTCCGCCGGCGAGACAGGGATACGGGACCGTTCACCACTCCGCTTTCCGGGTAAGGGACCGCGAGGAACTCGAAGCCTGGATTCAGCGGATGGCGGACTTTCGCTTCCGCACCTCGGGCTATGTGAACCGCCACTATTTTGAATCGCTGTATTCCCAGGTGGCGCCGCAGATTTTGTTTGAATTTGCGACGGACGGCCCGGGATTTATGGGAGACGAGCCGTATGAAACGCTTGGAGAAAATCTTGCGCTTCCGCCCATGCTTGAGCCGCAGCGTGAACAGATTGAAGCTTCTGTGCGGCCGATTGATACCGTGCGAAGCACAAAAGTATTTGAAAAAGAGTATAATGATTAAGCCTTTCCTTCGGCCCCCGGGCCGAAGGTTTTTTATTGGGGAGGACTTTGCCTGAAAAATGGAAAGTGTAGTAAGCTGGTAAAAAGAACTCAGCATTCATCCTTCTTTAGAAAGGCGGCATTGGAATGAAAAAAGATATTCATGTAGTCGGAGCAGTCATTTACGACAAAGATTGGATTCTTTGCGCCCAGCGGGGCCAGACGAAAACTCTTCCATTAAAATGGGAATTTCCGGGCGGGAAAATAGAAGCAGGAGAAACGCCGGAGAAGGCGCTGCAAAGAGAAATCAGAGAAGAAATGAAATGCGGAATCACCATTGAAGACAGGATCGAAGAAACGACATATGAATATGATTTTGGCATTGTGCATCTTACGACGTTTTACTGCAGGCTTATAGGAGAAGAGCCAACATTGACAGAACATCGCCGGATCAAATGGGTACAAAAAGATGATTTGCAAGAGTTGGACTGGGCCCCGGCGGATATTCCCGCCATTTATAAGATCACCCAATAGTTTTTTATTACAAACATAGGCAGGAGCTTGATGATGGATACAGTGCGTCAACTACAGGAATCGTTATACCGAGGCTTTATTGACCAGAATAGCTACGATCGCAGCCCTTATGCGCCTAAGCTGTTGATAAATGACAAAAAGAAGCATGAAGAGGTGCTCACCACCCTGCTTCATGAATTGTACCGGTGCGAGTCATTTTTCTTTTCGGTAGCTTTTATTACAGAAAGCGGGTTGGCTACGCTGAAAACGCATCTGCTCGAACTAAAAAAACGCGGCGTGTATGGGAGAATACTTACATCCACCTTCCTACAGTTTAATCAACCGAAGGTATTTCAGGAACTGCTGAAAATTACAAATGTGGAAGTACGGCTGGCGGAAATTGAAGGCTTCCATTCCAAAGGGTACGTGTTTAAACATAAAGACCACTATTCACTGATGGTTGGGAGCTCGAACCTGACGGTGCATGCGCTGAAGGTAAACTACGAATGGAACATTAAGCTTCATTCTCATGAAAACGGAGAAGTGATTCACCACTTCGGGCAGCAGTTTGAAGATACCTGGTCTCAGGCAATACCGTTAACGAAGGAATGGATAGAAAAATATCAGCAGCTGTATCGTCCGCAGGCACATGAAAAGATCGCCGAGCTTTCACCCGGATGGATTGACCGGAATGCAATGAAAGAAGCACTAGAAATCAAGCCCAATAAAATGCAGGAAGCGGCTTTAAAGGAACTGGACGCTTTGAGAACGGCCGGGCAGCGAAAGGGACTAATCATCTCGGCAACAGGCACAGGAAAAACGTATTTGGCCGCGTTTGATGTACGAAAGTATCAGCCCCGAAAGATGCTTTTTATTGTACACCGGGAGCAGATTCTCCGGAAAGCAAAGGATGACTTTGCCCAGGTTCTCGGCGGACGCACGGAGGATTTCGGATTATATACCGGTGCCGGTCAGGACAACGGGGCCCGCTACGTGTTTGCAACGATACAAATGATTTCAAGAGATATTCATCTGCAACAGTTTGATCCTGAAGCATTTGATTATATTTTAATTGATGAAGTACATAAAGCAGGGGCCCCGTCATATCAAAAAGTGATCGATTATTTTCAGCCATCGTTTTTACTTGGTATGACAGCGACCCCGGAACGAAGCGACGATGTGAATATTTTCGCTCTGTTTGACTATCAGGTGGCGTATGAAATACGGCTGCAGGAAGCACTTGAAGAAGAAATGCTATGCCCTTTTCATTATTTCGGGGTAACCGATTATGAGAAAGATGGAGAAGTAATTGATCAGACGACAGATTTGAGCCGGCTTATATCGGAGGAACGGGTAGAGCACCTGCTCGAAAAAATCCATTATTATGGTCATTCCGGGGAGACAGTGCGCGGGCTGATTTTTTGCAGCCGTAACCGGGAGGCAGAGGAGCTGTCGACTCTAATGAATCAAAAAGGAAGAAATACCGTAGTGCTGACGGGAGCCGATTCGCAGGACGAGCGGTGGAGGCAGGTGAACCGTCTTGAAAATGGCGTGATTGAATACATTATTACAGTGGATATATTCAATGAAGGCATTGATATACCGGGGGTGAATCAGGTCGTCATGCTCCGGCAGACGCAGTCGCGCATTATTTTTACCCAGCAGCTCGGCCGGGGCCTGCGTAAAGATCCCTCCAAGGATTTTGTGACCGTCATTGATTTTATTGGTAATTATAAAAATAACTACCTGATTCCAGTGGCGCTTTCCGGCGACCGCTCGCTCAATAAAGACCATATCCGCCGGCGGATGCAGACCAATAGCTTTGTTCAGGGCGTTTCCTCCATTAATTTTGAAGAGGTGGCCAAGAAGAAGGTGTTTGCTGCTATCGATCAGACGAATCTGCAGGAAATGCGAAAACTGAAGGAATCTTATATGAATGTAAAGCAGCGTATCGGACGGAGACCGCTTTTAAAGGATTTTTTACAGCAGAATGCCGTAGATCCCGAAATGATCACCTCCAAACACGGAAGCTATTACAGGTTCCTGGACAAAATGAAGGAAGAGACTCCACGTCTGTCCCCACTCGAAGACCAGCTGCTTTATCTCATTTCTGCTGAATTTATTAACGGAAAACGACGGCATGAAGCTGAAGTGCTACGCTATCTTCTCACGCACGGCCGCATTACGACAGAAGAAATAGAGCGCATTGTGTATGCCTCGGGGGAGAGCGAAACAAAAGCAGCGGCTGCATCAGTAAAACGTCTTTTAACGACGGATTTTTTCACAGAAACTTATCAAAAAAAGTACGGCAGAACCCCTCTGATTAAAGAAGAGCAAGGAATTTTTCTTTGGAGCACCGCGATGAACGAAGCGCTCGCTGGTTCATCCTGGTTTAACATACTCGTAGAAGATGTGCTTTTCTGTGCAGCGATGAAAAATGAGCAATACGGCAAGCCGCCGTTTACGCTGTATCAAAAGTATTCCCGTAAAGACGTATGCCGGCTTCTGAATTGGAAAAACGATGAAAGCTCAACAATTTATGGCTATAAAACGAAATACGGCACCACTCCCATTTTTATTACGTACCATAAACCAGAAGATGTAGAAGCCAATATTAATTATGAGGATGAGTTTATCAGCCGCCGGGAGCTGCAATGGTACACTAGAAGCAACCGGACGACTGCTTCAAAGGAAGTGCAGGAAATTATCGATGCAGATGAACGGGGTAACCGTATTTATATCTTTGTAAAAAAAGATGATGATGAAGGCCGGGAATTTTATTACATGGGCGAAGCAAATCCGTTGAAACATACGGCAGAAGACACATCCATGCTGGACAAAAGCGGGAAATCAATTCCGGTTGTACGGCTGAAGCTCCAATTAAAGGAAGAAATCGATGCCGATTTGTACCGTTACCTGCACAGTGATTAAAATACAGAAAAAACTGAGCCTGCAACAGATTAAGATCTGCAGGCTTTTTCTTATCAGGGGGCAATGTCATGATTCGCAGTTTACACAAAGATAAAGAACTAACAAATTTCGGCATAGTGGCGATGGGTATGCTTGCTGGGCAGTGGATATTATTTCTTACTGGTTTTTATACGATACTTCCGTATGCTGCTGCGAAAAAAATATTTATTCCTGCCTGGGCGGTCTCCGCCGCTGTAGGATTTGCGGGCGCTGCCCGGGAGTGGAGGAACAATCGAAGGTTTTCACGGCTGCTGTTGGTGCTTGCTATTTTGAATGGCTTTTTCGCCTGGGGGGCTCATGGCCTGGGAAGCATGTAAAATAGATTTCCGTTTTCAGATTTAACGTACATAGAATATGTCTATTTTAACAGCTTGTTTCTCGGACTAGGCTGCTCATCCTACGGGTATAGGAGAGCATGCAGATCGGGAGGAGGAGTATATCATGAAAAAGAACGCGTTGGTGACTGGTGGAAATCGGGGTATTGGACTGGAAGCCTGCCGGCAGCTGGCTCAAAGCGGTTTTAAAGTATGGCTTGGAGCAAGGGACGAAAAAGCAGGCATGGAAGCAGCGAAAGCACTGCAGGACGAAAACCTTGAAGTACAGTTCATTGCATTGGACGTCGGTCTCCCTGATATGGTGGGGGCGGTCAAAAAACAGATACTGAATGAAGACGGAAAGCTGGACGTGCTGGTAAATAATGCCGGAATCTTTCCGGATCAAAAGCAATCTATCATTGATATTGAACCAGAAACGTTCGAAGACATTCAATTAACAAATTACTTCGGGCCATTTTTTACGATGAGAAGCTTTATGCCTTTCATGCTTGAAGCAGGCTATGGTCGTATAGTAAACATAGCTGCTGAAATCGGAGTTTCCGGCACAATGGATGCCCCAATGGGCGGAGCGTATAAATCCTCTAAATACGGATTGAATGCTCTGACTCGTCTGTTCGCCGGAACGGTGCGGAAAAAGAACGTGAAAGTGAATTCGGTCAGCCCGGGATGGGTACAGACCGATTTGGGCGGAGAAAAAGCAAAACGGAAGCCGGCTGAGGCAATGGAGGGTATTTTGTGGCTTGCCCAGCTTGAAGAGGACGGTCCGAACGGAAAGTTCTTCCGTGATAAGGACGAACTGGATTTTTAAAACAGGCGCACCTTCTGGAGTTCGTTTTTTTGCTGGGCAAAATTTCTCTACAGCAAAAAAACCTCCACCTTAATCCGTGGTAGAGGTATCGCCTGCTTCATCGTTAATAATGTTAACGACCTGCTGCGTGGCCCGGCGGCCCTCCTCAGTATTCTGCAGCTGAAACACATGAGGCATTTCCGGATACTCATAATAGTTAATGGGGATTCCCTTTTCATCGGTTATTTCAGAAAACTTCCGGGCGTCCGCAAGGAATAATTCGTGGGTGCCTATAATCAGGGTCATATCTCCAAGCCCGGTCATATCTCCGTAAATCGGGCTCACCATTGGGTTTCTCAAATCGGCATCCCCGGCATAAGAAGAACCGGCATTCAGCAGCCATTCCAAATCAAGAAAAGGATCCACAGAAGTTAAATCCTGGATACCGGGATTGCTCATACTAACATCAAGCCACGGAGAAAGCATGATAATATCTCCAGGCTGGGCAATGTTCTGGCGGTTTAGCTCCTGCGCGAGTGCTAGCGCGAGGCCGCCGCCGGCAGAATCCCCCATAATAACAATATTTTCAGCTTCTGTGGTTTTCAGAGTCTGTTCATAGAGAGGGACCAGTTTATCAAAGGCTTCTTCATACTGATGCTGAGGAGCTTTAGGATAGACAGGAAGTATTGCCGTACTATCGGTACGCCCCTGGACCCCCGCGAGCCACTGAAAATGACGGGGGTTAGGCTGGCTGACGTAGCCGCCGCCATGCAAATAAATGATTTTCCTTTCAGCGGCGCTTTCGTTTTTTAAAACATAGCTGTTCATGCCGTTTAGTGACATCTTTTCATAATCATAACGAACGTCAATATCTTCAGGAAGCTGATACGCCGGCCTGTCCGGATAGGGACCGTCTTTGGCGTTTTCTTCCGGGCCGTCAGCGAAGCTTTTCACGACAGATATCACCGGGCGGTCTTCATGCCAGCTTGTATAAAGAATAAACGCAGAAAATCCTGCAGCGAAAAGACCCAAAAGACTCAAAATCCAGTAGTGTAGTTTTCTCTTTGGTGTTTGTCTTTTCATGCACCGACCTTCCTTAATATTTCTTCGTGGGAATCAATACGTTTCATCTTAACACAGGCGCCAGATTGTTTACAGTTATCGGCACAAACGTTAGTGAACACCTACTTGCCGATAAGAAACGGGGCTTTGTTTTTAATGAAATACACAAATGGCACGCTGATTAAAAGCGTAGCTGCTGTAAACATAATCCCCCATAAGGAAGTGAATTCCATAGGGTTACCTTCAATACCAAAGCCGTACTGAAGCGTAATCCGGATGATAGCAAAGATCATAAAATGAAGAGCGAAAATAATCAATGAATTCTGCCCTAAATAACTGAGGATGCGGCTTTTCCCCTCCAAGCGAAAACTCAAAAATAAAATGCCCGCGATACCAAGCAGGGAAGTAGATATGAAAATAGGGATAGATTCATACTCTCCCGAACGCATGTCGATGCGGTTCGTAAATTGAATGAGTGGGTAAATCAAGCCAAGAGAGGCAATAGCTGCCACCCAGCCGAAGACATACTCAAATATTTTTGTCCGGGCCTTTAACAAAAATCCAAGGCCAAAAAACAATAAGGCAACGGTAGCTACTTGGATACTCCAGGGAAGCATGGAGTCAAACCAGCGCGTGGAAAAATATCCTGCCACTGCAATAGCGGCAATACCTGCAATACGGACACTATGCCACGGCACGTATTTTAGAAGCAGATAAAAGCTGATTTCTACCACAAACAGGCAGGTTAAAAACCAGATAGCCGGGTTATAGGTAAGCAGATAGTTGTCTCCGGCAGAATAAAAAATGCCAAGAGCGGGGATAGCAGCGTCGATGTCATCTTTGCCCAGAAGAGGGCGCTCCAGGAAAAACCAGAAGGCATATGTAATAATGGAGAAAGAGAAATACGGAATAAGCAGTGAACGGCCTTTTTTCCGGGCGAAATCAACTGGCCGAAGATCTGTATAGCTGCCTTTAAAGGTCACGCCGGATAAAAGAAAAAATAAAGGCATATGGAAGGCAAAAATATACTGCCGCAAAATATCATCAATGGGAGCGTGGCCAAGGACAACGAGAATAATGCCGAGTCCTTTAGCGACATTGACCCATTCAAAGTGCTGATTCATCATTATCACCTGCGTCAACTGTTAATTTTAGTGCTGAGGCTGCTGAGAATAAAGCATATCATGAAGAAAAAGTGAGAACTATCGCAGTCGTGTGTAAAAAAATAAAATGCTTTTAGGAGAAAAGCACTCTATTTTATATACCCTGTATATTGTTATTGTATACGATAAAATAAAACAATACTGTAAATAAACACAGAAAGGGGCCTATCCTCATGCAGGAATATCGCCTGACTAAAATAAAACTCGAAAGCCCGGGAAAAACGATCAGCATTTCGCGCGGCTCTCTGACCGTTTATAACGATGAAGCGAGCCTATGGTACGCAGAAATCGAACAGCCATCCGAGGTGGAAGTATTTCACGAATGGAAGAAAAGTAACCAGGAAGAGGAAGTTACGTTTTTTACAGATGGCCACAGTGCAAGAATCGGTTATGCCAAAATTACAAGAATAACAGAAAGCAGCTCGGGAGTCAGCGCGAGCTTTAAGGGAGAAGGAGAGCTGAGTCTGGTGGGGGCCAAATAGTATTAGGGAAATCTGCAGCAGCTGAATGAGCGTCTAGATTGGTTAATGCCCCCGTAGAGCAAGCAAATAAAATGCAAGCGCTTTAAATTACTTTTAAAATGTGTGAAAATAGGGAAAAGTATTAGGAAAAATAAAATACAGAACCGGCTTGGAAGTCTTTAGATCTCATTAAGGGGGGCGTTACCGGTGAAAGAGTATCGCTTGACGAGACTGAAGTTTGAACATTCGCACACACCATTGACGTTCGATAAAGGACTTTTAACGGTATATGATTACGAACCGGCAGAAGTATGGTATGTAGAACTCGAGAATCCGCATCATATCGGGCTGTTTGAAGAAATGCACGAAAACTGTGATGTGCGCAGCATGATTTTTTACACCGAACGAAACAGTGCACGGGTGGGCAAAGCAAACATTACCAGAGTGTTAAAAAGCGACGGGAAAGTAAGTGTCAGTATTAAGGGTGAAGAAGCATTAAAGCTTGTAGGCAGCTAAACAGTGGAATCCGGGGGACGGTCCCGGGTTCTTTTTTGACCTAACCTGCCAAAAAACAGGTTCCGAAAGAGCCCGAACGGGAAAGAACAGAGCAGAACACATAGAAACAGAATGGAAGATGGAAGATGCTGATAGATGTCAAAAAAGAATGGGAAAAAATCATTGGGCCGTTTACAAGCGTGCGATTAACGGGAGGATTTAGCCATCACACTTTTTTAATCACCCAACCGTCTGGCCAGCGCGTATTGAAAATTGAAAAGGGGAGAAGCGGCTATCTGCGCCGGGAGTACGAGGTGCTTGAAGAGCTGCGTGGTTCTTCCTTCTTGCCGGCACCAGCCGGCCGTTTGCAGCTCGGTGATTATTTTTCGTTTATGCAAAGCTATCATGAGGGAGAAAATGTTTCCCAATTGAATTCGCAATCATCCTACTGGTCCGAAGCTTATAAAAAACTTGCTGTCACGCTTGCTTCGAAAGTACACAGCCGGCCGGGAAATATTCGGGAATATGACCGGAATGCAGCGCCTCTTCGTCGGCGAAGAGAGACTTTTGTGCCGGAGGAAATGCACGATAAGGCTGTAGATATTTGGGAGGCGCGTACGCCGGTGGGAACGACATTTATCCACGGTGACGCCGGCCCTCATAACGTAATTCTGAATAAAAAAGGAAATATAATCCTGATTGATTGGGAATGGGCAGGGTGGAATGATCCAATGGTAGACATTAGCTGGGCGTTGTGGAACGCAGCTTTTCATGCCCCAAAAAAGTACCATGAACTCCGCCGTATCTTTTTGAAGGCCTATGGAAGCATCCGTCCGGTGGAAATTACGGACGCTAATATTAAAGCTTATAGTCTTGTGGTGATTTACCGGGCGCTCGGCAGAGTAAAACATTCTCCAAAAGCTATTCAGCGCAGGTGGATAAAAAGGCTCGAATGGACTTTGCACAGTAGCTGGGAAAAGGGGGGACCGCTTTGAATATTCAACCAATGAAAGAAATTGGCTGGCAGAAGAAAAAAGATTTCTTTGCCACCTGCTGGGACACAAATGAGATGCATGTTAATAACCAGACGTATGTACTGCCGGAGCTTGAAGGATTTTGTATCCAGGAGGATGGTGTAATTACTGCGGCGGTTACTTATACATACGAAGGCAGCATCGGCTTAATTGTATCTTTGGACAGCATAATTGAAAAACAAGGGTATGCTAGTCACTTGCTTATGCATACAGAAGAATATTTGAAAAAGAAAGGAGTAGAAGACCTGCGGGTTGTAATTACTAACGAAAATGAATATGCTCTGCGTTTTTACCGGCGCCGGGGCTTTCAGCTGGCGAGCGTGCACGTGGATGCTGCCAGAAAAGCAAGAGAGGATAA
Source organism: Marinococcus halophilus (assembly GCF_900166605.1). Lineage (NCBI taxonomy): Bacteria > Bacillati > Bacillota > Bacilli > Caryophanales > Bacillaceae > Marinococcus > Marinococcus halophilus. The sequence continues at coordinate 60,571 of NZ_FVZD01000004.1, forward strand.
ACCGTCTATTCCGCTCGTTGGAGTAAACGGAATAACCATCCGTGATGAATGGCATTTAAGAAAATGGTTATAGCAAAAGAGAGCCGCGCATGATGCGGCTCTCTTTTTAAGATCCAAATATTGGAGAAGCGGCCTGCTCTTCACAAAGATTATACGGTAGGCAGAGAGGCATGCCCGAACGGGGGTCTTTAATAATATCGCTTTTAATGCCAAATACTTTTTCAATAATGCCTGCTTCCATCACTTCGTGGGGAGTACCCGTTTTTACGACGTTGCCATGTTTAATGGCAACAATATGATGGGCATAGCGGCTGGCATGATTCAGGTCGTGCACGACCATTACGATCGTCCGGTGCTCCTGTACGTTCAGTTTTTCAAGGATGTTCAGCACTTCCATCTGATGGGCCATATCAAGAAAAGTCGTGGGCTCATCCAAAAATAGGGTCTCTGTTTCCTGTGCCAGTGCCATGGCAATCCACGCCCGCTGGCGTTGCCCGCCGGATAAATGGTCAATCGGGCGATTGGCAAACTCCCGCATGCCAGTAATTTCGATGGCCCAGCCAATCATTTCTTTGTCGTGAGCTTTTAACGAACCAAAGCCACGCTGATGGGGAGCACGTCCATATGTTACAAGCTCCGTAACAGTTAAACCCTGAGGCGCTTCCGGATTTTGGGGAAGAATGGCCATCTGCTTGGCAAGCTCCTTTGTTTTTTGGCTGTGAATAGAGCTGCCGTTTAAGTAAACGACGCCTTTTGAAGGCTTCATCAGTCGTGACAGAGCTTTTAAGATGGTAGACTTTCCGGAACCGTTCGCGCCGACAAGCGCGGTAATTTTACCAGAAGGAATCTCAATATTTAAATCGTTTACGATTGTCTGCTGATCATAACCAATATGGAGTTGATCTGTTTCGATCATCGCATAAACATCCTTTCAGGGTGATAAAGTTAGACATTGCTTCTGGCAAGCAGGTATAGAAAATAAGGAGCGCCGATAACGGCCACAACAATTCCCGCGTGAATCTCCGACGGTTGAATAATAGTCCGGCCGAGCGTGTCTGCAAACAGGAGCAGCAGCCCTCCCAGGAGGGCTGAAGCAGGCAGGGCCAGCGCATGGTTGGGGCCGACCAGTCTCCGTGCTATATGTGGAGCAATCAGCCCGACAAAGCCGATGCCGCCGCTGATAGAAACTGCCGAGGCTGCAAGCGCTACAGAGGCGAAGGTGAGCAGAAGGCGTTCTTTTTCCACCCGAAGGCCAAGCCCCTTCGCCATCTGTTCGCCGAATGTAAGCGTATCGAGAGCCCGCCACCGGTAATAAATAAAAACCGACAAAATAATAAACCAGGGAAGAAACGAATATACATAAGGCCAGGTGGAACCGTAGATTCTTCCCGCCAGCCATATAGCCACAAAGTCAAACTGCTCCGGCTGCAGACGCAGCATCAGGACGGTCATTAGGGCATTAAGCCCGGCGGCTACTGCAATGCCGGTCAGTATCATTCTCATTGGCACAAGCCCGAGCTGCCGGTCATAAGCAAGAATATAAATTAGCGCTGCAGCAAGCAGCCCGCCAATGAGTGCGAATACCGGCAGCAGATACGGAGAAGCAGCACTAACAGTACTGAAAAATGAAATATACAAAACAACGAATAATCCTGCCCCGGTAGTAATACCGAGAATGCCCGGGTCCGCCAGGCTGTTACGGGAAATTCCCTGCAGTACGCATCCCGAAACGGCTAGAGCGGCGCCGACAAGCAGCGCGATAACAATCCGGGGGAGGCGGAATTGAAATAACACGAGACTTTGGTTACTGTTGCCGAACCCAAACAGCGTCTTTAATACTTCGAGCGGCCCTAACGGGGTTACTCCAGAATTCATGCTGAACAGCAGCACGGTAAATATTAGAACAGCAAGCGAACTGAACACGAAAATGCGGCGTCTGCGGCGCTTGCGTTCCCACTCGCCTGAAAATATAGAATGCATTTAGAGCTCCCTCCTCTCGCGGCGGGCGATGTATAAAAAGAATGGTACGCCGATAAGAGCAAAAAGAGAGCCGAGAGGAGTTTCATATGGCGGATTAATGATCCGGGCGCCGATATCGGCAAGCGACATGAAAATGCCGCCTGTCACAATGGAGCACGGAATGATAGCCCTGTAGTCGACCCCTACAAAAAAACGGACGACGTGAGGGATAACCAGGCCGACAAATCCGATGGGACCGGCAATAGAGACTGCAATACCGGCGAGAAACAGAACGGCAAGCGTGCAGAGTAATTTAATCAAGCCAACACGCTGCCCCAGTCCTGAAGCAATGTCGTCCCCAAGGCTTAAAATAGTAACGGACCGCGAAAGGGTGACCGCAAACAAAAGCGCCCCTCCCATCCATGGCAGGGCGGGGAGCAACTGCTCCCACCGGACGCCGGAAAGCCCGCCGGCATACCAAAAGGCAATGTCCTGGCTGAGATCAAAGTGAATGGCGATACCTTCGCTTAGCGCAGTAAACAGAGCATTGATTGCGGCCCCGGCAAGCACCATGCGAAGCGGAGTTAAGCCGATGCGCGAAAGTGAGGCGATGCCAAAGATCAACCCCATGCTGATTGCCGCTCCCAAAAACGAAAAGACAATCAGCAGATTATAAGAAAGACCCGGCAAAAATGCAAAGCAGATCGCTACCATGAAAATCGAGCCTGCGTTAATGCCGAGAATCCCGGATTCTGCCAGAGGATTTCTTGTCATTCCCTGCATAATAGCACCGGCTACGGCAAAGCAGGCACCAACAATAACATCTGCAATAGCTCTGGGGAGACGCAGCTCGCGTATAACAACATGGTCATTTATGGAAGCGTCGTAATGAAACAAGGCGTTCCAAACAGTCCCAAGCTCCACATCTGCTGCGCCTACAGAAATTGAAAGTAAAAATATAAAGCCCAGTATAGGAAGGCCGATAATAAACATTAGAACAGCTGTTATAGGACGTGAAGTAATATCGTCTTTATAGGTGGACGGTTCTGTTTGTTGACGCATGTTATATCCTCTTTCAGCACTAAAAAATCATTCTGTAGTGATAATCATTATCAATCAATACTTATCATATCAGCTGTATTTCTTTCTGTCCATGTTTTCCTGTATAAGCAGCGGCAATACAAAAATCCGGACTCTTTCCAATCGAATAGAGTCCGGATTTGTATGAGTTTTATTTCTTCCAATTATCTTATTTAAAATCTAAATAATTATGTGAATTAAACTTTTATTCAGCCAGCCGGCTCATCTGTTCAGCAGGCAGGACAGTATCCGGAGAATTTGCCGTTACGCAGATGACAATACCTGAGGGATCGTTGACATAAAAAGCATTTTCTTCGCGGTGAAATGAATAGCCGGCTGCTTCCAGCCGTTCGGCGACGGGTTCGAGAGCGGGGGCAGAGGAAAGCATAATCGTGTACATGTCAAGTCCCGTGTTTTGTATGGAAGCTTTAGGGGCCTGTCTTCCGGCCCATGGGTTGAGCCCAACGTGATGGTGATAGCCGCCGGCGGCTATAAAAAAAGCAGGAAATTTCTTCGGATCAGCAGTTAATTCAAATCCAAGCCCATTAACATAAAAATGATAAGCCTCTTCCATGTCGTGGACATGCAAATGAACGTGGCCCATTTTCGTGCCGGACGGAACTCCGTGCCACTTTATCCCTTCTCCCTCCTGGAGCAGCTGATGTTCGTGCAGGGGGTCCACCGTCATGTGCACGAACCCGTCAGCATCATATTTCCATTCCTCCCGTGCCCGGTCACGATAAACCTCGATGCCGTTGCCGTCCGGATCAGTCAGATAAAGGGCCTCACTGACACTGTGGTCGGCAGCTCCGAAATGCTCGCCCACATCGTGGAGATGGTGTATGAAAGCTCCCAGGGAGGCGCGGTCCGGAAGCAGTACAGCAAAGTGATACAGGCCGGCATAAGTGCGCGGAGGGGTAATGGAACCTTCCACTTTCCGCAGCATCACGAGCGGGAGCCCGTCCGATGGCACGCCGAGCACGGCAGCGGAAGATGAACGCCCGAGTAACCTTAGGCCGATTACATGCTCATAATAGGCAGCTGCCCGGTCGATATTCTGTACTCTAAGCTGCACGGGCCCGAGAGAAAAATCGGTATCAATTACATTAGTCATGCTGCATTCTCCTTTAATTTTTAGAATAGAACGAAAGCAGGTCTCAGTTTCATCATACTGGGAAGAAGGGTGGGAATGGAAGTGCCCACTTTAAAGTGGTATAGTACCCCAAATGATACTAATGAGCACCATTTCTGCAAAAGGTATAATAAAGGGTTTCTTTTATCCCGGGCAGGAGAGAGTGGGGGGGAACGAGAAGAAAACAAAAACACTTTTATTACAGGCAAGGGGGCAGAGGGATGAACGAGAAAAGCAGTTTATCAGCAGTCGACAGGTACAATTTTTCTGGTACGCCCGAAGAAAGGGAGCTTAAGAACGCGATTGTTTCTGCAGAAATTGAAGGGTTTATTTTTTCAGAAAAAGACATCGAAGCCGTGCGTAAGCTCCGCGACGGGGAAATGACTATTAAAGAAGTGACAGCTTTTGTAGCGGAAGGGCGTTTATAATATGGGTGAATCCTATTATACGTATGGGGACAGCGGCGTGCTTGTGAACAAGATGAATTTTCGGGAAAAAGCCAAAGCAGAGAAAATCGAACAGATTATTACTACGTACCGTCTGCAGCAGATGATGACGGCAAAAAAAGTGCTGGGATCCTTCGATGAAGAGCATATACGGCGTATTCACCGTCGGCTGTTTTCCGATGTATACGCCTGGGCAGGAGAGTTCCGTACGGTGGATCTTGCTAAAGGAAGAACATCCTTTCTACCCGCAGCGTTTATTGACCGAGGTCTGCGCCACCTCAAGGAGTCTGTCCAGGAAAAAAATCAAAAAACGTATGCAGAAAGGGAAGCTTTTGCCGAAGCCTTTGCCCCAATCTACAATGACCTTAATCACATTCATCCATTTCGGGAGGGGAACGGTAGAATGCAGCGGGAGTTTATTCGCCAGCTTGCCTGGCACCACGGCTACGATATGAACTATACCCCTGTTCAACAGAAAAAACTGTTTGAAGCCTCCGTGGATGACGATGAAAATAAAGCCGCTGGAGCACTGGTGGAAGGGTTGATCGAAAGCTGAAAAAGCAGCCTCCCATGGGAAGCTGCTTTTGGCTTATTGCTTTTCAATTAAACCGCCCTGTCGTGAAGAACGTGGCTTCGGGCTTGCAAGGGGCCGCGAAGCGGCAATTTTTCCTTTAGCTGTACTGAGGACAAAAGCGGTGGCTATAATGGAAAGCGTGGAGTAAGCGCCTGCGATTAAGCCGACAGAAGCGAGTCCTACAGCTACAGCAATTACATCAAAAGATAAATTGACTTTACCGGGGTTCCACTGGAGCCGCCGCTGAAGGAATAAAGCGAGTATGTTCGCGCCTCCAAGCGAGGTGTTATTCATAAATAAAATCGAAATGCCTGCTCCTATGCTGATCCCGCCGAAAATGGCTCCGGCAGCAGGTTGTATACTGAAAGCAGGAAGAAAATAATCAAGGCTTGTAAGAGCAGAAAGCAGAGACACGGCGGCGATTGTATTCAACGTGAACTTCCACCCCATATGCACGATAGAAAACACGTAAAAAGGCAGGTTAATCAAAAAGAACACGGCCGAAAAAGATAGCGGGAGTAAATACGTTAATCCAAGCGCCAGGCCTGCGGTGCCCCCTGTGACCAAATCAGCGTGCTGAAGCAGAATAATGCCGAAGGCAGCTAACAAACATCCGGCGAGGACTTGTAGTAGATTGGTTATGTTTATCAACGGTCGTCTCTCCTTCAACAATAGGTTACTTTAATTATAAGAAAGAACAAGGAACGAGTGAATGGTTATATGAAGGATAATTAGCCTAAAATGAATAAAAATGAATACATATTTGATTATTTACATTCAATAAGAAAGGTGTAGTGCATTCATATGGATCAAATTGATATCAGCATGCTTGAGATCCTCCAGGAGGATGGGAGAATATCCGTAAGTGATTTATCCAAAAAATTAAATTTAAGCCGTCCAAGCGTGTCAGAACGAATGATAAGGCTGCAGGAAAAAGGAATTATTGATCAGTTTAGTGCCGTGGTTCCGCCGGCTGCTGTAGGTCGGGACACGCTGCTCATGATTCAGGTAAGCGAACTGAAGGACACCATTCAGCATTTTGAAAAAATGATCGCAGAGGATACCCGCGTGCTTGAGTGTCACCGTGTGACCGGCGAGGTCAGCTATTTTATTAAAGCGGCAGTAGAGGGAATGGAAAGCTTAAGGGAGCTGGTCGATACCCTGATTTCCTATGGAAACATTAATACATCGATCGTACTGAAATCACCGGTTGAACGCAGAAAAATACTGCCTGAACACCGGGAGGAGGAGTAGCCGGTTTTCTTCCGCGGACAGAGTAATTGTGATAAGATTAATATGAATTATAGAGCGAGAGTATATACAATAATAGGGGGAGAAAGATATTGGTGAACGAACGTGAAGCGTTGCAGCGTGTCATCGAAAACGTGCAGCAGGTTGTAGTCGGAAAAAAAGCTGAGATTGAATTGAGCCTGACTGCACTCCTGGCCGGCGGGCATATTCTGCTTGAAGATGTCCCCGGCGTGGGAAAGACGATGATGGTACGGGCGATTGCCAGGTCCATTGGCGCTAGTTTTAAACGAATACAATTTACTCCGGATCTTCTCCCGTCAGACGTTACAGGCGTTTCTATATACAATCAGCGGACGATGGAGTTTGAATTCCGCCCCGGCCCTTTAATGGGAAACGTTCTGCTGGCAGACGAAATTAACCGTACCTCTCCAAAAACACAGTCGGCTCTGCTGGAGGCTCTGGAGGAAAAAAGCGTGACGGTGGACGGGGAGACGCGAAACCTTGAGCGTTTATTTTTCGTAATGGCCACACAGAATCCTGTGGAATACGGAGGGACGTATCCTCTTCCGGAAGCGCAGCTCGACCGCTTCCTCTTTAAGCTGCGCCTCGGTTACCCGACAGAAGAACAAGAAATCAAAGTGCTTGAACGGGTGGAATTTACACATCCGATTGACGAGCTCTCCTCTGTTATGAGCCTTGAAGATGTCTTGAAGGCTCAGGAACTCGTGAAAGATGTACATGTGGATCATTCGGTGAAACAGTACATTGTCTCTATCGTGCGGGAAAGCAGAAACCACCGCGATATTTATCTTGGTGTAAGTCCGAGGGGTTCCATTGCGCTGATGAAGGTGTCACAGGCGTATGCTTTTGTGAGGGGAAGAGACTACGTGACACCCGATGATGTAAAGTATCTTGCTCCCTTTGTAATGGGGCACCGTCTCATTCTGCAGACAGATCAGCAGATGGCGGACAAAGACGGGGAGAGCGTGGTGAGAGATATCTTATCAAGTCTTCGCGTGCCTTCCTCGGACAGTGATTCGGCGGTACGGCCATGAAAAGGTTTTTGCGGATTGGCAGAAAAGTAATGCAGCTGGCAGCTGTTGTGGCTGCATTAGCTGTATTATTTATTTACGCCATGTTTCAAGGGGGGTTTGTCAGCTGGTTTTTGTTCTACAGTGTAACGACCCTTGCGGTGATGCAATTATTATTATTAGTTTATCCCCTCCGTTCCTTAAAGGCTGAGCGCAGGCTCGGTGCTGACATGCTTTCATTTAACGGGCACACAGAGGCTGTAGTGACGTTAGAGAAAAGAATTCCGCTTCCGCTGATGTATGTAAAGATTCGGGATCATCAGCCATATGGAGTCCGGGATTGGGAAGCGTCAGCTGAAACTCTTGTTTTTCCTTTTTTTCAAAAGCGGGTATCCTATTCGTACAGCCTGAGGGGAAGAAGACGGGGAAAGCACAGCATCGACTATCTCCAAGTCCGTTCCGGCGACTTGTTTGGCTTTGTAGAAAAAGACTATGACATTTCGGTGTCTTCGACGGTAGTAGTACTTCCAAGAATGAGAAAGCTGGCAAACTGGAATACGGCGGCAGACAATTCTTCAGAATCAGTATCGCTTTCGCAGCGGATAAAAAACGAATCTGTCAACGTGGCAGGGGTCAGAGATTATACACCCGGGGACCGGATGGCCAATATTGACTGGAAAGTGACAGCCCGAGCTGGAAAACTTGTTACAAAAGAATTTGAAGCTGAAAAAGGAGAGGGTTATTTTCTGCTGCTTGAAAATGCAGCTGATATGTCTGCTGAGCCATTTGAAGCAGCGGTGGAATTTGCTGCTTCGTTAACCGAATACGCCTACCAAACGAAGATGCCCGTTGGTTACGGGGTCACGGCTTCCGAACAGCCCCTGCAGCAGCCAGATACCTCGAAGGAGCATTTCCAGCGTATTTATCAAGGCCTGGCGTATGTGGAGTTGATTCCAGAAACGGAAGCTTCGCCGTTTTTACGAAAAGCCCCGGGGCTTGAAGCGTTAATTTACGTGACCCCGGTACTAACTAATACTAGAATCAAAGAGTTAAAGCAGTGGGCCGGGCAAAAGCGTTCAATTATTGTAGCACTGCTTCCTGACGAAAGCGGGTTCTCCCGCCGTGAAAGTGTGGAAGCGCTGCGGCATGCCAATATTCATATTTACTATGTTCAGCCGGGGGATGCTGGCTTTGAGGTGCTATAGAGGAGGCATAATTATTTGGTTAAACCGGAGCATACCTGGAAAAAGTTGATTGTTTATATTCTTGGTTATTTTCTATTGGCAGAATGGCTGCTCCCTTTGCCGGAAGCAACCGGAACAGGGTCAGTGACCGTGTTTATGGTGGTTTCTGCAGCGTTTTTTATTGTAATTTATCTGCGTCCGCCCTGGTGGGCAGTAGTTGGCAGTATACTGCTGATTATAATGGCAGGGGTAAACAGCGTTTTTTATGAGGGATCGCCGCTGCAGCTGAACTGGCTGGTTTCTATGGTGGCGGAAGTGCAGACAAATGTTGTTTATATCATCAGCGGCCAATGGTATGCACTGACAGATATGTTCCGGAGTGTACTGTTTATGCTTCTGCTCGCTATCATGAGCTACTTGATTTATTTTTGGGTGGTGCAGTCTCGCAGGATTTTACTGTTTCTGACATTCACAATTATTTATATTGGGGTCATGGATACATTCTTTGAGTACGATGGAATGTTTGCGATTATACGTACCTTCGTTATAGGGTTTCTGCTTTTGGGGATGCTTCAGTGGGAGCGTATTGTGTTACGCGCAACAGACAGGAAGGCCCAGAGAACAATTTTTGTACGGTGGACGCTGATTATGGCTGCCTTTTTAATTACTGCCGGAGGTGTAGGGGTGCTTGCCCCTAAAAGCGAACCCCGGTGGCCTGACCCCGTTCCGTTTTTAACATGGGGGGAGAGCAGCACCGGAAGCTCCCAGGGCGTGCAGAAGATTGGATATGACGGCACCGATGAACGGCTTGGCGGCGGCTTTCAAATGAGTGACATGCCCGTGTTTACAGCCTCCGGGGATATTAACGGATATTGGCGGGGGGAAGCAAAAAACGTATATACCGGCCTTGGTTGGGAAATAGATACCCCTGGCGAAACGTCTTTAGAAGCTGGTTTATACGATGAAAGTATCGAAACAGAAGAACAGGAAGTAAATATTGAAATGGCGGAAACCCAGGAGTTTGATTTTGCCTTTTATCCGGGCTCTTTTTTGTCTATTGAAGAAGACGTGGAAACGTCAGCGAATGCTTGGACGACCCAGGTATCGTTTGGGGCCGAAGGGGAGGCGGCATCATTAAATAATTATACTGTAGCGTATGAAACGGCAGACTTTCCAGTGGAAGAGATGAGCGCCGTTACTGATAATACAGAGGACCCGGAAGAAATCATCGAATATTTTACACAGTTACCGGAGGATCTGCCTGGAGAAATTCAGGAGCTTGCTGAAGACCTTACAGCTGATGATGACAACCGCTATGCGAAAGCGAGAACGGTGGAAAGATATTTACGGGGCCCTGATTTTTCCTACCAAACGACAAATATTCCAGCTCCATCGGAAGGCGGGGATTACGTAAGCCAGTTCTTGTTTGAATCACGCGCCGGTTATTGTGATAACTATTCGACTTCGATGGCTGTGCTGCTTCGGACGCTTGATATACCCACGCGCTGGGTCAAAGGTTTCACAGAAGGTGACCAGGCGCCGGGAAATGAAAATGAGGTAGAGGTCACAAATGAAAATGCGCATTCCTGGGTGGAGGTGTATTTTCCTGAGGTCGGATGGGTGCCGTTTGAACCGACGAAAGGTTTTTCCTCAGATTTTAACTACACGTATGAAAACAATGAAGCTGCAGAAGAAGCTCCAGAAATTGAAGAAGAGGAGCCGCAGGAAGAGGAAGCCGCCCCTGAAAAAGAAGAGGCAGCACCTGAGGCAGGGAATGTAGGCGATGAACAGGAGGATGCATCCGGAGAAGAAAGCTTCGACTGGAAGCTTCTGCTATGGGCGCTGCTTACAACAGCAGTTCTCCTCGTTGGAGCGGGATGGCTCTTCCGGAAAAAGCTGCTGAGTGCCTACTTTCTTTTCAAATACCGTCATATGAAGTCTGACACAGAATTTATGAACGCCTATCAGGCCCTGATACGGCTTCTGCAGACAGCGCGCGTGAAACGAAATGCTGGCGAAACGCTGCGGGAATTTGCTGGACGGGTGGACGAAGTCTATGACACAAGCGATATGGAGCGTCTGACGGAAAAATATGAGCGACTGTATTACGGACGCAAAACAGGTGACGGAGCCGAGCCGGAAACGGTGGCAATATGGAAACGAATGGTAAAGAAAATCCGTTCTTGACCGGCCTGAAGCCGGCTGTTAAAATTTATTTCATGTTTACAGGTGAATACCTCGTATAGTTTGGGATCAGGCTCAAATGTCTCTACCCGGCCGCCGGAAAATGGCTGGACTACGAGGGCAGTGAGAGGCAGTCGGCAGCAGAAGCCTAGCTGTATGCCTCCAAGTTGAAGCTGCTTTCGTATATTACGAAAGCAGCTTTTTTTGGTCTGCGAAGGAAAAATTATTACTGAAACATCCGAGGCCCGGGGAGCTGCAATCGAAATCAGACAGTTGCCGGGAAGCGGTCATTCCTTTAAAGTAAACCTTGCACGTACATATTTGAAAAACAGTTAGGGGTAAAAACAATGAGCGTAGGAAATATCAGTGAAACGATTATTGTCCTGGACTTTGGCGGCCAGTATAATCAATTGATTACACGCAGAATCAGGGATCTCGGCGTTTTTAGTGAGCTGCATCCGAATACGATCAGCGCAGAAAAAATTAAAGAATTAAATCCAGCGGGGATTATCTTTTCCGGCGGCCCGAACAGCGCGTATGCCGAAGGCGCGCTTACCTGTGATCCAGCTATTTTTGACCTGGATATTCCTATTTTGGGAATTTGCTACGGTATGCAGCTGATGACGCTGCATTACGGAGGAAAAGTGGAAAAAGCCCAGCATAGGGAGTACGGCAAGGCAGATATCCATGTGCAGGCGAACCCGGTGCTATTTGAAGGCCTGCCGAAAACCCAGAACGTGTGGATGAGTCATGGGGACTTAATTGTCGAGCCGCCGGAAGGTTTTACGGTGGATGCAACCAACCCATCATGTCCGGTAGCTTCCATGAGCGCTCCGGAAAAGAAAATGTATGGCGTTCAATTCCATCCGGAAGTACGCCACACTCAGTTTGGCGATGACATGCTGAAAAACTTTGCTTACCGTATTTGCGGATGCTCAAGCGAATGGACAATGGCAAATTTCATTGATGAGCAGGTGGACGTTATTCGTGAGCAGGTGGGCAGCCGTAATGTTCTTTGCGCATTGAGTGGCGGTGTGGACAGCTCGGTAGCCGCAGCACTTGTTCATAGGGCAATCGGGGACCAGCTTACATGCATGTTTATCGATCACGGCCTGCTGCGCAAAGAGGAAGCTACAGGCGTTATGGAGTCTCTTGGACGTGGTTTTCAAATGAATATCGTGAAAATAGACGCGGCAAAACGTTTTCTCGATCAGCTCAACGGCGTGAGTGATCCAGAACAAAAACGGAAAATTATCGGTAATGAATTCATATACGTGTTTGAAGAAGAGGCAGGAAAGCTTGAAAATGTGGATTTTCTTGTTCAGGGTACGCTGTATACAGACGTTATTGAAAGCGGAACGGATACAGCACAGACGATCAAGTCCCACCACAATGTTGGCGGCCTGCCGGAGGACATGAAATTTGATCTGATCGAACCTTTAAATACGCTGTTTAAAGATGAAGTCCGCAAGCTCGGCACGGAACTTGGAGTGCCGGATGAAATTGTTTGGCGGCAGCCGTTCCCAGGGCCGGGACTGGGGATTCGTGTGCTCGGAGAGATCACGGAGGAGAAGCTTGAAATTGTGCGTGAATCAGATTATATACTGCGGGAAGAAATCAAAAATGCCGGCCTTGACCGTGAAATCTGGCAGTACTTCACGGCGCTCCCGGATATGAGAAGTGTTGGCGTAATGGGCGACAGCCGTACGTATGACTACACTGTCGGTATTCGGGCGGTTACGTCGATTGACGGTATGACTTCAGATTGGGCCCGTATTCCATATGACGTTCTCGAAAAGATTTCCACAAGAATTGTCAACGAAGTCCAGCACGTTAACCGTGTAGTGTATGATGTCACGTCTAAGCCGCCTTCGACGATTGAGTGGGAGTAAGGTTTACAGCTTAACCTCCAAGATTAATATATAATAGAACAAGAGAGAGTTTTGCCTGGGGAGAGGAAAGAGAGGAAGAGATAAGAGTATGGATCGTTTTTTTGAATTTGCGAAGAATGAGACGAACTACAAGAAAGAATCGTTAGCCGGTTTAACGACTTTCCTTGCGATGGCGTATATTTTATTCGTCAACCCCAGTATTTTAGCCGAAGCCGGAATGAACGAATCCGCCGTTTTTGTGGCAACAGCATTAGCAGCGGCCATTGGGACACTAATTATGGGGCTGCTTGCCAGGTATCCGATAGCTCTGGCCCCGGGGATGGGGCTTAATGCCTTTTTCACATATTCCGTGGTGTTGACAATGGGGATTCCCTGGGAGCTTGCTTTATTCGGGGTGTTCTGCTCCGGAATGATTTTTATCGGTTTAACAACATTTGGCATTAGAGAGAAAATTATCAATGCGATTCCAGAGGAGCTGAAGTATGCCGTCTCTGCCGGTATTGGGCTGTTTATCGCCTTTGTCGGCCTGCAGGGGGCACAGATTGTGGTAGCGGACGAGTCTACTCTCGTCACGCTCGGTACACTTACTTCCGGACCGGCTGCTCTTGCGGCATTCGGGCTTCTTGTCACTGTCATACTGATGACGCTTGGCGTCCGCGGTGGGATTTTTTACGGAATGGTGGTGACAGCGCTGGCTGGAATTCTCGTGGGCCAGATTCAGCCGCCGGGCCAGATTGTCTCCGGGGTGCCAAGTATTGCCCCGACCTTCGGAGCGGCTTTCACCTCTCTTGCTGACTTTTCGTGGGACTCAAGCTTTATTATTGGATTCATCATCGTTGTCCTCACGTTTTTGTTTGTAGATTTTTTTGATACAGCAGGGACGTTGTTCGCGGTAGCCAATCAGGCTGGATTTGTAAAAGACAACAAACTTCCGCGTGCCGGCCGCGCACTGGTGGCCGACTCATCGGCGACCGTCATCGGTTCGATTCTGGGAACATCGACGACGACAGCATATATTGAATCTTCAGCTGGTGTAGCTGTCGGTGGCCGCACTGGCTTTGCTTCCATTATTACAGCGCTGCTTTTCCTTACCGCTTTGTTTTTCTCACCGCTGCTTGGCGTAGTAACAAGTGCTGTAACGGCTCCGGCTCTTATTATTGTTGGGGCGCTGATGGTATCGTCGCTTCGTTTAATTGAGTGGCATCGTCTCGAAATTGCCGTGCCGGCTTTTTTAACCGTGGTATCCATGCCGCTTACCTACAGCATTGCGACCGGTATTGCCATGGGCTTTATCTTCTACCCGATCACGATGGTTCTGACTGGGAGAGGAAAGCAGCTGAACCCGATTATGTACGTTTTGTTTTTTGTATTTATTATCTTTTTCCTATTTTTAACACCGTAGCAAGCAGCACGTGCTTCCTGAAGGAGGCGCGTGCTTTTTGTTTTTTTATCTTCTGCATGGAATGAAGCTTTAATGGGAATAGGAGAAAGGATTAAATTATGGAGGTGGAAATATGAGCACATTTAAGGCATTGGTCGTGGATAAAAACGAGCAGGGAGAAGTTACAAAGGAAGCACGCACGCTGGAGGAAGGGGATCTGCCTGAAGGCGACGTCACCATCGATGTACACTATTCAAGCATCAATTATAAAGACGGCATGGCGGCAGCATCTGGAAGCCAGATTGCGCAGGGGTACCCACTTGTGCCGGGCATCGACCTCGCCGGTACTGTGGCTTCATCCAGTGATTCAAGATATCAGCAGGGAGATGAGGTACTCGTCACAGGCTATGAATTAGGAGTCGCCCACCACGGCGGCTATGCGGAAAAAGCAAGAGTGCCTGCTGATTGGGTAGTCCGGCTTCCGGAAGGAATGACGCCGAGAGAAGCAATGATTTTTGGCACTGCCGGATTTACAGCGGGCTTATCAGTCGTTCGCCTTGAGGAAGAGGGAGTTACCCCGGACCAGGGCGAAATCGTCGTGACTGGCGCTACCGGTGGTGTCGGTAGTATGGCAGTAGCTATGCTGCATTCGCTCGGATATGAGGTGGCAGCTGTCACGGGAAACGCCGAAGCCCATGATTACCTCCGGGATATCGGTGCTTCGCGCATTCTCTCCCGCGAAGATGTGAATCCCGATAAACGGAAGCCGCTCGGGAAAGCAACGTGGGCCGGAGCTGTAGATCCCGTTGGGGGAGAAACGCTTGCCTACCTGCTGAGTACAATGAAATATCACGGTACTGCAGCTGTCAGCGGCCTTACCGGAGGGACAGATGTTCCCACGACAGTTCATCCGTTCATTCTCCGCGGAATAAATCTGGCCGGAATTGATTCTGTTTACTGTCCGTCAGAAAAAAGACAATATGTATGGAATCGCCTCGCCAGCGACCTGAAAGTTCAATCGCTTCTTGACGCAATCGCCAGCGAGACTACATTGGATCACTTGGCAGAAGATCTTGACGCTATATTGGAAAGCCGCATTCAGGGCCGTCGCATCGTGGCTCTGAAATAACAGCCCTCATGCCCTCCACCTGGAAACGTAAGGATTACCTGTTTCAAAAAAGCGCCACGGATAATGACGGGCTTCACCGCTCCCGGAAATGCCAACTCGTGGACCGTTTTCCACTGCAGGTTCAGATTCCTTTGGAGACAAATAGAGTGGTGGCTGGTCAAGTTCATGGCCGTAATAGCTCATATCAATACCAAGCGCTTTCGTTAGTTTGCCGGGGCCGTTTGTCTGCTGAATTCCGCGGGCGCGGTGCCGGCGTTTTTGAATGAGTTCAAGGCCTGTTACGGGCTCTATAGCACGGATAAGCACGGCTTCGGGGGAATCTTCCACTCCGCTGACGATGTTTAAAAGCGCGTGGGTATGCATAGTATACATATAGACGTGGCCCGGCGAAAAAAACATGACATTTGTCCGTTTGGTTCTGCGGTAATTATAGCTGTGCGCTGCACGGTCTACCGGTCCTATATAGGCTTCCGTTTCAACGATTCTGCCAGCTGCAGGGCCCTCCGGCGTTTCATGTACAAGCACGCAGCCGATCAGCGCTCTGGAAAGCTCGAGGGTCGGTTTTTCATAAAAGCTTTTTGGAACAACAGAATAAAGTGTCATTGGGAAAGAATCCTTTCTTTTGGTGTATACGAAAAGGAATATATTGATTATGATAGAAATATAATGTATATGCTTTTACATAGCAATCAGCAAGCGTTTTTTAGTGTACCAAATCCCGGGTCATAGTAAAAATATTAAGGCAGGAGATGGAAGAGGTGCTCATATGGGTATAGCGGTCACGGTTATTATAGCTTTAATTATTATTGGAGCAGTCATTTTAATTCAGCGCGATCAGTATTTAAAGAAAGTCCGGCAGTATGACAGAAAGATGGAAGAAGAAATCGAAGGAAAAAGCTCGCAGTATCGCGAGGATATTCAGGCGATACGTGGTAAATACGAAGAAGAAAAAGGGAAACTGACAGATTACATCTATCACCTGGAGAAAATTTCCCGGGAACCGGAAGAGATGAAAACACATGAACTGCTTCGAAGCATTAAAAATGATCTTGTCGAAGCAAATAAAATCGCCGTAGATGAAATGTTGATTTCCGGACACGTATACGTGCCGCTCGATGAACGGTCAGAGCTTTCCACCCGCCAGGTGGACCACGTTGTTTTGACGACCCGGGGGCTGTATGTGCTTGAGACGCAGAAATGGAAAGGCCATATTATTCACGGGGTCAGTAAGCACAATGCCGGAACGCTTGATTTTGTGCTTGATACGCTGTATCCCGATCTCGAAGAAGATGTGGAAACGACGATGGTTTTTCAAAATACGAGCCGGGGGCACGTTCGTTCAGGAACGTTCGAGGTGCACGACAGTCCAATAGAGCATGCGAAAGCGACAGCTTCGATTACGGAAAACTTTCTGCGCAGGGAAAAGCACAATCCGGGAGAAGTCACGCCGATTATTTTTTTCGGCCATTCGAACACGCAGGATGACCGGTTTGTCCAGGACGTTTCGGTGGATGCTTTCACCCACCGGTTCACGACAGAGGCAGCACTGCGGGCCTTCTTTCATGAACAGTTTTCCCAGAACGAGCCCCTGTATTCCCAGGAGCAGTTGTATCAGATGGAACGCTCTATCATTACAACGAATTACGTCTCCTAAAATGCTTTCAGGCAAGAAACGCCGCAGCCAATCGCTGCGGCATTTTTTTGTGCCAAAATACGGCTGCACCTCTCCATTCCTAAAGGAAATTTAAAGATTTTCCGCTTTTGAAAACAGTAAACTTTTTCTTATGTTAAGCTACTTTTGACATGCTTAAATAGTATATAATGGAAAATAGATAATAATGGTTAGAAGGGATATTATTATGGCGAATCAATATCAGGAAACCTTTATTGCAAATATTAAAAAACAGCACGAATACTTAGAGCAAAAACAATATGAAGATTTTAAAGAAATGTACAGATGGCTTCATACAATTAAAGGCACCGGAGCCACGCTGGGCCTGGGCCAGGTGGCTGAAACAGCAGAGGAAGCGATGTGGAGGCTCAATGCTGGCACTCCGGCAGAAACCCGGAGTGCCTATGCAGAAAAAATTATGAACATGCTGGAAGAGGGAGAGCGTGCAGATAAATTCACCATTTCCTATTATGCTTTAGAGGAAGAATCTTCATTTGTGCTTCTCGGCCATACGTCTCTGCACGTTTTGTATGAGGTGAAAGAGCAGCTTGAAGCGCTTGGGCATCATGTGCTGCTTGCCTCTGACCGCAGGAAGCTGGTGGAGAAAATCGAAGAGTACCATCCCGAAATGATTCTTCTCTCTGAGGCTTTAGCCATGCGGGGGCGCCGGACCATTATTAAGCGCATTAAAGATGCAGCGAGAGATGAGCTGCTGCCTGTCGTCGTATTTTGTAACGGCGGAATAGACACAGAGAGAGCAGATCAGTTTTATAAAGACGGGGCTGCTTTTGTGATCAAGCCCCCTTATTCCACGATGGAAATGGTGCAGGTTATTCACCGCCATCTGGAATGGCAGGCGCCGATGAAAGAAGCGTTAACGGTAGATGAGCTCACGGGGGCCTATAACCGGAAAATGCTCGAAATGGAGGAAAGTCGTCTGTGGGCGGAGTTTAAACGGAGCGGTAAACCTTTCTCTATAGCATTAACGGACCTTGACCATTTCAAGCAGATCAATGACAGCTACGGCCACGAGGAAGGCGATCAGGTGCTCAAATGGTTTGTCAGCCATATGCTTTCCCGGAAGCGCCCGAGTGATCATTTGATCCGCCTGGGCGGGGACGAGTTTTTGTTTATTTTTCAGCAGACGTTTGCGGAAGAAACAGAAAAGATAATGAAGCGGCTTCAGCAATCCTTTGCGGAATTTGTATCAGCCCGGCGCCTGCCGTACCGGCTCGGATTTACAGCTGGTATGTCTACAGCGACTACTGTGCACGCTTCCTTGCAGGAGCTGATCAATGAAGCAGATGCAGCGATGCTCGAAGCAAAAGGCTCCGGCCGGAATGCAGTCGTTTCCTATTCGGGAGAAACGACCATGGATCTTCCTTACATAAACGTATTTATTATCGATGATGACGAAGCAATGGCTTCCTTTGTCGCCGATCAGTTTCATCAGTTAAATGTTGCGAGGTACCGGGTACGGACAACATATTTTTCCTCTGGCGAAGCATTTTTTGAAAAAGAAAATTACGAACGCGGGCAGCGCTATTTTGTTGTGCTGGACGTTACCATGCCTGGGATGGATGGATTTGCAGTGCTTGAGAAGCTTCGGGGAAAATATCCGTCGAGTAACATGATTGTATTAATGCTCACAGGCAATCGGAACGAAGAGGATATCGTTCATGCGCTGGAACTTGGAGCGGATGATTATTTAATGAAGCCATTTCGAAAAGAAGAACTGGTCGCACGCGCGAAACGATTGATACAGCGGGTGCTGTGAACTGGGAAAGGCGGGGGAAATGTATAAAATACTAGTAGCCGACGATGCGGAAGTACTTCGCATGCTCATCGTAGATACTTTAGAGGACGAAGAAGAATACATGATCGACGAAGCGGCAGATGGAAGGGACGCATATGAAAAAGCGAGTGCTGCTTCCTATGATCTTTTAATTATCGATAATATGATGCCGGAGTATAACGGAGTGGAAGTAGTCTCCATGCTTCGGGAAGACGGTAGGCTTGAAAATATGAAAACGCTGATGATTACAGCGAAAACCCAGGACAAAGATAAAGAGGAAGCAAGAAAAGCAGGTGTGATGGAATTTGTATCCAAGCCGTTTAGCCCGGCTCTGCTAATTACGATCGTGGAGGAAATGCTCGATGCGTAACTACATAAAAAGCCGGCTTCACCGAAGATTCAGTATCATCTTTCTACTCGTGCTCGTGCTTGCCGCTGCTGGAGGCATTGGGCAGCATATCTATATGAGTGCGAATCAGCAGGGACTCCAGAATGAATCGAGGCAGTGGCGGGAAACACAGAACGTTCTGGCAGATCTGGAGTTTTATACCCAGCAGATTATTATCGCAGGTCGCGGCTACCTTGCTTTCGGAGACGGAAGTGAACTGGATGACACTGAACGGAACCTTAGTGCTGCACGGGCTCAGCTCGAGGAATACCGGAGCCTGGGCAAAGCGGATACCGATCTGGTGGCTCAGACAGAAGAATTTTTGAACGATTATAAAAACGAATGGCTGCCTCAGCTGACTGAAGCAGTGGAAGCCGGAAGCACCACGATTGAGAATCGCGAGCAGATAAGCTCTCAGGCCGGAGCCCTCATTAACAGCTTATCGAGCGGCCACGATCAGGCTGAGGCTGCACGAATGAACGTAAATGACCGGTATTTTGAATTGAACGAGAATTCGAATCTTGCCTACCTTCTGTATTTGATTGGCATGTTGAGTGCGCTTGGCGTTATTGTATGGCTGCTTCTGCGAAAAACTACCGGTCCGCTATGGGAGATGAAAAATGCTGCTGCCAAAGTGGGGAGTGGTGAAGAGATAGCAATTTCCGACAATCACCGCAGTGATGAGATAGGAGAATTGAGCCGTTCCTTTAATGCGATGGCATCGAGTATTCAGCAAAACCAAAACGCGATTATGGATCGAAACGAAGAGCTGGTCGTTCAGCAGAACGAGCTTCAGGAGCAGCAGGAATACCTGCGGACATTAAACGAACTGAACGAAACGTTCAGCGGTTCGATGGGCAAGCAGGTGCTGATGGAGCAGCTGCTTGCAAAAATGTACGATCTTTTTCATTTTGACAAAGGAATGGTTGCAGCTTTGGAACCGTCCTGGCAGGCTGCCTGGTACGGAATGAGTGAAGAGGAAAAACAGCATTTCGAGACCCATTCCGCCGATAGTCCGTTTGCTTTAATCGAAAACACGAAAAAGGCCCATGTAATTGAGCGGAAATCATACGGAGGAGAAGAAGGGCTGAGTACCAAAGAAACGACAGTATATGAAATGTATCTGCCGGTGTTCAGCAGCAAGCAGGAAATGATCGGAGCGGCGGTATTTACTAGGACCGGAAAGAATTTTTCTGGGCGGGAGCGTGAGACCATGCAAGGAATTCTCCGCCAGGCCTCTATTTCCTTCGGGCGTATTCTGTTGTTTGAGAAAACAGAAAAGGAGCGCTTTTTGTATCAGCGTATTATCGACAGCGTCGATGAAGGTATTCAGTATATTGATGAAAGCGGAACGCTGGAGCATGCGAATCATTGGACGTGGAGCATGATCGGAGCCGGGGCGCAGAATGAGGCTCAGGCGCTGCCGTTTGGGGAATGGACCTCTGAATGGCTGAAGCAGATCGATGAAGACTGCCGGGAAAAAGTAGAGAATTATTTCCAGGCGTTTATCGATAATGGAACAGGACCGGATTTCAGCATCGAGTACAAAATTACAACAGACAGCTCCGTGCATGTGTACGAGCTGTATGGACGTAATGTACAAATGGAATCTGAAGAAAAGGGAACAATCTTTGTGCACCGCAACCGGACGAAAGAATTCGAGCTTGACCAGATGAAATCAGATCTTGTCAGCACGGTGAGCCACGAACTTAGGACTCCGCTTTCGAGCATTTTAGGCTTCGCCGAGCTGCTGCTCGTTAAAGATTTGAAGCCGGCCCGCCAAAAAAAGTATATAGAAACCATTCACCGGGAAGGGGGAAGGCTGACTTCATTAATAAATGATTTCCTGGACCTGCAGCGGATGGAAGCGGGACGACAGGAATATGAGATGGAAGAAGTTGATCTCAGCAGCCTGATGCTTGAAGTGGTGGATACATTTGAACCCAACCAGCCGGAGCACACGTTTGTAGTAAAAGACCGGCTGCAGTATGGACGTATCCATGCAGACAAAGGTAAAATCGTGCAGGGCGTTACTAATATTATTGGCAACGCGGTAAAGTTTTCTCCAGAGGGCGGGGAAGTGAAAATTGAGCTTGCCAATGAGCAAAATATGGTTCGTGTGAAAATTTCCGACGAAGGCCTTGGAATACCGGAAAAAGAACTTCCGCATCTTTTTAGTAAGTTTCATCGTATAAATGATGAAGATCGGCGGAAAATACGGGGTACCGGCCTGGGCCTTGCAGTAACAAAACAAATTGTAGAAGACCACAAGGGGCGGATAGAGGTTGCTTCGACGGAAGGGGAAGGCAGCAGCTTCTGCTTATTCTTCCCGCTGGCAGGAGTGGAATTTGATATGGAAGAACTGCCGGAAGGAAGTGAGCTGCACTCGGTGTTGATACTCGAAGACGACCGAAGCCTTGGGATGCTTCTTTCAGAAGAGCTTCGTCATGCCAGGTATGAAGTGGTGCACTACTTTAATCCTTACAAAGCGCTGGAGGCGCTAAAGCGGGGGCTGAGGCCGGAAGTTTTTGTGGTGGACCTGATGCTTGGAGAAGAGATGGACGGATGGAAGTTTATTGAACGGTTGAAATCGTTCCGACATACTGAAGATGTGCCGATTATTGTTTCCTCGGCCCTTCACGAGGATAAAGAACGAATGGCCCGTATGGATGTGCGGCATTACCTGACCAAGCCGTATCCGCCCAATAGTTTGTCCCAGCAGGTGCGCCGCATCATTGAGCAGACTGATAACCATGGCGAAGTATACGTTCCTGATTTTAATGAAGTGTAACGTTTTTTCCGTTGTGTTAGGCTGAGAGAAAAGAAGGAGTGATGATGCTTTGGGTAACGAGGGATTCAGCAGGCAGCGTCTGCTTCAGACAGTTGAGGAAAGCAGGGGCTTTCCCTCAATCGATCCCGAAGTTCTGGCCGCCCGCCTGGCAGAAATGGCAGCGGTCGGCTGGACGGAAGAAGGCGGTATTACGCGTTATGTTTATACAGAGGATGAACAGAAAGCAAAAAATCTTTTCCGTTCCTGGATGGAAGAAGCTGGGCTGAGTATAAGAGAAGACGGCGTGGGTAACATCTACGGCCTGTGGGAGTCAGCCCGGGCCGGAGCTCCAATTATCCTTACCGGTTCCCATTTAGACACTGTGAAAAACGGAGGTGCTTTTGATGGAGCCCTCGGGTGCGTATCGAGCCTGATGGCTGTAGAAGCGTTGAAAAAAGAAGGCGCTGAGCTGGATTGTTCCGTAGAGATTGCCGTCTTTGTAGATGAAGAGGGCGCACGCTTTGGAAGCGGCCTGCTCGGAAGCCGGGCAGCCGTTGGCGATATATCGAAGGATGCCTTTTTTCAAATGCGTGATGATGAAGGAATTACAGCAGCGGAAGCAATGAAGCTGATGGATTATTCGCCGAACAAGCTCGAAAATAATATTTACCCGCGCGAACGTCTGCGGGCGTATTTGGAACTGCATGTTGAACAGGGGAAACAGCTCGAACAACAGGAAGCCAGCATCGGAGTGGTTGAAGGAATTGCGGGACCCTCCTGGCTTGAGGTTCATTTTTTCGGGGAAACAGATCATGCCGGCAATACTCCGATGAACATCCGGAAAGACGCAGCAGCCGCGGCTGCAGAATTTATTCTTTATTTAGAGCAGCTTCCGGCCATGCACAGCGACACGGCTGTAGCAACAGTAGGGAGGCTCTCTTTGGAACCGAATGGTTCAAACGTGATCGCCGGCGAAGCCCGGCTGACAGCCGACATCCGGGATCTTGATGAGGGCGTTCGGGATCAGATGATCACCCAGGCACGAAGCGAAGCTGAAAGAATAGCAAAACGCCGCGGGATTACTGTCTCTCATGAAGTGGCTTTCAGAGTAAAACCAGTACCGGTGCCTGAGTGGATCCGGCGTTCAATTGAGGATGCTTCCCAAAATATTGGTCTTGCTACCGAATCGCTCGTATCGGGAGCCAGCCACGATGCTATGATGTTTGGTGCTTACGTGCCGTTTGGCCTTCTGTTTGTGCCGAGCTTTGAAGGTAAAAGTCACACGCCGGAAGAATTTACCGAATTAAAGGATTGTGTAAACGGGGTGGCTGTTTTAAAAGAGACCATACGAAAGATAGGCACAGGGAAATAACGATAAATAGACGAATGAAGCGGAAAACGGTATTCTGCTTCATTCGTTTTTTTTAGAAAAAACCTGTTATAATTAAAATGTTGAAGTAAAGTAATAAGGAGTAGCGAACTGAATGGCAAAAAATAAACAAACTTTTTATGTAGAGGAAGAAGAAACCGTAGAAGAATGCCTCGCCCGGATTACTGCCGAAGGTTTTATGCCGGTACGCCGGATGGAAAAGCCCGTATTTGAAGAACGTACCATTAATGGAGAGGTGCAGTATGTGCCGGTAAGGCAGGAAATCAGCTTTGAAGCAAAAAGGAAATAAACGAACGATTATGCTTTGTTGTTTCTGATTGTTCGATTTTTGATTGACAGATAATATAACAACTTGTTAAGCTAAAACACGTAAGCTAGAAAAGCAGAACGATGACAATCCTCATATACTTTCGGGAATAAGGCTCGAGCGTCTCTACCCGGCAACCGTAAATTGCTGGACTATGAGGAGAATGATCAAACGAAGCCTTTGTCTGAAATAGTAGAAGCTTCGGCTTGAATTTTTCTTCTATAGTAGAGCTTATACGTTCACGAGACCTTCCCCGGCGTGTGGAGGACTATCCTTTTTAAGGGTGGATCCGGCACCGGGGCTTCTTTATGTCAAAAAGTACGTGAGGAAAAGTAAAGGAGTGGCGCAAGTGGAACCTCAGGTAGGAGTAGTTATGGGCAGTACGTCCGACTGGGAAACAATGCAGAAGGCATGCGGGGTGCTCGACGAGCTCGGAGTACCGTATGAAAAAAAAATCGTATCTGCTCACCGGACGCCGGACTATATGTTTGAATACGCGGCAGCAGCAAGAGGGCGTGGCTTAAAAGCGATCATCGCAGGGGCCGGCGGAGCAGCTCATCTGCCAGGGATGCTGGCGGCAAAAACGACTCTTCCAGTCATTGGGGTGCCAGTCCAGTCCAAAGCTTTGAGCGGATGGGACTCGCTTTTATCCATCGCCCAGATGCCCGGCGGCGTGCCGGTAGCGACCGTAGCAATTGGAACGTCCGGGGCAACAAATGCGGGGCTGCTTGCCGCCCAGATGATTGCAGCCTTTGACGAAAAGCTGGCAGATAAACTCGGTCAGCGTAGAGAACAAATGCGTAAGCAGGTCATGCAGTCAGGAGATGAACTATGGAACGAATAATGAAGCCAGGACAGACAATCGGAATACTTGGAGGCGGACAGCTCGGACGGATGATGGCGTTTGCGGCTAAGCCGATGGGCTACCGGGTTGCCGTGCTTGAACCAAAAACAGGCTCCCCTGCCGGTCAGGTGGCAGATGTTGAAATTGAAGCTTCTTACGACAATCGTGCAGGAGCGGACAGAATGGCAGAAGCGTGTGACGTATTAACTTATGAGTTTGAAAATATTGACGCAGAAACAGCCAGACATCTGGAAAACATCCTTTATCTTCCGCAGGGAAGCTATCTCCTTCATACGGCGCAGCACCGCCTGCGCGAAAAACATGCTATTGAAGCAGCGAATATTAAAGTAGCCCCGTATCACCAGGTTACCTCCCGCGAGGAGCTTGCGGCAGCGGTAGAGCAGATCGGCGTGCCCAGCGTATTAAAAACATGCCGCGGCGGCTACGATGGTAAAGGCCAGGTAGTGTTAAAAGCAGCAGAGGAAGCAGAAGCGGCGTTTGAAACTCTTGGCGGAACCGATGGCAAAGAGCTAGTACTCGAGGCATGGATCCCGTTTCAAAAAGAAATTTCCTGCATTGTCACCCGGAGCGTACACGGCGAGACCGGCGTGTTTCCAGTCGGAGAAAACATCCATGTTAATAACGTGCTGCACCAGACCATTGTACCGGCACGAATCTCGCGGTTCGTGAACGAAGAGGCGATCCGTATCGCCCATCGGCTTGCCGAGCATGTGGATCTTATTGGCACCCTTGCAGTGGAAATGTTTGTTACAGATGATGAAACGGTGTATGTAAACGAAGTGGCGCCGCGACCGCACAATTCAGGCCATTATACGATTGAAGCCTGTGAAACCTCCCAGTTTGAACAGCACATCCGTGCCATCTGCGGTCTTCCACTTGGCCCTGCCGGACTGAAGCAGCCAGTGGTGATGACCAATATTCTCGGTGAACATGTCGAAGCAGTGACCACGCATATGGAAGAGTGGAGCAAGGACCATGTGCATCTGTACGGCAAGGATGAAGCCAAGCCTGGCCGGAAGATGGGGCACTGGACAGTGCTGAGGGAAAATCTTCAGGATGCGCTCGACCGGTCCACAGACGTATGGAAGCAGTACATAGAGAAATAATTATTAAAGAGAAGAGTGGAGGAACCTGACTATGATCGATCGTTACACACGCCCGGAAATGGGAGCCGTCTGGACTGAGGAGAACCGCTTCAACGCCTGGCTGGAGGTCGAAATCTGTGCCTGCGAAGCCTGGTCGGAGCTTGGGGATATTCCAAAGGAAGATGTGGAAAAAATACGGGACAACGCTTCGTTTAATATCGAACGGATCCAGGAGATTGAAGAGGAAACACGCCATGACGTTGTGGCGTTTACACGGGCGGTGTCAGAGACGCTCGGCGATGAGCGCAAATGGGTTCATTACGGCCTGACCTCGACTGATGTGGTGGATACAGCTCTTTCTTATTTAATTAAGCAGGCCAATGATATTTTGCGGGCCGATTTGGAACGCTTTCTCGAAATTTTAAAAAACAAGGCAAAAGAGCATAAGCATACGATCATGATGGGGCGCACCCACGGAGTGCACGCAGAGCCAACCACCTTCGGCATCAAACTCGCTCTCTGGTATCAGGAAATGAAGCGCAATATCGAGCGCTTTGACGCAGCGGCCGAGGGCATCCGCGTTGGGAAGCTCTCGGGAGCAGTGGGCACATTTGCCAACATTCCGCCGGCTATCGAGGAATCGGTTTGCCGGAAGCTTGGCCTTCAGGCGGCGCCGGTATCGACGCAGACGCTGCAGCGGGATCGTCATGCAGATTACATGAGTACGCTCGCGTTAATTGCTACTTCGATCGAAAAAATGGCCGTCGAAATCCGCAGCCTTCAAAAAAGTGAAACCCGGGAAGTGGAAGAATTTTTTGCCAAAGGACAGAAGGGCTCCTCGGCGATGCCGCATAAGCGCAACCCAATCGGATCAGAGAATATGACTGGACTGGCCCGGGTGATCCGCGGCCATATGCTGACCGCTTATGAAAATGTGCCGCTCTGGCATGAACGTGATATTTCCCACTCTTCGGCCGAACGGATTATTATTCCAGACGCGACTACGGCACTTAACTACATGCTGAACCGTTTTGGCAATATCGTGAAGAACCTGACAGTGTTTGAAGACAACATGAAAGCAAATATGGACAAAACGCTCGGCCTTGTCTTCTCCCAGCGCGTGCTGCTTACGCTGATCAACAAAGGCATGGTCCGCGAGGAAGCGTACGACACTGTACAGCCTAAAGCGATGGAAGCATGGGAAAAAGGCATTCCATTCCGGGAGCTTGTAGAAAATGAACCGGCCATTACGAATGTGCTAAGCAGTGAAGAAATTGAGGAATGCTTTGACCACCGCCATCACATGAAGGAAGTCAATACAATCTTCGCCCGTGCCGGTATCGAATAACAAGGGATAGTCCAAAGGAGGAGCCTGCAATGGAAAAACGCGCTCTATTGTATGAAGGAAAGGCCAAAAAATTGTATGAAACAGACGTAGAAAATACGCTCTGGGTAGAGTACAAAGATGATGCGACAGCGTTTAATGGAGAGAAAAAAGAAGTGCTGGTCGGCAAAGGCAAGTTAAACAACGAAATATCCTCCCTGTTGTTTCAAAAGCTGCATGAAGAAGGCATAAACAATCACTTCGTAGACCGGCTCTCCGAAACGGAGCAGGCGGTTAAAAAAACAACGATCGTTCCGCTCGAAGTTGTAGTGCGAAATATTGTCGCCGGCAGCCTCCACCGTCGCACCGGCATTGAGGAAGGCACGGAAGTGGACCGGCCAGTAGTGGAATTCTATTATAAAGATGACGAGCTTGGGGACCCTTTAATCAATGATGATCATATCCGGCTGCTGCAGGCTGCTTCTCCGGTGCAGGTGAAGGACATGAAGCAGGTGGCCGAGCATGTGAATGAAACGCTCAAAAAGCATTTTTCCGACCACGGTCTGCTTTTGGTGGACTTCAAAATTGAATTTGGCACGACAGAAGACGGGAAGCTGCTGCTGTCTGATGAAATTTCCCCGGACACGTGCCGGCTGTGGGATAAAGAAACCCGGCAGAAATTTGACAAAGATCTATTTCGTTACGGCATTGGTTCTCTGCAGGAAGGCTACACCGAAATATTACAGCGATTAGGAGGAGCTGCACATGGTTAATGTTCAAGTGTATGTGACATTAAAAGAGGGAGTGCTTGATCCGCAGGGAAGTACGATTGAAAACGCTCTGCAGACGATGGGGTACCATGAAGTGGCATCTGTGCAGACCGGCAAATATATTGGACTTGAAATAGAGGAAGGAAACGACCTTGAAGCCCGGATCGAAGAAATGTGTGAAAAGCTTCTGTCCAACCCTGTGATTGAAGATTATACGTATACGATTGGAAAGGGCGTGTCCTGATGAAGTTCGCGGTTATCGTGTTTCCAGGCTCCAACTGTGACGATGATATGTACTACGCAATCCAGGAAGGTCTCGGGGAACCGGTAGATAAAGTCTGGTACACCGAAGAAAGCGTTGCGGACTATGACGGTATTCTTCTTCCCGGCGGGTTTTCCTACGGAGACTATCTGCGTTCTGGTGCAATTGCCCGTTTTGCCCCGGTCATGGCTAGCGTCGTGGAGCAGGCGGAAAAAGGAAAACCGGTTCTTGGCGTGTGCAATGGCTTCCAGGTGCTGCTTGAAGCCGGCCTGCTTCCGGGAGCGATGCAGCGGAACCGATCGCTGAAGTTTATCTGCCGTCCGGCCCGTCTGGTGGTGGCAAATCATGAGACCGGCTTCACCTCCGAATATGAAGGGGAGGAGAGAATTACGATCCCGGTAGCCCACGGTGAAGGAAACTACTACTGTGACGATGAGACCCTGAGGGATCTGCAGACCAACAGCCAGATTGTGTTCACCTACGAGGACAATTTTAACGGCTCCAAAGAAGCGATTGCCGGCATTGTAAACAAGCAGGGCAACGTGATGGGCATGATGCCGCACCCGGAACGCGCAACCGATCAGATTCTTGGCAGTGACGACGGATTGAAAATCTTTCAGTCAATATTGAAGCAATGGAGGAAATCCCATGTCCTTACTACTTGAGCCTTCTGCAGAACAGATTGAACAGGGAAAAGTTTATCAGGAAATGGGCGTTAAAGACGAAGAATTCGAAATGATTAAAAAAATTCTCGGGCGCCTGCCAAACTATACAGAAATCGGCCTGTTTTCGGTCATGTGGTCGGAGCACTGCAGCTATAAGCATTCAAAAGCCCAATTGAAAAAGTTTCCGACAGAGGGAGAGCATGTGCTGCAGGGCCCCGGCGAAGGGGCCGGCATTATCGATATCGGCGACGAGCAGGCCGTGGTCTTCAAAATGGAAAGCCACAACCATCCGTCAGCGATTGAGCCTTACCAGGGCGCAGCTACCGGCGTCGGCGGCATTCTCCGGGACGTGTTCTCGATGGGGGCCCGTCCGGTCGCTATTATGAATTCACTTCGTTTCGGGGAGCTGGTCAAGCCGCGGGTGAAGTATTTATTTGAAGAGGTTGTTGCCGGGATTGCCGGATACGGTAACTGCATCGGCGTGCCGACGGTCGGAGGCGAAGTGCAGTTTGATCCGAGCTACGAGGGTAACCCGCTCGTTAACGCTATGTGCGTCGGGCTTATTGATCACAAGGATATCCAAAAAGGTATTGCCAGCGGAGCTGGAAACACAGTGATTTACGTTGGGGCAAGCACCGGTAAAGACGGTATCCACGGGGCTACTTTTGCTTCGGAAGAAATCAGCGACGAATCGGAAAGCAAGCGTCCATCCGTACAGGTGGGGGACCCGTTTATGGAAAAGCTGCTGCTTGAAGCATGCCTTGAACTCGTGAAGTGTGACTCGCTCGTGGGGATTCAGGACATGGGAGCTGCAGGGCTGACTTCTTCTTCAGCAGAAATGGCCAGTAAAGCAGGATCGGGCATCGAGATGAACCTCGATACGGTGCCGCAGCGGGAACTTAACATGAGTCCGTATGAAATGATGCTTTCCGAGTCCCAGGAGCGGATGCTTCTGGTCGTTAAGCAGGGAGAAGAAAAGGAAATTCACGACATCTGCAGTCATTGGGGGCTTCATTCAGCGGAGATCGGGCGTGTAATCGATGAACAGCGGCTTGTACTCTGGCACGGCGGGGAGAAAGTAGCGGACGTGCCCGTAGATGCGCTCGCGGAAGACGCACCGGTGTACCATCCTGAGTCCAGGGAGCCGGAAGCGTTCCGCAAACGGCAGGAGCAAAAGGCGTGGCGGCCGGATGTGAGTGATGCGAAAGAAACGCTCACGGCTCTGTTAAAGCAGCCGACTATAGCGAGCAAGGAATGGGTGTATGACCAGTACGATTACATGGTCCGTACCAACACAGCTGTTCAGCCTGGCTCTGATGCGGCGGTGCTCCGGGTGCGTGGCAAAGACAAAGCGCTCGCGATGACGACCGACTGCAACGCGCGCTACCTCGGGCTTGACCCGGAACAGGGCGGCAAAATTGTCATCGCAGAAGCTTCACGGAACATTATCTGCTCAGGCGGCCTGCCACTCGGCCTGACGGACTGCCTGAACTATGGGAATCCGGAAAAACCAGAGATCTACTGGCAGTTTGAAAAGTCGATTGATGGTATAACTGAGGCGTGTAAAACTCTTGAAACTCCGGTCATTGGCGGAAACGTTTCGCTTTATAATGAAACGCAGAATGGCGCAATTTACCCAACGCCGGTCGTTGGCATGGTCGGCTTGATTAAAGAGCTTGCCCACATCACGACTCAGGAATTTAAGCAGGCGGGAGATGCCGTATACATTATCGGTGAAGCAGGAGAAGACTTCGGCGGCAGTGAGATCCAGGAAATGCAGACCGGATCGATTGACGGACGGGCCCCGGAGCTTGACCTTGAAACGGAACTCCACAGGCAGCGCAGCGTGCTGGAAGCTATTCAAAAGGGTCTGGTTCAGTCAGCACATGACGTATCCGAAGGCGGACTTGCTGTGGCGGTGGCGGAGAGCACGTTTGGCACCGGCCTTGGTGCTGAGATAGTAATCAACGGAAACGTTATGGAGGAATTGTTTGCAGAAACGCAGTCCCGCTATGTAATTTCCGTAGCGAGAGAGAATCAGGAAGCCTTCGAACAAATAGTAACAGACGCCAGGTATGCCGGCAGCGTGACAGAAGAAGCGACATTGCATTTATCTAAAGAATCGGGAGAGACGATTCTTCAAGCTTCTGCCAAGGAGTTGGAGAACGCCTGGAAAGGAGCTATTCCATGCTTGGTGAAATCAAAGGCTTAAATGAAGAATGCGGCGTGTTTGCTGTCTGGGGCCACGAGGAGGCAGCACAGCTTGCTTACTACGGGCTGCACAGTTTGCAGCACCGCGGTCAGGAAGGGGCAGGCATTGTCGTCAGTGACGGCGATAAACTGTCGAGCCACAAAGGACTCGGTCTGATTACGGAAGCCTTTAAAGAAGGAGATCTCGAACAGCTGCAGGGAAGCTCGGCCATTGGCCACGTACGCTACGCGACGGCAGGCGGAGGCGGCCTTGTGAACTGCCAGCCGCTGCTTTTCCAGTCGCAGACGACAGGACTTGCAGTTGCGCATAATGGAAATCTCGTGAATGCAAACCATGTGAAAGAGGAGCTCGAAAGGAAAGGGAGTATTTTCCAGTCGACCTCTGACACTGAAGTGCTCGCCCACTTGATTAAGCGAAGCGATGAAACCCGCTTTGAAGATCAGTTGAAGGATGCCTTGTCCTACATTGAGGGTGCGTATGCCTTTGCGGTAATGACCGAGGACAAGCTGCTGTGTGCTATGGATCCGAACGGCCTGCGCCCGCTTGCGATAGGGACAATCGGCGATACGTACGTGGTAGCCTCGGAAACATGCGCGTTCGATGTAATTGGAGCTGAATACCTGAGGGATATGCAGCCGGGAGAAATTATAAGCATCGATGACTCAGGCATGCATTCGGAATTGTTTTCCACCGCTACTTCCCGGGCGATCTGCAGCCTGGAGTATGTTTATTTTGCCCGCCCGGACTCCAACGTGGACAATATTAACGTGCATACGGCGAGAAAAAACCTCGGCAAAGAAATGGCCAAAGAAGCGCCGGTGGAAGCAGATGTCGTGACCGGTGTGCCGGATTCTTCGATTTCTGCGGCTATTGGCTACGCCGAAGCTACCGGCACGCCGTATGAGCTCGGCTTGATTAAAAATCGGTACGTGGGCCGGACCTTTATCCAGCCGTCGCAGGCGCTGCGTGAGCAGGGAGTGAAAATGAAGCTGTCCGCTGTACGCGGAGTCGTTGAAGGCAAACGGGTCGTTATGGTGGACGATTCGATTGTCCGGGGGACGACCAGTAAACGGATTGTCCGGATGCTGAAAGAAGCAGGAGCGACGGAAGTGCATGTACGCATTACTTCACCGCCGATTACGCATCCGTGCTTTTACGGAATAGATACGTCAACAAAAGCAGAATTGATCGCCTCGAATTACACTGTTGATGAAATGCGCGATTTAATGGGAGCGGATTCGCTTTCATTCATCAGCATCGAAGGCCTGCAAAACGGGATCGGCCGGGATAAGAGCGAGCCGAACTGCGGCCAGTGTCTTGCGTGCTTTACCGGCAAATATCCAACAGAGATTTACGACGATACGCTTCATCCGCACGACAAAATTATGAATGGTTGATAAAGGAGGGGCTACGGATGTCTGAAGCTTACAAGCGGGCCGGGGTCGATGTGGAAGCAGGATACCAGGCGGTAGAGCGGATGAAAAAACACATTGCCCGAACCGGGCGCCCCGAAGTGATGGGGGCCCTCGGCGGTTTTGGCGGCATGTTTGATATTTCCTCGCTTCCTTACAAAGAACCGGTCCTTATTTCAGGGACAGACGGCGTCGGAACGAAATTGATGCTTGCTTTTCAAGTGGACAAGCACGATACAATCGGCCAGGACGTAGTGGCGATGTGTGTGAACGATATCGCCGTTCAGGGGGCTGATCCCCTCTATTTCCTGGATTATCTGGCCCTGGGAAAAGCAGATCCTGAAAAAATTGAGCAGATTATCAAAGGTGTGGCAGACGGCTGTGAGCAGGCAGGGTGCGCTGTTATCGGCGGAGAGACTGCTGAAATGCCGGGCATGTACAGCGAAGAAGAGTACGATCTGGCAGGATTTGCCGTCGGTGCAGCCGAGAAGGCGGATATTCTGGACGAGCCAAAAGCCAGGGACAAAGATGCGATTATCGGGGTAGCCTCTTCGGGTATTCACAGTAACGGATTTTCCCTTGTACGCAAAGTACTGTTTGAAGACGGTCTGTTTACAATGAATGACACGGTGCCTCCGTTTCAGCGTCCGCTCGGGGAAGAGCTGCTCGAGCCGACAAAAATTTATGTAAATGCGGCGAAAACAATTAAACAGCTGGGCACAGCCAGAGGGATGGCTCATATTACCGGCGGCGGTTTTTTTGAAAACGTTCCGAGAATGCTCCCGGAAGGCTGCGGTGCGATGTTTGACGTCGACAACTGGCAGCAGCCGGAGATTTTTTCTTTCATTCAAAATGAAGGCCATTTATCCCCGGATGATATGTTTGGCACCTTTAACATGGGGATTGGTTTGATGGTCGTCGTAGCAGCCGAAGAAAAAGAGAACATGCTTCAGGCCTTAAAAGAGGCCGGAGAAGAGGCCTGGGACATAGGAGAAGTGACAGATGGCGGCGGTGTCCAGGTGAAGGGGGCTACGTGCTGATGAAGCTGGCTTTATTTGCCTCCGGTACCGGCTCGAACGCCCGTTCATTGGTCCGTGCAGCCCGGGAGCAGAGACTCGAAGCAGAGTTTGTGCTGGTTGTCTGTGATAAGCCGCAGGCCCCGGTCGTTGCCTTTGCCGTAGAGGAGGGCATTCCGGTGTTCGCTTTTTCGCCGAAGAAGTACGAGAACAAGGCGGCGTTTGAAACTGAAATCGTAAAGGAATTACATGATAAAGGGGCGGAGCGCATCGTGCTTGCAGGTTATATGCGGCTCATTGGGGATACGCTGCTTACGGAATACGGCGGACGGATGATTAATGTCCATCCGTCACTGCTTCCGTCTTTTCCTGGAAAAGACGCCATCAGACAGGCGTGGGAGGCCGGAGTAAAAGTGACCGGCGTCACCATTCACTACGTTGATGAAGGTATGGACACAGGGAGCATCATTGCCCAGGAGCCAGTCGGGGTGAAAGACACGGATTCACTTGAGACACTTACTGCTGGCATTCAGGCTGTCGAACACCGGCTCTATCCGGAAATCGTCCAGCGGTGGATTACCCGTCCCTTGAAAAAAGTACAAACCAATACGGAGGGAGCCAACCATTCATGAAACGAGCGTTAATTAGT
This sequence comes from Marinococcus halophilus, assembly GCF_900166605.1. NCBI lineage: Bacteria > Bacillati > Bacillota > Bacilli > Caryophanales > Bacillaceae > Marinococcus > Marinococcus halophilus. The sequence continues at coordinate 94,396 of NZ_FVZD01000004.1, forward strand.
GTGTCAGATAAAGAGGGCATTGTCCCCCTTGCCAAAAGCCTCGAAAAGCAGGGCATCGAAATTATTTCCACGGGGGGAACGAGCCGCGTGCTTGAGGAAAGCGGCGTGCAGATCACGGGTATTTCAGACGTTACCGGTTTTCCCGAGATACTTGACGGCCGGGTGAAGACCCTGCACCCAAACATACATAGCGGACTGCTTGCACGCCGCAGCAACGATGACCATACATCTCAGCTGCGGGAGCACAGCATCGAACCGATTGACCTGGTAATAGTAAACCTGTATCCGTTTAAAAAAACGATTGAGAATCCCGATAAATCGTTTGAAGATGCGATTGAAAATATCGATATCGGCGGCCCGGCAATGCTCAGGGCAGCGGCGAAAAACTTTGAAGACGTCACTGTAGTTGTCGACCCGGATGATTATGAGCTTGTACTGACAGAGTTAAAAGATGGCGGCACGGTATCAGCAGAAACAAACAAAAAGCTGGCGGCCAAGGTTTTCCGTCACACTGCCTCCTATGATGCGTTAATTGCAGACTATTTAACTAAAGAAGCGGGAGAAAAGCATCCGGAGATGTACACCGTGACGTATGAGAAAAAGCAGGATCTGCGCTACGGGGAAAATCCTCATCAGGAGGCTGCTTTTTACCGGGAGCCAATTGGGCCGTTAAGCTCGATTGCAAATGCCTTCCAGCTGCACGGCAAAGAGCTCTCCTATAATAATATTAATGATGCCGAAGCAGCGCTCAGTATGATCCGCGAATTCACGCATCCGGCTTCTGTAGCTGTTAAGCACATGAATCCGTGCGGGGTCGCGATCGGGGAAACGCTTGAGGAAGCCTACGACAAAACGTATGCCGCAGATCCGGTCTCGATATTTGGCGGCATTGTCGCTTTTAACGGTGAAGTGACAGTGGCTATTGCAGAGAAGCTGAAAGAAATCTTCCTTGAAATTGTCATTGCTCCGAGCTTTTCGCAGGAAGCTCTTGATTTGCTGACCCAGAAGAAAAATATCCGTCTGCTGACTGTAACGCTTGAGGGATTGGCGGAGACCCGCTCTCAGCTGACTTCCATTCACGGCGGCCTGCTGGTACAGGACGAGGATACTAAGGGTTTTCTGGACGCAGACGTGCGGGTGGTAACCGAACGGGAGCCGACAGAAGCGGAATGGGAAGATTTAAAGCTTGCCTGGAAAGTAGTTAAGCATGTGAAATCCAACGCGATCGTATTGACGAAAAACGTTCAAACGATAGGAATTGGCGCTGGCCAGATGAATCGGGTCGGCTCGGCTGAAATCGCTATTAACCAGGCTGGAGAGGAAGCGGCGAACAGTGCTCTCGGCTCCGATGCTTTTTTCCCAATGCAGGACACGGTGGAAACAGCTGGGGAAGCCGGCATTTCGGCGATTATCCAGCCAGGCGGATCAATCCGGGACCAGGAGTCCATCGACCGGGCGAATGAGTTGGGAATTACTATGGTATTTACCGGCATGCGCCATTTTAAGCATTAAAATCGGCAGAACAGCCCGGAATTCTGTTTCCCGGGCTGTTTTTTAAAATGGCAGAGGGACGATGAGAACGGTTTTTGAACAGGAGGATCGCGATGAATGTTTTAATTGTAGGAGCAGGCGGCCGGGAACATGCCCTTGCTTATGCCTTTGCAAAAAGCGCAAGTGTAACCCGCGTGTACGCAGCGCCCGGGAATGCGGGAATGGAAAACCATGCAGAGTGCGTTGATATTGCTGAAACCGATGAGGATAGCCTGGTGGCTTTTGCCAAAGACAGATCGGTGGAGCTGACGGTGATCGGGCCGGAAGCGCCGCTGTTAGCGGGACTTGCTGATCGCTTCGAACAAGAGGGCCTGCGTGTCTTCGGCCCGAAAAAGAAGGCCGCTATGATTGAAGGAAGTAAGACATATGCCAAAGAAGTCATGGAACGCTACCATATCCCCACCGGTACTTATGCGTCATTTTCAAAATACAACGAAGCCGAAGCATATGTGCGCAGACAGGGCACACCAATCGTCATTAAGGCTGACGGCCTGGCCGCCGGAAAAGGAGTCACTGTGGCGATGACTGAAGAAGAAGCGTTAAAGGCACTCGAGGAAGTGCTGAAAAATCATAAATTCGGCGAGGCGGGGGCTGAAGTAGTCATTGAAGAATTTTTAGAAGGCGAAGAGCTGTCTTTAATGGCTTTTGTGCATGGCGAAACGGTCGTACCCATGGTAGCGGCCCAGGATCATAAGCGCGCCTATAATAACGATGAAGGGCCTAATACTGGAGGGATGGGCGCTTACAGCCCCGTACCCCAGTTTACCCAAAAAGACATTGATGAAGCGGTGGAAAAAGTGCTTCAGCCGGCAGCCTCCGGCCTGAGGCAGGAAGGGTCGCCGTTCACCGGCGTTTTGTATGCCGGGTTAATGATGACCGCTGCGGGACCGAAGGTAATTGAATTTAATGCGAGGTTTGGCGATCCGGAAGCGCAGGTGGTGCTCCCCCGGCTCGAATCTGATTTGGCCCAGCTTCTAATAACCCTTCTTGAAGGAGAAAAACCTGAACCTGTATGGTCGGAAGAAGCAGTACTGGGAGTAGTAGCTGCCTCTAAGGGCTACCCGGGGAGTTATGAAAAAAACCATCCTATTCAGCAGGTGCCGGAGAGCCCCCTTCTCTTTTTTGCAGGCGTAGAAAAGAAAAACGGCATATATGTAAACAGCGGCGGCCGGGTGCTGCTGCTATCCGAAAAGGCAGCTACCCTGGCTGAAGCGCAGGAAAAGGTATATGAAAAATTGAACGAACTTGATACGGGTAATTTGTTTTACCGCACCGATATTGGTTTTCGGGCACTGCGGTAAAGCGCGGAAGAACTGTTTCTGCTGTCAGCAGAAGCAGTTTTTTTATGAACATTGCAAAGCGAATATGAATTTTATGTTATATTTATTGCCATTTTCTTTCTCCCGTAAGCAAGAGTCTGTTACAATAAGCAGGATAAAAACATTAGTACAGTTTTATCGCTTTCATTATAATTATTCCTAATGTTTTGAGTGAATTCTGACAATTAAATTAAACTGTGTCATTATTTTTGTGAAATTATAAAAACAGTTGTAAAAAAGGAAAACGTTTCAAAATTGTCACCTGAAAATATAAAAAAGCGTTTACATTTGTGATATGATAGGGAAAATGAAGTCGAGTAACGAACTGTGTGCAAGAGGAGAGATGTTTGAATGGCAAATAAGCTGTATCATTGGAGCAAATCAACATTGAGAGAGCATCTTTCCGTGATGAGGGGCGAGAAGGCTCCCTCTATTATTTTAAAAGATGCAACGTACTTAAACAGTGCCCGCAAAAGCTGGAGTCGCGGACATATCTGGATATATGACGACCGCATTATGTACGCCGGGCCGGAATGGCCTGAGAAAACAGAGGGTTCAGAAATAGTCGACTGCGGCGAGAAGTGGGTGGTACCGGGTTACATTGAGCCGCACGCTCATCCGTTTCAACTCTACAGCCCGCAGACGCTGGCGGAATATGCTTCTGTACGCGGTACCACCACGCTTGTAAATGATAATTTGTTTCTGTTTTTAAATATGGAAAAATACCAGGCATTGGCTGCTATTGAAGATCTCGGGGAGCTGCCTACATCCATGTTCTGGTGGGCCCGCTATGATTCGCAGACTGAACTGGAAGAAGAAGACAGATGGTTTTCGCCGTCCAACATGAAGGACTGGCTGGAGCATCCACTGGTTGTTCAGGGCGGGGAACTGACTTCCTGGCCTAAGGTACTGACCGGCAACGATACGATTTTACACTGGATGCAATATACGAAGGAATTAAATAAACCAATTGAAGGGCACCTGCCGGGCTCTTCAGTATCAACGATTACACAGATGGCGCTGCTGGGCGTGGACGGCGAGCATGAAGCAATGACAGCGGAGGAGGCACTTCGCCGGCTGGACGCGGGGCTTGTGACTTCCCTTCGTTATTCTTCGATCCGCCCGGATCTTCCGGAAATGATTGAAGGCCTGCTGGAGGCTGGAATTACAGATTTCCGGCGCTTTACGCTGAATACTGATGGGTCTACTCCAGCTTTTTATAAAAATGGAGTAATCGATCGAACGATTCAAATCTGCCTGGATAAAGGCGTGCCGGAAATCGATGCGTATGAAATGGGCTCGTATAATGCGGCGGTTCACCTGGGACTCGACAATTTAATCGGTATGATTGCGCCGGGAAGGCTCGCCCATCTGAATATTTTATCGGATAAGCGAGACCCGAGACCGGAGGCCGTGCTCGCCAAAGGGCAGTGGGTGTACAAGGACGAAACGAACCTGTATCCGAAGAAGCCGTTTGAATGGGAAAAGTACGGAGTGACGCCGCTTGAAATTGATTGGAAATTAAAGGAGAGCGACTTTCACTTTTCCATGCCGATGGGAATTGAACTGGTGAATTCCGTTATTTTAAAGCCGTATCATATCGGTATTGAAGCAAATAATGACGAGCTTTGGAAAACACATGATGAATCCTTTTTCATGGTCATTGACCGTTACGGGAACTGGCGTGTTAATACAATCTTAAAAGGGTTTGCGACTAAGGTGGACGGATTTGCTTCTTCTTTTAATAACAACGGCGATATTATTATGATCGGTAAGCACAAGGAAGATATGGAAAAGGCTGCCGGGGAACTGATAAAAAATAAAGGCGGAATTTTTCTGGTTGAAGACGGGGAAGTGGTGGAGCATATCTCCCTGGATATTTTCGGCCTGATGTCCTCGAAGCCGATGGAAGAGGTTATTTTTGAGCATGAAAAAATTGTAGCCGCGCTGAAAAACAGGGGCTATCCACACGATGATCCAATTTATTCTCTTTTATTTTTTGCAGCGACTCATCTCCCGTACATCAGGGTTACACAAAAAGGTATATATGACGTTCATAAAAAAATGGTACTCTTTCCTGCCATTATGCGTTAAACTGTAAAAGCAGGTACTGATATCAGCTAGTTTCAGCTTGCATGGAACTGTTTCGCGCGTCGTTATATGAATAAATGCCTTCGTCTGTCACGTAGCCAAAAAGGAGTGTAGTGTGTTGCAGATTGACAAATTAAGGGGAAAAGAGCTCGACCAGCTCTTTCAGGCGATCCTTTCGTTAAAAAATATTGATGAGTGCTATGAATTTTTTGACGATCTATGCACGATTAATGAAATTCAATCACTTGCCCAGCGGCTTGAAGTAGCGAGAATGCTTCAGCACGGATATACGTATCATAAAATTGAATTGGAAACCGGTGCGAGCACCGCAACCATATCACGTGTGAAACGGTGCCTGAATTATGGAAACGACAGTTACCAAATGACTCTCGACCGCGTGCACAATGAAAAACAGGAGCAGGACTCATAATAGAGCGTAACAGACAGACGCATATAAAACTCCCATCGGACTGCCGGTTGGGAGTTTTTTTGCGGCAACAGCCAAATAAGTTTATTTAGTAACAGCAGCGGATTTGGTATAATGAAAGACTGAAGAACGAAAAGCAGAAAGGCCCGGAATATTTGGATGTTTCAAGCATCAGACGCTTTCAATCCGGTCTTATCTATTTTCATAAAGGGAGTACAAGAGGATGCTATCATATTCAGAATGGGAACATGCCTTCAAGCTGGATCCGGCGAAGTCGATCAGCGACGAAGATTTAGAACAAATATGTGAATCTGGAACAGATGCGGTGATTGTAGGAGGAAGCGATGGAGTCACTCTTGATAATACATTAAACCTTTTGGCCCGGGTGCGGAGGTTCCCGGTCGCATGCGCACTTGAAATTTCAAATATAGAGGCGGTGACTCCCGGCTTTGACTGCTATCTCGTACCAACGGTTCTAAATGCCGGAGATGCCCAATGGATCACCGGGCTGCATCAGAAGGCTCTGAAGAAAATGGGGCCGGCCCTGGAGCAGGAGGAAGTGCTCGCAGAGGGCTACTGCATTTTAAATCCTGAAGCTAAAGCTGCAGTTTTGACAGACGCGGAGACTGAACAGACGGAAGAAGATATTGAAGCGTACGCCGTGATGGCGGACCGGTTATTTCACCTTCCGATTTTTTATATAGAGTACAGCGGGACGTATGGAGACGTACGAATGGTCCAGGAAGCACGTAAAACATTAAACGAAGCAAGGCTTTTTTACGGCGGCGGCATTCGTTCGAAGGAGCAGGCGGCGGAGATGGCTGCTTATGCCGACACGATTGTAGTCGGAGACATTGTGTATGAAGATATCAAAAAAGCAGTGCAGACGGTTAAGGCAGCCAGAGCGTAGCGTGAATCACAAATATTCGGTATACTGTACAGGAACATATGTTCCTTAACACTTATGAAAGGCGGTGGCATCATGCAGCGACAAATCATTGAGCGCATGTTATCCGGAATGAACGAGCCGCAGAAACGCGCGGTCCAGCATACAGAAGGTCCGCTTTTGGTCATGGCCGGAGCGGGAAGCGGAAAAACCCGGGTATTAACCCATCGGATTGCCTACTTAATTAGAGAAAAAATGATCCCGCCTTACGCGATTCTTGCGATTACTTTTACAAATAAAGCAGCCAAGGAAATGAAGGAGCGTGTTGGCAAGCTTGTCGGTCCGGTTGCTGAGGATATTTGGATGTCTACCTTCCACTCGATGTGCGTCCGCATTCTCCGCCGGGATATCGACCGGATCGGCTATAACCGGAATTTTTCGATCCTGGATTCAAGCGACCAGTTGTCTGTGATCAAGCAGATTTTAAAGGATCAGAATATCGACTCGAAAAAATTTGAGCCACGGGCCATTCTCGGCATGATTTCATCCAACAAAAACGTGCTTGAAACGCCGAAGCAGTTTGCAGAAAGGGCAGAAGGCCCATTCGAAGAAATTGCAGCGGACGTGTATAAAGAGTACCAGCGACGGCTCCGGAACAACCATGCTCTTGACTTTGACGACCTTATTATGAAGACCATCCAGCTGTTTGAGGACGTGCCGGAGGTGCTGCAGTTTTATCAGCGGAAATTTCAGTACATTCATGTGGACGAATACCAGGATACCAACCGGGCGCAGTATATGCTTGTGAATATGCTCGCAGCAAAGCGCCACAATCTCTGTGTCGTGGGGGATTCAGATCAGTCCATCTACAAATGGCGCGGGGCGGACATACAAAATATTCTTTCCTTTGAGCGCGACTATCCGGAATCCGTCACTGTTTTTCTCGAACAGAATTACCGGTCGACGAAGACGATTCTTCGCGCGGCAAATGAAGTGATTAAAAACAATGCCGGAAGAAAAGAAAAGACGCTTTGGACATCGAACCCGGACGGAGAAAACATCTATTACTTCCAGGCCTCCAATGAACGGGACGAAGCGTATTATGTGGTGGACAAAATTAAAGAAATTACGAGAAAAAAAGACATACGCCACGGTGATATTGCCGTATTATACCGGACGAACGCCCAGTCCCGTGTAATTGAGGAAATGTTTGTCAAATCAGGCGTCGAATACAACATGATCGGCGGTACCAAGTTCTATGACCGTAAGGAAATCAAGGACCTTCTCGGCTATTTGCGGACAGTTGCAAACCCGGACGACGATATCAGTCTTGGGCGGATTGTGAACGTACCGAAACGCGGCATCGGGGCTTCCACGATGGAAAAGGTGACCAAATATGCTGCGAGTCAGGACATTTCCCTCATCCATGCCCTGCAGGAGGCCGATCAGATTGGTCTTGGCGCCGGCCCGACAAAGAAACTGCAGTCCTTTGCCGAACAGATGAACCACTGGATGCAGATGCAGGATTACCTGTCGGTTACCGAGCTGGTTGAAGAGCTGCTGGAAAAAACCGGATACCGGGAAGCGCTGAAAAATGAACGTTCGCTTGAGTCGCAGAGCCGCCTCGAAAACCTGGAGGAATTTATGACAGTAGCACAGGAGTTCGAAAAACGGAGTGAGGATAAATCATTAATTTCCTTTTTAACAGACCTGGCGCTCGTGGCTGATTTGAACGAAAACGATGACACAGACGTGCGGGACAAGGTAGCAATGATGACTCTTCACTCCGCCAAGGGACTGGAGTTTCCGACAGTGTTCCTTATTGGAATGGAAGAAGGAATCTTTCCGCACAACCGGTCACTTTTCGAGCCTGAAGAGATGGAGGAGGAGCGCCGGCTTGCCTATGTCGGGATGACCCGGGCCGAGCAGGAGCTTCACCTGACCCATGCCTCCATGCGGATGCAGTACGGACGAACGCAGGCGAATCCGATGTCGCGGTTTATCCAGGAGCTTCCACAGGAGCTTCTATCCGAACGCGAAGAAAAACGGCAGGCGCCTGCCGCCGGGAAAACGGCTTCCCCATTTGAGCGTAAGCGCCAGGCCGCAACAGCGGCCCCCCGGGAAAGCAAAGCACCGACGCCAAGCGGAGGAAGCGACCTGGCCTGGAGTATCGGTGATAAAGCTAAGCACAAAAAATGGGGCACTGGCACGGTGGTCAGCGTACGCGGTGAAGGCAATGACATGGAACTTGATATTGCCTTTCCGAGCGAAGGCGTCAAAAGGCTGATGGCTACATTCGCTCCGATTGAAAAAGCGTAGAAAGGAAGAAGCCGATGGAGAGAAAACAAGCAGAAGAACGCGTGGAAAAACTCCGCCAGCTATTGGATAAATACGGCTATTATTACTATGTGAAAGACGATCCGATCGTGCCGGATGCGGAATACGATGAACGCCTGCAGGAGCTGATCCAGCTTGAAAATGATTTTCCGGATCTGCAGGCTCCCGACTCTCCAACGGTTCGGGTTGGCGGGGCCCCTCTGGAGGGGTTTCGCAAGGTGCAGCACCGGATTCCGATGTTGAGCCTCGGTAACGTGTTTAATGAACAGGATGTCCGGGACTTTGACCGGCGGGGGCGCCAGGTAACCGGCGATAATGTAGAGTATGTGTGTGAATTGAAAATCGACGGCCTGGCAGTGTCGCTTTCCTATGAAGACGGCCAATTCGTTCTTGGGGCTACCCGGGGTGACGGCACTACCGGGGAAGATATCACCCATAATCTGAAAACCGTCCGGGCGATTCCTCTGCGTCTTGACGAGGCAGTGGATATTGAAGTGCGCGGGGAAGTGTTTATGCCTGAACGCTCGTTTCTCAGCTTGAATGAAGACAAAGAAAAAAATGGTGAAGAACCGTTTGCGAATCCACGCAACGCAGCTGCGGGGTCGCTCCGGCAGCTTGATCCGAAAATTGCGGCTAAACGGAACCTGGATATCTTTCTTTACGGCGCTGGCAATGATGATGAACTGGATGTGAATACGCACGCCGAGTCGCTTGATTATATGGATCAGCTCGGGTTCAAAGTAAATCCGGAAACCAAAAAATGCCGGACCATTGAAGAAGTGCTGGAGTTCGTGGACTACTGGACGGAAAATCGCAACGGGCTTTCCTATGAAATTGACGGTGTTGTAATTAAGGTGGACGACCTGGGACAACGGGAGGATCTTGGCTTTACGGCCAAAAGCCCGCGCTGGGCAACAGCATATAAATTCCCGGCGGAAGAAAAAGTGACCACACTTGAGGATATTATTTTGAGCGTTGGACGTACCGGCGTTGTAACTCCGACGGCGAAACTGACACCGGTTCAAGTGGCGGGGACGACGGTGCAGCGGGCGTCACTCCATAACGAAGACCTGATCCGGGAAAAAGGAATCAAGCTTGGCGATCAGATCGTCGTCAAAAAAGCCGGAGATATTATCCCGGAGGTTGTACGGGTGCTGACAGAACTCCGGGAGGGCGATGAACAGGAGTTTGAAATGCCGACGGAATGCCCTTCCTGCGGGACAGAACTCGTGCGCCTCGAGGAGGAGGTGGCTCTTCGCTGCATCAACCCTAATTGCCCGGCCCAACTGCAGGAAGCGCTGATTCATTTTGTTTCCCGGGGAGCGATGAATATTGATGGCCTCGGGGAGAAAGTAATCCAACAGTTGTTTTCGCACCAATTAGTGTCTGGTATTGAAGACATCTATAAGCTTGACCGGGACGAACTGCTCGAGCTTGAGCGGATGGGGCAAAAATCCGTTGATAATCTGCTGAACGCCATTGAAGCGTCCAAGGAAAATTCGCTGGAGCGTTTACTGTTCGGCCTTGGGATCCGGTTTGTTGGCTCCAAAGCAGCCCGGACCCTGGCCGAGGAGTTCGGTACGATGGAGGCGCTTGAACAGGCGGATAAAGAACAACTGCTCGCTATTTATGACATCGGCGAGAAGGTAGCTGATTCCATCGTCAGTTATTTTGAACAGGACAATGTTTCGGAACTGCTTGAAGAGCTGCGCCGGCTCGGACTGAATATGGAATACAAAGGTCCGCGGAAATCAGAACAGGCGACAGATACAGTATTTAGTGGGAAAACAGTGGTCCTTACCGGAAAACTCCAGGAGCTGGCCCGAAAGGATGCTAAAGCACGCATTGAAGCGTTAGGTGGTAAAGTCACCGGCAGCGTCAGCAGTAACACTGATATCGTAGTGGCAGGAGAAGAAGCCGGCTCTAAATTGGAAAAAGCGAGAGAGCTGGATGTCACAATCTGGAACGAGCAGCAGCTGATTGAACAGACAAGAGAATAAAAAGAAGATAAAAGTAGCTTGTTTCACTCGGCCATACCTTCTAAGATAGAAAGTGAAAAGAAAAAATGTAAACCTCTGGATGCAGAAAAGAGGGAAAAACTTCTGCAAGGAAACGCCGGGAATGGAGGAAATGATATCATGCGGAAAAGAGCCGGCCTTGTTATAGCTGCTTCCGTGTTTGCATTGTCAGGATGCGGGTTGTTTGGCGGGGGGGAGTCGGAAACAGAGGACTCCCAGCCGGAATCAGAAGAAGATTTATCACTAAGCGCCGGTATTCCCAGTTTGGATGAGTACTACCGGGCTGTACTCACCGATGACGGGGAATACGTTACCGGTGAATCACGCGGGCTCAGTAGTGCCGTTGTTTATAACCGCTTTGACCTTGAGCGGATGGAAATTGGCATGCAGGAGCTTGCCTCGGAAGAATTCAGCCAGGACAACTATTACTTCCGGGAAGGCCAGATCATTAAACGTGATGAATTAAACAACTGGCTGCTCCGGGAGGGAGAAAAAGAAGACGGACAGTCAACGACAAGGCCGAGCGGACTGAACCCGCCGCTTGCCGGAAGTGAGGGTGATGGGTTTGAGGAGCGCGAACGCGGCCAGCCGAGAACCATGTCCAACCTGCTTGAGCATAACTATATGGAAGAAGGAAGCAACGGCAGCCTTGAGCTCGGCGGCATTGTTATTGGGCTGTCTATGAACGAAACATATTACTTCCGCGAAGAATATGAAGACGGTACATACGGTCCGTGGCTTGAGGAATCCATCAGTGAGGAAAATGCCCTCGAGGATGCCAAGCGTATTGCGGGGGAAATTACCGAACGTCTGCGGAACAATGATCGCGAAAATGCAGATCGGATCGAAGAAGTTCCGATTATGTTTACTGTCTTCCAGGAGGCGCCAAGGGATTCAAGCGTCCCGGGTACATTTATTGCCACCGGGATGGCAGAGCCGGGGCAGGAGCCTGGAAACTGGAACGAGCTGAATGAATCAAACTACCTGTTCCCTTCCTCGGAGGCAGAGGAAAACAACCGTTCTGATTCGGAAATGTTTAATGAATTTTCGAACGAAGTGAACACCTTTTTTGCTGAGACGGTCGGGGTTGTCGGCGAGGGGCATTACGTCAATGGCGAACTCGACAGCATGAGGGTTGATATCCCGATTCAATTTTACAGCAAAACAGAAATCATCGCCTTTACCCAGCACGTAGCGGATAAAGTGGAAGACATTTTCCCAAGCAGCCTGGAAGTAGAAGTGAATATTAATTCCTCAGCCGGCCAGGAAGCGTTAATTACTAAAGAGCCGGGAGAAGATATGTACGTTCACGTATACAATGAATAATTTGTGAACGCGGGAAGTGGGCACAGTTGCCCGCTTTCCTTTTTCTTTGATATGATCAGAGTATTGTCACGACAGAAGAACGACAGAAGCATTTAAAGGAGGAGAAATTAATGGCTCATATTTCAAAAGAAGACGTGGAGCATGTGGCCCATCTGGCACGACTTTCTGTTTCAGATGAGAATGTGGAAAAGCTGACTGAAGAGCTTGATGCGATCATTGGATTTGCTGAACAGCTCGATGAACTTGATACGAGTGACGTGGAGCCGACATCCCACGTACTGGATATTCACAATGTCCTGCGTGAAGACACCATTCAACCATCGCTTGACCGGGAGGAAGCATTAAAAAATGCTCCGGAACAAAAAGACGGCCAGGTCAAAGTACCATCCGTGCTGGAGTAAAAGAAGGGAGATAACGTATGTCCATTTTGGAAGAAAGTGTAGCGTCGTTACATACAAAGATAAAAAATCAGGAAGTAACAGTCGCCGAATTGGTAAAAGCTTCATTTGCCCGTATCCGTGAAGTGGATGCAGACGTAAAAGCGTTTTTGACACTGAATGAAGAACGGGCACTCGACCAGGCAGAAAAGCTCGACAAGCAGATACAAAACGGCGGCGAGGTACCGTTTTTATTCGGCCTGCCGGCAGGAATTAAAGACAATATTATTACTGAGGATCTGCGTACTACGTGTGCAAGCCAGCTGCTTGCAAACTTCGAACCGGTTCATAATGCGACCGTGATGGATAAGCTTGGAGAGGCAGAGACGGTAACCATCGGGAAGCTGAACATGGACGAATTCGCCATGGGGTCCTCGACGGAAAACTCCGGCATGCAGGAAACGAGAAACCCGTGGAATACCGATTACGTTCCAGGCGGTTCGAGCGGTGGTTCGGCAGCCTCTGTGGCAGCCGGCGAAGTGCTGTTTTCGTTAGGGTCTGATACAGGCGGATCCATCCGCGAGCCTGCCTCCTACTGCGGAGTTGTCGGGTTAAAGCCAACCTACGGGCGCGTATCCCGGTACGGTCTCGTTGCTTTTGCTTCTTCTCTGGACCAGATTGGGCCGATTACCCGTTCGGTGGAAGATAATGCTTATGTATTGCAGCAGATTGCCGGCCATTCGGAAAACGACTCAACCTCTGCAGATGTGCAGGTGCCGGATTATTTAGAAGCACTTGGCAAGGATGTCAAAGGCCTGAAAATTGGGGTGCCGTCCGAATACATCGGAGAAGGCGTGGATGAAGGCGTCAAACAGCGGGTGCTTGAAGCGCTGAAAGTTCTGGAGCAGCAGGGCGCTGTATGGGAAGAAGTTTCTCTTCCGCATTCGAAATACGCGGTTGCTGCCTACTATTTAATCGCTTCTTCAGAGGCCTCAGCCAACCTGGCCCGCTTTGACGGCGTCCGTTACGGTGTCCGCGATGAAAATGCAAAAGACCTGGTGGAAATGTATAAAGAAACCCGCAGCAAAGGATTCGGTGAGGAAGTGAAGCGCCGGATTATGCTCGGCACATTCGCGCTGAGCGCAGGTTATTACGACGCGTACTATAAGAAAGCTCAACAGGTGCGGACGCTGATCCGCCGGGACTTCGAAAAAGTATTTGCTGATTATGACGTTATCGTCGGTCCGACAGCGCCAACGACCGCGTTTAAGCTCGGAGAACAGCTCGATGACCCGCTCACCATGTACGCCAACGACATTTTGACTATTCCGGTAAACCTGGCTGGTATCCCGGCTATCTCTGTTCCGTGCGGCTTCTCGGATAACATGCCGGTCGGCCTGCAGATTATAGCCAAGCCGTTTGCCGAAGAAACAATTTATACAGTTGCCCATGCATTTGAGCAGGCAACTGAACACCATAAAGCCAGACCGGAATTATAGGGGAGGAACCAGGATCATGAACTTTGAAACAATCATTGGACTCGAAGTCCATGCAGAGTTAAAAACAAATACAAAAATTTTCTGTAACTGCTCAACTGAATTTGGTGCTCCTCCGAACACGCATACTTGCCCGGTCTGTCTGGGCCACCCGGGAGTGCTGCCGGTTTTGAATGAGCAGGCAGTGAACTTCGCCATGAAAGCAGCGCTCGCAATGAACTGCGATATTGCCGGAGAAACGAAATTCGACCGGAAAAACTATTTTTATCCCGACAATCCAAAAGCCTACCAAATCTCCCAATTTGACCAGCCAATTGGAGAGAACGGATGGATTGATATTGAAACAGAAGAAAACGGGCCAAAACGTATCGGTATCACCCGCATTCATATGGAAGAAGACGCAGGGAAGCTGACGCACGACGAAGACGGCGGGCACTCTCTCGTCGACTTTAACCGTGTCGGCACGCCGCTAATCGAAATTGTATCCGAGCCGGATATTACGACCCCGGAGGAAGGATACGCTTATTTGGAAAAACTAAAAGCGATCCTGCAATACACGGACGTTTCCGACTGCAAAATGGAAGAAGGTTCTCTCCGGTGTGATGCAAATATTTCTATCCGTCCGGCAGGGCAGCAGGAATTCGGTACGAAAACCGAATTGAAAAACTTGAACTCGTTTACAAACGTGCAAAAAGGGCTGGCGTTTGAAGAAGAACGCCAGGAAAAAGAACTGCTTGCTGGCGGGGAAGTACTGCAGGAAACGCGCCGGTGGGATGACGCGAAAAAAGAAACGATTCTGATGCGTATCAAAGAAGGCTCGGATGATTACCGTTACTTCCCGGAGCCGGACCTGGTCACTTACTATATTAATGAAGACTGGAAATCACGAATCCGTTCACTAATTCCCGAGCTGCCGGACGCGCGGAAGAAGCGTTACATTGAGGACTTCGGTCTTTCCGAATATGACGCATCGGTGCTGGTACAGTCCAAAGCAATCGCGGACTTTTTCCAGGAAACCGTTAATGCCGGAGCGGACAGCAAGCTTACAGCCAACTGGCTGATGGGCGAGGTGAGCGGGTATTTAAACAATAACGATATGGATATCGAAGAAACGGCGCTTACGCCGCAGTCGCTCGCCAAGCTGATTGAGCTCATTGAAAAAGGTACCATTTCAAGCAAAATCGCCAAGCAGGTTTTTGCTGATGTGATGGAACAGGGTGGCGATCCGGAACAGATCGTAAAAGACAAAGGGCTCATGCAGATCTCCGATGAAGGAGAGCTCAAGCAGGTAGTCGACGGCATACTAGATAATAACCCGCAGTCGATTGAAGACTATAAAAACGGAAAAGATAAAGCGCTCGGCTTCTTAGTCGGCCAGGTGATGAAAGAAACGAAAGGAAAAGCCAACCCGCAGATGGTGAACTCTTTAATTCTTGAAGGCATGGAACAGCGCTAACGAGGAAAAACCCCGCAGCTAAAACTGCGGGGTTTTTGTTGTAGGCTCTATCCCGGCATCGAGGATAGCGGGAAACCAAAAGCGTGAACGCATGGTATAAACAACGTGGTCCACGTAATGATCATACAGCCATTCAGCATTACGTACATATTTGTATTTTTCGAAACCGAGACGCTCGGGAATCGAACGGCTGGGCTGGTTATCCGGAGCTACGCAGATATCTACCCGCCGGAGATGAATGTCCCGGAACGCGTAATCGGTTAATGTCTGTACGGCACGGGTCATAATGCCTCTGCCCTGAAACGAAGCGGCCAGCCAGTAGCCGATGACGGTGCGCCGGGTGAGCCGGTACACGTGATTGAAGCTGATCGCGCCGGCAAGGCTGCCTTCATACCAGATGCCAAACGTATAGGAAGAGCCGCGGCGGGCGAGCTTAGCACGGTATTCGAAAAAGCGGAGCACGTCGCGCAGTTCTCGTGTCTTATCGACCCAGGGGAGCCAGTGCCGTAAGTAAGAACGATTCTCCTCGACGAGCTGCAGGTAATCGGGAGCATCCTGTTCCTTAAATGGACGAAGGTATACTTGAGAATCCACGGTGAACTCAGCCATTTGTTATCCCCTCCGAAAACTATAGGTGGAGGTTATTTTCCCGATATTCTACCAAATGTAACCCATTTTCTAATCATGCGGAAAGCCTGGCCCATTCTCGCAGCCGCCAGCGCATATAAACGAACTGGTTTGGGGAAATATGCTGAAACATATCAACTAAAAGCCCGTAGCAGACAGGGTCTTCCTCAAGTGCCTCCTGAAAAATTGGGGGATGCTTGTGCCAGAGTGTTCCCATCATTTCAATATAAGGAAGGCGGGTATCGATGCGGGCGCCCTGGGTAAATACACGGTCGCGGAGATGGGAAAGCTCGGCTGGTTCATCCGCGCGATCCAACTGGTACAAGAATTGATCTACAAAGTAAGCAATCTGTTGATCCCGATGCATGGCTGCTCCTCCTATGTCGATGAATGATCAGTGATTAAGTAATAAAAAAGAATCCCCTGCCAGCTAAACTGCAAGGGATACAAAAAATATAACAGGGGTAAGCTTGGTTAATGGTGTGAAACGTGTCGAGGGTGACGGTTTGCACTTATTTAAAAATAATTACATTATTCCTGGCAAGTTAACTAGTAACTGGAAATCGCCAGCAGCGCCAGCCATCGTTACTAACCCTATAGCTACAGTCAATTTAATTAAATTAGCTTTCACTGAAAACAACCCTCCTACAAGAAACTCTGTAATTATTTTCTATATGTATTATGACATATACGAACAAAAATATCTTTGGGCGCCTAAAGCGATCATCGCACAATAATTAGGAGAAAGCTCTGGAATTGTGGTAAAATCAAAGATAATGAGAACTATAGTTCTTAAAAGGTGGTTATATGAAAGAAGCAAATATAGGGAAAAAATTAAAGGATTTAAGACAGTACTACGAGGTTAGTCAAAGAGAACTGGCTGAAAATATTTGTTCTCAAAGAGCTGTTTCCAAGATTGAACGGGGAGAAATGCAGCCGACCGCAGAAATTCTCCATCAAATGTCAATAAAACTGGGAGTGAAAATCAGCTATTTTTTTGAAGATCATGAAGCACCCCGATTTAACTATATACAAGAGACGAAAGATAAAATTGATAAATTGGTGCGTATATATGAATTAGAAGAAGCAATGAAAATCATTAGACAGGAACTAAAAAACCCGCTGTTTCGAAAGCCTGTTCACCTTAAATATTTGTTATGGAAAAGAGCAGCCTGCCACTCTAAATTAACATTTGAAAAAGAAGAATCTCTGGAATTATTACAATTAGCCTTGGATGTAGATACGGGTGCTTTAAGTATTACGGAAGAAGATATTGGTATTTATATAAATATTGGCACAGTTTATATGGACATGAACGAATATGAAGACGCCATTTATTATTTTAATAAGGCCCTCGTTCTATATACAAAAATTCCAGTGGCGCAATGGGATACTTCCAAAACAAAAATTTATATGAATTTGTGTATCGTATATTCTAAAGCCATGCAGTTTGAAAAAAGTCTAGAAATAGCAAATGAAGGATTAACTTATATATATGACATAGAATCAGTATATCTATTGGGTGAACTATATTATCAAAAGGGCGTAGCTTTATTTTATATGGGTGAATATAAAAAGGCTTTGCGGTGCATGGAGAAGTCGATGTTTATCTTAAAAGATAAAGGGCAAAAGATGTTTTATGATTTTATAGAAGAAAATTACCTGCGATTTCAAAGGGCTACCTTTGCACAACACTCCAAGTTTAAACCGAAAAACATCGATCCTACAGCCGCGACTGTTTAATGAATCAACAATAGTATACAATTAATTAGTGACGTGTGTAACAATAACGGCCAAAGATAGTGCTTTTATATATGATTCAAATTGAAATGAAATCTTCGATGTAATAGGGGTTATAATATGCGAAAACGAGCGAGGGTGATCTACAACCCAACGTCCGGCAGAGAGCAGATGGAACGGCAGGTGCCTTATATTT
This sequence comes from Marinococcus halophilus, assembly GCF_900166605.1. Lineage (NCBI taxonomy): Bacteria > Bacillati > Bacillota > Bacilli > Caryophanales > Bacillaceae > Marinococcus > Marinococcus halophilus. The sequence goes on from NZ_FVZD01000004.1 coordinate 112,243, forward strand.
TAGACCGAATGGAGCAGGCCGGTTACGAGACCTCGGCCTTCATGACCCGGGGGGAAGGGGATGCCCGGGCTGAGGCGCGGCGTGCTTCAGAGGACAGATTCGAAGCAGTAATTGCAGCGGGCGGGGACGGCACTATTTTTGAAGTCATTAACGGGATCGCCGAACAGGAGTGGCGGCCTAAAGTAGGGCTCATTCCCGCCGGCACGACAAATGATTTTGCGCGGGCACTGGGTCTGCAGGGAAAAGAAATGAAAACTGTTTGTGATGTGGTCGCGCGCGGGCGTACTCAGGGAATCGATGTAGGAAAAGCGAACGGGTCGTATTTTATTAATATTGCCGCAGGCGGAAAACTGACAGAACTTACCTATGATACACCAAAGGGGCTGAAAACAGCCCTTGGGCAGGCCGCGTATTTTATTAAAGGGTTTGAAAAGTTTTGGTCGCTGCAACCGCAAATGACAACCGTTAAATATGACGGAAAAGTCCTTGAAGAAGAAATCACAATGTTTCTCGTATCCAACACTAATTCCGTCGGCGGGTTTGAAAAGCTGCTGCCGCAGGCAGAGTACAATGACGGCTATTTTGACGTATTGATCGTACAGAAAATGACCATGTTTGAATTCAGCCAGCTGTTGCGCCAGGCCGTGCGCGGAAAGCATCTGGAAAATCCAAAGATTAAATACTTTAAAGCAAAACAGCTTCACATTGAAGCACGGGGGGATATGCAGCTGAATCTTGATGGGGAATACGGCGGTCACCTGCCGACATCGTTTGAAAATTTACATCAGCATATCGAACTGTTCTGCCCATAAATAAAAAACAGCCGCATCGCCGGCTGTTTTAATTATTTTTCCACTCTGATTTTAAAATAGCGTAGATCATTACGTCCCGTCGTTCGCCCTGAATCAACAGCGACCGGCGCAGTGTGCCTTCGTGCACCATGCCGACTTTTTCCATAACTTTGGCTGAAGCGGTATTTTCAATGAAGCACCGGGCTTCAATACGGTGCAGGCCCATGGCTTCAAAGCCGAAGCGGATAATTTCCCGGGCTGCCTCCGAGCCAAACCCCTGATTCCAATGGTCCGGGGAAAGCGTATAGCCAATTTCTCCGTTAGAATGACCGCGATCCCAATGAACAAAATCGATGGTGCCTATCACTTTCCCGGAATCCTTGCGTTCGATGCCAAACGGCGCCCGGTCGCCGTACTTGTAGGAGTTCATCGTGATATTTAAAAAATCCTTTGTCTCCCCGCGGCTTCTGTGGGCATCCCATAAAACGTTACGGGAGACAAGTGGATTAGAAGCATATTCGTAAATATCCTCAAGATCTGAATAACGCAGGGCCCGGAGGCGAAGCCTTGACGTCTCCAGGGTGGGGAAGGGTCTAAAAGGTGATGTTGATGAATGATGCATAGGCCTTCATCCTTTACTGTAGCGCGCCCTCAAACGGTGCTTATTTCTTTGTTAATTATAGAATAATAAGAAATGCCCGAAATGACAATAGGCACAGAAAGCAGAAAAAAGGCATTCTGCGCAAATACAGAATGCCTCAATGGTTAAACAGGAGAATTTTGTTCAAGCTCTGTGCGTTCTTCTTCAGAAAACACCCGCGAGCGGGTCAAGAATCGTTTGCCTTCCGGTCCTTCAAGGGAAAACATCCCGCCCCGGCCATCGACAACGTCTATAATCAGCTGCGTGTGCTTCCAGTATTCAAACTGATCCTTCGACATATAAAACGGAGCGCCGCCAATATCGCCCATATACATGTCGCTGTTACCGGTTTTAAAATCGCCCTCCGGGTAACACATCGGGGCGCTGCCGTCGCAGCAGCCACCGGACTGGTGAAACATTAACGGGCCGTGTCTTTTCGTCAGCTTGTTGATCAGTTCAAGGGCAGCGTCAGTAGCGGTTACACGCTCTACTGCCATAACACTTCCTCCTTTTTAAATGCTCCTGGCCGCCGGATGCTTAAAAGAACCCTTTAGGCTGTTCGCTGTAGCTGACCAGAAGGTTTTTCGTCTGCTGATAATGGTCGAGCATCATTTTATGGTTCTCCCGGCCGATACCTGATTTCTTATAGCCGCCAAACGCTGCGTGTGCCGGGTAATCATGGAAGCAATTGGTCCATACGCGGCCGGCCTGGAGAGCACGCCCGAACCGGTACGCGGTGTTTATGTCCCGGGACCAGACGCCTGCGCCGAGGCCATATAGCGTATCATTGGCGATTTCCATGGCTTCTTCCTTTGTTTTAAAGGTAGTCACACTCAATACCGGGCCAAAGATTTCCTCCTGAAATACGCGCATTTTGTTGTTTCCTTTAAATATGGTCGGCTGCACGTAATATCCCTGCGAACGGTCTTCGTCGTCCACCTGGGCCGCTTCGCCTCCAACGAGCACTTCTGCGCCTTCCTGTTTCCCAATATCCAAATACGAAAGGATTTTATCCAGCTGTTCCTTGGAAGCCTGGGCTCCCATCATAGTGTCAGTATCAAGCGGATGGCCGACATTGATGGCTTTGACGCGTTCAATGGCACGCTCGATAAATTTGTCATAGATGGATTCCTGAATGAGGGCACGGGACGGACACGTGCACACTTCCCCCTGATTTAAAGCAAACATTACGAACCCTTCGATCGCTTTGTCGAGATACGAGTCGTCTTCGGCCATCACATCTTCGAAGAAAATGTTCGGTGATTTGCCGCCGAGCTCAAGCGTTACTGGAATAATGTTCTCTGACGCGTACTGCATGATCAGGCGGCCGGTGGTTGTTTCACCAGTGAATGCCACTTTGTCGATGCCTTCATGCTGGGCGAGCGGCTTACCGGCTTCGACCCCGAACCCGCTGACTACATTCAGTACCCCCGGCGGAAGAAGATCTTCGACCAGCTCGAGTACCTTATAAATCGAAGCAGGCGTCTGCTCGGCTGGTTTCAGCACAATGCAGTTCCCGGCAGCTAGGGCAGGAGCGATTTTCCAAATGCCCATAAGGATTGGAAAGTTCCAAGGAATAATCTGCCCGACGACGCCAAGCGGCTCGTGAAAATGATAAGCTACTGTATCATCGTCAATTTGGCCAATTGTTCCTTCCTGGGCACGGATGACGCCCGCAAAGTAGCGCAGGTGGTCGATAGCAAGCGGTATATCAGCATTCAGCGTTTCACGTACCGCTTTACCATTTTCCCAGGTCTCGGCAACCGCAAGCATTTCAAGGTTTTCTTCCATCCGGTTCGCCATTTTATTTAAAATATTGGAACGTTCTGTAGTCGAGGTCTTGCCCCAGGCTTCTTTTGCTTTATTTGCTGCCGCTACAGCCGCGTCAACGTCCTCTTTCGTTGACCGGGCGACCTGGCAGAAAACGGTACCGGTGACCGGGCTGACATTGTCGAAATATTCGCCCTGGGCCGGCGCCCTGTATTCGCCTCCAATAAAGTTGTCATACTTGTTTTTAAAATGTACCAGGCTTTCAGGGGTGTTTGGTGCATCGTATCTCATGCAAAATCCTCCTTCGTATTAGAGAAAAATTGGAAACGTTTACACAAGTTCATTATAGCACCAATTAAAAATAATGAAAATATAGAAGTTTAAAAAAAAAAAACCCGCCGGTGCCGGCGGGGATTGTTTTAATGAAGGCCTGAGGTAACGTGTTCGATCTCCTGCAGGGTGCTGTCAATTTCGTCAAGCAGGCTGTCTGAAAGCTCAAGCTCTGCCGCTTTTAAATTCTCGTCAAGCTGTTCGGGACGGCTCGCCCCGACGATGGTAGAGCTTACGCCCGGTTTTCGGAGAATCCAGGCAAGAGCAAGCTGGGAAAGCTTAACGCCGAGTTCGTTACGGGCCAAATCCTCCAGTTTCACGACATTTTCAAGAATGCGGTCGTCCATGAAGCGTTCCATCGCAAAATTAATATCTGAATTAGCAGCCCGGCTGTCGGAAGGAGGCTGTTCCCCCGGACGGTACTTGCCGGTTAAGATGCCCTGGGCGAGAGGGGAGAAGACGACCTGGCCGAGTCCTTCCCGTTCGCTGATTGGAAGGACTTCTTTTTCAATGTAGCGCACGAGCATATTGTAGATTGGCTGATTCGACACCGGCCGGTGAAGATTCCGCTTATCGGCCACGTGGGCTGCATCGCTGATTTGGGTGCCGGACCATTCGCTGAATCCGTAATACAATATTTTCCCCTGGCGTACGAGGTCGTCAAGGGCCATCATTGTTTCTTCTAAAGGAGTATCAGGATCATAACGGTGGCATTGGTACAGATCCATATAATCAGTTCCCAGCCGCTGGAGGCTCGCATCGCACTGCTCCATAATATGCTTACGGGAAAGCCCGCGGTCGTTCGGGCCATCTCCCATTGGAAAATACACCTTTGAAGCGAGCACGTAGCTGTCGCGCTTGTAGGAGCTGAGTGCTTTACCTACGACTTTTTCTGCTTCACCTCTGTTATAGACGTTTGCCGTGTCAAAGAAATTAATGCCGTTTTCATAAGCATGCTGAATAATGTTCCCGGCGGTCTGGTCCTCCACGGATGAACCGTAGGTGAGCCAGCTGCCGAGGCCGATTTCACTTACCTTCAAGCCTGAATTGCCCAATCGACGATATTTCATACCAACACGTCCTTTTCATAAGTATAATTCGCTGCGGCAAAAAGACAGGTTACGTGAAGGGTATTCCTCTGTTTAAAGAATTGTAAACAAGCCGGAAACAAATGTTGAAGCAAACAAAAGAAAAACAGGTATGTTATTCTAGGAAAAAAAGCAGGATAAGAGAGGGATGCAGGTGGACTATTACATAACGAGAATGCAGAAGGAGCACTGGCCCGAGGTCCGGGACATATACGAAATGGGCATTATGAGTGAACACGCCACTTTTGAAACGGAGGCACCGTCGTGGGAGCTGTGGTCAGCAACGCACGACCTGGCCTGCCGGCTCGTTGCCATTGACAGCACGACCGAAAAAGTAATCGGCTGGGCCGCACTCGCACCAATTTCCGGAAGGGAAGTATATGAAGGTGTAGGCGAGACGAGTGTCTATATCCACCAGGACGAGCGCGGCCGGGGCGTAGGCGGCACGCTGTTGGAGGCATTGATTGAAAAAGCGGAAGCGGAGGGCTACTGGATGCTTCAGGCCGGCATTTTTCCGGAAAATGACTACAGCCTGCGGATTCACCGGCGTAAAGGCTTCCGTGAAGTAGGCATACGGGAGCGGATCGGCAAGATGCAGGGGCGCTGGCGTGACGTGGTGCTGCTTGAACGCCGCAGCCAGGTGATCGGCGTAGATGAGGAAGACAATTATGATGATTGATCTTCCTCTTTTTTGTAGCGCTCCTTCCACTTTTCGATTGAAGCAATCATGTCATCCATTTCTCTGGTGGTAATTTTCGGGTAGCGGTTTAGGGTTTCCTGCACGTGCCGGGCTTCGGGTGGAAGCGTACGGTTGTCACGGGAGAAAAAGGCAGCTACGGTTCCGGTTACAACACCGATCAGGCCGATGCCGACGATCATCAGAATGCTTGCAATAATTCTGCCGGCTGTTGTCACAGGAATGAAATCCCCGTACCCGACTGTGGTAGTGGTGACAATTGCCCACCAAAGCGCCTCCTCATATGTGTGAAAATCGGGTTCAATCCAGCGCATGGAAAGACTGGCCGCAAACAGAAGCACGCCGACAATAATGACAGCCCTGTCTATATGGTATTTAGAAAAAAACACGTCAAACGGAGAGTGCTTCCGGCTGAAAAGCACAATCAAACGCAGAACTTTTAAGAGACGAACGAGGCGGGCAGCACGGAAAATTTCCCCGAGCGGTAAAATAGCAATCAGCTCCAGCGGGTTGTTTTTAATGTATTTCCATTTGTTGTCGCTTGCAAAAAAACGGACAGTAAAGTCAATAACAAATAATACATAAATAAATATATCGAGTGCCCGTGCCTGGTCCGACGGCAGATCTACCGTCAATGAAAACATTAAAAGAGCGGCAAGGATCAGCTCATAAATTGCTTCAAATGAAATACGCACAGTGTTGCCCCCTTCTACAGCAGTTTAGCCATCATGATTTCGTTAACGTACGTGCCGTGGGCAAAAAGCGAGTCCTGTTTAACTCCTTCTTCCTGAAAGCCAAAATGCTCGTATAGCGCCCGGGCCCCAGTATTGTCCTCTATAACGGTCAGCTCCAGGCGGCGGAGCCTGCGCTCTTTGGCCCATGCTTCGAGATGCCGGAGCAGCCGTTTTCCAATGCCCAGGCGATGGTATGCCGGGAGCAGGCCGATAACAACAGAGGCGGTCCGGCAGTTGCGAATGGTGCTGCCCCCAACGCCCATTGCGTGTCCAACAACTGTACCCGCATCCTCCACGATAAAAAGCACAAGGCGGTCCTTCATAATAAACTCGTTCACCATATGCTGATGCTGGTTGGCCGTTGGCTTGCGTTCTCCCGGCTCCATCAGCATATAAGAAGTTTCATTATCGAGCTGTTGCGTAAACGCCAGGTGATCGTTGGCGTCGGCTGGCTCGATCAGCCGAATCTTCATATGTATCTCTCCGTTCTAAGCTGTTTGCTTCGGGTATTCCTACATTATAGCGTGCGAACAGACGGACGCCAAACCGTTCCTGTGTTACAATTTTGCTGACAGACTAGAATGAACGGAAGGAACGAAATAATGAGTAAGCAAAACAAGCCGGAAGCCCCGGTAGAAAAAAATGAATTAATAGAGACTACAATTGAAGATTTAACTCACGAAGGACACGGGGTAGGGAGAGTCGAAGGATACGCACTGTTTATCCCTTACGCTCTGCCTGGCGAACGAATCCAGGCAAAGGTGATTAAAACGAAAAAAGGATATGGCTTTGGAAAGCTGATTACCGTTCTTGAAGAAAGCAGCGAACGGACGGAAGCGCCTTGCCCGATCTACGTAAAATGCGGCGGCTGCCAGCTGCAGCATATGACCTACGAGGCACAGCTCCATTATAAGCATAAGCAGGTGAAGGACGCGTTCGAACGTATCGGTGGCCTCAACGAAGCAGTGGTCCGCGATACAATCGGGATGGAGGACCCATGGCGCTACCGCAATAAAGCCCAGGTGCCGATCGGTGTGAAAGAAGACGGACGGTTGAAAGCAGGATTTTACCAGAAACGGACGCACAACATCATTGATATGGATGAGTGCATTATTCAGCAGAAAGAAAACGACGGTGCTGTCCAGCAGGTAAAGGATATCGCCAGCCGGTTTGGCATGAGCGCCTACGATGAAGAAAGCGGACGCGGGTTTCTCCGCCACGTCGTAACACGTTATGCACCGACCACCGGCCAGCTGATGATTGTCGTTATCACAAACGGAAAGAAAATCCCGGACGAGCAGGCTTTTATCGAAGCTGTGCGTAATGAAGTAAAGGATACCGCAAGCATCGTTCAAAACGTGAATACGAAGCGCACGAACGTGATCTTTGGCGAAAAAACAAAAACGTTATGGGGCGAAGACTACATTTACGACCACATTGGCGGCGTGAAGTTTGCGATCTCCGCGCGGTCCTTTTACCAGGTGAACCCGGTCCAGACAAAAACGCTGTACGATAAAGCGCTGGAGTATGCGGACCTGCGCGGTCATGAAACGGTTATTGATGCTTACTGCGGCATCGGTACTATTTCCCTGTTCCTCGCAGAAAAAGCCCGTCAGGTGTACGGCGTGGAGGTAGTGCCGCAGGCCGTGAGTGATGCCAAGCGCAACGCCCAGCTGAATCATTTTGATAATGTAACCTTCGCGGCAGGGAAAGCAGAGGAAGTGATGCCGTGGTGGGTCAAAGCAAACGACCTGCGTCCGGACGTCGTTGTGGTGGATCCGCCGCGGAAGGGCTGCGACGAACAGCTGCTTGATACAATGCTTGAGGTAGCGCCTGAACGTATCGTATACGTTTCCTGTAACCCGGCGACACTCGCCCGGGATTTAAAGCACCTCGTGGAAGGCGGCTATGAGGTCGTCGAGGCCCAGCCGGTAGACATGTTCCCGCAGACGACGCATGTGGAAGTAGCCACGAAATTAGTGAAAAAGTAAAGTGGGAGCCTGCAGAAAGCACGCCGGCAATTCAACTGGATACCAAAAACAAGGAAGGTCCCGGGCGGGGCCTTCCTTGTTTTATTACTGATTATCTTCCCCAAAAGCTTCCGGCAGCATTTTAAAACCTTCAATCTCTGCGTCCTCTTCAATCTCGATCATAATGCACCGCTTTCCCTGGTAATTGACTTGTCTCACGTATTCAAGATCCTGCGGGCTGATGGCGATGTTGGCGATTTTCGTGTTGATTTTAATGGATTTAGAGTTGTATTTCGGCACGATGCTGCTTGCTTTCAGCTCGTACGTTTCGTTATCGGTCACCCGCTGAAAGGCCGTTTTTACTTTATCGGTCTCCACCTGCTCGCCGCTCTGCTGGAGTACCCGTTCGACGTCTCTATAGTCAAGCGTCGGCGAGGTATCCTCTTCGTTTTCTTCGACGACCCGGTGAATTTCTCCGTAGACGTTCGCAAGCGTGGAAGGATTCACCTGGTCGCCGACCACGTCTCTTACAATATCCTCGAATACCGTTTTGTTTTCTTTGGCCGTGATGATCTCTTCGCCGTTCAGCACGTCCTCAATGAACCGGTAGTCCGGATCATTGGGCTTTGAGGCCGCGTAAAGCACATGATTGACATCGGCGGCCCCGTCGGTCATTGCAGGAAACAAAAAGCCGGCCAGCGGATGTTTAAGATCGATAACTGGATCGGCCTCGACCTTGTATTTGAATTCCTTCTCAATATAGTCGAATTGCATTTCTTTTTGCGGCTCTTCTGTTTTATTAATACTGCAGAGAATAAAAGCATTGGAATACACCGCATCACGGTCACTCGTTTCTGCCTCCTCGTTCCGCTGCTTTGCCGGCTTTAAATAATCGGCACGGATAAAGGTAATAACGGTATCTTTTTCATACGGATGGTCTTCGATCATTTTTTCAGTTATGCGAAGCATCTGTTCCTTCCAGTCTTCAACATTGCGGCTCAAAAGGCCTTTGTGAAGAATGAGCTGGCTGGAGTCTTCAATGTCCCGCTGAAATTTCAGCTCGAATAGCTTTTCATCGAGCTGCCCGGTGAGAACTTTTTTGAAATTGGCCATAAACAGCTCCTGCTGGTCGTTGTCGAGCATTTCGAACGGGTGGCTCTGGTGGTGGTAAACCTCGGTTGTTTCTTTCATTATGTAGACATTAAAAATGTCGGAAATGGTTAGCAGGTCATTGTCTGTTTTTAATTGCCTGCGAAGATCGGCAATGTCTTTTTTATCCATTGGTAGTCCACTCCTGAGCTGTTTGAAGAATTATTAGCTTATTAATTTTAACATATCATAGAGATTCTGGTTCCGGCTGGTATAAAAAAGCCCGCTGCATTTAAGCAGCGGGACTCTCGCATTTATCTGTTCGATGGGCTGCCGAAGTGACGGCGGATTTCTTCGCCGTAGTCATCGGTCAGCGTCATGGAGGATTCGTAATCAGGCGAACGTTCTACAGCTTCGCGGCTCACACTGGCAGTGGCACTTTCGTCAATAGCACTGAACTGATTAAACCGTTCCACTGGAACAAGAGAGTGGTCACTTGAAAGGGCACCAGCGGTATCGATTTCGATAAACTGAACACTCCAGTCGTTTGTGTCAAAAACAACGTCAGAAATGGTGCCGATGTTTTCACCGCTCACATCGACATCATAGCCGCGGAGATCCTTCGTACTCTGCAGATAGTAGTCTTCTTTGTTCCGGGCAGCTTCCATTTCATTTTCTTCTGCGCCGGTGACCGCTGTGTCACGTGCAGGACGCGCATTATTATCATCGTCATCCGTCGGGGCAAACGGTCCGCCTACAGGCATGGCAGGTCCGGTGCCGGTGCTTCCGGCTGTTGGGATCCAATAAGGCTCCAGGTTGTAATAATTTAACACTGAAGATTCATACGAACGGGAAATAGGTTCATGTTCGTCCGGCTTCGGGCTGTCTTTAATCTGGTCTTTCGAAGCATTCATCTGAATGGCCTGGCCGGCCAGATCCATCCGGTCAATTAGTTTGGGACTGAGCAGAACTTTTCCGCCCACAAACCACGTACGGGTATCAGCAACGATAAATCTAACTTTCCATTCGCCTCTGGAATCAAAATAAACGTCAGAAACCGTTCCAACAGCTTCCTCATTGGTAGCTGAAATCCAAAACGCCTGAAAATCTTTTGTGCGTACGAGCAATTACTGCACCTCCTGAAGAAAATAATTGCTGATACCCGGCTTATTGCCTGAGAGGGATGTTTTTAAACTAAAGGCTGGCTTGTTTTAAGTTACATGATTACTAAGTCTCGATTTCAGCGGGGGAAGGGGAATAGACCTAACAGATCGTGAAGGGAAGGGCCAACCTTTGTATCAATTCTCCAAAAGACATTGACTTTGATAATCATTTTCAATTAGTGTATGCACTGTAAATAAGAGCTTGAAACGGAGCTTTTATTTTTTTGAATTAATTGATAATGATTCTCATTATCTGCAAATACCAAATAATGGAGGAGACGATATGCCGGTTGTGAAGGAAGAGTCCCATACCGCATTTGATAATGAATTTCTAACCAACGTTGGTGATCAGGGCAGAATTCTTGAAATGTTAACCCGGACGTCTGCCTATATAGCGGAATTTTTCAAAGAAAGTGAAAGGCCTGTGCCCGCAGCAGGAGAGTCGCAGATGAAGCATTTCTTTCAAGATATAAAGCAGGAACATGCATTTGATAGTGTGCTTAAGGAAGTAATGGAGCATATTATGAAACGCTCTTTAAACATCAGCCACCCTCATGCGATGGCGCATCTGCATTGTCCGCCGCTTTTGTCCGGGGTGTGCGCAGATGTAATTGTAAGTGCTCTAAACCAGTCGATGGATTCCTGGGATCAAAGTCCGGCAGCGACAGCAGTAGAAATAGAAGTAGTGAATTGGCTGTGTGAATTGTACCAGCTGCCTCAAGCTGCTGCGGGAACATTTACGACTGGAGGCACGCAGTCGAATTTTATGGGGCTGCTGCTTGCAAGAGACCAGTACTGCGCACGGAAATTGTCCCATGATGTAAAAGCCGATGGCCTTCCTTCGGAAGCAGCACGATTTAAAATTTTTTGTTCAGAGGAAGCACACTTTACAGTCAAAAAATCGGCAGTTCAGCTTGGCCTGGGAGAACGGGCAGTAATAGGAGTGCCGGCAGATGAGCATAAAAAGATGAGTACCGAAAAGCTCGAAGCCTTTATTCAGGAGGCAAGGGAAGCCGGTGATCATCCAATTGCTATAGTAGCTACTGCCGGGACTACTGATTTTGGAAGCATTGATCCACTCGAAGATATTTATCATACGGCAGATAAAGAGAATCTGTGGATGCATGTGGACGCAGCGTTTGGCGGGGCGTTAGCGCTCTGCAGTGATCACACTGCCAAACTTGAAGGAATAGAGAACGCAGATTCCCTGGCGGTGGATTTTCATAAACTATTTTATCAGCCGGTCAGCTGCGGGGCCTTTTTGGTTAGGAGCCGGGATAGTTTTCGTTTTATCAGGCATGGGGCGGAGTATTTGAATCCGGAGGATGACAGAGAGCAAGGCTTTACGAACCTTGTGGACTATTCGATGCAGACAACCCGCCGATTCGATGCACTTAAATTATTGATGACGATCCGTACTGTTGGCACGAAAAAATGGTCGGAAATGATTGGCCATGGGTTAAAACAGGCCGGGTGCCTCGCGGAAAAAATTAACGATGAGCCAGCGCTGCACCTGGTAATGAAGCCGGAAATGAATGCAGTGGTGTTTAAATACGACCCTGAGCATTCCTTTGCAAAAGCCGAAGAGGATGAGATCAATAGAGAAATTCAGCAGCAATTATATGCTTCAGGCGAAGCGGTCATTGCCAAAACAAAAATAGATGGCAGGCAGTTTTTAAAATGCACTCTGCTGAATCCTTTAACGACAGAAAAAGATATTGATCATGTAATCGAGGCGGTCATTGAAGCAGGACGGGAAATTGAACTTCTACGAAGGAGGAAAAGTGTTGAATTTTAAACAGAAAGCAGCAGAAGCTTCGATGCAGAGCTTTATCAATTGTTATTTGCGTGAAACCGGAAGCGGCGCCTGGGGAGAAGCGGAATGCCGCGTGGAGCTGTCCCATCAAAAAATTGAACTGATCCTGCCGGTAAAATACCGCTCGTTGACCCACCGGCATATCTTTCATTTTCCGCTTTATTATAAAACCCTGGAAAGCGGCCCCCTCCTTGAGCTTGATTTGCTGACCGCCGGGGCTTTGCTTTTGAAGGAACTTTCGCTTGAATACGGTGATAACGGAGGAGAAGAAGAGATGATGCAGCGGGTGCTGCAGAGCTTTGAGCTCACAGAGTGGTTTTTGGAAGCACGCAAAGAGCAAAAGGGAGAAATCATCTCCCGTTACATTGATTCAGAACAGGCCCTGCTGCTCGGGCATCTACTGCACCCGACCCCTAAAAGCCGTCAGGGAATGGAACGCGAAGAGGAAAGAAACCTGTATTCTCCGGAAACCGGCGGACGTTTTCAGCTGCATTTCTTCCGGGCGCCATCAGAGCAGATAGAGGAAGCATCGATGGAAAAAGAAAGCGCGGCGGCTATCGTAAAAAACGAGCTCCAAAATGCTCCAGAGACAGAGGAATTATTTAAAGAGGACTATTGCCGTTTGGATGATGGCTATGCCCTGCTTCCGGTGCATCCGCTTCAAGCAGAGGCTCTGCTTCGGAAGGGCTCCATTCAGCGGAAAATAGAGCAAGGAGAATTAGCGTATCTTGGCCCGGCCGGCCGGAGCTTTACAGCGACTTCCTCGATCCGGACCCTTTACCATGAGCAGTCACCGTATATGCTGAAAGTCTCCATTCCGGTGAAGATTACTAACTCCCTGCGTGTCAACCAAAAAAAGGAAATGGCGCGCGGCGTAGAAGTGGAAAAGCTGATGCTGAGCAGGATTGGAAAAGAGACATCACAATTTTTCCCGGGGTTTGAAATTGTTCGTGATCCGGCATATATCGCCCTTAAAGGTGAAGAAGAAACAGGCTTTGAAACGATTATCCGGCAAAACCCTTTTCAGGAAACTATGGACGACCAGGTGTCACTGACCGCAGGGCTGGTGCACGATGCTTACGGAGAAGGAAGTATGCTGGGCAATCTGATCCGAAGCCTTGCCCGGGCAGAGAACCGGAGCACTGCCGAAGTAAGCCGGGACTGGTTCCGGCGGTATTTATCAATCTCCCTGCATCCGATGCTTTGGCTGTATATGACCCATGGCATTGCGCTTGAAGCCCACCAGCAGAATTCCGTTGTGCGTTTTACTGGCGGCTATCCGCAGGTGTTTTACTACCGGGACAACCAGGGCTACTATTTTGCACGCTCGAAGGAAGCACACTTAAAAGAGTACGTGCCGGAGTTGAATGCCTCAAGCGATACTGTATGCGCAGATGATATTGCAGACGAGCGCTTTCGTTACTACTTTTTTATCAACCATTTGTTTGGACTGATTAACGGCTTCGGAGCTTCAGAATTAATTGAAGAAGCGGAGCTGCTGCGAATACTCCGCGAGGAGCTTAAAGATGCAGAAAAAGCGTTCGGCCGTTCCTCTTTAACTGAAAGCCTTCTTGAACAAGAAACAATCCCTTCCAAGGGTAATCTGCTGACCCGCTTTTTTGATATGGATGAATTGGTCGGCTCCCTTGCGGAACAGTCCGTTTATATTCTTATTTCAAATCCGTTGACCGAAAAGGAGTGCTTGCAGCATGAAAGCCCAGCCATCTAATTCTCATATTTTTAACCGGGAGCCGGACGGGGCTGAAGGTGAACGTATTCAATTCCGTGCAGTTGATGAAACGGCCGACTTTCACATGCTGCACGGCTGGATGCACGAGACCCACGTGGTGCCGTTTTGGCAGCTGAATATGGGTGAAAGTAAGTATCGGACCCATCTGCACAAGGCGCTAAATGATCCCCACCAGACACTTTACATCGGAGAGCTCGACGGGCGCCCCGTCAGCTACTGGGAAGTGTATTGGGCGGCGGATGACATAATTGGTTCCTATTACAGGGCGGAACCGGCAGATCAGGGCGTGCATCTTTTGATTGGGCCTCCGGAAGAAACAGGGAAAGGCTACGCCCTGCCGCTTTTAAAGGCTATGCTTTCGGTGCAGTTCCAATACGCCCGGACTGCCCGGATTATCGCAGAACCCGATATCACCAACGACAAAATGATTCATGTGTTTAAAAAAGCGGGGTTTGAGTCTGTGAAGCCGGTAGACCTGCCGGATAAACGGGGGCTTCTCATGGTTTGCAGACGGGAGACATTTGAAGGAGGTACAGCCGGTGGGAGCTGAAACAGAAGTATATGATGTACTTGGCATAGGCATTGGCCCATTCAATCTGGGCATGGCAGCGCTTGTGGAAAACGTAGCGGAAATCCAGGGCGTATTCCTGGATGAAAATGAAGTGTTTGAGTGGCACGGCGGCATGCTGCTTGATGGCACCAGCCTGCAGGTTCCTTTTCTTGCTGATCTGGTCACGATGGCAGACCCAAAGAGTCCCTACTCCTTTTTGCAATATTTGCAGGAAAAGGACCGGCTGTATGCTTTTTATTTTTATGAAAAATTCCATATCCCGCGTCTTGAATACAACGACTACTGCCAGTGGGCAGCGGAAAAGCTTTCCTCTTGCAGGTTTGGCCGGCGTGTGACCAATGTATCCTTTTTAGAAGAAGGCAGACTGTATAAAGTGGAAGCGGTGCGTTCGAATGCTGAGACACCAGAATACTACTATGCCCGGCACATCGTGACGGGCACGGGCACAAAACCGTCGCTTCCTCTCTGGGCAGAAAAAGGAGAAGATGTCTGTCATTCTGCTGATTACCGGTACCGCAGGAAGGCACTGCTTCAAAAGAAGAGCATTACGGTGGCAGGCTCCGGCCAGAGCGCCGCTGAAGTTTTTCTCGATCTGTTGAAGAAGCGGCCTGAGTACGGATACAGGCTGCACTGGTATACAAGGTCTTCAGGATTTTTCCCGATGGAGTATTCCAAGCTCGGGCTGGAGCATTTTTCGCCGGAATATATTAGTTATTTCTACCACCTTGATTCTTACACCAAGGAGCAGCTGCTTCAAAAGCAGGATCTTCTGTATAAAGGGATCAGCGCTGACACCATTGCTGCGGTGTACGATGAGCTTTATGAGCAGACGATCGGGGGGGAGAGCGAGGACATCACTCTGCAGGCAAATACGGAAGTGATGAGCACGGAGAGAACGCTGGCCGGCAAAATGAAGCTGTTTTTAAAAGAGATTAACTACGGTATGGAATACACCGAAGAAACGGAAGGACTAATCGCGGCTACAGGCTATCAGCCGTCTCCGCAGCCGTTTTTAAGAGGTATTGAAGCAAGCCTGCGGCGTGATAATCACGGGCGTCTGCAGATTGATGAAAAGTACCGCGCTGTACAGACTGAAAAGAACCATCATGTGTTTATTCAAAACGGGGAAATGCACACGCACGGCGTTGGAGCTCCGGATCTTGGGCTTGGAGCGCATCGGAATGCGGTCATCATTAATCAAATCGCGGATCGGGAAGTTTATCCTGTCCGTTCTAAAAATGTTTTTCAGCAATTTAGAAGAGAAAAGACCGGGGTTTTCGCGTAAACCTGTAAGCCTAATCTTAAAAAGAAGGGAAGAAAGCAGATGAATCCATATACGGCTGAATCCTTTGGAGCCGTCCAACAGCGGCACTGGGAGGAAGCGAACCAGCGGTTAACAGCGAAGATGCTGCAGGAATTTTTGTATGAAGCTATTATAGAAGCAGAGATTGTAAAAGAAGGATCCCCTCAAATGCTTCAAGTAGAAGCGTCTGGAGCGGTTTATACATTTTCTGCACGCAAGCGGCTTTTTGACAGTGTCTACGTGTACCCGGAAAGCATTGTAAAAAAAGAACACGATATGGAAGTACCTGTGCGGGCAGATGCTTTTCTGCTTGAACTTCAGCAAATGGCACCAATCTCGAGTGAGACCGCCGGCCATTTACTGAAAGAATATTATCATACCCTGACCGCAGACTGCCATTTGCTGGACAAACAAACGACAGCTGCCGAGCTTGCGGAAATGGATTATTTGCAGCTCGAAGGAGAAATGGGCGGGCATCCATGGATCACTTACAATAAAGGCCGCATTGGCTTCAGCTTTCAGGATTACCTTTCTTATGCTCCTGAACACAAGCAGGAGGTTCGTTTGTTCTGGATAGCGGTCCATCAGGAAGCAGCTTCGTTTCAAACGGTACACGCTGATGGCTACCATCGTTTAATAGAAGAGGAATTGAGTGGAACCAAACGGGAGCATTTTAGCGATCTTATCAACCGGGCTGGGCGAGAGCCGGAGGACTATTATTACATGCCGGTGCATACCTGGCAGTGGGACAATCACATTGTGACGCTTTACGCTGAGTATATTGCCAGAGGATGGATCATTCCACTGGATTATGCGGAGGATACGTACCTGCCCCAGCAATCAATCCGCACGTTCGTAAATACAGAGCATAAAACAAAAAAACATGTAAAGCTTCCGGTCAGTATTTTGAATACGCTGGTGTACCGGGGGCTTCCCAGTGAGCGGACCATGGCGGCCCCGGAAGTGACGAAGTGGATTCAGACGGTCAGAGACGAGGATTCGTTCCTGAGGAATACGTGCAGGGTGGGGCTCCTCGGGGAAACAGAGACGATCGATGTGCCGCACCCTGCGTTTCACCATCTGCAGGGAGTGCCGTATCAGTATACAGAAATGCTTGGGGCTGTCTGGAGAGAAAGTATTTATATGGCTGTGGAAGAGGACGAAAAACCAGTAACGCTGGCGGCCCTTCTGCACGAGGATGCGAATGGAAAGCCTCTGGTGCTCGAATACGTGGAGCGGTCGGGATTAAGTACAGAAGCCTGGATTAAACAGCTATTTGATGCCGTGCTTCCTCCGCTGCTGCATTACATGTATAAATACGGCACCGTTTTTTCGCCACACGGCCAGAATACGATCGTGGTGTTAAAGAACTACAAGCCGCACCGGCTTATTATGAAAGACTTTGTGGATGACGTAAATGTGAGCGATCAGCAGCTGCCGGAGCTCAAAGGCTTGCCGGCCCGGCTGAAACAGGTTTTACGCTGCGAACCGCCGGAAGGACTCGTGCAGTTTATCTTCACGGGGCTGTTTATCTGCCATTTCCGCTACCTGTCGGATCTGCTTGACCGGGAAAACTTACTTGCAGAGCATACATTCTGGAAAATGATAGTTGAAACAATTGAAGCGTATCAAAAACGTTTTCCGGAGCTTGCTGAACGTTTCCAGCTTTTTAACCTTTTTCAGCCAGCCATGGTGAAGCTTTGCCTGAATCGGAACCGCATGCTTGATTACGGGTACGGAGACGATGGTGATCGGCCGCACGCTTCAGAGCATGGATTCGTTGAAAACGCGCTATATATGGTTCGCGTACCTTACACTTAAGCCAGGGAAGCTCCCTGGCTTTTTGTATGAAAAAATATAATAAGTATGCATTTATATCATACTAAAGACATATGGATTGTTTGAGCGGAAGAAAAGTATTATAATAATTCTAATGTGCAAGTCACCCCACAATCAATCTAAATGTTGGAGGAACATAAATTGCAAAAAGAGTATAGCCTGGATTCGACTGAATTTCCGTCGCTTAAATCCGTTTCGCAGAAAATATTTGATATTATAGCAGATCAGCTTGATGTTAATACAGCTTACATCACCAAACGAGGCAACAATGAAATGACTGTTATCAGCACGTTTAATAAGAAAGAAGAGATTATTCCAGAAGGCTATTCGGTAAAATATAGCGACACATATTGCAGAAAGATCATTATGAATGAAGAAGATGCTTTCTGTACCGAGAACTTGACCAGAGACGTCATGACAAAGGAGCTGGAGGTCACCTCCCAGCTTCAGATGAAAGGCTTCCTCGGCGTCACGCTGACCGACCTGGATGGTAACGTATTCGGTACCTTGTGCGTCATGGATCCGGAAGAGAAAATATTCAGCCAGGAGGACGTGGATTACTTAAAAGCTATGGGGAATGTGCTTGCCCATATCATCGAACTCGACCATACACAGTACAATCTCGGTTTTTTGAATGTGCCGATCATTCCGGTCCGCACTGGCATATCTATACTCCCGGTCCAGGGCATCATTGATGAAAAACGGGCGGAGATTATCACCCGGACTGTTCTGGAGTACGCGGCGAACCAAAAAATTGAACACCTTGTAATTGATCTGTCCGGGCTGGTAATTGTGGATGGTGAATTTCCACACGTGTTTATTAACGTCATTCACGCCCTGAAGCTGATGGGGGTTAACATTTTACTCACAGGTATATCCCCGGCGATCGCCCAGCACGAATTAAGCAATAATGAAATTTTAAAAATGAACATCCATATTTCAAGAAATCTTGAAGCTGCATTGGAGCATATTGGTTTCCATCTCCAGTCTCAATGAAGCCGGTGTCCACACCGGTTTTTTTGCTATCAAAGGTATTGTTGGCGTTTTCCCGTAAATAAATCTATAAAGACAGCATCTCATGGATTTCTTCTTTAATCATGCTCCAGGCCTCTGTCTGGATATCAGTAAGCATAAAATGCTCTGCGTCGGGAAGCTCAAGATACTTGATGGGCCGGTAGCCGATTTTTGCCGCCTGGTTATATTGGGCGCTGATGCCAACAGGTACGTTCACATCGAGCGCTCCGTGCACAAGTATCTGGGGGACATCAATAGGAATCAGGTCAAACGGCGACGTCTCAGTATAGCGCTCAGGAAATTCATCCGGGGAGCCGCCGAGCAGATCTGCGACAGGGTCCATGGGCTCCTGGGCGTTTGTGATTTTGTTGCGGTAATCGTGTATCTCGTGCATGAGGTGCATATCAAGCACACCGGCGAGACTCACAGCCCCGTACATGGATAACGGTTCAGCGAAATGGGATAATTCGCTGGTAGCCGGCAGGAATGGCCGGGCAGCGAGCCACAAGGCGAGCTGTCCCCCTGCGGAATGGCCAATAGAAAATATCCGCCGAACGTCGATAGGGTGAATGGCTGCGAGCTCACGTACGTAGTCTGCAGCCCTGCCAACATCATTAAACGTACCGGGCCAGCCACCTCCTTCATGGCCGATGCGACGGTATTCAATGTTCCATGTGGCGATCCCCTCCCGGGTTAAATCCTCTGCCACGTCCTGAATAATATCAAGGCCGAATGGCTTTTTCCAAAACCCGCCGTGAATAACCACAGCTAAAGGAAAAGGCCCTTCACCTTCCGGAATGCGAAGATCCCCGAATTGTTCTGTATGCTTACCGTAATAAATTCGTTCCATATTTTTCCCTCCTGTTCTCCTTTTATCATACCTGCTTTTGGTACAATAGATAATAGAAAATGCTGAGGAGGAGAGACGTGAGAATAAAAACGTTTTACGCCATAAGCGATAAAGGGCTTGACAGGAAGGTGAACGCTTTTCTGGACGACGCAGGCATTGAAGTAACGGATATTCAGTTTGGAATGAATTTCTTTTATTTCAGCGCGATGGTCGTATATCGGGATAACCAGGAAATAAATGGAGGGTAACTATGCAGTCATTAGTAAAAGCAATTGAAGGGGAGCAGCTGTATCTGCGTCCATATACGAAAGAAGAAGTACCGGCTTTGTATGAAGCATTTAACAATAATCAGATTGCCCGCCAGTTTACAGGAACGAATCATATTTATACGCTGGAGGATGTAGAGCGCTACATTGAAGGGGGCGATGCCCACGCAGATGTCCGCCTCGGCATTTTCATGCAGGGAAATGATCAATTAATCGGAGACACTTCGTTTATTGACATCGACACGCCGGCAAGCCGCCAGGCAAGGTTTCAAATGGTCGTTTTTGACGATTATATAGGACAGCGTTTCGGCACAGAAGCAACCAAGCTGATGCTTGAATATGGGTTTGGGAAATTGAATTTCCACCGGATTGAGCTCGAAGTCTTCTCGTTTAACACCCGCGCGATTCATGTATACGAAAAGCTTGGATTTGTTCACGAAGGAATGAAGCGTGAGTGCCGTTACTACGATCATCAGTACTACCACGCTGTGATAATGAGCATACTTGAACAGGAATACCGGGAAAAGTATCGCTAAGCCGCCTGCAGCCAGGCGGTTTTTCACTTTATGAAACCCAGCGGGAAAATAATTATTCAATGAAGGTGACAATGTGAAAGAAATTTACAGTAGCGTGGTGCAGTTTCGCGGCACCCATTACGAATTTGGCAAATACCAGGGAGAACGCCTCGCCGGGTCATTGTCTGTCGAAAACCGGGACAAGCAATGGAAAATACGCAAGCCCCGGTTTCAAGTGGACATAAATGAAACCAAAGAAATGTTTATGAATCTGGCGCCCGGCATCTGGGAAGAGCTTGAAGGTCTGCAGGACGGCTTAAAGTGGGATATGGAAAAAATTATTATGCATTTTTCCGGCTATCGTCTTGAAATACCTAAATCAGGCTGCTCTATTATGACAGGGGATAATTATCTGGTTCGTAATTATGACTATCACCCAAAAACCTACGAGGGCAGGTACACGTTGTTTCAGCCGACGGATCAGGGCTATGCGATGGTTGGCCCTTCGCAGCGGGTAACCGGCCGGATGGACGGAATGAACGAAAAACAGCTTGCGATGGGCTATAATTTTATGCACCGGAAAAAGCCGGGAGATGGATTTATCTGCTCAATGATTGGGCGCCTAATATTAGAGGTGTGTGCTTCTGTGGAGGAAGCTGTCGACATGCTGAAGGAAATACCGCACCGCCACTCGTTCAGCTACGTGGTGCAGGACATGAAGGGAACCTCTCAAGTTGTGGAGGCATCGCCGCGTGGAGTGATTGCACGGGAAGACCATGCATGCACCAACCACTTTGAAAAAATGCCGGAAGAGAACCGTCATTATCTGGTGGATTCAAAAGCCCGCCAGGCGGTGATGAAGCAGGAAAAGCAAACAGCTCCTTCGGCGGAACAAGCGTACCGGCTGCTGAACAATACCGAAGGCGGCGTTTTTTCGGATAATTACCATAGCTGGGCGGGCACCATTCACACATCCGGCTATCTTTTGCGGGAACAAAAAGCGTGGTTCGCGCTTGGAGGCGACCAAAAGCCGTATGAAATCGATTTTTCCCGCTGGCTGAAAGGTGAAGATGTACCTGAGAAGTATATGTACGGCCAGGTGGATACCGGCATGAAGTTTCTTCATATGGACCAGAACGTAAAATAAACCGGCACCTGGCCGGTTTATTTTTTATATACGGGCGTCCCAGTTTTTCTGTTCCTCCTGCTTCATCTGGTCTTCGGCCTCCTGTGGATATGCTGTGCGGAAGGCATGATGATCTGCTTCCACCACTTCGACCATTTTCGCAATCATGTCATCAGGATCAAACTGGCTGTCGAGAATTTGTTCCATTTCGCCGATCGACTTTTCAGGCGTGAAATTTTTCTTAGGATCGTACCATTTCCATTTTTCTTCAAACATCCGGTCATTAAAGCCGGTTTCATACGGACCGGGATTGATGGTTGCTACCTGGACGTTAAATTCTTCAAGCTCTGCCTTCATCGCCTTGGCGATAGCCTCAATGGCATGCTTGGTGGAGGCATAAGCAGCAAGGTAAGGCATGCCTACTATGCCGGCAATGGAGCTAAGAAAGATTATTTTGCCCCGGCCTTTTTCCACGAATTTTTTTGCGGCGATCTGGGCGTTTTCGAGCGTGCTGAATACGTTGGTTTCGAAAATATCGCGAACGCGGTCAACTGGTATTTCAGCTATCGGCCCGCCTTCACCAATGGCTGCGTTTGCAACGAAAATATCGTAGTCATAGTCAGCGACCAGTTCCTGGTCCCGTTTGTTGGTAATATCAAGCTTAATTACTTCAAGATTTACTCCTGCTGCTTCTGCTTCCTCCCGCAGACTGGTAATCTGCGCCATTATCTCGACTGCTGCAATTACGTGGTGGCCCTTTTTAGCCAGCCCAAGTGCTGTGCCTTTTCCAAGCCCTGTACCGGCACCGGTAATAAATATTGTTTTACTCATGAATCGTATGCCCCCTTATGGAAATCATGGTAGTAATGAGCCGTTTCCGTTTGGATGAAAAGCGAAACGCTCCTTGGGCCGGATACATTGCGGTCAGCTTCAGCTGTGTGAAAGGGAATGCGCAGGCTCCCGGCGAATTACCTACTAAGGGTGTTCAGCACTTATGAAATTTTAATATCGGAGGCTGATTATATGAATAGAATTAATCTGATTACCCTTGGGGTCAGGAACATGACTGTTTCCGTGCAATTTTACCGGGATGGACTCGGCTTTGAAACTAATACCGAAGAGGACGCCCCGGGCATTGTTTTTTTTAATAACGAAGGCACTAAGCTGGCGCTTTATCCACTAAAGGAGCTGGCGAAAGACACTGGGGAGAAAGTAGAGGACCCGGGCCGGGGTTTTTCAGGAATGACTCTTGCATATAATGCCAAGTCTGTTGAAGAAGTGGATGCCATTATTCAGCAGGCTGCCTCTGCAGGCGGAAGGGTGGCAAAAGAACCGGAATGGGTATTCTGGGGAGGTTATAGTGGTTATTTTAAAGATCCGGATGGTTACATTTGGGAAGCGGCATATGCAGAATTTTGGAAGTTTGATGAGCAGAATATGCTGATTTTAGAATAAAGGAGAAGATGGAATGTTTTCATATAACATTACGGAACGTTTGGAGCTCTTGCTGCTCCAAAAAGAGCATGCAGAAGAGCTGTTTGCCCTGATCGATAACAATCGCCAACACTTAAAAGAATGGATGAATTGGGTGGATCGTGTCCAATCGGTGCATGATACCGCCGCCAGCATCGAAAAAACGCTCCAGCAGGCAGCTGAGGGAGGAGGATTCCGAGCAGGTTTAATATTTGATGGAAAGCTGGCGGGCATTATTAATTACCATGAAATAGACTGGGGAAACAAAAAAACAAGCCTCGGCTACTGGCTCGGGAAGGAATATGAAGGAAGAGGCCTCATGACTCAGGCGGTTCAGGCTTTTACAAAGTATGCTTTTAACAGTATGGGCCTGCACCGGGTGGAAATCCGCTGCGCAGAAGAAAATAAAAAAAGCAGGGCTGTCCCCGAAAAACTGGGTTTTAAAATGGAAGGGGTCTTAATAGAATCGGAACGCCTCCGGGAAGGCTATGTAAACCAGGTAGTCTATGGGTTGGTCAATGCAGAATAGAACCAGTGAAGTGACTTCCGGGAACTATCGGTGTTTACTTATCGGTGAATCGAGGTAAAAAGGGTAAGCGTTCACTAAGAGAGCAGCGAAACCAGTGCTGTGAGGAAGGTAAAACACTTTTGACGAAAAAAGTATTTTCAACAGAGCCGGTAATCGGGTAAAGAGAGAGTAGAAAATACTGGAGGGATACAAATGATTACGGCAGAACAGGAAAAAACATTAAAAAACCAGCTTTTAGAAATGAAAGAAGAAAATAAAGAAAAAATTGAAGTTGAAGAAACAAGGGACGAAAATAATAATACAGAAACGATCGGTGAACTGTCGGAGTACAGTAACCATCCAGGCGACCAGGGCACCGAACTGCATGAAATGGAAAAAGATGCAGCATTGAACAATCAGGCGCGCGAACAGCTCGAAAATATCGATCATGCCCTTGAAGCAATGAAAAACGGAAATTACGGCAAGTGTGAAATTTGCGGCAGGGAGATTCCATACGAACGGCTTGAAATTGTTCCCGAAACGATGCGGTGTGTAGATCATGCGAGCAGTGACAAACCCGAGCAGGACCACCCGGTGGAAGAAGATGTAGTCAACCCGGGGCCAGAACGTGAGCAGCGGCAGGAGGAAAATGTAGCTTTCGATAAAGAAGATGCGTGGGAAGCAGTAAGTGAGCACAGTACCTCCCAAACGCCGTCCGACGATCCGGAAATGACCGGCTACACAAGTGAACAGGAAGAAGAGGAGGAAGAAGAAGGACGGGTGGAAAAAGTAGAAGACGCCTCCGTTGCCGACATGGAAGGAGAAGATACAGGCAATACCGCCGACCAGAAAGAACAGTGGCAGGGAAGCCGGAATTCTGCTGAAGAAAGAAAAAAACAGGAAAAAAACTCGCAGGACAAAAAATAAAGCAGATAAACCAAGGGCAGCCCGTAATGATAACGGGCTGCCCTTGGTTCATAAGAATGGCCGTTTGGGGACCAAAATATTAATTTACCAGGCTGTTTCCTTTCATGCTCATTATTTTACTGCGCAGGTAATTATGATAAGGGTATTCAAAAGCCCCGACGATAACCCCGGCAATCACAGCTCCTACCCATGTTTCCGCGCTGTTGCCAGTGAAAATCAGAACAGTCAGCAATACTAATACAAATACGAGGCCGATATCTGCAAGCACAGCCGTAGGATTTTTCACACGGGGGATCATCATTAAGTCGCCCCCGTAAGAAAGAAGAGTGAGCACGACAGCTAACAAAACGATAGTCCAGCCGGGCAGAAGTGAAAGTACAGCACCGAGCAGCAGGCCAAGCGAAACAGCCATCGCAACAAACTTAATAAAAAGTGGAAGTAAATGTGGCAAATGGTTCACCTCCTAATATGAGATCAGCCGGAGACTGCAGCGTATAAAAAATAAAAAAACCGGAAAAGAGTAGTCTCTTTTCCGGCTCACGGGTTAGCTTTAATTCCAACCGTTTTCACCGACAGTGTATTCATCTGGGTCTCCAGCTTCATAATATGGTTCTGGTATACTTAATAACCGTTAAACAGTAAAATGAAACGTGACAACCCTCACGTTTTGAATTGACAGCGTTTTCTTTTCGTGCTAAAGTTTTTTTAAGTTAATAAATCGGGCTGAGTCGAATGAAAGCCGCACACTAATTAGCTCTGCATGGGCAAAGTGTGCGGTTTTTTAGTCGTTTTAAGGCGATGAAACGGCTTTTGATACTTATGTCTGTAAATTACAAACGCTTACAAGGGAGCTGGAAAGATGTCGATATACTTAGCGGAAGTCATCGGTACGATGATACTTATTATTTTTGGCGGCGGGGTTGTGGCAAATGTTAACTTAAACAAATCAAAAGCTGAAGGTGGAGGCTGGATTGTTATAGCGCTTGGCTGGGCGTTTGCTGTAGCAATGGGAGTGTACGCTGTGGGCCAGTTTTCCGGCGCGCATTTGAATCCAGCTGTTACTCTTGGTTTTGCTTCTATTGGTGCTTTCCCGTGGGCGGATGTGCCCGGCTATATCGTGTCTCAAATTATAGGGGCGGGACTTGGCGGAGCCGTTGTCTACTGGCATTTCCTTGGACACTGGAAGGAAACAGAGAACGCTGATGTGAAGCTGGCGGCGTTTTCGACAGACCCAGCGATTCCTAACCGATTTGCGAACTTTTTAAGTGAGTTTATCGCGACAGCCGTATTTTTACTCGTATTAAACAGTATAGGGGCAAACGAGTTCACGGAAGGCCTGAACCCGCTTATTGTCGGTTTTCTTGTAGGTGCTATCGGGCTGTCGCTCGGCGGCACGACTGGTTACGCGATCAACCCGGCCAGGGATTTAGGTCCGCGTATTGCTCACGCCCTGCTGCCTATTGCAGGTAAACGGGATTCCAACTGGCCATACGCCTGGATTCCGGTTGCTGCACCCGCGCTTGGCGGTATTTTTGGCTCACTTGTTTACCGGGCCGGCTTTTTAGGAGAGGGCTATGGCGTGCTGGCACTATTCAGTATTGTGGTCCTTATCGTCCTCGGCGCACTCTACACTACGAATAAAAGAGCTACAAAAGTCAGCAATCCGGACGTGAAAAACTAATTACCGTAAACTGCAATCTCCATCCACGGAGCATTGCAGTTTTTTATTGATTGTAGGGGAAAAGAAGCGGAAGTAACAGTAATAAATAAGACAACGATAATTAAAAATTTGTAAAAATATGTAACTACTCATGTGTAACCTGCGGGTTGTTCTGTCGACTAATCCCAGGAAAGGCACGTATTTAGAACCTACAGGATAAGTCCAACGCTTTTAAATATATGGAGGATAAAATGAAAAAATCAAAAGGAAGTGTGCGGCTGCATGCGCCCGCAGGGATTTACGAAGGCTGTTTATACAAACATGTCCAGGAGTATCTAGGAATAAAATACGCAGAAGCGGAGCGGTTCAAAAAACCGGAACGCTTAGGCGGAGCGATGAAAGTATATAATGCAGCAGAGTACGGGCCCGCCTGCCCGCAGTCCGTGGAAGGTCTTAAAAAGGGGAGGGAATCGGAGGACTGCCTGCACTTAAATATTTGGAGACCGGATGAAGAGCCGGGACACCGGCGGCCGGTGATGGTATTTATTCACGGCGGGGGATTTAATAGCGGCTCGAACCGGGAGGCGTTATATGACGGAAAATCTCTGGCTGCCCGGGGAGAAGTCGTAATGGTCAGCATTAATTACCGGCTTGGCATATTTGGCTTTTTGGATGCCGAAAGTATATGCGGGCCGGAAAAAGCCTACATGAAAAATCTCGGCCTGCTTGACCAGATAGAAGCACTCCGGTGGGTGCAGGAAAATATTGAAAGCTTTGGCGGAGATGCCGGTAACGTCACTATCTTCGGAGAATCTGCGGGCAGTATCAGCGTAACAGCGCTTCTTGCAGCTCCTGCTGCCCGGGGGCTTTTTCAGAAAGTAATTGCTCAAAGCGGGGTGATTACCGGGCTTGGCCGTTCGGTTGAGGACGCGGCAAATATTTCCGACCAGCTCATCTATAAGCTCGGCCTGCATTCCATGAATGATATTTGCACCATTCCGGCGGAAAGCCTGGTAAAAACCACTGTTTCATTTGTAAACAAAAACTTCACCTCCAACGGCCCGTACAATGGGTCAAGGATGTTTGCCCCAACGACTGATGGAGAAATTATTCCGTTTGACGTAAAGCGGGCTATTCAGGAAAACGCAGGAAAAGTACAGTTGCTTCACGGCTCAAACGCCAACGAAATGCATTTTTTTAAGCTGTTGATTCCGGAGCTGCGACAGAAACATTCAGTAGCTACATACGTATTATTTTATCTTCGAAAATACGAGCATATGTCAGAGGAAACCACAATGGCGGTTTACCAGGACTATAAAGAAAGATATCCGAAATGGAGCCGCTCGAAGATTTTTATGCAAATGTTTACAGACCGGGCATTCCGCCTGTATCACACGGAACTGAGCGAGCTTTATTCTAAAGCAGGAGGCAAAGTGTACCAGTACCGCTTCAGCGTGGAAGCCCGCTGGTTGAAAGCCTGTCATGGCCTGGAGTTGGGATATTTGTTTAACACAGTTAAAACAGCCTTTTCCTTTCGGAACCGCACGCTGCTCGGAATAAACGAAAACCCGGGGCTCACCCGACGCATGCAGGACGCCTGGGTGCGTTTCGCAAGTGAGGGAAATCCCGGGCACGCTGGAATCCCGGAATGGAAGCAGTATACAAAGGAACGGCCGGAGACGATGATTATTGGGAAGAAGTGGGTGCCTAGGCGTCATGATCATGCGGAGGATGATTTTGCGTGGAAAGCCCGGGTGCCTGAAACATACACCCAGCGGTCCGCTTATAGAAGCTATTAATACGCGTATGCTATACTAATACAAAACGTAATGCGGACTTTCCCAAAGTCCGCATTTTACATAGTACAGATAGTTTGATGACAGAGGAGAGCGTCGAGATGAAAGCCCCAACAATAAAAACGCATTACCGGACACCGGTCCAGCAGTTAAAAAAGAGACAATCCCCGTGGAAGGAAAAGCAGTACAGCTGCCGGGCAAAGGAATGGCTTGGAGATGACTATGGAATAACGATTCGCATTGAAATTGGCAATGACCGGCTGCCAAAGCGTATTGAAGAAGAGTACTCTTTTATTGAATGGGCGTCGGGACCGGAATGGGAAAACCGGATCAGGGTGCCGCTTCGTTTTTTTGCGGCAGATACGCGAAACGGACGGAGTTTTTCGACATTTGAAGGCTTTGTGCCGTACGTCCTGTTCGAGAAGCTGGACACCGCTGTGCCATTTAAAGCCATCGGATTTGCCGTGCTTTCAAGCCGCCAGGAAGGCATTCGTTTTCGTCTAAAAACGGGACGGAGCGGGACGACCTGGCTGCAGAAGGGAACGATTGGTGTAAATGAGAAGGGTTGGCTGTTCAGGCCGGTGGTCAACAAATTTAACAACCTGGAACTGAGGGTTACCAGGCCGTCCGGAAAAAAAGTTAAACTTTTCCCGGCTTACTTGATGGATGTAGAAAAAGTCAGCATCGGGTGGAAGCTGCTCGGTACGGCTCCCAGGCATCTGCTTGAAGCAAACGGCTGGCCGTCAAAGCTTCAGCTGATACTGAAAAAGCGCGGAGAATCCCAGAAATATTACTACCCTGTTGAATGGGAGAGCGATAAATGGTGGTCGGCAGTCGTTGAGCTTGATCCTTCAAGCCATTTTACAGGGGTATGGGATTTTTATATCGCAGATGGCGGTGATAAACCATTATGGAGGCACCGTCTTCATATGCCAGCTAAAGATATAGCAAAAGCATCTAAATGGTATGCCCCGCACTATGAAAAAGGAGCAGTCAGCTTCCGGCTGTACCGCACCCAGAATTATTCAGCTTCAATCATGATTCAGACGGAAAACGTTAAGCTGTATACAGTGCGGGCAAGCTACGAGCAGGGAAGCATTCACTTCCGGGGTACGCTTTACTGGAACCGCTATACTCCGGATGCCTGGCAGCTCGTCTGGAAAAACCGGGACACCAACGAAGAGGCTGTTGTGCCTGTGCATATGTATAAGCTTCATTCCAAACGGGCACAATACGTCTTTCACGGCGAAGTGACGGATTTATTTAAAAATGAAGCAGGCACAGGGGGGGCGCCCTACCGGCTCGGTCGATCCGATCTCTATCTCCGTGTGAGAAGCGATGAAGAGGATATTGACTACCGGCTGCGTTCCAATAATAGAAAACTTGTGAAAAATACAAAGCACGAATGGTATCATCAGAATAAAATTTATCGTCACCAGTTTTACCGTACAACAAGCAAACGTGTTGCTTTCTCCATTGATGAAATCGATATTGCCAAGGACATTACATCGATGAAGGTAAAGAACGGGAAATTCATTATTGAAGGGCAGGCTCGTTTTACAACACTAACACGTAATCTGCGGCCAAGGCAGCAAGCATCTGTAGTAGTGAAAAACCGGGAAACAAAAGAGGAGCATCACTTTTCTATCAAAAGTCAACACCTGAAAGATAACTGGATACAATTTGAAGCGGAAGCGGCTTTTGAAGATTTTCGGTGGCTCCACAGTGACAAAGCCGTTTTGGATTTGCATATTCGTCTGCATGCCGGGGAATTCATGCACGAACGAAAGCTTGGGAAAAAAGATTTTGTTTATTATAAAGATGAAATTCTGCATTCCTATGTGCTTGAAGAAGGAGAGCGGGCAATTTCCTGGTATGTTACCTACACCCCGAGAGGCAATGTAAAAATCGAAACAATAACATATCCGCGCAGGCAATTTCTAAAGCTGCAGGAGGAAAATGAAAAGATGAAAAAGGCCGGGGCACAATCCAGAGTCTGGGTGGTGGGAGAGCGTCCCGACACCGCGCAGGATACAGGATATCATTTCTTCAAATACTGCCGGACAGCTCATCCCGAAATAGAAGTGTACTATGCCATCGAAAGTGACTCTATGGACCGGGAAGCCGTGGAAGAGCTCGGAAATGTATTGATTATTGGAAGCGATGAGCATGTGGAGGTGTGCCTGCGGGCAACTGCCTTTTTCGGATCGCATGATATCGAATACTTTCTTCCGTTTAAAGGAACATTGATGGAATCCTATCGGCATGGCCTGCGAGTTTTTCTGCAGCACGGTGTTCTTGGGCGCAAGCGTGTGGAATATAACCAGGAATATTATAAATATCCGTTTCATTTATTTTGTGTAAGCTCGAAAAGTGAAAAGAGAATGGTTATGAAAAAAATGCATTACGACGAAGAGACAGTGCAGGTGACGGGCTTGTCGAGGTTTGATAATCTCCTTGAAGGCCCTCCGGCAGAGCGGAAAATTGTTTTTATTCCGACCTGGCGGGAGTGGCTGCATTCTAGAGAAGCCTTTCTGGAGTCAGAATATTATCGCCGGTACAAAAGCTTTCTGGAAAATCCGAAGCTGCACCGGTTTTTAGAAAAACACGATGTCGTGCTGCAGTTTTATCCGCACTACCGCATGCAGCAATATACGGATGCTTTCGATAAAATCAAAAGCGAAAAAATTGAAATAGTTAAACTGGGTAAAAAGACGGTCCAGCAGCTGTTAAAGGAAAGTATGCTGATGATTACTGATTACTCAAGCGTTTCGTTCGATTTCACATATATGCAGAAGCCCGTCATCTATTATCATTTTGATACGAAGCGGTTTTTCCAGGGAGGGAGTCTCCGGCCACTGGAAGAGACTTTTCTTGGGGATGTGGTGCATTCTGAAGAAGAGCTGTTAAAAAGTCTGCGGCGCCATTTAAAACGAGGGTGGGCTGAAAAGAAAGCTGTCAGTGAAAACAGGAGGATGATTTTTAGCTATTCTGACAAACAGAACGCCGCACGCATTTTCCAGGCCGCCAAAGAGCTTGAAAAAGAAAACAGATGACGGAGCGGGGGCACTCTTTTTCGTTTTTGAGGGATTCGACTGTTCATAAACTATATTAAAATATCTTTAAATGTGTGAAAAGATGTAAAGCTTGTGCCTTCTGTCACATAGTTTTATAGAAAGTTGGCCCCACTTCCCACGATTAGACGACATGTTTGGCAAGGTATATGTGTTACAATTAACGCGTCAAGTTGATAAATGTAAATTTTTAATGAAGAATTTGTTGAGGAAATTATTTGTGTAGAAGAATAAAATACAGAGTAAAAATTAACGGAATATAGGGGGGCACTACTATGAAAAAAGTATTGACTTACGGCACATTCGATTTGCTTCATTGGGGGCATATTAATCTTCTCCGCAGGGCAAAAGAGCTTGGAGATTATTTGGTGGTAGCAATATCGACAGACGAATTCAATGACTTGAAATCCAAAAAAGCATATTACACGTACGAGCAGCGTAAGCTGATTTTGGAAGCGGTTCGTTATGTAGATGAAGTCATCCCGGAAGAAAACTGGGAGCAGAAAATCGATGATGTGCTCGATCATGACATTACTACATTCGTGATGGGTGATGACTGGCACGGGAAATTCGATTTTCTCCGCCCGTACTGTGAAGTAGTGTATCTGCCGCGTACTGCGGATATTTCAACGACAAAAATTAAACAAGAATTACTGCTCGTAAACTATTAAACTTCACTCAAAAAGGCTTCGCCTTCCTAAGCGGAGAACCTGAGCAGACAGGGAGGGAGAGTTGTTCTCTCCCTTTTTTTGTTGCGATGAAAATTAAACAATGATTTACAAAAACTTAAACCTGTTTTGTAAGTTTGTCGTTTTTGTTAAGCTCTTTTTTGATAGAATGGAAAAGGATATGCTTCAAAGCATCTAAAATATAAACTTTTAAAAAATTGAGGGACGATAATGGCAAAAAAGAAATGGACGAAAAAATATAAAAAGAAATTTAAACGCTCGTGGCAGAATATAAAAAAACGGACAAAGAAGCGATGGAAAAAAATCAAAAGGCTCCGCAACGGTAAAAACTTCTATAAAGCGGTGCTGTCAGTACTAGGAAAGCTTCCCAAAAACGAAAACATCATTGTTTTTGAAAGCTTTTACGGCAAACAGTACAGCTGTAACCCGCGGGCCATTTATGAACAGATGCAGCAGGACTATCCGAAGCTCCGCTTTTACTGGAGCATTGACCACCGTTACAAAAAGCTTTTTGAAGAACGGGGATTAAAAACAATCAAGCGTTTTTCTTTCCGGTGGTTTATTGTGTTGATGCGCGCCCGGTACTGGGTGTTTAACAGCAGACTGCCAAAGTGGATCCCCAAGCCGGATAAAACGGTGTATATTCAAACATGGCACGGCACGCCGCTCAAAAAACTTGCTAAAGACATGAACGAAGTAACCATGCCGGGCACGACGACGGAAAAATACAAACGAAACTTTCTGTTTGAAGCCGGGCGCTGGGACTACCTGGTAGCCCCGAATCCTTACTCCGCCCAAATCTTCCGGAGAGCATTTGAATTCAAGCATAATCTGCTTGAAACTGGTTATCCAAGAAATGACTACCTGCATCATTATTCAAATGCAGATATGGAGAAGATTAAAGAAAATCTTGGTATCCCGGAAGACAAAAAAGTCATTTTGTATGCTCCGACGTGGAGAGATAATGAATACTACTTTATTGGGAAGTACAAATTCACCCTTTCCATGGATCTTGAGGAAATGAGAAAACGTCTTGGAGACGAGTATGTACTGCTGCTGCGCCTGCATTACCTTGTTTCTGACCATCTGGATGTGACCGGATACGAAGATTTCGCAATTGACGCTTCTGCATATGAGGATATTCGGGACCTTTATGTAATCAGTGATGTACTGATTACCGATTATTCCTCGGTGATGTTTGATTATGGCATTTTGAAACGCCCGATGATATTTTATACGTACGATATCGACAGCTACCGCGACAAGCTGCGCGGCTTCTATTTTGATTTTGAACAGGAAGCACCGGGACCGCTTGTCATGAATACCGAAGAAATTATTGAAGAGGTTAAAAACAGTGGCACTATCCGCGAACGTTACCATAAAGAAGTGGCCGATTTTGAAAAGCAATTCAATCAATGGGAAGACGGTTATGCTGCCAAACGCGTAGTGGAAAAAGTGTTCAACGCAAATTAACTAGTTGGGCAGAGGATAAAAGAGGGAAACGATATGAATGCAGTACTAACCGTAGCGAAAGAATTATGGACGAGCATTCCGCTGATCAACCGGCTGGCGGTGTATGAAACAAAAATTAAAAACAAAAGTAATTATCTTGGTTCATTCTGGGAAATCATCAGTCCGCTTCTGTTTATCGCTATTTACTGGTTTGCTTTTGGCTACGGCATCCGTCAGCGGAGCGATGTTGATGGTATTCCTTTTCTGACGTGGATGCTTGCGGGCATTATACTATGGTTTTTTATCCAGCCGGGAGTAACTAATGGATCAAAAGCTATCTTTTCAAAGATTAAAATGATTTCCAAAATGAACTTTCCGACGAGCATCATCCCGGCCTATGTAGTAATCTCAAGACTCTTTCCGCATTTGGCGCTGCTTGCGATTACGATCGTTTACATGCAGTTTGCCGGGCACCCGATCAGCATTTACTACCTGCAGATCCCGTATTTTCTTGTGGCAGCTATTATGCTTGTCATCAGCGTGGTAATGATCACCTCCACGCTCACAGTGATTGTCCGGGATTTCCAAGTGTTTATCCAATCTTCCATCCGGGTGTTTTTGTATTTAACCCCGATACTGTGGCCGATGGACAACCGTCTGCCTGACTGGCTGATTCCTGTGATGAAAATCAATCCTATGTATTATCTCGTGGAGGGGTACCGGGCGAGCTTCTTTTACGGGGAATGGTATTTCATCACCAACGCCAGCTATACGCTGTATTTCTGGGCGCTGGTTTTCGTGCTTTTCAGTATTGGCGCTGTACTGCACGTGCGTTTCCGCCGGCATTTTGTGGATTTTCTGTAAGCTGGCCGGGCGGATGGTTTTACAAATTACACAACGAGGATAGAGACGGGGGAAAGCAAATGAAAAAATCCGTCGTAGTGAAAAATGTCTCAAAAAAATACAAGCTGTATGATACGCACGCCGAGCGGTTGAAGGATCTTCTTCTGCCAAAAAGCTACGGCGAAGAATTTTACGCGCTCCATAACGTTTCATTTAAGGCAGATAAAGGGGATATTATTGGACTCGTGGGGGTTAACGGGTCCGGAAAATCAACTCTTTCCAACATTATTGCCGGAACTATTCCGCCGACGAAGGGGTCAGTAAAAACGAACGGGGAAGCCGCGATGATTTCCGTTTCCACCGGCTTGAACGGAAAGCTGTCAGGACGGGAAAACATTGAGCTGAAATGCCTGATGCTCGGTTTTTCCAAGCGGCAGATCCGGCAAATGGAGCCCGACATTATTGAATTCTCCGAACTCGAACAGTTCATTGACCAGCCGGTGAAATCATATTCGAGCGGGATGAAGTCGAGACTTGGCTTTGCTATTTCAATTACTGTTAATCCTGATATTTTTATTGTAGATGAAGCTTTATCGGTAGGAGACAAAGCCTTTGCACAAAAATGCCTGGATAAAATGCATGAATTCGAGCAGCGCGGCAAAACCATGTTTTTTGTCAGTCATTCACTGACACAGATGAAAGAATTCTGCAATAAAGTAATTTGGCTTGAATTTGGCGAAATAAGGGCGGAAGGAGAAGCTTCTGAAATTTTAAAACAATATGAAGCTTTCTTAAAAGAATATAACGCTTTTACCCCGAAAGAAAAAAAAGCGTTCCGGAACCAGGGGTTTGAAAAGCAAAGCGCTGTCCGGGCAGTGACCGAGTAAGCAGCATCCCGAGGGGTGCTGCTTTTCACTTTGGGCTAAAGGCTTAGAATGATATGATGAATATATCTCATTAAAGGAAATGGAGCTAATACATTGCGTTTGACAGGTGAGCAGTTTGAGCTGGAATTGCTGGAAGAAAAACATACGGAGTCGTTGTTTAAGATTGCTTCAGAGCCGTCCAATTGGACATACATGACGAGAAAGATGCATAATGAACAGGATATGAAGCTAATTGTTCAAGAGGCTCTTAAGCTGCATCAGCAGGGAGATACAGAGCCGTTTATTGTAAGGCGGAAAAAGGACGGGGCAATTGTCGGATCAACCAGGCTTTATGATATCTCCATGCCCCGGAAAACAGCTGAGATTGGTTCTACGTATTACAGTGAAAGCGTGCGTTCCACCGGCGTGAACACGGAGTGTAAATATTTACTTCTCACATATGCGTTTGAAACTCTGGGGGTTGTTCGTGTACAGTTTAAAACAGATGAACAAAACAAAGCCGCCAGGAAAGCCATTCAAAAACTGGGCGCTTCCGAGGAGGGTATTCTGCGCAATGAGCGTATGCTGCCGGACGGGCGTGTGCGCAATGCGGCAGTTTACAGCATTATAAAAGAGGAATGGCCCGAGGTAAAAACGAAATTAACGGAAAGCATTGAAATCAAGAAAAAGGGGCACGAATAACATGGCATTGATGGACGATTTAGTAGAAGCATACCTACAGCAGTTTGATGAGTTCATGTTCGTTTTGGATAAAAAGCTTGGGCTCGTCTTTGTAGAAACGGTTTCTGAAGACACGCCGCTTTCCTGGAGTTCGGAGGAGAGCGCCAACTTAGTGGCAATTCCAACGATTACGAAAGCAGAAAGTACGCGTCTGATGCAGGAATTTGCTTCAAAACAGCCGGACGATAAAGAAAATACGCTGCAAAAAGCTTTGGAGGAAGAGGACCGGTTTTTATCTTTCGAAAAAAAGATTGAAGAATTCGGGCTCGAAAGCGAGTGGGAACAGTTCGAACGGGACAATGCCAAAAAATATGTCCAGGACTGGCTGCAGCTGCTTCAGCTCGATTATGATGAGCTGAATGAAAAACATGCGATCCATGCAACAGAAGAGTAAGCGGGGCGGATAATATGGCTGTACATGAAGAACTGCAGGCAATTCTGGAAGAACAGGAAAGCATGATGCAGATACACGAATTGACTCCGGTGGAAGCCCGGGGCCAGTTTAACGACAGCATTGATGTTATAACTTCACATGTAAACGTTGATGAAGCCGGCGGTCTCCGGGATGTGATGACCACGGGGGAATACGGTGAGATCCCGCTTCGGATTTACTATCCTGATACGGAAATGGATCGCTACCCAACCATGGTTTATTATCATGGCGGTGGGTTTGTGATTGGAAATATTGGCACCCACGACCATATCTGCAGGGCTATCGCTAAAGAGTCGGACTGCGCGGTTGTGAGCGTGGACTACCGGCTTGCTCCTGAGCATCCGTTTCCAGCAGCGCCAGAGGATGCGTACAATGCATTATTGTGGCTGGTGGAAAACGCTGAGCCGCATAATCTGGATGCGGAAAGAATCGCCTTGGCCGGAGACAGTGCCGGCGGTAATCTGGCGGCTGTAACTGCTATACGGGTACTGCAGGAAGACGGCCCTAAAATCGCTTCCCTGCTGCTCTTTTATCCAAGCGTCAGCGGGGAGCATGATTTTCCGTCGGTTGATATGTTTGCCGGTGGGTACGGTTTGTCGCTCCGGGATCTGGAATGGTTTATGGAACAGTACGCCGACGGGGAGGACGAAGATAATCCGCACCTTTCCCCGCTGGCCTTTGAACGCCTTGGTGAACTTCCGCCTACGCATATCGTTACTGCAGAAAATGATGTACTGCGGGATGAGGGAGAGGCGTTTGCCAAAGCCATTGCTCAAAAGGGCGGGCAGGTCAGCCTGCGCCGGGCAGAAGGCATGATTCACGGTTTCCTGCATTGGACACGGGCCTTCCCCGAGGTGGATGAAGAGCTTCTCGCTGCGTTAGAGCCGGTGAAAGACGTTCTCGCGGAATGAATAAATATTGAAAAAAGATCCCTCCTGTGTAAAATCCCGCAGGAGGGATTTTTGTATTATATGTAAATTTAATTTACATATAATACAAAAAATTATTGTTATTTCACAAATTATTACCTAAGATAATAGTAGGGGGTTAGGTATATGTACTTAAATAAGGAGGAATTTGTGTGTCAAAAAAATGGCTAGTGAGTCTATTCAGCGCAGGGGTAATTTCATTGGGAATTTCCGCGCCGGCATCGGCGGATGATGAAAACTGTTCAGATTTTAGTGATGGACAAGAAGTTTTGGCCTTCTGGGAAGACAACAACTATGGGCCAGGTGACGATCCACATAACTTAGACGCAGATAATGACAACTTACCATGCGAAGGATTAACAGAAGGTATGGAAAGTGAATTTGATGCGGCAGCTGAAGGTTCTGAAGAAAATGAAACTACAGAAGACGGTTCCTCCGCTGACACAACAGAAGATACCACTTCTACTACAGAAGAAGAAACCTCTTCCTCCGACGAAGGAACTACAGAAGAAACGACTAATGAAGAAGAAGCTGCTTCCACAGAAGCTTCCGATGAAAATATGACTGAAGAATCTGCAGAAGAAGGCGGCGAAATGCCGGAAACAGCTACAAATCAACCAGCCTGGGCCCTGGCGGGAACAGCAGTGGCCGGCCTGGGAGCTCTTTTACTTGTACGCAGACGGATAACGTCCCACTAATTATTATCGCATATCCTGCTCCCTAACCGTTGCGCCATGAGGTGCGGCGGTTTTTTATTATGTGTTTTATTTAAAGAAGTAAAAGGTATGAGGAATGTAGGAGAGGAGGCTCATAATGAAAGCAATTGTAATCGAACAGTACGGCAGTGCCGATGAACTAGTGGAAAGAGAAATGGAAGCGGAAACTCCCGGAGACAAACAGGTGCTTGTAGATGTGTATGCCACGTCCATCAACCCGATCGACTGGAAACTGCGGGAAGGATACATGAAAGACGATATACCTTTCGAATTTCCTATTATTTTAGGATGGGACGTAGCAGGGGTCATCCGCACAGCTGGAAAAGACGTAACCTCTTTTGGACCAGGGGATAGAGTGTTTGCACGGCCGAAATTGACGGCACGCGGTACTTATGCAGAACAGACAGTGGTGGATGAGGAGCTATTAGTAGCCATTCCCGAGCCAATGTCCTACGAAGAGGCAGCCGGCATTCCACTCGCTGGAATGACAGCGCAGCAGTGCCTTCTCGAATTTGGAGAAATCACTCAAGGCAGTAAGGTCCTTATTCAGGGAGGTTCCGGTGGCGTCGGCCATTTTGCGATACAGGTGGCTAAAGATATGGGTGCCTATGTCGCAGCTACAGCAAGCGGAAAAAACCAGGAATTCTTAAAACAAATGGGTGCCGATGTGGCGATCAATTATGAAGAAGAAAACGTGGTGGATGTCATTTCTGATTATGATATGGTATTAGATACAGTAGGGGAAAGTGTGCATGAGGAAAGCTTCCAGGTGCTCCGTCCTGGTGGAAGACTTGCTTCGGTAGCTGCGCCGCCTTCCCAGGAAAAAGCAGAAGAAGCTGGAGTTACTGCCCAGTTCGTATGGCTGCAGGAAGCAGGCGAAAAGCTCCAACGCTTAACTTCGCTGTATAATAAAGGCGCTTTGCAGGTGGAAATCAACAGCAGGCATAAATTTTCAGAAAAAGGGCTGCGATCTGCACATAAAGAGAGCGAAGCAGGTCGTGCTCGTGGTAAAATAGTCATTAAGGTCCGCTAGAGATCTATGAGGCGTATTCGTTTCCTCCGGGAAATGAAACGTCTTCTACATAACAGGGGAATAGCAGAGAAAAATAGGACTTTAATAAAGAAAAAAATTTCCTGCTATTGAAATATTAGTGCATAATAAAGGTAAAGCTTTTGAATCATCGACAGACAGGGGCGATTCGATGTCAAACGGACAACACAATCGTTATACGCGTCTTGCTAGGATTACACGACTGATCAATGCCAATTTAGACATTAAAACACTCCTTGAACACGTCGTAACAGCTATATCAGAAGAAATTATCCAATGCGATGCGGTTGGTATTTATCTCCCGGAGGATGGAGAGCGCTACAGAGGTTACGTCAGCAAGCCGGAAGTACTGAGCGGTATGACTATAGACCTGCATGTAGTTGATCCTCAGGTGGACCACCTGGCCCGTGAAGTAATCAGCTCAAGGCAGTCGATCTATATTGCTGATACGTCCAAAGATAACAGACCCGATGCCAGAACGATCGATTTCTTTCAGATCCGGTCGATGCTTACAGTTCCGATTTCTCACGGGGACGAATTATTCGGGCTCGTATATTTGTTTGATTACGGGGTCCCAATGAATTTAACAGAATCTGAAATAGAAACAGTGGAAGCATATGTACACATGGCTGCGGTAGCGATTCGTAACAGCCAGGCGATGCATAACATTGAAGAACTCCTGCACGAAAAACAGACGCTCATCGAAGTGATGGAACAGCTCGCACATTCACAGACGTCTGACTCAGCGATTGATGTTTGTTTTAATCATATAGGTGATGAGCTTCATAATCACAATGTGAGTCTGCATATCATTGATCCCGTTTCTAAAGAAACAGTTATGCCTTCAAAGCTCAGCCGTAAAAGCGATTTCGAACAGAATGAATGGTTAAACATTCACGAACGTATGCAGATGGACCAGACGAACGACGAGCTTTTCCAACAGGTAGTTCAAACAAAGCAATCGTTATTTGTAGAGGATGTGGCCCAGGAGAACAGAATATTTCAGGAAATCTGTGACGTTTTTAACATCAAAAGTATTTTTATGGTGCCAATGATTTCTGTCGGCCGGGTACTCGGCGTTATCGTTGTCGCCCACCTCGGTGAAAAGCCGGCCCGGTATACAAAAGCCCAGCAGCGCAGGGTGGAGTCAGTTGTCAATGCGACTGCACCTGTACTCATTCATTTATACAACCTTGAAAGCCAGGAAAGCATCATTGCACGCCGGACAGAAGAAATACAAAGTAAAAATGAAGAGCTTCAGCGGCTGATTTTAGAAATGCGCAAGGTCAATACAGAAAAAGAATTGATCATGAATACGGTAGATGAAGGGATTATCGGTTTTTCGATGGAAGGCACTGTCATGTTTTCCAATGAAGCCGCCGAACACATGCTTGAAACAGACACCCAATTATTCCACAGCATTCAGTCCTATGAAGAGATTCTTGATCATATAGAAAATGAAGAAGAAGCTCTTTCTGATGTTTTCGCTTCTTATCTGAATTCAGATTCCATTCAGCCAGTGAGCGGGGAAGCATATATGAGTCATCCTGAAAAAGGGCTGGTAACACTTGAATACACTATTTCGAGCCAGATTGAAGAAGGCGCAGTAGTCGGGTATGTACTGACAGTCAGGGACGTAACGGTGCGAAAAGAAATGGAGCAGCGCATTGAGTACTACGCTTACTACGACGGTACCACCGGCCTGCCCAACCGGATGCTCGTTCATGACCGTCTGAGCCAGACGCTCCGGGAAGCCAAAGAGCACGACCAGGAAATGGCCGTATTGTTTCTCGATCTGGATCGTTTTAAACAAATTAATGATCGTTTCGGCCATGCCGGTGGAGATGAATTATTAACTGAAGTTGCCTACCGTCTCCAGGAAATGGTGAGCGGAGCTGCCACTGTTGCCCGCCAGGGAGGAGACGAATTTATTTTAATCCTTCCCCGGTTGGATAACATGGCCCAGGCTACGACTACTGCAGAACATATTCTGCGTGTGTTCCGCAATCCGTTTTACCTTGAAGGAGAAGAAGTGTATGTAAAACCGAGTATTGGTATCAGCTTCTTTCCACTTGATGGACAATTGGCAGATGACTTAATTCAGAACGCCAATTCGGCAATGCATAAAGCAAAGGAAATGAACGGCAATACGTACCGGGCGTTTTCTTCCGAGCAAATGGGACCAGATATGAAAAAAATCCGGCTTGAAAATGATTTATACCGGGCACAGGAAAATAATGAGCTTGAATTATTTTACCAGCCTCAGGTCCGTTTAAGTAAAAGCATTGTCACAGGGGTAGAAGCACTTGTGCGATGGAATCATCCCGTCTACGGAAAAATCCCTCCTTCGGAATTCATCCCGATAGCTGAGGATACTGGCTTAATTACGTCTATCGGCGAATGGATTTTAAATGAGGCGTGTTCTCAGGCAAAAAGCTGGCATGACCAGGGACTTTGCAGTCTTCGGGTGGCGGTAAACATTTCCGCGCAGCAATTTCAGCGGGAAAGCCTGGTGGAAACTGTGAAAGAAGTGCTTGCCCGCACCGGGCTAGAACCAGAATTTTTAGAAATTGAAATTACGGAAAATACGCTGCTGCTGAATACGGAAGAAACAGTTACAACAATGAGAAGGCTTAAAAGCATCGGCGTCCGCATTTCGATAGACGATTTTGGTACCGGTTACTGCTCGTTGCAGTACCTCCGGGAATTTCCAATTGATACGCTGAAAATTGATAAAGTATTTATTGATGACATTAAATCGGAAAGCAGCTCCGCCCCTATTACAACTACGATTATTGCTCTTGCTCACAGCCTCGGCCTTCATGTGATTGCTGAAGGGGTTGAAACGCTTGAACAGCAGAAATTCCTGCAGGCAAATAAATGTGATTTAGTTCAAGGTTTCCTGTATAGTAAACCAATACAGGCAAGTAAAATTCCTGAATTTTGTAATAACTAGTAAAAATTAGTGGGGGGATAAACGGAATGAAAGCAGCTCAGTGGATAATTGATTATTTGCGGCAGGGTGGACTGGACTACGTCTTCGGTATTCCGGCGGGATCGGTAAATGCTCTTTTTGATAAAATGTATGAGCACGCTGATATTACGCCAATTATTACAAAACATGAAGGGGCAGC
Source organism: Marinococcus halophilus (assembly GCF_900166605.1). Taxonomy (NCBI): domain Bacteria; kingdom Bacillati; phylum Bacillota; class Bacilli; order Caryophanales; family Bacillaceae; genus Marinococcus; species Marinococcus halophilus. Next base: position 153,857 of record NZ_FVZD01000004.1, read on the forward strand.
CGGATATATGGCTGCCGCCTACGCGAAGCGTTCGGATAAGCTTGGAGTTTGTATAGCGAGCAGCGGCCCCGGGGCAACGAATCTTCTCTCTGGTGCAGCAAATGCAATGAGAGAGCAGACCCCGGTACTGTTTATCACTGGCTCTGTGCCAACATCGACAGTAGGCTTGAATGCTTCTCAGGAGCTTGACGTTGTTCCGATGTTTGCCCCGGTCGCTAAATACAGCCGGCGGGTGGAGAGCATCCACGAAGTGCGTGAAGTATTTAAGGAAGCAGTATGCAAAGCATTCGCCGGGATACCCGGACCAGTGCACGTAGCGGTTCCGATCAACATTCAATTATCTATGCTCGAAGGCAGCACTGAGCTGCTGGAATATCCAGCCAAGCGCCGGCTCTCACCAGTTGAAAGCAACGTGTCGGAGGCAACCCGTATACTTTCGAGTAACCGTCAGGGCATCATTTTCCTTGGCCAGGGTGCTAAAGACGCAATGCCGGATATCATGAATCTGGTGGATTATTTGGGCTGGCCGGCGGTTACTACACCGCAGGCTAAAGGACTTGTGCCGACAAATCACCCGAATGCACGTGGTGTTTACGGTTTTGCCGGCCATCAAACAGCCACAGAAGTAATGGAAGACAGAGAGAATTCCATTATCTTCATTATAGGCTCAAGCCTTGGGGAAACGGCCACAAACAACTGGAATCCGGCTTTGACTGCTGATCGGTTTGTCATCCAGCTCGATCATGACCCGACGGTGTTTGACCGCAAATATAAAGTAGATATCTCTCTACTTGGCGACGCCCAGACAACGATCCTGGAAATAAACAATAAACTTCGCCTGCCGGCAGCCGGGGAAAAAAGTCAGGCGCAGGCAAAAATTCCTCCACAAGCAGTAAACGAAAAATACGAAACGCAAAACGTGCTCCAGCGTTTTCAGTCCCACGTGCCAGAGAATACGCTTTTTACGGTGGATATCGGAGAGTTTATGAGCTATGTGATTCATTATATGGACGTAAAAAAACCAGATACGTATGACATCAATGTACATTTTGGCGCCATGGGTTCAGGAATTTCCAATGCCCTTGGAGCGAAGCTTGCAGATCCTGAGCGCCCGGTGGTAAGCATTACGGGAGATGGCTGCTTCTTTATGCATGGGATGGAAGTGCTCACAGCCAAAGAGTACCAGCTGCCTATTTTGTTTATCGTGATGAATAACGCAAGGCTCGGAATGGTGTATCACGGCCACCGGCTTCAATACGGCAGAATGCACGATCGATTTGAACAATCGATGGTTCCGGTAGCGGCTATTGCAGAACAAATGGGGGTAAAATATGCTACTGTCCGCAGCATGGAGGATATTACTCCGGATCTTTATAGAGATCTATGCTCAGACAATTGCCCGGCTGTGCTTGAGATTCAGCTTATTGATGAGCAGACGCCTCCAATGGGAGACCGGGTGAAATTTTTATCATCCTTTAGTAAATCCTAAAAAGAAAACGCTCCGTGCCTTAGGAAGGCCGGGGCGTTTGCTGTTGTTCGGGCTGCTCGGGAAAATGGAGTTCCTCAAGCTCTTCAAGTACATCATGAATGGATAACAAAGCAAAAATAATAATAACGTCTGTGGAAAAGTGGTGATGATATTTTTTTATATTTGGGCGTGAGGCATGCTGGCGTTTTTTCCAAAAGCAGCGGTCGAGACGTTCAATCAGCCGGAATTGTTCCTCGGGAATCTGTTCCCCAAAGTGATGAATTGTCTGTGACATTGCGGGAATAATATCGCTAATCAGCTGAATCTCCTCTTTTGTAAACGTATAGCCATCTGTTTCAAAATTAAATAGACGGTTAATATGGTAGCTGATCCGCTCTAGAAAATGAAGCTGACGCTGCTCCCGGGTGAATCTTCTGGCTTCTGTATCCTTTTTCTTATGATATTTCCATTCCTCCTGCTGGTAATAAGAAAGCTGAATGGCCCGTTCCAGGTCGCTTTCAAGCTGGTGATATTTATCCATCACCTGCGCTGAGGGGCGTTGGCCGTTCATAACTTCCTTGAGCCGCAGTTCAAAAATTTCAGCGGTCTCTACAAACATTTTGCGATTCTGCTCAGCGAGCAGGGAAGAAAATTTTGGAGGGAGGATCGTTAAATTGATTACCGTGGAGATTGCGAGCCCGATAAAGGTCGTGCCGACCCGTTCGACAAAAGTTAAAAAATAATGATCACTCGCTGTCGGAATCATTGCCACAGCTGTAATGGTAGCGACAAGCATGCCATCCCGGAGCCGGAACATATTACAAAAATAAAGTGTTAAAACGGAAGCAGTCATATAGGTTACCGGGGTAGGCCCGAATAAATAAACGGTAATCATTGCAAGAGCTGCTCCAATGACGGTGGCTGGAAGCCGTTGGGCGCCTTTACGTATAGAAGCAGCTGCTGTCGGTTCAAGCGTGACGATGGCAGTAATGACCGCGAACGCCTGCGGGAGATCAAAAATGCCGCATACAAAGGCAGTGAGTAGAACAGCAATGCCGGTTTTGATCAGTCTTCCGCCAATGAACCGCCGCTTAATTTTTCTCCAGTAGTGCATAGTAAGCCGCCTTCTTTATCATAATTTCTCGCCTGTATTTAGTGTAGCATGAACATGCAGCGGTTTCATCAGCGTGCTTGAAGTAAAAAGAGCCGCCCGCAGAAAAGCGGACAGCCAAGAGGCTTCAGATGGATTTTTCGACCTGTTCATACGCTCCCTGCCGCCTGGCGGAAATTATTTTAAAGACGTACCAGGTAAGCACGAATACGGTCAGCACAGCTCCAATCGTCATGGAAAGGCCGTATGGAAGGCCAAAACCCTCCGGAGCGTAAAAGATATAGGAGCAGACTACAGCAGTCATAAACATCGCCGGAACGCCGCAGATGAAATGATTTTTACCGGCATAAAGCAGGTACATGCAGCCTGTCCAAAGCATCACAGTAGCGACCAGCTGATTGGTCCATCCGACATATCTCCACAAAAAGGAATAATCAATCATGGATAAAAGTAATGCCGGAATAACAACTGGCACGATGGTTAGGATTAAAAGCGGCTTTCCTTTCAGGGAGACGGCGTTTGCCACGAGTTCGGCAAGCATCATCCGTGAGGAACGAAGGGCAGTATCCCCTGTGGTAATAGGAAGCAAAATAACGCCAAGGACGGCCAGTACACCGCCGAGCGTGCCAAGAAGGCTTGTCGAAATTTCATTAACAGCTCCGGCCGGGCCGCCGGCAGCTATGGCAGCCTGAAGCCCTCCGGTTCCTCCGAAAAAGGCCATACCGGCGGCAGCCCAGATAAGGGTGATGACGCCTTCGGCAATCATGGCTCCGTAAAATACTTTACGCCCCTCTGATTCTTTTTTGAGCGTACGGGCAATAATTGGGCTTTGGGTACTGTGAAACCCGGAAATGGCACCGCAGGAAATCGTCACCATAACCATTGGCCACACCGGCAGTTCCTCGGGATGGAGATTGGCAAGCGTCACATTTGGAATCGTGGCGTCTGAAAATACAAGTGCACCGGCAATGCTGACCGCCATAAAAATAAGCACCGCCCCGAAAAGAGGATAAATCTTTCCAATGACCCGCTGAATCGGAAGAAGGGCAGCTAATAAAAAATAAGCAAAAATAGCAAAAATGGCGGTAAGAAAACTGAGCGGTGTCAGGCTGGCAATTAATTCGGCGGGACCGGCAATAAAGGCAGCGGCCACAAGAATCATTAAACAGATGCTGACGATGTTAATAAAGCTCTGCATCGGGCGGCCGAGATATTTACCTACGAGCCCTGGAAACTGGGCGCCGTTGTGCCGAAGAGAAAGCATGCCCGAGAAGTAGTCGTGTACGGCTCCGGCGAAAATAGTGCCGAGTACGATCCAGAAAAATACGACGGGGCCATACAAGGCTCCAAGGAGCGCCCCGAAAATCGGGCCGAGCCCGGCAATATTCAATAACTGGATAAGGCTGCCGCGCCACCAACTGAGAGGCGAGTAATCGATATGCCCTTCGTTATGATACGCGGGGGTTTTGTTACGGTCATTGATGCCGAACGTTTTTTCCACGAAGGAACCGTAAACAATGTAACCGGCAATTAACAGGATAATAGCAATAAAAAAAGATAACATAAAAAGCCCCACCTTTGCTGCAATGTACTAGAGAAAACCATTGTTATAAATTCTAACTTGTTCTTTCCAAAATGACAATCGTCTATGTGGAAAAAACAAAACTTTTTTCATATAAAAGTAATAGAAGCGCGAAAAGTTGAATAAAAAGTGATTTCTGGTCCTGTTGGCAGGAAGCAATTCTTTCTCACGCCTTGGCCTCGTTGGTAAAAAGGGGGTAAGTATAGTACTGGTGCCCTGTGGGGTGATACAATGATGATAAATAGTGAACGGAAGGAAGAGCGGGCAATGACCATGGACCGTATTGAAACGAAAAAAATAGCTGAAGTTATCCGGGAAAAAATTGAGGATATGATCAAGCGGGGAGAGGTGAAGCCTGGCGAAAAGCTCGACTCTGTTGTCGCTCTCGCAGAGAAATTCGATGTAAGCCGTTCAGCCGTCCGTGAAGCATTAAGCGCGCTGCGTGCAGTAGGAATTGTAACCATACGCCAGGGGGAAGGAACCTTTGTGAATCAATATGATTTTTCTACTATTACGGACATGATGAACAGCCGTACTCTTATTTCGAAACAGGAAATGAAGGAGTTGTTCGAAGTCCGGCATGTGCTTGAAAAAGGGGCTTCCGAGCTTGCAGCGGTGCGGAGGTCAAAAGAAAATCTCGAGCAGATGAGCACCGCTCTTGACCAGATGAAACAGGCGTCAGCAGACACCGACGATCTTGGGGAACAGGCAGACGTCCGTTTCCATCTTGCGATCGTTGAGGCGTCCGGAAACACTTTATTAAAACAAATGATGGGCCGGCTCTCTGACACCATGCAGAAAACAATGTATGAAACAAGGAAAGTATGGCTATTTTCGGAAAAACGTTCATTCCAGCGGCTTCTTGACGAACACCAGCGAATTTATACTGCGATAGATGAGCAGAAGCCGGAAGCGGCTGCAGATGCAATGAGCGCTCATTTAACGAACGTGGAAAAAGTCCTCTCCAAAGGCATTGAGCATATGAGCGACTAATGCGTCCGGCTCCGGGCGTTTTTTTGTGGAAGATTAATTTCCAGTTCTTCACCCGCTAATACTTGACGAATGAAAGTTCAGGGGGTAAACTACTAAATAGTTCAGGGGGTAAACTACTAAATAGTTCAGGGGGTGTACTAATGAAGGACCAAAAAATGGAGGAAGCGGTGGAACTGTTCGCAGAAGTAATGATTCTCGGCAGAAACCGCATAACAAATGAAATACCCGATAATTTATTAAACCAAATTTCTCCGGAACAGGTAGAGCTGCTGGATTTTTTAATGAAATACGGGCCAATGACGTCGACAGAAATCCAGAACAGGATGCTCGTCGGAAAGAGCGCTCTATCCAATCGCCTGAAAAAAATGGAAAACAACGGCTATGTGAAATTTGTGCCGAGCAGTGAAGATCAGCGGGTGAAGTACGTGGAAATTACCGCGGAAGGAAAAACATCTCACGAGCGGCATACCCGTCTCGTAAATGAGTATGTCTCCGATCTGCTTCAGGACATAAACGCAGAGGAAGTAGAGCAGTTTATCCAGACCTTTCACAAAATACGAAGCATACTACAAAAAGGTGGACAGCAAAGATGAAAACAATACTACAGTTTCGCTGGTGGGTAGCTGCATTAATAGTTATTTTCACCGTAGCCCTTACCGTCGTTTCCCCGAGTTTATCCAATTTGGCCGCCGATAAAGAAACGCTGCAAATACCGGAAGAAGAAACGTCTTCTCAGGCTCAAGAAATATTGGACGAAAACGGTGAGGGCGGCAACACCATCAGCGCCGTGATTCAAACAGAAAACGAGGCTGGCGAACAAGAGCAGGAAAACATACAATCACTGATTACTGCCATTGAAGAAGAAAACATTGAAGGGATTTCAGAAGTCACGGACCCCTTTGGCAGTGAGGAAACAGAAGAACAGCTGGTTGCCTCAGAAGAAAATGTTGTTGTTATTCCGATCTCGATAGAAGGGGACAATGATACAGCGGTTAATGCAGCTGAAGAGATTCGTAGTCTTGATGAAGCTTCGAATATGGAGATGTACGTTACCGGGGAGTCGCTTTTAAACCAGCAGGTAAATGAAGCGAGCCAGGAAGGACTCGAGCGTACGGAAGTGATTACAGTAGTGCTGATTCTGGCGCTGTTGTTTGTTGTGTTCCGTGCGGTTATTACTCCATTTGTACCGCTTATTGCTGTCGGTCTTACGTATTTGATCAGCCAGTCGATTATCGCATATTTGGTAGACTGGTTTAACTTTCCGGTCTCCAACTATACGCAGATTTTTCTGGTAGCTGTGCTGTTTGGCATCGGCACCGATTACTGTATTCTTCTGTTGAGCAGGTACCGGGAGGAATTAGCCGCTGGCCTTGACTATAAAAAAGCTATCATAAGGACGTACAAAACAGCCGGTAAAACGATGGTTTACAGTGCGCTCGCCGTGCTTGTCGGCTTTACGGCAATCGGTTTTGCTAACTTCTCCGTCTTTCAGTCCGGCGTTGGGGTGGCGGTCGGCATTGTGGTGTTAACGGGCGTTCTTTGGACGATTCTGCCATTCTTTATGCTGACATTAAAAAAAGCTTTATTTTGGCCGTCGAAGCTGCACAATGGCCATGCTGACAGTAAAATATGGAAATGGCTGAGCCACATCTCTGTGTTCCGTCCGCTGCTTGCTATTCTAATTGTAGCTGTCGTTACGGTGCCGCTATTGTTAACATTTGATAATTCGCGGTCTTACGACACGATTGATGAAATTGACCAGGACACGGAAGAAGTTACGGGCCTTAACTTAATTGAAGAAGGTCTTGGCTCCGGGCAGGCGCTTCCAATGCAGATCGTCATCGAATCGGACGACTCGGTGATGGAGTCGGACACGCTTGCGTATGTAGAAGACTTGAGTCGTTCAATCTCCAATCTGGAAGAGGTGGAGGCGGTGCGCAGCGCCACACGCCCGGCAGGAGATATTATTGACGATTTTTATGTAAACAATCAGCTCGAGGAAGTGAGCAATGGCATTAGTGATGCCCGGGATGGCATTGAAGAAACCGAGAGCGGGCTGCAGGAAGTCGAAAATGGCCTTAGCTCCATCCAGGAACAGCTTGGAAGCAATGATACGGAGAATTCGTCTCTGCAGGATGCTGCTGACGGCCTCGGAGAAGTGAATACAGCGCTTGAGCAGGTGAGCACGCAGCTGGCAAACGCTTCTTCCCCGCAGGAAGCAGCAGCAGCTTCAGAGCAGCTGGTCGGCATTAGTCAGCAGCTTACAGAGATTCAAAGCGGGCTTGAAGAAGGCCAGCAGGAGCTTGATCAACAGACGGCAGAGCTCGAGCAGCTAGCCGAAACGCTTGGAACACTCGAAAACGGGGTGTCTGATTCCCGTGACGGGCTGACCGAAATCAGTGACGGCCTTGAAAGTGCTGAAACCTTCACCGGAGAGGTGTCTGAGGCAAATTATGTTGAAGGCACCGGTGTATACCTTCCGGAAGATACCATCGAGAATGAAGACTTCCAGGACGGTGCCTCCAATTACGTATTCGACAATGAAAATGGCATGACCATTGAAGTTGGCTTGAATGCGGATCCTTATTCCAAAGAAGCCATCCAAAGTGCGGAAGAAGTCAAAGAGGTTGTGGAAATGAATACGCAGGGCACGCCGCTTGAAGATACGACGATCGAATATGGAGGCGTGCCGAGTGTGAACAGCGACCTACAGTCGGTCAGCTCCAGTGATTTTGACCGGACGGTATTGATCGTTCTTGTCGGTATTTTTGCGATACTCATTATTTTGCTTCGTAATATTATTCAGCCGCTTTATATTATCGGCGGACTCGTGCTCGCATACTTTACAGCGATGGCTGTGACAGAACTGATTTTTGTAAATGGGCTTGGATATCCGGGCATCGCCTGGCCGGTACCATTCTTCGGATTTGTTATGCTTGTAGCGCTCGGGGTGGATTATTCCATCTTCCTGCTAAGCAGGTACAATGAAGAAGCTAAAGCCGGTATACGTACAGGGATGCAGACGGCAATGATCAAGATGGGCACGGTGATCATTACAGCAGCGATCATTCTGTCAGGAACGTTTGCAGCAATGCTTCCTTCGGGAGTGCTTACTCTCCTTGAGGTAGCAACGGTTGTCATTACCGGACTGCTGCTGTTTGGGCTTATCGTGCTGCCATTATTAATTCCGGCATTAATCAGCTTTAACTCCGAAGAAAAAAATCCAAAGAAAAAACAAAAGCAACAGGAGCGATAAAAAAGAAACTCTGCCTTTCATGGGGCAGAGTTTTTTGCGCTATAAGGTATGCCGAAAAACGTAGCTTGAGGCGTGATAACCAAGACGTTCATAAAAGCGATGGGCGTCTTCGCGCTGCAGGCCGGAGGAGAGAATTACTTCTGTGCATCCGTGATTCTCTGCGTGTTGATGAATAGCCCGGAGAAGTCTCTCGCCGTGACCATTGGAGCGTGCGTGCTCTGCCGTCACAAGTTCATGAACCCAGGCGTGTTTCCCCCAGGCGAGACTTTCCAAAAGCTCCACTCCGGATACTGAGACTACCACGCCATCTTCTTTTAAGGCGAGCAGCTGGTATGAAGGATGACGGGAGAGGTAATCGTGGAAGGCTTCCCAGCTGAGAGAAGGACGCAGGGTTTGAATAATTTCATATGCTTTTTTGTAATCGGACCGTTTATTTAAAAATGTAGTAGTCATAGTCATAGATGGGATGTCCTTTCCGTACGAAAATAAGGCCCGGAAGGCCGGGCCTTATTACGTAGTGATAATTATGCATGCTGTTCGAGATTTTTTCTTACTTCTTCCGCAGCACGGACCATGTTTTTAAGAGCTTCAATCGTTTCCGGCACATCACGTGTTTTGAGTCCGCAGTCCGGATTTACCCAAAACAGGCTGCTCGGAAGCACGCGCAGGGCTCGGTCAATCATTTGAGTCATTTCTTCCACGTCCGGCACACGCGGGCTGTGAATGTCATAAACACCAAGGCCGATGCCTTTGTCATAAACAGCTGTTTCAAATGTTTCAATAAGTTCCCCGTGGCTCCGGGAAGTTTCAATCGAGATGACGTCGGCATCGAGCGCGCGGATCGACTCAATCATATCCTGAAACTCACTATAGCACATGTGTGTATGAATCTGGGTGGTGTCTTTGACAGAAGAAGTAGAAAGGCGGAAGGCGTGAACGGTCCATTCCAAGTACTCGTCCCATTCTGCCCGTTTTAACGGCAGTCCTTCGCGAATAGCGGGTTCGTCCACCTGGATCATTTCAATGCCTTCGTTTTCAAGCGCGAGCACCTCATCATTCAGGGCTCGTGCAATTTGAAAGGCTACTTCTTTTTTCGGAATGTCATTGCGTTCAAAGCTCCAGTTCAGAATCGTTACCGGGCCGGTAAGCATTCCCTTCATCGGCTTTTCGGTCAGCGTTTGGGCGTATTTGGTTTCTTTTACGGTCATTGGTTCTTTAAACTCGACATTCCCGTAAATGACCGGCGGTTTGACACATCGTGAACCATAGGATTGTACCCAGCCGTTGGAGGTGAAAGCGAAGCCGCCTAATTTTTCCCCAAAGAACTCTACCATATCTGTACGTTCAAACTCTCCATGCACAAGAACGTCGAGTCCGATCTCTTCCTGAATATCGACCCATTCCTGCATTTTATTTTGAATGTACGTTTCGTATTCTTCTGCGGAAATTTCACCTTTTCTCATCCGCCGGCGTTCGACCCGGACCTCACGTGTCTGCGGAAAGCTTCCGATAGTAGTGGTAGGAAGCTTTGGGAGCTGAAACTTTTCCTGCTGAAGCGGACTTCTTTCCTCGAATGAAAGCGGCCGGGAGGAAGGAATGTCGCCTGTAGCGTTGCCGGCTGTTTCCTGGCGCCACGGAGCGTTTTTAACACGAGCAAGCTGAGCGGTATTTTCTTCGATTTCTCCTGCCGTGTCTTCCCCGTTTAACGTGCGTGTGACGAGGTCGATTTCTTCGAGCTTTTGATCAGCAAAAGAAAGAGCATCCAGCAAAAGCGGATCAAGCTGCGTTTCGTGTCTGGTCGTCACCGGTGTATGAAGAAGACTGCAGGACGGCTGGATTTCGACATGTTCACTGCCCGTTTCTGCCTGAATATCTTTGGCAAAAGCGACAGTGGCCTTCACGTCTGCTTTCCAAATGTTGCGTCCGTCAATTACCCCTGCGCCCAGTACTTTGCCTGCAGGGAAGCCGTGATTTTGAATGTTTGCCCAGTTGCCTTCCTTACCGTGGACAAAATCAAGGCCGAGACCTGCGATTGGAAGAGAAATAATGTCTTTATAATGAGAAACGCTATCGAAATACGTTTGTACAAACAGGTCTAGTTCAGGTACTTCGCGGTTGAATAACTCATATGCTTTCCGGATTAATGGAATATCTGTTTCGGGAAAGGACTGAACAAATGCCGGCTCATCGATTTGAACGCTTTTCGCTCCTGCGTCCTGCAGCTGCCGCAGTACTTTTTCATAAAGAGGAAGAAGGTCATTAAACAGCTGTTCAAACTGATGGTCTTCATAGCCTTTGGAAAGCTTCAGGAAAGTATAAGGACCGATTAGGTATGGACGTCCTTCAATACCTAATTCAGACGCTGCCTCCTGATAAGCTTTTAACGGGTAGTTATCCACTAGGCGGGGCTTTGCGTTTTGAAGCTCCGGCACAATGTAGTGATAATTGGTGTTAAACCACTTGGTCATTTCACTTGCCGGCGATGCTTTCGTACCGCGGGCTACAGCGAAATATGTAGATAGGGAGGAATAGCCCTCGGAAGCATCAAAGCGCTCCGGCACAAGCCCAAACATCACTGAAGTATCAAGTACGTGATCATACAGCGAGAAATCACCAACGGGGATCGAATCCACACCGCGCTCCTGTTGCTTTTTCAAGAAATCCAATCGGAGTTCTCGGATTTGTTGTTGAAAAGAACCCTTATCCAGCTTTCCTTTCCAGTAGGATTCCAATGCTTTTTTCCATTCACGTTTTTCACCTAACCGTGGGTAGCCCAGGTTGCTGCTTGTCCATGTTGTCATTAAATTATTTTCTCCCTTCCAGTAGTACTCGATTGTCCTCCTATTCTTTATGTGAGAGGCATCCATGTAGCCAAACTATATCTTTTTCTGTGTTAAAGTGTCAAGGTATTTCACAGAATATTTCCACGTTTAATACAGTAAAAGACACTCTCAGCCATTGCTGAGAGTGTCTTTGTTAAATTAGGAGAGTTTATGCTTTGCTTTCTTTTGTGCTGCTTTTGTTTCCACGAACCTCGCGTTTTTCCATCGTATCCGGTCTTGTGTTTTTAAGAAAGAATGAAAGCACAAGGCCGACCACAGCGGCAATTAAAGCTACGAAAAAAGCCACATTAATGCCATGAATTAAGGCGCCGGTCTGGCTTGACACTTCGCCTGCCCGGGCAGCACCAGAAGCGCTCTGGGACATCACGGTAATCAGAACGGCAGTACCAATGGATCCTGCTACCTGGCGGAGCGTATTCGTCATCGCCGTGCCGTGGGCGATTAATGAATTCGGAAGCTGGTTTAGGCCGGCAGTCGTCATTGGCATCATGACCATTGCGACACCGAGCATGCGGAGGGCAAACATAACGGTCAAGAAGACGATGGATGAGTCTTGCGTTAAAAACATATACGGAATGGTGCCGATTGTTAACAGGGAGAGGCCAGTGATAGCGAGGCCTCGGCCCCCGACTTTATCAAAAATGCGCCCGGTAATAGGACTCATCAGCCCCATTAAAAGAGCACCCGGCAGAAGCATCAGGCCGGAATCAAGGGCGGAAAAACCACGTGCGTTCTGAACATACAGCGGGATGAGAGTCTGGGAGCCGACCATGGAAACAAAACAGGCCATGGCTACGACCACTGTCAACGTAAAGATAGGGTTTTTCAGCACACGGAACTCAAGTATAGGGCGTTCCACATGAAGCTGTCTCCAAATGAACAAGAACAAGGCAACTGAGCCTATCGCAAGCGTAGTTAATACGGTGGCACTTCCCCAGCCGGTGTTTCCGGCAGCGCTGAATCCATACAAAAGGCCGCCGAATCCGGCAGTCGAGAGCATAATCGATAGTAAATCGAGCTTTGGATGCTTAAGCTCCGTTACATTTTTCAGCAAAAAGTACGCTAAAATAATGTCAACAATGGCGATCGGAAGAATAATGTAAAACAACGTGTTCCAGGAATATGAATCCACGACCCAGCCGGAAAGAGTAGGGCCGAATGCCGGTGCAAATGCAATGGCGAGTCCGGCAAGCCCCATAGCCTGGCCGCGCTGGGAAATAGGGAACATGGTCATAATAGATGTCTGCATTAACGGAATCATAATACCGGCACCAACGCCCTGAATTACCCTTCCGGCCATGAGCAGGCCGAAGGTTGGGGAGAGGGCTGCGAACAGAGTTCCAAGCGCGAAGGAACACATGGCAAATAAAAATAGCCCGCGGGTAGTAAATTTTTCAATAAGAAAGGCGGTGATTGGAATCATAATGCCATTAACAAGCATAAATACGGTCGTTACCCATTGTGCTGTGTTGGCGCTCACGTTTAAATCGGCCATAATGCTTGGAATGGCCACGGCGAGCAGGGTCTGGTTTAAAATAGCGATAAACGCTCCGGTAAGAAATACCGCTATAATTAAATTTCTTGTTTTAGCAGGTATTTGTGTAGCTGCTTCTTCTGGCATGAGAAGCCCTCCTTCGATGATGTAATACATTTTTCGAGTATAAATTGTCTATAAAACGAAACGGTTTTTAAAGTACTTTTTAGTTTTCGTCAGCATATAATAACGCCAGCCACAGGAAAGATCAAGAAACTTGTTTCAGGACAAACAAATATCTGACTTTTTGTGCTGACGGTTTGAGACTTGGCTGTGAAGATTTAAAAGTCGGTAAAGCAAGAAAACCGCAATAAATGAACGATACCGGTATCCGAAAGCTACTGAATAATCTCCCGCAGAATATTAATATTACTCTGCAGTTCTTCTTTCTTCTCGAGAAAACAAAACAATGATTCCATGACAATTGTTTCAGGTTCGGGTTCGTAAAATTCCTGGTTTAGACGATCTACTGCTTCGACCCACTGCTTTTTTTCATAGGACGGAAAGCGGTAATGAATGAAAGCCCGTACCTGCTGAATGGTCCGATCCCATAAATCCTTTTGATCAATTTCGCCGTAATGACCCTGAAGATTGAAAGGCTCCATATCCTCGCTTGAAAAGACAGAAGCCGAGGACGTCTTGTGTTTGATGATACTTTCAATGTTGGTGACTAACACTTCAGCAAGACGGTCAAAATCAAAATTATGCCGGTCAACCTTTTCAGCAAATGCAATCATTTCTCTGCTCATTCCCTGCATGCATATCGCAAGGTCCCAAACGAAAGGCTCTATATCGGTGCCAAATGCTTCGAGCAGTGTATCCTTATGCCAGTTCACCATAATAAGCTGGCCTTGTTTTAAAAGGGCCTTAATGTCGTCAGACTGTTTGTTGATGGAAGCAGATTGGTAAAGCATCCATACGTATTCCCGGTGCTCCACGAGGCCTTCAATTTCCCTCGACAGCTTGGCAATCAGCTGATCCCGGGGCTGCTTGGACTGCTCGTTACGGGCGTAATTGGCACGATGAATAATATGGTTTAAATTATCCCTTACAATTTGGGCGAGAATGTCTTCTTTAGAATGAAAAATTTTATAAATAGAAGCTTTGGACATCCGGCACGCTTCAGCAATATCCTGTACCGAGGTGTGAAAGAACCCCTGGTTGGAAAACAGCTGCATTGCAGTCTGCTGAATGTATATTTTCTTTTCATCCATGCCCATGCCCCCTTAAAACTATATAGTTTTTTTAGTACCTTTAAGTTTCAATTCATTAATAATAGTAAATTTTCGTTACAAAAGCAACATCTTTGACTATCTTTAAAAAAATATTTAAGATAAAGAACGTAAAACTGACTAAAAAGATAGGAATGGGGGATTATAATGGCAGTAACAGTACAGCCCGTTTCCCAGCAGGAAACTGCCGAGAAAGCTTCCAAGAAACTGGGAGCTCCTCAAAATAAGCTGGTTACCGGCGGGTTGATCGTATTTGCTATCTTAACTTTATATCTTGCATTAACCCAGGCGATCGTACAGCCACTTTTGCTTACTATTGGGCTGCTTTTGGGATACACACTATTTCACGCCAGGTTTGGATTTACATCAGCGTTTCGGCGTTTGATGTCTGTCGGTAATGGCCAGGCGCTAAGAGCTCACATGGTAATGCTGGCGGCAGCAGTCACCCTGTTCGCGCCAATTCTTGCTATTGGTTCAACATTTTTTGGAGGGGAAGCTGCCGGCTACGTCAGCCCTGTTGGCGTGAGTGTTGTCGTTGGTTCATTCATGTTTGGGCTGGGAATGCAGCTCGGAGGAGGGTGCGCTTCCGGAACGCTGTATGCAGTAGGCGGCGGTCGGACGAATATGTTCATTACGCTGCTCTTTTTCATTGTTGGCTCTACCGTTGGGGCGTATCATCTTTCGTTCTGGACAGATGAAACACCTTCCTTCGGCGCGATATCGCTGGCAACGTCCACCGGTCTTGGATACACGGGAGCCTGGATAGTATCTTTGCTTATTTTTGCCGCTGTGATCGCAGTGACATTAATTATTGATAAAAAGAAAAACCCGCCGGCAATGGCTACTCTGCCTACAGCGAGCGGCTGGAAACGCATTTTCCGCGGTTCTTGGCCAATGATGATTGCAGCAGTAGTTCTTGCTGTATTAAATGCTTTAACCCTGCTTACACGCGGCCAGCCGTGGGGAATTACCTCGGCGTTTGCACTTTGGGGATCCAAAGCAGCTGAGGCAGTAGGCATCAATGCTTCAGGCTGGGATTATTGGAGCGGGGAAAGTGCGCAGGCTCTGCAGACTACCATATTTGCCGACTCCACTACTGTACTGAACTTTGGCGTAATTTTAGGCGCATTTATTGCTTCAGCAGCAGGCGGTTTGTTTAAGTTTACAAAAGTGACCATCGGCAACGCTTCTGCCTCTATTATCGGCGGCCTTTTGATGGGTTACGGAGCACGGCTCGCTTTTGGATGTAACATCGGTGCTTACTTTGGTGGTATTGCCTCCTTTAGTGTCCACGGCTATGTATGGGCAGTATTTGCGTTAGCCGGTACATTCCTGGCTCTTTTCCTACGGCCGTTGTTCGGTCTTTCTGTACCCAAACCAAAAGATACGTTCTGTTAATACGAAAAAACCTTCCTGGCGTTCAGGAAGGTTTTTTTATGGAAAATGAGCTTTTCATTCAAAAATATTAATTTTTTCTTTGATGGATGTTCGTGGTTTTGCTTTTGGCGTTTTTTCAAAATAGCCAAGCTGCAGCATGCCGACAATAGTTTCTTTCGGTTCGATACCAAGGGACTTCTTGAAACGATCTGAATATATATAATCTCCCGTTTTCCAAATCATACCGATATTTTGCTCCCAGCTTAACAGCTGAAAGTTTTGAATAAGAGTAGAGGCCGCGCCAAAATCCTCTTCCCATTTTTCCGTTTTTTCCTCTGCCTGGTTGACGACAAGCAGGGCCCCGGGGAGCTCGGAAATTTGGGCCCGCACTTTTTCGGGTTTTTTTGAACCTTCGTGCTCCTGGTAATCGGCGAGAGCCTCTGCAAGTTTTTCTGTACCGCTGCCAAGAAAAAGCAGAAAGCGCCACGGCTCACGTATGCCATGGTCAGGCGCCCATTTGGAAACTTCAAGTAATTCAAGAATTGTTTGTTTATCTACCGGCTGCTCTGTAAACTTTTTAATGCTACGCCGGGATTGAATGGTTTGTGCAAGTGGGGTGCTGGCTATATCGGTCATAAGAGGTGCCTCCTAAGTTGAAAATGATTATCATTTACTATTTTAACATATAGACGAATTAATAGAAGAGCCTGAGCTGGCTCATTTGAATATATACGACGGTGTATTATTTGGTACTTACACCTAGGGGCGGAGGTCTTCACTATGAAGTAGAGGATTATTATGCAGAAATGGAAGAAATACAGTTAAAAGGTTTGCAGGCAGCACTGTTCGGCTCGTGCGACTTCATGTATCTAAAATATGGGCGGGCCCTCGACTTGATAGAGGGCCGGTTCCAAAAGCATGGAGCGCAGATAGTAGCTGCGCCGCTGAAAGTGGAAATTGATCCGAGAGAGGAAGAAGCCAGGGCGGCCCGTAAACTTGTAGATGCGTTACTGCAGAAAAAGAAAGTGAAAACCAGCGCTATTTCATAAAAAGAAGCATCCAGCGACGACTGGAAGCTTCTTTAGTTACATATACGCATTTGTTTCTAGAAGAACGTCTTGAATAGAAGCCCCGGGGAAGGTTAAATCTGCCCGCGAATCGAGATCTGTATCTTCCTGGTTTACGATAACAAGCCTGGCTCCGTTCTCTTTTGCTTCCATTGGAAACAGGGAAGCAGGTGCTACCTGGAGGCTTGACCCGAGCACGATAAATAAATCACAGGACGAGGTAGCCTCCTGCGCTTGTTGAATATCATGTTCCGGCAGCATTTCACCAAACAGGACAATACCTGGCCGCAGTTTGCCGCCGCAATTCGGACAAAGAGAAGATCTGTTTAAAAAATCCTCCTGCGCTGCCGGCCGGCCGCAAATGTGACAATGGATCTCCCGCAGGCTGCCGTGCAAAGCAGAAACATGTTGCTGGCCGGCCGCCTGGTGAAAACCATCTACGTTTTGGGTTATGACATGCTGCAGGATGCCCTGCTGTTCCCAATGGGCTAAAACTTCGTGGCCTTTATTTGGAGATGCTTCGAGTAAGGACTGCAGGCGCCATTGGTAGAAGCTTGTGAATGCTTCATTTTGGTGTTCAAGGGCTTCGACCGTGGCTAACTGCTTTGGGTCATAATTGCTCCAAAGTCCCGAAGATGAACGGAAATCCGGGAGCCCGCTATCCGTAGACATTCCCGCGCCGGTCATTACAACACTGTAATTGGATGCTTGAAGCCATTCTGCCAGCTGTCTGCTCAACTTAATCCTCCTAACGTCTGCTCATTGATTACTGCTGTAATTCAATACCCGTCTTTACCCACTGCTTACACCAATAAAAGGGGAGGTGTCTGCGGGGAAGTTCGTGATAGAATAAAGGGATAAAAGCATAAAAAAACACCAGCCTGAAAAAGCCTGGTGTATTCGTTATATAAGGAATGGTGCGGATGAGAGGATTCGAACCTCCAAGAGCGTAAGCTCACACGGACCTGAACCGTGCGCGTCTGCCAGTTCCGCCACATCCGCAAGACAAATTCTATTATAACCAGTAGTAGCGAATTGTGCAATAGAAGATTTGCTGTTTTTTTTATAAATATAGTACGATTAAAGCTTAGAAGAAAACAAATAGGAAAGCGAGTCTTTAATTATGGGTGAAAAGAGGGACCAGGAATTTGGGAAGAGACTATATGAAGCCATTATGGTGATACTTGCCATTCTATCTGTAGGCACTATTTGGTACGACACAGAAGTGTCCGGCTATATTATTTGGACCACCTGGGCATTATTCACGCTTGATTATGCTTTCCGATTTTTTCGGGCAGAGCGGAAATGGGAGTTCGTTAAAACACACCCGTTTTTATTAATAGCTATTATACCATTAGATGCGATCTTTCAGTTTGCACGACTGGCAAGAATTATTCATCTGTTCCGGCTCAAAACGATTACTAAATTTTATACAATGCCGCTTATTCGGTATTTAAGCCGTCAGCATCAGTATTATGTCTGGGGCAGTATTTTAATATTATACATCTGTTTCGTGATCTGGGTGTGGGGGATCGAACCTCCGGCAGATTCCCTGTGGACCTCTGCCCTGAGCGTACTCATGGCGCTTGTCATGTTTGGGCGCTCTAACATTGAGCCGGTTACGGCACTTGGTCAGGGAACAATGGTAGTGCTGAGTCTGTTCGGAGTTATTTTATACGGTTTGATTTTAACTTATATATTTGAATACTTTTCCGTCAAGTATTGGAAAAATAAAGTGAAGAAGTGGTTTCCCTTTAATTAAATTTCAGTCTTTCGGATGAAGAGCCCCTCTTGGCCAAGGAGAACAGAAGATATACTGAAAAATAACACAAAATTGTTGCAAACGTGTGACAGGGGAGTATGATAGAAATATATCAAAAGGAGGGATAACATGTGGGCTTTGCATCTAGTTCAGAATATGCGCTTTGTCATTATGGGGCTCTTATCCCTTTCGGCACTCAGCATTTTTGCTTTTCAGTCGGTAGAAATTGTACATGCTTTTCTTGAAACATTCAGGCGCCGCTAGTGAATAATATCCTGCATTAGGAATACCCGGTTTTTGGGTATTCTTTTTTTGTATGTGTGGACGTCCGAAAGCAACAAGAAAAAACCTCTCTCCAAAAAGGAGAGAGGTTTATATATGGCTTAATTAGTTTTTAGTGACGTTTGCAGCTTGTGGGCCGCGGTCGCCTTCTACTATTTCGAATTCTACCGTTTGTCCTTCTTCTAAGGTTTTAAAGCCTTCTTCCTGGATAGCGGAGAAGTGAACGAAAACGTCGTCTGCGCCTTCGCGCTCGATGAAGCCAAAACCTTTTTCTGCGTTAAACCACTTAACTGTACCTTGTTCCATAAAAATAATCCTCCTGCGTGCCCTGTGGCACAAATAATACTTATCTTGCAAACCGCATAGTTCCAAGTTCAGAAGCTAAAACCCTAAGCTTGTTCAAACTAACGGATCAAAATAGTAAATTCATTGTATCATGTCACCCAAATTATAGCAACAAACTTTAATATTTAATTATAAAAAGGGTAGTTTTTTTGAAAAGAAAAAGCTGCTCTCTAATTTAAGAGAGCAGCTGGATATGACTTAATTAGTTTTTAGTGACGTTTGCAGCTTGTGGGCCGCGGTCGCCTTCTACTATTTCGAATTCTACCGTTTGTCCTTCTTCTAAGGTTTTAAAGCCTTCTTCCTGGATAGCGGAGAAGTGAACGAAAACGTCGTCTGCGCCTTCGCGCTCGATGAAGCCAAAACCTTTTTCTGCGTTAAACCACTTAACTGTACCTTGTTCCATAAAAATAATCCTCCTGTGTGCCTTCTGGCACAAATGTTACTTATCTTGCAAACCGCGTATTACCAAGTTCAGAAGCTAAAACCCTAAGCTTGTTCAAACTAACGGATCAAAATAGTGATTTCATCATATCACGGGCTTGAAATAATATCAATACGTTTTCTGTACATATTTTATTACTCTCAATATCAATTGCTGCGCTGCTTGGAACGAACAGCATCTTTAACAGTACCAAAGGTCTGAAAAGCAGAGAAGTCGAAATCCATATCCTTGGATCTTACCGCAAGGCTTGGGGAAACACCGGTAACAATCAGCTCGGTTCCGAGTAGTTTTAAAAGGTCGTTTAAAGTAAAGATGCCTTTCATAATCTCATCATTCAACGTGGAAAGACCCGAAAGATCAACGATGAGCGTTTCTACTTTGGAATGATGTATAGCATCAGTGATGTTCGTAAAAATAATCTTCAGCCGCTGCTCGTCGACGTTACCGATCAGGGGCATGGCATAAACGCTGTCGATAATTGGAACAATAGGGGTAGATAACAGATTAATTTCATTAAAATATTCCAGCGCATCCTGTTCGGCATTCTTTTGTTTTGTAATATCCTTTTGTACCCCGATAAAATAGTATTTATCTTCTTCTGGTTCATATACTGGATCAATGTGAAGCTCGTTCCAAAACTTAGTGCCATCTTTACGGTAGTTAATGATCTCAAGTGAAATTGGTTCGTATAATTTCAATGATTCCCTCATACGTTCAATAGTATGAATGTCGCTTTCCGGCCCCTGCAGAAAACGGCAGTTGTTTCCGAGAACCTCCCCGGCGGAATAGCCGGTTAAATTGCAAAAACCACTGTTCGTATAAATGATTGGATTGTCTTCTATATCCGGGTCTGTAATAATAACTCCGACCCGGGTATGATCGACGGCTGTAAGCAGCAAAGAATTAGTAGGGGTTTTTAACGGGAAGTCTCGGTTCATGAATTGGACCGCTCCTTTATTGTAGAATTATTTTGCAAAGCAAAAAGCGCTCCTGGCGGTTATTTTTACTTAATCTTCAATGATTTTATAATAGCACTTTCCGATGGGCAACTGACGTATTTACTATTTATTCTGAGGCGTGAAAAGTTAATTTCAGAAAACATTTAGAGGACTGCATGTTTAAAAATGGGCGGAAAAGTGTATAGTAATTATTGGAATCAACGTTATTAAGTTGAATGGAGGAATTATGTATGGCAGAAACAATATTTACTTCAAAAGCTACTGTAGAAGGTGGCCGTGAAGGTCACGTACGTTCTGACGATGGAATGATCGATGTGAATTTAGAACAGCCGGGCTCTGGTTCTTCTAAATCAGGTTCCAATCCGGAACAGCTCTTCGCCTCCGGCTATGCAGCCTGCTTTGATGGCATGCTGAACCTTCAGGCAAGCAAAAAAAATAAAGACGTTTCTTCTAAAACAACTGCAGCTGTAAGCCTTCAAAAGGACGAATCCGATGGCATGTTCCAGCTGGCTGCTGAACTTACAGTGGAAATCAGCGGTGTTTCGAAGGAAGAAGCGGACGAATTAGTGGATCTTGCCCACCAGTACTGCCCGTATTCCAAAGCCACGCGCAATAACATTGAAGTAAAAGTTCAATCTGAAGTAAAATAGAACGTAAAAGAGGGTCCGCAATAAAAAGCGGGCCCTCTTTATATGTATACCGCTGCTTTCAGAGAAAGCAGGGTGGAATTTAGCGCGAAAGGTTTTCTTTAAACTCGTCCATTGGAGAACGGAGTGTAATAATGCACTCTTTATGATAATACTCTTTAACACCCTGGACGAGCGCCTGCTCAGAATCGCAATAATAAATTTGGCCCCGGCCTAAGTCCATCTGTTCGATATCCTCCAGTGTCCCCACCGTGACTTGCCTTCCAGAACGGTCAACAAAATATGCAAATCTATTCCTCACAGCCATTTGCCCGTCCTCCTCGCATAATTATAGGCGTAATTAAATGAAAATTTTGTAATTTAATTATATCGTCATTAATACAAACTGTTCAATGCAGTTTATGTTACGTTTTTATTACAATTAAAGGAGCAGTGTAAACGTATAGTTAATTCATAAGGAATATGAAAATCAGATAGATTTTTTTTCATGAATATGGTAATGTTAATTAGTTCATATGAAATGATCGAATAAGCATAAAAGGGGAATATATACTTGACTTTATTTTCAGAACTAAGATTGGAATCACCTATTCTTCAAGCTATTGAAGAAATGGGATTTGAAGAAGCAACACCAATACAATCGGAAGTTATTCCAAAAGCGAAGAACGGAACAGATATCATTGGCCAGGCACAGACTGGTACAGGCAAAACTGCTGCTTTCGGCATACCACTTCTTGAAGCAGCTGATAAAACAGCCAACGCTCCGCAGGGTATCGTACTTGCACCAACAAGAGAACTTGCTGTACAGGTTTCCGAAGAATTAAACCGCCTTGGAAAGCATAAACGTGTTACAGCAGTAGCCGTTTACGGAGGCCAGGACATTCAGCGCCAAATTAAAGCACTGAAAAGAAAACCGCAAATCATTGTAGCGACACCGGGTCGTTTAATGGATCATGTGCGGAGAAAAACGATCGACCTTGGAAAAATGAAGACAGTTGTTCTTGACGAAGCGGACGAGATGCTCAGCATGGGGTTTGTGGATGATATCGAAGAAATCCTAAAAGATATTCCGGAACCGAGGCAAATGCTTTTATTCTCAGCTACCATGCCTCCAAAGCTAAAGCGTGTAGCAGATAAATTCATGACCAGCCCGGAACAGGTTCAAGTGAAAAACAAAAGTATGACCGTGGCTAAAATTGATCAGTATTACATTGAAGTGAGCGAACAGGAGAAGTTCGAAACCCTTTGTAATATGCTCGATTATACACCACCGGAGCTTGCGATTGTCTTCGGGCGTACTAAACGCCGTGTAGATGAATTGACAGAAGCTTTATCAAGACGTGGGTATGCGGCAGAAGGCATTCATGGAGATATGAAGCAGGCTCAAAGGGACAAAGTGCTGCAAAAATTCAAAAGGGGTACTATTGAGCTTCTCATAGCGACTGACGTAGCAGCCCGCGGTATTGACGTGAGCGGTGTTACACATGTGTACAACTTTGATCTTCCGCAGGATCCGGAAAGCTATGTGCACCGGATTGGCCGTACCGGCCGGGCAGGAAACGAAGGTGTAGCCTACAGCTTTGTGCCGTCGAGAGAGATGACTCATCTGCGTCTTATCGAAAAGACCGTACAGGCTAAGTTAAAAAAGGCTCCTAAGCCGACGAGAAATGATGCAGTTGAAGGGCGAGCCCAGCAGGCTGTAGAGAAACTGGTCGGATCGATGGAAGTGGACGATAACGAATATTGGGAACGCACGGCAGAAGAGCTTCTGAACGAATACGATGCGAAACAAATCGTAGCGGCAGCACTAAAAATGAATGTCCGTGAACTGAAAGAAGAGCCGGTTAAACTGACTTCAGAAGCACCTATTCGTAACAAAGGCCCTAAAGGCCAGGGCAAGCCTTCTTCGAAATATAAGCAAAAACGGTCTCAGGGCCACGGCTCCAATAAAAACAGCCGGCCGCCAAGAAACAAAAAGAAAAGAATGGATCTTTCCTAAAACTAATTTTTCGTATAAGCACTTTCCCTTATGGGAGGTGCTTTTTTGGTGGGCTGGCTTGAAAATAACTGTACGTTTTTCAGGACCCCCCGCAAATATGCTAAGATAGGAAAGGACGAGAAAGGAACGGTGAGAACATGAGTCTGCTTGTAGCGGAAAATCTATACCAGACAACCGGCACAAAGGTGCTTTTTGACCATATTTCATTTACTATTGAGCCCGGGGATCGCATCGGGCTGATTGGCGTTAACGGCACAGGAAAATCCTCGCTTCTGCGGGTGATTTCTGAAATTGATGCTTCAGAAAAAGGGAAGCTTCAGCATTCTAAACAGCTGCGGATCGAGTATCTGCCTCAGGATCCGGAACTGCCGGAGGAAGAGAACCTGATTGATTACTTGTATGAGGGCTCCTCTGACATTATGAAGGCAGTAAAGGATTATGAAAAAGCCCAGGCCCGTCTGGAAGAGGAGCCCGAAAGCGAAGCCGCCCAGGAACAGTGGATGAAAGCCCAGCAGAAGATGGACCAGCTCGGTGCGTGGGAGGCAGGCACTGTAGCGCAGCAGGTGTTGAACAGGCTGGGGCTGACAGTCTACAATCAAAAAATTAACGAACTATCCGGCGGCCAGCGCAAAAGAGCCTCCATTGCCCGGGCGCTTATTCAGGACTGCGATATTCTTATTCTTGACGAGCCGACGAACCATCTCGATGATGAGTCCATTAACTGGCTGGAAAAATACTTGTCCAGCTATAACGGAGCATTAATTTTAGTGACGCACGACCGTTACTTCTTAAATAGAGTGACTAACAAAATTTTCGAACTGGAACGGGGCCGGCTGCATGAGTATGACGGCAACTATGAATTGTTTCTGGAAAAAAGAGCAGAGCGTGAAGCGAACGAAGCCCATGCCGAAGCAAAGCGACAGAACACATTAAAACGGGAGCTTGCCTGGCTTCAGAAGCAGCCTAAAGCGCGTGGCACAAAACAGAAGGCCCGGAAAGAGCGGGCAGAGGAGTTAAAACAGCAGGAAGGACCGCCGAAAAAAGAAGAAGTGCAGGTTCCGGTCGGTTCTGCAAGGCTTGGAAAGAAAGTCATTGAAGCGGAGGATTTGGAAAAATCCTACGGAGAAAAGAATATGTTTTCCAAGTTTAATTATATGTTCACTCCGGGTGAAAAAATAGGCATAGTTGGACCGAACGGCACTGGGAAAACGACGCTTTTAAATATTCTGGCCAACCGTACCGAACCTGATGCCGGAGATGTCGTGTATGGCCCGACCGTAAAGCTTGGCTACTATTCGCAGCAGCAGGAAGAATTGGATGAATCCAAGCGTGTGCTCGAATACATTCGTGATATAGCCGAGGTTATATACACTGTTAACGGAGAAAGTATCTCAGCTGAACAGATGCTCGAACGCTTTCTGTTTGAGCGGGAGGATCAGTGGACGTATATTTCCCGTCTGTCCGGCGGCGAAAAGAAACGGGTGTACCTGCTCAGTATTTTAATGACCGAACCAAACGTTTTATTTATGGACGAGCCGACGAACGATCTGGACGTGCAGACTCTCAGTGTGCTTGAAGAATACCTTCAGCAGTTCCCGGGCGTAGTCGTAACTGTTTCCCACGATCGTTATTTTCTTGACCGGGTAGCAGAAAAACTGTTTGTGTTTGATGAGTCCTCCCAGGTTACTCTGTTTGAAGGCAATTATACGGAATTCATGAGTGCCGAAAAGGACAGCTCCCGGCCGGCGCTCAGTAAGGAAAAAAAGACGGAACCGGAAGCTATCAGCAATGCGGCTGGGGAAAAGAAAAAAATGTCCTATAAGGAAAAGCAGGAGTGGGACCAGATCGAGGAGCATATAGCCCGTCTTGAAGACGAGCTGGCGGAAGCAGAACAACAGATGGAAGAGAGCGGCAGTGACCTGGAAGCCATCGAAAAGTGGTCTAACATCCAGAAAGAAACCAACGAAAAACTGGATCAGGCAATGACACGGTGGGCAGAGCTTTCAGAAATAGCAGAAAAACAATAAAAGTACGGCAGTCTCTTAAAAGAGGCTGCTTTTTTTTGAGGAATAAAGCTCTTCACGTTTATATACCCGGCTTTAAGGCTATAATACCTACATATAATATATTTGCACATACTTATATTGGAATATATAGTAGTGCTTTTTTTTAGATTGAGGGAGTGAAATAATGACAATAGAAGAAAGAGAAAATATAAAAATTACGCTCGATAAAGTATGCGGGAAATGGAAAGCAGTTATTCTTATGGAGCTGGTTGGAAAAACCCTTCGTTTTAGTGAGATTAAACAGCAGCTGCAGCAGATTAATCATCAGACGCTAATCAAGCAGCTTAAAGAGCTGGAGCATGATGGGCTGGTATTACGTCATGCGTATGCGGTCGTCCCCCCGAAAGTAGAATATTCTCTGACAAGCTACGGCGCTTCCCTTGAATCACTTCTGCGGGAGCTGGAAAAGTGGGGGAGAGAGCACAAAGTAAAAATGGAGGAAGAGGGTAAAAAATCCACAGGGAGCAGCGGGTGCTGATGAGTATGATGGAAAATGATGTATGGAAGCTGGGCATCGTGGAGGCAATAGAGCCGATGGGGGAAGGTTCGCGTGTATGTATAGACGCAGCAGATGTTTTGTCCCCGGCTGAAGGCCTGCTTGTTGGAGATACAGGCCACGGGTATATTTATATATTATCGGAAAACCGTACGACCAGCACGTATCCAGCCCGGGTCTTCCGCATTAACGCCGGCGCTGTACACCAGTATATCTTTGAAGAAGGGGAAACAAGATATCTTGCAGAAGTGGAGAATGACGAGCCTGTAACCATATATGAAGGCCAAGCCTCGCGACAGGTGCCGGTTGGCAGAGTGAAGATAGAAAAACGTGACCTTGTAAGAGTAACAGTACGTGCGGGGGAGGTGAGCCTGTCAGCTACTCTGCAATGGGCAGACAGTGTCTATTTAATGACAGATCAATACGAGCCAATGGCACTGAAGGACTGCCAGCTTGGAGACCGTATCTACTGTAGAATCGATGAGCCGGGGCGTCATCTTGGCCAGTCGATTCAAGAAGAAATAGAAGAAAAGTAATGAGGAAGCATGCTTTGTTTAAAAGCGTGCTTTTTTGTGAAAAAATATATACTTATAAACTACTTTGATTGAAACAATAGGGTTTAGTATAGTATCTTTTTATTTCAAGTGATTAAAAAACGAAAGGATTACGACTTACATACAAGAATAAACCCAAAGATAAAAAACGGGAGTGGAAAGAAGGGAAAATAGTATGCTGGACTCTCTATTGTTTCAATTAATGCTGATTGGCGCTGTTGGGATTGGTTCCCAGTGGGTTGCCTGGTTTTCAAGACTGCCGGCCATCGTGGTCATGTCGGTTGCCGGGCTTTTAATCGGCCCAATCTTCGGGGTTATTAACCCTTCCGAAGCGTTTGGCGATTTGTACGGACCGATCGTTTCGATTGCCGTAGCCATTATTTTATTTGAAGGAAGCCTGAATCTTGACTTCAGAGGGCTTCAGGGGCTTCAAAAGCCTGTCTACCGCATCATTACATTAGGGGCGTTTTTAGCCTGGATACTCGGTTCATTGACAGCTCACTTTGTAGCAGGGCTGTCATGGGAAGTTTCTTTTATCATTGGCGGGCTGCTGATTGTCACGGGTCCTACTGTTATTCTGCCGCTCCTGCGCCAGGCAAAGCTGAAACCGAGGCCGGCGAGAATACTTAAGTGGGAAGGGATTGTCGTCGATCCGTTTGGTGCTCTTCTGGCAGTATTTGCGTTTGAAATTATACGCACCTTCACCTCTGAAGAATCAGCCTTTGTTTCGCTCGTTAATTTCTTTATGGCTTCGTTGTTTGCAGTCTTTCTGGGGATTCTTTTTGGCAGAATAATCGGATGGACTTTTGAGCGGGGGCATGTGCCGGAATTTTTGAAATCTCCGGTAGTTCTCTCGATGGTGATCGCAAGCTTTGTTATTTCTGACGTGGTCATGCATGAGACAGGGCTGCTGGCTGTTACTGCGATGGGGATGACGCTGGCAAATCTTCATATCAGTTCTATCAGCGATATGCAGCACTTCAAAGAAAATATTTCCGTCCTGCTGATTTCGGGTATTTTTATTATGCTGACAGCGTCCCTTGACCGGGCCACGCTGATGCAGATTTTCGATCCGCAGATCATCGCTTACGTGCTTTTGATGTTGTTCTTAGTACGTCCGCTTTCAATATGGCTTTCCACCATAGGTACTGACTTAACATTTGGCGAAAAAGCCCTGGTGGGGTGGATTGCTCCACGGGGAATCGTGGCTTTAACAGTGGCCGGATATTTTGCGAACGTTCTTGAAGAATACAACTATGCCGGGGCTTCGATTATTACCCCGCTCACATTTGCGCTGGTATTTGCCACCGTATGCTTCCACGGCTTCACCATTGGGCCGCTTGCCAGAAAATTAAACCTTTCAAAGGAAGGGCTTCCGGGGGTTTTATTCGTCGGGGGGAGTTCTTTTAGCACCAGCCTTGCGCAGAAGCTGAAAGAAATGAACGTTCCGGTATTGATTGCCGACTCTTCGTTTGAGCATTTGTTTAACGCCCGTAAAGCGGGAATTGCGTATTACCGGGGAGAAATCCTTTCAGAGCAGTCAGAGTATTCGCTGGACATGACACCCTACAATAAAATTATTGCAGCCACTGACCGGGATTCTTATAATTCGCTTGTTTGTACAACCTTTGTGCCTGAATTTGGAAGAAAGGATCTGTTTCAGCTCAGCTGGCATCAATCTGACCGGAATGAACCTGATGAACTGATGAGAAAAGTCGGCGGCCGGGTCCTGTTTGAAAAAGGCGCCACATTTGAAGAACTGAACTGGAAAGTGGATGCGGGTTATGTATTTAAATTAACTACTTTAACGAAAGAATATCCATATCAGTCTTATTTAAATGACCGCGCAGAGGACGTCGTGCTGATCGGCATCCAAAAACCGACCGGGCGCCTGGAATTCTTTACTCTTGATAATGCGATAAAGCCTGAATCTGGAGATAAAATTCTCAGCCTGAGTCCGCCGAGCAACCAGGAAGTAAAAAAGAAAGAGGAATTAAAGGAGCAGTCAAGAGAAAAACAGACTGCACCGAAACCTTCGGGGCCGTCCTTAAATTAATGAAAATATAAATAAGCCGCCTGCCCATAAACTGGGCAGGCGGTTTTTTACATGGCGCAGCGGAATTCTAATGTTATTGGGAAACATCCACGAGTAATTTACCTGTGTTTCGTCCGGTAAACAAACCAATAAATGCTTCTGGAATGCGGTCGAAGCCGGTAAGAATAGTTTCTTCATACTGCAGGTCACCAGAAGCGACCCAGGCTGCAAGCTGCTTCGTGGCTTCTTCAAATTCGTCGGCATAATCGCCTACGATGAACCCTTTCATCAGGGCACTCGACTTAATGAGCTTAAACTGAACCCTTGGGCCATAATTGTCCGGATCGTTATAAGTGGAAATTGCTCCGCACTGCACTACGCGGGCGAATTTGTTTAAATGATCGAGCACAATATCGCTCATTTCGCCTCCGACGTTATCAAAATATACGTCTACTTTGTCCGGGCAGGTCCGCTCAATAGCCTTTGTTATATCCTCTGTTTTATAGTTGATTACTTCGTCAAAGCCAATGCTTTTCATATAATCCAGTTTTTCATCGGTGCCGGCGATGCCGACAACGCGAGCTCCCTGCATTTTAGCAATCTGCCCCGCAAGTGATCCGACGGCACCAGCACCGCCTGAGATGACGAATGTCTCGCCCTGTTTAGGCTGGCCAATGCTGAGGGTGCCGAAATAGGCAGTGAGGCCAGGCATGCCCACAGCGCTTAGATAAGCAGAGACCGGAGCCGCTTCCGCCTGTACCTTGCGCACTTCTGAAGCGTTAACGTTAACGTATTCCTGCCACGGTAAGTTCCCGGTTACATAGTCGCCTTCACTTAAAGAGCTGTCGCGGCTTTCAAGTACCCTGGCTATGCCGCCTCCAGCAATTGGTTTATGCAGAGGGAAAGGCGGCACGTAAGATTCACGGTCATCCATCCTTCCTCTCATATATGGGTCCACGGAGATATAGATCATTTGCAGAAGAGCTTCTCCCTCTGCCGGCGCCTCTATTTCCGTGTGATTAAATGCAAAAGTATTTTTATCGGGAAGGCCCTTTGGTCTTTCGTTTAAAAGTATCTGTCTCGTTTTCGTTGCCATAGTATATGCGGCTTCCTTTCGTTTATGAAAAATTTGTCCAATAAGAAAAAAGTGGTCCGTCTGAGCCGAAAACAGGATCATAATCGGGCAGAGGTACTTGATAAATATTATCTACCTTTTCCGGGCGCTCGGAAGGATCCCCGGTACACATATCATAATCCGAACCATTTGGATAAGCACCGATAACTGCAAAGTCTTCACTCTGCTCAATAAGCTTATGGCCATATCCAGCCGGAAGAATCAATATGTCGCCATTTTTTATATTAAGCTGGCTGCCCTGTTCGCCACCAATGTGCAAAAGAGCCGATCCGCTTACGCATCCAAGCACCTCATGTGAGTTACTGTGATAATGATGGTATTTAAATACACTTCCTTTCCAAGCACCCAGCCAGTTGTTTGTATTAAAAAGTGCTTTAACATCATCAGAGCCGGTTGTCGTCTGCTTATAAATGAGCACCGGAAAACTAGGATGATTAGGTATTGTACCGTCATCTTTTACGGTAAGTGTTTCTATATGAACTTCATCAGGACTTTTCATATGATACCTCCCTTTATGACTGACTGGCGGCATACTTTCAATTGTATTCCACATACAGGCAGAATAAAAACTTCCGGCTTAAGAATAAACGTTGACATTGAGAATCGTTTTCAATAAACTATACTTAACAAATGAGAATTATTTTCAAATAGGAGGATAAACATGGACGGATTGATGATCATTGGAGCAGACAGACTGGGGGCCATTCCCGACCGCTTAAAAGAATTAGGCTTTCAGGACATCAAACATGTCAGCGGACGCAAAGTAAAAATGGTACAAAAAGAAATTCCGCCAAATATTGATTTGGTGCTTGTGCTGACTGATTTCATCAATCACAACGTTTCGGCTAAATTAAAGGAACGCGCCAAAAATCAAAACGTTCCAATCTGTTACGCGAAACGGTCCTGGTGTTCTATTTATAAAGCATTAAGTAACAGTAATGAAGTATGTGCGAAATGTCCGATGCTTCAAAAATGTGATTAATTAAGGAGAGATATAAATGAAAAACCAGTATCATGCAAAAAGAATAGCACCCGGGATAAATGATTTATTTGTTTCTATTATTCAGAATGTAATGAAAGAATTAACAGGAACAAACATCGAAAGCCAATTGGACGTAGTAAAATGTGTAAAAAAGCATTGGAAAAAGGTCGGTATATCTTCTCCGGAGCAGGAGACGCAAAAGGTAGTGCTGTATGCGGCCCTGATGGATGAGAGCCTGAAGGCATACCGAAACATAAAAAACCTGCGGGGGGCCCGTTTTATTTCCCTTGAAAAGGGCGGGGCCTGGTTCACTGGAAATGGCCCGAAAGAAGTTTACGTTTTGACATATACGGAGAGCACAAGCATGAAATCAGTGTGGAGACATCAGCTGTGCCCGCCTGACACGGAGCGTATGTACTGGTCTAATCTATATGCCGGCACCAAACGAATGATGCTGCACCGCAAATAAAAAGCATCTCCCTTGTTTTCACCCCCCTGGAAATGGGAATATACGGTTAGCGTCTTCTATGCATTAAAGAAGCCGTTTATTTGACAGGATAGGGGAGACGTTCATATGTATCAAAAAGCTTTACTTATTATTAACGGAAACAAAGACGTTAATGAAAAACAAAAGCAGTTAAATACATTTATCCAGGTATGGGGAACTTCTATTGTGGAGCTTGTCATTAGACAGACACAGTCCAAAGACGATTTACGTGAAACGTGTGCTTCGATTGATGAGCATGTGGAAGCAATTTTCATTGCCGGCGGGGACGGCACCGTTCATGAAAGCATAAATGGGCTCATGGAATCGCCGTACACACCTGATGTGGGAGTACTTCCGTATGGGACAAGCAACGACTTTTCAAGGTCTCTCGGCCTGGCGCAGAATCCTAAACGAGCTATGACGGACATGCTTGAAAAAAATACGAAAGAAATTGATATAGGTTCAATGAATGACCGCTTCTTCGCCAATTTTTATGGAATAGGGCTGATCGTGGAGACCTCAGAAAATGTGGACGAAAATTTAAAGGGCGCGATCGGAAAATTAAGCTATTTTATCAGCACACTGCAGACCGTCCAGAACCCGGATGTCTTTTCCTATCAGATGAAAATTGACGGAAAAAACTATGCCGGGGAAGCGGTAATGATTCTAATCATGAACGGTCATTCCATCGGTACCAATCAAGTGCCAGTTGGCGATACTTCGATGCAGGATGAACAATTTGAAATTTTCATCATCCCAGAAGGAGGCAATACCCTGGTAAGAGAATTCTTTGCCACGATGGGGACTAAAGAAATTGATAACGAAAACAGTCCTATTGAGCATGTGCTCGGTAAAAATATAGATCTTACTACAGATCCGGTGCAGCAGGCCGATACAGATGGGGAAGTTTATACCGAAACGCCTGTAAAAATTAAACTAGGGGAGAAAAAAGTACGGTTCCTTGTATCCGGTGCCCCTGCAGAATAAGGAGAGGCCATGCCGGCCTCTCCTTGTTTTTATTCTTTAAGAATATTTTGTTCCAGCTCTGCGTCTTTCACATTAGCAAGCGGCTGCATGATAAGAGAAGAATCAAAGTGATTCAAAGCCTGGCCGTGCAGAATGAGGTGCGGGGCGTCCGGGTTGGCAAGAGCAGTTCTGGCAAGAGAAATCAAATCGGCGGCGCCGTCGTTAATGATACGGGAGGATCTCTCCGGCTCTCCAAGATTGCCATTGGCAATGACAGAAAGGCCGCTGTATTTTTTAGCTGCCTGGGCCATGCTTAAGGTTTCGTTCCCAAAGCCTTCGCCGAGGCCATCGCCATCCGTAGTGTGAATATAATCCAGTGGAGTATTTCCAAGCCTGGAAAAAATAACGGAAGCATCTGCTTCTCCGGCCGGCCAGCGATACGAGCTGTCTGTAACTTTTGCCTGGGAAACGCGGATGCCGAGAATAGGGACTGGGCCAATAGCACCGCGGACAGCTTCGATTACCTCCGTAAGAAAGCGGACCCGGTTTTCCACGGAACCTCCGTATTGATCGGTACGTTTATTAGTGGATTCAGATAAAAACTGGTCAAGCAGGTAACCATTTGCCCCGTGAATCTCTACGCCATCGAATCCCGCTTCAACCGCGCGGAGAGCTGCCTGTACAAATCCTTGTTTAGCGGTTTCCATATCGTTTTCATCCATGGTTTTCGGTACCGGAAAAGGCCCTTGGCCTCCGTAAAAAGATACTTTTTCAGCTGGCGGCTGTACGGCAGAGGCGGAAGCTGTTTCACTGGTATATTGATTATACTGCGATTGGGACCCTGCATGCATGAGCTGGGCGATTATTTTGCTTCCGTGCTCTTTAACCGCCTTTGTAATCGGCTGCCAGCCTTGCTGGTGATTTTTGTTGGCAAGACCGGGCTGATTAGCATACCCCTGACTGTACACTTCGTCAGTATAAATACCCTCTGAAATAACAGCGGCAAAGCCGCCGAGAGCGTAGCGTTCATAGTATTGGCGCATCCGGTCATTTGGCGTGCCGTTATCATCTGCACTGATTCGCGTCATCGGAGCGACGGTCATTTTATTTTTAAAAATATGGTTACTCACATGCTGTTGGTTAAACAAGGTTTTTTCTACTTGTGTCATATTGCTCCTCCTAAGCTTTTGTAGGTCTCCCTTTCACGTCATTCCCTTTTTCAGCATTGGAAAACTGAAGGAATTCTTAAAAAGCGGAACATAAATAAAAATAAGAATTGCGTAATCTGGAAAAGTGCGATATCATAATTTTCAAACATATTACTCCTCTGGTAAAAGGAACCTTTACCCAAAGCGTTCTTCTTTTAGCAATCAGGAGGTGAATGACATTTGTACAACGAGAATACTATTTACATTGTAGGAGAGGCTAAATCCCCTTCAAACAATCCGATTACTGAACAGTACCAGGTATTTTTTATCGGCTTTGTAGTGGATACTTTGACAAACGAGATACTGGAGGCAGAATGCTCTGCTATTCTTTCTTTAACCGCCCGCTTCGTGAAAGAAATATTCACAGGGGCTTCAATTCAGGAAAGTGAGCGTCTTGTAGAAATTATCCAAAAACGTTACCATGGTTCGTCCCAGAAAGCGATGGTGGTAGCTCTGCGAAACGCCAGTTTAAAGTACAAGCAAATAAAGGCTGACATGTAAGCCATGCTGCTTTATCTTACCGGATAAAACCCAGCAAAGAGATTTTTTCTCTTTGCTGGGTTTATTTATATTCAACAATTCAAAGGAGGTTATTCCACATGATAGAAAGCGGTGCTCTTTACATTAGTGTTTTAGTTGCTACGGTGGCACTTCTCGTAGGTGCTGAAAAAGTAACAAAAAGTAAATTTTTCAAGTATGTACCGACGGTCGTGCTCATTTACATCGTTGCGGCTTTGTTAAACACCTTTGGAGTCTTCAGCGGATCCGAAGCTCTTGGTGAATTAAACTCAGGTATACGTTCTTTACTGCTGCCGGCAATGATATTCTTGTTTTTATTGAACTGTAATATTCTACAGATTATCAAGCTTGGCCCGAAAATGCTGCTAAGCTACGTTGTAGCTGTGATTAGTATTATCGGCGGTTTTACGGTTACATATTATATTATGCAAGGATTTTTAGATACACAAACGTGGAAAGCTTTTGCTGCCCTGGCTGGTTCATGGACAGGAGGCTCAGCAAATCTTGTAGCACTGCAGGGCATTCTTGAAGTGCCTGAGAATTTATTCGGCTATGCTTTAATTAT
Organism: Marinococcus halophilus; assembly: GCF_900166605.1. Taxonomy (NCBI): domain Bacteria; kingdom Bacillati; phylum Bacillota; class Bacilli; order Caryophanales; family Bacillaceae; genus Marinococcus; species Marinococcus halophilus. The sequence continues at coordinate 187,769 of NZ_FVZD01000004.1, forward strand.
GGATACAGTAAACTACTCGTTTTGGGTAATGCTGCTATTTTGGCTCGTTCCTTTCCAATTCGCGTTCAATCGATTTACAAAAGCGAAAACAGAAAGCATTGACCAGATGCAGTACAATTTGTCCCTGGAGGAAAAGGAAACAAAACCTCTAACATATGTAGAAATTATTGTCTGTTTAGGGTTCTCCATGCTGGTGGCCTCGCTTGCCATTGCAGTAGGAAATACGCTGCCGGAAGCTGGGAACGCAGTGAATGCAACCACATGGACGATATTAATTGTTACTGTGCTGGGAGTGGGTCTTGCTGTAACGCCGGTCGCCAGGTTAACGGGAACGATGGATATAGGCTACTTGATGCTTTATACAATTATCGCTCTAATTGCTTCTAACGCAGATTTTTCAAATATTGCCGAGGTTCCAGCGTATATTATTTCCGGCTTTATGATCTTATTTTTTCACGGTGCTATTATGCTGCTTCTGGCAAAGCTGTTCCGGCTCGATCTATTCACTCTCGGCATCGCCAGCCTGGCCAATATTGGCGGTATGGCCTCTGCTCCAGTACTCGCAGGAGCCTTCAGCCGTACTCTAGTTCCGGTAGGAGTAATGATGGCATTAATAGGCTCATTTATGGGCACCGTCGTTGGCGTTACGGTGGCGGAAATCTTATCAAGAATTTAAGAGGCGGGATGTTGAATGGAAATATCTTATCTTGAAACGAAAAGGAAAATGATTCCCTTGAATCGGCCGTTTGTTACTTCCGTAAGGACGGTTACAAGCATTGAAAATGTTGAAGTGAGCGTAATGCTGGAAGACGGCACTGCAGGGAGAGGAGCAGCTGCACCGGCTCTTGCAGTAACGGGAGAATCTCCATCAAGTATCGAAGCAGTTATCAAAGGTCCAGCTGCGGAAGCGCTAGCAGGAGCACCAAGCGGAGCTTTGCAGGAAAATGTGCGTAAACTTAAGGAGAGCTGTTATGGGAACTTCAGTGCAAAAGCGGCAGTAGAAATGGCTCTTATAAACGCGTTTACAAAGCAGCGCCGCTGCAGTCTCCTGGAGTGGCTGGGAGGAGAGCCCTCTGTACTGGAAAATGATATGACGATTAGCATGGAAGAACCGGAACGAATGAAAAACACAGCAGAGCAGTATATCAACGAAGGATTCCGCTATCTGAAAATGAAAGTTGGAGATGATGTCAGAAAAGACTATCAAAGAATTCTGGCTATCGCGGAAGTGCTTCCGCCAGGCGTCATGCTCAGAATCGATGCCAACCAGGGATGGACGTCTAAAGAAGCGATTGCATTTATTCAACAGCTCGAAAAAGAAAGGATTCCGGTACAGTTTATAGAACAACCCGTCGCAGCAGGGGACTGGGAGGGATTAAAAAAAGTTACAGAATCCACCGGAACACCCATCATGGCGGACGAAAGCTGTAAAACATATACAGACGCCCGCAGGCTCGTTGAGCAGCGTGCCTGCGATATGATCAATATTAAACTTATGAAATGCGGTGGACTGCTGGAGGCATGGAAGATTGCTGATGTGGCAGAAGCGGCTGGTATACCGTGCATGATGGGCAGCATGATGGAATCCACGATAAGCGCCTCGCCGGCAGCTGAACTAGCGCTTGCTCATCCGAACATTAAAATGATCGATCTGGATGCTCCAAATTGGCTTCAGGAAAATAATGCCACTACTATTTCTTTTGAAGGGCACCAGATAAAACCTCTGAAACATGCACAGAGTAGTTCTGTTACTTTTAAGGAGGAGGAATCGCGATGAAAAAATGTCACTGGACTTCAGCAATCATGATCGCAGTCATAGGAACAGCAATAACAGCTGGACCGGTAAAAGCAGCAGAAGTAGAAGTGAACGAAACAGCTTATACAGATGTGAGTGCAATGACGATGTGGACGGAGCCGAATATTCTCCGGGAAATGGACCTCCCCTCAGCCTCCAATCCGGCCAGCCTGAATGAATGGACATCGGCTATGAATGTAGATGACAAGCTCTGGCTTGTTGGTAATCTGGAAAGCCAGGCGCTGTTTGGTTCAAAGGTCCATGTTCTAGAAAAAAAGAAAGGATGGGTAAAAGTTGCAGCGGAAGGCCAGGGAACACCAAGAAATGAATTGGGTTACCCCGGCTGGGTCCCGGAAGAACAAATAGTCGAAAGCAATCGGCTCGAAAAATTAGAAAATGAACCATTTGCGCTAATCACTTCTCCCACCGCAGAGTTAACTTATGATAAAAAAGGCAGAAAAGATTATAAAGAATTGAGCTATAATACCCGATTGCCGGTGGTGAAAGAGCAACAAGAAGAAGTACTGGTAGCTACTCCTTCAGACGGGAATAAGTGGATCGATGCATCAGATATCGAAATATATAACAACGAAAATGATATCCCCGAGCCTGAAGCAAAGAATGTTATTGCAGATGGAAAACAGTTTCTTGGACTCCCGTACTTATGGGCAGGGATGTCGGGATTTGGATTTGACTGCTCAGGATTCACGCACACTATTTTTGCCGCTAATGGTATTGAGATTCCAAGAGATTCCAGCGTGCAGGCAAAGCACGGAGTGCCGGTCGCAAAAGAAGACCTAAAGCCGGGAGATCTTTTGTTTTTTGCTTATGATAATGGGGAGGGGCGGGTGCACCACGTCAGTATGTATATCGGCGGCGGTGACATGATTCATTCGCCAAACTCCCGGAGCGCGGTGGAAATCGTCAGTCTGGAGGATTCCGGATATGCAGATGAATATGCCGGGGCGAGGAGATATTTAGAAGAGTAGCAGAAAAGCGGGCCTATCACGGCCCGCTTATTTATTGTATTCCCGTATTTGTGTATTGATTTCGTGCATTTCTTTCTCAAGAATGTCCAGTTCGCGCATAATGCCATCTGTGTTGCCGCCGAAGGATTCGAGCTTTTCCAGATCCCCCTGTATACGTACATAATCTGATTTTAGCATGTCCAGCCGGTGATCGAGTTCGCGAAGAGTCATAGCCGCATCCGCCTCCATAATAAATTTATACATCTGTTTGCTATTTTAACGTAAAATCGTTATAATTTTAAATGAAAATCATTATCAATATTAATGGACGGTTCAGAATAAATCAAGATTGTAGAAAAGAAAGGGGCTTGCGACAGTGGCAAGACTTCAAGCAGAGCAAATAGATGTGTCTTATGAAAATAAACAAGTCCTGAAAAATATCAGTGTCGACATACCGGAAGGAAAGATCACGTCTATTATCGGTCCGAATGGGTGCGGGAAATCCACGATCCTGAAATCGCTCTCCCGCATCCTGACCCCGGAAGAAGGCGGCGTTTACTTAGATGGCAAATCTATTCATGAAATGAAAACTAAAGAAGTTGCTAAAAATATGGCTATGCTCGCCCAGACTCCAGACATACCGCTTACGTTAACAGTGGAACAGCTGGTTTCGTTCGGCCGGCATCCGCACCGCAAGCGCACCCGGAAATTGACTGCGGAGGATCATGCCTCTATTCAAAGCGCGATGAATGACACTGGAGTTTTAGAATTTGCGGATCGTACGCTGGACTCCCTGTCAGGCGGCCAGCGCCAGCGGGCCTGGATTGCAATGGCACTTGCCCAGGACACGGACCTGCTGCTTCTGGATGAGCCGACCACCTATCTCGATATGGCTCACCAGCTTGAAGTGCTTGAGCTGCTTCAGCAATTAAACGAGAAAGAAAGCCGGACGATTGTAATGGTGCTTCATGACTTAAACCATGCCGCCCGCTTTTCTGATCATTTAATTGCTATGTGCAGCGGAGAAGTCCAGTGCATCGGCTGCCCAAGTGACGTCATTTGTAAAAACGTGCTCCGGCAGGTATTTGGCATTGACGCCCATGTCGTAACCGACCCAAAGAGTGGAAAACCGCTTTGCATGACGTATGATTTAATCGACCGCACGCCTGCTTCCGCGACGGAAATATCACAGACCAATTAAAGCAGGTAAAGCCAGGAGTCCCGCCCACAGCGCGGAAGCTCCTGGCTTTTTTTGTTCAATTATTTTGTCCTGGAGCTTTTATGCATCAGCCACAAGAAGAATGGTGTGCCGATCAAAGCAGCTACAAGCCCGGAGGGAATTTCGTCAGGAGCGAGTACTGTCCGGCCCACTGTATCGGAAAATACGAGAAGTGAGCCGCCAATAAACAGCGCTACGGGAAAAATACGCATATAATCCTGGCCAACAAGCATGCGTGCTAGATGAGGCGCGACAAGCCCGATGAAGCCGATCGTGCCAACAGCGGCTACTGCCATGGCCGCACAGAAGGTGGCAAGCAGTACGGCGGCCCAGCGTGCAAAGGTTAAACGTTCTCCGAGAGCGATCGCTGTCTGATCTCCGAGTGCAAGCACATTTAATGAAGGAGCCAAATACCAGACAAGCGGTATACTTATGGCAAGGGGAAGCAGCAGAAACTGCTGGAGCTCTTCATAGCCGGTCGCATACGTACTGCCGGAAAGCCACGTTAAAGCTGCGGCGGCGTTTAAATTAAAACGGGTAATCATAATTTGTGACAGGGCGCCACCCACAGCTGACAGGGCGATACCGAGCAGAGCAAGTACAGCGGGGTGAAATTTAGTTTTCCAGGAGAAAAATAAGATCACGCCTACCGCTGCAAAAGCCCCGGCTATGGCACCGAGTGGAATAAAGGCAGCAGGAATGTCCCTGAAAAGAAAAAGTACAAACAGCGCCCCAGCACCTGCACCTGAAGTGACTCCGAGCACTGAAGGGTCTGCGAGGGGATTGCGCAGAATACCTTGATACAGCATGCCGCTTAGCGCCAGCAGCATGCCGGCAGCAAGCGCCGTTAACAGCCGTCCGAGTCTTAAATCGAATATAATAAACCGCTGGCCGCTGCTCTCTTCTGAAAATAGGGCCTTCCACGTGTCAACGAAACTAAACCCTGTGGACCCACCGGCCAGTCCCGCAAAAAAGACGAGAGCAGTAAACATAACAGCACATGCTAAAACAACAGGATATTTCAGCCCCCGGCTTTGACGCCCCCCGCCAATAGCACTCTGTTGTTCTGTACCGAAAAACGAGCCCCGGTGCTTTAAAATGAGCCATACGAGGAACGGAGCGCCGATTATTGATGTAACTGCGCCGACGGGAAGCTCACTGAGAGAAGGATCCACAGCCCGGCCCAGCACGTCCGCTCCTATTAGAAGCACAGCCCCCCAGAGCATAGAGCCAAACAATAAAGTTGAATGCAGCTGGTAGCCCATTAAACGTGTTAAATGAGGCGCCACGAGGCCAATAAAACCGATAGGACCGACAACACTTACGACAATAGCTGTAAGGCCTACGGCAAGGAAAAACATACATGCTTGAGTTACCCTTACATTCTCTCCGAGCGTGGCCGCCTGGTTTCTGCCAAGCAGCAGAATATCGAGGCGGGGAGCGAAAAAGAACGCAAGAAATAAAAGTAAGAGCAGTACTGGAAATACAAAGCGGACGCCGCTCCAGTCCTGCTGTACAAGAGTGCCGTTACCCCATAAAAACAAGCCGGCGGTCTGAACTTCAAAAAATATCTGCAGAACCGCGGTAAAGGAGGAAAAGGCGATAGACAAAACGAGACCGGCCAGCGCCATTCGTACGGGCGTAGCTTCGAGCCCCCCAGCCATCGTAAAGACCATCAAAGCAGCCAGACAGCCTCCTGCAAATGCGGCGAGAAAGCCGCTCAAGCCGAGCCAGTCGGGCAGTATCGTGGCGAAAGCTACAATAAAGAAATAGGCACCAGCATGAACGCCAAGTGTACTCGGAGCGGCCAACGGGTTCTTCGTGATCGTTTGAAAAATAACGCCTGACGCAGCCAGAGCTATCCCTGAGAGGATACCGATGACAATCCTCGGTAAATAGACCGTCCGAAAAATGCTGCTCTCTGTAGAATCGGTGTGCCGCAAAAGTTCCCACCAGGCCAGTATTGAAAAATTACCCGTGCTTTGTGCAAGATGCAGGTATATCAGCATTAAGAGAAGAGCTGCTCCGCCACTATATAGCAGAACAGCTCTTGAAGCGAACATCGATGAATTCATAATTACTCCTCACTTGTTAAAGTGTCAGCCACCTCTTCGGCAAATACTTCGGATGAAAGGGGCCCGCCGTAAGGCCATGTGGAGCTCGGCAGACGGTGGACATTATCGTTTTGGACGAATGAAAGACTGTTCCAGACTTCATTGTTATTCAATGTTTCTTCAATCGTACCACGATCGCCCTCCGGCGTGGGGATATCTATAAATGTCTGGTCCTGATAATTTTCAAGAGCATCAACACTCGTTTCCGTGTAGCCGTATTCTTCGAATTGCCTTGACTCATAAGCATTATCAACGCCGATCTGCTCCATTGTCTGGGCAGCAAGAGAATTGTCGGCAAACAGGCGGAAGGTTACGTTTTCGTTGGCCAGGTAGGAAAGAGAAAGCAGTACTTCTTCATCGCTGCGGCCGGCATCTTCAATTTCTGTCGACAGCTCATCATATGTTTCGTCCAGGTCATTTAAAACCTGTGCTGCTTTGTCTTCCTCGCCGACAGCTTTGGCAATGCTTTCGAAAGTGGACTCCATTTCCTCATACTGGTTGCCTTCGCCTTCGGCAGGATACGGGTTATACATCAGTGTAGGAGCAATTTCCTCCAGCTCTTCTTTGATGCCTTCATGCCGGTAGCCGGCAGTAATAATTAAATCGGGCTCGAGTTCGGCAATGCGCTCAAGGCTTGGTTCCTGCCTCGTTCCTACATCCTGGACATCTTCGGAGGGCGCCGGCTCGATATCAGCCAAATAATCGTTGTAACCATCGAGATCAGCGATACCGGCAGGCTGCATGCCTAAGGCGAGAAGGTCTTCTGCATACACCCATTCGAGAGCGACTACGTTTTCAGGTGTTTCTTCGAGTGTCACTTCGTTGTCATACCCATCCGTCACCGTCACAGATTCGCTGTTTTCAGAGGAGCTCTCTGTGCTCCCGGAATCCTCCGAACCGCCGTTGTCGCCTGAGGAACTGCAGGCAGCAAGCGAAAATGACAGAGCAGGTATTGTTAAAAGAGCTGAAAACGTTTTTAGTTTCATATGTATATCCCCCTAATTGAAAAAGATTATCAATATCAAAACCGACTTTACTATAGAAGGGGGAATAATTCAATAAAAATAAGTAATTTACACTAATTATTATTCATTAATTTGATCATAAAACTGGGCAGTAATTTCTTTCATTCTATTTTTATTTTTCCCCATGTCGCCCTTTCCGATTCTTGAAGCCGAACGAAAATGAACGTGTCCGGGACTTCCGAAATAAAAAACGACGTCGTCCTTAAATCTCAGTAACGGGGTAGTGAAAATAGTCGTTATATAATTTTCATCTTCATGAATAATTTCTGCATGCTTCTGTTGGCCAAGGATACGCCGGACCGTGCTTTTAGCTTTTTCAGGGTGGCCTGAATAATATATAGGCTCCATGTAATGCCGTTTGTCTTCGGGGGAGCTCATGGTGGAAACACAATTTGGGCTGTTAGGGCAGGGTGAAAGCATAAATTACATCCTTTCGCGGTAGAATTTTGTATGCAATATTGTGTACACTGTAAGCAGATGATTAGAAAAAACAGTGTTATTCTCTTTCCCGGAAAAATAAAGCGTTAATCGGGCACAAGAAGGGAAGGAGAAAGGGAGAAAGGAGTGGATCGAAGATGGTGAAAGTCAGCCAGGTGAGTGAAAATATCATTAAGATACACATGAAAATAGGCATTACCATCAGCGCCTGGGTCGTGAAGCATGAGAACGGGTCAATAATTATCGATACAGGCATACGACCGATGGCACCGAGGATATTAAAAGAAGCGGCACGTTTTGGCCGGGTCCAGATGATTTTATTAACCCACGGTCACCCGGACCATGTAGGCGGACTCGCTTATATCCAGGAAAAAGTAAATGCGCCTGTATATATTCATGGGCTCGAAGTTCCTTACATAACAGGGGAAAAGCCTTATCCAAACCGAAAAAAACCGACTGATTATACAAAAGGATTTTCTGTAAAGCAGCTGCCGGGGGACAGCCGTGGTGTTTTTCACTCGATGATGGGCATTGACCCTTATTTTACGCCAGGGCATTCGCCGGGACATACTGCTTATTATCACAAAAAAGATGATGTGCTGATTACCGGTGACATGATTACTTCCAAAAACGGCCGTATCGGGCCTCCGATGAAACAATTTACTGCTAACATGGATCGGGCAATGCGGAGTACAAAAACCATCCAGAAGGTCGCCCCCGGGAAATTATCCATTTGTCACGGCGAAGACCTGCAATATTCACAACACTTGTACAGCGCTTTTGTCAATGAGTATCAGTCTAAAGTATAAGGAGCCTGCCCAATTATGTATAATGAAGCTTTTATGACACGAGCGGTTCAGCTGGCACAGAAGGTAAAAAAAGAAGGAAAAGGGGACCCCTTTGGCTGCGTAATCATCCGGAATGATGAAGTGGTGGCAGAGGAAGGAAATAAAGGGTTTGAAACCTTTGATCCGACGACTCATGCCGAGCTTGAGGCAGTACGGACTGCAACGCGGCTCTTAAAAACTCCGGATCTAAGTGACTGCGAGCTCTATACGAGCGGGGAGCCGTGCCCGATGTGTGAAGCTGCCATTAACTGGAGCGGCATCCCGGTAGTATATACGGCAAAAACTGCAAAGGAGGCCGAAAATGCCGGCCTCCTTCCAGTGCCCGAAACCACCTACGAGCTGCGATATAAACCTTTGCTGGATAAAGAGCTCGATCCGTATTTGGAATAGGAGCCGGGGCAGCTAAAGCAGAAAAAACCGGAAGTAAATAAGGATACCCAGATAGATTATTAATAATACTGCAGACATGAGCAGGATAAGCCACATGTATAAAAGCGGCACATGATGTGACTGCTTTTTTATTGTGACGGCAGCGAGAGTTGTTGTGGTTCCAAGCGTAAGCAGAATTAGTACCACCAGCCAGGTGGCAATGGAAGGCCACGGAAGAAAATAAACAAACGGCATAAGCATCAGCAGGACACACATTGTATAAAACGCATAAAGCGAGGTTTTATACAGGCGTGTATCCTTTTGACGCTCTTTATGCTGACGCCGCCGGTCCAGCCTGCTGTTTGAGTTTGCCCCGCCCTCAGAGGCGGGCTGCAGCGTCTGCTTGATGCGGGCCCACAGCTGTTTCGGTGCTAGTTGTTTCCATTTTGAATAGCGTCCCATTTTCATGCTCCTAGAGGCAGGAGGAAACCATCAGCATTACGGCCGGCGTGTGAGGCCCATAAACGTTTGCAAAAATGATTTCCAGTTGCGGTTTCTGCCATAGTAATAGTCGATGATCTGTGAAAGTGATTCGAACTTTCCTTCATAAGGATACCATAAAATTTCGCTGTTCATGCTGCCACGGGCGCTCATAACAGAAGTTTCAATGCTGAATGAGCGCATGCCAGCGGTAGAATGGTAGGAGCCAATACCGCTCTGCTTTGCCCCTCCGTAAGGAAGGTAATGATTGGCAGCGTGGGAAATAACATCATTAATCATGAAATTGCCTGTGCGGACCTTTGCGGCAATGCTGGCCGCAAGCTCCTGATCGGCAGTAAAGACCGACCCGCTTAAGCCATAAATTGTATCGTGGAACAGCTCAAGGGCCTCATCTATTTTAGAATAAGTGCGGACAGAAAATACAGGACCAAAAGTCTCTTCCTTCCACACACGCATTTCTCTGTTTACCCCGGTTAGAATAATCGGCTCGATCGTCAGGCTCTGTTTGTCCCACTGCTCAGGAGGCCTGCCGGCTATTTGTTCGGCTCCCTGGTCAAGCGCTTCCTGAACCTGGCTGTAAACAATGTCCCACTGTTTTTTTGTAGTCATACGGCCGATCTCATATTCTTTTCTGTCTTCGCGGCGAAGATTTGAAATGGTGCGGTGTACACTGTTTAAAAAAGCTTCCTGAACATCTTCATGCACGATTACGCGCTCGACAGACAAACAAACCTGTCCGCTGTTCATAAAGGCACCCCAGGCAGCAGCATTCGCAGCCCGTTCCACATTGGCGTCCTCGTGGACGATCATCGCATCTTTTCCGCCGAGTTCGAGAGTAGTGGGAATCAAATGCTCCGCGGCCTGCTTCTGAATAACCTTTCCTGTAGCGACCGAGCCTGTGAAGTGAATATAGTCGGGCTGTTGTTCAATCATTAAGCGGCCGGTTTCAGCGCCGCCATGAAGGACCTGAAACACCCCGTCCGGAAAAAGGCCGGAGATTTTTTCCAGAAGCAGACTGGCAAGCGGTGTTTCTTCCGAAGGCTTTAAAAGCACACAGTTTCCTGCGGTTAAAGCTTCAACAACCGGGATGAGAGAAAGCTGAAACGGAAAATTCCAAGGAGAAATAATAACAATTTTTCCGCGCGGTTTGCGGATGATTGACGAATTTTTCCCCATAAATATCATGGGAGTTCTGACGCGTTCCCGGTTAAAAAGACCGGAAGCTTCTTTTTCAATATGGCGCAGGGCCTCAAGGACCGGAATGACCTCAGAACCCAACGCTTCGATGGGAGGCTTTCCTGTAGCTGTAGAGATAATATCGGCAATCTCCTCCCGAAGCTCGCTGATAGTAAAACGAAGCAGCTGTATGTAGCTCAGCCGTTTTTCTATGGCTAAAGAAGCCCATGGAGTGAACGCTTCATCGGCTTTCCGCCAGGCGGATTGTATTTCCTCTTCATTAGATGAATGAACAATTGTTGATTCCAATGCTGACACCCTTTCTAGATCATAAAAGTTAAGTATAATACTTTGTTCCCTTATTGGCAGCCATCATAACAGAAGTTACGGAAAAGAAGCCCCTTCAAGTCGAAACGGGGTCTCTTTTCCGTTATACAGGTACAAGTTTATTTATCAAAGCCATATCGAATAAAGCGGGAGATGTCTTTCGCAACGCCGATGTCCCAAAGGATGATAAACAGAACTAAAATAGCGGGTCCCGCCAGCAGGCCGACAGCTCCAAACATTTGCAGCCCGGCGAACAGAGATACAAGAACGGCAAGGGGATTCAGATTCATGCTCGAGGAGAGCACCTTTGGCTCAATGATCTGCCGTACAATCATTGTAACAGTGTAAAGGATTAACAGTCCGAGCCCAAGGCCGAAGTTGCCTGTAATAATCAAGTATACGCCCCACGGAATTAAAATAGTGCCGGTGCCTAAGTACGGAAGAAATTCAGCAACCCCGACAACTGCCGCAAGCCAGTAGGCCCCCTCGACTCGCATAATAAGAAGCCCGATTAATACGATGACGCCCGTTATGAACATGAGAATAAGCTGTGCCCGGATGTAGCCAAAGACTCTCGCCCACATGGCCTGGTAAAAAGCCTTCAGCCGCTCAATGATAAAGGGAGGCAGAGCCAATTTCATTTTTCCGGCGTAGCGGTTCCAATCTTTTCCGATGAAATATATAGCTAATACGATAAATAACAGCACGATCAGAAGCGTTGGAATTCCTAAAATTAATTGGGTCAAAGCGTCGGCAATAGTTTGGGCGACTGAGCCAAGGCCAGAACCCAGCTGACTTCCGAGCTGGGCTATTCCCTGGTCTACAGACGACTGGCCGCCGAGGCCGGAAGCTGCTCCTGTTACTCTTTCCCAAAAGGGAAGAATATTTTCGTTGTAGAAATTCTGCATCTGCTGAAAGGTACTCTCCATCCAGGCAGGGCCCTTTTCTGCAATCACGTTAAATATTTCAATAGACAGAAAGATCAATCCGGTAACAATGCCCCCGACAATGCTTAATGTAAGCAACAACCCTAAAAGAGCAGCTATTCCATTCGGCAGGCGTAATTTATAATGAAGCCACTTCGTAAGCGGCATGAGCATCCAGGCGAAAAAAGCCGCGATCCAAAAAGGATACGTATAGGAAAAAATTTTGCCAATCGCCCACGCCAGAGCGAAAGCGGCTATTATAACGATGACAAAACGCAGAATCATCCAGCCAGTCGTTTGTTTCATGGGCCATTCCATCCCTTTCCTTTAGCGGACGTACTATCTATCTTTTCTTATTATAACCTTCCCGCTATAAAAAAGAATCTACACGTTTTTTTAATATTCCCGAAAAGGGAGGAAGATATACTTTTGATAAATAGTTCTTTAGGGTAATTATAAGGTAGAATAGGAGTAGTGGCTTACACTTTAGGAACAGACAGGGGAGGAAGCAGCATGGAAATTAATGGAAAAGTTTTTTTACTGCCGGGAGGGGCATCCGGCCTTGGCGGGGCAACAGCGAATATGCTTGTAGAAAACGGAGCGAAAGTGGTCATTGCCGATTTTGAGGTGCGCCCGGGGCGAAAAAGAGCAAAAGAGCTTGGCGACAGCGCCATCTTTATCGAAATGGACGTTACTTCAGATGAAAAAGGAAAAGCAACGATCGATGAAACAATAGAGACATTCGGGCGTATTGATGGGGTTGTCAACTGCGCCGCTCTAGGCCTGGCAGAGAAGATTTTAAATAAAAAAGATTCGCATTCACTCGAACACTTCAACCGTGTTATACAGACGAATCTGGTCGGGACGTTTAACATGCTCCGGCTCGGGGCAGATGCGATGAGACATAATGAACCAAACGAACAGGGAGAAAGAGGCATCATTATTAATACATCTTCGATTGCGGCCTATGAAGGCCAGGTCGGGCAGGCGGCCTACAGCGCCTCTAAAGGAGGCATCTGGAGTCTTACGGCGCCGGCTGCCAGAGAGCTTTCAGAGTTTGGCATACGCGTCGTGGCTATTGCGCCCGGCCTGTTTGAAACGCCTTTTTATATGTCCTTTCCTGAAAAAGCAAGGCAGACGCTGGGACAGAATGTTCCTTTTCCAAGAAGACTCGGCTTTCCAACTGAGTACGCTTCGCTCGTAAAAGAAATTATTCACAATACGATGCTAAACGGAGAAACGATCCGCTTGGACGGGGCTCTCCGCATGCCTCCAAAATAATAAAAGAACACCCGGGCTTGGCATACAGGCTCGGGTGTTCTTTATTTTTAACAGGATACAGCTTTACTTTCACTGCTTCGGGAAACACAGCTCGTAAAAATTGCATCGTTTACAGGCAAAGGTATTGGTCGTTTTTTTGAAATATTCGAGGGGAAGCGGCTTGTTGGCTTCTTTATCCTCGAGGAAACCGGCCATACGTTCTACACTCTGCACGAGCAGATCCCGGACCTCCTGAAGGGTGGAATGGTTAAGCTTATGTTCGACACTTGTCCCCTCAAGCAGGTATTCATTTCGCACGACGATATCTTCAAGAGCCGTTTCCGGGTAGTAATCGAGAACGTACTGCGCATATAAAGCCAGCTGATAGGGATCTTCCTCTGTCTGCAGGCCGGTTTTCCAATCCACGATCACCCATTTATTATTTTCTTCGTCTTTATAAAGAAAGTCGAGCACGGCAAACACTTTAGTGTTTTCCAGGTTCATCGTGCGGAGTTCCTCTGATTCGAGATAATACGTTGGCCGCTCCGAAGTAAGTTCCTGTATGGTGTCACAGGTTAGAATATGCTCTACTACGGCCTCGAGCCGATCCTGGATTTTTTTTATTTTTTCTGCGGGCAGCTTCTTTTCTTCACCGTAGTATATTTCGTGGAGCATGGTCGTATGTTTCGGCTTTTTGCGCCACTGCTCCGCATTTTTAGTCGAATCAATAAACCCTTCATTCAGCCGGGTGCGGATTGTTTCTTTCAAAATATCTTTTGTTGGGAGGTGCCCGTTATTTAAATATTTTTTCAGCGTTTCTTCTACTAAATCATGTACGATAGACCCAAACAGCATTTCAAGATTAGTTAAATTTTTCAGTCGGTAGACGTGGCGCGGAAAGGGGTCTGCATTCCGCAGCCAGCCATTGTGTGAGGAGTAGTACTGGTGGGCATACTGCCGTTCGCATTGAAGCAGCGTTTTATGCCTCGACAGCGACCAGGAAAACTCCGGATAGTCCCGTATAGTAAACAGGAGAAACCACTCCTTTGATTTGTCTTTACCTTGCTCCTGCTACCATTTTAACGGTGACGGCGGGCAAAGTCGATAAAACGGAACTTATCTGAACGGTGCCTGGACTCGGTATATTGAAATAATTCCGCATTATCGAGATATACATAGTTCCGGACGACCGCAATACTTGAATCCGGATAAAGGTCAAGCAGCTGCCCGTCTTCGTGCGTCGGCTTTTCAATAGTGATTTCTTTACGCGCGAAGCTGATCACAAGCTCCAGCTTATTTTCTACATAGTCATAAATGGAATCAGCACAAATATCTTCAGTCAGTCCGGGTACCCAGCGCTCAAGCAAATAGTCAATGTCGAGCACAATATTTTCACCATCCATTTTCCGCTGCCGCTTTACTTCCCAGACCTGTTCTGCCTCTTCCTCCGCCTCAAATACGTGCTGGAGAGCTGCCGGAACAGGTGAAAGGGTCAAGGAATGCACAAGGGTTTTACTATTGCTGCCGGTCTGTTCTGCCAACTCTTTAAAGCTGACGAGTCCGGATACTGGAAAATCAAACCGGCCAGTTTCAAGCACGACAGAGCCCTTGCCCTGAATTTTTTGAATATATCCATGTTCGGAAAGCAGGTTCAACGCTTTGCGGATAGTTTCCCGTGACGTATCGTACATGGAAGTGAGCTCATGCTCGGAAGGAAGCAGGGCATGAGGCTTAAACTGCTCACTGCGGATGCCGTGCGCTATTTCTTCATAGATGTCTAAATACTTTCTTTTTGTACTCATGCTCGTTACACCTCAGGGCGGCTATTTTTGATAATGCAGAACGATCGATTCGTATGGCTGCAGGCTGTCAGTCCCAAAGGAAAAATGCTCCCGTTGATAGTTGGTGAGAAAAATGGTGCCGGGCTGCTCTTTCCAGGGGAGGTCCAGGCCGCCGGCTTCAATCGTTTCAGACGAGAAATTGCTCACAAGGAGTAATGCCTCGTCTTCGTCCTCACGAGTATAGGCGAAAAGGGAAGAGTGATCCGGCAGGTAGAGCTGATAATCTCCAGCCGTCATAATTTTATAGTCCTTGCGGAGCTGAATTAATTTTTTGTAAAAATGATAAACGGAATCCGGATCGTTTACCGCTTCCTTCGCGTTAATGGACGTATAATTTTCCGGGACCGGCAGCCACGGCTCAGCCTCACTGAAACCGGCATTTTTTGAGCTGTCCCACTGCATAGGCGTTCGTGCATTGTCGCGGGAGCGGGCCTGGATGACGGCGAACGCTTCCTCGGGGCTTTTTCCCTGATTTTGCATAATATCATAATA
Organism: Marinococcus halophilus; assembly: GCF_900166605.1. Classification (NCBI taxonomy): domain Bacteria; kingdom Bacillati; phylum Bacillota; class Bacilli; order Caryophanales; family Bacillaceae; genus Marinococcus; species Marinococcus halophilus. The sequence continues at coordinate 203,068 of NZ_FVZD01000004.1, forward strand.
ATTAATGGTTTCTACGTCGCGGTAATCCTCGATAGAGCTGTAGGAAGGATTGGTCATCCCAAGCTCTTCCCCCTGGTAAATGTAAGGAGTGCCGCGCATACAGTGCATGGTGGCTGCGAGCATTTTCGCTGATTCCACGCGGTACTTGCCGTCATCGGCGTACCTGCTTACAATCCGGGGCTGATCGTGGTTGCACCAGAACAGCGCATTCCAGCCGCCGCCTTCGTACATACCGATCTGCCAGTCGGACAGTGTTTCTTTTAGCTGCACAAAATCAAATTCCGGCAGGGCCCATTTTTCCCCTCCGGGATAATCCGCTTTTAAATGATGGAAATTAAAGGTCATGCTCAGTTCTTCCCGGTCCGGGCGGGTATACTTGATGCAGTGGTCGATTGTCGTGGAGGACATCTCTCCGACTGTCATGGCTCCGTGCCGGGCGAATACGTTTTGGTGCATTTCATGCATCCATTCGTGCACTCTCGGCCCGTCGGTATAAAACCGGCGGCCATCCCCTATATCATCATTTGGAAACCGCTGGTCCTTCGAAATTAAATTAATAACGTCGAGACGGAAGCCGTCGATGCCTTTTTCGAACCAGTAATTCATCATATCATACAGCTGTTGGCGCAGTTCTTCGTTTTCCCAGTTTAAGTCCGCCTGGCTCACGTCAAAAAGGTGCAGGTAATACTCGCTTGTCGGTTCATGCCACTGCCAGGCGGAGCCGCCGAATTTAGACACCCAGTTATTTGGTTCAGCACCATCGACAGGATCTTTCCAGATATAGTAGTCGCGGTAAGGGCTCGAGGCATCTGAAGAAGCGGCTTGAAACCAGGCGTGGTCGGTGGAGGTGTGATTAATAACGATATCCATAATGATCTTCATGTTTCTTGCGTGGGCTTCGGCGAGCAGGCGTTCGAAGTCCTCCATCGTTCCGTACACATCATAAATATTATAATAATCACTGATATCATATCCGTTATCCTTTTGAGGGGAAGGGTACACAGGATTAAGCCATAAAACATCAATGCCAAGATCGTTTAGATAATCGAGTTTTTCGATAATGCCCGGAAGATCGCCGACTCCATTTCCGGTAGTGTCGTTAAAGCTTTTAGGATAAATCTGGTAAATAACAGTTCGTTTCCACCATGGTTCCATTCTTCTCATCCTTTCGTATATATGCTGTATGGATTAAAGGCGCCTGCTAAACAATACCAGCAGACGCCTGAATTCATTGGTTAAATTTCTACTTTACGAATACGCCCGTAGAGATAGGTTAATACAATCGGAAGGATAATGACAATCAGCATCCCGATAAAGAAAGCTCCCCAGTCGGGCGGACGGATGGAAAAGATGCCCGGGATGCCGCCGACGCCGACAGCAAAGGCCAGGACGTTATTGATGCTGATAAATGTAGCTGCGATCGCTGAGCTGATCAGCGCACAAAAGAACGGGAACCGGTACTGCAGGTTCACCCCGAACAATGCCGGCTCGGTAACTCCAAGATACGCTGAAAGTCCGGCTGAGCCTGCCAGGCCGCGCATGTTCTGATCTCTCCAGGCCAGAATCATTATGCCGACTGCAGCAGATCCCTGGGCAATGTTGGAGAGAGCAAGAATCGGCCATAAAAAAGTACCGTCGGTCGAAGCGGTAAGCTGAAGGTCGACCGCAAGGAATGTGTGGTGGAGCCCGGTAATAACGAGCGGTGCATAAAGCAGGCCGTAAAGCAGGCCCCCAAGCCATGCGTACTGGTCAAATGTCCACAGGAAGAAGTCTGTAATCGCATTTCCAAGCCCGAAAGTAACCGGGCCGATAATAATAAATGTAAAGAAGCCAGTAACGAGTAAAGCAATCGGAGCAACCAGCAGTACCTGGATAGAATCTGCAATCCGTTTTCTTAAAAACATTTCAATTTGGGCTAGAACATAGGAAGCTACAAGCACTGGGAGCACCTGTCCCTGATAGCCAACCTGCTCGACATTCCAGCCGAACAGATCCCAGGTTGGCACTTCGTTATTTGCACTCGCGTCACCGTAAGCGTACGCGCTTAAAAGCTGCGGGTGGACAAAAATTAACCCGAGCACGATACCGAGGAGGGGACTGCCACCAAACCTCCTAACGGCCGACCACCCTATAAGAACGGGAAGAAAGTTGAATGAAGCGTTTGCAATAATGAAGATAATTTCAGAAATACCGGTCCACTGTGGATATACATCAATCACAGCATCGTCGAAGAAAATACCGGGACCGGTTAACAGGTTGTTCAAGCCGAGCAGCAGCCCTGCGGTAATAATAGCTGGAAGAATGGGAATGAAAATATCAGCAAGCAGACGAATAAAACGTTGAAAGGCATTCTGTTTTTTGCCGGATTTCTGTTTATCAGCGGTGTCGTGTTCAGAGTCTCCGTCTCCAGCACGTCCGCCGCTTTCCTCAGAACGTCCTGTAACGCTCATCAGTTCTTTATAAACTTTATCTACGGTGCCCTGGCCGATAACGACCTGATACTGGCCTCCAGAGGCAAAAGCCCCACGCACAAGATCAAGGTTAGTAAGTTTTTCTTTATCTACCTTTTCTTCATCGTATAAAACAAACCGCAGCCTGGTTACACAGTGGGTAACTGTTTCAATGTTATCATTGCCTCCCACGGCTTCAACGATCGTTTCAACAGCTTCTTTCGTAATTTTTGCCATTGTGTTTCCCCCTTAAGTGGGTATTTTTGAAAACGATACCAATTTATAAACTCACTTTAACTTGTATATACAAATTAGTCAATATAATTATCATGAGTAAAAAGGTTTTTATTAAATGAAAAATAGGAATACTAAAATAAAACCTCTTAATGGAGCGTGAAATCATGGAACAATTGATAACAATCGATCAGACTGAAACGTTATACGGAACGCTCACGATGCCTGCTAATGCGTCTGAAAAAACTCCCGGCGTGCTGATAATTGGTGGGAGCGGCCCTATAGACCGTGACGGTAACGCGCCGGGAATAAAATTAAATATTTATAACCAGCTGGCCGCCTGGCTTGAAAAGCAGGGAGTAGCAGCTCTTCGTTATGACAAGAGAGGCACCGGGTCCAGTGATGGTGATTTTCGGGCCACGGGGCTGGAAGATTTAATTGAAGATGCTGCTGCTGCGGTGCGGCTTTTGAAAATGAATCCTGCAATTGATGAAAACAAAATTTTTATTCTGGGCCACAGCGAAGGCGGGGCGATTGCTCCCAGGGTGGCTGAGAAAGAAAAGGTACAGGGAATGATGGTGCTCGCCTCGTCGCCAAAGCCGTTGTTTGATATTCTGCTTGAACAGGGCGAATCGATGGAAAGAGAAATAAGCGAGGGGAGAGGAATTTTTTACCGGGCGTTGAGAACGGGGAAAGTAAACAAGCGTATGATAAAAAAGCAGCACAAAGTGCTTAAGGAGCTGCTTGATGAAGAAGCTTCAAAAAAATATAAAAACGTGAACGTGAAATGGTTTCAGGAACACGCTGACTATGACCCGCGGGAAGCCTTTCACCGCACACGCATTCCGGTTATTGCCGTAAATGGCGGCAAGGATGCCCAGGTGAAAGCAGAAGACGTCAGCGCCGTAGCCCAGCATACGGGCGGCCCGGTGGAAGCATATGTAGTTGAAGAGATGAACCATATTCTAAGACATCAGCCGGAAGAGTTTTCAATTATTAAAACAAAGCGAAGATATAAAAAACAGCAAGACGCCAATCTCTCCCATGAACTGTTGGATCATCTCTACCCGTGGCTGCAAAAACAAATACAATAATGTTAAATAACCATGGTTACATGAAAAAGGACCGTCTGCAGGCGAATATGCCTCTAGACGGTCCTTTTCTTATTACATGGAAGCTTTTTGCAAGCTGTTGATCATTGCCAACGATTTGCCAGTGCCAATCGCGACAGCTTCAAGAGGTGCTGAGGCGAGGTGGACCGGAACCACGATCTGGCGGCTCAGCCAATCCTGAAGGTCGTTCAGGAGTGCGCCTCCTCCGGTAAGTACAATTCCCTGATCGACGATATCGCCGCTTAGTTCAGGAGGACATTGTTCAAGAGTAACACGGATAGTTTCCAGAATTTGATCCAGCGTTTCTGTGATGGCCCGGTGGATTTCCGGAGACTCCAGTGTAATGGTTTTCGGGAGTCCGTTTACAAGGTCTCTGCCCCGGATTTCCATCGTGCGTACTTCCCCGTCAGGAATAGCGGAACCAATCTCCATTTTGATATTTTCAGCGGTCCGTTCGCCAATCAGCATATTGTATTCCTTGCGGACATGCTGAGTAATGCTTTCATCCATATGATCCCCGCCGCGGCGTATCGCCCGGGAAGAGACAATGCCGCCATAAGAAATAATACCGACCTCTGTCGTACCTCCGCCAATATCAACGATAACATTTGCTTTGGGTTCATCCACCGGCAGCTCTGCACCGAGCGCAGCTGCAATCGGCTCTTCGATTAAGGAAACAGATTTAGCACCGCAGCCAAGTACAGCATCCCTGATAGCCCGGCGTTCTACAGAAGTGGAATCACAAGGTGTGCATACTACGACTTTCGGCTTGCGGAGAGTAAAGCCTGCTTCTTTTTGAATTTTTTTCATGATGTGGGAAAGCATCGCAGATGTAATATCATAATCTGCAATTACTCCTTCTTTCATTGGCCGGGTAGCGATAATATTGGCTGGAGTTTTTCCCACCATTTCTTTTGCTTCTGTACCTACAGCGTACACTTCTTTAGTATCTATATGAAGTGCTACAACGGAAGGCTCATTGAGGATAATACCTTTTTCTTTTGTGTAAACGAGAATGTTCGCAGTTCCTAAATCAATACCTATTTCTGTTAATGCCATTTTATTTACTCACCTTTTCCGGGTTAATAGTCTCCAGTAATTAATTGTAGAGGAGTAAGAATACTTAAATAAGGGTCTAAGGTCACGTAAAAAATGAGTATTTTCCCATTTTTACGGAATATTGACGGGGATTAATAAATTAAATCCACTACTTCCTCGAGAGAAATGGCTCCAAAATATGTGTATAAATCAAATTGCGACAAAGTTTCATAAATGGCATCTCGCTCATACTTTGTATCCTGAAGTGCTTCCTGAAGATCCTCTACGTTCCCGGTACCAAAAAAGTCCCCGTAGATTTTCGTTTCCTGAATCACGCCTTTCTTGACGTTGAAACGAATGTCGAGCATCCCGGCATCAAACTTTTTGCTGCGGTGAATGTCAAAAGCAGGGGATTTACCATAATTCCAGTCCCAATTGCTATAACGCTCGCTGGATATTCTGTGTATTTCCTTCCAGTCCTCGTCGGTAAGATGATACTGTTCAATTTGTTCATCGCTGCCGAAAATATACCGCAGGATCAGCTGTTTGAATGCTTCCACAGACAACGGTTCGTCTAAAAATTCGTTGATGTTTCCTACGCGGCTTCGAATAGATTTAATCCCTTTCGAACGGATTTTTTCATCTTTTACATTCAATGCAGCAACGACATTTTCAATTTCCGAATCAAGCATAAGCGTGCCGTGACTGAACATTCTTCCTTTTGTGGCGAACTGGGCGTTTCCGGAAATTTTCTTTCCATTTGCCTGGAGGTCATTGCGCCCGGACATTTCGGCCGGCACGCCAATGTTATTTAAAGCATCGACGATCGGCTGAGTAAACTTTTGGAAATTTTGAAAGCTGTTGCCGTCGTCTTTGGTTAAAAAGCTGAAGTTTAAATTGCCAAGATCATGATAAACAGCACCGCCGCCGGAAAGGCGTCTGACGACCTGAATGTTGTGCTTCTCTACATAATCGGTGTTGATTTCTTCGATTGTATTCTGATTTTTTCCAATAATTATAGAAGGAGTGTTTACATAAAAAAGTAAATACATTTCGTCTTTGCCCAGATCCATATTCTTTAAAGCAAATTCTTCGATGGCCAAATTGATTCTTGGGTCACTGATACCTTCATTATCAATAAATTTCATTCGTAACCTCCTAAATGAGTGGTTCTGAACCGATGCTGGTGAAAAAATATCCTTTTATATTATGCCATAAATACTAATGAGAAAGCTAATGCTAACAGGGGGAAAGAAGGGAAGAGGTATACCAGCCTGGAAACAATCCCTAGTTAAACGATTTGTATTGTTGACTTTGTAAAAAGTACCCACTAAAATGTATGGTAAGCTAATAAACCTGATAAAATTACTAAGGATTTTAACGTCTTTTAAAATAAGATTTTCATTTTTTATGGAAACAGGTACAATATTAAAGTGAAAGGGATGGAAGCGCATGATAGTATACGATTCCCTGCAGACAAATGAATTGGAACACGTGAATAACGAAGTGCTGGAAGGAAAAAGTGCGCTTGAAGTTATCCGCTGGGCCTACGGCGAATATGGTGATGATTTAGTATATGCATGCAGTTTCGGAGCAGAAGGGATTGTATTGATTGATTTAATCAGCCAGGTGAAACCAGATGCAACCATCGCTTTTCTCGACACCCAGTTCCATTTTAAAGAAACGTATGATGTAATTGACTCCGTTCGTGAAAAGTATCCGGAGTTAAACATTAAAATGCTGAAGCCCGAACTGTCGCCTAAACAACAGGCAGCCCAGGAAGGTGAGAGGCTTTGGGAAACAGACCCGGACCGCTGCTGCGGTATCCGGAAGCTGCAGCCGCTCGAAAATGAACTGAGCCAGTACGGGGCCTGGATGTCCGGCCTGCGGAGGTCGCAGTCACTTACCCGCCGCAACACGCAGTTTGTTAACGAGGATAAACGGTTTGAGTCCATTAAAATATGCCCTTTGATCCACTGGACGTGGGACGATGTCTGGGCCTATATCGAAGACAACAATCTTCCTTACAATGAGCTGCATGAGCAGAATTATCCAAGTATCGGATGTGTACAGTGCACTGCGAAAGTGCTCGAAGGTGAAGACCACCGCAGCGGCCGGTGGACAGGAAGCGGAAAAACAGAATGCGGCCTGCACCGCTGATGAATTAAGACGAAGAAGGGACGATGATCATGGCTTTAAGTACTCCACACGGTGGAAAACTAGTAAATCGTAAGGATTTGAACAAAGACGTTTCATCCATTCAAAAACAAATCGAGCTTGACGAGATTGCTTTGTCCGACCTCGAGCTGCTCTCCAACGGCGCGTTCAGTCCGCTTGAAGGCTTTATGAGCGAAGAGGACTACAGCTCGGTGGTTTCTTCGATGCGCCTGGCGGATGGCACGGTCTGGAGCATTCCGATCACTCTGCCGGTCACGAAGGAAAAAGCAGAGGAGTTGAAAGCTGGGGAGGAAGCCCGCCTGGTTTTTGACGGAGAAACGTACGGTACGATTGAACTTGAAGGATTCTACAGCCCGGATAAGAAGCGGGAAGCAAGAGAAGTATACCGCACCGAAGAAGAAGCGCATCCCGGCGTAAAGAAAATGTATGATCGTCCGGACACGTATGTTTCCGGTAAAGTTACGCTGGTAAAAGAAATCAGCCATGAGCAGTTTGAAAACTATTATCTGGATCCGGAAGAAACGCGCAGTGCTTTTGAAAGCCGCGGCTGGAACACGGTGGTCGGTTTTCAAACGAGAAATCCTGTCCACCGGGCGCACGAATATATTCAAAAGGCGGCACTTGAAACCGTAGACGGCCTGTTTTTAAACCCGCTTGTCGGGGCAACGAAATCAGATGACATTCCTGCTGATGTGCGTATGGAAAGCTATGAGACTATTCTCGACGAATACTACCCTGAAAACCGGACATTCCTCGCTGTATTTCCAGCCGCCATGCGCTACGCAGGACCTAGAGAAGCGATATTTCATGCCATGGTACGGAAAAATTACGGCTGCACCCACTTTATTGTCGGCCGTGACCATGCTGGTGTCGGTGACTATTATGGCACGTATGACGCCCAGGAAATTTTCTCCGACTTTACGTTTGAAGAACTTGGCATTCAGCTGCGCTTCTTTGAGCATTCCTTCTACTGCCTGAAATGTGAAAACATGGCGACGGCGAAAACGTGTCCGCACGATAAAGCTGATCATGTCATTCTTTCTGGTACGAAAGTGCGCGCTATGCTGACCAACGGCGAAATGCCTCCAAAAGAGTTCAGCCGTCCGGAAGTCGTGGAAGTACTGATTCGCGGTATGCAGCGCCAGCCTTCCAATTCATAAATGACAGGAGGAAAATGATGGGATCAAAATCCACAGATATCGTCTGGCACGACGCCTCGGTATCCAAAGAAGAACGCCAGGAAAAAAATAAACATCAAAGCTTTGTGCTCTGGTTTACCGGTCTTTCGGGCTCCGGTAAGTCCACGCTTGCAAATGCTGTCTCCCGGAAGCTTTTTGAACGGGGGAGCCACACTTACGTGCTCGACGGAGATAACGTACGCCATGGATTGAACAAAGACCTTGGCTTTTCTCCGGAGGACCGGACCGAAAATATCCGCCGTATCGGAGAAGTGGCAAAGCTGTTTGTTGACAGCGGCCAGATTGTCAGTACTGCTTTTATTTCTCCGTACCGGGAGGACCGCCATCAGGTGCGCCAACTGCTTCCGGAAGGGGAGTTTATCGAGGTATACGTGGAAGCGAGCCTTGAAGCTTGCGAAGAACGGGACCCGAAAGGCTTGTATAAAAAAGCGCGTTCCGGGGAAATTCCTTCCTTTACCGGTATTAATGCTCCGTATGAAGAACCGGAAAACCCGGAGCTTACGGTGAATACAGAACAAAAATCCATTGAAGAATCTGCTCAGGAAGTAGTAGATGCCCTAGTCAACTGGAAGTACATTGAAGAATAATAAAGAAACATAGGTAGAGGACGCGGGCTGTTAAGCCGTGTCCTTTTTTACCATTTGTAAAAGAGAAAGGAGGGGTTGGGTGGCAGATGGAAAAGTATTTCTAGTAGGAGCGGGCCCCGGCAATGAAGGACTTATTACCGTTCGCGGAGCAGAGTGCATCCGGAAGGCGGACGTCATCTTTTATGACAGGCTGGTCAACCCGCTTCTTCTGGAACAGGCTCCGATTGAAGCGGAACGTATATACTGTGGAAAACTGCCGCAGAAGCATATTCTGCGGCAGGAAGTAATTCAGAAAATGATGGTGGAAAAAAGCCGGGAGGGAAAACGGGTAGTGCGCCTCAAAGGCGGCGACCCCGGGGTATTTGGAAGAGTCGGGGAAGAGGCGGCTGTGATGGAGGAAAACAGTATTGAATACGAAATCGTCCCCGGCATTACTTCCGGTATTGCTGCTCCGCTTTATGCTGGCGTACCCGTAACTCACCGTGATTATTCAGGAAGCTTTGCAGCTATTACAGCTCATACAAAGAAAGAAACTGGAGAGCCGGATTTGAACTGGGAGCCGCTTGCTAAAAGCATCGATACGGTTGCTTTTTACATGGGGGTCAAGAATCTGCCATTTATTACGAAGAGGCTCATAGAAGCAGGAAAGCCGCCGGAAACTGCCGTAATGGTAGTTGAATGGGGAACATATTCAAAGCAGCGGACGGTCAAAGGCTCCCTGGCAGATATCAACGACGTGGTGCAGGCACACGCGATCGAAAACCCTTCAATCACGCTGGTCGGTAATGTCGTCAAAGCTGGGCCCGCTTCCACGTGGTTTGAAGGGCTCCCGCTGTTTGGACGTTACATGTGGCACGTACGTACAACCTCAGGTGCGAGCGGTTGGAGCAGCGAATGGAAAAGCCAGGGGGCAGAAGTGTATGAAGGCCCTGTATGGCAGGAAACCTTGCCGGAGCTTATCCACTTACAAAAGGACCTTTCCTATGATGAAATTGTATTTGAAACAGCCATTGATGTTGAAGCGTTTATGGCTCAGCTGAAGAACTGGCGTCTGGATTTGAGGCAGGTGGACTGTCATCTTGTGACCGTGACCCGGCGGGCAGAGGAGAAATGGAAGGCTTACGGTGTTTTTCCGGAATACCGTTCGAAAGAGGAATGGAAGCACGCAGAGACTGTTCACGTTATTGGAAGTGAAGAATGGATAAAAGAAATCAACCACAGCAGTAGTGATATTGGGCACGTGTTAAGCAGCGTCTCTTCTTCAGATCATACACTTGAAAGGCTGCTCGCGGATAACGCCATCAATACAGTTATTTTTCCATGTAGAAAAGCTGTCACAGTGGCGGTGGAGAAAATAAATTCTCTGTACAATGGTGAAGCGGAACTATGGTGGTCGCAAAAAACGATTGTCTGCGTTGGGGAAGGTACAAAAGAACAAGCTGAGGGATATGGTCTTCGGGTGGATACGACAGCAGGAGCGTCATCTGAAGCAGTGAGCACTTCTATTCAAAAGTGCTTCAGTCCCATTCTGTAAGGAGGAACTATCATGAAAGCCATTTTGTTTGTCGGGCATGGAACGAGAGTCCCTGAAGGAAACGAGCAGGTAAAAGCCTTTACGAAAAAAGCGGGGGCTGCTTTCCCGGAATATGAGCAGAAAACCTGCTTTCTGGAGCTTGCAGAGCCGGATATTGTCACGAGCGCTGTTGAATGCATTGAAAACGGGGCGGATACTCTGGCTGTTGTGCCAGTGCTTTTACTTTCAGCCGGCCATATTAAAAAAGATATCCCGGAGGAGCTCGGCAAGGTGCAGAAAATGCATCCGGAAGTAGCTATTCAATACGGAGAGCCTTTTGGAGTTCACGACCGCATCAATGACCTTCTCCTGGACCGCCTCCGTGTAAAAGGCTGGGAACCGGAGAAAGAAGCAGTAATTCTATTTGTAGGGAGAGGCGCAAAGGACCCCGGGGCAATAGAAGACTTTTACCAGATCGCCGGAGAGCTTGAAAAGCATACCGGCCGTTCGCGAGTGGAAACAGCTTTTCTTGCCGCTGCCGAGCCGGGTTTCCAAGAAAAAATGGAAGAACTGGCTGAAGGCGGGCGTCCCGTGTACGTTCTGCCATATTTAATGTTTGTCGGCCTGCTCATTAAAGAGATGGATGAAGCAGCAGCCCATTATAATCAAACTAAACCCGGCCATTTTACCAGATGCGACTTTTTAGGCTTTGATGAGCGTCTGCTTCCAGTGCTCGAATCCCGTGTCGCTGAAACGCTCGAAAAAGAAACAGGAATTCATGTCTGATTTTCTTCTTCCGTTGACTGTGAGTCTTGACAGGGTGGAAGCTGTGATTATTGGAGGCGGAAACGTAGCGGAACGAAAAGCCGGAAAGCTGTTAGAGGCAAAGGCTGTTGTCACAGTGGTGGCGCCGGAGCTCTCCAGAGAGCTGGAGAGGCTGTGGAAAGAAAACAGAATCACCTGGAAAGAGAAGACGGGCGGGCCCGAAGACTTGCGGACCGCCTGGCTGATTGTTTCCGCCTCCGGAGATAAAGCAGCTCAGCAGATGATTGCTGAGCACAAGCATCCCTGGCAGCTGGTAAACGGCGCCGACAACCCTTCTATCGGCAATGTGGCTTTTCCGGCTTCGTTTATGGAAGACGGGGTGCAGATCTCCGTTTCAAGCGGCAGCAATAAACCGGCAAGTGTAAAGGAGTGGAAGCATTATCTCCAGCGGGTTATAAAAAAACGCTGACCCCTTCAAGTGTAAAATAAAGAACAGCGGGTATACAGTAATGGTCACAGCATTTACAGAAAGAAGGTATACAATATGGATTACGTAACTTTAAACAATCAGCTGCAAATGCCACAGCTCGGTTTCGGTGTTTTTCAAGTAAGCGATGAGGAAGCTGAAAAAGCCGTTACACATGCACTGAAATCTGGATATCGTTCAATTGATACGGCGATGATCTATCAAAATGAAGAGGGAGTCGGCCGTGCGATTAAAGCGAGCGGAATCCCGAGAGAAGAGCTTTTTATTACGACAAAGGTATGGAACTCTGATCATGGCTATGAAAACACGCTTAAGGCATTTGATGCGAGCCTCGAGCGTCTGGGACTCGATTATGTGGATTTATACCTGATCCATTGGCCGACGCCGGCAAATGATGATTACGTAGAAACGTATCAGGCGCTTGAGAAGCTGTATGAAGACGGCAAGGTAAAAGCGATCGGCGTGAGTAACTTTGAGGTGGAGCATCTGGAAAGAATTTTAAACGAGTGCACAGTGAAGCCTGTATTAAACCAGGTGGAATGCCATCCTTACCTGGCGCAGAACGAATTAAAAGATTACTGCAAAAAGAAAAATATTTATGTGGAAGCATGGAGCCCGATCATGCAGGGCGGAGAAGTGCTGAATGATGAACACATTCAAAATATCGCTGAGAAGCACGGAAAAAATCCTGCTCAAGTAGTGCTGCGCTGGCACCTGCAGAACGATACGATTATCATTCCAAAATCGGTGACGCCGGAACGAATTGAAAGCAACATCGATGTGTTTGACTTTGCGCTTGAGGATGAAGATATGGCGACTATTAATCGTCTGGATAAAGGAGCCCGTAAAGGACCAAGGCCAGCAGAAATCAATTAAACCCTCCAATAATCTTCCGGTCAAAAACGGCCGGAGGATTTTTTAAAATGAACATATCGTATACAAGCAGCTGCAGAAGCTGAGATCAGGTCTTTCAACCAAAGGTGGGTGTTTATGTTTTCCGTTCCTTCTATGAAGCTTAAACTCTTGAATGCGGTCGCCCTGGCAGTAGTCATTGCCGTAAACGGGCTTGCCAACGCCCTGCCACTAAACGGCCAGACTACTGGCAGCATCTCGGACAGCCTCAACGTACTATTCACCCCTGCCGGATACGTCTTTTCGATATGGGGAATTATTTATCTGCTCCTGATTTTGTGGGTGCTGCGTGCTTTTTTCGCAAAACCGACGGAAGAGCATATATATGCAGGCATCGGCTATATGTTTATCCTGTCATGCGTATTTAACGTGCTGTGGTTGTTCTTATTTCATTATGAAATATTTTACGGCACCATGGCAGCTATTCTGGGCCTGTGGGTCAGCCTGGGTGTTATCTATATGAAAATTAAAACGAGTCCGCGCCGGGGGCTCCTGCTGGTGCCAATCAGTGTATATTTTGGCTGGGTTACGGTCGCTTCTATTACAAACATCGGAGTTGTGCTTACAGCGAGTGGCATACGCAGCTGGATCATTGACGGCAGCTGGTGGACTGCTCTTGCGATCGCCGCAGCATCTGCTGCCGTGATTTTGTTTTATAGAAAAATGGGTGACGTTTTATATACATTGGTATTTGTATGGGCGTTTACCGGTATTTTTGTACAGCGCTGGGAGGAAGTGAACCTGGTGGCCTGGACAGCAGCTGTGGCTGCCGTGATTCTTTTTGTTCAGCTGTTTTTCCGTCCTAAAAATAAATTTACCTATTTGTAACTATATTGGATGATTAACATTAAAAAAGGAAGGGAAAATAGAACTTGATTACAAGGTTCGAAATTCGTATAAAGTCAAAGGTTTCCGGCAGCCTTTCAATACGGAATGAAAGTCCAGCGGTATTGCTGGACTTTTTGGTTGAAACCGGAAGTACTTAATTTTGAGGTGATTAGGGTGGAAAACAAACTTTACGATATAGCAGGAATTGGGCTCGGGCCGTTTAATCTTGGCATGGCCGCCCTGCTTGAGCCAGTGGACGGTATAGAAGCCGTGTTTTTAGATGAAAAAGATGAATTTGCCTGGCATCCTGGAATGCTGCTCGAAGGCACAGTGCTGAACTCTTCCTTTCTTGCTGACTTGGTGACTTTTGCTGATCCTACGAGCCGTTTTACAATGTTAAACTATTTGCACAAGCATAACCGCATGTTTCAGTTCTTTTTTAACAAGCAGCTAAAAGTTCCGAGAAGAGAATATGATTCTTACGGAAAATGGGTGGCTGCCCAGCTCCCGTATTGTCTGTTCGGCCAGCGGGTGCTTGAGGTTGCTGACAGCAGCTGGGATGGAGCTTCCTGCTACAGGATTATGACGGAAAATACGAACAGCGGCGAGAAGGAATATTTTTACACGAAAAATGTGGCAGTGGGCACAGGAGCAGCGCCAATGCTTCCTCCAAATATTGAAAGGCAGCAGAGCGACGATATATATCATTCGGCCGATTATTCCTTTCGTAAAGAGGAGCTGAAGAGCGGGGACGAGGTGACGGTTGTTGGCTCCGGTCAGAGTGCAGCAGAAATCTTCCATGACCTTCTGCAGGACCAGAAGCATTTTCATTACAAGCTCAACTGGTTTACCCGCTCCCCACAGTTTTTCCAGGCTGAGGATGCGAAGGTCGCCCGCGAGATTTTTTCCACGGATTTTGTCGACTATTTTCGTTCACTTGATATTAAAACGAGACTCGAAACCCTGCCGGAGCTTGATCATGCAAGAAAGGGCATTGAGCAGCCTACACTTGAAAAAATATACGATCTTCTTTATCATCGTTCTATCGAACGTGAAGATCCAAATGTAGTGCTCCAGGCTGCCACTGAGCTGTCAGATATTCAGTCAGTGGAGGGGGGCTACCAGCTGAAGCTCCGTCAATGGCAGCAGGATAAAACGTTCCGCTGTTTTTCGGATAAAGTCGTGCTCGCCACCGGCTTTCAGCCGAGTATTCCGGAGTGGATTCAGGAATACGGCGAGCTCGTGGAAAAGGAAGACGAGGACCATTATATGATTGATGATTATTATCGCCTTCAGTTCAAGGACGGGCGTGACAATCATATATACATGCTCACAAATATTGATCATTCACACGGCACAGCTGCGACAAACTTATCTTTGTCCGTCGTAAGAAATCAAACCATCATCAATAATCTGTGCGGCTTTGAGCGCTACCCGGTACAAAAGGATACGGTATTTCAGCGTTTTTCAGCAACAGAAGAATAAGAAAGGGAGCGTCTCTGCTGGTTGGAGGCGTTCTTTTTTCCTCAGGGAGAGAGACAAATGGCGAAAAAGAAATGGTATGTAGTATGGAAAGGAAAAAAACCGGGCATTTACACTACCTGGGCTGAATGTGAAAAGCAGGTCAAGGGCTTCAAGGGAGCAAAGTTTAAGTCGTTTCCTTCGTATGAAGAAGCAGAGGCGGCTTTTAACAATTCTACTCTAAAACCTGAAGCTGAAAACGGCAGTTACATAACAGAGAGTATTTCTGTAGACGCCGGTTCCCATGGCAACCCGGGGCCGGTAGAATACCGGGGTGTCTACACGAAAACAGAAGAGATTGTGTTTGCCCATCCCGGGTTTAAAAAGGGCACAAACAATATGGCGGAATTCCTTGGGATCGTGCATGCCCTTCAGTATTTAAAGGAACAAAAAAGCGCTATGCCTGTATATTCGGATTCGGCGACAGCCATCGGCTGGGTCGAAAAGAAAAAAGCAAATTCGACGCTGGTGGAAGATGCCGACAGCCGGGAAATCTGGGAAGAGATCCGCCGGGCGGAAAACTGGCTGAAGGAGCATACGTGGGACAACCCGATTTATAAATGGGATACAAATAACTGGGGTGAAATTAAAGCGGATTATCAGCGCAAGTAAAGAAAGAAGGGGAATTATGAAACTGAGTATACTTGACCAATCCATCATGCCTTATGGAGAAACGCCGGAAAACACATTAGCCTGGACCGGGGAGTATGCCAGGATTGCTGAAGAACTCGGATACCACCGATTCTGGGTCTCTGAGCATCACGGCACAAAGCATATAGCCGGAAGTGCTCCGGAAGTATTAATTGCCCATCTGGCCGCCCGCACCACACGTATGAAAATTGGATCGGGTGCAGTGCTGCTTCCGCACTATAGCGCGTTTAAAGTGGCTGAAGTATTTGAAGTGCTGGCTTCTCTGTACAAAGACCGTATTGACCTGGGCCTCGGCAGGGCGCCGGGAGCTATGCCAAACGTTACCCGGGCCTTACATGAAGGGGGATCAAGAAATGCCGCCAGGTATCCCGGCCAGCTGAAAGAACTGCTTACTTTTTTGTCCCCGGAAGGAAATAAATACGAAGGGCTGTACGACTATGCTCCGGTGACGCCACGTGCTGAGGTGAAGCCGGCAGTCTGGATTCTCGGCTCCAGCCGGGACAGCGCTAAAACAGCGGCGGAAAACGGACTGCCGTTCTGCTTTGCCCACTTTATTAATCCAGATGAAGGCTTTCAGGCAGCGGATTACTACCATGAGCATTTTCAGCCGTCAGACATCTGTCCTGCTCCCTATTTTATGCTGGCGGTCTGGGCCCTTGCAGCAGAGTCCGAACAGCAGGCGGAAGAATGGAGGGCTGTGGGGGATTACGTTTCTTCAGTAACCGCTAAGGGCCTCGGTCTGCTCGGTATACCCTCGTATGAAATGATTAAAGACGTTACGTACATGGATGAAGAAAAAGATATGTTTCAAAAAAACCGGTACCACAACGCGGTCGGAACGACAGACCAGGTGGAAGAAAAGCTTAAATGGCTTGAAAAAGCTTATGGCGCTGAAGAAATTATGACTGTGGGATTTACCCCGTCATTTGAAGAAAAGGCTGCTTCAATGAGAAGAATTGCCAACCGGTTTAAAATAAGCAGCCGCCAGGTTTAGAATGAGCTGGGACTTGGGTAAACTTAATTGTGTGACCAAAGATTATATCCAGGAAAGGTGATGTATGATGAGTAAAATAGCCGTAGTCCTTACAGATCTTTTTGAGGATGTGGAATTCACAGACCCGAAAGAAGCATTCGAAAAAGAAGGTCATGAACTGACCGTAATCGAAAATGAAAAAGGCAAAACAGTTACCGGTAAACAGGGGGAAGCGAAGGTAACCGTTGACGCTTCTATTGAAGATGTGAAGCCGGAAGATTTTGATGCACTTTTTATTCCGGGAGGATTTTCTCCGGATCAGCTTCGTGGCGATCAGCGTTTCGTAGATTTTGCCAAATACTTTATGGATCATGATAAGCCCGTATTTGCGATCTGCCACGGTCCACAGCTGCTTATTACAGCAAAAGCACTGGAAGGCCGTAACGCCACAGGCTTCAAATCCATTCAGACGGACATGGAATACGCGAAGGCAAAGCTTCATGATGAAGAAGTAGTCGTATGCAACAACCTGGTTACAAGCCGTGAGCCTGATGATATCCCGGCCTTTAACCGTGAATCCTTGAAACAACTAGCAAATTAAGCGAAAAGGCCGGCTGGAAAGCTGGCCTTTTCTTATTGAATGAAATTACCGGAGGAAGGTCCGGGGTGAGCACATTGACAGAAAATCGTATGAAGAAATGTTATAATCAGCGGTACTTGAGAGATTGGGGTGAATAACATGGCAGAAGAACAAAACATGAAGCTTGCCACCTTTGCCGGAGGGTGTTTTTGGTGTATGGTAGGTCCCTTTGAACAGCAGGAAGGAGTCTACGATATTATGTCGGGATATACCGGCGGGCATACAGAAAACCCGACGTACCGGGAAGTATGTTCAGAAACTACCGGGCACGTAGAAGCTATCCAGATGAAATACGACCCATCGGTGGTGTCGTATGAACGGCTGCTCGAAATATTTTGGCGCCAGATTGACCCTACAGATCCGGGTGGTCAGTTTAATGACCGCGGGGAATCGTACACGACAAATATTTTTTACCACGATGAAGAACAACACCGGCTGGCAGAAGCTTCAAAGCAGGAGCTTGATGAGAACGGTCCGTTTGAAAAACCTGTGGTAACAAGAATCAGGGAAGCCGGGGTGTTTTATCCGGCCGAGGAATATCATCAGGATTATCATCATAAAAATCGTTTTCATTATATGATGTACCGGAAGGGCTCCGGCCGTGAAGGATTTATAAACAATTACTGGAGTGAGCAGAATGAGCACCAATAAAAAATACAGTACAGAAGAACTGAAGCAGCGTTTAACCCCAATGCAGTATGAAGTGACTCAAAACGATGCCACTGAGCGTCCGTTTGAAAATGAATACTGGAATCATAAAGAAGAAGGTCTGTATGTAGACGTTGTCTCCGGAGAGCCTCTGTTTAGTTCAAAGGATAAATTTGACTCCAACTGTGGTTGGCCAAGCTTTACCATGCCTTTAAAGGAAAGTGAAGTTAAAGAAAACTTTGATGATTCTTTAGGGATGAGAAGAACAGAAGTCCGCAGCGATGAAGCAGATTCCCACCTTGGGCACGTATTTCCGGATGGCCCTGAACCAACAGGCTTACGGTATTGTATCAATTCGGCTGCTCTTAAATTTATCCCGGTCAATGAGCTTGAAGAGCAGGGTTACAGTGAATATCTGTACCTGTTCAAATAAAAAAGAGGTTTTTTCAGCCTGAAAAAGGGTAAAATATACTTTGGAAGGTTACAACTATGAGAAAACATCAATTGCACTAAACAGACGACAGGAGGAATTTATTCATGGAACGCGTAAGAGAAAACGATCCTAAAGTACAGGAATTAATCGATGGACTTAACGTCGACTTAGCACACGAATATGCAGCAGCTATTATGTATACAAACTACGCAGCTGTGGTTTCCGGCATTCACACACCTATGCTCAGACCATTGTTTGAAGATGAAATCGGTGACGAGCAGGGCCACGCTCAATACATTGCTTCCAAAATTCGTACGCTTGGCGGCACGCCGACTACAAAACCTGCTGATATTAAGCAGACGTTCCAGGTTCGCGAAATGCTTGAAGCTGCCCGTGATTCTGAAGCAGACACAATTGAGCGCTATACTAAACGTGCCCAGCAGGCAGAAGAACTGAACATGATCGAGCTTCAAAACAAACTTGAAGACCTCATTTCTGATGAGACCGGTCATAAAGAAGAAATTGAACGCATTCTTGAAGGCTCCGATCTGTAAAATAGAGTATAAAAAAGCCGCCGGGAGGCGGTTTTTTTATGTTAGGGATATACAGTAGCCGCCACTAATGACGGAATTTTCAAAAAATAATTAGATTATATAAGGATGGCATGAAAATACCCGGATGACTGCCATTCCTGCAGCGATTTTAGTTGGCTCGTTTTTTAGTGGCCGGACGGACGTATACTTCTTTGGATTTCTTTTCATCAAGCTTGCGGTCTATGGAATCAAGTGCCTGCTTGTTGCTTTTGAGTTCATTTTTGTTTGCTTCCATTAAGTCATCAAATGAAAGTCTCTGTGGTTTTCTCATGCCAACATCTTCCTTTCCTTCTGTTATACTCCTGCTGACCACTAGTTTACCCTATATCACGCGTTTGACAACCCATTAAATTTTGAAAATATGGTGAAAAGTACATTCTTTTTCCGAAAGGTAGATTTTTTTTGATAAGATAAAGTAAAAAAGAATAAATTCATGTAAAATGTGGTATAGGTATTAATATATGTAGAGCCGAAAGGATGGATAGTGATGGCAGAGGAAAATGGAAACACAGCACTTAAAATTGGTTTAATCCTTGGGGGCGTTGTCTCCGTTATTGTATTACTCAGCACCCGTAAAACCCGTTCTCCTATTGTTGGCGGCACGAAGCAGACAGCTTCCACATTGAATGACACGTCGCAGTTTCTTTCAGAAAATAGAGAATCGATTATTTCCACGTTAAGGGAAACCTCGAATTATTATTCGGAGCTGCTTCAGTCGGCAAGCACAGATATCCAGGAGATCGTCAACCGGGTGAACAGTTTAAAAGAAACTCTGATGAAAGCAAAAACAACCACGCTTGAAACTACGGGTGAATTAAAAGAATTAAAAGAAGAAAGTACAGCGATCGAAAGCAGTTCTTCTAACAGTAATGCAGGCCAGCTGCAGCAAGCTGAAGATACGCATTCTTCTTCATAATAAAGGGCAGGTTCTTTCATTTGAACCTGCTTTTTTTAGTGGTTTGAAATTATTACTGCATTTGACGTTTACCTTGGCCTTACGAAGGAAATACATCATATAGAATGATAATAGAACAGTTAACACAGTCACGGAAAGGGGCAACAGACAATGGGAATTACAAACAATTTAAAGCAGTTAAAAAATAAAGAGGATGAATACGGTTTTGTTTCCTTTTATTTGAACACAGATATTGGCGAAGGCGGACAGCCTAGCGAAGAATGGAAAATTAAATACAAAAAGGCTGTCAATGGCTTAAAGCAATATGCAGATAAGAGCGAAACGAAAGATGAAAAAAACGCGATCAAAAAAATTACCGATGATATTGAAAAATACATTGAAGATCACCGCGATGAATTGCAGAAAAGTATTATCATTTTCGCTTCTGGTGACGGCTCCACCTGGGAATCGGACATTTTCCAGGTGCCGGTGGAAACAGAAGTTATGTGGGAACCAACACCGCAGACCGAGCAGCTGGAAAAGCTCGAGAAAACTTTCCCGCCAACTGCAATTCTTCTTACGAACAAACAGGACGTTTATCTGATCGATACTTCCATGGGTGTAATCCGCGAAGAAATGCAGTTCCACTGGGATGTGGACAGCGAGGACTGGCAGGAATACAAAGGTACAGCATCAGCTGACCGTACTGCCGCAGGCTCCACCCAGGTGGACAAAGTGCAAAAGCGCTTTGAAGAAAACCGCCACCGCTGGTACAAGAGCCTTGCGCCTGTCATCAACAAACAGATGAAAAATCGCGGTCTTGATACGGCGTACATTATCGGTGATAAAGAATACGCTAAAGATTTGGAAGAAAACATGGGTGAAAGAGTGAAAGAAGTCATTAATAAAAACTTGATTTCTACGCCGACGCATGAAATCTTAAACGAAATCTATCCTGAAAACGTGCGCTAAACAGTATGACTGCAGCAGCTGCTATTATAGCAGCTGCTTTTTTCATGAATAAATCACCCCGGGGTCTTTGGGTCTCTGCACAAAATCCCTCAGTTTTTGATATAATACCTTTTGTTTGGAAATAGGCTTGGATTTAGATAAGATACAACACGAAGGATACTATTGAAGAGGTGAGCAGGATGAAGTTTTCGATGACCGACGGCGGATTTCAAACAAAAACAGACTACGGAGAACTCTCTGTGTCCGGGGAGGAAGAGTATGGCTTCCGTCCTTTTCAGCTTATGACTTCTTCGATTGCTGTATGCAGCGGAGGAGTGCTGCGGAAAATTATGAACAAACGGCATCAGACAGTGCATGATATCCAAATTGAAGCGGAAGTGGAAAGGGATGAAAAGCAGGCAAATAAAATAACTGCTGTTCATCTGCACTTTACCGTAAAGGCAGAAAACGTAACGGAAGCCCAAATGGAAAAGAATATGGAATGGACAAAGAAAAACTGTTCGATGGTTCAGTCAGTAAAAGACAGCATTGCGATTACAGAAACATTCGAACTTCTTTCCAACTAGCAGTGCGGAAGGTCTTGGAAGAGAATTGGAGAGAAAAGTATGGCAAACGCCGGACGTAACCAGTTAGATTTCACGGAAGGCAGTATCATGAAAAAAATGGTGATATTCGCCTTTCCAATTTTCATTGGGAATCTGCTTCAAAGCTCCTACCAAATCGTAGACAGCCTGTGGGTCGGTAATTTAATCGGAGCAGAGGCCCTGGGGGCAGTTTCCCTGGCGTCCACCATTTTGTTTTCTGTGCTGTCTTTTATTATAGGCATTAACAGTGCAACATTAACAGTGCTTTCCCAGAGGGTCGGGGCTGACGATGATGAGGGCTTAAAACGGTCCCTGAATGCTTTTGTCTCGGTTTTAGGAACGCTTGCAATTATTCTTGGAGCGATAGGTTTTTTTGCAGCGCCCACCGTTTTAACGTGGATGGGGACGCCGCCGGACATCCTGGAAAGTGCAGTCATATACTTACGCATTAATTTTATTGGTATTGTCTTTTTGTTTGGCTATAATTTTATAGGCACTGTCCTGCGTGCGGTCGGCGACAGCAAGACCCCGCTTCGCTTTATCATGATGGCTGTCGGGTTGAATATCTTCCTGGACCCGCTGTTTATTTCAGGCTTTGATATGGGTATCCAGGGAGCAGCAATCGCGACAGTTATCTCCCAGGGGAGCGCATTTGTGTTTGGGGTCGTATATATGATTCTTGTGAAAGGGCTGCCTTTTGCCGTGCCAAGCATCCCGGAAAAAGCAGAATTTCAGCGTATTATGAAGCTTGGCCTTCCCGCGGGCCTGTCGATGATGGCTATCTCCGGCGGGCAGCTGGCGATTATGACGGTGGTCACGTCGTTTGGCTCTGTGGTGCTTTCCGGGTACGGGGCGGCCCAGAGGCTTGACAGCCTGATTATGCTTCCGGCAACAACGCTCGGCTCTGCTATTACAAGTATGGCCGGCCAGAATATTGGAGCGAATCGCTGGGACCGGATCAGCTCCATTGCGAAAAACGCTTTAATTTTAATTCTAATCGTATCGATCACAATGAGCACCGCTGTTTTTTTACTGGCTGAGTTCTTGATGGGACTGTTTGTAAATGACGAAGCAACCATTCAATATGGTAAAACATATCTCCAGATTGTCGCTTTCTTTTATCCGTTTTTAGGGATAAATTTCGTACTGAATGGGATTGTACGCAGCTCCGGGGCGATGATCCAGGTGCTTGCCCTGAATATTATTTCCTTCTGGGTGCTCCGTTTTCCGCTTGCCTGGTTCTTTTCCGAAAGAATAGGGGAAAACGGAATTGCGCTTGGCATAGGAGCGAGCTTTGTAATCAGCGCTGTAATTGCAGTCAGCTATTATGTATTTGGCGGCTGGAACCGCATTGATATCTTTAAAGAAGAAAAGAAAAAAGGAGGCGCGTGATGAGTACGCCAATACACGACAAAAACGAGCAGCTTCAGTATATAAAACAGCGTCTGTACCTGCTTTCGACAATGGTGGATAATATTGATCCTGAAGAAGGCTCTGCATCGGAAATGAAGAAACTCGAAGAAATGGTGGAACAGCTGCGGATTAAATGCCGCCAGTTTCAGCCGGATTGGAAGGATTACTGATGCCTGACGTTTATTTTATCCGGCACGGGGAATCGGAAGGAAACTATGCCCAGGTGCTTCAGGGCTCAATGGATTATCCATTAACCCCACATGGCCAAACGCAGGCAGAAGCGCTGGGCAGTTACTTTCGCGAGGTTCAGTTCGACGCTGTAATTGCAAGTGATTTAATGAGGGCATCTGGCACTGCAGCGGCCCTGGCAGACTTTCAGCAGGTGGACATATCCACCGATGAGCGGCTTCGTGAAGTACATTTAGGCGTGCTCGAGGGAAAAGCAAGAGAGGTTATTCAAAACGAATTTCCGGACCTCATTGGACGAGACCTTTTAACCGCCGAAGTGGAAGGGGCGGAAACAAAAAACGACCTGACAGCCCGGTGTGCCTGGTTATACCATAAGCTGACAGAAGAATGGAAAGAGAAGGACCAGGTTGCAGTTGTTTCGCACGGGGGCTTCATTACCATCTTTTTTATGTATTTATTGGCCAAAGACAACTGGGTATCGCTCCAGCGTTCCATGCGTATCGACAATACAGGAGTATCCCGGATTCACTTTCGAAAAGACCGTGCTTCTATTCAATACATCAACCGGATCACACATTTGGAATGACATGAAAAAGCAGGAGCCGCAGCTCCTGCTTTTAAACGTTTAGCCGTTGTATTCGATCGGACCGTTTGGACCGAGCGGAATGCCGGTGAGCATCCATACGACAAGCAGCAGGGACCAGAACAGAAGAAATGCGACGGAATATGGAAGCATAACTGCTATCAGGGACCCGATGCGCATGTTTTTGTCATACTGCTGGGCAAACGCGATAATAATCGCAAAATAAGTCATCAGTGGTGTAATAATATTGGTGGAGGAATCTGCTACGCGGTACGCCATCTGCGTTAGTTCCGGCGAATAGCCAAGCTGCATCATGATAGGAACGAAGACAGGAGCGAGGATTGCCCATTTCGCAGAGGCACTTCCGATAAACAGGTTAATAAAACCGACAATTAATACGAATACTAAAATTAAAGGAATACCGGTAAGATTAATAGACTGTAAAAAGTCTGCGCCGTACACAGCCATGAATGTACCCAGGTTGGTTTCTTCAAAATAAGCAACAAACTGTCCGGCTGTGAACGCGAGCAGAATGAACATGCCCATACTTGCCATCGTGTCAGAAAGCTGATTAGCGACGTCCGTATCGTTTCTGATGTTTTTTGTCACAATACCGTATACAAGCCCGGGAATGAAAAAGGCTATAATGATTACGACAACGAGGGAGTCCATAAACGGCGATTGAACGACGGCTCCTCCTTCACCGCGGAGCGGAGCATTAGGCGGAACAATGAGCAGTGCAAGCAGGATAATAGTTAAAAGCGCTGACCCCATTGACCATAAAATTCCTTTCTTTTCTGTCCCGGACAGGGACGTAAGGTTTTCCCGGTATTCGCCTTTATACTCCCCAAGCCGGGGCTCGACGACGAACTGACTCACGAATGTGCCGATAATAGCCAAAAAGAAAGTAGATACAATAATAAAGTAGTAATTCATCGCCAGGTTCATCTGTTCAGCATACGCCGGATCGATGGTGGAAGCCGCCTGGATGGTCAATTCACCGAGCAGGACATCGGTACCGGAAAGCAATAGGTTGGCGCTGAAGCCCGCCGAAACCCCGGCGAAGGCGGCAGCAAGACCTGCTAGTGGGTGCCGGCCGAGTGCGGCGAAGAGGATAGCGCCGAGCGGTGGCAGCACCACATAACCGGCATCCGAAGCTACACTTGACATGATCCCGGCAAAAACGAGGCCGAAGGTAATTAAGGACTTAGGAATGGATAGGATAAATCCGCGAAGAAGCACACTGATTAATCCAGTACGCTCAGCGATGCCAATACCGATCATGGTAGCAAGCACCACTCCGAGCGGGGCAAAGTTAATAAAGTTGTCCACCATGCTGGTGAATATGTATTCAATTCCACTAGATGAAAGCAGATTGGTTACCTGGACTGTTTCTCCCTCTTCCCCGGGAGACTCCACCTGCAGGCCGGCAGCAGAAAGGATGGAAGATAATACCAATACAAGCGCGGCTAGAATGGCGAACAGAGTAACCGGATGGGGAAGCTTATTCCCAACTCGTTCAATCCAATTCAGCGACCGCTGCAGCATGGTCGACTTTGGTGCAGAAGAGCTCATAATTTCCCTCCTAATTCGTTTAAAAATGACGAAAGTATCATAAGTACACAAAGCTTATTGTAATGAATGAAAACAAAGGAAGAAAGCCATTTCGTCGAGAATAGGAAAATAGAACGGAAAAAATAAATAACAATTTATTGGAAATTAATGCTTTTCTCCTAAAAAAAGAAAATATTGCAGAATCCCAAGTGCATCGGGGAGCAGGTCGCGTGAACATGGGTAAACGTGATAAAATAACAAAGCTTCATGAAAGGACGTAATTACTGTGCAGCAGATAATAAGGCAGATCCCGTCCGTATATGATGTTCAGCTGATGCTGAAACGGATGGCACTCGATCCGCTGTATAATGTAGATATTGATCAAAGACAAGTGAAGCTGCCTCTGCCAGGTGAGAGGCAGCTTGATACAGTAACCCTTGGATTTGTTGAGCATCAATCGAAGACGTATGTATATATAGAGGCTCCGGAGAGCAGAGAACAGGAGGCTGTGAATAAAATTGAACGTATTTTTCGCTTTCATCAGCCCCTGGAGCAGGCAGCCGGACATTTTCAGGGAACGGAATTAGAGCCGCTGTTCCGCAGGTTCTACGGGGCGCCGCTCACGTGTGACTTTGATTTATACGGCTGTCTTATAAAAACGATTATTCATCAGCAATTGAATATGGCTTTTGCCTATACACTTTCAACAAGATTCGCCCAGACGTACGGGGTGTTTAAAGACGGAGTATGGTTTTATCCTGGTCCCGAAGTAACGGCCGCGATACATCCAGACGAACTTCGCCGCCTGCAGTTCAGCCAAAGGAAAGCAGAGTACGTCGTAGATGTCTCTAAGAGTATAGTTCAGGGGACGCTTGATATAGATTCTCTTCAGAAAAAGACCGATGAGGACGTCATAAAAGAGCTCACGCAGCACCGTGGTATAGGCTCCTGGACGGCAGAATGCTTTTTGTTATTTGGGCTCGGAAGGGAAAACCTGATGCCTGCTGCTGATATCGGTGTGCAAAACGGTTTAAAGAAGCTGATTGGGCTTGAAGCCAAACCGTCTAAGACAGAAATCACAGAATGGGCCAGACGGTGGAGCCCCTACAACAGCTATGCAAGTATTTATTTATGGCTTCATATGGAAATACCAGATAAAGGAGAAGATATGCGTGCCGAAAAATGAAAAGTTTGAACAACGTCAACCGCTTCAGGAGGGTCAAGAATTTCCGCTGACCATTAAACGAATAGGCATTAACGGAGAAGGAATTGGGTATTTTAAACGCCAGGCCGTATTCGTTGAAGGTGCCCTTCCAGGCGAAGTAATCGTTGGACAGGTAGAGGAAGTGAAGAGAAATCGTGCGATCGCAAGCATAAAATATATTCGTGAAGCTTCACCGAGCCGCCAGAAAGCTCCCTGTCCGGTGTACAAAATTTGTGGCGGCTGCCAGCTGCAGCACGCTGAATACGGCGAGCAGCTGTGGATGAAGCAGGATCTGGTGCTGCAGTCATTTGAACGTTACGCCCCCACGGTACCCGAGGTCCGTGAAACGATCGGCATGGAAAATCCGTGGAGATATAGAAACAAAAGCCAGTGGCAGACGGGAGAAGGAAAAAAAGGGCGAGTGGAAGCGGGTTTGTACTCGAGTGATTCCAACCAGCTGGTGGATCTCACTAATGTCGGCTGTATGGTGGAAAAATCGATTTTAAATAAGATTACTAAGGCAATTACCGTATTTATGAAGAATGAAGAGGTGCCTGTTCACACAAGTAACCAAAAAGGGGTAAAAACCATCGTCGTGCGGGCAAATGAACAAAAAAGCGAGGTTCAGGTCACGCTTGTAACGTCTTCGGTGGACCTGCCGGAGCAGGAAGAGCTGGTAGATTTCCTCCGTTCTTCGTTCGCAGAAATAAAATCAATTCATCATCATGTGCAGAATGAAAGCAGTCCGACTGTTTTTGGTGGTACGACCAAACGCCTCTGGGGAAAAGACACGATCAAATATAACATGCAGGATTTCTCGTTTCATCTATCGCCGGAAGCATTCTTCCAGCTGAACTCCGAGCAGGCTTCCACCCTTTATGACGAAGCGAAAAAGGCAGCGAAGCTGACGGGCCGGGAAAAAGTGGTCGATGCTTACTGTGGCAGCGGCACTATTGGTCTATGGATGTCCCCGGACGCCAGGGAAGTACGTGGAATGGACATGATTAAAGCAAGTATTCAGGACGCCAACAAAAATGCCAAACAGGCAGGAGCTTCCCACGCCAGGTTCTACCACGGAAAGGCAGAAGAGATGATGCTGCAGTGGCAGAAGGAAAACTGGCGTCCGGATGTAATAGTCGCGGATCCGCCGCGCACAGGCTGTGGGGAGGCACTGTTAAATACGATTGGAAAAGTAAAGCCTAAACGCTTCGTATACGTTTCCTGTAACCCGTCCACCCTGGCCAAGGATGCCGCTTACCTGAAAAAAGCAGGATACCATCCAGAATATGCCCAGCCGGTGGACATGTTCCCTCAGACCTCCCAGGTGGAAGCAGTGGTGCCGTTTGTATACAAACCGGAGAAAAAAGGAAAAAAATAAACATGAGTGGTGAACAGCAATGTGCTTGTATTGGCTCGGTATCAGCCTGATTGTCTCTATTATTCTTACCATTTTGGCCAATCTGCTGCTCTACCTTTTTTTATAAAGCAGGAAAGGAGAGCGGAAATTTATGTTTGAAAAACAGCTTTGGCAGCATGCTGCCAGTTCCTTAAACGAGTTTGCCGATTTTATTAGTGAAGCACTCAAAGGTCCGGTCACCATAGAGGATGCGACACACCGTCTGCTTGCCTACAGCGGCCATCCACAGGTTACTGACGGAGCACGAACGGCAACGATCATGGGGCGGCGGGTGCCGGAAGAAGTGATTCACCGTTTGTGGAACGAGGGAGTAATTCCAAGTCTTCATCAACAGAACGAACCGATCTCCATTTCTGCTATTAATGAAATAGGACTGGGGACAAGGATGGCCGTAGCCGTTAAAGAGAAGCAGACGGTGATAGGCTATATTTGGGTGGTAGAGGGCGACACGCCGTTTTCAGAGGAGGCGAAGGAGGACCTGCATTCGGCAGCTGTTGTCTGCGGTCAGCGTTTTCGGCAGCAGCTCCATCCAAGAAATCCGGCGCAGCAGGATCAACAGGAATATTTTTGGCGCCTGCTGACAGGAGACGAAACAGAAGAACAGGCGGTAGAACACCAAATACTACGCTTTTTTCCGGGCAGGGCCCAGCAGTTTTCCATCGTAGTTATAGAATTTTCGGAACGGCTTGAGCACAATGCCTGGGAGCAGCTGAATTACCTGCTTACCATCTCCCAGCAGGTCAAAGTAATGCTTAAAACATATGACCAGCACCAGGCTATCCTTATGCTGTACGGACTTGAAAGCAGAAACATAGAAGCCACTATTTCTGCTTTCTTACGCCAAATGCACAGGGTATGGCAGGAACGGTATGGAGATACGCTTATGGCCATCGCGGCATCTGAAATTTGTCATCGTTATACAGAAGTGGCGGGCGGATACAGCCAGGCGTTAACCATGCTTGATTTAAAAAAACAGGTTCGCCAGCTTCCATCCCACTATTATTTTTTGCACGAAGCGGGTTACTATCGATTTTTTCCTGTACTTTTGCAAAGATGGGACGAAGAAACGTTTACCCATCCTTCCTTAAAGAACTTATTTGATTATGATGCAGAAAATGAGACAGAGCTTTTAAGCACGCTTTACATTTATCTTAGTGAAGACTGCAATGTCAATGCAGCTGCCAAAATACTTCATGTGCACCCGAATACATTGTCTTATCGTTTGAAAAGAATGCAGGCGATTGCGGGGATAAGGCTCAATACGGCCCATGAAAAATGGACACTGCTGCTGGAACTGGAGTTGTTGAAAGAAAAACAAACAAGCCAGTTGTGAAAAATCACAAATAGACAATGGGAATATTATTTTGTTCCGCCAATGCTTATGACCAGGAAACACGCTATACTAATAGAAAAGGTATTAGAGGAGGCGATGGATCGTGATAATAGGGGTTCCCAAAGAAATAAAAAACAATGAAAACCGGGTAGCCATTACGCCCGCCGGTGTTGTGCATTTAACACAAGCTGGCCATCAAATACATGTTGAAAACCATGCGGGAGAAGGAAGCGGGTTTTCAAATGAAGAATATGAAGCAGCTGGGGCGAAAATTATCACTGAGGCTGCAGACGTATGGCAACAGGCAGAGATGATACTAAAAGTGAAAGAACCACTAGCTTCAGAATATCCATTTTTCCGCGAAGACCTGATTTTATTTACGTATCTGCATCTGGCAGCTGAACCTGAATTGGTCAAAGCATTGACTGAAAGCGGGGTTACTGCAGTGGCATACGAGACAGTTGAGGAGAATCATACGCTTCCGCTTTTAACACCAATGAGCGAAGTAGCAGGGCGGATGGCAGCCCAGGTAGGCGCACAATTTCTGGAAAGTGTACATGGAGGAAAGGGCGTTTTGCTTTCGGGAGTACCGGGAGTAAAAAAAGCGAATGTAACAGTTATCGGCGGGGGCGTTGTCGGTACGAATGCAGCCCGTATCGCTCACGGGCTTGGGGCCAATGTAACTATCATCGACTTGAGCCCCTCCAGGCTCCGGCAGATTGATGAAGATTTCGGCGGCCAGATTCAGACACTGAGCAGCAACCCCCTGAACCTGGCAGAAGAAGTGAAGCGTTCAGACCTGGTCATTGGAGCTGTGCTTATCCCCGGAGCTAAAGCGCCAAAGCTGGTAACAGAAGAAATGGTAAAAAGCATGGATAGGGGCTCTGTACTGATCGATGTCGCGATCGATCAGGGAGGTATCATTGAAACGGCAGACCAGGTGACGACGCACGACCAGCCCACCTATGAAAAACATGGAGTAGTGCACTACGCTGTGGCAAATATGCCGGGAGCAGTCCCGAGAACATCAACGATCGCTTTAACAAATGTCACTATTCCCTATGCGCTCCAGATCGCAAATCTGGGCGCGGCAAAGGCCCTTTCAAATAACCCAATGCTTGGCAAAGGGCTGAACACCGCGAAGGGAAAGGTTACGTACCAGGCAGTAGCAGAGGATTTAGGTTATCCTTACGCCTCATTAGACGAAATACTTCCGATGTTGTAAAATATGGAGCGGGGGCCCGGCATGGGCACCCCGTTTTCTTTTAGAAAAATAACTGCAGCAGAGTCACCAGGGAGCTGCTGTCCATAGGAAGGGAGGGGGAGTGCGATGATTTCCTGTGCCGGTATCGATGCTGATGGAAATACAGTAAATAATATTACATTGGATGAATTTAAAAAGTACGAGTGGAAATGGTATTGGATTGACTATTCCTCTCCCTCGACGGAGGAAACCAATACACTGGATTCAGTGTTTCACTTTCATCCTCTGGCTATCGAGGACTGTTATACAGAACGTCAGCGTCCAAAGCATGATACCTATGACGGCTACAGTTTTTTTGTTCTTCATGCCCTTGATAAAGAAACGCTTGGAGCTGAAGAGATTTGTATGTTTCTTGGCCCCAATTTTGTCGTTACATATCATGAAGCCCCGTCTTCGGCAGTGAACTATTCCTGGAAAAAGCTACGGGCCGAAGGGGCAGAGCTGAATCCGGATGATGTCAGCTACCACATTATTGATAAAATGACGGATGAGTATTTTCCGGTGCTAGAACAAATTGAAGACCGCCTGAACGAGATCGAGGAAAGCAACTCGGAGCTTTCCTATGGTAAGCTGATAGAAGAAGTATTCGATTTAAGGTCAGACTTGCTGAGACTGCGCCGAACCATCGTTCCTATGAGAGATCTGGTCTACCGCGTACTGTTTGTGGAACGTCTGAACCTAATTACCGAACAGCGGGAATACTACCGGGATATTTACGATCATCTGCTTAAGGTGACAGAAATGATCGAATCCAATCGGGCAATGACTTCAGATATGAGGGATAATTTCCAAACGATGGCTTCAAACCGAATGAATGCTATTATGATGACCCTCACGATTGTATCGACCATTTTTATCCCGCTGACTTTTATCGCGGGGCTTTATGGCATGAATTTTGTTTATATGCCGGAGCTTGAATACAGGTACGGATATTTTATAGCGCTCGGGGTAATGTTCCTGATAGCAGTAGTGCTGCTGGGCTTGTTTAAACGAAATGGATGGTTTAAGATTTTTAAATAGAAGAGTAGAAAGGGGCGTTCGGATTGTCCTACCGGTTATATAAAGCACATTTTAAGCATCCAATGCATGAAGAGGATTTGATTGTTTATTACGACAAGGATCAATCAACCTTCTGTTTTGCGACAAAAGATATCGAAGAACAATCCCCGGAAATATGTAAGTTTCAGTATCCAGCGGATTCACTGCACGATGTGAAGCTTTTCATTGAAAAGCTGGGTGTTGACGCCCAAACGCTGACGTTTCGGCATTATCTTCTGCATTAATAAGCAAATCCCCCGATGCAAAAAGCATCAGGGGATTTTTTTATTATTAATCAAGATCAGCGGGATATACACCGTTTTCGTCATGCACTTCACGACCGCTAAGTGGCGGGTTGAAGACACATACCATACGCATATCTTTGCTGCCTCCACGAAGCATATGTTCATCGTTTTTATCGAGTGCGTATAATACGCCTGGTTCCAGCTGATATACTTTATTGTCGCTTAAAGTTTCGATTTCTCCATCGCCTTCAATGCAGTATACGGTTTCGAGATGGTTCTGGTACCAGATGTGAGTTTCAGTACCGGCACGAATAATTGTGTCATTTACCGAATACCCCATGTTGTCGTCTTTCATGATGAAACGGCGGCTCACCCAGTTGCCGTCATCTACTTCACGTTCAGTGCCGAGCAAATCTTCGAGTTTAATTACTTTCATTGTCTATTCCTCCATCTTGTCAGTTAAGAGTTTATATCATAAAAAGGCCGACCGCCGGAGTCGATCGATCGGCTTCTTTTTATCCAATTAGTCATGCAGTGGATTATTTGGCTACGAGGTTGCTTTCAGCGGTAACTTCTTCAATTGCCTGCTGAAGAATTGAAAGGCCGCGCTCAAGCCCTTCATCATCGATTGTGATTGGCGGGAACAGCTTAAATACTTCATCTTCCGCTCCAGCTGTTTCCATAATTAGGCCGTGCTCAAAGCATCTGCCCGCTATATTATCAGCCAGGTCTTCGATAGGACTCATGATACCCTGCATGAAGCCGCGCCCTTTACGGACACCTTTCATTTCCGGGTGCTTCTTAATCATATCATCGAGAAAAGAAGTGATACGCTCGGATTTTTCCTGAACATTTTTCTCCAGGCGGTCGTCTTTCCAGTAATTCAACGCTTCAGTTCCTGTTACAAAAGCAAAATTATTTCCACGGAAAGTACCGTTGTGCTCCCCGGGAGCAAATTTGTCATATTCCGGTGCCACTAAAGTAATGGCAAGCGGTGAGCCATTGCCGCCGATGGACTTGGAGAGACATACAAAGTCAGGTTTGATGCCAGCTGGTTCAAAACTGAAGAAAGTACCGGTACGGCCGACGCCTGCCTGCACATCGTCCAGAATAAGCTTAATGTCGCGTTCCCGGCAGATTTTTTCAATGGAACGAAGCCATTCACTGCTTGCAGCATTTAAGCCGCCTTCGCCCTGTACGGTCTCTACGATAAACGCTGCCGGCTTATCGAGGCCGCTGCCTCCGTTATCAAGGAAGTTCTCGATATATTCAATGGAATTATTGCTTTCCTTCAAGAACTGGTCATACGGAAGCGTAGAGGTATTAGATAAAGGCATGCCGGCTCCGTTACGCTTGAATTTGTTTCCGGTAACGCTCAAAGCACCGATGGTCATGCCGTGGAAGCCATTAGTAAAGCTGACTACGTTTGTCCGGCCGGTTACTTTCCGGGCGAGCTTCAGGGCGCTTTCAACGCTGTTTGCGCCCGTTGGGCCAGGGAACATAATTTTATAATCCATATTACGCGGCTTTAAAATAATATTTTGGAAAGCATCGATGAACTCGCCTTTAGCTTTAGTTGCCATATCAAGGGAGTGCGTAACCCCGTCTTCCTGAATATAGGTAAGCAGCTTTTGTTTCATATTTTCATCATTATGGCCGTAATTCAGGGCCCCGGCGCCGGAAAAGAAATCAACATATTCCTTTCCGTCCAGATCCCAAAGCTTATACCCCTTTGCCTGGTGGAAAACGGTAGGGAATCCTCTCACATAACTGCGTACTTCCGATTCGTATTCATTAAAAACGCTGAGATCATTCTGCATCATAAAAGTAATTATCCTCCTTAGGGATGTTATCGAAAAATTCAGTTTTTACATAATACATGACATGCACTTTGCATGTCATGTCCGCTACTTATTTTGTAAATGGTCCTATTCGAAATGTCAACTCTTCTTCGTGCTCGTCATCTGGAAAAAGGTCTTCCGTAAAGCATTCAGAAACCGTCACTTCAGTTTCTCTTTTTTGGGCAAGCTTTTTAAACAAAGCCTGGGATGCTTCATTAGAAGGGGTGATAGTTGCTTCCAAATAAAGCACATTTTCACAAACATCCCGTTCTAAAAGTGCGTTCAGCAAACGGGAAGCAAGACCTTTTCCCCGTTGGGAAGTATCTACGCCCACCTGCCAGACAAACACGGTATCCTGTTTTTCAGGTGGAATGAAGGCCGTTACGAAGCCCACTAATTCATCGTTTTCTTTAGCGACAACACATGTTTCGGCAAAAAATTCACACATCATAATATACTTATATGAGGAATTTAAATCCAGTGTGGAGTTTTTGACAAGTTCCCACATGTCTGCCCCGTCTTCCACGGTTGGTTTGTCAAAAACGATTGAATCGACGGAACCGTTCGTTCCAGTCATTTTCGTTTCCATTTTCTTACCACCTTTTAAAAGTAATAGAGGGCTACCTGTACTATACCTCTTTATGGAAAATACAAACTTAAAATTGTGTTGTTTTAAAATGTAATAAGATCTACCAGACTCACAAATAAAAGCTTAACGTTAATTATGGAAATTTTCAAACTTGCCTATCAGTCATTTATGAGTATTATTACTACTTATAGAGTGTTATGTAACCTGAACAGCGAAAACGATAAATAATACTTGCACAGATGGACAATTCCTCCGTCTTTGATAAAAGAAGCCGCCTGGGAAGCCCAGACGGATGAAAGTTAATCTTTTAATATATTAATCAGGCCAGGCTGGAGGCTTGGGAAGTGAAAGGAAAAACCATGATCCAAGGCTTTTTGCGGAATAACCTTCTGTCCACCAAGGATCATTACGCTCATTTCCCCGAGCATTTTATCAATAATAAATGACGGCACGGAAAGCCAGTGCGGACGTCCAGTCACTTTCGCTATTTCACGTCCGAGTGTTTCCATCTGCGCCGGTTGCGGCGCAGTAATGTTCAATGCACCTTTAATTTCTTTATTTGTAGCTGCAAAAAGAAGCATTTCGACAGTATCTCTTAAATGAATCCAGGAAAACCATTGTTTTCCGCTTCCGATAGTACCGCCGCCAAACATTTTGTAGGCAGAGACAAGTGGCGGAATGAATGCCTGCAAAACGAGACCCATCCGTGCTTTTACTACCCGGATCCCGAGTTCTTCTGCTTTTTCGGCTTCAGCTTCCCAGCATACGGCAACGTCCTGTAAAAAGTTGGATTCACCTTTAGGGGAGTCCTCAGTGAATTCCTTTTCGTCAGAAATGCCGTAGTAGGCCACAGCTGAGGCGCTTACGAGCACCTCGGGTTTATGGCTGCTCGCTTCAAAAATGCGCAGGATTTCCCGTGTGGAATCGATACGGCTGTTTAAAATATCTTCTTTATTCTGTTCTGTCCAACGCTGTGCAATCGATGAGCCTGCGAGATTTATGAAAGCATCCACCGGTGGCAGTTCGTATTCCGGCTTGCTGCCAGGATTCATCCATTCAATAAAAGTGATGTTTTCACTATTTTTTTTATTTTTACTGTTTCTTGTTAAAATATAAATATGGTGGCCCATCTGTTCGAGGTAGCCTGTGAGAGCGGAGCCTACATATCCGCTTCCTCCTGTAATAGCTATATTCACTGTGTATTTCTCCTTTCATTACTTAAGGTGATGTAAAAACGTCACTTTCGAAACTATTCAACTTTACCCAAAAGCAAGTTGTCATAATCATTTTCTAATATGTAAAAGGAGAGGGCTTTCGTGAAAATCACTAAAATTGAAGTGCAGAAAAATAACCCGGAACGCTACAATATTTTCACTGATCAGGCAGGTCGTGAAGCGTTCACGACCGGCGTGGACGAAGCCGTGCTGGTTCAATGGGATCTGAAAAAAGGAAAAGAGCTGACCGAAAAAGAGCTCGAGCTTCTAATTGAAGACGATCACGAGCGCAAGGCCTGGAACAGAGCGCTGCATTACTTATCAAGTGTAATGAGGACGGAAAAAGAAGTATATGATCATTTAATAGAGAAAGAGTTCACGGAAGCTTCTGCAGCGAAAGCGGTGGAAAAGGCGAAAGAATATAAATTCTTAAACGACCGCGAATTTGCTAAAGCTTATGTGCGCACGAAAATCAATACGACGGATAAAGGACCAAAAGTCATCCGGATAGACCTGGAAAAAAAAGGAGTGTCTGAAAAACATGTGTCCGAGGCTATGAAGGCATTGACCGATGAGCTTGCCCTGGACCGGGCGGTGGCAACAGCAGAAAAGAAAGGCCGCCAGAAAAAGGGAGAGTCGGCCGGCTCGGTAAAGCAGCGTCTGTTGCAAATGCTGCTCCGGAAAGGATATGATCATGAAACAGCATCCGCCGCAGTGAAAGAGGCAGATTTTGCCCCTTCGGAGGAGGATGAATGGAACTCGGTGCTAGTGCAGGGAGAAAAGGCTTACCGTAAATGGGGAAATAAGCTCGAAGGCCGTGCACTCGAACAGAAAATTAAAGAGTACCTGTACCGGAAGCAATTTCCGATGGAGCAGATCCAGCGGTTTTTAGATGAAAAGAGAGAGGAGTCCGAAGATGGGAATGGAAAAAAGGTACAGCCAGATGAGCAGGCATGAGCTCGAACAGGAAATCGCGAGCTTAAATGAAAAATCCAAAAAGGCGGAACAAATGGGATGGGGTAATGAATTTGCGGTATATGAGCGTAAAATCGCCATGGCAAAAACGTATCTGCTTGATCCAGCAGACTATCAGCCGGGGGAAACTTACCGGGTCGACCAGGAAGGTTCCACCTTTGAAATAGAATATATCAATGGCGTGTTTGCCTGGGGATACCGGAATAATTCGACTCAGATTGAAGCCCTGCCTTTTTCTCTGCTGGTCAAAAAATAAAGATGGAGGTACAAGCGGAATGGAAACTCAGAAAAATGATTTATTAAAAATTCTTCTTTCAGTTAATAGTCAATTATCAGAAGAAAAAGCCCGGGAGTGGGTGGACTTTCTGTGGGAGGATTTTGAATCTACGCAGGCGAAAGCTGGGCGCACGTACAAAGGCGAAGAAGTAACGGAGCAGATTGTGGAAAAATGGGTCCGGCAGTACGGTCCGCACCTGCATCGTTATGAAGCGACAAATGAGAAGTTTTTTGGAATTAACTAGATAATAATAAAGAGTACGGATCTGTTCTCCGTACTCTTTATTATTGAGTATAATAGGAAAAATCGCGTCCTTTGTCGAGTTTTTTGTGGAGCGTGTCGTCGCTAAAAATCCAGCCAGTGTAAGAAGTCATAATTTCTAATTCCTGGTTCAGCTGAACGACCGCGACAAACGGGTAATACCCTTTGCTGCGGTAACGCAGGTCAATAAATTTCACTTCATAGCCCTCCTCTGTGTCCCGTACGATCCAACGGTACGTAGGAGAAAAGGATAGAAAAGAAGCAAGGTTTCGATCGTTTCGGGCCGCGTTGATGACCGGGTCATCAGGAATAGGTTCAAACGGATACGTTTCAAAGTAACGCAGCCGCCCATTCCGGTAATTGGTGACAAATAATTTGTGCGGCGTCCGGATAACTAAATGCCACCGGTACCAGTTGTATGTCGGTGAGATAAATAGGTGCGTGGCATCCGGATGCAGGCGGCGGGCCCGCTGCAGGACAATGTTTCGGGCCTGAAAACGCCATAAATAATAAAAGAGCAAAAAGACGTATAAAACAATCATCGAGGCTGCTCTTGGTACATCAAACCACCACAGGATAAACACAAACAAGTGGGAAAAAAACAGCACCGAGTCAAAAATATTAATAACGCCTAAAGCTATCCACCGCCTTGTAAAAGGCGACAACGCCTGTGTGCCGTAGGCATTAAAAATATCCACGAAGACATGCAGGGCCACAGCGATAAAAGACCAGAACCATAGATGTGAAAAAGCAATATCCGGCGAGAACATATATATAATGGCTGCAAGCAGCACCGGCCAGATTAAGACGGCGGGTATAGAGTGAGTTGGGCCGCGGTGGTAGCGGATATAGACGGCATTGTTTTTCAGTTTTAACACGGTATCAAAATCAGGGGCCTGTGACCCTATAATTGTTGCGATCAGGACTGTACCCATTGCTCCACTTTCAGGTGAAATAGTGGGATCAATGGTGGCGAGGCCGCCGAGGCCAATCCCCATCACTGTATGAGTTGCTGTATCCATTGGCACCACCTTTAATTTATGGCATGCTGAAACAAAAAAAGCCTGTGGCATCAAACAAGCACAGACTGTATCAGCGTAGTTTCATCATACCCTAAACAGTTTGTTTCAAAAAGGAGAATTGCATGAATCCGCAGAAATACGTCGTTTTTATGGAGTACCGGGTTTTGGAAGAAAAAAGAGCGGAATTTTTACGCACCATGGAAGAGATTTCTTCTGCAATGCTCAAGAAGCAGGTGAACGATTACGAGTGGTTTGAGTCTGTGGACCAGGGTGCTTTGTTTGTGGAAATGTTTTCAGTTAATACACTCGAGCAATATAACGTTCTTAGGACTGAACGAACAGAGAAAAGTGACAGCGTGTTCGGCCGCCTTGATGAATTTGTCCCCGGAGGCATAAAAAAAGTGCACTGCTGGTGTTTCAAAAAAAAGGGCCCTCATGGCAACGAAAATAAAGAGAAAGAGTGAACAGCTATGCATCCACTACTGGAGAATTTTTCGCCGGAGCAGTTTCAACAGGACTTAGTTGGCTGGTACCGGGACCAAAAAAGGGATCTGCCGTGGCGGAGAAGCGCCGATCCTTACCACATATGGATTTCAGAAATTATGCTTCAACAGACAAAAGTCGATACAGTCATTCCGTATTATTACCGTTTTTTAGAAGCGTTTCCTACTATTGAAGCTTTGGCACAAGCAGAAGAAGACCAGGTTATGAAGCAATGGGAAGGCCTGGGGTATTATTCGCGGGCGAGAAATTTGCATCAGGCGGTCAAAGAAGTAGCTGAAGAATACGGAGGGATAGTCCCCAGCGGCAAAAAAGAGTTTCGGTCTTTAAAGGGGGTCGGGCCCTATACAGCAGGGGCGGTACTCAGCATCGCTTTTGACAAACCGGAGCCGGCAGTGGATGGAAACGTGATGCGCGTATTTTCCAGGCTTTTATGCTTATATGAAGATATCGGCAAACAGTCCACAAAAAGTACGTTTGAAGCAGTGCTTGGCGAAATTCTGCCGCTTACCTCCCCCTCGGACTTTAATCAAGCAGTGATGGAGCTTGGTGCTCTTATCTGTACGCCAACCTCACCGGGCTGCCTGCTGTGCCCGGTGCAGGAACACTGTAAAGCAAGAGCAGCGGGGGTGCAGGAGGAACTGCCGGTAAAAGAAAAGAAAAAAGCGCCAAGAAAACAGGAGATGGCAGCGGCTATTATTTGGAACGGCAGGGGGGAAATATTAATCCACCAGCGTCCAGATAAAGGCCTGCTGGCCAGGCTATGGGAATTTCCTAACACGGCAGTGGAAAAAGAAGCGGAGCGGGCTGAAGAGATGGGGGCCTATCTTGAAGCAGAAGCATCCGTAACCCCTGAAATTGAGCGCCCGGTTCAACGAGTGGAACAAACATTTTCACATTTGATCTGGAACGTGCATGTATACGAGGGTAAGGCTGAAAGAACTGGATTGCCGGAGGGCTGGCAGTGGGTCCCGCTGGATGACATAGCAAACTACGCTTTGCCTGTGGCTCACCAGAAAATATATAAAACACTGGTTGAAAGGATGGAGTTAAAGTGAGTAAAGCTTTTGAAGGGAAGAAAGTTCTAGTTACAGGTGGTTCGAAAGGGATAGGAAAAGGCATCGCCAAGGCGTTTTACAGCGAAGGAGCCGAGGTTGGCATTTTAGCGCGTTCAGAAGAGGGGCTGAAAGCCGCCAAAGAAGAAATAGGAAATGTTTGGACCTGCGTCTGTGACGTAACTGTGGGCAAAGAAAGAGAAACTGCCTTTCAAAATTTTGTAGAAGCTTCCGGCGGAATCGATGTGCTTGTGAATAATGCCGGTGGCAGCAGCGGCAGTAAGATTGCAGATACTTCGATGGAGGAATTTGCGCAGGCAATGGAAACAAATTACTTTCAGGCTGTGCACTTCAGTAAAATGGCGCACGAGCAAATGAAAGAACATGGCGGAGCGGTTATCAATATCACTTCGATATTTGGAAAGGAAGCTGGTGGAAAAGCAACATACAACAACGCCAAAGCGGCATTGATCAGCTTCACAAAAGCAGCTGGCAACGAGTGGATAAAGGACGGGGTACGGGTGAATTCGATTGCCCCAGGTTCAATTTTGCATCCTACTGGTAACTGGCAGAAGCGGATAGAAGAAGATCCGGAAGCGATGGAGCGTTTTGTAGACGAAAATATTCCTGCTGGAAGATTCGGTAATGTGGAGGAAGTGGCAGATGCGGCGTTGTTTCTCGCTTCGCATGAAGCGCGCTGGCTGGTTGGTACAACGCTTACCGCTGATGGGGGACAGTCCCGGATGAATATATAAAACCGAAGGCCACAGCCTTCGGTTTTACTTTTATTCAGAAACAGTAAGCACGAGGTTGCCGGCATAGCGCTTGTTTTCTAAATCTTCATGAGCCTGGGCGGCTTCATCCATCGGATAGGTCCGGGCTACGTGAGGAGAAAAGAGTCCCTGTTCATAAGACTGCTGCACGCCGGAAGCTGCTTTCTGCAAGGCCGGAAGAGGGGCTGTAAAAAGCAAAATGCCAAGAATGGAGGCATATTTTTGGTTTAACAGCTGCCACGGAAAAGCCGGCATATTGTTTACCGGCGAGCCGACCGCGACAACTCGTCCTCCTGGTGAGAGTATATGCAGGTCTGTAGAAGCATTTTCACTAAAAGACATATCAAGGATAACATCAGCGCCCGGCTTTCCGGAAGCGGAGGCAAAATCCTCCTTCCAACCGTTGTTGTTTAGGTTCAATACGACATCTGCCCCGGCGCGGCGGGCGATTTCATTCTTTTCATTGGTGCTCGCTGGAGTGATCACGAAGGCATTATGATGCTTGGCCAGCTGAATGGCGGCATGGCCGACTGCACCGGCACCTCCGTAGATAAATACGGTTTCTCCGGGCTGAAGAGCGGCCCGGAAAAACAAAGCCAAATGAGCAGTAAGAGCAGGTATGCCGAGAGATGCTCCTTCGGTAAAACTCATAGTATCAGGAAGGGGAAAAATGTTAGAAGCGGGGGCGGCTGCCCACTCTGCAGCGGCACTTGGAATGTTTGTCCCCCACACCCGGTCTCCCGGCTGAAAGTTACCTGCACTACTGCCAACTTCTTCAACAATTCCGGCAGCATCAAAATGGGGAATAGCCGGAAAGGAGGACACGGGGCGTTTACCGGAGCGGAAATACGTATCCACGGGGTTGAGGCCGGCTGCCTTCACCCGTATAAGTATTTCATCCGGCTTGATACCGGGCTTTTCCACCTCTTCTATAGTTAGAACTTCCGGTGTTCCCTGCTCATAATAAACGACTGCTTTCAAAAAATCGTCTCCTTTCGTTTGGCAAATGGATAGTTTTCTCCTCTCTTTAATCGTAACAGTTTTTCAGATCGGGTGAAGAAATGTATAATAGGAAATGATAGAAAAGAAGACAGCAAAATCGCAGAAGAAGGGAGGCAGAACATATTGGCCGAGCGTAATGAAATCGCCGCAAGCTTCCCGGAAACAGGTAAGCCTATCCAGGTGCAGAGTTATAAGCATAACGGATCGCTCCACCGTGTATGGGAAGAGACATTAATACTGAAAGGCACGAGCAGAGAAATTATTGGCGGGAACGATCGTATTTTGGTTCATGAATCGGACGGAAGGGTTTGGAGAACGAGAGAGCCTGCTATCTGTTATTTTCATGCCGAGAAATGGTTTAACGTTATCGGCATGATCCGGTCGGACGGCGTGCACTATTATTGCAATCTGGGGACGCCGTTTGTCTACGACAGTGAAGCTCTTAAATATATCGATTATGATTTGGACATTAAAGTTTTTCCGGACATGACCTACAATTTACTGGACGAAGACGAGTATGCCCAGCATAAAAAAGAAATGAATTACCCTGCACAGATAGATGAAAAGATGGACACGAGTATTCGGGAACTGCAGAATTGGATCTGCCAGAGAAAAGGCCCATTTAACTCTCATTTTATCGAACAGTGGTATGAGCGTTTTTTGTTTTTTCGATAAGAGGTGAAAAAGATGGGCAGTATTAAACGCTACATGCAGTTTGTGCGGCCGTACAATAAAATAATTGCGGTAACAGTGATCATTGGTATTTTTAAATTCGGTCTGCCGCTTTTAACGCCGCTCATTCTTGCTTATATTATAGACCACGTGCTGTTGGCCGATGGCATGGCAACAGCTGAAAAAGCACGAGTGCTCGCCTGGCTGGCAGGCGGAGCGGTTGTGCTTTTTATTATCGTTCGTCCGCCGATTGAATATTACCGGCAGTACTTTGCCCAGTGGACGGGCAATAAGATTTTATACGATATCCGTGATCAATTATTCAGTCATATTCAGAAATTGAGCCTTCGTTTTTATTCCAATCGAAAGGCAGGCGAAATTATTTCGCGGGTGATCAATGATGTCGAGCTGACCAAAGACTTTGTCATCACCGGCCTGATGAATATATGGCTTGATCTTGCCACGATTATCATTGCGCTCATTATTATGTTTACGATGGACGTGGAACTGACGCTGGTCGCGATGTTGTTTTTACCTATTTATGCCTTTTTCATTAAA
The DNA here is from genome assembly GCF_900166605.1 of Marinococcus halophilus. Taxonomy (NCBI): domain Bacteria; kingdom Bacillati; phylum Bacillota; class Bacilli; order Caryophanales; family Bacillaceae; genus Marinococcus; species Marinococcus halophilus. The sequence goes on from NZ_FVZD01000004.1 coordinate 245,261, forward strand.
TATTTTTATTCGAGGCTGCGGGATTTAACAAAAGCAAGGTCGCAGGCGCTTGCAAACGTGCAGGGACATCTGCATGAACGAGTGCAGGGGATGAGTGTGATCCGGAGCTTTGCCCTTGAAAATCACGAGCAGGGCCAGTTTGATACAAGAAACAAGCAGTTTTTGGACCGGGCGGTGGATCATACGCGCTGGAATGCTAAAACGTTCGCAGCCGTTAACACCGTCACGGACGTGGCCCCGCTTGTAGTTATTCTGGCCGCCGGCATGGCTGTTTTGTACGGAAATTTATCCGTCGGGGAAATGGTGGCGTTCACCTCTTACATGGAGAGACTTTACAGTCCGCTCCGTCGTCTGGTGAATTCATCTACCACTCTTGTGCAGTCGATTGCGTCAATGGACCGGGTGTTTGAATTCATTGATGAAAAATACGATATTACTGACAAAGAAACAGCCGTACCGGTAAAGCATGTCAAAGGCGATATTCGGTTTGACCACGTATGGTTTAAATATGAAGAGGATACTAACGATGTATTAAAAGACGTGGATATGCATGTGCGGCCGGGGGAAACGATCGCGCTTGTCGGGATGAGCGGCGGCGGTAAAAGTACGATCGTCAGCCTTCTCCCGAGGTTTTATGATGTCACCGGGGGCGCTCTGCTCCTGGACGGAAAAGATGTGCGGGACTATGAAGTACGTACGCTCCGGGATCATATCGGTATGGTGCTTCAGGACAACATTTTGTTCAGCGAATCAGTGAAGGAAAATATCCGGATGGGAAAACCGGATGCCACGGATGAAGAAGTCATACAGGCGGCGCGCATGGCGAATGCTGAAGTTTTCATAAATGAACTGCCGCTTGGCTATGATACTCCGGTCGGGGAGCGGGGTGTGAAGCTTTCCGGCGGACAGAAACAGCGGATTGCCATTGCGCGTGTGTTTTTGAAGAATCCATCCATACTTGTATTTGATGAAGCGACATCGGCACTGGATTTAGAGAGCGAACATTATATCCAGGAAGCAATGGAGCGGCTCGCCCAGGACAGAACCACATTTATTGTGGCGCATAGGCTTTCGACAATCACACACGCGGACCGGATTGTTGTAATTGAAGACGGACGTGTGGTGGAATCAGGAAGCCACGAGCAGTTAATGATGGCAGAAGGCTCTTATCAGAGGCTGTTTGACGTTCAGCACGTGTAACAGAGGAAAAGGGAGGCAACTATGGAAGAAGTCAAAAATTATTTCAAACACCATCGAAGCAGCCATTTAAGTCAGCTGAAAGAATTTTTATCGATACCAAGCATCAGTGCAGACCCTGACCACAAGCCGGATATGGAGACTGCTGCCTCCTGGGTAAAAGAAAGTATGCAGGCGGCTGGTCTGGAAAACACAGCTGTCATGGACACAGGTGGACACCCGGTGGTATATGGCGACTGGATCCATGCTCCGGGGAAACCTACGGTGCTGTTTTACGGGCATTACGACGTGCAGCCGGCCGATCCGGTTGAACTGTGGGAAACGCCGCCGTTTCAGCCGGAAATACGAAATGAAAAAATTTATGCCCGCGGCGCTACGGATGATAAAGGCCAGGTGTTTATGCATCTTAAAACGATTGAAGCCTTTATGCGGACGAAACAGGAACTTCCGGTGAACGTAAAATTTTGTATTGAAGGAGAAGAAGAGATCGGCAGTCCCAATTTGGACGAGTTTGTGGAAAAGCATCGGGAACTCCTCCAGGGAGACGTACTGCTGGTTTCTGATACCCCAATGCTTGAAAAGGGCCGGCCGACAGTGTGCTATGGACTTCGGGGGCTTGCAGGTATTCAAATCGATGTGAGCGGGGCTAAAGGAGATCTGCATTCCGGCCTGTACGGCGGCGGGGTCGCGAACCCGCTTCATGCACTGGCTGATATACTTGCTTCTATGCACGATGAAAGCGGCCATATTACCGTTGATGGCTTTTACGACCGGGTTCTTTCGCTTACCGATCAGGAACGCCGCGCGTACGCGGAGCTTTCGTATGATGAGGAAAATACAAGAAAAGAATTAAACGTACCGGAACTGTTTGGCGAAGAAGGATTTTCGTTTCTGGAAAGAACGTGGGCCCGTCCGACCCTTGAAATTAACGGCATGCACGGAGGCTTCCAGGGAGAAGGGATCAAGACGGTACTGCCTTCTGCGGCTTCAGCCAAGATTACGTGCCGGCTCGTGCCTGACCAGGATCCGGACGAAGTCGTGGAAAAGCTGACGGCTCATGTTCAGCGAAAAACACCGAAAGGCGTGGAGGTGGAGGTGACTCCGTTTGATAAAGGGCGGCCGTTTGTCACTCCATTTGACCATCCGGCCATTCAGGCAGCCGGAAGGGCGCTTGAAACAGCGTACGGGACGACGGCGGCATATACGAGAATGGGAGGGTCTGTGCCTGTCATTGAAACTTTTTCTCAAATTTTAAATGTGCCAGTGGCATTGATGGGATTCGGCCTCCCTACCGAAAACTTCCATGCGCCGAACGAACATTTTCACCTGGAAAACTATGATAAAGGCCTTGAAGCTTTGGCAGAATATTTAGCGGAGATTAGTGAAAATTTATAAACGAAAGGAGGGCTTCCGAAATAGGGAGCCCTCCTTTTAATTTTCTAATTCTCTATGGCAAAAAAGTCTTCGCTGCTGTGGTAACGGAAATAGGTCTCAACAAGCCGGTCGAGGTGTTCAAGCTGCTCATTATACTCGACGATGTGTGCGACAATTGGAAGAAGATGAAGCCATTCCGAGCGGTCAATATTTTGGCGGTCGTACATTTCCATAAGCTGGTCGGTTAAGGATACCCTGCCTTCATCGACCTCTTCTGCCATTTCCTCTGTAAGATGAGTAGTGACCTTGCCTACATAACGCTGGAGAATTCTGTCGTGGTAATCCATAAGATGATCAAGCTGATTGCGGATAGCCTCCTGCATTTCTGACGATGTATGCTGCATATCATTTTCAAATTTATCAAGCGTACGCAGAATGGTCACGATTTTATTCATCGAAGCGATCATCTGCTTGAAAAGAACGACTCGCCGATCCCGTGTAAGGCGTGCTTTTTTTGTGTACACGCGTTCTTCTTTAAACAGGAGGTAAAGGTTTTCGATGGAAACGGTCTGATCTTTAAGAGAAGAAAGGTCTTTTCGCAGCGTCTGCCGATTAGTTTCATGTCTTCCAAGCAGCCGAATCCACTGAATAGTATCCTGGGTTACATCACGAATCTGCTGATAAAGCTTGGTTTCATGTTTTGGCGGCAGGAAAAGCATGTTGACTAAAAACGAAGCTGCAATTCCAAGCATGATCAGGGCAAACCGCTCGGAGGCAAACAAAATAAAATTATCGTTTCCAGGCCTGCCCATGATAATGATGACTGTCACAACAGCAATTGGGATGGTGGAGGCGTCCAGTTTCAAACCTAGAATGCCTGCAATAATAATCATGACTGTGACTCCAATAATTACCGGCTCGTGACCGAATGCAAGGACCATAACTATCGCTGTGCCGGCCCCGATAACGTTGGCCTGCAACTGGTCCAGGATCGTTTGAAACGTACGGGATATTGACGGTTGAATAGCGAAAGTAGCGGCGATCGCTGCGAAAAAAGGAGGATTCAATCCAATCCACGATGCTGCGTATATAGCTAGAACGATCGCAAGACCGGTCTTGAAAATTCTGGCTCCCAGCTTCATAACGGATTGTATTCCTTTCTATATTGAACTTAGTAAATGTGGCTGCTTAACGCTGCAAAGGCCTGGTCCGAAGCTTCCAGCGTTTCTTCTATGTCCTCAATACTGTGTTCAGTGGTGAGAAACCAGGCTTCGTATTTTGAAGGAGCAAGATGAACGCCCCGGTCAAGCATTTCTTTAAAGAAAATGCTGAACCTTTCAGAGTTCGAACGTTCAGCCCCTTTATAATCTTTTACTGTTTCCTTTGTAAAATAAATGGTGAACATCCCTTTTAACCGATTGATTGTAACGGGAATGCTGTATTTTTCAGCCTGCTCGAGAAGGCCCGTTTCAAGGCGTTGACCGAGTTGGTCTAACGTGTCGTACACCCCGTCTTTTTCCAACACTTCAAGGCAGGCAATGCCCGCGCGCATAGAGGCCGGGTTTCCGGACATCGTCCCTGCCTGATAGGCCGGGCCCAGAGGAGCGACCTGCTCCATGACGTCGACCCGGCCGCCATACGCACCGATCGGGAGGCCGCCTCCGATAATCTTTCCCATAGCGGTCATGTCGGGTTCTACGTGGAGCATATTTTGAGCGGCCCCGTAGGTGAAACGAAAAGCCGTAATTACTTCATCAAAAATAAGAAGAGAGCCTGAATCATGCGTCAATTTTTTGATTTCTTCAAGATACCCGGGTTCTGGCTCCACCAGGCCGAAATTGCCGACGATAGGCTCGATAAGAACAGCGGCCGTTTCGTCACCCCAGCGGTCGATAGCCTCGCGGAAGCTGTCAATGTCGTTAAAAGGAACAGTGATGACTTCTGCAGCTATATTGGGAGTAACGCCTGCAGAGTCCGGTGATCCCAGCGTCGATGGGCCGGAGCCGGCTGCCACAAGCACAAGATCGGAATGGCCGTGGTAGCAGCCTTCGAATTTAATGATTTTATGTTTGCCGGTATAGGCTCTGGCTACACGGATAGTTGTCATTACAGCTTCGGTGCCGGAATTGACAAATCTGACTTTCTCGAGAGAAGGGACTGCTTCCTTCAGTTTTTCAGCAAAAATATTTTCCCATTTAGTGGGAGTGCCAAGCAGAGTGCCAGTACGGGCAGCTTCACTAATGGCTTCAGCAATGTGCGGGTGGCCGTGTCCGGTGATTATAGGTCCGTAAGCTCCGAGGTAATCAATGTATCGGTTGTTATCTTCATCAAACAAATGTGCACCACGTCCCTCTTTCATAAAAACCGGGGTTCCGCCTCCAACCCCCTTAAAAGAACGAGAGGGGCTGTTCACACCGCCCACAATTAAATCGCAGGCTTCATTGTAGAGTTCAACAGATTTTTCATAGGACATATTTTCTTAACTCTCCTTACTATCAACTATTTCTTATCTATTGTATCATGGAGAAGTAAAGCAAAAACCATGATATCATAAGATGAAAACCATTGTTGAGGTGATTGATGTGAGTACAGAAGAAAGCAGTGTAAACCCAAAAGACTTGGAAGGGGAAAAAGCACCCGATTTTGAACTCCCCGCTACTACGGGTGAGAATATTCGTTTAAGTGATTACCAGGGACAAAACGTGATTTTGTATTTTTATCCTAAAGACAACACCCCTGGATGTACGACTGAAGCCTGCGACTTCAGAGATGCGCTGCCGGAATTAAACGATAAAAATGTTAAAGTGCTCGGGGTCAGCCCGGATTCAATGAAAAAACACGAAAATTTTACAGCCAAGCACGACCTTTCTTTTCCTCTTTTGTCTGATGAGGAACAGGAAGCGGCTGCTGCCTATGGAGTATGGAAGTGGAAGAAAAACTTTGGTAAAGAATACCTTGGAATTGTAAGGTCCACTTTTTTCATTGATACAGAAGGAACCGTGCAAAAAGTTTGGGACGAAGTGAAGGTAAAGAATCATATTGGAGAAGTATCCGGGTACGTTGATGAATTCTTATCATCTTCCAAAAAGTAGGAGGCGGATGAACACATGAAGCTGCTTCTTTGCATTATTGATAACTTTTATACCGATCAGGTAGAGATGGAAATGAAAGAAAAGGGTTACCGTATGACTGAAATCGCAAGCAGCGGGGGATTTCTAAAAAAGGGAAATACAACGTTTTTGTTTGGCGTGGACGAAGAGGAAGTGCCAAAGTTAAAAACAGATTTAAAAGATATATGTTTGGCTTACGAAAAGCATAGAAAAAAACGACCTGAACATTCGAATAGGTTTACTTCATTTCTTTTGGATGTTTCAATGCTTCCTTTTTTTCAATCAGCCGGAGCAGATGAGAATAGCTGACCCCTTTCATTGACAACAATCACGGGGGTCCGATAGAATAGATTATAAGAATTACAAATAAAGAATCGTTTTACAGGAAGAGAGGTGCATGACGATGGCGAGCGCTAGCCTACAGGAAGCAGTAAGTGTCTTGAAAAGCACGAACGTTCGGATGACACCGCAGCGTCATGCTATTTTGGAATTTCTGCACTCTTCAATGAGCCATCCGACTGCTGACGATATCTATAAATCTCTTGAAGAACGTTTTCCGAACATGAGTGTAGCTACGGTCTACAACAATCTTCGGGTTTTTAAAGACGCCGGTATAGTGAAGGAGTTAACCTATGGGGACTCCTCGAGCAGGTTCGACTGCGTTACTTCAGATCATTACCATGTAATATGTAATGATTGCGGGAAAATTGTAGACTTTCATTATCCAGGCCTGGATGAAGTAGAAACGTTAGCTGAACACGTGACCGGCTTTGAAATTGAAGATCATCGGTTAGAAATATATGGAACATGTACAGAATGTACAAAGATGAGCAAACAGTAAGCTGTTTTTGAAGCCTTCATCTTCTTCATAGATGAAGGCTTTTGTATGCATTTTAAACAGAAAAAATCCATTTAAAACTAATTTAAAATTATTTTGCAAAAATGGTTGACGGTCTTATGGGCCGATGTTATATTACTAATTGTCGCCAAAACGGCTGACAAAAACGAGAATAACGAAATAAAACTTCTTAAAAAAGTTGTTGACATTCATTATTCAAAAATGATAAATTATAAAAGTCGCTATTTAGCGATGGATCGTTCTTTGAAAAGGAAAGACAAGCCAGAGCCCCAATCAAAAGCAACACTTTTTTAGGGCATCACTGATGCCACAGCATCAAACTTTTTACGGAGAGTTTGATCCTGGCTCAGGACGAACGCTGGCGGCGTGCCTAATACATGCAAGTCGAGCGCGGGAAGCCGGCGGACT
>NZ_FVZD01000003.1:0-216814 GCF_900166605.1 Marinococcus halophilus
TACAAACAAAAATGGTAGAGGAGAACGTTGTTCCTGTGTTAAATCCAGCGTTTATATATGAATTTGGAGATGGATACTTAACAGATTATGGAGAACGTTCTGAATATATATTTCCTGCCAGAGATTTGGCTGAAAAAGGACTCAAAGTAGCTTTTGGCTCCGATAATCCCATCACTACTATTAACCCTTTTGTTGGTATTTATTCTGCGATAACAAGAAAAACCAAAACCGGTAAAATAGTAGGATCTGAACAAAGTATCTCTCTACAAGAAGCCATAAAATTTTATACGATTCATGGAGCTTATGCTAGTTTTGAAGAGAATATTAAAGGAAGCATTGAAGCTGGTAAAAAGGCAGATTTTATTATTTTAGACCGTGCTATTTTGGATACTCCTATTGAAGAGATTAAAAATACTAAAGTAGAGAAGACTTTTATAGATGGAAAAGTAGTTTATGAAAATAAATAATCAATCCAATTTAGCATATATAAATTAGCGATGCTTTATTAAAAATTTATTTCTTACAGTACTTATTTGTTTAGGAGGCCACAAATGATTATTGGTATCCCAAAAGAGATCAAAAACCAAGAAAAAAGAGTAGCTATAACCCCGGCAGGAGTCCTAAATCTAAGAAAGAGCGGTCATGAGGTGTTTATCGAGGCCCATGCTGGCGAAGGAAGCGGCTTCAAGGACTATGATTATGAACAGGCAGGGGCTGCTATTATGCAGCAGGCAAGCCAGGTTTGGTCTCAGGCTGATATGGTTATGAAGGTCAAAGAGCCGATCGAACAAGAGTACAAATTTTTCCGTAAAAATCTTATTTTGTTTACGTATCTGCATCTTGCTGCGGAACCGGCCCTAGTGGAAGCATTAACGGTGAATGAAGTAACGGCGATAGCCTACGAGACCGTGCAGGAAAACGGGTCTCTGCCTTTACTAACGCCAATGAGTGAAGTAGCTGGGCGAATGGCTGCCCAGGTGGGGGCTCAATTCTTGGAAAGTGTGTACGGCGGGAAAGGTATTCTATTATCAGGCGTACCGGGCGTGAAAAAAGCGAAGGTGACAGTTATTGGCGGCGGCGTAGTCGGAACCAACGCTGCAAGAATTGCTCATGGTTTAGGAGCTGATGTGACGATCGTGGACTTAAATCCAGCACGTCTTCGGGAAATTGACGAAACGTTCGGAGGCCAAATTCAAACCATAAGTAGTAACCCCTTAAATATTGCCCAGGAAGTCCAGACTTCTGATTTAGTGATCGGAGCCGTCCTCATCCCCGGGGCACGGGCGCCTAAGCTTGTCACCCGAGACATGATCAAAACGATGGGCCAAGGCTCGGTCGTGGTGGATGTTGCGATTGATCAAGGGGGCATCATTGAGACAGCGGACAAAGTAACGACACACGAAAATCCTACGTATGACGTCGAAGGAGTCGTTCACTATGCGGTTGGAAATATGCCCGGCGCAGTACCAAGAACCTCCACGATCGCCTTGACCAACGTTACTATCCCTTATGCCCTTCAGATTGCTAATAAAGGTGTATATAAGGCATTAAATGAAAACCCTGCTCTTGGAAAAGGATTAAACACAGCTGACGGTAAAGTGACTCACGAAGCCGTAGCAAAAGAATTGAACTATCCACACGGCTCCTATGCTAAAGAGACTAATTGAAACGGGGAATTACTATTTCGAACTTTAAAAGCATTTTAAAAATAGCGACCGCTTTCATAGGAGCTATTGTAGGCGCAGGTTTTGCCTCTGGTCAGGAAATTGTGCAATATTATACTAGCTTTGGCATTCCTGGCCTCTTTGGATCAATTTTGGCTACGATACTTTATATGTTTGTAGGTATGGCCTTAGTTCGTATTGGTAGTCGTTTACGTACTCGCTCACATAAAGAAGCTGTTTATCAAATAGGGGGGAAATTTGTTGGAACTGTAATTGATTATGTTCTTATTCTTACTTTATTTGGTGTTGGTGTTGTTATGTTGGCGGGAGCTGGGTCAAATTTAAGTCAGCAATTTAATCTACCAGTTGTTTTCGGGACGACTCTTATAACCGTGCTTATATTTGTGATAGGTGTGCTTCAACTCAATAAAATAATTGTAATCATAGGAAGCATTACACCATTTTTACTTATCTTTGTCATACTTATTGCTATCTATAGTATTTTCAATACTACCGATTCACTTGCATCGTTAAATCAAATAGCAAAGGAACAACCGACAAATTTGCCTAACTGGTGGATCTCTTTCATAAATCACGTTTCATTTAATACTTCTGTAGGTGCCGCGATTGCTTTTGTCATTGGAGGCGAAGAAAAGAATGAAAAAAACGCAATAATGGGCGGCCTTCTTGGAGGTCTGGGCCTGGGTTTTATAATTATTTTAGGAAATGGAGCTATTTTTTCGCAGATGGCTGTACTGGATGGCCAGGCATTACCTATTCTTGAAATGGTAAACAATATTTCCCCTATTCTTGGAATTTGTATGGCCCTCGTGCTATACGCTATGATTTTTAACACTGCTATTAGTATGTTTCTACCCTTCACGACTAGATTTACGAAAATAGGCACTAAACATTTTGCTTTTTTCTTAGGTACCACTCTTATAATAGCTTATATGGCTAGTTTTATTGGTTTCTCTGATTTAATTGGCCTATTTTATCCAGTTATCGGTTGTCTAGGTTTGGTTTTGCTTATCACACTGGCAATTTCTTGGCTCCGTTTAAATCGTTTAGAGAAACAATATAGTTAATTCGTTTATTTTTTTAAATCATTAAATTTATTTTTGCGTAAAACCCTTAGTCTTTTAGAGAGCGTAAAATATTTTGTGTAAACGAGCGAACACGAAAAAAGGAAGTCCTTTTCTAGTAGAATGAAGTTAGCCGACCACATTCACAGAAAAGAGGACTTCCCTATGAATAATTTTACTACAGATATTGCTCACGCTCTAGTCCAACATCAGGATGTCAACGAGATCTTCCGATCTCATTTGGAACACGCCGTCAATCAGCTGCTTCAAACCGAATGAACGTCTTTTTTGGATTACGAGAAGTACGATGCGGCCGGCATTGGTTCCGGCAATTCCCGCAACGGCACGTACGAGCGCACGCTGAAAACCGAATTTGGGGAGCTTTCGCTGGCGATTCCCCGGGACCGGAACGGCGATTTTCACCAACAGACGGTCGCGCCGTACAAACGGACGAATGACACGCTGGAAGCGTTTGTGATGCATATGTACCACAAGGGCGTCACCACCGCGGAGATCGCCGATCTCCTGGAACGCATGTACGGCCATCACTACACGCCGCAGACCATTTCCAACATGACCCAGACGATGGAAGCCGAAGTGGAGGCGTTTCGATGCCGGCCATTGGCGAAACGCTATGCCTGCATCTATCTGGACGCTACGTTTATCGCCTTAAAACGGGACACGGTGGCCAAAGAAGCCGTGTATATCGCGGTCGGGATCCAGGAAGACGGCTCCAAAGAAGTCCTGGCGTACCTGCTGGCTCCGACCGAATCCGCGGGCAACTGGCAGGAACTCCTGGAGGACCTTCAGGTCCGCGGCCTCGAAGAAGTACTCCTGGTCGTGTCTGATGGATTGGCAGGCATGACCGATGCGATTCACGTCGTCTATCCGAGTGCCCGGCATCAGACGTGCTGTGTGCATGTTTCCCGAACCCTTGCCCGCAAAGTCCGTGTGCAGGACCGTGCGGAGGTCTGTGCCGATTTCAAGACCGTGTACCGGGCCAACAGCCGGGAGGAAGCGGCCCAGGCCCTCGAGACGTTTATCGCAGCGTGGTCCTCCCGGTATCCATCGATCCGCCGGGTGCTCGATGAGCACCCCACGTTACTCACCTTTTATGATTTCCCGTCCGCCATCTGGCGGAGCCTGTATTCCACCAATCTCATCGAATCGTCCAACAAGCAGCTGAAAAAATACGTTAAACGCAAAGAACAGTTTCCGAATGAAGCGTCCATCGAACGGTTTTTGGTCAGCCGGTTCGATGCCTACAATCAAAAGTTTTCCACCCGCTGCCACCTGGGCTTCGCCCAGGCCCAACACCAATTAGAAGAGATGTTTCAACCACAGGGGTAACTTTACGGCTGGAAAAGGACAGGAGCCGTTTACACAAAATTATTGACGGTCCCGTCTTTTACGTAATGACGATTATCAATACCACTTCAACAAAAAAACAAGCATCTCTAGCTTTATAAAGCCAGGGATGCTTGTTAATGCTCATAAAATGAGTATCGTACTTTAACCTCAGTTAGCTTAAGATATTGGCAATACAGATTGAAAAATCGCTGACAAAGTGACTTTAAAATTTTTAAATCTTTAACCAAGATTTTATAAAGTAGTTTTTAAATTCGAAACCTTAAATAAAATGCTTTTCTTGCCTATTTTGTTATTATCTAAAATTTAACTTTTTGAATCATTCGTACCGCTAGAAATTCAATGTTTGAAACTTATTTACCCAGTCGTTCTCAAATTCATCAAGACTCTTTCTAGTTCCTTCATGAGTAAAAGAAGCCTCGAGTAAATTAGGAGAAACTGTTACTCCATGACATCCTGATAAACTTAACTTCTGGATTTGGTTCACATTTTTAAAACTAGCTGCAAGCACTTTTGTCTCAAATTGATAATTATCTATTATTCTTAAAAGTTCTTGAGCTACGCCCACTCCATCAGAAGACATGTTGTCTATTCGATTAACATACGGGGCCAAATAATCAGCGCCTGCTTTCGCTGCCCACATTCCCTGCTGACTGGAAAAAATAGCTGTTGCAAGCGTTTGGATATTAGAATGCTGAAAATGTTTTATCGTTTTTAAGCCTTCCTGAGAAACTGGTATTTTGATAACAATTTGATTACCAATTTCATTTAACAATTGATGCGCTTGATTGATCATTTCTTCTGAAGTTTTAGCAATTACTTGAACAAATAAATCTTTTTCTGTTCCGATTATTTTTTGAATTTCTTTTAATTGTTTTAAAGATGTACTTTCGTTAGCTAAAATACTAGGATTTGTAGTGACCCCTTCAATAGGAAAGACGTTTAATATTTTTTGTATATCAGAAATGTTTGCAGTATCAAGATAATATTTCATCTAAACCGTCCTTTCTATGAACATATGAAAAGTCGATGACCATTAAGACTTTTTAATGCATTACCTGACCACCAGTGACATTGATGGACTGGCCGGTCATATACGAAGCTTTCTCAGATGCATAAAAAATAATAGCATTGGCCACATCATCATAGCTGCAGCCGCGCTTCATCGGCACTTTATCCCGGTACACGTCCAACACTTCCTCTTCCTCGATGCCCAGCTTTTTCGCATAGGAGGGAATGAGACTTTGAAACATTGGAGAATCCAGTAAATTTCCCGGCATAATGGCATTGACTCGCACCCCGTGTTCTGCTAAATCCAAGGCGAGGCTCTGGGTGAGGCCGACCCCGCCGAATTTTGACGACGAATAGCCGGCGTTGTGCTTGCTTCCCACTTTACCTGATTTGGAGTTGATCTGGATGATGCTTCCTGATCCCTGCTTAATCATCGTATGCGAAACTTCCCGGGCACACAGAAAGTAACCGGTGAGGTTCACCTTCATCATAGCTTCCCAGTCCTGCAGCTCAAAATTAGTGATTTTGGTGCTCCGAGCGACACCGGCGTTAAATACAAGCAAATCAATGCTCGCAAACGCTTGGTTCGTTTGATTGACCATTTCTTTTACTTCTTCTTCATTTGTCACATCGACCTGAAGCCCTAAAGCATCTACGCCATAGCTGTTTTGTATCGCAGTTGCTACTTCTTTGGCGTTGTCTGCCTGAAGGTCGGCGACCACCACATTGTAATTTTCTTCTGCCAGGCGGTGGGAAATATGTTCTCCTAAATTCTGCCCGCCGCCTGCGACGATCGCTGTTTTTCGTTGCTCTGTCATATAGATACTCCTCCTTTAATTACGCACAATCTCAATTTTATCGCCCTCTTGGAACGTCGGTACTTCTTTGTTCTCTAAGCACAGCGTACCCGGTAGATCCGGTTCCGTATTCCCATCAAATTTCAAAGTGATATGGCCCAGTTCCGAAAGATTCTTTGTTACAGCGCTGCCGACGCTTGTGATGGTGAAGATTTTATCTTTCAGTCGAAGCTCATCCTTCGCTTCAATATCTTCATGCAGCACATTCTCCTCGTGAAGAACGCAATATTCCGCAAGTTCTGCCGGAGCATTGCCTTTAAATAACACCAGAATTTTTTCTTCCAGGAATGCTTCCACTTCCGGACCAAGCTTAGTGACCGTCGTTTCATAGATGGTTTTCATAACAAATCCTCTCCTCCTGTTTACTATTTCGTATCCCTTGTTTCACTATCATTTCAGCAGTTTCACTCGCTGTTTCTTTCAAACGTTTTTAGGATTCATACAATCCGAAGCTGGCCAGCCAGGCGATAAACACGGTGGGAGCGCCTGTAAGAAACCGGCCATACAAGACGGCTGGCACGCCGACTTCCACCGTTTCTGGTTCTGCTTCTGCAAGCCCGAGTCCTACAGGAACAAAGTCTGCCGCTGCCTGAGAATTAATCGCAAATACAGCCGGAAGGGCGAACTGGGGCGGAATATTGCCACGTCCAATTTCCACTCCGATCAGACTGCCAATCACCTGGGCAATAACAGCTCCCGGTCCAAGAAAAGGTGACAGGAGAGGAAAGGAGACGATGGCTGACAGTAACAGCAACCCCCCAACATTTCCTGCAAGCGGAGACAGAATATCAGCAAACAGATCCCCAATCCCTGTTTCCAAAATGACACCGATCAGCATCGCGACAAAAGCCATAAACGGAAGAATGGTGCGAACAACAGTATCAATGGTATCCCGCCCGGCCTGGTAAAGGGTTCCGACGATACCACCCATTAAATTACCGATTTTGGTCATAAGGCCCTGACCGGATTGTTCACTGATTTTCTTGGATGAATCGTATTTGGACGCAGATTCACTTTTTTCCTTAGCCTTGGCCTGGGATGGAGCCGGAGCAGCGGTGCCATCCGTCAATTCCACGTTGGCCGGTTTGACCCCAGAGACGTAAATGTCTTCTTTGATGTAAGCTGCCAACGGTCCGCTTGGCCCTGTAGGCATGACGTTAATCGTAGGGATTTCTTGTTTTGGATACAGGCCGGCACGAAGCGTGCCCCCACAGTCAATAACCACACAAGCTGTTTCTTCCTGAGGAACAGAGGTCTTAAAACCATTCACTAACTCTGCCCCGGTCGTATCTGCAATCGTTTGAGCCACATCCGAAATAGGACCGCCGGTAATATTAACAATTTTGTTCTTTTCCGGAGTTGGAGTAATTGTTAACGGGCCACCGAACCCGCCCTGGCCTTTGCGTACAATGACACTTTTATATTGGTTTTCTTCAGCCATTGGATGTTCCTCCTTCGACTTCTGCATTGGACAGCGTTCGTTTCAACCGTACATGCTGCTGTTTTTCGACGTAACGTACACACATATCGGTAATCCACCCACGGAACATATTGGTGACGATCCCGACAAGGAAGTACCTTAACGCAAGTTCCGTCGTTTCATACCCTAACGTTTCAATGCCAGCAGCCACTCCCAGAAAGACAAATAGCTCTGCCGGATTCACGTGAGGAAATAAACCGTTCATGGAGTGAACCGAATAACTTGCTGAGGCGTAATAGCCGGGCTTATATACTTCCGGTAAAAACCGTCCCAAAGACAGAGTCATCGGGTTTAATAGAAAGAATCCCCCTAACAGCGGCAATAGTAAGTACCTTGAAAAAATGTTTCCGGAAGCTTTGCGGGCCAGCCCTTCCACCCGATTTTGGCCGACAAATTGAACAATCGCATTCATCGCTACGAGCAGCATGATCAACAGCGGAATAATATCGGTAACAAAATCCATAAACTGTTCGGCTCCTCGTTCAAATACACCGATAAAACCTTCTGCAGCTATTACTAACCAGTCCATTTAGCTGCCCCCTTTTGTTTTTTTCTCATAAACACGGACAATATTTTCTCTGCTGGTGAGCTTGACTTCGGCACTTCATGCCCTGCCTGCACTAACCGGTACACATGCTGCGCATCCCATACCGCTTTTCGGTAGAACCGGTTCATGTTATTTATTTTTTCTTCCGGTATATCCATCAAGTTTTCATGTTGCAGCTCCGGTGCTTCCCTGAACCGGGCAAATACCGTTAATCCCTGCATTTTTTTAGCTTCTTTGATGCGGGCCTGGTTATCGACAGCAATCAATAGGACAACGCCTGTTCGTACGATACCTTTGGATCTTCCTATTGCGACCTTTCCTTCTGATTTTAACTCCCGGTAATGGTAGTTAAAATTCTTGATCTGCCAAAATCCCAGAAAGCTTTGAAAAATGAAGCACCCGCCGATCACAGCTAATAATAGAAATATCATTTTTCACTACTCCTTTGCTAATTCCAATACCGCTTCGGCCGTTTCATCATTGGTGATTAATGTATTAATGAACCCTCCTCGGAGAGCTCCTAGAATCGAACCGGCTTTTTCGACCGATTCCGCGACACCGACAGCCCATGGCGTGGCTTTTAGTTGTTCCAACTCGACGGCTACTGTTCGTTGATCAATCTCTCCCCGAATAATTTCCCCATCAATGGTATAAAAGCGGGAACAAATATCTCCGATAGCGTTTTCATTTTCCAACTGCTGATAATCATCGTTACCGAGAAATCCTGAAAAGATCAGGTTGGACGAGTTGATGGGGCTTCCGATGCCTACCACAGCAATCGTTAATTTTCTCCACAGCTGTAAAATATCCTGAAAGTAATTCGCCTCGTATAAGTCCCTTCTTGTTTGTATGGATGGCACTATTGCTGCAGCATCGATAAAATGGGCCTGTGCTTGAAACATTCTTGCTGCGCTGTAAACGATCGTATTTACGTGCTGGGCCGTCGGCATTTTCCCGGGGCCTCCGACTACCGGCACAATGTCCGCCTGTCTTCTTTTAAAACGATCTCCAGTTTCAACGATACTACCTAATGTACTTCCCCAGGCGAACCCTACCACGTCTTCGTCTTGAATCTTCTGGTTCAGCCATAGCATCGTTTCTTTTCCCAGGTCTTTTTTACGCTCTTCCGTTGACTGGCTAGAACTTGTCGGAAGGACCATTACTTCTTTTAACTGAAACAGCTTTCGTAAAGATTCTTCCAACTCCACCTGAGCCGTATGGTTGCCCTGAATCGTAATGTGCACAATCCCTTCCTGTCTGGCTTTTTGAAGCATTCTTGTAACGGTCGTACGATCCACATCCAATATTTTGGCTATTTCGCTTTGCTTTAACTCATCTTCATAATACAGTTTGGCTGCGCGGATCAACCGACGTTCCTCATCCCAGGCCATCTCTTCACCTCCTGTGCACATATGTGCATTTGTTTTTATTTTGTGCAAGAACTGTGATTATATTAATGGAACCGTATACATAGCGTCAATAATATATCTTTCTTTTTACAAAAACGTGCCCGAATTTCACATATGTGAAATTCGGGCACCAGGAACATACAATATAATTAGAGCTTTAGCGCTTTGGCTTTCTTGCACGTTATGTATCCCAAAACGACTTGTAAAATAGCTGAGAGAATGGTTAATAACGAAAGAAAAGAAGAAAACATAATATTGCAAATGCAAATTTCCTTCAATTTAATTCTTTCTTCTTTGAATCATAAGCAGTCACTAATATTTTTTGTACATTTATCCACATAACGGGCCTTATCGGAGTATAGTCCCAAATAACTGTGGCACGATGGAAGAAATGAGCCAATATAAATTTTACATTTGGGAATCGCATATATATTTTAGCTTACGAAACAAAGGGATTTTTGTATGCTTGACCAAAACCAAGCGACTATCCATTACATACAATTTCCACCCAATTCGATCAACTGAGTACCATGGAGAACAGGTGGATTGATTTCACCATTAAACAGGAGCGAGGACGGCCTCGCTCCTATTATGCTGCCCCAGCCGGAGACCTCGTTCGTCTGCTGGCGTTCGGGGGACTATTTTTATTCCTTTAACCACCATCCCTCTTCCCTTCCTTCTCTTCTTGATCTTCCTCCATCCTTAGTAGCGAAGATTAAGCTACGGATGCACGGACTCATTCAAATCGATGCACGACGAACAGACGCGATGCTACGTTATTACCAACAGTCGCGATAAATGGTCCTTGGTAGGATGCCGAACTCATGATCGTGCTAGTCTTCAAAGCTATCACTTCCAAGACATTGATTGTCTGGTTCCTGGGACCGTCATTTTGACGATTTCTTTCTTTTCCAGGAGGTCATCGTTCGCTGGAACAAAGAACCTTTTGTCTCTGCCACATCAATAAAGGCAAAGAACAGCTGTTTATGCAGCACGAGCACCGGGCTGTCCTCAATAATGCACTCCACCGGCAGAAAATGAATTTTGTTGGCCCGCTCCCGGTTGGTTCTGGCCCCGAGTTGGTCGATATCCACGAGCACCGTGTGGTCTTCCCGGACATCAAACGCCGACCGGTGGCTCAGATACAGTTGTTGCCAGATAAACATGCCCCGCTCTTCATAGTCTCGAAACAAGGTGGTGGGAAACCACACCGGCAGGTTCCTCTCTGCTTCGGCGTAATAGTCCCGGAAAATCTGCCGGGCGCCGGATAAAAAATCGCTGGGATCATAAAACATCTCGTCATTGGTAATCTTCTGCGCCATGCGGTACGTAAAGTCCTGAAACAAGGCGGGCGTCACGTTCGGAATCAGTTCATTAAGGTATCGGCTCGAGGCGGCCATCTGCTGGGGGCGAAACGCGTTACGCAGCTGCAAGTAATAGATCCTCGTCGACGTCTGCGGGGAAATATCAAACCCCGAGGCATTGGTGGTTCCGATCAGGACGGGATGATGGTATCGGCGTTCGTTGCTAATCCATTTTATGAGGCGCTCCCCTTTTTGCGCGGCCGTACTGCTGAAAAATTTGGTGTCGATTTCATCGATCATCAACGGCGTCACGTTGGGGGCATGAAGGGCGTCCCAGAGGAGCGGGGTATCTTTAATGTCTTCATAGGAGCTGTAGGGGGAAAGACCGCCCAGCAAATGATCGATAAATTCCATGGCCGTCGTCTTCCCAGCCATGGACCGTCCGGACACGATCAAAAACGGCGGAAAGTATCTCCGGACGGTTTTCCGTCCTTCCTGAAGGCTGTAGTGGTCCCGCATTTTCCATATAAAGACGGACGTAAAGCTGTATAAAATCATTTCAAAAACCCGTGATTGGTTTTTGACGTCTTGCTGAACGGTAAACAGCTCATAGGCATCAATAAAGGCTTCGATCACGGTTAAACTGTGCTGCAGCTCGTCCATGGTTGTCAGGGGCTGGGAATACTTCCTCCACCGAGGTTCTTGCTCTTCGGAGGACAACGACTGGGGCGTGTACAGCATCGCGGATTGGTCTTCGTACTGCAGGAGCGTCCGGGGATCGTTCCGACTCTCCTTGGTTCGCTGCGTGGCCATCAATTGTTTTAAGGCTCCCGCCTTTTTATCGATCATTTTTGGGGGATGCAGGGTATAAGTGCCAGCTTTCCGATCCTTTTTTGTTAAAACTTCCAGCTTTTGCTTGAATGTCAATGCTTCGGTCTGCTGCTGGGCGATCTGCCTCGGAATGTGGTGTATGGCTTCGATTTCTTCTTCGGTTAAGGCAATCTGGAATCGGTGTCGGGAGAGATCATCAGCTAACAGAGATTGGAACAGATCCGCATCCGCCACCCATGTCTGCCGGTCCCTGGTTTTCTTTTTTAAGAATTCTGGAATCACATCGTTCGACTGCTCGTAGATGGCCTGAAAGCGCTGGGCGTAGATCGTAAACAATGGCGAATCATCAAACACCAGGAGTTCTTCGAATTGCTTCTGGTTGTCAAAGGCCCGTTTGGTCATATTCGCTGAACCAATCATGCATCGGGTCCCCCCACTCCCCCGCATCAAATAGATTTTGGAATGAACCGTGCGGCCCGGAGAAGCATACCGGATCGAAAAACGCTCCTCTGCCACCTGCTTCTGGACGGGCGGCGGGAGCTCCTGAAAAAACGCGACCCGCTTTTCCACGTTCAGTAAATCCTGGAGGCCATCCTGGAACGCTTCGGCTACGTATTGGTCTTCGATGCCCAACACCAATTTAACCTTTTCAAAGTGCTGAGCCGTAGAAAAGAAAAACGCCGGTGACGCCACAAAGCTTATCGCCCACAGCTCCTGAAAACGTTCCGTATTGAATAGCGCATTTAAGGAGATATCCAATACTTTACCGTCCCTTACAATCAATAAAGGAGAACCATAACCACCATTGCTTCCTTGATCAAAAAGCGAAAGCTCTTCTTCCATGTTTTCACCTTCTTCATTAGAGTCGCATGCCTGGGAAATGGACGATCCAAACCGTTGAGATGGTTTTTGCTTCGACGGTTCCTTATATTTCTTTATATACGACTTTTCTTAAATAAATCCTTTCATATTGAAAAAAAGCTCCTAGAATTCTCTAGAGCTTTGGTGAGGTTATTATTATCGAATTAACGTAATAGCGATTATTAGCAAAAACCACTATAAAATAACATTTTTATTGATTTCTAGTGCTGATAATAAATAAAGAAGCCAATCGCCAAAGAGATTGACTTCTACCTTTCATCATTTGGTTTAAAAAGATAAATTCCCCAGCTATCCTCCTAGCAACTGGAAGCTTAAAGTCTGGACAACAGTATTCGTCAGCGTACTGATTTTAATTCCAAATCAATACCTCTTACTCTATACAGGAAATTTAAGGTACCAACACAGTTCTTCCATTGATTTTTCCTTCCTCCAGCATTTGCAATACTTCGTTCGCTTCACTCATGGGATAGGTAGTCGAATGGAGATGCACCTTTCCTTTAGCATGTAGGCGCATGAGCTCGTACAATTGATTATAGTTGCCCACTAAACTTCCTATCACATTGAACTCGTTGTTGATAATATCAAGCGATGGGACATGCAAAACGCCTCCGTAGCCAACGACAAAATAATGACCGCCTTTTTTAAGCATCTCCATGCTTTCTTTGTGCGTATCATCTTCTCCAACAAAATCGATAATTACATCCGGCCCTTTTCCATTTGTAATTTCATTTATTCGCTGAAGATGGTTGCCATCAGCTAGAATTTTTTCATCCGCTCCATACTCAATAGCCATATCCAATCGTTCACTGTTTGTGTCTAAAGCTATAACTTCCCCATTGCCAAACTCCTTCATTAATTGCACAGCAATGTGGCCAAGTCCTCCCATACCGGTCAATATAGTTACCGTTCCCGGTCTGGCGAACGGCGCAGCTTTCTGCACGGCTCTGTACGCGGTGATACCTGCATCTGCTAATGGGGCTACGTCTTTTGGCTCTACCCCGTTTTCCAGTTTGATTAATGCCCGCTCCGATGTTTTTAAATATTCAGCGTAGCCTCCATCAGCAGACAAACCTGGAAATACTAAATTCTCACAATGCATATCTTCCCCCGCTCGACAGCTGAGGCATTTTCCGCAACTTGCAACCGGATGGACAATAACTGGATCTCCTATCTTGAACTCTGTAACGCCAGAGCCAATTTCATCCACCCATCCGGCATTTTCATGTCCAATGGTGAAAGGAAGAGGAGTTTCCAGCGCACGGTCCCAAATTCCTTCAATTAGATGGAGGTCCGTGCGGCACACACCGGCACCTCCGATTTTAATAATAACATCTGTTGGATCAGCCACTGCCGGCTTTTCGATATCTTCGTATTCTAATGGTTGGTTGAATTGTTTTAGTCTCCATGCTTTCAAAGCGTTCACTCCTTGTTGAATTATATTGTTTGTGCAGGGGGCATATGCTCATATCTAGTTTGAAGTAAACCCTTACAATAGTGTCCGTTAAATTCCATGGTCATTCGGGCTTTTCGTGCATGCAGCAGATAATTATCAAATTCTTCTTCCAGTATGAGTTTTCCTTCATGATCACTCAGCACTAACTCTTCTTTTTCTTTATTCAATTGAAAATGCTGGCAAATATCAAAGTACCGCTGCGCTAATTCTTTAGTCTGCTGGTCTTCTGCGGAAAGTAAATGAAGAACGTTCCAATTCATAGCCAAAATAGATTCTTTGGACCAATTATTTTTTATCAAGTGTCGAATCAGTTGATACTGTCTGGAATAAAAAGCCTTTCGTTTAAATATCTCCCGTACTTCCCCCAACCCCGTGCCGTCTGTTTTATCAGGAAAGACCTCCTCGAAAGTTTTTCCGTTTGTAACGCCAACGCTGACTTTTTCGGCTTCAGAATGGTCCACCAATTCAACCTCTACCGTTTGTACCCAGGATAATTTTTGTACTTCTTCAACAATGTCTTCGCCCATAATATAAGCAAAATTGGGGGAACACCAATAGGTCGGCAGCCGAAAAACAACATTCACCTGGCTATCATTTACTTCCGCTTTTTCAATAAACCCCAAATAAGGGAGAGACTGGTCTAATTCCGGGTCATGAACATTACCCAGCTGGTCGTATACTTCTTTTAATTTAAACAATGGTCTCGCCTCTTGAAGCAGTGGGGCTGTTTTTAATAAGCTCTTGCCGGGACGGAATATCGATTCCATATAACCTTGCAGCATTTTCTCCTAAAATTTTTCTTTTTACGTTTAAATCTAAATTCGCTCCTGTTTCATCGATAATATCCTGAGGAAGTTCAAAATCCATAAATTTTTCAACTAACCAGCCTGGTTCCCAGATAGCGTAGTCGCTTCCAAATAATATACGGTCTTCATCCAGCCAAAAGAGTAGTTCACTAATAATTTGGGCAAAATACCTTGGTCGTGCGTAAACAAACGGCATTGCCACTGCTAGTCCTCCATACACATTTTTTTCTTGAGTCGCAATCCAACAGAAATCTTCCAGTCTTGGGAGACCCACATGTTCTACGATAAAATTTAAATTCGGAAACTCGCTGGCTGCATCATCAATATCTGCTACATCAAAGGCATCCCGGTTCAACGGAGTAACTGTAGGCCCTTTGTGCACGTGAATATTCTTAATCCCAAGTTCTTCACATTTCTCAAGATATTTTCTTGTCCAGGGGTCCGATAATTTATAGCCTTTGGACTCTCCTCTCCATTCCGCTGTGTAAAGCTTCACTCCTTGTAGGCTATACTTCTTGGCTTCTTCTTCCAATACTTCAAGTCCTTTATCTTTATCTCTTGGATCGAAATTACCATTTCCGATAAAGCGGCCGGGATATTGCCTTGAAAGCTTTTCATTTTTTTCTAAACTGCCAAACGGTTCTTTGTAAAAATCGGTTAGTGGGACAGGTTGAAATATAGCCATATCTGCATATCCCCGGTTAAACACATCATTTACTAACGTTTTGTCGCTGTACTTCAAAAAATCTTCTCGATTCCAGTGA
Organism: Marinococcus halophilus; assembly: GCF_900166605.1. NCBI lineage: Bacteria > Bacillati > Bacillota > Bacilli > Caryophanales > Bacillaceae > Marinococcus > Marinococcus halophilus. Next base: position 15,462 of record NZ_FVZD01000003.1, read on the forward strand.
TATTCCGGCGGCGTCAAATTACGGTGATAATCAAAAAAACAGTCGATAAATTCCCTGCCGTGCTCATTTAGTTGATTTTCATCACTTGCGTCCCATAAAGCAATATGCGCATCGATCACAAAAACATCTTCTCCGTTTTTTGTTCGGTACATGCTTATTCCTCCCCAAGGGTTTATTTTTATGGCTTCACTGTCAATTGGTTCACCTGTTTTATAAACGCTCTCATAATAGCTGGAAGATCCGGCCATGCATGTCCAGATATTAAATTCCCATCAACATAATCCGCTTCATCAACATAATGAACACCCATGCTTTCTACTTCTGGTTTGCATGCATGATAAGCGGTCATTTTCCTGCCTTTCACTACTTCTGCGATAGGGGTTAACACGAGACTCCCATGGCACATGATCGCAATCGGCTTCTCTTCTATAAAGAAATGGCTCACAATATCAAGCAAAGGCTGATGCATCCGAATGTGTTCCGGAGCCCGTCCCCCTGGAATAATTAAAGCATCATAATTTGAGGGATTCACCTCATTGAAAGAAACCTGGGCCTCGATACCATAACCCCGCTTTTCTGTATACGTATCCCAATCTTCAAAATCATGAATAACGGTATTAAGTTTTTTAACTTTTGGAGCAGCAATTTGTACATCTATTTCTTCTTCTAGACAGCGGTAATAGGGATAAAACACTTCCAGCGCCTCAACAGCATCACCTGTTACAATTAATACTTTTTTAGACATTCTTTTCCCTCCTTAATTGTAAGCGCATACAATTAAAGTTAATGCAACTTCCATGCCAAGTATTAAACACCTGTTTTGCAAGTCTTCTGTTTACACGCTATGCTGCTAAATTGTTTCATTTTGATACATTTTCTCAAAATAAAACATTATTGGGAGGAATATTTATTGTACCAGCGATAGACCGTCGCTCGTCCTTTACCCAAAATATCAGCAGTTTTTGATAAGTTTCCTCCTGCCTCATTAAAGGCTTCCCAAAAAGCTTTTTCCTGGTAATCCATTTCTTCGGCTTCTGTCTGTTCAATCTCTTCCAAATCTTCCCCTATGATATCTAATAATTCTTCTTTGGTTATTTGTTGTTCCTCGCTCATAATGAGGCTTCTTTTTACAATGTTTTCTAGTTCACGTACGTTCCCGGGCCACGGATAATGTTGCAAAAAATTCATCGCTTTATGTGAGAATGTTTTTTCTTCTTCGATGCCGGAAGTGTGTTTGTACATAAACCATTCTAGTATATCCGGGATATCTTCATTTCGCTCCCGCAATGGCGGAAGCTCCACCCGTAAAAGGTTTAGTCTGTAGTACAAATCTTTTCTAAACTCCCCAGAAGCAACAGCTTGTTTAAGCGGTTTATTCGTGGCGGATAACACTCGGATATCTACAGGAATGGATTGATTACCGCCAAGTCTTGTAATTCGCTGTTCTTGCAACACTCGAAGTAGAATCACTTGCATATCGAGTGTCATCTCCCCTATTTCATCTAAAAATATAGTTCCTCCGCTTGCAATTTCAAACTTTCCTGGCTTTCCTTCTTTATGCCCTCCGGTGAAAGTTCCTCCTTCATACCCGAACAGTTCACTCTCAAGAAGCGTTCGTGGAAGGGCTGCACAATTGATAACAATAAAAGGGCCCTCTCTACGAGCACTAATATTATGAATACTCTGTGCTACTATTTCTTTACCCGTCCCTGTTTCCCCAATAATTAATGTAGTCGCATCTGAATCTGCGATCTTTTCTACTTTCTTCCGCATTCGCTTCATGGACTCACTCCGCCCCCGGAGTTCGTCTAAGGAAATATAGGCTTCTGGCGCTTCGATACTTCGGGCCAGCTGACGAATATGACGTACTTCCCGAAAAGTAATTACAATTGGAGAAGACGCATTTGCTACATTAGTTGGCTTTACTTGAACCACACACGAGCGATTGCTCGTTTTAGCTTTCATTACTTCATTTTTTAATGAGAGCGATTGAGCCGTGGCTTCTTGAAGTTTTGGGTGTTCAAGAAGCTCAAAAATAGACTTCCCAAGTAACTCTTCTTTCGCTTGTAATATAACTTTAGCCGCTTCATTTGATTGTATTATTGTTTTTGAATTATCAATCAATAGTACCCCGTCTTCTACTACGTTCAAAAGGGTATTTAACGTCTGATTGCTTTTTTTAATCTCAAAAGTTGTGTGGTTGAGTTGAATTTGGCGCTCAATTGCTTTTGCGGCAGACATAACCATACCAAGTGTATGATCATGCACTTCTTCTACTGGTCCAGACACGTTTACTACACCAATAATGTCATTATTTTCATTTTTTACCGGTGCTGCCGAGCACGTCATACCATGTAATTTCTGCCAGTAATGCTCCTTGCCAACCACTTGGCACGGTCCGGTATTATGCACTACCAAACTGATGGCACTAGTACCCACTACTTCCTCACGCCAAATACGCCCGGGTCGTAATTCGTAGGTATCCGTAAACCACTCTGTTTCGGAGTCGTTCATAACATTCAAAACGACTCCATTTTCTGTAGTGAGCAAGGTTAAAAAGCCCGTGCCATGAACAATGCCATGTAAATCCTCAATCACTGGCATCGCTACGTTTAAGAGCTCTTGATTTTTCTCTTTCAATTCTTCGAAATGTAAAGAGTTAACCTGTTTATTTAATTCAACGTTCGATTTTTCAAGGCCATGTTTTTCGCAGCGCCTCCAAGATTCTTCTATTTCATTTCTCATATACGCCTCCCCTTTACCAAAGTATCTTGGTTCATCTTATTTTTAAGTGCTATAGAGAAAGGTCAAGCTTATATATTAATTTGGAAGTGTTTCCTCGGATCTGTCAATTTGATATCCATGTCTACCTTTATATAGAGCGAATGATCAAAGAGATTCCGCTGATCTAACATAGCTGTCCCCCACACATCACATACAATCCATTCGCCACCCCTGCTGAAACTCTTGAGTAACCGTCTGATACAGAGACGACTAGTAGGGATCACATGCCTTTTATAAAAAAATAGAAATATTGCTACTATTTTACTATAAAACAAAGCAAATCATCTATTCCTTTATTATTACTGGTTTGCCAACGTTCAAGTAAAAACGTTTAACTGCGCTTTTTTTGCATAACGACCCTTATCGGAATCTCTCCTTTAATATATATCTAAAATATTCCTTATCACAATACAAACTATTACAAATACGTTTCAGTTTATGTAATAGTTTAAATAAATGTTTTTTTATTCAATATAACTTAGTAATTCTTCAATAAGTCACTAGTTCTTGCTTAAATTCTATTTTAGGCAAATATAAAATGAATTCTCAAATAAAAAATACATAAACATAAACGTAACAGTTTCATGAATATATTATGTTTTCTTTTATTTTAATGAATTAAAACACTGTTATTTGATATTTAGAAATCAAGAATAATTATTTAGTTAGAACTTCGTTATCTAATACTAATTCTTTTATGTGTAATAGTTATTAACGAGAGCCTAAAATATTTTATGTAAACGAGCGAGCACGAAAAAAAGTTTTTTAGTGGCTCGGGGCCAAACACAGAGGCACCTACTCTACTCAGGAATAACCTTCATGAAGTAAGCTAAAATATAGAGGCTGTTGTCGGCAACTTTCCTCTTTCAATTGAAATTTCTGCAGTTATTAATTCTGGCGCGTGCCGAGAATCCATGGCCGGCTCATATGTGCACTAAAGAAAAAGAGAGCGGACGATCACCCTTTTCTTAACAACCAACAGATGCCCTCACAAGTGGAATTCTAAAAAATATTTATTTCCGGTGACGTTATTTTTTCTGTATTTGTTTATTCGGTCTCCTAACGGATAAATCTTTTTTGCCATCTGAGATTGAACAAATCTCTCTAACTCCTAGACCTCTATCACATTAGAAATTTTCTTCGGGTATTGTGCTTTTTCATTCTCAATTACAATAATAAGTCACTAACTAATGGCTTTTTTCTATATGATTGATTACTTATTATATTTTTCACTCATAAACTATTACATAAACTATTACATAAACTAAAACGTTTTTGTAATAGTTTAATTATAGCTTTTATTATTTAAGTACTCCCTACCTTTGGATGGCATTCTATATAACTTACTAAGTTTTTAATATCATATTAGATCTTCTCAAAGTCCATCATGAAAGACATAATAGTTGAATATTTAAGTAAACATAAACGTAACAGTTTTATTAATATATTATGTTTACTTTTTATAATTTAATCATTGCTGTCTAATATTAGAAGTTATGACATATTAATTCTCTGGACGAAGGGTGCTTTCTTAAAATTCACTCCTCGATGTGTAATAGTTATTAGCAACACATGCATTTTATAATTGGTATTTAAGTTTATATTCAGTTTGTTCTTCGAAAGATTAAATAAAATATTTCAACATTTATACTATGTCCATTATTACTGAAACATTTACGTAAATGTAATAATAAATTTAAACATTTATAACTTTTAAACTCCTCAATGTGTAATAGTTAAAGACATATAATTCACAAAAGTACACTCCTTTTTTTGTAATAGTTGAACTCCCCAATATGTAATGGTTACTCCTCGATGTGTAATAGTTCACTCCCCTAATTGTAATAGTTCACTCCTCAATGTGTAATAGTTCGACTCCCTTAATTGTAATAGTTCACTCCCCAATGTGTAATAGTTCACTCCTCAATGTGTAATAGTTCAAAATTGAAACCCTTGATATTAGGGGCTTACAGAGCTCTCTAATTATTAATCATTGTAATTTAGTTGTTAAACAAATAAACGATGTAAACAACAAGGTGAAAAATTAAATAATGTTGTTCCATCGAATAACTATTACAAAAAGAGGAGTAGACAGAAGAGATAAGCAGTAATTATAATTAACTTACTAATAACTGGGAGGAGTGAAGCGGCATGGTGAGTGAACAGATGGATTTACCCGGAGTCTCTGAAATATCGCCTGAGCATACAGTCACACAGTCCAACGATCTCATCATGTCCCGCCAGGATCTCACTATTCAAGAACGCCGGATCATTTATGCCTTTGCTTCGTTAATACATAAAGAAGATAACGATTTTAAAATACACAGAGTAAAAGTAAAAGATATCGCCGATATTCTCGGTATTCAGACCAAAAACTATTACCGAAAAGTACAGAATATCGTGCTCGGTTTGCAACAAAAAGGCGCATATATCCAGAAAGAAAAATCGGAATTATACGTAAATTGGGTAGCATCAAGCGAATATTTTCATGGTCAAGGATGCGTAGAGCTCGAATTTTCTCAAAAAATGAAACCTTACTTATTAGAACTAAAACAACGCTTTACGCCATTCAAATTAAGAAACGTCCTTCGTTTGCGAAGCGAGTATTCGATGCGGATGTACGAGTTATTAAAAAAAGACGAATTTCGCCACCAGGTGAGTTACTCCATCCCAGAACTCCGGCAGCTATTAAATATCGAAGAAGGAAAATATGAACCATATGCCAATTTCAAAAATCGCATTCTTAAAAAAGCCCAAGAGGAATTAGAAAATTACACGGATTTAACGTTTTCGTATGTAGAAATCAAAGAAGGAAGAAAGGTAGCAGCTTTAACGTTTGCCATCCAACCCAATGACAAATACGTCGAAAATGTAATAGAAGAGAACGATAACAACGAAATCATTCAGTTGCTCACCACATATGGAATTGATGAAAAACAAGCAAAAAAACTTTTGATAGAGCATGAAAAAGATAAAGTTATTCGAAACATCGAACACATTGCTTCTCAAAATGAAACCCAATTTCATAATTTAGCCGGGGCATTAATAGATGCCATACGGAGAGATTATGCAGCCAGCCAAGCACTCCCCTTCGAATCATCAATTACTGATATTGAATACGGAGAGAAAAGCCTTCCAGAACCTAAAAAGGCAGAACTAATTGTAAAAGATCTTATCAAAAAGTATTCAGGAAATAATTCAGGCCCGATTCCGAATTGGATGGTTGAAGATGAATTAGAACAACGATTAAATGAAGAAGGGTATTCTAATGATGAGCTCGAGACTATTAAAAATCATTGGCTACCTTATTTAACAAAATAAATTATTAAGAAAGGCGTTCGGTATATTAATTGCTGAACGCCTTTCTCATGCTTAAATACGAATCGTTGAAAAAACAATAACGTAAACTGAAACATTTCAGTTTACGTTATTGTTTACGTTTTATCTGTTTTGTTTTATTTCTTTAATCAAGTTTTCTAAAGCGTAATTGATAGCTTGCGTTTTAAAGCCTTTGCCTTGGCCTTCTGCAAGGCGGTTAAATTCCTCAAGCAGATCTTTTCGAATTAAAAATGTTCCTCGTTTATGGGTGTCCTCAACCTTTTCCTTTTTTTGGCCAAAGTTAGACCAGAAGGTTTCCTCTGAATTTTCTTTATCGTCAGAGGTGTCGTTTTGCTCCCCACTTACTTCGTCTTTATCCGACGTCTCTTGGTCATCAAAAAACATATTAGCTGGAGAAGGTCTTTGTTTGCGCTTTGTCATGTTTTCTAGTACTTTATCTGATCCTTTATTAGTTTGTTTTTTCGCTTCTGACACGATCCATCAACTCCTTTACAAATGATTTATGATAACTGAATGCCTGATTGGATTCCGAGTTATTGACGAGACCATAAATAGGAAGTCGTCCTGTTGTCGCTCGTCGGTGAATAACCGTATCAAAAACATAGTTCGGATACTCGTTTTCAATTAATTGAATCATTGCCTGGGAATCCACTCGCTTAGCATCAGCAAGTGTTCGCAGAATACCTGCAATTTCAAGGTCTGGATTGAGCCGTTCTTTAGTTGTCAAAACAGTATCAATAAAGCGAGGGACAGCTGAATAACAAAATTTACTGGTTTCGAACATAATCACTACGTGCGTAGAGGTACTTAGTGCATTGATCGTCTGCTCTGAAAGAGCGGGAGGGGTATCGATAATGATAAAATCATAAAACTTATGTACGGGCTCAAGAGTGCGATGTAATGCAAGGGAACGGTTGCCATCATACTCCTGGTACAAAAACTGGCCAATGGTCGCCAAGTAGTCGTCAGAAGGAAGTAGATGCAGTTTCTCGCTGATTCCTTTGATATATGGCCTGGCATCTTGCTCTTTGATTGCTTCTAATACGGTTTCATTTTCAAATTCGGATAGATCATCAATGCCAGATATAAACTGTGTTAGATTGCCCTGGGAGTCCATATCTACACAAAGTACTTTGTAGCCTGCCTCAGATAGAAGATAGGCAGTCACTCCAGATGTTAATGTTTTTCCGACGCCACCTTTTTGAATGCCAAATGTGATCGTTGTCGTCATCGTGTCACCCCGCTTATGTAATTGTTTCTATTAAAAGTATACATAATATAAAATGTAAACGCCATAGTTTATTGAAATTTAAATGTATACATAAACTTAAAAATTTATGTTTCAGTTTAATGAAACATAATAGTATATTATTCAATAACGAACTTGATTACTAAATAAATGAGTATCTAAGCTTTTTTTAGAATCAAGGAGTTAGATACTCACTTCTTTTATTTGTTTTTGTCTTTCTCAGATTGCTCCAATGCGTATTGCAATAGATAAATAATTGCTTGGGTACGAGTTTGAAATCCCTTATCTTTTTTAAATTTATCAATTCGATCTAATAATTCTTTAGGGTATCGCATATTTACAATTTGAGACAAAAGAAATTCCTCCTGCTTATTGTGTATCTTTTTAATACACGTTACAATTACTGTGTATTATTATAATATACGATTGTTCTTAACGAAACAAATTTTAAATTCTATTTCGTACAATTCTTCTTATTAATAGGGGGGATAAATAAAAAAGCCTATTGCTATTATTAAATGAAGTTTAAATGAAGCACTTTATAAAAAATTATACATGAAAAAATCCCTGCTCATAGTATCCGGTTTGGCCGCCTAGGTACTATAAACAGAGATCTCTCTAAAAACATCTTGAAATTTAGCGTATCATAGAGATGAAAAAATTTGAACCTTTTGCTAAATTTTATAAATTGTTTTTCAAAGTTTGTCATGAATAAATGTAAGAGAAGAGCCTATACTTGCATTTTATTCCTCTTTCTAGGGAGTCTCTAGCAGGGATATCTAGAAGGAGGAATTTTGTATGGCTACAGTAATTCAATTTGAGGGCACTATCTATGAAAATGGTTATGGACTAATAGCTCAAAAAGTTATGCGTGATAAAACACTTCCAAAACAATCAAAACTTATTTATTCTTATATGTGCTCATTTGCTGGAACAGGTGGAGATGGTGAAAGGACTGCCTTCCCTAGTGTCAGTCTTCAATGCGATGAATTAGGTATGTCAGAAGATACATATTATAAGTGGCGTAAATACTTAGTTGATCGCGGATATATTCGTATTACACGGCAACGTAAAGAAGGATCAAAATTTGACCGAAATATATACTCTATTTTAGCTGTTCCAATAGAGTCTAAAAGGGAAGAAAGTAACCCGTACCCGAAAATTTCGGATACGGATCCATACCCTAAAAAACCGAGTACGGTTAATCCAAGTACCGATAATTTGGGTACTAACAGTACCAACTTAAACAATAATAGCTTTAATAAAAAGAAACAAAAAGAAACGATAAAAGAAACGAACGTTAAAGGTTTTTCTCCTAAACAAAAATATAATGATAAAGAAAAGAATAAAGAAAAACTGCTAAAAGCTAGTTTAAAATCTGCACTCCCAAATAAAATCTTTTATGCATTAGATAATTTTAGTGATTCTTATCAAGAATTGTACGAGTGGATTGGCGTTTTATTTAGAGCGAAAAATCAAGTAGAAAAAGATAATAGTCAATCAATTTTATTAGAGAATTATGAAGAAACGATCTTCACAATTCTTCAAAACGCAATTAGAAATATAAAAACCAATCCTAAAATAAATAAACCTAGCGATTACTTGTTTATCACGATTAAAAGTGAAATAGAAAGGCATATAGCTTCTCAAACAAGGCTGGACGCTAGTAAGAATAAAGGAATGAATCAAGATGGGGGAACAGACACATCTTTATTTGCCTACGAAAATGCTTCTTTTGCTTTAGATACAGGTAACAATTCAAATTTAGAAATAGAGAAAGCACATTTCAAAGCAATGTTGGCTGAAAGACGAGAAAATAAATAATCAGCTATTCTTTAATTAGATTTAATACTTAGTTAGGATGATTGAAATCATGATAGCAAAATGGATCGATAAATATGCTTTAAATCAACTTCACAAGGTCAAAAGTGAAAATTATCAATATGCTCCTCCTAATCGAGTGCCGAGTCAAGACGAACGAGAACAGTTTTATGCTGCGACCGATCTTGATCTTTCATTTAACCTTCTTCCAAACAAAAATTATTTAGAGGGTACATTTCAAGCTCAAAGTGCGATCAAAGCAGAGCATAAAGAGAATCAAATTTTGTCTGGCGAAGCGTATATTCAACATGTGTCGGCTCCTAACATTGTCTTTGTCCACGGATGGCGAGCAGATTCACATGATCGTACAAAAAGTATTTTTCACGAGACGTTTCAAAAGCAAGGATGGAATATGTTTTATTATTGTATGCCATATCACTTAGAACGAGAGCCTGAAGTTTCTTCGTATAGTGGAGAAATGATGATTTCTGCTAATATTGCTCGAACGATTGATACCGTCCAGCAGACCATTCAAGAATTACGAGGTCTAATAAAATGGCTGAAAAAGCATCATAGTGGACCAGTCATTGTTGTTGGGATTAGTTTAGGTGGATTTATTTCTAATTTATTAGCCACATTGGAAGAAAAGATTGATGTCTTGATTTCTGTTTTCTATGCTAATCGTATGTCATACGCTATTTATCACACGCCGGCTGGCAAGTACATCAAACAAGATTTGAAAGATCATGGGGTAGAGTACGAGAATTTAGCGGAGTATTGGCGTATCATTGATCCAAGCGAAGCAACACCTAAAATACCTCAAGATAATATCCTACTTATGAGTGCAAAGCATGACCAATACGTAAGTAATCAAGATGCAAATAAATTATGGGAAACCTGGGGGCGTCCGGCACGTTCGATATACAATAGCGGTCATGCAGGGTTTGTTTTTAAAAAACGGGCTATTGCGAAAGAAGCCAAGGCATTTATTCAAAAATCTTTAGGACCTCAATAACATGGTAGTACTAGTTATTTTGCTTTGGCTCATGGCGTTGGTGTTAATCGCTGTTTATCCATATAGTGAGACGACACGATGGGCTGCTTCGATCGGGTTCGGTGGTGGAGCTGGTGGTTTGGCTAGTGTATTAGGAGCAGGTACGGATCGGCCTAGCCATATTCTTATTGCCGATAGTATTTTGAGCTCGGTGGGCCACTTCTGGACACCGGTAGCTGTTTTAATGTTTGCGCTTATCTATAGTGGCATACTTCAAAACCAAAGAACAAAAAGAATATGGACCATTATTTTTCTCTTGCCTGCTATAAGTATGTTGTTCTCAACCGAAATTTATCCTGATTTTTTACTGAACCATCAATTTTTTGCCGTGTGGGTCGCCCCCTATGTTTTAGTTTGCAACGGTCTGCTTGTATACACTGGATGGAAAGAAACTAGGCTATCGATTAAAAAACAAAAAATATTAACAGCTATTATTATCGTTCCCATTCTTTCTTTTGCACTTGTAACAAACATTCTTTTAGAAGCTATGAATATTTCGGGTATGTGGCGATACAATACCTATATTATTGGATTTCAATTTATATTGTTTTGCGTATTTGTTGTTAAATACGGATTTCTCGGTGTTCAAGTGCAATTTGTGCAGCAGTCACGCAGTGTGCAAGCACAAAAATCCGGTACGTCGTTATTTAATCACGCAATTAAAAATGAAGTAAGTAAATTGGATTTAATGGTCAAACAATTTAATCAGAATTTACTGTCAGAAAGTCAGCGCGAAAACCTTCACATGATGCAGCAAACCACCCAGCATTTGCGTGAACTATCGCAAAGAGTACAAAGTAAATTAGATACTATTGAACTACGTCGAGAGAATTTCGATCCGCATCTGTTAATAAAAGCTGCTCAAAAAGAACTTTTGTTAGCAGACGACAATATTGAGATCCATACTCACATTCGTTCTAAACATTTGTTTTATGGTGATCCTATTCATATTCAGGAAGTCATTAATAATATTGTTAAGAATGCCAAAGAAGCACTGAGAGGAAATGGAGATATAAGTATCGATGTGTACGAAGCGAGAAAGTATATGGTGCTAGATATTACAGATAACGGTCCAGGTATGGATAAAATAGAAAGCCAGCGAGTAATGGATCCGTTCTATTCGAAAAAACAGCAGACGGAAAGCTATGGTTTAGGGCTAACTTATTGTTTCAATATTATGCAGCAGCATGGTGGAGACGTCACAGTTCAAAGTCAGAAAAACCGTGGGACTACCTTTTCGTTATGGTTTCCAAAGTCCAAACATGTCTGGTTTTCGCCTGGCACAATTAGGAGGTATAGTAATGCCCCAAATACGAGTAGCTATCATTGAGGATGATTCTATATGGTCCGTGTTGCTCTCGGAATATTTAGAACAGCAAGACGGGATGCATGTCTCAGTGATAGCCAAGAGTTATGAAGAAGCATTGGCCATAGATATAAAACAAATAGATGTTGCTTTAATTGATCTATCTTTAGACAAGGATCAAGAGGAATTACAAGGGTTGAAACTTACGAAAGCATTTCGAGAACGATCGTTTAATCATGCAATCGTCCTAACATCGTGGGACGATGAAGAAACGATAGATGAAGCCTTTCAAGCTGGTGCGGTAAATTATATTACCAAAAATTCTTATGAAGACTTACCAATCATGATCCAAAGTGTTTATGCAGGAAAACCTCTCATTCACGGGGATGCAGCACAAACATTATTGAAATCCTATCGTCAAGAAAAGGATATGCGTGATCTGACGCCCCCGGAGAAGGAAGTTTATACTCTTCACAAGAAGGGATGTACAAAAAGGGATATTGCCCAAAAGCTTATTAAATCGCCTGAGACAATAAAAATGCAACTCCGAGAGGCGAAGAAAAAGGTTAAAAAAGCCAAAAGCTTTTAATAATCTCAAAACAGTGAGTAAGCAACTAGAACAAAAGGGAGGGTTAGTATTTTAACCCTCCCTTTTGTTTTTCTTTTTAATTAAAATAAATGTAGAAATGGAAAGAAAGGATTTCACAACAACAAATAAAAATAACAAAGATAATAATTTTTACGGATTTTCATATCGAGGTGAGGGAAATGAATCAAAAACAACAGAGAGTCTCCTCATGTGAGTTGGCTTTTCGAGCCAAATTCATCCACACATTCGATGGGGAATACTATGAACTAAAAGGTAGCATGGCAGTGGAACGGAAAGGAAAAATCGCTCGATTAGCCGACATTTACTATCGAGTACGTTCTGCACAGAATCATCAGCGCTGTCAGATTGCCAAACGAAAAAAACCAGAGGAAGAGTTGGTATTACATCAATAGCATGTTTACAACTGCATATGGCGTGTCCTTCTGATTACCCGGCATGGTTTGGAGGATATACGATTTTGATGCAGGTTTGCGAGTTCCAGCCTAAAGCTCGCCGCTACTCCGATGGCGTAAAATGCCGCTTTTGTTCTGGTTCTTCGTGCTATGCCTAAAACGTTGTGCATTGGAAAGCTACGGCTCCGTCCGTACGCAGGTTTCCATAGGGTTCACGCTTTCAGCCATAAAGCGTACGTCCCCCCGACACCGAACCAGAAGGAAAGGGGTGAAATATGCAGGAAAGGATGTTTCTAATGGTAATAAAACGTTTGGCTCTTGTGCCATTGCTTGGTTCCGTTCTCACGCTGTCGGCCTGTGGTGGGTCGTCTACGGAAGAAATCGAGGACTACGATCAATTTAAGGAAACGATCAACGCCGACGATTTCACCGGGTTTGCGATGTATATTTACAGCCCGGATGTAGACGAAGCCAAAGACAACGTGTTCCAGGCATTTGAGAACACCAGTGCCACACTCACCTATACGAACGGGTGGGAGTATGACCAAGCAACGAAAGACCGGGCCAATGATGACAGTCGAGACAGGGATTTAATTCATCCTAGTGACGATGTGGTGTATGTCGAGGATGGAGAAGTCTTGGAAGAGTTTGAGGTGGACGAGGACGACATCAAACGAGAAGAATACGAGGGCGAACTCCAATCCTTCGTGGAAAAATACGCTGAGTAAATGAGGTGTCTCCGTGGCAGGACGAAAGGAACAGAAACAAAAGAAAGACATTGCAAAAAAGATGATGGAAAAACAGAACGTCAATTATGAAGATTGGTTGCACGAACAGCACACCAAATACATTGACGATCACTTGCTGGATTTTGTCGGCTTAGACGAGGATAGTAACGAGAAATCGCCAGCCAATGAAGCACCGCAAACGAATACCGAAGAACCATCTGAACGATACTAAACCACCCGAAGGAGGGGTACGATGAAAGAATTAATGCTTCAATCGTTCACCATAGGGGCGGCCGGCATAGACGGCCTTGTTTCGACCGGGGAAGATATTCTAAGCATGGCCCAAACGTTGGGGCTGATTGCCGCTGCTATTGCGCTATGCGTGGGAGGCTATTACTTGATTCTCGGCGGTGATCGGGGCCGGACCAAATCAGTCGGTTGGTTTATCGGCGCCGCTGTGGGTCTGGTCGTTGTGATGGGCGCTTACGGGTTAGCTCAATCCATTGATTCCAATATTTCCTTTTAACGTCATAATTTTAAAATAAATAGCATCGAAGCAAGAGCCGTTCTGCGGCTCTTTTTTTCATGCTTTTTTTAGGAGGTCAGCACATGCTGTATGTCAATTTCACCAAAGGAACTCACAAAAAAATCCCCCGGCATCAACGGATTCCGTTTGATGAAGCCGTGAAACTCTCACAGGAAGTAGAAATGGACATGCGGGACCGGAAGGAAACGATTCCGGCCTATTTCTACGTGTTGGACGATGAACTGGATAAAGAAATGTACGAAGGGACGTTCACGTTCGGTAGCAAACAAGCACCGAACCTGTTCATGCACATTAAGAAGAACCTGCCGAAGATTCGGACAAGCAAGGAAAAAGAACGGATGCGGCTCGGGTTTCTGGAAGATATGGAAGCATTGGTAGAAGAAGAATATAAATTCGAGGAAGAGATTCAATCGAACGAGAACGTGGATGCCAATTATGTGTCCCGGCTCAAACGGTGGCAACGCAAAACCGTGTACGGCGTGGCGGCGTTTTTCGTTCTCACGTCCATTGGCCTGTTTTCCTTCTTTATCATCCAATTATCTTCCGTGAGTGCGGAAATGCAGGAAGTGACCAACACCAACGAAACGCAGGAAGCCAAAGTCAGCACCTATCAAGATGCGCTCATGGGAGACAAACAGGAATTACTGGATTACTACAAAGACAAAAACCCGGACGATCTCTCCACGCAGGAACGAAACATCTATGCGAGTTTTCTGGCCGACAAGGACCAGTTTCAACAGATGAACAACCTATTCGACAACAAAGCCACGGCCGTGGAATTTGTTCGATTGAACAAAAATACCGACACGCTCCAAGCCTATCACGATGCGTTTCCAACGGACGAAGGGGCATTTGAACTGGCCTATCAGAACGGCAACTACGAGAAGGTGATAAACACCGACAACGTAGACATGACGAACCGCCGAAGTAACATGCTGGCCAAAGCCTATCTGCATCAAGAGGACGTAGAGGGAGCTGAACAGGTGTACCAGAACCACCAGAATGATGCCGTTCGGGACACGATCGACACCTATCAAGAGCATCAGTCCACGATCGACGATCTGAACAGCCAAATCGACGAACTGGACGAGGACGAGGATGCGGATAAGATCGAAAAACTGGAACAGGAGAAAGAAGAAGCCCAACAGCAACGGGACGACCTTTAAAGGAGGGACAGCATGAAGATACTCAAAACAAAAAAAGCCCATGGCATTTTAGCGTTGCTCGGGGCATTGGTCTTTTTTCTATTATCCAATACGTTGATTAATTTTTGCATCACGAACGTTCGCAACCTGCTTCAAGGGCTTGGCAACCCGGACCCTCCCAGCGTGTCGTTTAACTTCCTGGGGCTGTTATTCACCACGTCCGACATTCCGGCGCTTGGCTACCTGTTCATGGGAGTGGCAACGCTGATCGTGGGCGGCATCTTCTATTACAAACTAAGGAGTAATTTTAAAGATATTACCGAAAGCCAGTCGAAAGGTTCCAGTCGCTTTACTTCGCTCAAAGAAATTCAACAGCAGTACAAAGCAATTCCCGAAAAAGCCACGGAAGAAGAACCGCATTTTCCGGGCGAAGGCGGCGTTCCCGTCTCCCGGAAGGACGATCAAATATACATTGATGATTCCAAAAGCAATAACTTATGGATAGGAACCACCCGGAGTGGTAAAGGCGAAATCGGCATGTTTCCGATGATCGACATCTACTCAAGGGCCGCACAACAGGCGTCGATGGTTTTAAATGATCCAAAAGGTGGCGCGACACGTTTCTAAGTGAAAAGCTTAGACACTGTGAAAACACAGTGAACTGTTATTTCGAGAAGTCAAATGAAGGGGTAACGCCTGGAAGGGCTTCCTTTAATCCTTCGACATGCATGATGGTGAACAAGAACGATCATGTATGAAGCTCGATGAAGACGGCTGAGAGGTACCGTAAGATCCCGATGGGATCAACGAAAGTCATTCAGCGGTGGATGATGTGCCCTATAGGCCGGAAGTCTATAAAACACCTAGGGTTAGAATACACGAGAAACTTTCAGCGAACTGAAGTAATGTGTAGACGAATCTCTGATCGTACGGACCTATATCGGGAGGAAGTCGAAAGGCTTTCGGACACAATAAGTGTCGCTACTGTGGATGAGTAAGACTCTCCTTTATGAAAATCCATAAGCCGTTACAGGCGGTTTCAAGGTAGCAGGTTCATAGGGGAGACCTAAGGGTGTATGTACAGATAGAAATAACGGAACGTGGTAACTTGCCAACGTGGAGGGCTTGTTTTCGATGAAACGGTTCAAAGGAAACATCGAATTTATCCGATGATAACTTTGATTTATGGCAAGGAAAGTGGTGGCACAGTACCAATGAAACGTCTAATCCACGTGGAGGGATAGCCACTAGTCGTTGATAACTAACTCATTGTATTGGTTCTAACATGGATTCGAGTAAGACTAAGAGATGTAATCCTCCAGATATCTACGAGGGAGGTTACAGGCCATGTTAAAGAAAACGAACCTACGCTATCACGAATATTACGATATGCAAACAGCTTATGACCGTTTATATTCGGGTAGCCAAAACGGGAACAACTTTTATCAACTTATGAAAATGATCGGAGCAGAACAAAATATTCGGTTGGCATACCGAAACATCAAAACCAACAAAGGTAGCAAAACCGCTGGGCAGGATGGACGAACCATCCAAGATATTTGGCATTTGAACGATCGAGAGATCGTTCAAGAAGTACGAAAAAGGTTGGAAAACTATCAACCGCAACCTGTTCGACGAGTGTGGATTCCTAAAGAAGGGTCGAATGAAAAGCGTCCTCTAGGTATTCCTACTATTTGGGACCGTATGGTCCAACAGTCGATACGACAGGTGTTAGAGCCGATTTGTGAGGCGAAATTTCATCCTCATAGTTATGGCTTTCGACCAAATCGTAGTGCCCATCATGCCTTTAGTCGTGTCGTATCGTTAGCTAACCGTGGTAAGTGTCATTACTGTGTGGATATTGATATTAAAGGGTTCTTTAATCATGTTCATCATGGCAAACTACTCAAACAACTATGGCAATTAGGGATTCGCGATAAATCATTGATGAAAATGATTTCGAAGGTGTTGAAAACAGAGATTGAGGGAGAGGGTGTTCCTCAGGAAGGAACCCCTCAGGGAGGAATTATTTCCCCGTTATTAGCGAATGTCGTTTTAAATGAATTAGATTGGTGGGTTAGTTCCCAATGGGAAACGTATAAGCCTCATCGAGCGGTATCGATCGGTTTTCGAGCCTATGCGAAAAAATACACGAATTTAAAAGCAGGTTTCATTGTTCGTTATGCGGACGATTTTAAGATCATGACGAAAAGCTACCGAGAATCGAAGCGCTATTATCACGCTGTGGTGGACTTTCTTCAATCCCGATTGGGATTAACCGTTAATACTAAGAAATCCAGAGTGATCAATTTGAAAAAGAATGCCTCGGAGTTTCTTGGGTTTAAGTTAAAACTGGTACAGCAACAGCAGTCTAAACACGGTTACGTCGTAAAAAGCTCGATGAACGATCACTCGTTGCAGAAAACCAAACACCTTCTTAAACGCCGCATTAAGGACATTCAACACCACCCTAAACCAGAAAATGTTTTTCGATTTAATCAAACAGTGCGAGGAATACAAAATTATTATCGGTATGCCACCACCATTTACATGAATTTAACGGAGGTCCATTACACTCTCTTACAATCAATGAGAGCCAGATTTCGAACCTGTGCAACAACGATCTTATTCAAAGACACCAGTGCCAGCTTCCAAAAACGAGCTCGAGGAATTTCTCCTTGGAAAAAGATTTACTCGATCCAACAAGCCAGCCTTGTCCCTGTGACAGGGGTGCATCATAAAAACCCTCGGAACTTCAGTCAGCATGTAACGAATTACACCAAGGAAGGGCGAAAGAAGATTCACCAAGATCTTCGTGCTCTGCCACGAGGGGCCCTGGCTCAAGTCATGAATCATTATTCGAAGAATCAAAGCATTGAATACAATGATAACCGGATCTCTAAATATGTGGCGCAATATGGAAAGTGCTTTGTCACTGGCCAGCCTATTGGAATCGATCGCATCCATTGCCATCATATTCAGCCAAAATCCAGAGGAGGCAGTGATCATTACGCTAACCTTGTCATTGTTGATACGTTCATTCATCGATTGATTCATCTATCGGATACGAAGAAGATCCAAGAGTGCCTTCAGCACGTTATGTTGGCTCCTAAGCACTTGAAGAAACTGAATGAGCTTCGACAGGTATCTGGCTTAGAACCGATCAAACCGTCATAAGAATAAAAGAGTGAGTTAGAAACGATGGAACGCCGTATGCGCGGAAACGCGCTCGTACGGTGTGAAGTGGGGGAAAAGATGGAGATTACCTCAAAATCTTACCTATCACTATAGCTTCTGGCGGCATCGAAAGAGACATTAAAAGCCCGTGGCTATCATGTGGAAGCCCTGAACTTGATTGAACCGGAAATCCGGTCCATGAGTTTTCAGATCCTACGGATGGTGATTGATGCCTATGAGGAAGGCGATTTGGGGAAGGCTGAACAACATGCGAAGGCGATTGCTCACATGCTGTACTCGGACCCGGATGCGAAGGATAAATTCTGGCAGGATTCGGCCAGTTCCTTATGTACAGCGCTGATTCTGGGGCTGTGTGAAAAGAACCTGCCGGACCACCCGGAAAAAATCACGATGTATTCGGTGGCAAACACCCTCAATGAACTGGCAAGCCAACAGGAAACGGACGAGAAAGGCACGATGATTTCCGGCTTGGACCACTTCTTTGACAGTCTGCCACGCAATCACCCGGCCAAACTTCAATACGCCACAGTCAAATTCGCGAGTGGGGCGGGCCAGACGGTGGCCGGGATTTTTGCCAATGCGTTTGATAAGTTGAGCATTTTCACCCTCACGCCGATTGCGAAAATGACCTCGTACCATTCGTTTGATATGCGAAAGGTCGGGTTTGGCAAGCACATCACGGGCTTTGCATCAGCGCAGGGGGAAGTCACGGCCACATTCCCGGAAGGAACGGAACGAACCCGGGCAAATACGAACGGCCTGTTCAAGTTCAGTCATGACCGATCACTGAAAAAAGGCCAGACCGTCACGTTTCACGACCACAAGACGGATGCAACGCTTACGGTGATGGTCGAAGCCATTAACGAAGAAACCGGAACGGTCACGTACAAGGTTCAGAACGAACACCAAGAGGTGATGACCCTCCGAGAATTTGAACACTTCACGAAGCCTACGGCCGTCTTTCTATTAACACCGGATGATGATACTTCCCTGCATGTGATTGCGTCCCTTTACGTCAAGCAGCTGTACACCGAACTGGCGAAAACGTCTTACTTCACGCCGGGGCGTAAGTGCATCCGGCAGGTGATCTTTATTTTAGATGAATTTGGGAACATGCCCTCGATCTCGGACATGGGGAACATGATTACGGTCAGTCTCGGTCGCCGGATTCATTTTAATCTGGTCGTGCAGGACCTCTCGCAGATCAAGCACAAATACGACAAGGAAGCCGACAACATCATTGGCAACTGTGCCAATAAAATGTATCTGCTTTCCACGGATTATGAGACGAACGAGGAATTTTCCAAACTGCTGGGGGAAAAAACGATCAGCTCCAACAGCCGGTCCGGGAGTACGCTTAGTACGGATAAAAACAAGACCGAAGGGACGGACGGCCGCCGCCTGCTCGATGCGTCCGAACTTGGCCGATTAAAACCGGGCGAAATGGTGGTGTACCGAGGCATCAAACGGGAGGACTTGAACCGGGAGAACGTGACGCCGTACCCGATTTACAACCACGGCAAGACCCGGATGAAATTCCGATATGAATATTTGAGTGACCAATTTAATACCGACACCGACCTGGAGGACATTGATATTCCCTGTGACCATGCGGGGCTTGATCTGACAAAAGTGATTTATCGGTTTGAGGACGAAAACACCGATTATGGCCCGGCCAACCAAGACGGTCCAAAGCAACATCAACCCCAAGAGCCTTCCCCGGAAGGACAACAGGAGGAAGCCGACAGCAACCAAGACAACGGAGAAAACCCCGATAAGGGCATTGAAATCAGTGAGGAAGCGATGGCGTTTGAACAGTCGATCGTCCAAGACGTCTTAGACGATCAAAACCTGCTCACGGCGGTGGAACAACACACCGATACGTCCATTCATCATCTGCCGATCGGTCTACTGGAAGAATACTTAGACGACTGGCAGAACGAAGGGGCATTGAAGGAAGGATTAATTAAGGGGATGCGGAATATGATTCAGAAAAAACGCCGGGATTATCATAAGGAACTGGAAGGAGCGACAAACGATGCAGAACCTGTCTCTTCAACGACTAACTGATGTCTTAAATCATTTTGAGGATATACAGGTCGGGGGCGAACTGATTATCCGGCTCACCGATGCCACGGTCAAAGTGAAAGCCAAAGAGGATGATTCCGGTCATCTCGATGTGTTGGTGGATGAATACGATTATGCGGTCGAAACAAGCGTGGCTGAGTTTTTAACCTGCTAGACCGGGCCGAAAGGAGGGAACGCCGTGAACGATGAACAAATACTTGAATATCTCGAACGGTTTTCAGATGAATTAACAAAAGGAACAATCGTAATCGACTTTCTCCGCATGATGGCATGGATGTTTGTGAAAGGCATGGCATGGATTGTCGATGCGTTTCAGAATATCACGGATTCGATGCTGGGGCTGAAACTCTTATACGACAATCCGCAGATCACGGAATTTGTAAACACGATGCAACCCGTGTTGGTCATTCTTATGGCAATCAACCTTATGTTTATTGGGTATTTGCTTATCTTGAAACAGGACGCCGTGAACCGTCCGGCGTTGGTGTCGAACATCTTCATGGCGCTGGCGATCATGACCATTTTGTCGGTCGGGATGAATCAGGCCAATGAATTTACGGACCAAGCCGTGGATGCGGTGAACTTTGAGAACGGCACAAGCACCTTAGCCGATGAAGCGATTACGAATAATATCACCGATGCGGCGCTCTATGACATCAATGAATGGGAAACCACGGAATTGGATGAAAGCAATAAGATCAATCCGTCCTACGCCCAAGACCTTACGATCAATGCGCCACTGAATGAAGATACGAAGATCAACAGTGAAGATGATTTATCGGATGACGGGCAAGATATTGTCTCGAAAAAAATCCAGACCCTGCCGGACGGTACACGGGAAGTCGTGGACCTTGAAGATGGCGGGTGGATTTCCAGTATTACGCAGGAATACTATTATCGCTATGAGGTCGATTGGGTCCCGTTGATTGCCACACTGACGGTCGTGGCGGCCGTCTTAGTGATCATTGGCGTCAAACTCGCCACGCTGTTTTTCAATCTGGCTTTTAACTATGTGCTGGCTCCGCTCGTGGCGGCGTCCGACATGCACTCCGGGCAACGGATGAAACAGGTGGTCCAGAACATCATCAGCATCTTCATGGTGACGATCATGGTCTTTTTATCCCTAAAAATCTATATGATCGGGGCTGACATGCTGAACGACAGCACCGATGGTCTGGTGTACGTTCTCGGCATGATCGGGCTTAGTGTGGCCGTGTTAGACGGACCAAACATTGTCGAACGGCTCTTTGGCCTAGACGCCGGGCTGAAATCCAGCTGGGGCGCACTGGCCGGAACGTATGCGGCCGCTAAAGGCGCAACCGGGGCCACCAAAGCCGGTATGAGTAGTGTGAAAAACATCAGCGACAAAATGAGCAAAAACAAGGAAGAAGGCAACGGCGGCTCGGGCGGCTCCGGCTCGAACCAGAATAACGGCAACGGCCAAGATCGGGAGAACGTGTCGCAGGCCGCCGAAGGGCAATCCGGCTCGGGAGGAACCGGAAACGTGGCAAACATGGCCGACTACCGGGGCAACAAAACCGGAACGGACAGCCAGGGCAACGACACGGCCAACGAAAGCGTCACCGATCAAGGCGATCAAACGACAGCCAACGGCTCCGCATCGGCATCCGGTGCATCGGCGGGGTCCTCATCCAACGATACGAAGGAGAGCCAAGCATCATCCAACGATGCGAACAGCAATCAACGTTCCATTCCTTCTCTGCATGAAGAAATGGACGAAGAAGAAGGGCAAGCCACGGGAACGGAAGGCCGGACGAACGGCAGGGCCAACGACCAAGCAAACAGCTCCAAAGGGGCATCCGCATCGAACCTTGAAGCCCAACAACGCATGAACAGCTCGGCGTCTGGAACGAACGGACAGGCGACTTCTTCTCCGGCTCCAACCGAAGCAACGGACACGGACGATAGTCCGGACACCGGGAACGCTCCGGCATCGGCCACGGCGAACGCCGATACGGGCGATACGGAAAGTGTGGAAAACATCAACGGCGCAAGCACCGGAACGGCCGGGACGCACCGGGAACGGATGGAACAGGAAACGGACGGCAACAGCACCCGGAACGTGGAACAGGACGTGCAAAGCGTTCATGGCCAACAGGAAGCATCCGGCGGCAACGTCCAGACGAACCACTCCGGGGCGGCTGGCGAATCAGCTTCTGCAGAAACACCGTCCACGGGCAATGCTCCGGCGTCTGCTAGTGCCAACGCTGAAACCGGAGACACGGCAAGCGTCCAGAACATGAAAGGCGAAAATACCGGCTCGGCCGGAACGCACCGGGAACAGGTGACGCAGGAAACGGATAGCAGCAGTACCCAAAACGTGGAACAGGACGTGCAAACGGTACAGGGCCAACAGTCAGCTTCGGGTGGCAACGTCCAGACGAACCAGACCGGGGCGGCGGCCAACGCCGGAAGCCCGGAAACACCGTCCACGGGGAACGCTCCGGCATCAGCCAGTGCGAACGGCTCTGGGCAGGACACGGCCAGTGTTCAGAACATGAAGGGCGAAAATACGGGCTCGACTGGTACGCACCGGGAGCAGGTGACGCAGGAAGTGGATACCAATAATACCCAAAATGTAGAAAAAGACGTCCAGACCGTTCAAGGGCAACAGTCAGCTTCGGGTGGCAACGTCCAGACGAACCAGACCGGGGCGGCGGCCAACGCCGGAAGCCCGGAAACGCCGTCCACGGGGAACACTCCGGCGTCTGCTAGTGCGAACGGCTCCGGGCAGGACACGGCAAGCGTTCAGAACGTCAAAGGCGAAAGCGCCGGAACGTCTGGAACGCACCGGGAACAGGTGACGCAGGAAGTGGATACCAATAATACCCAAAATGTAGAAAAAGACGTCCAGACCGTTCAAGGGCAACAGTCAGCTTCGGGCGGCAACGTCCAGACGAACCAGACCGGGGCGGCGGCCAACGCCGGAAGCCCGGAAACGCCGTCCACGGGGAACACTCCGGCATCGGCTGGGGCGAATACCTCCGGCCAAGACACGTCCAGTGTCCGGCATGAACAGGGACCGTCCAACAGTTCCGACAGCACCCACCGGGAACAGGTGACGCAGGAAACGGATAGCAGCCGTACCCAAAACGTGGAACAAGAAGTCCAAACGGCCACGAACCACCGACAGGACGGCGGCCGGGTGAATACCACGTACACGTCCGGCGGCGACCACGGAGGTCAAGCAGATCCTACGCCGTCATCCTCGGCCGGACCGGGACCAAGCGCCCCGGCATCTGCATCAAATGATGCCGGAGGAAACAGTGTCCGGCATGAACGCTCCACCGAACAGGGACACCGGGGAGGAACGAACAAGGAAACTATTCATCAAGACCAACAGGTCGAGCATCAGGGCAACGACACCGAACAGGACGTGCAACAGTCGGTCACGCATCGGCAGACCGAAGGCCGGGTGAACCGCCGGGAACGGGTCACGGAACAGCAAGCCCCACGCACCCAAAACTATGATCTCGGGAAACACACCCGGAAAACCGTCAAACGAAACAATAAACGGACGTAAGGAGGACCGCACATGGCGTCTTACCGCATCCCCAAAGACATGAGTACCGAACTGAAAATCAATAAATGGATGTATCTGACGGACTTTCTTCTACTGATCGGGTTAATCCCGTTCACGATGGTCATGAGCAATCTGGTCCACGGCAACTTGATCTGGGGCTTTTACGCCTTCATGTTGCTCCTGGCCCTGTTGCTCGTGATACGGCCCGCCAGTAATCCGAAACGCCGCATCTATCAAGCCGTGTACTATGCGATCATGCGCCGCAAAGACACGTACACGGCCGTTGATTACTCTCCGGTGGACGAACCGGAGGACACAGAAAGGAGCGAATCGTAAATGGCTCTATTCAAAGAAAAATATGGTCGATTCAAGCGATCGGAGAACGAAGGAACAGCGATCTTTGTCGAAAGCGATCAAGTCCAGAAACGAAAAAAAGCACCCAAGCCGAAAGTGACATCCAGTTATGCCGATTTAGCGTCCGTGATTGATCTCACGGGCAACGGCTTTCTGGAACTCTCGGACGAGAAAGGCTACATGGATATTGTGCAACTTGAATCGAGCGATATTTATGCCTTGAACGAAAGCGATAAGACCAAAAAGATTTATCATTTTGCGACCTTTTTACAGTGGTACAATCACGATTTTAAAATCATTCCGTTTGATTTTCCGGTGGATACGTCCACGCAACAACGGCATATCCTTGAAAAGATGCAACAGACAAGTAAGCCGCAGTATCGGCAATTTTTAGAAAAGAAGCTCCAGGAACTCCAATTCATCGAACAACGCCGTACCAATCGGGAATTTTTCTTATTCCTCTATGCCGATGATGAATACACGCTTCAATCCCGGACTACCGAAGTGGAAGGCCAACTGCAAGCCGTGGCCCCGGTGATTCGGCTCACGGACGATAAGAAGATCAATATTCTCTATAAATTAAATAACTTGAACTCCAAAAACCGTCATACGCACGAAAGGGGATAACGCATGCTCGCATCCATCATGCAAAAAGTACGGGGGCCAAAAGACGAAGAACAACAGGAACAAGGGAAAACCGAGGGCTATAACCGCGAGCTGTTAAGTGAAATCCAGCCGCAGGGCGGCATCAAGTTCAACGAAAGCTATATCCGCAAAGGAGACGGCTACGAAACGTGTGTGCATATTTACGACTTTCAAACGATCGTCAATGACTTCTGGCTCGAAGAGATTATGAACATGCCGAACGTCATTGCGGCTCTAGACGTAGCCACGCCGAACCGCCGGGAGGTCATGTCGAAGTTAAACAAAAGCATGGCCGAACAAAAAACCCGGACGATGCAGGCCAAAGAAACGGCTGATGCGATTGAAGCCACGGAATCGTTTGAAGAACTCTCCGGCATTTACAACGAAATCCGGCAGGGCGAAGTCGTGAAACGCATTGTCCTGCGCCTGTATGTTTCAAGCAAGACCTTAGACGAACTGGAAGTGACGGTGAAAAAGGTGATTGATGATCTGGAAGCCCTGAACTTCCGGGGGTCGGTCTTTCTGAACGAACAGGAGTATGAATGGGGCAGTCTGATTGAATCCTTCTCCCACCAGATGAAGTACCCAAACAAACGCAAGGGCATTGAACTTCCGGCGCTGTCCCTCGCCGGGGGCTTTCCATTCCACTATACGTCGCTGGATGACCCGTTCGGGACGCACTACGGCACAACGGACACCCACGGGAACGTCATTTTCGATCTGTTTCATAAGGACAAGCAACGCAAGTTCTACAATGCCTTAATGATCGGCAAAATGGGGTCGGGAAAATCCACGCTGCTGAAAAAAATGGCGCTCGACAATGCGATCAAAGGCCACAAGGTACGGATTCTGGACGTCACCGGGGAATTTGGGGAACTGGCCGAAGCCCTAGACGGCAAAACCATTGCGTTGGATGGCTCGGACGGCTCGATCAATCCCTTGCAGGTGTATCGGTCCGAAACCACGGACGAAGGGGCGATTAAACAGGAAGCATCCTTTGCGAAGCACCTTTCGAAAATGCAGGTGTTTTATCGTTTCATCAGCCCGGATGTGGCAAACGAGGAAATCAAGGAGTTTCAGAACACCCTGCGCCGCCTGTACATCGAACAGGGCTTGTGGTCGGACAGCATCGACCCGGAAGAAAACAACATCACCGAACGGCGGCCGGAGGAATACCCGATCTTTAGTGATCTGCTGACGATGATTCAAGATGATCTCTATATCGACAAAGACAAGCAACTGGTCAACGAGGACGTGAGTGTTCACCGCCGGGAACGGCTGGAAAACATTGAACTCAACATCAAGAACTTGGTGGAAACCTACGGCCGTTTGTTTAACGCTCATTCCAGTCTGATGGACTTTGATAAAGAGGACTTTGTGGCCTTTCATCTGCGGAACTTATCGGAGCTGTCATCCGAAGTCTTTCAAGCCCAACTGTTCAACGTCCTCAACATGCTTTGGGACGGGATGCTCGGGAACGGGCAACCCCAACTGCAAGCCTTCAACAAACACCGTCTGCGGTTTGAGGATGCGGTGCGGTACTTGATTCTGATAGATGAAGCGCATCACATTATCAATACTCGAAAAGGGTCGGAACACGGCGTTACCTTCCTGCAAACCTTCATGCGGGAAGCCCGGAAGTATTTCGGCGGCCTGTTCTTTGCGAGCCACGTCATTGAAGATTTTGTTCCCGATAAGGCCGATCAGAGTGCGGCCGAAGAAGTCAAAAAGCTGTTCAGTCTCACGCAGTACAAATTCATTGGCGAACAGGATAGTGAATCACTCCCCCGGTTGAAAGAGATTTTTACGGGCCAGCTCAACGATTCGGAACTGGGGCAGATTCCCTACTTATCGCAAGGGGAAGTGGTGCTTTCCATTTCGTCCGTGAAGAACATCAAAATGAAAGTGGACGTCAGCAAACAGGAACTAGACCTGTTCGGGGGAGGGGCGTAAGACCATGAACACGGTAGCCAAAGGAGCCGCCAAAGCCGGGGGTGCGGTACTCAAACTCGGCACACTAAAACTGCGTATCATCATCGGATTGTCGGCGCTTCTGGTCGTCCTGTTCACGGTGATGGTGATTGGATTCTTTCAAGTGATGATGGATACGACTTCCTCCGATAACAGCGAAGGGAACGGCACATTCGTGGCCGGAGGAACACAAAATATCTCGGCCAAAATTGAAAATCTGCGGCCCGTCTATGAACAGTATGCGGAGGAATTTGGGGTCAGCGATCACGTCAACGTCCTCATGGCGTTATCCATGCAGGAATCCGGCGGCCGGGTGGACGACATCATGCAGTCGTCCGAATCGCTGGGCCTTCCTCCGAACACGATTGATGACCCGGAACGCTCGATTGAACAGGGCGTCCGGTATTTCTCGAAGGTGCTTGAAGATGCCAACGGCGACGTGAAATTAGCCCTTCAGAGCTACAATTTCGGCGGCGGTTTTATTGATTATGCGAACGCCAACAATGACGGCGAATACTCGAAGGACCTAGCGATTGAGTTTTCTAGGCAACAATATCAGAAGGTCAAAAGCACCGGAAACTATTCGTGCATCCGGCCGGAAAGTGCGGAAACCGGCGCTTGCTATGGCGATATTGGGTATGTCGATGCGGTCATGAAATACGTCACGAACACGGCAACCACACAGATCACCGGAGATGTGGCCGAAGTCGTTCAAGTAGGCGAAAAATGGATTGGCAACAGCAACTATGTGTTTGGTGGTGGCCGTACCCGGAGTGACCAACAGGCCGGACGGTTTGATTGTTCGAGTTTCGTGTTCTGGGCGTATGAACAGGTCGGGGTGGAACTCGGAAACCTCGGCTCGGTGAACACGGATTCGCTCAAAACCAAAGGCCAACGGGTCGATTACTCGAACGCCCAACCGGGCGATCTGGTGTTTTTCGATACCTATAAACTGGACGGCCACGTTGGGATTTATGCCGGAGACGGCAAGTTTATCGGTTCGCAGGGAAGCACGGGCGTAGCGATTGAAAGCATGGAAGATGGCTATTGGGGCGACAACTTTAACGGTCGGGTCAAACGCATTTCTTCCTAACAGGAGGGACAGGATGGAGACGCTCAAAACCTTTAAATACTTCTCGATTGTGCTTCTTTTTCTATTATTGTTGTTCAACGGTTTCTTCTTTTTCAGCAATCAAACGGACGCTCCCACAGAAGCCGAAGCGAACGAATTAGAAAGCAAAATCAGCCAATTAGAAGAAAATAACGAAGCCTTAGAACAACAGGTCGAGTATCAGTCCAAGACCGAACGGGAAGCCCGGTTCGATGAACTGGAAAGCCAGACCGCTGCGTTTATGAATACAGCCTTTGTGCATACCACGGATAACTATGCGAAGCAAAAAGAACAAGCGGAAAGCATCATGAGCGATCAACTCATGGACCGATTTTTCTCTGCGGAAATGTATGGAGGCGGCGAAGTAACGACCGATATTGCGAACGAAGAATATTTCATTAAAAACATGGATGATGCCGAAAACGCCCAAGTGATCGTGCGGCTCGATCATCAGATTCATTACAAGGAAACCGGCGTAGATGAAACCAGTCCGATCTTAATGAAAGTACATTTTGAACGACAAAACGGCACATGGATCGCGCAACGCATGGAAGATATTTCGGACACGGAAGGAGGATTCGATGCTGAATAAAGACCGGGTGAACTTACGCAAAAAGACCAGCAAATGGTTCGGAGTGATCACAGCGGTGGTGGTATTAGGCTTCATTGGATTCAGTACATCGAATATGTACATGGAGGAAACGATCGACGTTCAGGCGTCTCCGATTGGCGAAGAAATCACCACCAGTGGAACGGATAATGTGGAAGTATTGGACTGGATTTATGACAAAGAGAAAAATAACATGCAGGTCGTGATCGACATGAACGATCTTCGTTTTGAACAGGATTCGTTACAATTTATGAGCAAACAACGGTCCAACGGAGAAGAAGTTCCGGTCGAAAAAACGTATCAGATGAACGACTATGCGGTGTTTGAAATCAGCCAATTAGACAAGAATTATGAACAGGTATTGCTTCAAATTGACCAACAGCAAGAACAAGAAAATGACGGTTCCGCAACCGATTCGGATGCTGAAACGAACACGGAAGAAGTCGAAAACGTGGTTCAACTATACACGGATTATCGGAAAGTCGAAGAAGCAGAAATATCCTCCGATGATGAATACGGCTACGTGAAATATATTATGAACACACTCATTGAAGATACGGAACAAACCATTGAAACGAAGAAAGAGGAACGCCAAACGTTGAAGAAAGAGATCGCTGATCTTGAAGAAGAAGCCAATCAAGTGGAACAGGAAAAAGCGTATCAAACGGACGAAGAACAAACCGAAACGGACGGCTATTTGAACTCTTTAGAAACCGAAAAGAAACAGCTCCAGGGCGATATAGATGCGCTAAACGAACAGATTCAAATGGAACAAGAACGCATCGACAGTTACGAAGAACGCAAGAAACAGGAAAGCATTTCGCTTCAATAAACAACAGGTTTTCGGTCATTTTTTGACCGGACCCCTGCAATAAAAGCCTTTGAAACTGTCTCACAAGTGTCACAAAGGGGTCTGTGTGACTCACAAGTGTCACAGTGCTGTCTCACAAGTGTCACAAAGAGCAATTTTTACGTACCCACGAAAAGTCCGGCACTGCCGGACACCCCAGCTTGTCTGGGGTCACTTTTCCCTTATGCTCTTTCTGGATTTTGAACTTTGCATCGGGGTTGTCATGAATTGGGGTTATTCTGTTACACGAAAGGAGCATTAATATGGAAATCAAAGTACGAGAATTAGACCCGGTCGTGGTCAAGCACATTGACGAACGTGCCAAACAACGAGGGCTTTCCCGACAACATTACTTGAAAGAATTGATTGAAAACTATGTGATGCAAAAGGAACTAAACGAAACCGATCAAGCACACAAACTATTAATAGAAAAAAACACCGAAGCCCTGAACCGATTCAGTGAACAGGTGCAACGACAAAACGAATGGATGGAAAGTATGAGTGACGATATGGATGCGGTACGAGAGGAAGGATAACGCATGGAAATCGGAAGCAAAACGGCGGTCGTTGTAACATCTGAATTTTCGATACCGAAAAAAACAATGGGGGATAAGCGGTTCTCGAATTACGTCAATTATATGGACCGGGACGAAGCAAAAAACGAACAGGATTTTGCTTCCTACAATGATTATATGGATGATGACCAAAAAGCCACATCGTTATTTAATTCATACAAAGATGATCTCTCGAACGAAGAAAAAGAACAGGTGCAAAAAGAATTTAAACGAGGACAAGAAAAAGGAAGCATTTTGTATAAAGACGTGATTTCTTTTGACAATGAGTGGTTACAGGAAAACGGCATCTACGACCCAACAACGAAACAGGTAGATGAAAAGAAATTGAAAGAAATAACGCGCACAGCGGTGTCTGATATGCACGAAAAAAATAACTTTAAAGACACGATGACGTGGACCGGAGCTGTTCACCATAACACCAAAAACATTCATATTCATTTGGCCGCCGTGGACATGGAACCGGGTGACGATCAACGGGGAAGGCGAAAACTGAAATCACTGGAAGGGATGCGGTCTACGTTCGTCAATAAGATTCAAGACCGGTCGTTTGAACACAAAGAGATTAATGATCTGATGCGAAATAAAATCGTGAATAAAAAGAAAGAACAACCGGACATGAAAGGCATGGACCGGGGCATGAAAAAAGATTTTCTGGCGATCAAAAAGCAACTGCCGGAAAACAAACGGTACTGGCAATACGGGTATCAAAACATTAATCATGTGAAGCCCGATCTGGATAAACTGACCGAAAAATATTTACAAAAGAACTTCCCCAAAGAAATGAAACAGCTCGATCAAAAATTGAACAAAGAAGAAAAGATGCTGAAAAAAGTGTACGGGGAAGGGAACGAATCTCGGTACAAAGATTACAAACAAAACAAAAAAGATGATCTGTATAAACGAATGGGAAACACCTTCTTACAAGAAATGAAATCATACGATTACAAGGAAAAAAACATTGAACAAAAGAAACGTTCCTCGAACATGAGTGACAAACGAGTAAACTTTCAAAAGAACCGGGCGTTGAACCAGATACAGTACGGATTGAATCGTGTGGTCCACGCCGAACTGAACAGCTATCAGAACCAGAACGCCTATGAACAGATGCAACGAAACATTCAAAACAACCAGAGGGGGCAATCCTTATGATGACGAAACAAATGCGTATCCGTCTATCGAATGAAGCGTATGAATATCTTCAAGAATTACAAGAGAATCGGAATATAGATAGCGAATCGAAAACGATTAATGAAATCATTTTAGAACACAAGCACCAAAACATGATCGAAGGAAAAACGGATTACAACACGTCCATGATGATGGCGGAAATGAACCGGAAGTTGGAGCAGGAAATGAATAAACATTTCAAACGATTACAGCTGGGCGTGAACAACACGGACCGTAATTCGCAGATGCTTCTGGAACTGATGAACGGCTTTATGATTCATAATGACGTCTCGCATATTATGACGACCAGTGATTATGAATCGCCTACCTTAGTAACAGCGAAAGAAGAAGTGAATGAACGCATTGCGAACCTGCAACAACGGAAAGCGGAATACGAGAAGAAGAAAAATCACACACAAGGAGGATAAATATGGGCCGACAAGAGTTTGGGTTTATTCAAGAAATCGGAGACAACGATGTGGTGGTGTATGCGGCTAAAGAAGAAATCGTGATTCCTTTAGGTGCGAACGATATGTCTTTGCTCCAAGACATGATCGTAGAAACGGATATGGAATATGTGTTGGTTGATATGGATGAAAAACGATTGATTTTTGACAGTGATCTGATGCAAGGCGAAGCCAATAATCCGGCCCTAAAGGATCTCGATGTGGGCGTGGATGATGATGGATATGTGCGATAACAAAGGAGGATATGGGCATGGCATATAAAAAGAAATCGGCCGAAACCAGACGGCAGGAAGTAGACCAATTAGCCGAAGATCGCAACGATCAAGTGGATAGTTACTTTCAGTCCTCGGACAACATGAAAGAATACTTGAACTTCATGAGCAAGTTCTATGATTACTCGGTCGGCAACTCCACGCTGATTCAAAAACAGTTTCCGGGAGCAAACGCCGTAGGTGGTTTTCAGTTCTGGAAAGAACAGGGCTTTTCCGTTCAGAAAGGCGAAAAAGGAAACAAGATTCTGGTCCCGGCTCCGTATAAAACCTTTGACCGGGAAGAAAACGGCGAAACGAAACAGGTACGGTTGAACAAGGCTACGAAAGAGGAAAAAGCGAAAATCGACCGGGGCGAAATCAACGTTCAAGACCGTATGAGTTACAAGGTTCAGCATGTGTTCGATATTGCGCAGACGAACGCCACGGCTGACGATTTGCCGAAGATTTATCCAAACAAATGGCTGGAAGGCTCGGTTGAAAACTATCAAGCCTTTTACGATTCGATGGAACGGTACAGCAACAACATGAACGTGGACGTGCTGGCCGAACCAATGGAAGAACTCGGGGCGGCCAAAGGCCAGTACATCGAGTACACGCAGACCAGCCCCGGAGGGGCATCGTCCTCTCACCGGGCGATTCAACTCAATCCCCGGAACGATGAACTCCAGAACGTGAAAACCCTCATCCATGAAGCGGCTCACGCTCAACTGCATGGCCGGGACAAGGAAGGCAAGGACCTGCCGCACTCGGAGAAGGAATTTCAAGCGGAAATGACGGCCTATACCGTGGCTACGCATTTTGGACTGGATACAAGCGATTACAGTCTGGATTACCTGCATACCTACAACCAACAGCATGATACGACAACGGACAAAGTGGCATTGCTTCAAGGTGTCAAAGATACATCGTATGACATGATTACGCATTTGGAAGATGATTTAAAGATCGAAAACACCTACGAAGAAGCAAGCACCAATGAATTACAAGAACGATTCCAAAACTATGAAGTAGTCGCCAATGGGAACGTTCAAACGATTGGAGATATGGATGCTGATACCTTCCGGTCCACCTTTGAAGATCGGTATGGCAATAACCTGCTGGCACATGGGGATGTTCGAGGGGAAACGGTCGAACAGGAAGTGCAAGCCTTTAACGGCCTCAAAGACCCGGAGCTGGCTAGTCATAACAATATTAAGATCGTAGACCCAACGATCGAAGAACCACAAGCCTATGTGGAATGGTCGGAAACGAAGATAGAGGGCCACATGATGGCTCTTTCGGACATGGATAAAGCCCTAGCCCAAGCGAACATGAACAGCATGGGAGAGATCGGGTATGACAAAACGAAAGTACAGGTTGTGATGCCGCCCGATGAAGCGAACGACCAGCAAGTGATAGCAACTGATCGGCTGGAGATCGGGGATGGCTCGTACCATGATTTAAACTCGGAACTTGATCGACAGGGCTATTCCTTTCACCAGGAGCATTTGAACGATCAATCGTACCTGCAAGAGATTTATACGCCGGAAGCCTTTGAACAAACCTTTGAGGATTTAGCGGTGAAGATTCAAGAACACAAAGACGGACACACCAGCATGGACAACTCGGACCTCTATGAAAGCCAACGACAGGACGTACAGGCGTTTACCGAAGAACATGGGTACGTTCCTGGGGCAACGGCCGAAGCGATTCATCAAGCCACGACCACGGACGTTCAAGAGCGTCAACAGGACCGGGCAGCGGTCAATCAAAGCGTCCAGTTGGCATCGGCTTATACCTCCTATCACGATCATGTCACCAACGAACAAGGGCAAAAGAACCCGGATATGGAAACGGTGCTTGATCGGGTGGAAAGCCAAAACGCCTATGAAGCCTTAAAAGCACAGGCCGTCGATCAGAACGTGCTGACGGTGGATACGGTGGACCGATTGGAACAACGGGTCAAAGGCGAAACCACGACGGAACAAGAAATCTCATGGCCGTTCAAAAGCGAAGGCAAAAAAACGGTCTCGAAAGAGGAAACCGTGGAGGAAACGCAAACCCGGCAGACTGTCCGGCAGAACGGCATGAGCATGTAGAAAGGAGGGAGAACGCATGGCCAACCGTCGAGTAAACAGTGAGGAAATCGAACAGGCCAAAACCGTGGGAATCATGGATTACTTGGATGCGAATGGCTTAGAAGTCAAACAGCAGGGCAACGGCCAGCCGCCGTATTATAACTTGGTGGACAACGACAGCTTAGTCATTCAGGGCGAAAAATACTACTGGAACAGCCGACAGGAAGGCGGCTACGGAGCGATTCATTTTGCGATGACCTATCACGATCTCTCCTTTCCCGATGCCGTCCGGCGTATCAATGAGCATGAATATGCGCTCGACCGCCAGCCGGTTCAACAGGTGGAGAAAGAGCCGTTTTCCTACCCGTCGCATTATGAGGTGGCCGATACCTCGAACGTCCGGGATTACTTGGTGAATGATCGGAAGGTGGATGAACGAGTGGTCGATTGGTGCTTAAAGAAAGATTTGATCGTGCAGGACCGAAAAGACAACTGCGTGATGAAATGGAAAGACCGGGACGGGGAAACGATCGGCGCTGATCGGCAGGGAACACAACCGATGGAGAACGGCAAGCATTTTAAAGGCGTGGTCAAAAGTTCAGCCGAAGATGGCGGCTTTGCGATCAATGTCGGCCAGAACATTGATAAGATTGCGTTGTTTGAAAGCCCGATTGATGCCCTTTCCTACTGGTCGGAAAAACAGGGAGACGTGCAAAATACCCGATTGCAGAGCATGAGTGGCTTGAAAATACAGGCGGTCAAACGAGGATTACAGGATTTACAGGCCGACGGGCATAAAGTGACGCAGGTGATCTCGGCCGTTGATAACGATGCGGCCGGAGCGCATTTTCACGACAAGCTAAAAGACTATATTAATCATGATGCGATTGTCGATCATCGGCCGACCAACACGAAAGACTGGAACGAGGAATTAAAGCTGGGCGTTCAACAGAATCAGAAGCAACCGCCAAAAGCCAAACAATCGTCTCCTTCAATGGGAATGTCACCATAAGCAAACAGAAGCTAATTGTTCGATTACATCAAGGCGTTGTGCTAGAATCAAAGAGAATAGATAAGGACACACCTATCCTTAACCTATTCCCCTTAGATGTATCATAGTGGATGCACGGAACGGACTTATTACGGGTCCGTTCTTTTCGTTCGATCAACAGACTATATGATACAATAAAAAACGAATAGGAGAAGGTGGCACTTCCTTCTCTCTATTCCTAAATACGTTTGTCGGTTAAGCACAGGAAAAACGGGCCGGGTTGGGTCCGTTTTTTTATGTTTTTTGGCTGGAATGCTTTTTTCGATCATTCAACAATTTATTTCCTATAATGGTACACGTCACTGAAAAGACAATGGCTATCAGCAATTCAATGAGATAGGGCAACGCAAAAAAAGTATCTAACAAAATGATGCTGATGGTGACGAAAACACCGGCTAGTATTCCTATCTGCCATTCCTTCATCGTAGAAATCCACCCCTCGAACATCAAAGAATGTAATATAATCTCTGCTATTATTCTACTAGGAAATGGAAACAAAAGAAATGAACGTTAGGGTTGATGCTGTGAACCGTGGGGATTTAATCATACGGACACATGAGATCATCCAGAGAAAGGTCTAGCAGCATGGCTAAGGCTTCGGCTTCCCGAAAACCGATGTTTGGCACTCGGTTCATTTCATAGGCTTCATAGACCGACTTCGACACCATACTGAATGTACAGACGTCGTTCACGGTTAAATCTTTGGACGTTCGGGCATGATACAGCAAATCACCGATGTAATGAGGGGAACGGGGGTCCCGGATAGGCTTGTTCATTTGTAATGACCTCCAATTTTTTTCGATCGTTCGAGGGCTTGACCGGCATCGGTCAAGGACGAAGCATACATAATAATGCCGCCGCCGTACCGGTCTTTCAAAGCATCAAGCGTCTGGTTCAAGGAGGACCGGTCCTCCACGTCATCAAATAAACTTAACTGCCGGTGCGTGTCCGGTTCGACTTTTTCCAGCGACACACCAATGCGCCGGACCGGTGTGCCAAGCCAGTGCCGATCAAACAACTTCTGACAGGCGTGATAAATCACCCGGCC
The DNA here is from genome assembly GCF_900166605.1 of Marinococcus halophilus. Lineage (NCBI taxonomy): Bacteria > Bacillati > Bacillota > Bacilli > Caryophanales > Bacillaceae > Marinococcus > Marinococcus halophilus. The sequence continues at coordinate 51,445 of NZ_FVZD01000003.1, forward strand.
GTCATTGGTCGCCATATTTAAAGTTAGTTGCCGGGAAAAGCCGACCGGGTTTTCATATGTGCCGCCAATACTTAACGACAGTTGATTCCCTATTAATCGTTCGTCCCGGGTGCGGCGGGCCACTTCTTCGGCCAGTTCGCGCAAAATCACAAAAATCTCGGTGCGTTGATGGTAGTCCCTCGGCAGGGTCATGCCGTGGCCGATGCTCTTTTTCTGTTGATGGGTGTCGGGTGTCACCGGAGACGGGTCCATGCCGTTCGCATACTGCCACAACAGCTCCCCGTTAATACCCCACCGATGCTGTAATTCTTCGACCGGGTACGTGGCTAAATGGCCGATCTTGCGGATGCCGGTTTGCATGAAGTGTTTTTCCATGCGACTGCCGACACCGAACAGCTCCCCAATCGCAAACGGCCAAAAATCATCGGCTAGGCGATTCTTGTGAAGATAAAAGATGCCTCCAGGGCGTTTTTTCGCTTGCAGATCACACGCACTTTTCGCCAGAATTTTATTTTCTCCAATGCCAATACGGGCGTAGATGCCAAATTGTCGTAGAATAGCTTTTTGCAGACGTTTAGCGGCTTGCTCGGGCCGGGACTGATGGACCGTTCCGGTGAGTTCGATAAACGATTCATCCACGGAGAACGGCTCCACTTGATCGGTATAGGTTAAAAACAGTTCATTGATCTGCGTGGATATGTCGATATAGCGTTGCATCCGGGGTTTAAGGACTGTGACCTCGGGACAAAGCGATTGGGCTTCCCCAAGCGCCTGTGCGGTCTTGATGCCGTAGCTTTTCGCCACGGGACAGGCCGCCAGAATCACGCCACTGCGCCGGTCCGGGTCGCCGGCCACCACGACCGGATGCCGGGACAGGTGCGGATGATACACCTTTTCGACGGACGCATAAAAACTCATCATGTCGATCAAAAACACCACTCGTTTCATCGGTTCGCCCTCCTTTTATCCCTGCCACGTCACGGATTGGATATGTTGAAAAGGAATCGTTGCCACAGCTCCCCCTACTTGAAGCCAGACCTGCGGCGGTGCATCCCGAAAACGGGCCACATAGCCGGTCGCCGTGTGAAACTGGCCGTTCTGCCAGTACGTGACGTCCAACAGCCACGTATAGGCCATGCCGTCATGAATCATCTGCATCACTTCCTCGATCATTTGGTCGTCCAGTTCGGGCGGCTCCTGCCACGTTTGGGCTTCCTGCCGTTGGAGCCATTGCTTGCGCCATTCCGGGAGAATCATGCGACTACTTTCCCAACGGAGATTGCTGTTCGGTGTGAGTTTGGTAGATTTCATGGGTATCACGTCCTTTCGTTACTACTTAGTATACACGAACAAGCGTTCGTTTAAACAGGATTTTTAAATAAACATTGAATCATTGTTTCCTAATATCTATTAAATTATTAATTAAAATATCATTGTATCATTGTATCTTTTTGGTTTGAATGTTATGATAGGTTTAGACGTTGAGAAAAGATAGATAAATGAGGAATCGACATGAATCAAAACTGGAACATGGAAGAATTGGAAGCGAAAATTTACAGCAGTTCCAAGCAATTATTAATCGTTAGTGTCATGCTCATGGTGGTGTCCTCGGCATCCCTCTGGTTACAACAATGGTTCTCATGGCTGGCGATTGTGGCCGTTCTACTGCTTCTGTCCTTGTTCACTTTCATTAAAGTGGTACAAATCTTTCAGTGGCAGAAACGGATTAATGAATTAATGAAACGAAAATGAGATACTAGAAAGGATGAGCAACCATGCAACAGTTTGCTTTTACGATTACCGATCACTTTTTCCCTAGCATCTTAGAGGGAGAGATTCAGGCCGATCACGAAGAAGCTGCGAAAGCGAAAATCAAAAGCCTGTATGCGAAAGAATTAGACACCGAAGAACAAGCAATCGACATTCTGACATTAGAACAACAGTAAATCATGCCAGGGGAGGGTGACGGCTGTGTTTGGACGAAAAAAAGAGGAACAAGACCAACGGTTTTATCTCAAACACAAGAACAGTATTTCATTTCTTGGGGAAGTTTCCATTATTGTTGATCGAGAAACAGGCATTAACTATATCAATTCGTCCATAGGGAATGGAAATGGTTTAACCGTTCTATTAGATGAAGAAGGAAATCCCGTTCGAGATCAAATATAAACAGGATTAGAAAAAGGAAAAGAAAAAAGAAGGGAGGAAGAAAGTGGATAGTATTAGAACATTATCTGTTTTGTTATTGATAATCATTGGTATCATTCATATTAGTGGCATGTACGTATTCCCGTTATGGTTTATCCTATTGCTCCCGGCGTTAGCAATACTAATTAATATCGGCATTGCTAGGTACGAAAGAGATAACGAAAAAGCTCTAGATGAATAGAGCAAGAAAAGCATAAAAAAAGAGGTGCTGGGAACACCTCTCTATCTTGATAGAAAAAAGCTAAAACGCCACGAAAAAGCCTCCTAGAAGCAAAAGTACGACGACGCCAACTATGATGGTAAAGCACCAGTACGTGAAAGCGATTGTTAACGATTTCGCTCTGCTCGTATTTGCGGCGATCTGAATAGTGCCGACAGTGACAATAAATGCCCAGATAATCAAAAGCCATTCGAGTATTCCATAGACGAGCGAAAATAATGCTGAGGCGGTCCCTTGCATGAGAAACAGAAATAATCCAATAAGCGTAATCGGTAGCAAAAAAAGCGAAGGAATAATCGTGGAAACATTAACCCAAAAAGCCTTTTGATAAGAGATGGGATGATCATTAATACTGCTTGCGCCTTTCAAAATCAAAGGTGTTATAAAGACAGCACATACGAAAATTAAGATAGTGAAGATTAAAAACCAGAAGGTATTTGAAAGAAGGGGAGACTGATTAGTGTCCGGAGAAATGTAAACGTTAATAAACGCTTGTAAAAGATTAATACCTAGAATAATAAATGCTATTAGTGGAAGCGAGTAATGATTGGTTAAAAAAGCAAATTGCTTCCGTGGCTGAAAAGGAAGTTGAAGAATGGATGTAAACACGAAGAGGCCTCCTCAGGTTGTTTGTAATTTCGTTCCATTTAAAACATTAATATACGTTCACGAAAGTAGCAATTCTTTATGAATGGAGTTGTTGGTTCGTAAGCGTTTTTGAAACGTTTAAGATTCTTTTTAGCTGAGGGAAAGGATTGTTGGGATATGCACGTTGGGCTAATTATTATTGGATTGCTTAGTTGGGTCTTTGCTTATTTGGTTGGTATACGAAAAAATCTTTATTTTCTTCGAGAATTTAGTTATAGAAGGGTAAAAGATACAAATAAATTGGCTCGTATTGGCGGTTTCTATTTAGCTTTTATTGGAACGATTATGCTTATCTTGGGTTTCACCAGTTATGAACATTCAAATACAATTTTATTAACAGCATTAATCATGATCGTTGCCGGATATATTATGATACAAATTTATGTGCGGTTGCGAATGATAGAACGCTAAAACAAAGAAGCTGGAAAGAAAGCCTTTCTTTTTTAGGATGTATAAAATCTTTACAGTGTAGTCGCCAATTTAAGAAGGAGAATCTAACTTTGTCTTTCTACTTCTTTACTATATTCATTTCTTTTATTGCTTTAGGAACTGTTTTTTTTATTAAAAATGCTTCAAAGATGAATAGAAGATATTTTCTTCTAACACTGATAATAGGATTATTATCAATACTTTGCTTTTCAGCTGGGTTTATCCATCCTCAACTCGGATTTTACGGTATATTATTTGCGTACTTCGGCATCTTCTTTTATATCGTTTTCTTGTTAATGTCGATACTTTATCGTTCGAGATAACAAAACTTAGAATCTTTGTTTTGTCTGTAATATAGAAATTAAAGTGAACAAACCTGCTAAGGCAATAGAAGCATGCAAATTAATAAAACCTAGAGTATTGAACTGAGGATTGATGAAAAGAGCGTAAATGTACAACAAAGAAGCTAGACCACCAAGAAAGCCTATTAGAATGAATTTAATCTTTCTTATTCTTGAAGCATTTTTTATAAGAAACCACATACCAATAATAATCATTGTTAGAAAAAACCCATGTAATAACATTATCTTCCCCCAATAGTTGAAATGTGTATATTCATTGTAACAAATTGGAAAAAATTTCAGAGATATAAGACTTTTTTAATACATATAAATGAAATGCTTAATTATCATATGGATGGAATTTATGGAAAATGATAACATTATATACGTTTAGAATAATTTAATAACAAGGGCGGGTAATCATGAATTTCGAGGAAAAATTATATCAAGAAGCTATCGATCTAGTTAAAGAGAAGTATCCTACTGGTTGGGGAGGTGCAGCGGCAATAGGATTAGAAGACGGTACCATTTTAACGAGTATAGCTCCAGAAGTTATTAATGCTTCTACGGAACTTTGTATCGAGACAGGAGCTATATTAGAAGCTCATAAAGTAGGAGAAAAGGTAACACATTCTTTGTGTATTGTTCGTGATGATGAAAATGCTAAATTTGAAATATTATCTCCCTGTGGTATATGTCAGGAACGGTTATTTTACTGGGGGTCAGATGTTCAAGCGGCAGTGACCATACCAGAAGAAAACGAATTAGTATTCAAAACCCTTTCAGATATTCAACCTTACCATTGGACAGCTGCTATTGCTCCAGAAGATTTGTATGAGTAATGTAATTTTTAAAGAAACGAGTAAGTAAAAGCTCGTTTTCTTTTTTTCTTCTAAAAGACCTTTTGGGTATACCCTAAAGGACAAAAGAGAAATGCTGGCATAGCAATGTTTTTTAAGGTTCTTTTAAATGGTTCATTTACATTAGACAGCAAGGAGGGGTTAATACGGAAATAGTAATGAACATAGCCATAAGTATATACGGGCTTCAAATGCTTTTGTTCGTGCCGTTGGGCCTGTTGAATGAACTAGCAATCATTAGTGATCGAAGAATGAAAAAGTATATGGTCGGTATAGGCATCAGTGCTTTATTCCTTCTTTTGATAGCCTTGATTGTAGCTTGATTAAACCAGTTCGTATAGAAAACATCATTAGATCAATAAGGAGTTTTTACCATGAGCATCATAGAACTATTCAACAGCATTGACCGCCAGACCCTCTCCATAACGATTCTTGGCTTTTTAGTGGTTCATCTGATCGTGTTTGGTGTGATCTTACTTGGCCGTTCGCACGCTATCACGAAGGTTGTTTTTGGAACGGCGGCCGCATCGCATATAGCACTCATGTTTATCATCTACTCGGCCGTCTATTAAAAACCACGATCTACAATAAAAGTGAAAAACGAACCAAATAAGAAAGGAAGATTAGAATGAGATTTGGTGATATTATTTTTATGGCAGTTTTGCTTCTTCCCGGTATATCCGGCATGATTGTTTTCATTATGATGGGTGGAACTGGTACTGGCACATTACCTAGTCTGGAAACGATGAAAGGCATTTATGATCGTCTTTGGACCATAGCTTTGTTCATTACGGTGGCGGGCATAGCCTTGATATTCTTTGTTAAAAAAGATGATGAACTTACGTTAAAACTCGGTTTACCAGCTATGGTGTTCCTAATTGGGGCTGATATAATAGTAAATCAAATGCCTATATGAAAGAAGCATTAAAGGAAAGAGGGATTTTGTGATACTTATTGGCAATATTGTGCTTCTGATCTTGTTCGTGGTCATACTTGTTCAGTCTTACCGAAAAGCTGATTGGATTTCGTTTGCGATTGCTTGTTTCGTGACGGTGCTTAGTATGGGAAATATCATCCTCTCTGCGGTGGATGTAGAGGGTTCGATCACAACGACCATTGAGACACTGGAAGCCGTCGTTGATGTTTTATGGAGCATCGCTATGGTAATGATAGTGGCGGCCACGGCGTATTTGTTCTTGGTGAAGAAAAATGAAGAACTCGCTACAAAATTTGGTATAACTGGAATCACATTATTAATGATGGTGTTTCTCGCCAAAGAACTAATTCCCGTCTAACAGGGAAAATACGATAAGAGAAAAGGGAGCGTTACGATGGAAGGCTTCTCCATTTCCATGCTTATAACAGCCGTGATCGTGCTGATTGTTTTGGTGTTCCTGGGGCAAGGGGTGGTTTATCTCTACCAATGGTGGCAGAAAAAACGGCAGTTTCAACGCATCATCGACAGCGGCCTTCCATCCATCGACCAAATGGACGGGGTACAGTTCGAGCATTTTCTGGTCGAGCTGTTCCGGCAGTTGCAATACAAGGCCAAAGGGTCGAAGGCGTCTCACGACTACGGAGCGGATCTTATTTTGGATAAAGACCATCGGATTGTCGTACAGGCCAAACGTTACGGCGTACATAACAAAGTGGGTGTAAAAGCCGTTCAAGAGGTCTTTTTTGCTCAAACCTATTTCCAAGCCAATGAAGCGTGGGTCTTAACGAACAGCTTGTTCACCCAAAGCGCCAAAAACGGAGCTGAAAAAACGGGCGTGAAGCTGTTTGATCGGGAGGACTTGCAGCGGTGGCTCTTGCAGGTGAATCCGACCCTTGATGCCAAGACCGTAGTTGAAACCGTAAAGCCGAAAGAACGGAAATGTCCGGCATGTGGCGGCCGTCTGGAAAAGCGTACATCGAAACACGGGGCGTTTATGGGATGCAATCATTATCCGACTTGTACGCATACCGAACCGATTAATGCGAAGAACTAAACAAAGGAGCGCAACCATATGGCTGGCAAACATATCGGCTATGCAAGAGTAAGTACCAATGAACAGAATTTAGAACGGCAGATGCAGTTACTCCGGGAAGCCGGATGCGAAAAAATCTTCACGGATAAAGATTCCGGCCGACAAATGAAGCGTAAAGGCTGGGAGGAAGCCAAAGCCTTTTTACGGGAGGAAGATACCCTATTCATCCATGATCTGAACCGGCTCGGCCGGAGCATGGAAGGCATCAAAGAGGAGTGGGAAGTCTTAACAAAAATGAAAGTGCATATCGTGGTGTTGAATATGCCAATCTTAGACACCCGGAAATACGGGGAAATGGAAATTGTCGGGCAGATGGTAATGAACCTCTTAAAAGAAGTGTTTGCGTGGATGGCCGAAGAACAATGGAAGCAACGAAAAGAAGCCCAAGATCAAGGCATAGCGATTGCAAAGGCACAGGGAAAGTACAAGGGCCGTCAAACCGAATTTAGCCCCGAAGGTAAGCATCGGGACAAATACTACATGATTCTGAACCTTCTGGAGCAAGGATACGGCCAACAGGAAATAGCCAAACGGATGAACTGCGGCCTGTCTACGGTAAAACGAATTAAGAAAAGAAATAGTCTTTAAAATTTCAAATACTGTAATGTAAGAAGATTAAAATATGTTTCGCAATTTTGTTCGAGCAACCGATAACGAATCAGCCCTTGACGAAAGTGAAGGATTATCACCACTTCTAGTCCTCAAATGGTTAGAAAGTAAATTAATAGAAAATAATCCGGATAAAGAGGAATTTAATGATGAAGAAATAACAGAAGGTATCGAAGATATTAGTAAAGAAATGCAAAATATGGTTGTCGATCAGAAAAATCGTGATGATATTATTGATATTTTCAATACCTTTGCTTATCAAAAACGAGAAGAAATTAGGATTAAATTCAATGGGTTTCTTAATTGGCTAGAACAAACTTATGGTTCAGAGTTTTTTTATTTAGAAACAGCTGATCTTCTAAGTCGTGACCTTCTCTATTTATTTGAAAAGCATTTGTATAACGTAAAAAATCCTTCTCGGCTCAATCAATTATTATTTCTTCAATACTTAAGAGCATGTGCTTTATTCTCTGAAATAATCTATTTGGTGAAGGGTGGATTCGCAAATGGTGCTTTAACGAGATTTCGTACACTTCATGAATTAACAGTTATTACAGAATTCATCTATAAACGTGGAGAACAAGCTGCTGATCGATACCTTGATTATGTAATAGTTATGGATAAAAAAGATATAGATTATAAAAAACGAGAATTAGGGATAACTGAGCAAAATGAAGAATTAATAAGAGATTTAAACAAGAAAATACAAAAAATAAAAAAAGAAAAAGGGCCTGAGTTTGTAAACGATAGAAGTGATTATATTTGGGCTAAACCGTTTTTAAATTTAAACTCAAAAGAAAATGCTACTTTTCATAAAATCTTTAAAGCTACCCGTGAAAATAAACAGGGGGGAGAGCAATATAAGGACGCATCTAATAATATTCATTCAAGCCCTAAATCTTTAAATTCTGCTATTAATACAATAAATGGTACACCAATAACGGGAGCTTCTAATTTAGGATTTAACATTCCGGCCAGTTACGCAACTTACGAGATGGAACAATTAGGACACCTATTGAGTAAAGAATTGGCTAATAATATTGAACAACTTAATTTAGATATAACAGAAATGTTAACTCCTAACTTTATTACTACCTTACAAAATTACTTACGAAATATGATTAATCAAGGCTTTGTAAAAAAAGAAAAAGCAATAATAGAAGATGAAACAAATACTGAACCAGAAAATGATGATTTAAATGATTCATGACCTGGAGGAACAATTAATTCAAAAAGGCGTCAGCCCTTCTCATATTGAACGCATGAAAATCGAAACGAATGAATTATTGGACCAAAAAAGTGAACAGTATGAGCTTGATAAGAAGGCTGGGCAAGTGACCGAACTTGTTCCAGTCGATCGTATTAAAGCTCTTATAATAAGAGGGGAAAAAGGCGTGTCATGGTTCGATCATGTTCGTTTTTACGATGATTTAGACAACAGTTTTACTCGAATGAAAGACAACTTTGATCTGTTTCTAGCAAGTGATCTGAAAAGCTATTATGATTATTTTGCAGATGGCCGCACATGCACCTATGCTTTTAATTGGGAGAATACCTTGCAACTTAATCATTATGTGGACGAGAACATATATACAGTTAAATACGGTAATCATCGAGCGACACTAGCAAAAGTAACAGGAGTTCCTATTATTGAAGCAAAGGTATCAAAATGGTATAAAAAATGATTTTATCAAAACCTCATACATTAAGCATTTATCACTCTAATTAATGCTAAGGAAATCATTCGTTTCCTTGTAAACAATGTTTCAAAACACTAGGAGAACTACGTTGGTAAGGGTTATGATTAATGAAAGTAAACGCTATTACTTTTAGCAAGTTCAAAGGTAATGATGACATGGTATAACCCTTAGCTATCCATCTTAAGTATTCTTCGGTGTCTTGAAAGAAACGAAGCAAAAAGATCCGTTTGTTTGTGATTCGGCCATGTCGAATGATTATCAAATAAAAGATGACATGCTTAACAGTCAAATATTTGATCGTGAACGAGTGAAACAGTTTCAGCGAGATCATTGATCAATATAAGCACGATAAGCAATCTTTGTATAGGCATCGAGAAAAAGAAAATGACATGCTAGAAAGGATCGAAAACACTTATGAGCAAATACAAAAATAGATCGAAAAAACAGTTTCCCACGATAGATCGGGAAGAAAACCAACCAACCACAAACAATATTCAACCACGAGATATTGAAGTAAAGCCTTCGAGGAAAGGAGCAACAGACATTACCCCTTTAAAAAGCAGCACCTCCAAGTATGTTTCTATTCATTGTTCGCCAGAAGATAAAGAAAGGCTTAAAGAAATGGCTGTTATGAATGAAACCACGATGGTTCATCTCATGGAAATAGGAGTACAATATATGGCTACGCAAGAACAATTAGAGTTAGAAGATAAGGTATCTAAACTTCAACAATCACCTACGATACGAATTCATCCCGAAGATAAAAAAACTTTGAAGAAACTAGCTTATAAATATAAAACAACAAATCTTAATATGATTGCCAACATTGCCGACTACTTAGAAGAACGTTACAAGTAGTATAGGGAGGTACCGATTTTACGATGATAGCAAGCACATTAGATGCTGGCCGACAAAAGATTGCCGCACTGCCTACGAGTGTTAGGTTTTCTTTACTTATCAGTTTTCTTTTGTCAGCCTTATTTTTATTTCTTATATTTCCCCAAACGTTTATAGTAGTGACGATTATTACTCCGATGGTTATTGTCATAGGCATTTTTCTAATCTATGCAATGGCTTATATTTTATTGACTTTGATCAAGATAGCTTTAGGAGTTATTACTTTTATATTGTTATTTATCGGTCTTAGCCATTTGTTATTTTAAAGTCCTTAGCCTTTGTTTACACATCTGGCAATGAAATTCTCCCGTTGGGATTAGTGAAATAAAATCTTCATTAGGACTCTATTAAAAGCTATTATGTATATTCCTTATATAAAATAAACTTTTACGTTAACTGAAACGTTTATGTAAAAGCTTAAATTTAATATTCTAAGTTAAGAGGCAACTTCCGATAAGAACCGTTATGTTCACGAGGTACTAGCAAGACTTTATGTGACACGCTAGGTGTTTTCTTGATGCGGGTATATGTATCTTTACGTTAGTTGTGCCCACAAATAAGATTAGAAGCAATAGAGAGGGTGAGGAGGCAAGCATGTCTGAATACCAACCGAAACAAGTTAGGGAACAGAGAGACGGTACCAGGAGTATCTTGTGAAATAGATACATGTTCCATGAAAAACACAAAAGTAGAATACTATTTTAATTTATGTTCTAGAAAATAGCGACAACGACAATCAAATACACCATCAGTTACCGATATCTTTAATCGAATCGTTCCTGAAATGAAAACGTTCAGCATCCACTACGATGATAGGGTTGAAATCGTACAGTTAGAATATATTTTTCTGCTAAATCAGTAATACTAATAACAGCCATTTGGTGTGGTTTGAAGGTACTACTTTATAAACTTTTCTCATGGATTTTGGTGTAAGTGGTCCCCGTCTATTTCTAACGAAATTCGTTTTATCACTTCCAATTTTTACAATTAATGTTAATTTAAAGTTAATTACAGCAAAGGGAGTGACAAAATGAAACAGTATTTCAATCGAAAAACGCTCATTATGCCTTTAACTGCCACTTTTTTAGCCTCTTCTCTAAGTGTATCTTTTGCAGGAAATGCCAATGCTGCAAGTGAGGAAACGGTACATAAGGTGCAAGAAGGAAAAGCGACGAGTGATGAATGGACGGCTGAAGAAAAAGAAGAAGTCTTCGAAGAAATGACATACGAGGATATTCAACAATTGGAAGAACACTCTGTTACGAATGAATCCGAAGGAGACTTCACGACCCAAAGCAAAGGCTCGATCGCTATTAAGCAGGCCTCTAAATACTTAAAAGATAATGTAAACAAAGTAGACGGGTACATCAATAGTGGTATTGATAAGTTACCAGTAGGTTCTCAACGGAAAAAGACATGGAAAGCTGCTATATCGGTGGTGGGGATTGCCAACGTCATGGATCACTATGTAGGAATCGTAAGTAGTGTGGAAGAAGCAATGACTAATGCGATTGTAGACACGACCCCCATTCCAAAATGGGCGGCAAGTGGTATTTCTAAAACTGTGACCTTCTTCCTCCCAATTTAATATTTTGGATGGATTTCATTAGGAATATTATTCGTTAAAGTAAAAGTTCAGGGGAATCCTGGACTTTTTTATGTTAAAGGTGCGTGGTTGAAACATGAATAAATTTTGGGATATCTTGTACACCTCTCTATTTAGCTATTGGGTGTTTGGAACGGTTACGATTATTACCTGGTTAAGTGTGACCGACTATTTGGACCGTGTCTATGCCAGTATGCTCTATAATGCGGTATTCGCTCTAGCAAGTTTATATTTAGCTCTAGTTAATCGTGAAAATAAATTCAGGAAGAATTTTATTATTTTTCTCGTCGGTTTTTTCTATGCTTTAGCTGGGGTTACTCTTATCTTTTATTATCGAGTTCTTTCTTAAGTACATACCTAAAAAAAGCAAAGCCTATGAATGAGGTTTTGCTTTTTTATTTACAGACTACTAATAATCGCGATTATGTTAAGTATTGATTGAGCCTTTGATTATAGAAAAAGGAGGGTCTTTTCCTCCTTTTGAGATGTCTCATCTCCTCTCATAATTTCTCAGTCATTTTGTATTACTACAGTTGCAGTCACAACCAGTCAATTTCCCTAACTTACAACAAAGGAAGTAAGGACTGTTATAGCTTTAATCGGAACATCTCCACAGTGTCTAAGCTGCGGAGATGCTACCTTTCGTCAAGTAAAGATTGTAGCAGAAAAAGGAACAATATTTATACGAGTTATACTATGATTCGTGCGGTTTAAAACGAAAATATTGCAAACGTTTGCCTTAAAAGAAAAATTTATAAATCATTTACTATTGCAATTAAAAACGATTGTAAATATAATAAAATTAAATTTGAAAGCGATTTCAATAATGCTTTAAATGCAAACGTTTGCTTTCATAACCAAAAGTAGGGGGAAATGACATGAAAAAAAGACTTAAATGGCTGGCGATTCCTTTTTTAAGCGGAGCAGTTATACTCACGGGATGTGCACCGGACAGAGACGGAGGTGCTGAGGAGAGCGGCGGCAGTTCGGGCAACGAAGAGCCGGATAAACCAGAAAGCTTAAAAATTTGGGCAAATGATGAGGACCGGCAGGTAAACGCCTATAAAGAAATCACAGAAAACTTCACTGAAGAAACCGGTATTGAAGTTGAAATTGCACGCCAGGATTTTGATGGACAAACAGAAAAAATTTCTTTGGACGGCCCGGCAGGCAATGGTCCCGATTTATTCTTTCAACCGCATGACCGGATTGGCGATATTCAACTCCAGGGGCTTGCATCCCCGTTGGATGCAGAGGATGAAAGGTTAGATGAATACCAGGAAGAAGCTATACAGGCAATGACATACGACGGAGAGCTTTATGGAATTCCGTCGGTAACAGAAACTTACGCTTTGCTGTACAATAAAGAAATTTTGGAGGAACCGCCGGAGACCCTGAAAGAACTTGAAGAGGCAGCCGAAGAGCACACGGATGCAGGTAATGATGAGTATGGATTTTTGATGGAAGCAGCCAACTTTTATTTTACCTATCCGTTTGTCACAGCTTATGGGGGGTACGTTTTTAAGCAAAATGAAGACGGAACCTACAATACAGAAGATATTGGACTTGCTACTGACGGAGCGGTAGAGGGTGGAAAAATGATTGGTTCATGGTACGAAGAGGGCTATATCCCTCAGGGAATAACTGCTGATGTAATGAATGGACTGTTTGAAAGCGGGGATGTTGGAGCGGTTGTAAGTGGGCCGTGGGCTCTGCGGGGGTATGAAGAAGCAATAGGTGAAGAAAACCTTGGAGTAGCCACGCTGCCAACGACAGAAGACGGCGAAGAGCTCACTTCATTTTCGGGAGTAAAGGGGTGGATGGTTTCTAATTTCGTCGAAGAGGATCGAAAATATTGGGCGGAAGAGCTGGCGTTATTTATGACCAACGAAGAAAGCTCCGAAATATATTTTGAAACTGCTGGAGAAGTTCCAACGAATACAGCGGTTGTAGAGTCAGATCTCATTCAGGAAGACGAATATTTTGCAGGATTTGCTGAACAGACCAGATATGCAGAGCCGATGCCAAACGTGCCGGAAATGACGCAGGTATGGGATCCGATGGCAGACGCGCATGAATACATCGCAGAGGGAGCTGCCGCAAAAGAAGTGCTTGAAGAAGCAGAAGGTCAAATAAAAGAAGAAATTGAACTGCAGGAATAAGTTTAAATTATAAAAATATGGCGCGGGCTTTTGAGAAAGTGTGAAAGTCCGCGCTCAATAATTAGGCAGGAGGTTCTTATGCAAAACGAAAGGACACTTTCAACCAATAATAAACAATCCCGGCATAGTGTGCGTCTCGCTGTACTTTTGAGTATCATCCCTGGAGCAGGGCAGTGGTATAACAGGAGATGGATTAAAGGAACCATTCTTTTTGTAATGGCGGCTGCTTTTATTATATCTTTTTTTCAGTTTATTAGTGTAGGTCTATGGGGTTTGCGAACACTCGGCACTATCCCCGGGCTTGATGATTCCCGGGCATTAATTATTCAAGGAATATTATCACTATTTTTAATAATAGTTGGAGCAGGATTTTACATTTTTAACTTCGTGGATGCCCGTCAGGACGCTGTGAAAATTTCTGAAGGCTGGGTCCTTCCCTCGGTGAAAGAAGCATTTAAAAACTGGTGGGACGCTATTTTTCCATATGCGCTTATAACACCTGGCTTTTTACTGCTTATATTTGTCGTCGTTTTTCCACTGCTCTTTATGATATTACTTGCTTTTACGAATTACGATCGGTACAATGCACCGCCCGGAAATCTGTTGGAATGGGTGGGATTTGAAAACTTTCTCAACATTATCAATGTACCTATTTGGCGGGAAACGTTTATATCTGTACTTTCGTGGACACTCGTATGGACATTTGTTGCTACTACTCTTCAAATTATATTGGCCCTCGTGCTGGCAGTTTTCGTAAACGATGAAAGAATAAAAGGGAAAAAGTTGATCCGGACGGTATTTATTCTTCCGTGGGCAGTGCCTGCTTTTGTAACAATCCTTATATTCGCTGCGCTGTTTAATGATAATTTTGGCGCCATCAATCAGGGAATCATGGAACCATTATTTGGGCAGAGTGTCCCGTGGCTCACAGATCCGCTTTGGTCCCGCACGGCTTTGATTATGATTCAAGTGTGGCTCGGTTTTCCATTTGTCTTCGCTTTATTTACCGGGGTTCTGCAAAGTGTGTCTAAAGAGTGGTACGAAGCAGCGGACGTCGACGGCGGATCCAAGTTTCAAAAATTTCAATTTATCACGCTTCCCCACGTATTATTTGCCACGGCGCCTCTGCTGATCATGCAGTATTCGTTTAATTTTAACAATTTTAATATCATTTACTTATTTAATGAAGGCGGCCCGGCAGTGAGGGGACAAAATGCCGGAGGAACGGATATATTAATTTCCTGGGTTTATGAACTTACGTTCCAGAATAATATGTTTAACATGGCGGCAGCCATATCATTAATTATGGGTCTGATGATTGCGATATTTGCTATTTTTCAATTCAGACGCACAAAATCATTCCAGGAAGAGGGGTAGAGGTAATGTCGGCACGTATGAAATCCCGTTTGGAAGTAACTGGAATTTATGCAGTAATAGCGTTAATGTTCATCATTATTTTTTATCCGCTGCTTTGGACGTTTGGGTTATCTTTAAACGAAGGCACTAACCTGTATTCTTCGAGCATTATCCCAGAGAATCTTTCGTTTGAGCATTACATTTGGCTTTTTACGGATCCCGCAAGTAATTATGTAACGTGGTATAAAAATACGCTTATCGTTGCCGCTACGGTTTCTATTGTAGCTACATTTTTTGTAGCCCTGACCGCGTATTCTTTTTCAAGGTACCGTTTCCGCGGGAGAAAGTATGGCATATACACATTTTTAATTCTACAAATGTTTCCTGTGTTAATGGGTATGGTTGCTCTATACATTTTATTAAACACAGTAGGGTTGCTGGATTCACTTTTAGGGCTGATTTTGATCTATTTGGGCGGAGCAATACCGATGAATGCATTCCTTGTAAAAGGATATTTTGATACAATCCCTAAGGAATTGGATGAATCAGCAAGAATTGATGGAGCAGGACATTTTTCTGTATTGTTTAAAATTATGCTCCCGCTTGCAAAACCAATACTCGCTGTAGTGGCATTATTTAATTTCATGACGCCATTTATGGATTTTCTGCTCCCAAGCATTATACTAAGAAGTGAAGAAAATTTTACGCTGGCGCTTGGTTTATTTAATTTTGTTAACGACCAATTTTCAAATAATTTCACTCGCTTTGCAGCTGGTTCTGTTTTAATTGCAGTACCAATTGCAACGGTTTATTTACTTTTACAGCGGTGGTTAATTTCAGGGCTCACCTCTGGAGCGACAAAAGGGTAAACCATGAGAGCTGGCAGGAAAGAGGGACCTACAGTGGCTGTAACGATAAAAGATGTGGCAAAACGTGCGAATGTAGCGGCGTCTACGGTATCTCGGGTCGTTGCTAATAGCTCTAAAATTAGCCCCGGCACAGCACGCAGGGTTCGTGAAGCAATCACAGAGCTGGACTACAATCCAAATTACCATGCCAGAAGCTTAGTTAAAAACACGACAAACACTATAGGTATTGTAATGCCGAGGTCGGCCCAGTCGACATTTCAAAATCCTTTCTTTCCGGAAGTGATTAGGGGGATTACGTCTGAAATACATGATAAAGATATAGGATTGTATCTGTCTACAGGGCAGACGGAGGACGAAATTTACAATGAAGTGGTGAAAATGGTAGTGGAAAGCCGGGTGGATGGAATTATTCTTTTGTATTCTCAAGAGAACGACCGCATCATGCCTTTTCTATTGGAGAAAAATTTTCCTTTCGTACTAATTGGACGTCCGTCTGCACACTTAGATCAAATATCCTACGTTAATAATGATAATGTGAAAGCGGGCGGAATGCTTACAGAATACCTGCTGCTCCTTAATCATAAAAAAATCGGATTTATCGGCGGAAATGAGAACTCGATGGTAACGAAAGACCACCTAAAGGGATATACAAATGCCCTGGCGAAAAGGGCAGTTCCATTCCGGGAAGAATATGTTGTTTACCGGGAAGAAATTAAAGAAGGCGGACAGGAAGCGGCTATCGAATTAATGTCACTTTCGAGCCCGCCCACTGCAATAATTGCGGCAGATGACATGATGGCTTTTGGGGTACTGCGAATGATCCAGGACATGAACAAAAAGGTGCCAGATGATGTTTCTATTGTCAGCTTTAATAATTTTATGCTTTCTGAGCTCTCCACTCCGCCCCTTACGACAGTGGATATTCACATATTCGATTTAGGAGCGCGGGCAGCGGAAAGCTTAGTGCATTTAATGCGTTCAGGCAACAAAGATATTCAACACACCATTGTTCCTCATCATCTCGTTAAGCGTTCTTCGTGCATTGTTAAAGACGAACTAAAGTAATATTTATCTTAGTACTCTTTTTAATAGAAATTATTTAAGCTTAAATCACACCTTGAAAATGGACTCAAAAGGAGAATTAATAATGGAACAGGCATGGTGGAAAGAAACAGTTGTTTATCAGATATACCCGAGAAGCTTCATGGACGCAGACGGGGACGGAGTCGGCGATATAGCCGGAATTATTTCGAAGCTCGACTATCTGCAGGAGCTGGGCATCGGTGTAATCTGGGTATGCCCGGTATATGCTTCGCCAAACGACGATAACGGGTACGACATCAGTGATTACCAGGCGATTATGCCGGAATTTGGGACGATGGAGGACTTTGACAGGCTGCTTGGGGAAGTTCACCAGCGGGGGATGCGCCTGATCATGGATCTGGTCATCAATCATACATCCGATGAGCATCCGTGGTTTATTGAATCGCGTTCGTCCCAAGAGAGTGAATACCGGGACTATTACATTTGGAGACAGCCGGAAAATGGCCGGGAGCCAAATAACTGGGGATCTATTTTTGAAGGGTCGGCCTGGGAATGGGACGAGCATACCAAGGAGTATTTTCTGCACGTTTTCTCCCGTAAGCAGCCGGACTTGAACTGGGAAAACCCGGATGTCCGCCGTGATCTGTACGACATGGTCAACTGGTGGCTCGATAAAGGAATTGATGGATTTCGCATAGATGCTATATCTCATATTAAAAAGAAGCCGGGCCTTCCTGATGTGCCGAATCCGTCGAATGAAGACTATCCGCCTTCATTCGACGGCCATCTAAATCAGCGGGGCATTCAGACCTACCTTGAGGAACTGAAGAAAGAAACGTTCGACCATTACGATATTATGACAGTCGGAGAAGCCAACGGCGTAACCATAGAAGAAGCGGACGCATGGGTTGGGGAGACAAACGGCAAATTTAATATGATCTTTCAATTTGACCACGTTGATTTATGGGGAAAAGGAGGCGACGGCCGGCCGGACATTTTTGCCCTGAAAGGCATTTTTGCTAAGTGGCAGAAGGGGCTGGACGGTATCGGCTGGAACGCTTTGTTTTTAGAAAATCATGACCTGCCGCGTTCCGTATCAACGTGGGGAGATGCGGATAACTATTGGTATGAAACAGCCACGGGGCTCGCAACGATGTACTTTTTCATGCAGGGGACCCCGTTTATTTATCAGGGGCAGGAAATCGGTATGACCAACGTCGAATTCCCCTCCATTGAAGATTACAATGACGTTGCCATTCGGAACCTTTATCATAAGGAACGTCAGGCAGGAACGCCGCACGAAAATATTATGAAAACAATCTGGAAAACTGGCCGCGACAACTCCCGCACCCCGATGCAGTGGGACAGTGGGCCGGGAGCTGGCTTCACCACAGGTACTCCGTGGTTGAAGGTTAATCCGAATTATTCTTCCATTAATGTCGAACAGGAAAAAAAGAGGTCGCCGTCTGTATTTGCTTACTATCAAACATTAATACGGCTGCGTCAGGGATGGAGAACGCTTGTATACGGTTCATTTGAGCTTGCGCTTCCAGACCACCCGCAGGTGATGGCATATACAAGAACTCTTGAGGGCACCAAAATGCTTATCATGGTGAATCTGTATGATACGAAAACAACCTGTGAGCTCCCTGAAGAATTCAAAGCCGAGGCCCCGGAGCTGGTCTTAAATAATTACGAAGCCGCCCAGTCGGAGAGGCCAAAGGAAATCACCCTGCGACCGTTTGAAGCAGTCGTTTATGCTTTGACATGAATGATAACCAGCTAATATAGCTGGTATTTTTTGTTTTTATTCAAAATTTCATGGACCGTATATAGAGTACAAACAATATTATAATTTTCATTAAGATGCTCTATCTCATATTTTACCCATCGGAAAAGTAGCAACGTTAAAAATATCTTTTAATGTGTCAATAACCATGTCAAAAAGTACGCCTTTTGAAAGAATACCCCAACCAATGCTTCTTGATGGCCTAATGATCTGATTTGTTATTAATGAAATTTCCTCCATTCCAGAAAGATTATTAAACCTTTATTAAGATAAAGATTCCAAGGTCGTGCTATACCTGCATGCATGATAAGGTGGTTTTGGGAGCGATACCCCTCCCCATTACTCCCCTTGAGTAGTGATACCGTTAGAAAGCCACCCAACCGAGAGGGTTGGCTTTTTTTCGTTGTTCATCAAATGTAGAAAATACCAACTCCTGCCTGTTAAACGAGGCTGCCGTTGAGAAAACATTTATTCGATAATATTTTTCCAGGAACATTCTTCTTTTAAATGTTTGTAAAGATGCTCCCACGCACGTAGCCAACAGGTATTGGTCGTGGTAAGTTAAGCGTGGGAGTTACACCTTTCCCCAACAATCACCCTTGTTGTTCAACACCTACCGCGATAGGACCAGCTGTATAGGCTGGTCTTTTTTTGTCTTTGCTCAAATGGCATAGGTCGTCATGAAAGAATTAACGACCCTTCACAGATGGAAAATGTTAGCGTTGCAAAAGGTAGACGTTTCGCCACGGGTTAAAACCATACATATCGAGGAGTGAAAAACGTTGCAAAATATATAATTGCTATTTTTGCCAGGTTTTATAATTGATATGGCTTTATTGGCACAATATAAAAAAGAAAAATTTTTATTTTAACGAGCAAGCAGTCGAATAAACATAGAAAATCGCCGGCTATCATAAATTATCGTTCTCAAGTAATTGTTGAGGTTTATGAAAAACCCATGTATTATACGTAAATGAATTATTTAACTTGATGTAAATTTCTATCAAAAGAGCGAAAATTTCTTTTCCATTACCTAAAGTGAAGAGTG
This sequence comes from Marinococcus halophilus, assembly GCF_900166605.1. Lineage (NCBI taxonomy): Bacteria > Bacillati > Bacillota > Bacilli > Caryophanales > Bacillaceae > Marinococcus > Marinococcus halophilus. The sequence goes on from NZ_FVZD01000003.1 coordinate 71,261, forward strand.
CAGTTTGTAAATGAGTTATTTATTGAGTGATAATATTACGTTTACTGAAACGTTTAAGTTTTAGTAAACGTAATATTAATAAAAGTTAGTCAATGAAACTTAACATGAACAGATTGCTGTATGAGAAGTTGAATAATGGTTTATTATTTGGAATGTTATTATTCATTAGTCTTCATGAGTTTTTTATTGTGGCTCTGTAACTAGAATTTTCCAATGTATGATTATAATCGTTGTTAGTAGCGACATTATTTTTATTCCGCATGCTACTTTTCGTTACTGTGGGATAAATAGCTATTGTTAAGCTATCCGTTCAAATGGGAGAGAGCAATTTATCGACTCATTGCTAGGCTTGAAAATTATAGTTAACATAAGATGTATTATCGGAAGTTATTGGTTTTTATCTCAATATAATAAGTAGTCTTCGTATTTTGAGATAATAAAATTGAAAAAGCGCTAAGTTAATTTAGATATTCAAACTTTATACTCTAATTTTTGAATTAAAAACATGGCTTAACTTCTATATGTTAGAACAATTGTGAGTAGGCCAAAACAAACTTGGATGAAATCAACAAGTACCTCCTACATTGTTCGGTCAGATGAGCTTGACAGGGATACCTTGGTTCTTATTTCTTTTATGCTCACGTTGCAGGCATCCACATCGGTAAAATAGCGATCCTTTTGGCCTCGCAGCCACTCTTATTTAGCTCCGTGATACTGGTGCCAGTTACTTAAATTGCTAGCGAACGCAAAAATTATGGCGCTTGTACCCACTACAATGAGGAGAACTGTGTCTCTTCATCGCTAATTGTCGATTTAGAAATGTGTAAGGAACTTTTTCTGAATGTTCAAGTGACCGCAGGTGTGAGACGCAAAATTCTTCTCTCCGCTCTTATGGCGCCCCTACCCTGTTTAGTCTGCTGTTGAACTGCTTCTAGAAGCCATCAATCAGTGGTACCACGTCGTACGGTCCTCGTCTAGTCTTCCTATCAGCATTTACATAGGCGTCCATCACTGCACCCTTTGTTAATAAAGCCATTTACGTCCATGTTTTCGTAATAGCTGAGGTCATCTTGGGAGAGTGCCATTAGCTTTTCCCGGGTGGTAGTTGGCAGAGTCTAAGGTGTTTTTCTATATAGGACTACTGTTTTTCGTTTACATATTTAATACGAGAAAGTATCTTTATATTGCTTTAATTCAACATTTACTTCTACGTCTATAACGCCTTCAGTGGCAGCTAAATCGGTATTGATAAAAGAAACTAAACCCTCCTTGGTGGGAAAATAAACTTGAATGATAAGGTCATGGGTGCCAGAAAAAGAGCCGACAAAGCGAACAGCCTCAAATGCTTGTAATTGAAAGGCAACGTGCCGTTGTTGATCAGTTTGAGTGTGTATACCAATAATAGCTTGAACGTCCAAACCAATTTTTTTTAGGATCAGTATAAATAATAAAATCAAAAACTTTAGCCTCAAGCAATTTGCGCATTCGGGTCCGTACGGTTCCCTCACTCACATATATTAATTTCGCAATAGTGGAACAAGATGCCTTAGCATTTTGCTGCAGAACTCGTAGAATATCCCAGTCGGTTTGATCGAGTGATGGCATGGCTGAGACCTCCCCTCTGATGATACGCTGTTTTAAAGCTTAGAAACTATGTGAAACTTCTAACTAAACTATGCGATTTAAAAAATGTGTTACAAATCGGTTAGATTCAACGTCAAGACAAACATTGATATTGGTATTCTTCGAAGCTTTCTTTCCTAATGTTTGTCCTGCTTTGCTTCCTTCTATCAAAACATCAACATGCATAGGGGCAGTTTGAACAAAAGAAGAATCAATCGCTATGCCCACTGTCAATGGATCATGAAGGGCGCATCCATTAAGTTCAGGCTCAACCCTAGCATATGCGTCCATATAAAACTCACAAGCTTCTGCTAATACATGAGCCAAAGAAGAATTCTTTTTCTTCCATTTTTTTAAAACATCTCTCTTGAGCAGCGTTTTTGTGGTCACATCTAATCCGACAAGAGTAATTGGCAGCCCAGAGCTAAAAGTGAATTGTGCTGCTTCAGTATCGGTATAAATATTTGCTTCAGCATAAGGGGTGATATTACCAGGGACCGATATTGCGCCGCCCATGACCAAAACTTCATCGACTAGGGGGATAATATTCGGGTCTTTTTTGACAGCCTCTGCTAAGTTGACTTGGCTTGCAGTTGTTAAAATCGTTATATCGTTTGGATGTTGGTGAATAGCAGAGATAATAAAGTCATGTGCAAGCATTTCGTGGGGTTTACTAACTGCTGGAGATAAGGTAGCTTCGCCTATACCATTGTTCCCATGAATCGTAACGGTTTTTTCACGAGGGTCCTCCCCATTAAATTTCTTGCTCACTCCCGGTATCACTGGAATTTTTACTCCTATAGTATCCAGAAGTTGCAGCGTATTTTTTGTCGCTTCTGAAACCGTAGTATTTCCAAAGCTAGTAGTTATGCCTAGAATATTTAATTCTGGAGAGTGTATGGCATATGCAATGGCCAGCGCGTCATCAATTCCTGTATCGACATCCAAAATAATATTTTTCATAAGTTTCCCCCGCTCCACTTTTGAAATGTTATTAATGAAATTTCTTGCATTTATCTTTTTTCTAACAAATTTCTTAAGCTAATTCTCGGTTAACCAATGATCGACTACTCCACGATGAGGCATACCTCCTTGAGCGCCGCTTTTTGTAACTGAAAGTGTGCCTGCAGCTGTTGCAAATCGTACTGCTGTATTAAGGTCTTGTCTTTCTCCTACCATCACTGCTATTCCCGCATTAAAGGTATCACCAGCACCTGTAGTATCAACCGTTTCTGCAAGAAAGGTTGGTTGGTTTTTAAGCACTCCACTTGAATTCGTATAGTAAGCTCCTTCCTTGCCCTTTGTCATGATAATTTTCCCTGGATATTCTGCTAAAGTTTTTTGAACAAAAAGTTCATTGTCCGAGTAACCTAATGCAATGGCTAATTCGTGTTCATTTGGGGTTAGAAAATCTATATCTTCAATTAATTTTTCAGGGATTTGTACGGCCGGAGCCGGGTTTAAAATAACAGGCACTTTATAACGTTTGGCTATGGTTGTGGCTGCAGCAACAGTTTCGAGTGGAGTTTCAAGTTGTAATAATAAGACGTCCGCTTTCTGGATCACGGACTCCACTTGTTCTAATTTTTCTGGAGTGAGAGCTTCATTTGCCCCAGGGACATAAATAATTCGATTTTCTCCATCTTCAATGGTAATAGAAGCAGTACCTGTGTTCATGCCATTCATTGTCTCCACATAGGTAGTGTTCACATTCTCCTTTTTAAGATTTTTAAGCATCCTGCTACCTAAATCATCATCACCAATACATCCAATTAACGTTACATCCGCTCCCAACCTGGAGCATGCCACTGCTTGATTAGCGCCTTTTCCGCCAGGGAGCATCATAAACTTATTTCCAACGTGCGTTTCGCCAAGACTTGGAAATGTAGATGTCTCGGTAACTAGATCCATATTGATACTTCCAACAACAACAATTTTTGGTTTATTCATCATCCATATTCTCCTTTAAATTCTTAGCTTAATAAAATAATAACGACAAAATTTTATGAGGGTAAGTCAATATGTAACCGGTTACATATTGGCGCATTTTTATACTTTTGTGATATTGAAATGTTTAATATCCTTTTCATTACTTTTATTTCTAAAAATTAATTTATCGATTGGTTTTGAACATTTGTCGATTGCCTTTTGATTAATTGAACAGGATATTTATAATAACGCTCTCTTAATGGCCGCTGTTCAATAAGGTCAATTAGCATATATGCAGCTGTTTCTCCCATTTTGTAAATAGGTTGCGCCATTGTTGTGAGCTCCGGAGATGTAATTTCACTCATTCTAATTCCATCAAATCCAATTACTGCTAATTGTTCCGGGATAGAGATACCTAAATTTCTGGCTGCTTTTAATACGCCTGTGGCCATCAAATCATTCCCGGCAAAAATACCATCGATTTCAGGATGGTTTTTTAATAATGTTAAAGTTGCTTGATAAGCGTCTTTATCATTATAGTGCCCATTCACAATGTATTCGTCAGTAAACCAGCTTTCTTTTTTGACCACCTCTATATAACCGTTTTTACGAAGGACTGAATTAGTGATGTGATCAGGACCCTCAATATGAGCAATCACTTTACAGCCAACTTCTTTTAAGTGCCGAACAGCGTCCTGTGAACTATGAAAGTTTTCAGAACAGACCGTTGGAAAATCTGAATTAATTGATCTGTCTATAATAACAACCGGTTTTTTTAAAGTTTTAAGATGATTACTATCTAATGTATTTGTTGCTAAAATAGCGCCATCTACGTGCTTTTGCTCCATTATGTCTAAATATCTTTCTTCTTTATTTGCTTTTTCGTCAGAATTTCCAAGAAAGATTGTATATCCATGATCATTCATTATATCCTCGACGCCTCGAGCAAGCTCTGGAAAAAAGGGATTTGTTATATCAGGCAGGATTAAACTGATGGTTTTCGACTGTTTATGATATAAACTTCTTGCTACTTCATTGGGCCTGTAATCTAGCTCTTTGATAGCCTCAATTACTTTATTTTTGGTTTCTTCACTAACATAACCATTATTATTTAAAACTCTTGAAATTGTCGCGACCGATACCCCTGTTGTTTTTGCTACTTCTTTAATTGTGGCCATAGAATTATTAGTCTCCATTAATAAGGTTATTTAAAATCAGATAGTATATGTATGTTTTCGATTACATCAAATGATTATGTAACCCGTTACATATTATCCTATTAAAAAATTATTGGTTTTGTCAATTTTTTTTTAAAATTATTTTATAAAACAACGAAACTTCGCTCTCTATATATTTATGAATGTTTCCAAACGTTTATTAGGCTGAGTGAATGCCAAGAATAATTATGGCTTTTTATTCACATAAGAACATTTTTTACCATTAGTAGTTATAATGTGTTTAATTAAATATCAGCTATACTATATTTAGTTATTGAACTTTATTTTGGTACTATGATTTACTTTTGAAAGATATAACAAGCATTTTATAAAAGTGCAGGAAGGAAGTGTTGGCCATCCTAACTATTCTATTGGTTGATGACGATCCGAACATTTTGGCTTTTACCGGTGATTATTTGCGAAGGGAAAATTACCGTGTCTACGAAGCCAGTCATGCGGAGGGAGCCTGGGCGATTCTCAATGAACATGATGTCCATATTGCGCTTGTTGATGTGATGATGCCTGGCACCGACGGATTTGAACTGACGACAAGCATTCGCCAGGATTATGATATCCCGGTCATTCTCTTAACGGCGAAAAATCAAATCGAAGATAAAGAACAGGGATACGCATCGGGCACCGATGACTACATAACAAAGCCATTTGAGAGTAAAGAATTATTATTTCGCATTCGTGCCGTTTTACGGCGATATCAGCAAGTCGCCCAAGAACGAATTCAGGTGGGACGGACACTCATTAACACCAAAACGTATGAGGTCAGCATCGGTCATCGAGCCTTGCTCCTACCGTTGAAAGAGTTTGAGTTGCTTGTTCAGTTAGCTAGCTACCCCAAAAGAACGTATTCCCGGGAAGAATTAATAGAGTATATTTGGGGTTCCACATTTGAAGGAGATGAACGGACCGTCGATGTCCATGTCAAACGATTGCGAGAGCGTTTCCGTCGGTTGGATCCCGGTTTTGATATTCAAACGGTTCGCGGCATTGGGTATCGCCTCGAGGTCATCGAATGAAGACCCTTTATACCCGGGTCGTGCTCACGACCCTCGTCGTCATGGCCGTTAGTTTTTTTATCGCCTTTCTCGGAACCAATATGTACTATCATTATCAATTAAAGCCGGAGAACGATGAACGTATCACGCAGACCGCTCAACAGGTTCAACAGTTTTATGAAAATCATCCGTCCATCAATGCCCAAACGTATTTTGAACAGGTGGGCGACACAGGGTTTCAAGTTGCTTTATTTACTTCTGCTGAGGAGGAAGGACGTTTTTTTGGATCATCGTTTCGCTCGTCCACCCTTTCTCCCAAGAACATCGAGAACGTCCTTGCCGGTGACACGTATCATGGCGTCAAAAATCATCCGTTTGGCCCGTTGGTTACAGGCTTTTTTGATAATGAGCTGACCAATACCGTTGGTGTGCCGGTGGAGGTTCAGGGCGAGACGTATGCGATGTTTCTTCGTCCGAATATCGAATACCAATTGGGCGAATTCCGATACTTTTTAGCCTTTCTATTTGGAGGGATGGTTGGGATCAGCGTTTTGTTAGTCCTCATCAGTACACGCTATCTGGTTCGTCCGCTTGTAAAGCTCACGGAAGCTACAAAACGTATTACTAAAGGAGATTTTTCTCCGCCCGTGCCGGTTCAACGCCAAGATGAAATTGGTCAACTAGCACGACAGTTCTCGCAAATGAGTCGAGAATTAGAACAACTAGAATACATGCGTCAGGAATTTGTCGCTAATGTTTCTCATGAGATTCAATCCCCTCTTACCACCATTCAAGGAATGGCGGCAGAGTTGGAAAATGATCAGCTGTCGTTCGAGCAACAACAAATGTACGCGAGCACTATTCACCAGGAAAGCCGGCGACTGTCATCGCTGGGAAAGCAACTGCTAATACTGGCATCGTTGGATAAGGAAGAAGAACGACTGGCGGTTGCCCCCTATGCGCTCGATCAGCAGTTAAAAACCATGGTTCAATCCATGGCTTATCAATGCCAGGAAAGACAGATTTTTGTCGATATCGACGTTCCTCCAACGATCATTGAGGGGGATGAAGTCCTTCTGTATGAAGTTTGGATGAATTTGTTTGCAAATGCCATCCGTCATTCGCCGATGGAAGGGTCGATATTTATCCAGCTGGAGCCTCGTTCAACGGACGTGGTTGTGACCATTCAAGATGAGGGGCCTGGTCTTTCGCCTGAGGTGTTGCCATTTATCTTTGAACGATTTTACCGAGCCGATAAAGCTCGAAGTCGATCGTATGAAAGCAACGGTCTTGGCCTATCGATCGCCCAAAAAATTGTGGAACGTCACCACGGATTCATCAGCGCGTCGAGCACGGAAGATCAAGGAGCTACGTTTACCGTGGTTCTTCCATATACTCCTTTCGATTCGTAATTCATATTGCGTTCATCTTTCTGGTTTACGATAAGTACCAGAAAGCGAAAAAGAAAGGAGTTCATCATGTTTTTAGCCTGGCGTGAATTAACCTATGCCAAATTACGTTTCAGCCTTATTGGATTGGTCATCTTTTTATTAACGGTATTGGTGTTATCGATTTCAGGACTGGCGCAGGGATTAGCCTCCGACAATGCTTCCAGCATGCAATACATGGATAAGCAAGCCGAGAAAATAGTGCTCGAAGCTGAAGCCGACAAGCAGTTATCACGTTCGGCCCTTTCCGACCATGATTTGGAGATATTACAGGATAGACCTGAAGCTCATTTATTGAGTCTTCGTCAAGGAACGGCTCAAAGTCATGGAAAGGAAGTAGATGTCGCCGAAATGTATATGGACTTAAGCAGCGACCTGGCTCCTTCAGTGACCGACGGCGAACTTCCTGCCGATGATACTGAAGCTGTGATTGATCATTCCGCCAAAGAGGACGGCCTCCGCCTAGGTGATACGCTGGAGCGGCCGGACGGTACAGAAGTAACCATTAGTGGATTTACAGAAAACCAGCGGTACAGCCATACGCCGGTGCTGCACGTTCGGGATTCTGCCTGGAAGCAAGGAGAGCTTCCGATCAGTGCGGTCATCTTAGACCATGCACTTCCGGAGCAAGTGAATGATCAACTGCAGAATGCTGAAGTCATGAATATTCGTGCTTCTTTTGAAGGCATTCCCGGTTATACTTCCGAGCAGACGTCGCTTCAGACCATGATCGTTTTTCTATTTCTCATTTCGTCCATTGTATTGGCGGCTTTTTACTACATTATGACGATTCAAAAGCTGGCCCAGTTTGGGATTTTAAAAGCTATTGGGGCAACCTCTAAAACATTAGGAATATCATTGATCCTACAGGTTCTGCTGCTCACGACCGTCAGTATCATTGTCGGTGTAGCAGTCACGGCAGGAATGGCTGCCGTTTTACCGGCAGCGATCCCTTTCTCCTTGTCTTTAGGAACCGTCCTATTGTTGGCGGGGCTCTTCTTATTCGTCGCGTTGTTGGGTTCTCTATTATCCTTGGTCAAGGTGATTCGCATTGATCCGTTGAAAGCTATTGGAGGTGGTCAGGCGTGAATGATGTATTAACCATGGAACAAATCGAATTTCAGGCTCAAGCCGATCAGCAGCCTATTGTTCAACACATTGATATCGCTTTGCGCCCCCAGGAGTTTGTGGCTTTAACCGGCCCGTCCGGATCGGGCAAAAGCACCTTGCTTTCCATGGCAGGAGCCTTGCTTCAGCCAACGTCAGGAGCGCTATCGATTAATCAGACAGACGTTCTGCGCTTAAATTCTCAAGAAAAAACGAAGCTTCGTTTACAGGACATCGGATTTATCTTTCAATCAGCTCATTTGTTACCTTATTTAAAAACGGCGGACCAGCTTCGCTATGTTGGCAAACTTGCGGGTCTGACAAAGCAAACCATGGATCAACGCATCCAACGACTGCTTCACATGCTTGGGCTCGAGCATCGGCAGCATCACTTTCCCCGGCACTTATCTGGCGGAGAACAGCAGCGTGTCGCGATTGCAAGAGCCTGGATGAATGATCCTTCTTTAATTTTGGCCGATGAGCCAACGGCTAGTTTAGACCGGGAACGTGGAGAACAGGTCGTTCAAACACTTCGCCATCAGGTCAAGGAATCGAATAAAGCGGCTATCATAGTAACTCATGACACCCGCTTGTTTGCTTACTGTGATCGAGTCATCTATTTAGACAATGGGCAAATTGATCATGAGGATGCCTCTGTCGTTCTATAAATAACGTCCATCCCCTTCTAGGGTAGCTTTCTTGGGGGATGGGCATCTTGTACATAGTCAAAAATAAAAGATTTTTTATCTGTGATTCTAACAAAATCAATGTCTTAAAGTTTTAACTTCTAGACAATGCCCTGAACACCCCGTTTTTATAGCCAAAAACGGGGTGTTTTCTGTCTAAAAGTTCGTCTATATGATCAGAAGTTATTTCGTTTTATTTTAATACAATAAGTAGTCTTTTTTATTGAAATAATTGTTAACCTTTTTTATTATTTAGTTTACAATACAGAGCCGCCTGTATATACTAATGGATAAAGGAGGGAGTCTATGATTCAATCACGACTACACGGCTTTGTCTTAGCCGCATTATTTGCGGCTCTGATGATGATTGGAGCGAATATCACATCCATTGCTCCTATTTTTGTGATCGGCGGGGTACCAATTACGCTTCAAACAGCGGTTTGTCTATTATCCGGTCTGCTACTTGGCAAAAAATATGCGCCGCTGGCCATGGTTTTATACATGCTAATTGGCCTCGCCGGGATGCCGGTATTTGCCCGTTGGTCAGGGGGGCTTGATGCTATCATCTCACCGACATTTGGCTTTTTGCTTTCCTATGTTCTGGTAGCTTATGTGGTAGGTGTTCTGTCCGAACAAAAACGTTCACTCGCAGCCTTTAGCGCAGCAGCGCTTATAGGCACAGCGCTCAACTACCTAGTAGGGACGAACTGGATGTATATGGCCTACGAATGGTGGTTTGCCGCACCGGGTGGTTTTTCGTATACGACCGTCTGGTTGTGGATGCTCGCGCCGATGCCGAAGGATATTCTATTAGCTGTTGGAACTGCCTGGTTGGCGCGTCGTCTTCTGCGTATTTTGCGAAAAACAGAACGAGGAACAAATTCATCAAAAGGAGCTGCATAACCTATGGGAACATTCTGGATTGAACGGGCCAAAGAAATACAACAAGGAAAACATCTAACGCGGGAGGAAGCAGCTGCCTTTCTGAAAGAGCCGCGGGAACTTCTGCTCGAACAGCTGGAAGCGGCCTACGTGCTCCGCTCGCATTATTATCAGAACCAGGTAAAATTAAATATGATCATCAATACAAAGTCCGGGCTCTGCTCGGAAAACTGTGGCTACTGCGCCCAGTCGATGGATTCCAAAGCGGTGATTTCCAAATACCGTATGATGCCTTCTGAAGAGATCGTGCAAGGGGCTCGGGAGGCGGAAAAGCGCGGAGCTGGGACCTACTGTATTGTGGCAAGTGGCCGCGGGCCCTCAGAAAAAGAGCTTCGGATTGTGGAAGAGGCAGTCGGAGAAATTAAAGCCACGAGCCAGTTAAAGGTATGCGCCTGCCTGGGAATTTTAAAGGAAGGCCAGGGCGAGCGGCTGAAAGCAGCAGGCGTGGATCGTTACAACCATAACGTTAACTCCTCGGAGCGTTTTCACGATAACATTGTTACCACGCATACATACGAAGACCGGACGGGAACGGTGAATGAAGCCATCCAGGCAGGCATGTCCCCCTGTTCCGGATTGATCGCCGGAATGGGTGAAAGCCATGAGGATATTATCGATGTATTGTATGCCTTAAAAGAGATTGATGCTGATTCCGTTCCGGTGAATTTCCTTCATGCGATTGAGGGTACCGCTTTTGAACACCAGCCAGGACTCCGGCCGGAAGAATGTCTTCGTATTTTAGCGCTTGCCCGAATGATTCTTCCTTCGAAAGAAATCCGGGCAGCCGGCGGGCGCGAAGAGAATTTAAAAAGCATGCAGCCGCTTGCGTTATATGCCGTGAATTCGATTTTCCTGGGAGATTATTTAACTACGCCGGGCCAGGCGTGGAGAAAAGACCTTCAAATGGTTGAAGATGCCGGGTTTGAAATCGAAGATAACGCATTCACTCGGAGTGCTGAAATGTATTCCCAATGAGCATATAGCTGGTCTCCTGCTCTATTGTTGCAAAGGAACTGCTCCCTCTTTCTTCTGTTTAGAGCTGAAAGTAAACTGTTAAGGCTTGTCGTGCTGCAAGGGAAAAACTAGCAAAGGGCTATTTCGACAAAAAGCGAATATCAAGCGCGAAACCATTGTTCTTCCATAAAAGACGAATGCTTTAACTATTTATCGGTAGTTTCGGAGAGATTCGAGAGTTTTTCCACCATGAGGGCTTTATATTATTGGTAGGTTTTCACCCCCATTTAACGGTACGGTAAGGGTAATAAGGTTCTTGGGGTGTTTAGGGTTCATCAGGCAGTATTTGAAGAAATTATTTATAAGATACTGCGATTTTTAAAGTATATTATAATGTCCCAGGAAAATTGACAATGTATATCTGCATGTTAAGATAAGTGAAAGTTTAATCACATATTGTTCCACTAGGGGAGCCATCTGACGGCTGAGAAAAAAGATCCTTTTAAACCCTTGGAACCTGATCTGCGTACAAGCAGCGGAGGGAAGTGGAGTTGTTCAGAGGCATACGTGTATGTTTATCCGACGACCACTCTCAAGATTCGAGGGTGGTCTTTTTGTGGTTTCAAGCATTATTGGTGCGATAAAAGGAGGCGTTGATCATGGCATTGACCTATAACGAGCTCAAACGAAACATCGAACACTTGATTCACCAAGAAAGTTTTTCTAATGAAGCATTTACCATAGCTGCAAAAGAGCTGTTTTCGTTTCAATATCAACACAATCAAGCTTATCGGACATTTTGTCGTAAGCGTCATTTTCACCCTAAATCGATCGAACATTTCAAAGAGATCCCCCCTGTACCGATCCAGGCGTTTAAGGAAGCAGCATTAACCTGTTCCACCGAAAACGAAATAGAAAGAGTTTTCATGACGAGTGGGACTACTAACCCTCATAAGCGCGGGAAAAATGCTCATAGAGATCTCGATATTTATGATTTGTCTTCGAAGAAATACTTTAAAGAAACCATGATGCCGGATGAGCATCAAATGAAAATGATTGTCTTGTTTCCTTCAGAAAAAGAATGGCCGAATTCATCACTTGCTCATTATCTTCAAATTATTAAAGAAGCATTTGGAAATACACAAAGCGAGCATGTGGTATGGGAAGGAAAATTCGATCATAAAAGGTTACTTTGCTTGCTGCAAGAGGCAGAAACGAAAAATGAACCCGTTTTTGTTCTTGGAGCGACTACTTACTTTCTGTCCTTTTTAGAGCGGTGTAACGCAAGCCACCTTTCCTTTCATCTTCCAAAGGGCAGTCGAATCATGGACACAGGAGGAATGAAAAGCTCGCCGAATAGGATGGATATTTCGGATGTTAAACAGCAGCTAAGTCAATTATTTGGTCTTTCACCAGAGGTTTGCGGGAACATGTACGGAATGACAGAATTAAGCTCCCAGATTTACGACCCATTGTTCGACGCTAAAGGTAAAAAGGGATGGAAAAAGACTCCACCCTGGCTAAAAACCATTGTGGTAGATCCAGAAACAAAGATTGAAAAACGAAAAGGAGAGCCAGGGGTTATTGTTCATTATGACCTTGCCAACATTAATTCTGTCATGGCTATCATGACCGAAGATACAGGGATCAAGGGAGAAAATGAGCACAGCTTTTATTTTTTGGGTAGAGTCGAAGGAGCAGAAGCTAAAGGCTGTTCGCTAGCTATTGAAGAATTTTTAACAGCTTATCAAGGAGACTTTCACTCATGAGTGTGCTATATAAAGCCGGTTTTATCCCCGACCATATGAATGGGGAGCTGACATATTCGAGATGGACGTTTAAAAATCACGGCAAAACCGCTCAAGTGGATGTTCCTGTACTCAAAGCTTCCCAAACTACTAGGCTTGGTACTTCACTTAAAAAGCAGCAGCAATCATTTAGCAGCCACCATCGAGTAGACGAAATTGTTAATGTGCTTGATCAAGTAGTGCAGAAATGGCTTGATCCAGCTGACAAGTTTCGTCGGATAGCCGAAGAGGCACTTCCGGTCATTACGGGGTATGATCAAAACATGATCCGTTTATTTTTGTCCCGTTACTTACGCCGGTTCCGAAAAGAAAATCTGCAGCGATTTCTAGAAGAAGATTTTTCGAACCCTTTAGTACTCGATGAATTCCGTCCACGAAAAAGCGGAGGCCTGACCCGAGCTTACGGCGCAGAACTGCTGACGTATATTTTTTCCGGCAATGTTCCCGGCGTGCCTCTCTGGAGCCTAATCGCCGGAATGTTAGTAAAGTCAGCCTCGATTGGAAAATTTTCTTCTGCCGAACCCCTTTTTCCCAGTTTATTTGCTCAGTCTATTCAAGAAGTGTCCCCCGAATTGGCAGAAAACCTGGCCATCGTTTGGTGGAAAGGAGGAGATTCTACTGTAGAAGAGAGCGTTTTTCATCAATCTCAAGTCGTTGTCGCTTATGGGAATGAACAAACCATGAACAACATTTCAGGCAGAGTCCCTCCTCAAACTTCTTTTCTGCCACACGGTCCAAAGGTAAGTCTAGGCGTAGTAACCAAAGAAGGCGTAAGCAACTCCTTAGCCTGGGCAAGCGCTAAGCGGGCAGCTACGGACGTCTCCTGGTTTGATCAACAAGGTTGTTTGTCACCACACGTGCTATATGTAGAACATGGAGGGGATTACTCGCCAAAAGAATTCACCTCCCTTCTTGCCCAGGAGATGAAAAATTTCCAAAGCAAAATGCCACGAGCAGAAACCTCCGTGGCTGAAACAAATGCGATATTAAAGGTAAGGACAGAAGCGGAATTTAAAGCTGACACTGATGTGCTAAGCAGTACGGATAGTACCGCGTGGACTGTTGTTTGGCAAGAGCAGCAATCACGCTTCCCGCTTTCCCCCCTCAACCGACTCATTACGGTCATTCCTATCTATGACTTGGAAGAATTAAAAGAAAAAACGGTTCCCATTCAGCCTTATGTTCAGACCGCGGGCATTGTTTGCCCTCCTCAACGATTCCAATCCCTGATTAATTTGTTAGGAGAATGCGGGATGACCCGAATTAGCTTTTTGGGAGAAATGACTTTGCCTGAACCAGGATGGCATCATGATGGGCGACCAAACCTTGGCGACCTTGTCTATTGGTGTGATGTGGAGTCGTCTGTCGAACATTTGATGGAAGCTTTTGACCCCAAACGGGACTAACACCACAGACGTACCAATAACCCTGTTCAGAAAAAGTGCGATAAATCACGTATAAAAAAAGAAGGAGCGTATCTAACAATGGAAGGATTATTAAAAGGAAAGATTGCCCTGGTGACTGGATCCAGTCGAGGTATTGGTGCTGCTATTGCTGAAAGCTTTGCCAAAGCTGGGGCTCACGTTATTGTTAACTATGTTCGAAGTGAACAGAAGGCGCGAGCGCTGGCAGATCAATTAATGGAGGCTTACGATGTTGAGGCATTACCTATTCAAGCTGACGTTACGGAGGAGCAGGATGTCCAACACATGATAGACCAAATCCTCAAAGAATTCGATACCTTAGACGTTGTTGTAAATAACGCCTTATTTGATTATAGCTTTGATCCTGAAGCGCGAAAAAAAGCCTGGGACATCGATTGGGAGGATTATCAGCGACAACTGGACGGGTCGTTAAAAGGGAGCTTCCATGTATGTAAATATGCCATGCCGATCATGAAAGCTAATACTACGGGAAAAATTATTAATATCACCACGAACCTCCTTTATCAACCAGTGGTCCCCTATCATGATTATAATACGGCCAAAGGAGCTTTGCTTTCTTATTCGCACAACCTCGCTGCAGAACTTGGCCCTTTCGGCATTACGGTCAATTGTGTGGCCCCTGGGCTCGTCTACCCTACCGATGCGAGCCAAAAAACAAAGGAGGAGATCAGGGACGCCATCATCGCTCAGACCCCGCTTCGCCGGATTGCGAAACCCGAAGATGTAACCGGAAGCGTGTTATACCTGGCTAGCAGTTTAGCGGATTTTGTTACTGGTCAAACAATTGTCGTAGACGGAGGGTTGAACATGAAATAGTTTTTGGAAATCTAGCTTCAACCTCCCATGAAATCCTTCAAGCACTATTCCACCTATGTACTTTCTTAGATCAAAAATATAATCTGCAGCTACTCTCTGTAAGATCGATATCTTTTACGCTGGAAAAATTACATTTGTATTTTTGTCGATCTTTAAGTAAAGTTTTTTCTATCCAAAGCTTACTAAGTTGTTTAGCAAGGTCTTTCCCAACAAGAGTTGGCAAATGCAATTGGAAAATCAAAATCCACGATTGGACGTATTGAAGCGGGAATCACGGTACCTCGAGTGGCCACACTCCTAGCCATTGCCCAAGTACTTCATATTGTCTTTTCGCTTGGTGAAGCGTCTACAGACAACAATGACAAAGTTTCATTATAAGTAACAAGAGACCGAGCATGATATCGAAACCTTCATGCTCGGTCTTTGCATGTATTAAAATGGGTTTCATTTGTCAGAATTAATGTTATAAAGAACAGCTAAAAATCCACTAACGAAAGTGCTTTCGGGGAAAACATGCCTCTAGGCGTTCTCAGACGAGGAAAAATCTCAAAAATAAATTTTTAGAATTCTTTGACATGTAAACGTTTACGTGATACATTTGTCAACGTAAACGTTTACTATAAATAAATTCATCCAAGGAGGAAGCAAACATGAAAAACAAAGTAAAATGGAGTGGCGTATTCCCGGCGGTATTGATTCCTTTTAACGAAGACGATTCGATTGATGAACAAGGATTTCGGTCATTGGTACGCTGGGTTGCTGGCCATGACGGTGTGAACGGCATTGTGGTCAATGGGCATACGGGAGAAATCATGACCTTGCTTCCCGAAGAACGAGCCGAAGCAGTACGAATCGCAGCGGATGAACTACAAGGCGAGGTCCCTATCATTTCTGGTATTTCCGCCGAAGGAACGACCGAAGCCATTCAACATGCCCAAGCTGTAGAAGCAGCGGGCGGCGAAGGAATTCTGCTTATGCCTCCCCATTCCTGGTTACGGTTTGGCATGCAGCCGGCATCTACGGTGCAATATTTTAAAGACGTGGCAGAGGCCATCAATATCTCGATCGTGGTTCACCAGTACCCAACATGGACGAAATCGTCCTATTCGACCAGCCAACTTTTAGAAATGGCGAAAATCCCGAATGTTGTGTCCTTTAAACTGGGGGAACGCGACATTGCGCAATACGAAGTGGATGTCCGGGCCCTCAAACAAGAAGCACCGGATGTATCATTATTAACGTGTCATGATGAATATTTGCTTCCGACCCTTGTTCAGGGCATTGACGGAGCACTTGTTGGATTTGGGTGTTTTGTGCCAGATTTGATTTCTGAGCTCGTTAAATGCGTGAAAAATCAAGATCTTGCCGCTGCCCAACAGGTATATGACCGTATTTTTGACTTAAAACAGGCTGTCTACAAAATGGATGAGCCCTCGTCGACCTCCCATCTGCGCATGAAAGAAGCAATGTATCAGCGTGGATTAATCAGCAGCCGTCAGGCGAGACGCCCGGTGCTGCCATTATCTGAAGAAGAACGAGAAGAAATTCGTCAAGGCTTACTAAGCGTCGGATTGCTCAAAGATGAAGCAAAAGCATAAGTTTTTTGAAAGCGCTTTGATGTAAAATAGACTCAACGGCTATAGAAGGGAGACTCCTCCCTTTGGCCGTTGATGTGTATGATGAATCTAGAAACAATCAGTCCTAGCGCTGGAAAGCGCAAAGGAGGGGGCAACATGGGAAAACAAGAAGCGGAAGCGAAGGAAATGGTGAGCGACAGTCCAACCAAGCGGCTTCCCTTTACGCAATTATTAAAGCGTATTGGGCCAGGGATTGTTTTGACAGGAGTAGTCATGGGGCCAGGCGTTATTACGACGGCTTCGATGCTCGGGGCATCATATGGATATTCTCTGTTGTGGTTATTTTTTCCGATCGCCTTTATGGCGATCACGTTTTTACTGGCCACGTACCGAATTACCTTGCTGACGGGGATGCCGTCGATCCATGCGATTCGCCATTATTATGGCAAAGTAGGGGCAGCCGTTGTAGGGATCGCTGCGTTTCTGTCTTGTGTATTTTTTACCATTGGAAATATTTCCGGAACCGGAACGGGCATGAATTTAGTATTCGGTATCAATTGGAAATTCGGTGCTTTGATCATGCTGTGTATCCTGGTGTACGTTTATTTTGCAAAAGGGGTCTACTCGAAAGTCGAAAAAGGCGCGATGCTATGTATCTTAGGGATGATCATCGCCTTTTATGCCACGTTATTTAGTACAGGCGGACCAAGTGTGGCCCAAACAGCAGAAGGGTTAACGCATTGGTATTTCCCAGCGGGAAGTTTTGCCTTAGCGTTAGGATTTATTAGTACGCATGCTTCAATCACCACCGGCCTGTACGGCACGTATTTAAGCAAAGAGAAAAAGTGGAAGAAGGAAGATTTGTTCAATGGAGCTATGCTAGCCGATTCGATTGCACACGTACTGGGCGTTGTTTTAGTTAGTGGAGCGATTGTTCTGGTGGGAGCGATCGTGATGAACCCTCAAAATGTGCTCATCGAATCCCCAAAGCAGATGGCAGACATGCTTGTTCCCTTTATGGGAGGTGCCGCAGGCGTCGTCATGGGCATTGCTTTATTAGCCGCAGCTTTTTCCTCCCTGTTAGGCAATACGCATCGTTCAGTGGTTTTGTTGAATGCAGGATTCAATAAACCAACCGCGTTGGAAGATAAGAGCATTAAATGGGGCTCGTTAGGTGTATTGGCTGTCTCCGCAGCGGTGAGTTTTAGTTATGGAGGTTCCCCGGTTCAACTCATTTATTTAGCAAACATTGCTACGGCGGTAGCAGCACCGGTGGCTGGTTTCTTTATCTGTTTGATGTTATTTCGAAAAGATGTCAATCAGGGCATGAAGCAGCCGAGAATTCTCCAGGCGTGTATGGTTATTAGTTATTTGTTTGGCTTAGCACTAATTGGAAAAGTCATTGTCGATCTTGTAGGGATGTGGAGTTAAAAAATAACCAGAGCTTTCACGCTTCTTGGTTTCCCCATGATGCTTTATGTTTTTTGTAAGCGATAACAATAAAGCAAGCCACGATCCGAGGATCATGGCTTGCTTTATTGTTCTAACTGCCGTGTTGTTTCGCGATCAATGTAAGTCATAGGAAAGACAAGGTCTTGCGCTTCTAGGCGATTCCCAGCTAGCAAATCAATGAGCATCCGCGTGGCTTCCTGGCCGATGCCGGGGAGGTCCACTTGCACAGAAGACAAGGCAGGTGTTAACAGGGAAGCAATAGGCACATCATCAGCACCGATGACCGATAAGTCCTCCGGAATCGAAAGCCCCATGGTTGTCGCTATACGCATGGTCCCGATGGCCAGGTAATCGGAAGCACAGACAATACCGGTCATGGTGGGCCGGGAACGTAAAAAAGTAGAAATACTGCTGTCAGAGTCGTTGACATCAAATTCGTTTAGTTCCAGCATATCATTGCTTCCTGAATCTAAATCAAGTCGCTCTACGGCTTGATGATAGCCTTCCCAGCATTTCACGCTGTGCATCGAACTCATGGGTCCATTGATCAAACCAATGTGTCGGTGTCCGCGTTCGTACAGAGCCTGCACGGCTTGATCCATGCCATCAGTGTCATCCGGACGGACGCAGGGAAAAGGGGACTCATCAATGTAACTGCCAATGACGACGGTAGGAAGGCCGAGGGTTTCCAACCATTCCAAGCGAAACTCTTCACTCCGGGGTGAAAACAAGATAATCCCGTCCACGGATTGGTTTTCGAGTAATTTCTTTTGTTGGGCCGAGGTAAACGACATCACGATATTGTAATCGGATTGGTCAATGCCCTTCGCAATCCCATCAATGACTGTCGAAAAAAAAGGATTATTTAAGGTGAAAGATCCCCGGGGAACGATAATCGCTATATTGCCCGTCTGTTGCTTGACCAGGCCCCGTGCGCCTAAGTTTGGGCGATAATCCATATCTTCCATGATTTTGCGTATGCGGGCTTCGGTGGCTGCCCCTACCCCTGGTTTGCCACTAATCACTCGTGATACTGACGCTGTTGATACTCCTGCTTGGCGTGCCACATCTTTAATACTGACCGTCACAATGTTAACCTCCACTAATTATCACTAAGTACTTTCATTATAATAGTAGATTGGTGGAATGCACAAAGTAAAAGACATCTCCATTGAGAAGGCAAACCATGTTCCTTCGTTTGGTTATTGTTAACACAATCTATCTTATCGGAAGTTAATATTTCATATCTCAATGTAATAAGTAGTCTTACTGTTTTGAGACAATAAAAAATTTTAAAAGTATTTTATCGGGTCGATCTTCACATTATAGTCTGAGCTTTGTTCTTAACAACTTACCTTTTAGGCATTCAAACTATTATGATACAATAATTATATAAAAGTTCATTGCCATTTTAGCAACAAAAAGAGTGCCCAGATGTCGTCAGCATCTGAGTGCTCTTTTTGTTGCTATCACGCTAGTTATTGCATTTCTTGCGTATTTGCTTCAGCAGCAGATACGCAAATACAATGCGTGGCACGATACACGTGAAAGAAAAAAGAAATTTCATCAATGAAAGTTTGATTTCCATTTTAATATTTCTCTTCTTACTCATTTCGTCAGAATATAAACAGATATTCGCATTATTTAAGTATTAAGTTTACTGAAACATTTAAGTTTAAGTAAACTTAAATGTAAAGTTTGAAATATTTCAAGCTTCTTTTTAACCTATGTATAGAAAGCTGAGATTTGTATTTAGAAGACTACTACCCAAAGTTTTATTTCTAAATGCAACACAGCTCGATTCTCGGCGAAAAAATCACACCAAAAAAGCTCAAAATTATTAATTTTGAGCGAAAAATATATTGAAGCTCTGCTTTCTCTATTGGCCGTCTTTTTAAAAAAAGATATCATTCAACAGGTTGAATATATTCCCCAATTTCTTCTATTATATGGTGAATACAATCATTCTCTTTGAATTTATCATCATATGCTAAATAAACGGTGAAATCTTCTGCTTGCTTGGAGGTAAGTGTAAGCTTGTAGCCATTAAGGGTTAAAAAGGAATCGAAAACTGTTAAAGCCGTTCGTTTATTTCCATTTCGGAAAATGTGCCCGCCTCTAGCAATAGAATGATAATAACAGCAAGCTTTCTCGGGAATAGAAGGATACATTTCTTCACCGTATAGTTCTGTTTTTGGTCGATGCAGCATCGTTTGGAAGCTCTCGTATTGTTTAACCCCCGCTTGATCGCTGTCGTTATACATTTCCATGACAGTATAATGAATAAAGAGAATTTCCTGTTCGGAAAAGTAAAATACCTCCATTAACTAATACCTCCAAGAATCATCGGTCTTTTAAGTTTCGAAGAGCATCGTCATATTTATCTACGGCACGATTCATTGCTTTTAATACGTCTGGACGCACGCCTTCCGGTAAAGAACGATTCGCTTTTTTCATAATAATTTCCCCAGTTTCTTCATTATAATAGACATTAAGTTCATCACCCTTAGCCAACTCTAACCGATCAGCAATAGCTTTAGGTATCCCAGCTGAAAGACTATTTCCTGATTGGTTCAATCGACGGGTGTATCTTTTCTCTGCCTGCGCCATCTTAGACGCCTCCTTTCATATTTCACATCTGAAAAAGTTGTCTGTTTATCATTCTGTTAAAGTAAATATTATAAGTATAGTATATACAATACTTACTACTAATACAATTCTTGAAAATTCAACGAACTAATTATTAATTTCACATACCATATTATTTTATAGATTAATTATTATTATTAAAGGAATACATACAGTTGCACTTTTTAAAGAAAATCAGCCAGATTTAGAAACTGATAATTAACCTAAGGAAATGTTGTATTTCCTTAGAATTATTAAAATGAATCCATAGTCTTCACCCACTCTTGTACAAAAGCAATTTTTTGCTCTAGGAAGTTCTCTACAACTAAAACGATTTTAATTTTCGATAGTATAATAATTTTATTTTTAAATTATAGTAATTGAAATTTTAATTAAAAAATAAAAAGATGGATAACTATGATAGATAACCATCTTTTGAGATATTAAGCCACTTTATTAATTTTTGAACACGTTATTTATCTTAATCTACGAGTATAGGCGCCTAATATATTCTCATGATTCAGCTTATTTTCACTTAATAATTGACGAATTTCTTCTACAGTCCAAGACTCCGGTTTTTTTTGCGAAAAAGAAGTTGCTAAGTTGTTTAAGGCTTGCTTGAATCTATTTAATGATTCTTGATCCATAACTTTAGTATTTTCCGGTGGATGTGAATTTTCAAAACTTATAGAAGATTTGTGTAAAATAATTGGTGTAAAGTTTAATTCTCCATATTTATCTTTATGCCATTGTATGGAATGTAAAAGTTGCGCTATATGCTCTCTAGACACCTTTTCGTTAGTTCCATTATTTTTCGCTTCAATAATAATATTATCTCCGTTTTCAAATCTCCAAAGATTGTCTGGTCCATCTCCATAGTCATATTCCGGCCTTTGTGAAGCGAATCCCAAAAATTCTCCTAATTTATGAACATTGTCTTCGAACTTATTATGATCTAAATTCGGTGAATAAATTAAATTATCAATTAAATCATCTATAGCTATTTTTATGTCGTTAGAATTGGAATATGCATTTTTCCATCGATAAAGAATTTCTGCTTGATTACCTTTAGTTTTAGTTTTTTTCGAATAAGTATTCACTTGCGGAATAAGAGCTCTAGAAGATAATTCTTTAGCCTTTACTTGCATGTCAGCAGCTTTAGTTTGATCAACTTCGTTCAAAATATGTGCCCCTATCTGCATATACCAAGCCTTATCATTATCATTTAGCCTACCACTATATTCACTTATCATCCTTGACATCATAGAACTTGCTTCTATATAGTTTCGTTTTTTATACGCTTCTAAAGCCTGTCTTTCTGTTTCAGCTATTTCAAGTAAATCCGTTTCTGATTTGCTTTCACTTTCATTAATAGCTTGAAGCATCATTTCTTTATGAAATTGACGCCACTCGGAATCTCTCTTTAAACAGGCGTCAACTGCTGAGCGAATTTCTTCCATGGTGCTATCAATACTTTCTAGTGACTCTTCATCAAATAATTCTAGTCCAAAATCGATTTGTTTTTTTGTAGATGATGTAAAAAACTCTCTATTTTTATCTATACCTAAAAAATTCAATAATTGTGAATCTAAAATAAATATGCTGCAATAATCACTCCCCGAACGTACCGCTCGCCCTAACCCTTGTTCAATGGTTTGAGCAATTTGAGCATTAACAAACGGAGACCCCTCTCTTACCATTGTCATGTATTGCTCTCGTACACTCTGACTACGGGGTAGTCCATCTAAGACCAAAATTCTACAAGCATCGCCTGCGAGATCAATACCATCATATCTGTTTAAAAACACCATTAAGTTTCCTTTAGTTTGCTTCAATTGCTCAGTTGCCTGTAAGATGTTGTTTTTGTTCACTATAATAGGATTATACTTTTTCCATTCTTCAGCTTTTGCGCTATCAGGTACTATAACTACCACATTATTATCTCTCGAATAATTGAATATTTCTGATCTCATAAAGTCATCATTTAAGTCTGGAAAATGTCTCTTCGGTGCTATAATTAACCTTTCTCCTGTGTCTCCTTGATTTTGGACTTCAATTGGATGCTCTACCGCGTTTTTTTCAATACCTAATTCTTTAATTAATTCAGTATCATTATTGAAAGTAGCGGAAAGTATGAATCTATGTTTCGCTTGAAAAAAGGATGGAATTTTATGCACAGGTAATTGTAATGGTGTGATTTCAATTTTTCTACCACTAATAAAGCATTGTGAATTTAGAAGCTCATCTGCAATCAATCCCCAACTATACCTCACTTCTGAACTATCATCACTATAAAGTTCTTCCAATATTGCACTCACACTATCAATTTGCTGCTGCCACTTCCAGTAAGGTATTAAACGCGTAACTGATCGTTCTCCAGATTTTATTGCGGTCAGTGCTCCTGGGCCTTGTTCTTTTAAAGCATCTTCAAACAAATCAAAAATCTTTTGATAAGCTTGGCTATTATTATCGATTTGAATAGTACATTGTTTTCTAGCCTTTTTTATACATGAATGAGCATCATCAATAACTAAAGAACCAATTTCTTGTATCGGTCGACTCCCAAAACCTTCTACTCCAAATATCGATAACCCGTTAAACATTCTTTCAAAGGTCGTTATAAGTATGGCTTGATTATTCTTAAATTCTAAAGGAAATTCAGCACGTCTACTTCGATCTTGAGTAATAGTTACGACTGGGATGTTATGGATTTTAGCTTGGCTTACCGCTTGTTCTACTAACTGATTATCTGGACATAAATAGACTACTGGGCCATCTTCTTCATGAAGTTTAGACAATAACATTAATTGGCCAACTAATGTTTTCCCAGCGCCGGTATTTAATATGCCAACTATATCTTTCAAATCGCGTTTTTGATGCCAAGTTTGGAGAAATTCATTCTGAATATCGCGTAAGTAGTCATAACCTTCTTGGTGAACTAACGATTTAAAAAGTTCAATTGGGTCTATTATTTTTTTTGTATGATCAGTATGTTCACTTCTGATTTTTCTTTTGAAAATATTCACTTTATCACCTTCATTAAATGACTTTTGAATTCTATTATTGAAGTAAATAATCTTAAAATAAATTTAAACATTGGCAACATAACTACAATTTGAAACTTATGAAATTATAGTTTATAAAAACCAATAACTCCGAATCACAATTGTTCAAAAGTATAATCTACAACCTTTTCAAATTGATTAATATTAGTTGAAAAATAATTATTAAGGTCGTTGATTGCTTTATCATCAATATTAATTAAAAAGGCTGAATGTATGGGATAATTTTGGGCTTTTCAATTCCTTAATCCAGCTTGATTCATATAGTTTTTAAACATCTTTTGTACATTTTTTAAACGGGCTATTTCGTAAGAAGTTAAGTTATTTTGGGGATAATGTGGTTCCGTTTTAATTTGCAGCACAAGAGTGAATGTAAAATTTCGTTTCATTATAAAATTAATGGAGGCGCTGACACCCTTATCAACATTTATCCAATGATCTTTTGTTAACATGATCTGCAACGAAGTTTGGCCTTTTCCTTGAGGTTTAATCTTTTTCATTATCCAAGTATCTTCAAATTGTTTCATTAGTATATTGGAAACTTCATCAAAAAGAGGCTCAAGCCCTCCCTTTAATTCAACAGCCTGAAATTTCTTCAAAGTAGAATGCTCAGTAATTGTTAGGTTTTCTATGGCTAAAACATTCTTATAGTACTTTTCATAGAAGTGTTCCCACCAACTACATAGGATGACATCCTGTTGAATATTCGATGAATGCTTTACCATTATAGAATAGATATCATAGGTATCAATTACTATTAGTTCCCTATGTTCAAGTTCTTCTTTTTTTATAGGAGAAAGATAACCTGTTTTAAAATACACTGGAATTATAACGTTATCGTGATTCTTTTTTTGCAATCGATTAACATAATATTCTAATTGGTTCTTTCTGCTTTCCCCGCTCGATGTTTTATCCTCTATAATAATATAAACATTCGGGCCTTTATAAAGAGTATTTCTTAGATACAATAAGACATCTATATTCGATTGCTGTTGTTGCACTTTTTCTAGTCTTAAATCCTTTATAGAAAAAGAATAATTGCCATCATACTTTTGGAAAATAAGTTCTAAAAAATCTTTTGCTATCGTTTTTCCTAGTTCAGGTGCATTATTATTACGATGCTCCTCCATATGTGAGAATAACCAGCATAAAAAAGCGTCTTGAGACAATTCACTCGTAGCAAATTCAAAGATATTTATGGCATTTTTTCTTTCGCTTTTATGTTCTTCGATATTTCTCTTACCTTTCTCTTTATGATACTTTTATGTTGCGGGTTTATTAACAATTATTTCCATTATCAATCAAAAAGAGACAGAATCCCCGTTGATACGGTACGATGACATCGACCAAAACACCATCGAGAAAGGATTCTGTCTCATGTCTACCGTATCATATTCCTCCTGCATCGCCAACGCCTTTGATCAATGGAACCTCCGGTTCTTTATGTCCGCCCCGGCTGCCCGTCATATGCAAAAGCTGTTGGAAGGCTGGACCCAGGAGCATCGCAACGGGAGCGTGAAGGCCCTTCAAGAAGCCGCCAATCATCACGCCCACCATTCGTCGGTGACCCGGTTTTTTCGAACGTCCCGGGTGGATGACCATGCCTTGGAGCGCAAGCTCCAGCGCTCGGTGCTGCAGCATATCCGGCGGCAGACTACCTCCACCAACCCGGTGCTGATCGCCATCGATGATACCGTCGTTCCTAAATCGAAGCCTTCGTCACAGGCGCACCACCCGATCGACGACGGCGGGTACCATTTTGATCATCAGACCGGCACGACCGTTTACGGGCATCAATGGCTCGCCATCATGGCAGGCACGAACAAGCGCCTGTATCCCTATCATATCGAACGATATGAGAAAGAACACGGACCCAGTAAAATCGACCTGGCCCTTCAGCAGCTTCGCACCATCGACGTGGGCGATGGTGCCGTCTATGTCCTGGCCGACAGCTGGTACGCATCGGAAAAACTGATCCGTGCCGTCCGGGACCGGGGCTGGCATTTTATCGGTGCCATTAAAAGCAACCGGTTGCTCGACACGGCCCCCATGCCGTTACCAGCCAAAGACTGGGCCCAACGGGCCCGGCAGGTGGAAGATCCGGACCTTGTGACCGTCCGGACCACCACCTATGAAATGGTTCGATTTCAGGGCCGGTTGAAAAGCGGCCTCTCGGGCGTGGTCGTTGGTTCCCGGGCTTCTGCTTCCCACGAAGCGTATCGGTTTTTCTTTTCCACCGACCCCTCGATGACCGCGGCGGACGTCTTATCCTGGTATCAGCACCGGTGGGCGATTAAAACCTTTTTCCAGGAAGCCAAGGGCAAGCTGTCGATGGGCGGATACCGGTTGCGGAGCGCCCCGGCCATCCGACGCTACCTGCTTCTCCTCCAAACCGCCTGGCTGCTGCTTGCGTGGGCATTTGCGGGCACCATCAGTGAAGCCTTTCATGCCAGTCACCAGGATCACCGACGGCGAGAGATCGCGGATATTTATCAGCGCGCCCGGGCGGGCGCGACCCTGGAAAGTGTGTATGACGCTTATCGCGTGGCCTGACCCGCAAAGCCATCGGTTGGATGATATTGTCGATGATTTCCAATATTTAAATCCATGACCAACATTTGTTTTCAAAACTGCAACATTAGAGATGATAATTAATATTTCCATTATTTTATTATATATACAAAGAGATTGTCACCTAAATTGTAACTTTTGTTATAAATAAACATTTATTCTATTTATGACTTATAAAGTGATAAAATCAACTTAAAGAAATTTATAAAATAATTTTAATTTAAGAAGCTTATCAAAGGAGAAATATTGATGTACTTATCTGAACTGAAAATATGGAATTTTAGAAAATATGGGCAAATAGAAAAAGATGGTGAAGTTCACCCCGGTCTTTCTTTGAAGTTAAACAAAGGTTTTAATTTATTAGTCGGAGAAAATGATTCTGGAAAGACAGCAATCGTTGATGCCATTAAACACACGATATTAACGCAAAGTTATGATTACATAAAACTAGAAGATGAAGATTTCCATTTACTAGAAGGATTAAATGAAAATGAAAGAGCTTCGGAAATTCGCATTGAATGCATATTTAGAGGATTTGATAATAATGAAGCTAAACACTTTTTAGAATGGTTAGGTTTTGAAGAAACTGAAAAAGGTCACCAATATTTTCTTAAGACTTTTTTAATTGCAAAAAGAAAAGGAAGAAAAGTTTATTCTGATATAAAAGCCGGTCCAGATGAAGACGGAAAGATGTTAAATGGCGAAGCAAGAGATTTATTACGTTCTATATATCTTACGCCTTTACGGGACGCCGGCAGGGAATTAACCCCCCGAAGAAACTCAAGATTATCACAGATACTAGATAGCCATGAATCATTCAAGGATAGTGAAGATGAACACTACATTTATAAAGTTATGAAAACGGCAAATGAAAAAATAGAAAAGTATTTTAAAGGGTTAGATGAAAAAGGCCAGTCATTAGATGATCAGCATGGAGAAGCATTGTTAAAAGAAATAAATGAATATTTAGGCGAATTTTCAGGAGTGAAAAATGATTTAAATTCCAATTTTTCGATATCTGACATGAGATTAAAGAATATCCTTGAAAAATTGAGTTTAAATCTATTATCTTCAAAATCCGGACTGGGCTCTCAGAATTTATTATTTATGGCTGTAGAACTTTTACTTTTAAAACGTGAGGGCTACTCTGGTCTTAAATTAGCATTAGTTGAAGAAATCGAAGCACATATACATACCCAAGCTCAAATCAGGTTAGTCGAATTTTTACAAGAAGAAGCTAACCGCTCCAATATTCAATTAATTTTGACTACGCATAGTCCAGTGTTGGCTTCCAAAATCAGTTTACAAAATTTAATTGTTTGCAAAAATGATAAAGTATTTCCTATGGGGGCAGACTATACAGAATTAGAAAATGGAGATTATTTATTTCTTGAAAGATTTTTGGATTCTACCAAGGCTAATTTATTTTTTGCTGAAAGTGTAATTTTAGTTGAAGGTGATGCGGAAAATCTCCTGATACCCACTTTTGCTAAAATTATTGATAAACCACTTTCTCAATTTGGAGTTTCATTAGTTAATGTAGGCAACATAGCTTTTCTTCGATATGCTAAAGTGTTCAAAAGAAAAAACGAAAATGAAGGTCTTCTAGAAATTCCGATTTCATGTGTTACCGATAATGACATTAAGCCAGATATCTATAAAACCTTTAAACAAGATGCTAATACGAGAGAAGATATCGATTCAATTGATGGAGAAAGACAACGTAAAAAGAACAGAATTGAAGGACAAAAAGTAAAAATGTTTATTTCTCCAGATTGGACTTTAGAATATGATATAGCATTAGGTAAACTTCAAAAATATCTTTTTAAAGCAATCTTACAAGCTGAGAAAATAAAAAATAGTAATCACATAGGTTTAACAGAAGAAAAAATGTTAGAAATAGATCAAGAAATAGCAGAAACATATAAACAATGGGATAATGATCGCTTGCCTAATGATGAGAGAGCATTCTATATCTATCATCATTTGATGATAGAGAAAAAAATATCAAAAGCAATCACTGCGCAATGCTTAGCTTCAATATTAAATGATGAGGATAAAGATGACATTCAACCTCTCATTTTAAGTGATAATAAATTACAATACTTAATTGATGCTATAACCTACGTAACAGACGGGAGAAATCAGTATGATTGAAATTAATCAAGAAGATATAAAAAATGCTGAAAGGCTATTACTTCCAAAAGGTGAGGTCTTTTCTGACGAAAGAAAAGAAATCATAACATCTTTAGAAACAAAAGATATTAAAGCTTGCCCTGGTAGTGGGAAAACAACAACATTGTTAGCCAAATTAGCCATCATTTCAAATAAGTTACCCTTAAATAATAACAATGGAGTGTGTGTACTCACGCATACAAATGTAGCTTTAAATGAAATCAAAACCAAATTAGGGGTTAATGGGGCAAAGCTTTTTAGTTATCCTAATAACTGTAGTACTATCCAATCTTTTATTAACCAATATTTGGCTATACCCGCCTACATAGATATTTATGGCAGAAGACCTGTCACAATCGATGACGATTTTTACAACGAAACAATCAAAAAAAAATATCACGAAATGCTCCCTTATAAACTTCGAAAGGGAATAGAGTACAAAAATACTAATATGATATACCAAATGAGATTTAATTTAGAAAGTAATAATTTAACCAATGGCATATACGGAAATTTATTATATAAAAATAAAACAAGTGAAACTTATCAGCACCTACATAGACTTAAAGTAGAAATGCTTAATATCGGTGTTTTATGTTTTGATGACGCCTATGCTTTAGCTTATCATTATTTAGATAAGTACCCAGAAATAAAAGAAGTTCTTTCTAAACGATTTTTCGGTGTATTTATAGACGAAATGCAAGACACCATGCGGCATCAAAATGATCTTCTAAACAATTTATTCAATGACTCTGTAATAGTGCAAAGAATTGGAGATCAAAATCAAGCAATTTATGACCATCAAGAAGGAAAAGAAGCCTGGAAAATTATCGAACCATCTCTTTCAATTTCTGATAGCAAACGTTTCTCTCCAGTTATAGCAAACACTGTGAAAAATATTTGTGTTAGCCCTCAAAGCTTAACTGGGAATCCAAAATTACCAGATATCACTCCAACACTTATCGTTTTTACCCGAGATACTATTAAAGAGGTAATTCCATACTTTGGAAAATTAATTTTGGAAAATAAATTGGAAAAAGAAGAAAAACCTGTATTCAAGGCTATAGGCTGGGTTACAAAAGAACACGAGAAATATGATACTCTTCTAGATTACTGGAATGATTTTGAAAAAAACATGAAACAAAAAAAGAATTTTAGTCACCTAAGTTCTTACTTAAATCCAGAAACACTAAAAGATTCAAGCAATTATGGAGCCCAAGTTTACAGACAATCAATTATTCAAGGAATATTAAAAGCATTAAGAATAATGGGAGAGCAAGATAAAAACCGTAAATTTTTTACGACTAATTCATTTTTAGAATTCTTGAAAGCGGAAGATGCTCAAATATACGAAAAATTTTCATTGAAATTAACCGAATGGTGCTTAGCCATTCAAAATAACTACAATATTTATAAAGAAGTAACAGAGTTTATCGAAAAAGATCTTCAATACATTTTTAAGTGGACTAAACCTAGCATTTTAAGCGATTTTTTAGAACTAGATAATGTGAAACATGAGGCTCAAACTTCCACCTCACCTAACACTTTCAAATTGTCTGACTCAGAAGTAGATATAAAAATCACACTTGATTCTATTCATGGTGTAAAGGGAGAGACCCACACAGCAACTCTTTATCTTGAGACTTACTTTTACGATTACGATATTCATCGAATTATAAATTATTTAAAAGGCGAGCATAAAAAAACAAATAAGCAACGTATTAAACAAAATCTTAAAATGGCTTATGTAGGTTTTACGAGACCTTCTCATATGCTATGTGTTGCAGTTCATGAAGAAACAATTAAAAATCATGAAGAAGATTTAAAAAAAGCGGGCTGGAAAGTCGAATATGTACAAAGTTAGAATTAACGATAGATTTGAAAAGATATTTTGATAAGAGATTCTATGTTCAAAAATACTTCTCGCTTGTAGCATAAAGATCCATTTGAAATCGAGCTTTTAAACTTTGATCTTTTTGACACCATGATCTCTGGGGCGTACCAGGTTATCTGTTCAGACGACCAGGTGGCCTGGAGGTGACGGATAATGGTCTGAAGCAGATCGGGCGTCGCTGACGATGGGCTTCCTGTGCTTGATGAGCTTAATATTTACCAGAAGATGTCTCGCGCCGGCATTCCCGGAAAATAATAGATGAATGAAGGGCCATAAAAGCCGTTATTCGCCCGTTGGACTAGTGGAGGCTCGTCAGAGTTCCACTGGTCCACGTTCGATCATGGTAAGATAAGAGGCCCCTCAAATATAAGCAGGAGCAAATCTTTCATACTTAATTGTTAGATCATATAATCTCAGGTTTGCTGGACGATAGAGTACTTCTTACGGCTATCGTCAGATTTGAGTTCCCTGAAAAACATCATTATCGAAACCAATGCCCAAGGGCCAATAGTACAGAAAATTATTACTCTTTACGGATTTTCTTTTTGCGCAATATAATCACTCAATTTTGCATTATACTTTTTTGCATCTACTCCGTAGTGAACGCGGCGATGACAATTCGGACATACAGCAGCAACCGCTTTTGGATGATCAGCCCCTCCATCTGATAACCGAAACAAATGGTGAATTTCTAAAAAGGGTTCTCCGTTCTCTTTCTGGAAAGGTGCTTCTTGATTACAAGCCTCACAATATCCCCCCGCCCTCCTCATCGCGTATTGCTTTACAGCTCTGGCTCTTCGATGAATCCATATAGTAGCTTTTCGTGGCTCGGTTGGAGCTTGAGTATTAGCTGCTATTCTTCGTAATTCTTCTAAAGGTTGATTTTTAAACGATTCTTCTGGAGTGTTAGCTTCTTGCTCAATATATGACATGCGCTCTAGATGAAAGATAATTACTTGCCGTTCTCTACTATCGTGATCAGGAGCAAACTTCAATTCATGACCAATGTAGACCATTTCATCGATGAACTTCACTACCCCAGAAGAAACGTATTGAAAAAGATAAATGGCTTTACCATTTACTGCATGATCACGAATAGCTTTGTTTCCTTTTGTAAAGCTCATATTTCCATGTTGACCTTCGCCAGTATAATAATAAATCGTGCGTGATTCATTCCACCCATCTACATAGCCATATTTTTCACCAGAGTCTCCAGTAAAAATAAAAATGTAAAGATAATTTGCTGGTGTAGAGATTCCACCTTGTTGTTGGCCCTGGTATAAATCATGAATATCTCTGCGACGATAATATTTTTCTTCATCAAAAGGTTCATTTTGCTTAAGTGTAGTGATCAATACTTTGCCCCCTTATTTGATATGTGTCTCCTAAAAAATTTCTGGTGCCTAGCAATACAAATTACGACTAAATATAAAAGCTAAAAGAAATCAAGCCTCTAGAGTGAATAATTACACTAGAGGCTTGATTTCTTCCTATAAATTTTTCGTCTAAAATTATTTTATCATGTTATTCTTTATCAATCTATTTATGCTAGTTCTATAATTGGCCTATTTAGCTTCACTTTTCTATTTTGAATTATAGATAGTAATCGCCCCTAAAGCATTCATTAGTTCTGTTTGAGCTTCAGATATAACTTCTAATTCCAACTTTGGATAATACATGGCCAAAATTCGTTGAAGAATTCGCGCAAATAATGGACGTCCGTAGAGAACAACTTTTCCATCAAACTCTTTTATTAACGGCTCAATAAATTGATAGTCTATTGCTGATAAAGCACCCAAACAAAAACTTGTATTAATAGTTTGACTTTTTTTATCTAAGACATCTAATATACGTGTTGAAAAAAGGGTTCTACCTATGCCTTCCTTAAAGGTTTGATTAAACCCTTCAAGCATCCATTCCATATCTAATTTTATTTCCTCTGTATTGCCTACGCTTTTCTCAAGAATAGAATCATTTAAAATAAAATTAGCAAGTTCTCCAGTTATAGATGTTTTGCATAAAACAATTTGATCACCTTTTACAATCATGGCTTTATGGTGTTGACCGTAATGTATGAACAGATATTCACTGTATTTTTCCTTTTTTGATTTTATATATCCTATGATACTACACTCTTCTCCTCTTAATATATCTCTCTCCTTTAATAGTTTATTATCTATTTTCATTCCAGGTACATAATAAACTTCACAATTGTCAATCTTGAAATGATCTTCTTTAACGATAGGGTAGTCTGTTAATAAAGTACCATTATCAATATGAGGAATATCTTTCACACCACTATTAGAAGTAATCATTCCAGACAACAATAGTGCGGAAACATCCTTTGCTTGAAGACAATGTTTATTTCTTATTTTCTTCATTCCCTGTTCTAGGCCTCTTATCAAACTATCATTAGAGCCGTTCAAGGCAACAGCTTTATTGCCAACGTCCTCAGTAATACTATCTACAAGTTTATTTCCCTCAAACAAACTTAATTTAGTCGCTTTAGGCTTAGATATAGCTACACATGTAAATGACAAGGTACCACCCTTAATTGTTATGACGTTTTAATTTACTTTATGTTCTATTTCGTAGTTTATTTTCTTCTTCTTGATCACTACTATCTGCATCACAGTTATTGCTAGAATGATGACAAAACTAATTATAGGAATAATAACGCTATTAAAGCTAATCATTCCTAGTGCTGCTGCAAGCAAAAGTAGTCTTTCCAGCAAATTCGTTTCTTTCAGATAACATCCTACAATAGCAGCAGCTAGGATAATTACCCCTATCAACGCAGTAATTATGGCATAAATGATGTCTAGCCAATCCCCTTGTAATAATAATTCATTATGGAAAACAAAGATGTACGGTATGATAAAAGCAGGGATAGCAATTTTAAAAGCTACTAACGAAGTGCTCATTGGTTTAGCCTTAGCGATCCCCGCCGCTGCATAAGAAGAAATAGCTACTGGCGGAGTAATTCCGGAAAAGACACCAAAATATAGAGCAAACAAATGAGCTGCTAAAACACTTACCCCTAAATCAACTAACGCAGGAACCGCAATTGCTGCTACCATAATATAAGCTGCACTAGTTGGTACTCCCATCCCCAAAATAATTGAAGCTATCATCACTAACGGAAGAATCAACAGAAGATGGCCTTGAGCTAAACCGATAACATTCGAGGCAAACGTAATACCGATGCCCGTTTGACTAGCTACGCCAATGATAATTCCAGCTGCAGCGCATGTTACCGCTATCATAACTGTCGCTTGTGCACCTTGGCTTAATGTAATTACAAGTTTTCTAAAAGACATGCGTGTAGATTTCTTTATGGCTCCTACCAACACTACTGAAGCTAATGCAATTAAAGCTGCTAGATATGGAGTATACCCAAGAAACAAAGCAATAATTATAATCACTAGGGGAATAGATAAATGAGCATTTTTTAATACATATTTCCATTTAGGAATTTTTTCTTTAGGAAGGCCTACAATCCCCATTTTTACTGCTTGAAAGTGGACAACAAATCCTATGCTAATAAAGTATAATAAAGCTGGAATCAACGCAGCAGTAATTACAGCAGTATAAGATAAACCAACAAATTCTGCTAAAAGAAAAGCTGCAGCGCCCATGACCGGCGGTAGAATTTGTCCTCCTGTAGAAGCAGCGGCTTCAATGCCTCCAGCAAATGCAGGTTTATAACCTACATTTTTCATCAAAGGAATGGTATAAGCTCCCGTCGAAGTTACATTAGCCGTTGAACTACCGGAAATAGACCCCATTAAACTACTTGCTACAACTGAAGTTTTTGCAGGTCCTCCTCTTGAGCGTCCAGCAATAGCGTACGAAAAATCTATAAAAAATTGACCAACGCCTGACTTTTCCAAGAAAACCCCAAAGAGCACAAATAAGAAAATAAAAGTTGCTGACGCTGCTAAGGGGATCCCGAAGATACCTTCTGTAGTAAATGCTAATTGTTCAATTAAACGTTCGAAACTAACGCCCGTATGAGCGAACGGGCCAATCATTAAATTTCCATATAGTGCATAAAGTATAGCTGCTAAAGCGATAATAACCATACTCCAACCAATGATTCTTCTGGTTGCTTCTAATATACTTAGAATTAATATAACTCCTACTAAAAAGTCTAAAGTAGTTAAACCTTCTACATAAGCTATTCTATTAACAATTCTTTCGTACTCAAATACGCTCAAGTATAAAATGGTTAAAGAAGAAATCACAAACATTGATATGTCAATTAATAAAGTGATAATGTTGCTTTTGTCTTTCATTAGTGGATATATTAAAAAAGAGACAGGCAATAAAAATGCTAGATGTAGACTTCGCATTTTGAAAGACTCTAAAACTCCAGTTAAGCCTAAATATATATGAAATAGAGAAGCACTAACAGCAATGATGAAAATGATACTTTTAATTATTTTACTTATATCCCAGGACTGGTTTGGAGAATTAGAAGAAAGATCAGACACATTTTCTCCTCCTCATTTTTTTATTTACCCCATCGTCATAATCCAAAATTAATTCTCTACACCTTCTTCTTCATAAAAGCGTTCAGCCCCTGGATGTAGGGGTGCTCCTAATCCTTCTGAAGCTTTTTCAGGATCAGATAAAAATTCTTTTACACCGTCGTTAATATTTCCTAACGTATTCATTCCTTCTTCAGAATTCATCCACTTTGTAACCTCATAAACAGCTTCTTCAGGCATATCTTTATTGGCTATGATAACTACTCCCCCGCCTACAGTAGCTTCTGCTTCTTCTTGATTTTTATAAGATTCAGCAGGGAGCTCCATTCCTTGATACCCATACTTATCCTCTAAATTTGAAATAACTTTTTCAGATAAGTCGAAAAACTTAAGTTCTCTAGATGAATTCATTTCTTCAATTGGAGCAGAGGGAAAACCAGCTAGTGAAGTAACAGCGTCAATGTGTCCATCTCTCATCAATGAACTAGCATCACTCATATCTACATGTTCAATTCGTCCGCCCCACTCTTCGATATCTTCATATGTTATGCCATATTCTTCTAATACTCGGCGCGTAAGCAGTTCATTCTCGGTTCCCTGGGGACCAACAGATAATTCTAGCGGGTACTTTTCCTTTTTAACTTCTTCTAAAGAATCAATGTCTGCGTCTTCTAATACTGCAATTTGAAAAACTGATTCAAAAACTTTTGCCACAGAAGTAATGTTAGATAGCTCGTTATCAAATGGTTCAATACCTTCTGTGGCAGCGTAACTTAATCCCGAACTCGAGTGACCCATTTGAGCTTCATTACTTTCTACTAGTTCTAAGTTTGATAGAGCACCCCCAGCCTTTACCGAAGTTTTCGCTCCTTCAAATTCACCGGAGATAAATTCACCAATTGAAGCCCCAATAGGGTACATAGAACCTGATTGAGCTCCCATGGTAAGATTAACGTTTAAGTTTGATAGTTCTTGATTATTATTTCCTTCTGAATCTTCATTACTTCCAGCATTTTCATTTCCACTACCACAGGCACTTAAAGTTAGCGTAGTTGCTAAAGCTAAAAAAGATAATTTACCGATTTTTTTATTCATTGTTATTTCTCCTCTCTATTTTAAAACAACACTTTTTTGTCTAACGCTAATAGATTTAGTTCTTCTGTGATTAAGTGAATTTCTTCCTTTATGGAGTTGTTAATGGGTACATTAGGGTTTCTTACTTTTGAAGTAGAAATAATTCCTCCATCTTTCAATATTTCTTTATGAACAGACATAGCGTATTTAGCTAATGTACCAATACGAATTAAAGGTAAATGTTTATAAAAGTATCTTTTTGCTTCATTTTCTTTTCCGGAAAAATATAAATCGAATATTTTCACACAAACTTCTGGAAATTCACAAGCGGGCATCGTCCCTATTGCTCCTCTTCTTACTTCCTCAAAAAGATACATGCCATTAAGCCCTCCAAAAACTTTCAAATTATCTCCCGCTTGGCTCAATACTTCTGTAATTTTTGTGGTGGTCGGCGGCGCTTCTACTTTTACATATTGAATGTTTTGGTTTTCGTTCGCCAACTTAACCATTATGTCTACTGGTATGGAGACCCCGCTTGCTATGGGAGCATCCTGCATCATTATCGGAATATCGACTTCTTTAGCAATCTCGGAAAAATATTCATACATGCTCTGTGCATCGGGTTTCACCATGTATGGGGGGAGAATCATTAAAGCATCAGCCCCTATTTTTTCTGCTTTTTTGCTAAGATGTATTGCTTGCTGTAAACCTGTGGCACCTGTACCAAAAACTAAGGGAACTCTACCATCCACTTCTTCCATAACGATATTGGCAATTACATCCCGTTCCTCTTCTGTTAATGTGTACATTTCACTAGCGTTTCCGAACAAAGATATACCATTTACTTTAGCTTCTAACTGGAACTGAACTAGCTTTCTAAGACTAGCTGTATCTACTTCACAATCTTCTGTAAAAGGAGTAGCTAATATTGGATAAACGCCTTTTAATTCTCTTATTTTCATCAATATCGCTCCATTCTTTATTTGTTAGTTGAGTAATAATTAACTTTTTCTTCATCTACCGTTATTCCTAATCCTGGCCCTTTAGGTAGTTGGTAATATCCACTTGAGCAATGAAGTTCACTTAATAAAATCTCATTAGCTATGGGAAAAACAGTTGGTTGGTATTCCAACATATAAAAATTATTAATAGAAGCACTTACATGTAAGGTAGCTGCCACAGAAATACCTAATCCAACACTTAAGTGGGGTGCCACTGAGACGTTAAAAGCTTCCGCCATACTAGCTATTTTTTTTGTTTCAGTTATCCCCGCTCTTCCAACGTCCGGTTGAATTATATCTGCTGCATTATTAACTAGTCGTTCTTTAAACTGATATTTTGTTCGTTTCGCTTCTCCTATAGCTATAGGAATACAAGAATTATCTCTAACAAATTTACTCCCTTCTATATCCTCAGGGATGACTGGAGCTTCAAGGAAATTTAAATTATAGGGTTCAAGTTTCTTTGAAAGTATTAAAGCTTCTTTGGGAGAGTATTTCCAGTGAGCATCTACCATGAAATTAACTTCTTCCAATGCATTTTTTAGACTAGAAGTAATTTTTACGTCTTCTTCTATACTATAACCAAGATGCAATTTTATATTATAAAATGCTTTTTCTTTCCATTCTTGAGCTAACATTAATTTTTCTTGGAGACTCTCTTTTGGCAAACCAGAAACATAAGCTGGAATTTCATTTCTATATGCTCCTCCTAATAATTGAAAAATTGGTTGTTCATTAAATTTACCAATAATATCCCAAACGGCTACATCTATGGCTGTTATAGCATCTACCATAAAACCAGAGAAATAACCTCGTTCTCTCATAGAATCGTAGAGTGTGTTCCAGATAAGATCGAAATTACGTGGGTCCTTACCTATTAAAAAAGAAGAAAATAAATTCTCAATTATAGTAGCTGGAATCTCTGGAGCTACTGGAGCTAAACATTCTCCCCACCCTTCAATTCCATGGTTGGTCGTGATTTTCACTAACATTGTTTCAATCTTTTTCGAATAAATAGAGCGATATTCTGGTCTAATATAATAGTCTTTATCGTTTTTATTTAAACTTGATGAATTACCTAAATAAATCATTCCTTTATCAATTTTCAGCGGAAAAGCTTCGACGTTAACTATTTCCAATTTTCTTTCACCCCGATTTATCACATTTTAAGAAAACGCATACATAATTATTTAAAATTTTTTCCTCCTAAAAATAAAATTAAATTCCATATTTCAGATTTGATATCCGTATATTGATATTAAAACACTAATAATGAATAATGGCAACAAAAAACTAAAAACAAACTTCTATTTAGCTCATTATGGTTATTTACTTTTAATTTCATTTAAATTCAGCTATAATTTTAAATATTAAATCTATATAGCGAAGGGTGTAACCAATATGGCTAATAATCAAGGAAAATCCCAAAGTGTCGATAAAGCTTTACAATTATTGGATTGTTTTTCAGACGCCCATTTCGAATTAAGAGTAGCGGATTTTTGTAAAATGCTAGATATGTCTCAAAGTAGTGTTTCAAGACTTCTTACAACTCTTGTAGACAGAGGATTTATTGAGAAGAATAATTTTTCTGGGGCTTATTTTTTAGGTAAAAAAGTTATTTCCTTAGCTGGAATTTCTCTTAACAATTATGAGATCCGGAAACAAGCTCTTCCTGAGCTTTATAACTTAGAACAAAGGACTAACCTGGGAGCTAATTTAGCAGTATTAAATGAAAATAAAATGTTTTATTTAGCTCATGTTGATAGTAGGAAATCTCCAAGGATGTATACTCTTGTAGGTTACACAAACCCGTTACATTCTACAGGAATAGGAAAAATTCTTATGGCGCATCTAGAGACAGAGGAAATTAATAGCTTAATTCAAGATTTAAACTTTGAAAAATACACCTCAAACACTATAGTAAACAAAGAGCAACTATTAAAAGCTCTTCAAGAAACTAGAGATCAAGGTTATGGCACAGAAATCGAAGAATTAGCTTGGGGTAGGGCTTGTATAGCAGCACCAGTAAGGGACAGAACTGGAAGGGTAGTGGCAGGTATTAGCCTTTCCGGCCCACTGTCCGAGATTAATTTAGAGGAGAGACAACAAGAATTAGCCAAAATATTAATTGAAGCAACGGATCTAATTTCATTAAAAATGGGATTCATTACTTCTCCGACTAGAATATAATAAGAAGATATTAACTAAGTTATATTCTCAAAATAAAAGGAGCTGTTCCATTCATCGGAACAGCTCCTTACCTTATACTAAGTGATAAAGTTACTATTGTTGACCTTCAATCCTGCATGTTCCCCATAATTTCTTCTACGCAAGAGATAACGCTCCGTCGTTCGTATCGACGCATGTCCCAACATATCCCGAACCGATGCAAGATCAGCACCATGCTCTAACATATAATACGTCGTATAATGACGGCACGTGTGTGGCGTAATAGGATCTCGACGATGTTGAACAAATGGGAAAGGCGCCGAGGCCATGAGCTTGCTGAAACGATCCCCGAGGTAGTTTACATGGTAATGTCCCCCATTTTTCTTTGGAAAGAACGCAGAGTCTCCTGTAAAGGTCTCGGTGATCATTTCCCTTTCTCTCCGGAAGTCTTGGAGAATACGCAACACATCGGCGAAAAGAAAAATCGGCCGCTCTTTTTCGCCCTTTCCCATAATGTGCAGAAAAAAGGCTCCTTCAGGCGAGCGCCATTCCAGGTCACGCCACTTGGCTTTGGCCAATTCTTCAATCCGCATACCTGTACTCGTCAGAACAACCAACAACGTGTAAGCAAATAAATCTTTTTGTTTGAAATAAGAGAGTAATTGCTGAACTTCGTGCTCATGAAGATCCCGGTCTACGAGCTCCTCTCTCGGTTGAGCAACAGGAGCCATTTTTGTCGTTAAATTTGTTTCTATCATATCTTCCTGTACGAGGAACCGCAGGAACTGTTTGATGACCGTACTATGACGTGCCAATGTGCTTGCCTTATATCCTTTCTCTCGCTCGAGATATAGCTGATACGCATAAATACGTTGAGCAGAAATTTCTCTTAATCCCCCGAACGCTTGTACATAAGTAAGGAATGGAACAAGTGTTTCTAAATATTTACGCTTTGTCCGCTCGCTTCTCTGTTTACGGAGCGTATTGTTTTTATGTAAATAAATGTACATCAAAAACTCATCGGGAATTTGCTCCCACTCTACCCCTTCGAAACCTTGAGAAGAGATATCTTTATACAACTCACTGTCCAGAAACGAGTGAGAGCTTTCCAATGAAAGAACTTGGGTGTGATGTCCTGGTAAAACAAGGTTGTTCATTCTACGCCCTCCCTATTGTTGTTCTTATCTCAAAACCTAAGGAAATTGAAGCTTTCTTTAGCCTTTATTTTATCATGATCAAGTGGTGTATAGTTGGTTAAAAATACAAATAATAATGTTTTTTTGGTTACTTAAACAATTACGTTTAAGTAAATGTAATTGTTTATATGTTTGATAAGGGTACTTTAAAAACCTCTCATAACATCTTTCACACTTCTGATACATACCAGAAAGCTTCCAAAGGGTTTTGAAAGGAGTAATGATAGTTTTTGACGCATGTGTTAAACATCTTATAAAGTTCTGCTTTTTCAATGATAAAAATTCAAATGTTTGTTAGGCAGAAATTTACATGAGAAAATCATCGACATATTGTACAATATAAAAAAGGAGCTGATGATGATGACCGTCATGAATTACTCCAATGCGCGAAAAAACTTTAAGAAATTGATTGATAAAGTCAACGACGACAATGAAGCCGTCACGATCACGACCAAAGAACGAAACGCGGTGCTCATCTCCGAAGACGAATACAATCAATACCTTGAAACCATCTATCTGTTAAACAACCCGAGCAACTCTCAGCATCTATCGGAATCTATCAATCAACTGACCCGGAAAGAAACCACGTCCGTTGATATTGATAAGTAAACTGAATGATTTCTTCACCCATCATGCGTTTCAGGACTACCAGTACTGGCAGACCAAAGATAAAAAAAACGCTCTAACGTATGAATCAATTGATTAAAAGTATTGAGCGAGATGGGGTTTTAGAAAGTATGGGGAAGCTAGAGAAAACAAAAGGCATTTTAGCCAGCTTTTACAGTGGTCGTATTGATACCGAACAACGGCTGATAACAGTGCTTATCCGCTAGATGGAAAATTGCACATCAATGCCTTTCGTCTATCTCCTTAACTGGACAGCAACCGTAATCCTTGCGGTTCCTCCCCCAACAAGACGACTTGATGAAACTGTTCCATATGTACGTCCTACTACTTTAAAAATACAAGCAAGGGGAGAATAACTATATCCTTTTCATTTATTATACCCCTTGTTGTATGTAGGACAACCGTAAATTGATAACGTTTTCTATTTACAAAACCAATAGTTAAATAAAATCTATTATTCCTTATATAACAATTTTTTTAAAACATCATCATAACAGTATTTATAAATCCTCAGTATACTTATCAATATGCTTATATACCCATACCCGTAATGTTAACATTCAATGACAATTCTGATGAAATCAGAAATTGACGTTTTCAATGTGATATATATTGGCTATAGGCTTCCTAAAAACCATTATTAATAATTTTAGAAAAAAG
Source organism: Marinococcus halophilus (assembly GCF_900166605.1). Taxonomy (NCBI): domain Bacteria; kingdom Bacillati; phylum Bacillota; class Bacilli; order Caryophanales; family Bacillaceae; genus Marinococcus; species Marinococcus halophilus. The sequence goes on from NZ_FVZD01000003.1 coordinate 112,825, forward strand.
GAGATGATCAATTTATGGAACAACAAGAACAACAAACACAAGGCCAAGGCCTTCCGCGTATTGGGGAGCAGGCACCTGTTTTCGATGCGGTAACGACGCACGGAAATATCTCGCTGAACGATTATTCCGGGCAGTGGCTCGTCCTCTTTTCCCATCCGGCAGACTTTACACCAGTGTGTACGTCGGAATTTGTCGCTTTTCAGGAGGTGTACGGGCGATTGAAAGAAATGAACACCGAATTGCTGGGGCTCAGCATTGACAGTGTAAGTTCGCACATCGCCTGGGTCCGCAACATCGAAGAAAATTTCCAGACAACAATTGAATTTCCGATCATTGCGGATCTGGATCAAAAGGTCGCTACCCAGTATGGCATGGTCATGCCGGAATCTACCGGCACAGAAACGTCCCGGGCGGTCTTTGTCATTGATGACAACCAAAAAATCCGGGCCGTGATTTACTATCCTCTCTCCACCGGACGAAACATGGAAGAAATTGTCCGTCTCGTCGAAGCGCTGCGCACCACGGATGAGCATGGCGTTTCCACACCGGCCAACTGGAACTCCGGAGACAAAGCCATCGTGAGTCCGCCGAAGACCAAAGAAGAAGCGCAAGAGCGGATGAACAGCGATGAATACGACTGTGTGGATTGGTACTACTGCCAAAAAGACATCAAATAAGGAATAGGCTCCCGGCGAGGTCAGCCGAGGGTCTTTGCCTCGTTTCAAGGAGGTCTTCAGCGTGGGAGAAAATCAGGAAAAAAAGCTGGCCATTGTGGCCTTTATTGCTGCTTCGTTATTTTTACTTTCATTAATTGGACGGCTATTTTCATAGCTGATCCTGAGGGAGGATACCATGATTGATTATGATCCGGCCACCTACAGCCGTATTTTGACAGGATTAACATTAGGATTTCATATTATCTTTGCTTCCATTGGGGTTGGAGTACCGTTAATGATTGCCCTCGCCGAGTGGACCGGCCTCCGGAAACGGGACCCCCACTATACCCTGCTCGCCCGCAGATGGGCCCGGGGGTTTGTGATCACCGTCGCCGTCGGGGTGGTAACCGGGACGTCGATTGGCTTACAGTTGAGTCTGCTTTGGCCCAATTTTATGGAGCTCGCCGGTCAGACGATTTCTCTGCCGTTATTTATGGAAACTTTCGCCTTTTTCTTTGAGGCTATCTTTTTAGGCATTTATTTATATACATGGGACCGGTTCAAATCGGGGTGGCGTCATTTTTTACTCGTCATCCCCGTGGTGATCGGCGCCTCGTTATCGGCCTTTTTTATCACTACCGTCAATTCCTTTATGAATCAGCCGCAGGGCTTTGAACTCGTAAACGGGGTGCTCACCGATATTAATCCTCTGGTGGCGATGTTCAACCCGGCCACCCCGACGAAAACGGCTCACGTTATTATTACCTGTTACCTGGCATCCGCGTTTGTGCTGGGGGCCATAGCGGCCACCAAAATGATTCGGGGCAATCGTCATGCTTATCATAAAAAAGCGCTCCACCTGACCATGGTGTCCGCTTTCGTGTTCGCAGCAGCTACAGCCGCGATTGGCGATCTGTCCGGCAAGTATCTGGCGGAATATCAGCCGGAAAAATTAGCCGCTGCCGAATGGCATTTTGAAACGGAGGAACAGGCACCGCTGATTGTCGGGGGGTTTTTAGCAGACAACCAGGAGGTCACCGGGGCACTGGAAATCCCCTATGCCCTTAGTATTCTCGCCCACAGCAACCCCAACGAAGAAGTAATTGGCTTAAATGAATTCCCGGAATCCGACACCCCTCCGTTATATATTCATTACTTATTTGACGGCATGGTGGGCATTGGCATCTATTTGCTGGCGATTTCTTTTATGTATTTACTCATTCGCCGGATAAAGCCGGCCTGGCAATATAATAAATGGCTGATGCGCGGCATTGTCGCCGGTGGGCCGTTAGGCATTTTAGCCATCGAATTCGGGTGGGTATTCGCCGAGGTTGGACGCCAGCCCTGGATTTTGCACCAGATCATGCGTACGCCGGAAGGAGCGACCACGGCCGAACACGTAGATATCATGCTTTACTTGTTCATTGCCCTGTATATCGCCCTCGGAGTGACTGCCACTGTAGTACTCCGCCGGATGTTTAAAGAAAATCCAGCCGCTCATGAACTCGAACAGCGGTACGGGGACAGGAGGGATGACAAATGAACCTGGAAATCCTCGGCATGGGCGTGCTTTGGCTGTTTTTGTACGGCTACATGATCGTCAGTTCGATTGATTTTGGCGCTGGTTTTTTCCACTTCTTTAATAAGATTTCGCGGAAGGACCACCAGGTCAATTCGCTCATCCAGCGCTATTTGTCTCCCGTATGGGAAGTCACCAACGTCTTTTTCGTCTTTTTCTTTGTCGGCATCGTTGGCTTTTTTCCATCGACCGCCTACTATTTTGGCACTGCCTTACTGGTGCCGGTCAGTATCTCGATCGTGCTGATTGCGATTCGCGGGTCATATTACGCTTTTAATACGTACGGAGCCAAAGACAGCCCTGTCTATTCATTTTTATACGGAGCAACGGGTCTTTTAATCCCCGCTTCGCTGACCATCGCCCTCACCATTTCCGAGGGCGGGTACGTCAATGTTTCCAACGGGCAGGTTCGCCTGTTATACGGCGAATTATTTTCCAGTTTGTATGCCTGGAGTGTCGTGATTCTGGCGATCATCAGCGTGCTGTTTATCTCTTCTGCCTTTTTGCAGTACTACGCCCACAAAGCGGGTGATAACACGTCGTATCGATTATTTCGCCGGTATACCCTGTTCTGGTCCCTGCCAACGATCCTTGCCAGCGGCCTCGTCTTTATCGGTATTCGTCAGCACAACCCGGAACATTTTTCCAGCATGCTGAATATCTGGTGGATGTTTGGGCTTTCGTTCCTGTTTTTCTCCTTGGTCGTCTATCTCAGCTACCGGGGCAAGCGATTAGGAACAGCTTTTGTGTTCGTCATGCTGCAATATTTCAGCGCGTGGTTCGGCTACGGTGCCTCCCATCTGCCATGGCTTCTGTATGATGAGTTGACCATTTATGATGGGTTCGTTAATCAGACGATGGCCTGGTCGCTGATCACTGCGTTTATTGCCGGCTTTTTATTACTCATTCCCTCGCTGTATTTGCTCATGCGGTTATTTTTATTTGATGCCGCCTACATTCGAGGAGAAAGGAAGTAACCTATGGAATTTTTTCTAGTTATGATTGCTCCCCATTTGATTTTGGCTGGCGCCGTTCTCGGGGTGTTTGCCTGGTTTGGCCGTCGGCCTGCATCGGAAGAGAAGGAATAGAAAGAAGGCGAAAGCATGACCGTCTCGTTTTTGATTACGGTTTTTGTGTTAGGAGCGGTGGGCTCCTACATTTCCGGACTGGTTGGCGTCGGCGGCTCCATTATCAATTACCCGCTGCTGTTGTATGTGCCGGCGCTGCTCGGCGTTGGCTCGTTTACCGCCCATGATGTATCCGGGGCGATTGCGGTGCAGGTGTTGTTTGCGACCATTGGGGGCGTATGGGGCTATCGAAAGGGCTCGTACCTGCATGCCTCCCTGATCGGATACATGGGCACCAGTATTATCATCGGCAGTTTACTCGGGTCCCTGTTTTCCGGGGCGTTTTCCGAAAACATGATTAACATCACCTATGCTCTGCTGGCGACCATTGCTGTCATCATGATGGTGCTTCCGCAGCAACCCATGCAGCAGGAAGCACAGGAATCCGTATCGTTTTCTCGGTGGATTGCTGCCAGCAGTGCGTTTGTCGTAGGCATCAGCGCTGGCATTGTCGGAGCGGCAGGCGCTTTTATTCTCGTGCCCATCATGCTGGTGGTTTTAAAAATTCCCACCCGGGTTACCATTGCGACTTCGCTCGCCGTCACTCTTATTTCTTCTATCGGCACTAGTGCCGGCAAGCTGATCACCGGCCAGGTGCCCTTCCTGCCAGCCGTCGTGCTCATTGTGGCGTCGCTGCTGGCCGCCCCATTGGGGACCAAAACAGCCCGGCATGTCCAAGCTAAATGGCTGCAACGCGCCCTTGCGGTACTGTTGCTGGGGGTAGCCGTGGAAATGTGAATTCAAATGCTGATCTAGAATACCTCCCCCCTTATTTTTTTGTCGGGGGGTGTTCCTAGTTCTTCCGCCTGTTGCCGATAGACGTCCAACATATTCTTTTGTTGATGGTTGGTCGCTTCCATCAGGGAAGACCTGTTTCATTGTACCGTAGCTACATCGAAATCTATCAGCAATACTGTCGAGGATCTCGAAGCCAATCTGAAAGCTATTGATTTTGGCGTGCTCTGGCATTTGGACCCTTTTTTAACTCGTAAAAGAAGAAAGCGCCAGCCTGAGCGAGGCTGGCGCTTTCCACGACTACTTACATAGGGACAATCATAAGTATGCTGACTTTAATTGCCACTTTATTTATTACACCTTGGGTTCATTTCTAAACTAAAAAACAAACATCTTAATTTTTTATTAACTAATTTTGCCTGAGTCAATAAAGCGATTCATGAAATATTAAATAACTCTTCCCTAGTATTTTTGGCCAAGCTTCATAGAGACATAACCTTTTTGTTTATTTTGATTCTAACTTCTTCTTTCATCTTAGGGGGCTTCTTAGCTAAATTTGTATAATTAAGCTAATCAAAAGCACCTTGAAAATAACAAAGCAGCATATCTGGCGATTGTATAGACATTGACACTCTAATCTTCACTGGTAATTGACTACAGCTGGAGCAGGATCCAACTGAAGGACTTCTTCCGGGCTCATGACTGGTTCATCCTTATCATAAAACACTTTAAAACCACCATACTGTACAGCTTCATTCCGCACATATTCTTTGTAATTAGTCATTTTTGCAGCAGCGCCTCCCCACCCGTCAAAGTTTAAAGCCACCTCTACATGGCTGGTTGGCTGAATGACTTCTTTGTTCGTCAGCGCTACGTCCGTAAACTGATGAACGAGAACTATTTTGTCCGGAAGGTTGTTGTCTTCAACGAGCTTTGTGAGATAACTCACGGCTTGTTGAATCTCTGTTCCGTTAACCTGGCCAAGATCGATACCCGGCGTTTCTCCTTCTCCCACCTGGAATTCGGTATCGATGGCCAGATGAACATAAGGGAGCTTCAGCCATTTTTCCAACGACTTCACTTGATTTAACACAGAGTCTTTGCCCAATTGGACATCCAGCATCAATAAAGCATCGTTTTCCTCGGCAAGCTTCGCATACTTGTCAATTTGCTCCGGCGAGGTCATGCGAACGTAGTTGCCGTCCGAACCAGGGTCTCGTTGAGCAGCGGTGGCAATGAGTTCAATGGTGGGGACAGCTGGATGAGATGGATCAGCGTTGGAATAGGCCTGAGCCTGAGTCTTTAATTTTGCCATGAAGGCGTCAGGCTCCATTTGCCCGAGTATCCCCATATTGGTGGAGTTGGGATGGCCATAATATGTAACAAGTCGATGATTTTTCAACGGTCCGTCCGTTTGATCCTTCGTTCCTGTGATTAGTGTTTCTCCAAACGGCATCAGCCTTGTCCTTTCTTCCCCTGCTGCTTCAAGCTCAGGCATCATTTCCAATTCTTCCTGCTCCAACTGATCTTTTAACGGTGTACTGTCATCTTCTGGCTCTACAGGCTTATATACCTGCTCAGGCTTAGTTTTTTCTGCCTCGTTGGGTTTTTCTTCCTCATTATCCTTTCTTTCTACTGTTTCAAATGAACGAGAGTCGTTATCTGAAGCCGTAGAATCGGAAATTGTCTCCGGTCCTCGTTGCACATAGAAAAGGGCCCCTATAAGAAATATAATCGTTAGACTAAGCAAGAACACTTCTTTCCTTATCAGCAGCTTTCGTTTCATAGAAATCCATCCTTCTTCGAATTATATCCTGAGACGTTTCGTTACCGTTTCATGACTATCCTACTACTCCCGCTTTTGTTTTACAATTATTAGAAAAAGGAGTTTTATCTTGAACTATAACTGAGACACTTGAAACTCTATTATCAAGCCCTGCAGTAACAATACGAGATTCGGGACGATATTTCTTTTGATAAGTTGACAAAGGAATTAGATGTAAACAATGCGCGAATATGAAGTACCATTTGAACAAAGAGCACAAAAACATTAAAAATAGATAGATATCAAGCCGGCATGCTTATGACTTGAATTCATAAAAACTTAGTGGGTACAACAGATTCTAGAGCGCTTAGAAAAACGTTAATGGCACAAAAGCTGGAGAATGACGATATTGCATAGGCGGCACCTAAGCATTGCTCACCTCAATGATGAAAAACTTGTCATTTTAATTTTAGAAATTGGTCATCATTATGATATTCGTAAATACAAACAGTGGAGAACGATTTGTTCTCAACAAGTGGTTATAGACTACTGATAAGCGTAATTATGTTTAATAGGCATGGTTATATATTGTTAAGATCATATAAGCACCGATAACATCCACTGTCGCTGCAAAAGCTGCTCAATTCGTTTTTCCGCCAAGAAAATTTTATGGCTGTATTTTGTTAGGGAGTTTCTGGTCTCAGCCGTTAACAGCATCATCTTTTCAAGCATTTCACCTTATATGATGCATTTGTTCTAAGGCGTTTCTTTTTGTTGAAAAACCAAAACAAATTGCTATTCAGCTTGCTGCTCGTTATGGTACATCGCCACGACAGTACGAGCCAACTGTATTTTCGCTGCTTCGGGATGGAGGCTTTCTTCATGTAGCCCAGTTTCAATGCTGGAAATCACTATTTTCGGCAAAGCCGTTACCAGATGAAAGTATTTCAGGATGAGCCTTCCGGAAACAACGTCACTTTTCCGTACATGGAAGCCAGCACCTTGTAGATGCCGATGTAATGTTTTAGGGTTAAACATTTTTCTAGTATCCTCCAGGTCTTCGATGGCGGCTCGGCCATCCCGCGCTGCCTGAGGGGAGGCGGTGTTCATTTTTGAAATATGTATGATCAGGAACATAAGGAACGATGCTGCCAAGTTGAACCGTGTATTTTAACAATTACTAAAAGGCCCTTTCTCTCTTCTTCGATTGTTTACGGTGTGATGCTGGCTGCCATCGCGGTTATTGGAATAGCTGGAAAAGACCGGGGAGAAAAATAGCTGAAAAAGGAGACCCGGTTTTTTCGGGTCTCCTTCTTTAATGGCCTGCCTGCCAAGGCCTAGGGGCCCGCTGCCGAGGCTGTTGCATGGCGGGAAGATCTTTTCGCTGCCGTGTTTTCGGCTGCATGCCCTGCTCGATCCGGGCCTTTATCTTCGCATCCATCTTGGACAGGTGTACTGGCTGGAAGACCCTTCCGGCGGCTTCCCCGCATGAGGGACACGGCGCTTCGCTGACCCGCGCTCCCTTTGATGCCATCCAGCGCTCAAACGTACCACACGTCCGGCATTTAAACGTAAAATGGGCCATATTAATCCAACTCCGGTAGAATGTTCTGGTAAAAGATGTCTTTAGGCAGGGCCAGCGTGCAGCAGGCGTTCGGTATATCCACTACGCCTGCCACCGTGCCCTGCACCGGCGCCGTACCTAAAAGCATATAGGCCTGCTCCCCGGTGTACCCAAGCGTTTTCAGAAATTCAATCGCATTCAGACAGGCATTCCTGTAAGCAACATTGGCATCCAAATACGTCTGGCCTCCGGAAAATTCATTAACAGAGACACCTTCAAAGACTAGAAATTCATTGTAATGCGGCATCACCGGTCCCGGCTTAAACGCGGGATTTCGTTGAATACGGTGTTTTTCCATGCCGTTTTTAATCACATGTACCTGCAGGTCAATCCAGCCGGGCATTTCAATCCCGCCACAGAATGTAATCTCTCCGTCCCCCTGCGAGAAATGAAGATCTCCCACCGACAGCTTTGCCCCGTCGACAAATACCGGAAAGTACACTCTCGAGCCCTTCGATAGATTCTTAATGTCACAGTTGCCGCCATTTTCCCTTGGGGGTACCGTTCTTGCTCCTTCAGCTGCTACCCGGTCGAACTCTTCACCTTTGAGCTCCCCGAGCACCGCCGAATGCTCTGTCGGCAGATTCGCCAGCGGAGGCACCCGGTCAGGGTTTGTATCCACCAGTTCCTTTTCCCTGCGGTTCCATTCATTCAGCATGTCCTGCGACGGCGCTACGCCAATCAGCCCCGGATGAATAATACCTGCAAATTTTACATTTGGCACATGCCTCGAAGTGGCATAAATCCCTTCGAAATCCCAAATAGATTTGGCCGCTTCCGGATAATGGTCCACTAAAAAGCTTCCACCGTTTTCTTTAGCGAAAATGCCATTGAATCCCCATTCATGTGAATGAAACGTTCCGATATCCAGAATATCAACAACAAGCAGATCGCCCGGTTCCACACCGTTTACATGGACCGGACCGCTTAGTACGTGCACCCGGTCGAGATTCACGTGCTTAATGTCCGAGGGGTCATCATTGTTGCTTATCTGGCCATCGGTCCAATCCAGGCATTCCATCCGGAATGTCTCTCCCGGGTCTACGGAAAATACGGCAGGAATATCCGGGTGCCAGCGGTTGTGCCCCGGCGTCGTCTGTTGGTCCATCGTTTTGTTCAGATCTACCTCAAACAGCTTTTTCGGCATAGAAAAGCCCCTCCTATTTATAAAGATTGCTTGGGGCGTACTTAAGTATAGGTCACCCGCCCCACTGAGTTGCCTGGGATCAAACAAAATTTAAAGTTGCGCAAAACACTGAAGGACGATTCATCGATTTGTACACTTAATCGAAAAAATTAGGTCTCCGCACATAAAATCATTCTTTTAGCACCGTTTCACTCTCATGATTTAATAAGTATGCGTCTCCCTTGTCGTCTTTCCTTCGATTTAGCCATAGTGCCCCCTCTCCGTCAGTTTAAGAAATCCTTTTTACCTAATTCCCTTTTTAAAGAAAATCATAAACAAATTTTCGGAAAATTTTATAAATTTATGTTTTTCAAGAAAAATATTTAATTACGCTGATTGTAAAATTAAGCTAGACAACGAAAAAAGTGATTCGTAATATATTTAATGTGAATTTCCGACCAAAGGAATTAAAGGATTGAGCACGAATGAAATCGTTCTCATAGAAGCCGACGTGCAGAATGAAACATTTGTTTCCTAGATCGCCAAGCAGTTGGGACGAGTCCGTCAAATACTTCATGATGTGGTAATACATTCGCGAGAGGGGCCTATTCGGCTTACTTACAGGAATTTGACCACTTGGAAGAAGATACCGATGTCGGCCGTCACCACAAGAGTACCATAATTATCCTAGTCGAATGCTTATCGAAAGGGCTTGATATCCTTCAGCCGATCGATCAATCGGAGATATTGAAATTACGCTGCATCGGTAGTACATCTCCTTCCCTAAGCATCTATTCAAATTCATTTCCTTTGATTGCAGCAAGGAGTTTTTCAATTGGCGATCAATCGGCAACAGGCATGATCATGTTATTTGTTTTGCAGATCTGGGAACACTAGCTCAACACGGGTTAAATGAATATTCGAACAATCTATCCAAGTACATAAATTTCTACGACGTTGGTTAGCCTTATGTTTTCGCTATCACTTTCAGAAAAATCACTTCTCAAGAAAATCGTTGGATTATTATTTCTTGTTAAAAGTATTCATGAGGTACATGAGGACTGACGTTTTGTCTAACTTTATTTGCCAACTTAAATATTTAAAAACAAGGGAAACCCACAGACAATCGGCTGTGGATCTCATTGAATACGTATATTTAGGGTTTCGAAACCAGGGGGAGTTTTATGAACGGATTGAGCGAGTTAAACAAAACACCCAAGGGCATTGCTGTCGGCCTGGTTCAGCTCGTTCTACCAACGATAACGTCAATAGAAGATCTTCAGCAACAAACGCAAAAAGTCTGTACCATACCTGATGAAAAAAATTTATCGCTCTCATTGATCTTGTTATTTTTCTCGAATATATACTTTACGGACGCGCCATGGATAAGGTCGAAGAATTAATATGTACCGTTGACATCTTAGAAGTTTAGCGGTTGCAGGAAAGTTGTTGTCAAACCAACCAATGAGCCTATTTTTCAATTATGGAAGGCCAATTTTCGGACACTCGACGGGACGCCGGTGATAGCGCCAGCAAATGTTTCTCAAATCTTTAACGTTCGACAGACGATGGAAGCCGCTCGGGAGGCCGAAGCAGCAACGATTGATCAGTAAGTGGAACGTTGGCAATAGGCGGAAGCACTGGGCATGATTGAACTCCATAATCAACTGGCCAATCTAATTGATGATGAAACAGGGCACCAAGAACAAAGCAAACGGGTGTTGGGAAAACAATCTAACATGTACCCTTGACCATTAGTAGAGAAGCAAAGAACTCCAAGTAAATGCCTGCTTGCAGTTCTTTTTCCTTTTACTAAAGAAAGAAACAGGCATTCATATCAATCATTTTACTAAACCCAGTAAGCATTGACTTACCGAGCAGGGCGTTACTTTCATGCTCTTTTGCTACGTGTTACGGCGATGAGAGGTTCCGCTTCTTTTGGTAACGCACGGTGATACTCAATGTTAGTTTTTTCGGTCCCTTTCTTCGCTTTAGAGTCCTGGTGCTTTCTTTCTACCGCTTCTTTCTTCGCTTGTTCTTCTTGTTTTTGTTCCTCATTGAATCTCTTGATTCTTTCATGTCGCCAACGTTGGCGATATCCATAGGTGGATTCCAAAATCATCTCTTTCTCTTCGAACACCGATCCCAGCGCTCCAACAATAGTCGCCACACTTGTGGCGGTCCAAGCTACGTAGAAATAGTTCAGGTACCCTACCGTTCCGGATAACTGGGCTTCCAACATTCCAATGGGAATAAGGATCATCACAGCGGCCGAAAATAGAAGAAATAATAAAATATAGAACATCGTGACCGTCCAACATAAGGTAACAAACGTGGTCGTATTGTATAATTTTCGGATATACTCTGGTTTTTCCTTGGCTTTTTGTTCCCACAACCGATGAGCGAGAATGATCCAACTCACCATTGCTAAGATCGAAACCACCGAAAGCATGAGCATTCGCCAGGCATTGTACTCATGACTCAATTGCCAAAGGGTGGGGAAAACCAGCGCATAAGCTCCTGTCGTGAACGCCACCACTACAACCTTGATAAAAGCAGGAAACATATCCCACGGGCGGTTCGCCCGCACCATTCCCGAAAAAATACGCCATCTTCCACTACTTCGATTCTTGACCATGTATCGTACACGGACCTTCGAGGCTGGATCGTTTAGAGTTTCACGTGTAATAGGAGATAAAATCTCCAACAGACGTTTGCTCATCAACCTTGTTGACGATTGATTTTTGCTGTTCAGGGAGGGGCCCTTTTTCAATTGATTTCGCTTTTCAACGTACGCCCGGGCTTGGTCTGAGCTTCCATAATACATCTCATTCACCAACTGTAAAACCGCCTCTCGAACACGCTTATACATTGGCATAAAACCAAGACCAGGGAGGCTAATAAATGCACTATTTTTATCTTCAGCCATTTCTGCCAAGATCGTCTTCTTTTCCTGGAATAACGGTAAATCCGTCAAAGCAATAACAAAATCCCATTTATTATGAACATTTGTAGCTTCCAAAGCCTCCAACACTTCCAAAGAGTCATTTGTTTCGCCTGTAAGGAGGTCTTCGGTACATTCAATTTGCCAGCTATATTCTTCATCGACATCACGGGCCAGCAACGGAGGAAGGTCTCTTTGTAACGCTTCCCCTAGTTTCGCTGCATATCCCGGCGCAGTTATTAACCCTAGCTTTTTTGTCGGCTGAAGCATGTTTCTCGCGCTCCTTTCTTCCTTGTGTCAGCGATATCGCACAGATAACTAGTGCTACGAATATTTGTCGATCCCTGCTTACACCATTATACCGCCGTTCCTGGCTAATATAACGGATTACAGCTTAAAGAAACGTTTCCCTTTTCCCTTTTTCACAAATTTTACGCATGGCAGCTATCGTCGTGTAAGGCAATAACTTCTATCGCTTTCGACGGGATAGACCCCACAGCGTCCATAAATAAGTAACGACGTCACGTCTATACAAGCTACGGAATCCAGACCAACAATCTTCTCTTTTTTCTGAATGAAAATAATTTGGTTCTATGTCTAACGTTGGGGTGACCTCTCTATTATCCGGCGAGCGACCATTTATATTGATGATGCAATAACACTTTGGCTCACAGACGGTCATACCGTTGAAACCCGAAGGCGTTCCGTTTGATCACCTCGGTCTGGTTGTTCAGTCCTTCCACGGTGTCATTTTGACGATTTAAAATGTATTAAAAGATAATGGGTTGAAGTTGGTATTAGTGTCCAACTTCAACCCATTAGTCATTTTATAAAATGTTCATCAAAATGAATCCGCCAATACCCACCAAGATCCCATACAGAAATGCCGGTCCCAAGGTTTTTCGGATAACGTTTCCTTCCTCTCCCTGCATTCCTACAACAGCACTAGCAGCAACTACGTTATGCACACAAATCATATTTCCCGCGCCGGCTCCCACCAGTTGAGCAGCAAGCACCACGTGGACATTCGCGCCCGTGGCCTCTGCGATATTGTACTGAATTGGGGAGAAGGTAAGCGTTGAAACGGTGGCGCTTCCGGTAATAAAAGACCCCAATTCCCCGAGGAACGGGGCGGCAAAGATCCACATTGGGCCGAAGGCGGCTGCCATCCCCTGCGCAATGTACTCCGGCATGCTCATCAAATCGCTCGCATTCATCCCGGAATTACTAAACACATGAACCATGGCAAGCGTGGCCACAAGAGTCACAGCGGTAATTTTAATCGTAGCCAACGACTGCGTGGCTGCCCGCCCAAAGTGGCCCAGCCGTTTTCGTTGAACGACGACGGCCAAGATAGCCGCGACCGTGAGGACTGTGCCGGGAGAATAAAGCAGTTCCCATTCCGACGTGACCCCTTCCACCCCCAAAATATTCGTCCAGGTTAAATCAATGGCGGTCTGGGTGAATTTCTGAAACCAAGGAACAATACGGGTGAGAAGCAATAAGAGAACAACAATGATATACGGAAGCCACGCCCGGATTAATCCCATCTCGGATCGTTCGTGACTTATCTTGAAATCCTCCTGCATAGCATCGGTCCATGTGGACGTTGGGAGCAACCATCCTTTTTTAGCAGTCACCGCGGCCACCACCAGTCCCGTTAACGAACCAAGAATCGCTACAAACTCCGGGCCAAACAAATATGCATATACTAATGCGGATCCGTTATACGTGATCCCAATAAGCAGGGTCCAGGGAAGCATCACCATAGCGTCCTTGATACCCTTTCCTTTACCAAAGAACAACGTCAGAACGAGCATTAGGATAAAAGGAATGAACATGCCCGCGAATAAATCAATGAGGGTGACCGTAAAACCGACATCCCGATAAAAGGCAGCATCCGCTTCGGGCAAAGTGCTTAAGCCGACCAACACGGGCGTTCCTACCGCTCCGAAGGCGACGGCAGTACTGTCAGCAATGAGCGCTGTCGCCACCGCCGCCAAGGGCTTAAAACCTAGCGCGAGCATTAACGGCGCCGTCACCATCGCCGGGGTACCAAACCCTGCCGCCCCTTCAATTAACGATCCGAACAAAAAGGCGACAAAGATCAATTGGACCCTCATATCCTGAGAAATACTCTGGAACCCCTGATTAATGCGATTCACTGCCCCCGTGTTCCTGAGGGTATTCAAAAGAACCAGAGCTCCAAACAAAATGAATAAAATGGTCAAGGTTTTATGTACACCCTGGAGGATCGACGAAGCAATCACTTGGCTTTCCATTCCCCACACGGTTATCGCTAATAGAATGACAACAACGGCACTGATAGACATCCCTTTAATTGCCGGCATTCGCAGCAGGACCAACAACAGAAATGGTACAATCACAGCGCTTAAGGCCACGATCATTAACATTTGATTTCCTCCTCTTTGATATCATGATGCTTTCGCTCTTACCGCTCATCAAGGATAGGGGTAATATGGTCATCAGATGACCATATTCCATATAGTAATCGCTTACATTCATATTTGCAATATGTTTTGTGACTAAAAGATGCTTTTTCTAGTTCTTTGTTCAAAAACAGCTTGATAATTGAAAGCGGTTTCTACTGATGATACAATGAATTCATGCTCCTCATCTGATGACCATATCTATAGAAAATAAAATAGTTATCGTTTTTATGCTTTGCCTAAAGCAGGGCAGCGAGACCAACGCTGACGCACAAACGATCAAGAACGTAGAGCGATCCCAGCATCCACGAGAGGAGAAGCCATTAATGCCTATCGAACGTATTGAAACGAAAAAAATCGCTGAAGTGGTTCGAGAAAAAATTGAAGACATGATCAGACGTGGAGAAGTACAACCCGGGGACAAACTGGATTCCGTCATTGCGCTTTCGGAACAGTTCGATGTAAGCCATTCCGCCGTTCGGGAAGCGTTAAGTGCATTACGAGCCGTCGGCATTATCACGATTCGTCAGGGAGAAGGCACCTTTGTGAACCAATACGATGCTTCCACCATCACAGAAATGATGAACAGCCCTACCCTTCTTTCGACGCAAACCATGAAAGAACTGTTTGAAGTCCGTCATGTGCTGGAGAAAGGAGCTGCCGAACTGGCTGCACTTCGACGGACAGACGGTCACCTGGAACAGATGCGGGACGCGCTGGAACAAATGACGCAGGCGTCCAACGGTTCGGGGGGTCTCGGCGAACAGGGCGATGTTCGTTTCCATCTAGCCATTGCCGAAGCCTCCGGAAATTACCTTCTCCAACAAATGATGAGTCGGCTTTCCGATACCTTGCAAAAAACCATGTATGAAACCAGAAAAGTATGGTTGTTTTTCGAACAACGATCCTCTCAAAACCTGATTGACGAACATCAACAAATCTTTCATGCCATCGAAAACCACCAGAACGAATTGGCTACTGAGGCCATGAGCAGACACCTCATCAATGTGGAGCATGTGCTGTCTCAAGGGATGAAACATCGAAACGTGTAGACGATCTACCATGCGTTTCTGCCTTCATTGCCATGGTTCAGCGGAAAGCCAATCACAATCATTAAAAGAGGGATTAGGTCTGCCAATCCTTCGCAAGATAAACATCTGCAAAATCAGCGTCACAGACGCATGACAAGTTTATTTTCTGTATAAACTCAACTTGTTGCATCATCCAAAGGAGGAAAACGATGCGTAATCATGACACAACGACCGACATCATTCTGATCGGCGCCGGCATCGTGAGCGCGACGCTCGCCACGCTTCTGAAAAAGCTGGAGCCGGAGTGGCGCATTACTATTTTTGAAAAGCTTGATTCCGCGGGACAGGAGAGCTCGAATGAATGGAACAACGCCGGTACCGGACACGCGGCTCTCTGTGAGCTGAACTACACCCCCGAGCAGCCGGACGGCTCTCTTAAGACCGGCCGGGCGGTCGAAATTAATGAACAGTTTCAGATTTCACGACAGCTCTGGGCGCATTTGGTGGACCAGGGCGACCTTCAAAACCCGGAGGAGTTTATCCGTCCCCTCCCCCACATCAGCTTTGTGTACGGACAGGACCACGTGAACTTTCTAAAAAAACGGTTCGAGGCCCTCGACGGCCATCCCCAGTTTCAGGGCATGGAGTTTTCCGAAGACCCCGGACAAATCAGGCAGTGGATTCCGTTAATGATGGAGGGCCGCGACTCCGACGAGCCGATCGCAGCCACGAAGGTCGACCACGGCACCGATATCAATTTCGGGGAACTCACCCGCCAGATGCTTGCCAGCCTGGAGAAGCAAAGTAACGTCGAGATCCGCTACAATCATTCCGTCGACGATATTGCCCAGCGACCGGACGGCACGTGGGAAGTAAAGGTCCGAAACCACCAGCAGGAAACGCTCGAAGAACATACGGCTTCCTTCGCCTTTATCGGCGCCGGCGGCGGTGCGCTGCCGCTGCTGCAAAAAACCGGAATTCCCGAAAGCAAACACATTGGCGGATTTCCGATCAGCGGCGAATTCCTTGTCTGTGATAATCCCGAGGTCGTCCAAAAGCATCATTCCAAGGTGTACGGCAAAGAGCCGGAAGGCACGCCGCCGATGACGGTGCCGCACCTGGACCGGCGTCATATCGAAGGCAGGGATACGCTTCTGTACGGCCCGTTCGCCGGATTTACGCCCAAGTTTTTGAAACAGGGTTCTCCGATGGATCTGTTTGGTTCGGTCAAGCCGACAAACGTGCTGACGATGCTTGCAGCCGGCGCAAAGAATACCCCGCTGCTCAAGTATCTCGCCCAGCAGCTGAGCATGACCAAGGAACACCGGATGGAGGAGCTGCGCAACTTTGTGCCGGATGCGTCCAGTGAGGACTGGGAGCTTCTCGTTGCCGGCCAGCGCGTGCAGCTGATTGAGGATACCGAGGAGGGCGGTCGGGGCGCCCTGCAGTTTGGCACCAAGCTAATTCATGCCGAAGATCGCACGATGGCAGCGCTTCTCGGGGAATCACCGGGGGCTTCCGTGTCCGTGTCGATTATGCTTGAAGTACTCAACAAATGCTTCCCCGATCACCTCGAAGCGTGGGAGCCGAAGCTGAAGGAAATCATTCCGTCGTACGGTAAATCCCTTGAGGATAATCCCGAGCTGCTTGACATGGTGCATGATTCCACTTCGCGCACCCTTAAGTTAACGGCGCTTAAAGCTTAAAAAAGACCATCAATAGAATCACGACAAAAAGGAAGCATCAGTGTGCCAAACGGCGCTTGATGCTTCCTTAACATAATCGCGATTATGAGCAGCTTCTCACAACAAAACAGGCGTTTCAGCTCTTTCCGAAGCTGAAACGCCTGTTTATAATACATAAAATAAAACAATCATACAATAATTCAATTATTCAATAATACAAATAGTCAATTTTCTTCTTTCTGTATCAATAACTCATATAAATAAACCCTCACTCTTTTTAGGGAAACTGCTGCTTTTCTTAGCTTTTTTACACTCAGTTATTTTGACTTATTATTTATTTCATTTTCAATTATTATTTTTTTATAAATTCTTCTATGTTTTCTTTTAATTGTTCCAAGGCATGCTTCGATTAGGGATTAAGCATACCTCAGAGCCACCATCCGTTTAACTGCTTCGGGTATTCACCTGTACCATCTAGTTTCCTCATTGGTTCTCTTTTGCGGGAAATAGATTGGAAGTATTTGAGCAATGGTTCTTAAAAGATCTTCGTGAGGGATCGTCACACCGGCTTCAATACGTCTGATCGTACGCACGGATGCCCCAACCGCTTCAGCCAGTTCTCGTTGCGATAGACCTTGCATCCTCCGTTTGATTTTAATATGCTCTGCTGTCCATACTTCCCGCTTTAATTGATCTAAATGAGCTCTTTTCATCACCGTATAATAATATTGCCAGCTCATTTTCATCATAAAATCTCCTTCCCAATAACAAGCCCATAGGTATCCAAGGTTTTTCCTTTCTGATGATTCATAGTACTACCAATATATTTCTCAACGATCACGGGGGCGGCTAAGTCTCTTGTCTTCTCTTTCGTTAGTTCGAACGTTTTCTATCGCATTTTATCATTATTCGTTAGCCCTGTCGGAGGATTATTGCAGCATTAATCAAGAAAAAAATGAAGACAAATGCAAAGGCGTCGCACCTTCCGAAACATTCAAACGTTAAAAAGAATCATTGCTTCTTGATGCTTTTTGCTCTTAAGAGTGTTGGTTTAAACCCCCCTAATGGTCAATGAATTACTTTTCTTTTTGTCTTTTTAGAGAGACATTTACGATAGTACTTGTAATGGCCTGATACCTTGCAGATGGACGATATTAAGCATTTGAGCCACAAATTCAATCACACAAGGGCCACGGTAAACATGCCTATTTATGTCTACGGCTTCTAAAATAAAACAAAAATGGTTATTAGGTTCTTCAAAAAAGAAATGTTTTCCATTTTCAATAACTACTTCCCAAGTTCTTGTCGTGCAATTTTTTTGAAATTTTAATATAGCTTCTTGAAAAGAGATGAGTTTGTGATCTAAACAAACATGTCGTAAGTAAATCATTTTCAGATCATCCCTTCACTTAAACGCATCATACAATGTGGAATTAATTGTCTTAGGAAAGACTAAGCCTCTTATTGTTTATCGCTTGCCAACCAGTAATGATCCCTAGGTAATAAATGTCTTCCATTGAGCACCCTCTAGACAAATCATTCACTGGCCGATTAAGTCCTTGAATAATTGGCCCAATAGCTTGATAACCAGCCAATCTTTCTGTAATCTTGTATGCTATATTTGCTGAATTTAGATCCGGGAATACTAGTACATTCGCTTCACCTTGAATGACCGAATTTTGATTTTTGCGCGCGGCTATTGCTGGCGTCACAGCTGCATCGAATTGGACCTCTCCTTCAGCGGGATATTCGTCATGCTTATTAGTAAATATTTTTGTGGCTTCGCTAACTTTTTCGGTATCACTAGAAGTTGCAGAGCCATTGGTAGAATAGCTCAAAAAGGCCACCTTTGGATTCAAACTATAAAGTTCAGCCGCTTCTGCAGATAGAAAAGCTATTTCTGCTAATTCATAACTACTTGGAGAAGGATTAACAGCACAATCTGCAAATAAAAATGTTTTTTCTTGATTATTCATTAAAAAATAGCTACTTATTCGTTGAATACCTTTTTTTGTTTTGACGATTTCTAACGCAGGCCTTAATACATCAGAAGTTTTGAAAGTTGCTCCGCCTATTAAACCTTCTCCAATATTGTAATTTAACAAACCCATAGCAAAATAGTTAGTGCTTCGAACTAGTTGGTTAGCGTGGTCTTGAGAATATTTAGTTAGTAATTTTTGGAACAGATAATTGTAAATTTTATTGTTTGAGTAAAAAGTACTTGGATCTATAATTTCAACATCTGTATTTTTTACGTTTTTTAGTTTTCTCCACAATTCGTATTCATTTCCTACCAAAATTGGGTGAATAATTTTCTCTTGGGATAACTTTAGTGCAGCTTCAACAACTCGATTATCTTCCCCGTCCATAAAAAGTATAGAAGGTCTCTTTTTTCGCACTTTTTCTATTAGTTCTTCCCACATATTTTCACCTCTTTTTAATGTTTATAGCAACAAAAACGAAATAATTGAAACAAAAACAGTCGTAATGCACATAGCAATTAAGGGTTTAAACGCTTTATTACGTAAGTCTTTAAAAATCACATTTAAGCCTAGACCGACCATAGCAGCAGTAAGCAACCAGGTTGTGGCATTTTCAACGCCGACCATTATTTCGTTAGGGAAAGGAATGACTTCATTTAAAACAAATGTGTTTATTAAACTCATGCCAATAAATCCTAAAAGAAAATATGGAAATGGGATTTTTACTTGAGGGGCGTTTTTCTCCTTTGAAATTTTTTTCATACAAAAGATTAAGACGAAACAAACAGGGATTAGTAAAAATACTCGTCCGAGCTTTGCTAAAAGGGCGATAGCTAAGGCATCTTGCCCTGCTGGTTCTGCAGCTATAGCCACATGCGCTAATTCATGAAGACTCATACCCGACCAAATACCATATTCCATCGATTCAAGAGGAATAATGGGGCGCAACAGAATATAAATAATAGAAAATACAGTCCCCATTAGTGCAATAATCCCTACGCTAATCGCAGTGTCTTCATTTTTTGCTTTAAGTATAGGAGCTACTGCAGCTATTGCTGCTGCTCCGCAAATTCCTGTTCCTACACCTAATAGCATAGAAATGGAATAATCTGCTTTTAATACCTTGGCTAACCACAAAGTAAATAAAATCGCAAAAGTAATAATAACCGCATCTCTAATTAATAAACTCGCACCATCAGTTAAAACAACAGCAATATTTAGTTGCAAACCGTATAAAATAATGGCTAAACGTAGAAGTTTCTGCGTCGAAAAAGTTATACCCTCTCTTAATTTTTCAGGATATCCAAATATTTGTCGGTAAGAAACGGCAAGTATTATGGCACAGGCTAATTGCCCAATGTAGCTAAAACCAGGAATAAGGGCTAATAAAAATCCTAGGAGAGCAATTACAAAAGTGAATAAAACCCCTAGCAACCATTTATTTCGATATTTCATGCCTGTATTTGAAGAATACCTGTGTGCAGTAGTTTCTGAATTCATACAAGCCACCTCCTACTCTAATGTTAGCTATATTGTTTTAAAATTAGAAATAAAGATACGTAATACACGATATAATTTAATATAATAAAAAATTGTCTTTTCTTTCATTGCAATCTCAACCATAAGTGTCAAGGTTAGCCAATCTTTGGATCTCCCGGTCTAATAATGAAGAAACATGTGAGCACAGGTAAAATCAACGACTATTTTTTGCTATACCTTCGGCCATTTATAGAGGACTTTTTGAAGCAATAAATCGACGTTAATACGATCAAACATTTGGCGTTTCAGTATCTTAACGCGAGTCATGTGATCTTCCACCAACCCGTTACTGCAGAAAAAATGCTAGGCAATGACCACGGCTTTCCCGTACGAAAACAAAACAGAACTGCCGTTTTGCATTTTGGAAATGGGCCTTGGAGTCGCTTGTTGGATTTAGGCTAACATGGACGGCTAGTCGATTCGATGCTGTATTCGTCGTTGAAACTTTGCCATTAGATAATTCACGTCTCGGAGAAAGGGATATTAGTCCTCCAATTCCCTGATGGCAGCTGCGTCCTGCGACGAAAGCGCTGACGGAGACCAAAGATATGTAGTCAGAGGAGTTCACGGCAGAACAAATACATGAGTACAGAAGTGTTCGTCCGGACTAGCTCGTAAATGATCTAGAAAATTTTTTAAGGTCGAGAAGGCTTTTTAGTAGCCTTGGACTTAAATGATCGTGAAGATATGATTGGCAGATGTTCTCTTCTTGACAAACGAAAGGATGACCGATCGACACATTCCCACGCTAGGAGGACATTGGAGTTTGTGGCTCATGGGAGGGTCTAGACGGAACCTTATTTCCGACTCGTCTTTTAGTTCAGAAACAAATTCCAGCTGATGTGTGAAATCGAAGCACCCTGGCGATGCCGGGGGGCCTGCAATTGTTAAATCAACTGCCATACTTGCTTTTCTTTTTTGTGCAACGGGTGTGAGATGGGGTCGCTGGAGCCGGACATGGAAAAAGCAAATGAGACCGACATGGTCTCCTTTCCGGGAAAGACTCGTTTCACTCAGTGATCGAACGACTCCCGTGATTATAAAGATAACCCCGGCCCGATATTTAAAGGACCTCGGGACAAGTTTTCGTAATGGTTTTGTTATACTCCCGGGAGCCGTCCCTGGTCACTAGGCGGATCGAAAGATAAGAAGTCAGCCATGCTTTCACGAATTTATATAAAGTGAGCTCAGCATTAACTGAAGATCACTTTAGAATTTTTAAGATTTAAAGAAAAATTTCAATTTTTCTTATTATTCAAATAATAAATAAGATATTTTTACTTGGAATCCTTACCAATAATTCTCATGTCTAGTTCTTCTTTTGTTAATTGGCTAATTTTCTTACGATTTATCTGAAAAAATGTAAAACCAATCAATATCCATACAATCATAGCAATCCATGATGGGAAAGCCAGTGCCCCGGGGGAACCTGGAACAATCAGTAATAAAATAAACCCCACACTAATGAATACTCCTAATACGGAAATAATTTTTTTCTTTGGAGAAATTTGAAACTTATTCTTTG
Organism: Marinococcus halophilus; assembly: GCF_900166605.1. Taxonomy (NCBI): domain Bacteria; kingdom Bacillati; phylum Bacillota; class Bacilli; order Caryophanales; family Bacillaceae; genus Marinococcus; species Marinococcus halophilus. Next base: position 134,593 of record NZ_FVZD01000003.1, read on the forward strand.
CGAGTGATTCTTTTTTATTCCAGGCAAATACTTTATATGAAGCTAAACAACAATAAAGGAAAGCAACTGTAACTCCTATTGAAGACATATCTACAATCCAGTTTAAAGCTTCCCTCCCAAAAAAAGGAGAAATTAAACAAAGTAAGCATATAAACATTATACTAATATTTGGAGTTCTATATTTATGATGCAGTTTACCAAAAGCACTTGGAAAAATTTGTGATCTTCCCATAGCGAATAGTAGACGACTAGTAGCTACATAAAATCCATTAAGGCCAGTAAAAATTCCTGCGCTTAAAGCAATAGCTAGTATAGATACCCCTGTAACACCCAAAGTGTTTCGAACGACCTCACCTGTGCCCCATTGATGTTGCGCACTTACTAAGTCTTGCCATGGACCAGCAATGGTAGTAGCAAATACCATTAGCGAATATATTAAAGATGCACAAATGAGCGAAAATGCGATCAATGCAAATGCTTTCTTTGGTTTGAAATTAAATTCTTCAGCAGCCTGAGGAACATTATCAAAACCAATATATGCCCAAGGCGCTATTGCCAAAATAGAAAAAATCGCTTCAAATGAAGTAATATTAGTATTAAACAGCGGCTGAGTAAAAGATAATGAAGAACTTGAAGAGAAAAATAAACCAATAGATATCGCAAGAGCACCTAGTATTAATACGATTACGAACCAGTATTGCATCGAACCTGATAAACTAGCACCGCGTATATTAAATATAGCGAAAACAATAATCGCTATACATGATATTAAAACTTCCCCGGCGTAAACTTCCCAACCAGCTACACTATACATGTAGCCCCAGCTCACTAACTCGGGTAATAAAAATCTAAACATTAGCCCTAGTGCTGACGCATTTAATGCAATAATGCAGGCATAAGCTAATGCAAGAAACCAACCGCATATATAGGCATGATATTTTCCAAAACCGTAGTAAGCATAAGTAAATCCGCCCCCGGTGAAAGGAAATGTTTGTATTAAATAGCCGTAACAAAAACCTATAACCATCATTAATAATGCTCCAAGCGTCATCCCTAAAATGACCCCTAATGGTCCAGCGGTTCCTAACCATTGAACCGGTTGAACAAAAGCGCCCCACCCAACTGCTGAACCTAGTGCAATTGCCCAAACCCATTTAGGTTTTAAAGTTTTTTTCAATTGATTATCTTCTGGATTTTTTCCTTCTAAACTTTCTTGAGGTAATGGAGAGACATTATCTTTTAATTTCATTAAAATTGCCTCCTAATTTCTTTTATCCATTGACGAGTTAAAAGTTAGAGCGGAAATATATTCCGCTCTAATGTTTTATCGTTTCTAAAACCTGCTCTAAAGTATTTAATAGAAAATCCAAATCTTCTTCCGTTGAAGTTAACGGTGGAGCTATAATTAATACGTTCCCGAGCTCGGGAACAGTATCCCCATTCTTCCCTATAATAAGACCTTTATTTTTGCACTCTCTCAAAATTTCGTTCATTGATTCATCTTGTAGAGGAGCTTTGGTTTCTTTGTTGCTTACCATTTCCAAGCCATATAAAAACCCTACTCCTCTTACCTCTCCTACATTAGGATGTGAAGCAAGGGCTTCCAATTTACTTAACTTACTAGTCCCCAACTTTTTTACTCGATTAGTTATACCTTCTCTTTCCAAAATTTCGATGTTTTTTAATGCTACAGCACAAGCTGTTGGATGGCCTCCATACGTAGAAACGTGGCGAAAATGACTATTTCCTGTAACTTCCTTGAATGGTTCATAAATTTCATTTTTAATAGCCGTAGCTCCTAGAGGCATATAGCCACTTGTCAATCCCTTTGCCATCGAAATCATATCTGGTTTTACGTTTTCGCTATGCATAAAACCAAACATCTCTCCGGTTCTTCCAAAGCCCGAAACTACTTCATCCATAATCAATAAAACATTATACTTGTCACAGATTTCTCGAATTTTTTGTAGATAGGATGCCGATTGTGGTTTGATTACTCCACCACCTGAGATAAAGGGCTCCATGATAAACCCAGCTACGGTCTCTTCCCCTTCCCAAATGATCGTCTGTTCTAAAAAGTCAGCTGCTAGTTCATCATCTCTCTCAGGATTAGCAAATGTACTTCTATAAGCATAAGGAGGTGGAACGTGTAAAAAACCTGGCACCAAAGGATCGTATTTAGTTCTACGTTGTGCTTGCGCCGTAGCGCTCATGGCCCCCATTGTTGTACCGTGATAAGCGCGGTATCTTGATATAAATTTATATTTTTCAGGATTTCCAGTTTGTCTATGATACTGTCTGGCAATTTTGAAAGCTGTTTCATTGGCATCTGAACCACCATTGGAGAAAAAAGTTCTATAATTACCGCCTAAAAGCTCACTAATTTTTGAAGCTAATTCAATAGCTGGCTCATGACTAAAGGTTAATGGAAAATAAGCCAATTTTGAAAGTTGTTCAGTGGCTGCATCTACAATTTCTTGTTGTCCATGGCCTAAATTCAAACACCATAGGCCTGAAACCCCATCCATATATTTATTCCCATTTTTATCAGTAAACCATGAGCCTTCTCCATAATCAGCTACCATTGGCGAAGCATCAGGGTTGTGCCGGTGCATAGCGTGCCAAAGGTGCTCTTTATCTTTTGTAATTAATTCTTGTTCTTCGTTTGTTTTCATTATTTACTCACTCCCTATTTATAATACTTACTAGGTTTTATTTAACTAAAACTAACAAATTCTTTTTTATGAGCTTTCGCTATTGCAGGGTGAATAATATTACCATCATAAATATTGATTGCTGATTGTAATTCAGGGTATTTTATTAATGCTTTTTCTATTCCTAGAGTAGCAAGTGAATTAGCGTATGGCGCAGTGGCATTTGTCAATGCTAGAGTTGCAGTTCTTGAAACCGATCCAGGGATATTAGCTACTGCATAGTGAACCACCTCGTGTTTAAGATAAATCGGATTCTCATGAGTAGTGATTTTATCAATTGTTTCAATACACCCTCCTTGATCTACAGCCACATCCACTATTACAGAGTTTGCTTTCATCGTTTTAACCATACTTTCTTTTACAATTTGCGGTGCTTTAGCACCAGCGATTAATACAGCCCCTATCAAAAGATCTGCAGAAGCAACAGCGTTGCTTAAATTTTGAGCGTTAGACATAAGTGTTTCGACTCTCCCATTGAACTGATCATCAATTTCACGTAAGCGTTTAGCACTAACATCTAAAATTTTTACATGAGCGCCAAGACCAGTGGCTATTTTTGCGGCATTTACTCCGACCACGCCTCCACCAATAATAGTAACTGTAGCCGGAGACACTCCTGGTATACCTCCTAACAATACTCCTTTACCGTCAAATGTGCCTTCTAAAAATCTAGCTCCAATCTGAACTGACATTCTGCCTGCTATCTCGCTCATAGGAGTAAGTAATGGCAAAGAACCATCCTTTAATGCTAATGTTTCATAAGCGATAGCTGTAACTTTGTTTTTTTGGAGTTCGTCGGTTAATCTTGGTTCCGCTGCTAAATGCAAATACGTAAAAAGAATAAGATTTTCTCTAAAATATTGGTACTCTTCAGGAAGAGGTTCTTTAACTTTCATTACCATTTCGCAGTCCCATACTTTCTTTGTGTCTTTAATAATTGCAGCACCAGCACTTTCAAATTCAATGTCATTAAACCCACTTTGTTCTCCAGCTTGTGTTTCTACGCAAACTTCATTTCCATTATTAACTAATTCTTCAACCATTGATGGAGTAACTGCAACTCGTTTTTCATAGTTTTTTAATTCCCTAGGAATTCCTACACGCATTATCCAAACACTCCTTTTTAGATGATTTGACTTATTTAAACCACAGATATCTTGCTAGCACAAATAGTGTTTCTCTAACGAATAAACATATTGAGAAGCATTTGTAAGCGCTAACATTGACGTGATGGGGTTTTTTACAATTTTTTGTCACTTCATATAATTTTTTTAAATGTTCACTATTAAAATATTTGATTTAAAAAGTTTGATAATTTTATTTCAATTACAAAATGAATGTGTTTATAATTTTGGTATCGCTTACAATTTACATTTATTAACCTAAAAGGAGGATTCATTTAATGGACATGGAAACTAAAAGTCAACTAAGCGAGCTGCGTAAACAAGAACACTTCAATCAAAAAACTAAGATGACTCCTAGTGAGGCTATCGTCGAAACATTACTTGCAGAGGATGTCGAGCAAATTTATGGCATATTAGGCTCTGCTTTTATGGACATGTTAGATTTGCTCCCGACTGCCGGAATTGAATTTATTCCAGTGCGTCATGAGCAAAGCGCAGCTCATATGGCGGATGGATACACTCGTGTTACTGGAAAAGCAGGCGTTGTTATTGGACAAAATGGTCCAGGAATCTCAAACATGGTGACTTCTGTAGCTGCAGCCCATCTGGCACATACACCTATGGTAGTAATTTCCCCATCAGCAGGAACCCCTACTATTGGTTGGGACGGCTTTCAAGAGGCAGATCAAGTATCTATGTTTGAAGCTATCACTAAAGAGACTGTGCAAGTTCCTCACGTAAGTCGTGTAGCTGAGTGTTTACGCACAGCTTTTCGCATTGCTTATGCTGAAAGAGGACCTGTACTTTTTGACATCCCTAGAGATTTATTTTTTGGTGAGATTGAAGAACAAATTCTTTCTCCTCATCAATATCGCGTAACAAAAAAAGGTTTTGGAGATTCTGAAGCTTTAGATAAAGCTGTAAACCTTCTTCAACAAGCTCAAAAACCAGTAATAATTTCTGGCCGTGGTGTTGTTGATGCCGATGCTGTCGACGATGTTCAAGAAATGGCTGAGTATTTGTCCGCTCCAGTAGCGACTTCATACATGCATAATGATGCGTTTCCTTGGGATCATGATTTAGCCGTAGGCCCAATCGGTTATATGGGAGCAAAATCAGCTATGTATACATTAGAAGAAGCTGATGTCGTTTTAGCTATCGGCACGAGGCTTTCCGTATTTGGAACTTTACCGGCCTATGACATTGACTATTTTCCTAAAAAAGCCGATATTATCCAAGTTGACATTAACCATCGAAACATCGCTAGAACTCATCCTATTGAATGCGGAATTTTAGGCGATGCTAAAGATGTCACGCAAGAATTAAATAAAAGAATACAGCAACACTATCCGGAAAGAAAATTGAATCAAGAAAGATGGGAAAAAACAAAAGAACGTAAAAACGAATGGATTCATGAAATCGAAAAAGAAGCAATGGAACCTGGACAACCAATGAACCCGCGTAGAGCACTTTTAGAAATTTCTAATTTGATTACAGAAGATACAATTGTTACATCTGATATTGGTAATACTTCCTCCACCTCAAATTCTTATTTAAGATTCAATAAGCCACGTAAACATTTAGCAGCACTTACGTTTGGAAATTGCGGATTTGCTTATCCCGCAGCATTGGGAGCCAAGAAAGGGAACCCTGATGTACCAGTCATCTCTATAGTAGGAGACGGTGCTTGGGGAATGAGTTTACACGAGGTAAGTACAGCAGTAGAACAAAATCTTCCAGTGGTAGCTTGTGTTATAAATAATGAGGCTTGGAGTGCAGAAAAGAAAAATCAAGTCGATTATTATAATAATCGTTTCGTAGGGGCAGATATACAAGGGCCTGATTTTGCAGAAGTAGCTAAAAGTATGGGAGCAAATGGGGAAACCATTGACAACCCTGAGGATCTTCAAAGAGCGTTTTCTGAAGCTTTGCAGGCTAAAAAGCCAACTATCTTAAATATTAAAGTAGATGGTACCCAGTTAGCCCCTCCTTTCCGTAAAGATGCTTTGAAAATGCCAACTCGCTATCTTGACAAATATATCCATCTTGACCATGAAAATTGGTAGTATAAAGTGATCGAAGACCTCTTAGTTTAAAAAGGGGTCTTCGTTTAGTAAAGGCGGTAGACACAATATGAATTTTGAATATATTAAAACTTTTTATACTCTAGCAAATTGTAAAAATTTTTCAGAAACTGCCAAAGCGCTTTATTTATCTCAACCATCTATTACTTCTCAAATTAAATCTTTAGAACAATATTTAGGGATTAAATTATTCACAAGGACACATCACTCGGTAGACTTAACATTAGCTGGAGAAATCTTATATCCTTACGCAGAAAACATTATTAATATGACTACCAAAGCCGAAAATGAACTTAGCGAATTATCTGATACTTTACTAGGTAAATTATTAATAGCTAGTAGCCTGACTATTGGTGAAAGTGTACTTCCTTCTTACTTAAATACGTTTAAAACTCACTATCCAAACGTAAAGCTAGAAACTGTTATCACTAATAGTAAGCATGTAATCGAAATGATCCAAAGAAATGAAATAGAAATAGGGTTAATAGAAGCAGAATTTGATGATCCTTCATTTATTACCCATTCTTTTATGGAAGATGAACTTGTCTTATTTGGAAATAAAAAAGATTGTGAGCTTTTAAATAAACCTATTGATTTAAAGGAAATAAGGCGTCTTCCATTAATTTTACGTGAGCAAGGTTCAGGAACGAGAAGCGTAGCTGAGAAGTATTTAAAACACCATCAAGTCGATCCAAAGAAATTAAATATTATTTTAGAATTGGATAGTACAGAATCGATCAAATCTGCAGTAGAAGCTCATCTTGGTTTTTCCATTTTATCTAAAAGTGCTATTCGTAAGGAACTAAGTTTTGGATTATTTGAGAACATTTTAATAAAAAACAGCAAATTTACCAGAACATTTAAAATCGTATATAAAAAAAACAAAGAGCTCTCTTTAATTTCTCAAAAATTTTTAGAATTAATATTATCTTTTTCTGACGAAAAGAGGGTGCAAGATGAAAATACAAATAACACAACTTAAAAATTATCAATCTATAGTTAAAGAATGGCTTAAAGTCATGGCAAAAATAAAAAATGAAGAAGTTTACGAACAAAAATTGCTCCAAAATATTGCTTTTGAAATAGATAATTTGAAGCTTGATAATATAATAAAAGATTTTCCTTATGATCTGCTTTATTTTCCCTTAATACACCTTCGCACTTCACTTAATGAACTTGAATTTGCGTCTAATCATTCTCTTCAAATGAAAGAAATAGAAAGAATTTATTTAGAAATGGAAGTTTTATTAGCGAATATAAATATTTATATTGACTATTATCTTTACAAAGTCAATGAGCTTCAAAAATAGGGACCGTCAATAATTTTGTGTAAACGGCTGTCCTTTTCCAGCCTTGAAGTTAACCCTGCCGTTGAAACATATCTTCCAATTGATGTTGGGCCTGGGCGAAGCCCAGGTGGCAGCGGGTGGAAAACTTTTGATTGTAGGCATCAAAACGGCTGACCAAAAACCGTTCAATGGAAGCTTCATTCGGGAATTGTTCTTTGCGTTTGACGTATTTCTTGAGCTGCTTGTTGAATGATTCGATCAGATTCGTCGAGTACAGGCTCCGCCAGATCGCGGAGGGAAAATCATAAAACGTGAGTAAGGTGGGGTGCTCGTCGAGCACCCGGCGAATCGATGGATACCGCGAGGACCACGCAGCGATAAACGCTTGAAGGGCTTCAGCGGCTTCGTCGCGGCTGTTGGCCCGGTACACGGTTTTGAAGTCAGCACAAACCGCCGGACGATCCTGCACGCGGACCTTGCGGGCAAGGGTGCGGGAGACATGCACACAACACGTCTGATGCCGGGCACTCGGATAGACGGCGTGGATCGCATCGGTCATGCCCGCCAATCCATCGGAGACGACGAGGAGTACTTCTTCGAGGCCGCGGACCTGAAGGTCCTCCAGGAGCTCCTGCCAGTTGCCCGCGGATTCAGTCGGAGCCAGCAGATACGCCAGCACTTCTTTGGAGCCGTCTTCCTGAATCCCGACCGCGATATACACGGCTTCTTTGGCGACCGTGTCCCGTTTCAACGCGATAAACGTGGCATCCAGATAGATGCAGGCGTAGCGTTTCGCCAGCGACCGGTGTCGAAAGGCTTCCACTTCGGCTTCCATGGTCTGCGTCATATTGGAAATCGTCTGCGGCGTGTAATGGTGGCCATACATGCGTTCCAGGAGATCGGCGATCTCCGCGGTGGTGACGCCCTTGTGGTACATATGCATCACAAAGGCTTCCAGCGTATCATTGGTCCGTTTGTACGGCGCGACCGTCTGTTGGTGAAAGTCCCCGTTCCGGTCCCGGGGAATCGCCAGCGACAGCTCCCCGAATTCCGTTTTCAAGGTGCGTTCGTACGTGCCGTTGCGGGAATTGCCGGAACCGATGCCGGACGCATCGTATTTCTCATAATCCAGAAAGGACGTCAATTCGGTTTGAAGCAGCTGGTTCACGGCGTGTTCCAGATGAGATCGAAAGATCTCGTTGATATCCTGATGTTGGACTAGAGCGTGAGCAATATCTGTAGTAAAATTATTCATAGGGAAGTCCTCTTTTCTGTGGATGTGGTCGGTAACTTCATTCTACTAGAAAAGGACTTCCTTTTTTGGTGATCGATCGTTTACACAAACTATTTTATGCTCTCTTCATTTTTCTTTATTTAAGAAATCTTAATGGTATTATCAATCCTGGTTACTATAGCATACGATAGTGTTCTAGAAGAAATCTCATGATGAGGTGGTTCATGAGCTTTATTTCCAAGTGAAGCAATAGCTATTAGTGTTAAAAAGTCGTTGGATATAGAAAACAAGCATCTTTGGCTCTTCCGAAGCCAAAGATGCTTGTTTTATCAAATATGGTTTTGACGTCATAGAAACATACACGAGCCAGACAGGTAATCATAAGATTGTGCTCGAAAAAAGATTAAATGCATTTGCAATAAAAGAAGTACAAGTGCAAATAAAAGAAGTACAAGAGCGTTTTTTCTTCTCAAAATCGAAGATCACTTATCATATTGAAGTAAAAACTATTTGCTTTCAGTAATATAAACTACAATCTGCCCGGTCTTCTGCGTAAAAAGATCTAAACTCATTGCAGCGCAGCTACTACCGCCAAAGTAAATTTCCACGATAGTGCCGGCTATTCCAATAAATATATTTCACATTGTGATATCTACATGTACGATATTCAAAAATCAATCACGAATCCCGCTGAACCAATCCATGGAACCTCATATCCCGTTATATTTTGCCATCTTCAAGAATATAGGAAATGCCACTTTTAGTTGTCTACCTTATCTTACGTTTATGAAGACACAGGCCCGCATGCTTCTCGGCTTCCAGCGTCTCCAGTATCTAAAGTATCCGTGTCTAGTCCGCTTTCATCCGCATTTTCTGATTGGTAACGCTCCGGAACATTCGCAAAATTATCCGCGTTGGAGTGGACCATTACTGCTGTTTCCTCATCTACCAATTGATCGGCAGTAAAACGATCAGTGGTAAAGCTCATTGTTGCCGTGCCATCTTCATTTACATATAGTGAAGGCATATCACCTGCGTGGTTCGGGTGATCCTCGTCATCTGGATTAAAGTGCCCTCCGGCAGAGCTAAATGGTTCCTCCTCTTCGGGCTCACATACTGCTTCTTCATGGATATGAAACCCGTGGTGCCCAGGATTCAGATTTTCCGCTTCTACTCTCACTTCCGTGTACTCTGCTTGCTCAGTAAATGAAACGGTGCCAGCGGAAGTCTCGTCTGCTGTCATTAGCTCTGCTTCGGCATCAGCGGTGTCTTCTTCACTGTTTTCGTTGTTGGATTGATCTTCTGTCTGCTCCTCTTGAGCAGAATCATTGCCGCCAGAACAACCAGCCATCACAAACAAGGAAGTCGCGACTGCCCCAACAGTTGCTTTAGAAATGACTTTCAAAAAATTACCTCCTTTTCAACTTTATTTCTCATATTCCCATTTCTTAGTTCCATAAACTGTGGTTCCAGAAATCAAGAGAAGAGACTCGCTTGGAAAACTCGTTTAGACTTATTCGTGCCTTAAATCCGGACTGACCACCATCTGCGAAACGTATCGATAGAAAAAAGCATTTTAAGCGTTGTCGATGGTTTCCAATACTTATAACCATGATCAACATTTGTTTTAAAACTGCAACATTAAAGAATCCAAGTTATAAAATACTTTTTATGGAAATTATAATTTTAAAGAATCTCACTCCTCCAACTTAAACAGTCATTTGACCCGTGCTCAAAAATTTGACTAGTTCATTTACAAGACTTAGAAAATAAAAATAAGCACTAGCTAAACATAGCGACTCTTATCGGAAGTCGCTTCTTAACTTAGAGTATTAAACTTAAACTTTTACATAAACATTTCAGTTGACGTAAAAGTTTAATTAAGATAGAAAGATCATACGTAATAACTTTTAATAGAACCTTAAGAAAGCTTCTTCGCGAACGAAGAAGCTCCGATTGCAGACAAAGGCCTCCGAATTCCATTTTCGGAGGCCTTTGTCTGCAATCTGTTGAACAAGCATTTCGATTCCATGGGATCGAAATGCTTGGAGTAACTGATTGCCTTCACAAATTACTTTAAGATAAATGGGTTTTATCTAATCTTCATCTAGCCATTGGCCCGGCTTCTGCCAATAGTTCAATGAGATGCACTGCCCGCTGGCCGGTGGAAGCCCGTTCCGCTCCGTATTTCATTTGTAGCAAGCATCCTGGATTAGTGGTGACAATCACTTGGGCATCCGTGGCTTCGGCATCCCCCATTTTACGATCGAGAATTTTCATCGATTCGTCGTATTGTACAATGTTATAAATTCCGGCCGATCCGCAGCAAAAATCCGGATCATTCATTTCGTTCACCGACACCCCTGGGACTTGATTCATCAACTGCCTCGGTTCTTTCGTAATCCGCTGCACGTTGGTCACGTGACATGAGGGCTGGTAAGTAATCATGTAATTCAACGGCTTCGTGAACTGCAGCCCGTCCAATTCAGCAAGCACTTTCGTAATATCCTCCACCTTCTTCACGAAAACCAGTGCCCGTTGATGCCAGTCGCTTCCTTCTTCAAAAAAATTTATTCGTTCTCTCCTTATATAAACCAAAGAGCACCCTTATAAGATGCTCTTTGGTTCTCTCATTTTCCGTCTCTTTTTTTCATTGCCGTGAGTGTCATCATCTCATAAGCTACAGATGAAGCTAATGCAGCGGTAATGTCTCCACTGTCATAGGCAGGAAGCACTTCCACCAAGTCGTATCCTTTAATATTTAATCCGTGGAGGCCCCGTATATATTCCAATGCTTCAAAACTAGTAGGGCCGCCTACTTCTGGGGTCCCAGTCCCAGGAGCATATGCTGGATCCACGAAATCCACATCAAAAGAGATAAAAGCCGCAGCCTCCCCTACTCTCTCATGAATTTGGCGCAACACTTCTTCTTGGCCCAAATTATGCACTTTTCGCATGGGAATTGTCTTGAAACCTAAATCTTCAGGGTTTGTAACGTCCTCTGGCCCGTATAAAGGACCACGGAGGCCAATCATTATCGAATGATCGACATCGATCAGCCCTTCTTCGACTGCTCGACGGAATGGAGTGCCGTGCATGTACTTTTCTCCAAAATAATTATCCCAAGTGTCACTATGGGAATCGAATAACACAAGCGCTATCGGTCCATATTTTTTGGCAAAGGCACGGAGATGCCCTAGGGTTATCGAATGGTCTCCTCCTAAGATGATTGGTGTGATATCATTTGCAAGCACGTGACTTAACTCTTCTTCAACTACTTCGTATGAAGCATGTATATTTTGAGGGATAATGTCAAAATCCCCATAATCTACACTAGAACAGTAATCAAAAATGTTAATGTCCTGGGCAGGATTATACGGCCGGAGGAGGATGGAAAAATCACGTATGTGCTGCGGCCCTCCCCTTTGACCTGTTCGATTAGATACTGCTGTGTCAAAGGGATTTCCTATCACTGCAATGTCTACGTTTTCTACCGTACGAATATTTTCCAATCGCATAAATGTGCGAACGCCTGTATAACGAGGGGTTTTTGATGAATCTTTAGGTTTATACATATTGTCAATTCTCCTTTTTCTAACTGGATGTCGTTTTTCAAATGATTAACTACAAGTTTAAAAGAAAAACAGATGCGCCATAGTGATGATAATCGGAAGTGTAATGATAGTACGCTGAATAAACACAATGGCCAAATCTAATATATTTATCGGTATGCGTGAGCGTATAAGTAGAATCCCCACTTCAGACATATAAACCAACTGTGTCAGCGAGAGAACTGCTATCACAAATCTTGTTAATTCACTTTCAATACCACTACCTACAACCGCTGGCAAAAACATATCCGCAAATCCTACAATCATAGCGGGAGCCGCTTCTGTCGCTTCTGGTATTTGAGCCCACTCGAGTATTGGTACAAGTGGAAACGAAAGATAATTAAATACGGGCGTGTATTCTGCCACTATTAAAGCGATCGTGCCTAATCCCATAACAAGAGGAATTAACCCTAACCAAATATCCAACACATTTTGGCTTCCTTGCTTCAGAATACTTCCAACAGACCGCACTTCTGAGGCCTTTGTCAAAGATTTTTCAACGGCCCAATGTAATCTTGAAGTGTTTTCTGGTACTTCCTCAGAGATTTGTTTTCCTATAGGTTCATAATATTCTTCTCGTTTTCTGGAGAGAGGAGGGATTCGTGGACAAATAATAGCAGCAATAACACCCGCCACTATAATAGTAATATAAAATTGAAGAAACATATGACCCATACCAATCGTATTTAATACCACTAAACTAAATGCGATCGAAGCCACAGAGAAATTGGTCGCAATGACAGCTGCTTCTCTTTTTGTATAATAACCACTTTCGTACTGTTGGGTAGTAATGAGTACACCCACAGTTCCGCTGGCCATCCAAGAAGCAGTAGCGTCAATAGAGGAACGACCGGGAAGCTTAAACATTGGTCTCATTAAACTACGAAGCATGGTGCCAATAAACTCCATCAATCCAAAACGAAGTAAAAGCGGCATAAAAAACCCAGCGATTAAAAACCAAGTCGTAAGTACAGGCACCAAATCATATAATACGGTGCCCCCTGTAGCTGAAGACCATAAAAACTCCGGCCCCACTTCAAACAGAGTTAGCACTGCAAAGGTCGCTCCTATGATTCGGAGGACGGCCCAAGACCACCCCACGTCGAATAATTCTTGAATGAACGGATAACGGTCCAACCATTGCGATTTTTGAGTGGTTGATGATTTGATAATCAAAGTAACCGCTGCAGATAGCAAAAGGATAACTGTCATGAAAGTAGGTAGCTGCTCAGCAAACCAAACTTGGATCCATTCTGCAATGATTCCAATAGCAATCGTCCATTGACCATTATAAGGAACTGGGACCAAGAACAAAAATAAACTCAATAACGAAACGGAGAGTGATTTAGCTTTATTCGGCAAGGACCAAATTTGCCGGTCACTTGCAGCAGAAACTTCTGCGTTTTTTTGCGTGAAATTACTCATTGATAAACATCCTGTTCAGTAATTTGCAGTGAGTACAACTTTCGATTGGCATCTTCCCCCAATAACCATTCTCCATTAATATACGTACTTTTCATACGCTTCCTCCTTTCTAGATAATTATGGATAGATTTAAAACATAAATTTGCTATTGTTCCTTTATTGATTCCACCAGTCTAATTTTCAAAAAGATAATTCTTGACCATGTTTCCTAAACTTCTTTTGAAAGCTTCACTATTTTTATTTTCAATCAAAAACATTCAGAAAAAACGTTATAATCCCATCGAAATATATTTGGTTTCGAGAAACGGCATGATGCCCTGACGGCCGCCTTCGCGTCCGATACCGCTCTGCTTCCAGCCGCCAAACGGCGCCTGGGCCGCGGACGGGCCGCCATCATTCCAGCCGACAATACCGTATTCAAGTCCTTCAGCCATTTTCATCCCCCGGGACATGTTTTCGGTAAAGAAGTACGAAGCAAGACCGAACGGTGTGGTGTTCGCCAGCTTGACGCCTTCTTCATCACTTGTAATTTTCTGCACCGGCGCCACCGGCCCGAACGTTTCTTCATGCATAATGATCATGTCATGGTTGACGTCGCGGAGCACGGTCGGTTCAAAGTAGTAGCCGCCGTTCTTTTCATAACCGCTGCCGCCCGTTACAACTTTTGCACCTTTATCGACGGCATCCTGCACATGGCGCTCGACTTTTTCGTAAGCATCTTTATCAATCAGCGGGCCCACCTTCACGTCTTCGTCCATACCGTCGCCGACCTTCAGATCCTTGCATGCATTCGCAAATTTTTCGACAAATTCTTCATAAACTTTTTCCTCGGCATACACACGGTTTACACAAATGCATGTCTGGCCGGATGCGCGGAATTTCGAGGCCACGACGCCGTTGACCGCTTTGTCGATATCTGCATCGTCGAGGACAAGTGCCGGCGCATGGCCGCCGAGTTCAAGCGACAGCTTTTTAATATCCTGAGCACCCTGCTCCATTAAGTTGCTTCCAACTTCGGTGGAGCCGGTAAAGGTGACCTTGCGTACTTTTTCGTTCGACATCAATTCATTGCCGATAGCCGAGGAGCTCTGGCCGGTCACCAGGTTGATCACGCCTTTGGGCACGCCCGCTTCTTCGCAGATCTCTACGAAACGCACAGCGGACAGCGGCGTATTCTTGGCCGGCTTCAGTACGATGGTGCAGCCTGCGCCAAGGGCTGGTCCTACTTTACGGGTGATCATCGCCTGCGGAAAATTCCAGGGCGTAATCGCACCGACAACGCCGACCGGCTGGTGAATCACCATCAGCCGCTTGTTTTCTGAATTAGAGGGGATGGTCTCGCCGTAGACCCGTTTCGCTTCATCCGCATACCATTCAATGAAAGAAGCCGCGTAGGCTACTTCCCCTTTGGCTTCCGCCAGTGGTTTGCCCATTTCCTTTGTCAGCAGTTCACCGAGTTCATCCTGGCGCTCCATCATCAGGCCGTGAATCCTGCGGAGAATGTCTGCGCGTTCGTACGCCGTCGTCTTCGACCAGGAATCAAACGCCTCATGGGCCGCATTGATGGCCTCTTTCGTTTCCGCTTCGCCTGCGTTGGCGGTCTCTCCCACGACTTCTCCGTTGGCCGGGTTCACCACGTCCAGGGTGCCTTCGTCTGCCTGTTTCCATTCCCCGTTCACATATATTTGTCCAAACATATCATTATTACTCCCTTTCACGAGACCTAAGCCCATTATTTTAATACATCATATGAAAATAAAAAACTAATTATTGAAGCGAGTGAAACGCTTCTTGCAGAATGGCTAAACCACGATTGAGCTCTTGTTCTGAAATGGTTAACGGAGCCAAAAACCGTATTACGTTACTATCAATTCCGGCGCCCAAAAGGAGTAAACCATGTTGATTGGCATACTGAATTAATTTTTGGGTCGTTTGCTTATCAGGTACCTGTTCTTGTTGATCATTCACAATTTCCATCGCCACCATCGCCCCTAAACGCCGAAGAGACCCAGCATGTCTATTCTTCTTTTGAACTTCAGCTAGAGCTTGTTCAATTTTTGCTCCTTGCTTTTCTGCTTGCTGAAGCAAATCTTCTTCTTCAATCACCTCTATAACGTTTAAAGCTGCTTCACACGCGAGAGGGTTCCCGGCATATGTTCCCCCCAGTTCACCTGGAGAAGCTGAAGCTAAAATATCTTTGTTACCTACGACCGCACTTAAAGGCAATCCTGCTGCTAAAGACTTGGATAAAGTCATAAGATCAGGTTGAAGATCAAAATGCTCCGAAGCGAACATTTTTCCTGTTCGCCCAAATCCGGTTTGAATTTCATCTGCGATCAATACAATGTGGTTTTCTCGGCAGAAGGCCTCGACGTACTTGATAAATTTTTTAGGAGGTATAACAAAGCCTCCCTCGCCTTGTACCGGTTCTAACACCATACAAGCTACAGTTTCCGGAGCGACAAATGATACAAAAAAATCACGAAACCGTTGAATTTCAGCATCGATATACTCTTCCTCGGTCAACTGAGGAGGTTTTCGATCCATATAAGGATACGGGGCTTGATAAATTTCAGGGGCAAAGGGACCAAAACCAAATTTATACGGTTTGACTTTACTCGTCATCCCCATTGTTAAGTTGGTTCTTCCGTGGAACCCTCTTTCAAACGAAACTACGGCAGACTTATTAGTATATTTTCTTGCGACCTTTACAGCATTTTCAACGGCCTCCGCCCCAGAATTGAATAACATAGCCTGCTTGGCCATTGTTCCAGGCATTAAATGAGTTAATTTTTCAGCCAGCAAAATATAGCTTTCATACATCACCACATTAAAACCTGGATGCAAAAATTTATCTACTTGATTCTTCACCGCAGCAGAAATTTTTGGATGTGTGTGACCTACATTTAATGTGCCAATTGCTCCGGCAAAATCAATCCACTCGTTCCCTTCAATATCGGTAATGGTAGCATTGCGCGCATAAGAAGCTATATTTCGGTTTCCGTTACCAATCGCTTGGGGGACATATTGATCTCTTTTTTGCTGTAATTCAGAACTCGTATAATTTTTATATTGCATAATCTACCTCCTCAAGAATATTTGCTTATTTGGAACCGTTATCATTTTTCTTTTCGCAATTGTATAACTCTTTTGATATCATGAATAGAACCACAAAGAAAAAATAAATGGTACCAGATGGAGGAAAAAATATTGTTTTACATCTCTATTGTCCGGCACAACAAAGATGAGCCTATTTACAAGCAGATATACCGATGGTTTCAACAAGAAATTTTGTCTGGAAGATTATCTGCTGACACTCCTCTTCCTTCTAAACGTTCACTAGCACAAACTTTATCCGTGAGCCAAAATAGTGTGCTAGCCGCCTATATGCAATTGAATACAGAGGGCTACATTTATACGATAGAACGCAAAGGGTATTTCGTAGAACGTTTAGAGCCACTTTCTTTAGGAGCCTCTCCATTGCTTGCATTACCAGAATCTACACCGCAACCTTCGTATGAGTATATATATTCTTTCTCTCATATGAGTGTTGATGCTTCTCGTTTCCCGTTCAAACAGTGGTATAAATCTGAGCAAGCTGCTACAGAGGCAAACCGACGTTCTTGGGCCGATATTGATCCTCCGGCTGGATCGCAACGTCTCCGGACAGCTATTAGTTACTCCGTCCGCCAGATGCGAGGCGTAACATGCCAACCTGAACAGATTATTATCGGAGCCAGTACCCAAGTATTGCTTCAGCAACTCACGCAGCTTTTAGGTCCCGATCGTTCTTATGCACTAGAAAACCCTGGTTATCAACGGATTCGGCAAATGCTTGAACAAAACGGTGAACGTACTGAACTACTGTCAGTAGACAACCAAGGTCTTCAAACCGAAGCTTTGCAACAGCAAAAAACAATTAATACCGTTATTGTAACTCCGTCTCATCAGATGCCGGTCGGTGCTATCATGCCCATTTCTAGACGTATCCAATTACTGAATTGGTGTTATGAACAGACAGGTCGATATGTCATCGAAGATGATTATGATTCAGAGTTTCGGTATGAAGGGGATATGATTCCTGCCTTGCAAAGTCTTGATCATCACGGAAGAGTAATCTATATGGGTACATATTCCAAATCACTGCTCCCCGGTCTCAGAATCAGCTATATGGTGTTACCTCCAGATTTATTAGATTTATTTCATCAAAAATGTGCTCACTTAATGCAAACTGCTTCATCTCTCCATCAACAAACCCTTGCTCATTTTATAGAGAACGGCGAATATCGTAAGCATATCCGACGCATGAGCCGCCATTATGGCGAAGTCCGTGAACACCTTATATACGAAATTCAAGACATTTTTGGAAAAAAAGCAGTAATTCAAGGAGAAAAATCCGGCCTGCATTTTTTGCTTCATGTTCAGACTCATGAGACACTTCCTTCAATTTTACATCGAGCTGCTTTAAACGGACTTGAACTATACGGTCTCGATCGGTTTATGAAATATCCCAAACAAGCTCCGCCGACCTTAGTGATTGGTTTTGCGCTTTTAGAAAAAGAATATGTATCTAAAGCTGTTGAAGTCTTATATCACTCTTGTTTCCCTTAATGATTCAATTCAGTATTTATTGCTACTTCTTAACATAATCGCGATTATCAACAGTCAATCAATTAAACAAATCGTTAATAGTAAAAGAATTACATAATTAAAATTTTAAACTATAAGGACAAGGGTCTTCCTATATTTAGGATAACCCTTGTCCTTATTTATCAACCTATACACTAAGATTATTTATGTTAATCGTGCTTAGATACAACTTCATTCTCTTCATAATCTCTTTCCTTACTAACTTTAACATCATCAAGCCAAATATTTTCGATTTCTTCAAGAGATTTATTTTTAGTTTCAGGAACGAATTTCCACACGAACAAAAATGCCAAAGTACTAATGGCGCCATAAATAAAAAAGGAAGCTGCTCCAAATGCTTCATTTAGAGGTGGAAAAGTAGAGGATGCCGCTAGATTAGCGCCCCAGTGCAACGTTACAGCAATCGACATCGCTTGTCCTCTAATTTTATTTGGAAATATTTCTGAAAGCATGACCCAAGTAATCGGGCCCCAAGTCATTTGAAAAATAGCCACAAATCCTAAGATAAAAATGAGCGTACTTATTCCATAAACACCTGAAAGAAATAAAGTCGCTACAGCAATTAAACATATAGCGCTTACTGCAGACCCTAACAGCAATAAAAATTTTCTTCCGGCAGTATCAACCAATCTTATAGCAAGAAGCGAAATAACAACACCGATCACACCAACAAGCACCGTCTGAAGCATTGAAGTCGACTGGCCGGCTCCAAGGCTTTCGAAAATTCTCGGCGCATAATATAAAATAACGTTAATACCAATAAATTGCTGCAACATTGCAATCGTTATGCCAACAATCAATACTTTTTTTCCATAATAAAACAAATTAAACTTCTCACTTTGTACACGTAATGTATACTTGATGCTGCCTAGAATCTCATCGGCCGTCTGTTTCGATCCATGTAACTTTTCTAAAACATTAAAAGCTTTGCTTTCTTGATGTTTAATAGCTAAATAGCGTGGTGTTTCCGGTATAAAGAATAGTAAAAAGAAGAACAAGGCAGCAGGGAAAAGTTCTGATGCAAACATATAACGCCAACCAGTCTCGTTTATCCAGGATACAGGTTGATCCAAAGTAATTAACCAGTTCACTATATATACCACCGTTTGGCCAACCACTACCGACATATTATATAGCACTACCAGTCTTCCACGAATATGCTGTGGACTCATTTCACTAATATACACAGGTGCTATAGCAGAAGCTAGTCCCACTCCAATTCCACCTAATATACGATATAAATTAAATGTGACAAGCAAGGATAGCGTAGGGTCCCCAACAGTAAAGAAAAACAATTCAGGATATGCAGAACCCAAAGCAGAAATAGCAAATAGAATAGCAGCGATGATTAAAGTATTTCTTCGTCCTATGTTATTTGATAATTTTCCGGATAAAAAGGCCCCAATAATACAACCAGCTAATGCACTTGATACGGTCAAACCATGAATTAAAGATCCAAATCCTAAACTTTCAACTAGATATAATTGTACTGACTGTTCTGCACCAGCTATTACGGCAGTATCATAACCGAATAATAGACCACCTAAAGACGCTACTAAAGCTACTAAGATAACGTAAGAGTGTTTTGCATTCATAATATTGGAAGATTAACTCTTCCTTTTCCCCCTTTTATTGTTCTCAGTATTTAAATTCAACTATTTAAGAACATAAATTCCCTGACTAGACTAATAAAAATGTTTACGCTTACAAAAAAGTATTTTCATTCTACTTATTTTTGAAAACCTCCCTTTTTCATTTCTTAAGATAATTAGTTGCAATAATTTAATTTGATTTAATTTTATTACTATTTTCGCGAAATACAACTTTTTTTTAGTTTAATTTATTTACTTTTATTTAATTTAATGTTTTGATAAGAGTAATCTATCACGTTAAAAAGGAGAATAAATATGATGCCAGCTGAACGGTTGCAAAATATAAAGAATATTTTATTAGAGAGAAAAAGTATTAAAACAAATGAACTTAAAGACATATTTAATGTAAGTACAGTAACTATTAGAAAAGATCTAAATAACCTCGAGAACCAGAAATTTTTGCAAACAACCTTTGGGGGAGCTGTACTCCTAGAACAGCAGCAACAGCAAAATCAATACACTCCTCTTCCTTCCTCTGAAGCAAGTATTTATATAGATAATGAACAAGCTAAAGAATATATTGCTTCCCTAGCTCTTAGTCAAATTCAAGACGGTGATACGATTTTTTTAGGCTCTGGTTCTACTTGTTATCTATTGGCTCACAAACTTAAAGAGGTTTCTAATTTAACCGTAGTAACCAACAACATTAATGCTCTGAGTGAATTGGTAAAAAAAGATATAAAAGTGTTTTTTATTGGAGGAGAAATTGTAAATCAGAATGGCATGATCTCTACTAGTTCTGAAAAAGTAGATAATTATTTTCAGGGTATTTATGTCAATAAGGCTTTTACAAGTGTAACTGGCATGGATTTTATAGCTGGCCTAACAGTAAATCATATTATCAGCACTTATATTTATAAAAAGATTCAAGAGATGTCTTCACAGTGGTTTCTAATGCTCGAAAGCACCAAATTTTATAAGCGAGGCATTCATCAAGTAGCAAAACCGAATTCCCCTGATTTTGTTATTTCAGACAATGTTCCTCAAGATTTTAAAAACTTTTTAGAAAAACACAACGTAAAGGTAATCGAATAAAACACTCAAAACCAATTGCTATATCCATATTTAACAAGTTTGTAACCATTTCATTCTAAATTTTCGTTGATCACTTTTACTTTCGTTTAATTAAATTAAATCAAAAACAAGTAAATTAAATAAAAAAATATTTAATTTACTTGTTTTATTTTTCTAAAACTAGTGTTAATCTATGTGAAAGGTTTTATTTTGTTTGTTTTTCATTTAAACCATTTACACATGGTTGGTGATCAATGTGCACACTACTATTCTTAGATACGGGAGGAATAGAATGAAAAAATTAAAATTAGGTGTGGCGGGCCTTGGCAAATTAGGAATAAAACACGCCCGAAATATAGCTTTCCAATTACCTGATGCAGAACTGGCCGCGATCTCTACGCGCACAAGAGAAAAAGTAAAATCGATACAAAAAGATTGGCAAATTGCTTATGCTTACACCAATTATGAGGAAATGATACAAAATAACGAATTGGATGCTGTAGTTATTGCTTCACGATCAACTGAACACTATAAGCAAGTTATTCTGGCTTTAGAAGCAGGCTTACATGTTTTTTGTGAAAAGCCTTTGGGCATTACAAATGAAGAATGTAATTATTTACAGAAGATTGCCGAAAAACATGCCGGTCAAGTTTTCATGGTAGGTTTTATGAGAAGATACGATCCTGCGTATACTTACGCTAAGTCAAAAATAAAAATGGGAGCGATTGGCACGCCTTTTTTAGTCCGTTGTTACAGCTTGGATCCAAATTATTTAATTAATGATTTAATAAATTCCTCAGAAGCTAATGGAGGCCTATTTATCGATATGGGTGTCCATGATATCGATTTAGCCAGATGGTTTTTAGAATCCGAAGCTAATAGTGTCTATGCTTTAGGCGCAACGTACTTGCATGATCAATTAAAGCAGACTAACGATATCGATAACGGTACAGCTATTATAAAATTTGAGAATAATAAGATAGGCCTTTTTTACAGCGGTCGAACGGCTCCCCATGGTTACCATATCGAGACAGAAATTGTCGGTACTCATGGCACGTTGCAAATACAGTCGATTCCTAAAAAGAATCAGGTAATGGTTTACGATGAATATGGTGCTAGCCATCCAATTGTGTCAAATTTTATAGATAGATTTGATAACGCTTTCAAGTTAGAAATGCACGAATTTATACAAGCTATCCAAGAAAATCGTCCTCCCGGGACCACGATTGATGATGGCATTAAAGCTACAGAGATTTCTTCAGCTGCAAATAAGTCTCTCCAAGAACAGCAAGTAATGTATTTTTGAATACACTCTCTTTTGAAATACTATTAATTACATTTAAGGAGGAATTGAGATGAATAAAGTTAAGGTAGGAATTGTAGGGTTAGGCAGACAGGGAATAGATCAAGCAAGAAATATCGCTTTTAGAATACCAAATGCAGAATTAATGGCGGTAAATAGCATCATTAAAGAAGAAGTACAAGAAGTACAGCAAAATTGGGGTATTCCTTACGGTTACACCGATTACAACGAAATGCTTGCTAATGAGGAACTTGATGCCATTGTTATTATTTCCCCCTCCCCTGAACATTGTTGGCAAATTGAAGCCGCTCTTGATGCCGGATTCCATGTTTTTTCAGAAAAACCATTAGGTGTTTCTATGGAAGAGTGCAAAATAGCAGAAAGAGCGGTAGAAAGAAATGAAGACAAAGTCTTTATGCTTGGTTTTATGCGCCGTTACGACCCATCTTACGCATATGCAAAACAACGAATTCAAGAGGGTTCCATAGGCAAGCCTATTCTTGTAAGAGCCACAAGTATTGATCCGGAAAGTACTATCGAAGGAGCTATCCGTTTTGCTGCCACTAGCGGAGGATTATTTTTAGACATGACAGTCCATGATATTGATTTAGCCAGATGGTTCTTAGAATCGGACGTAAAATCTTTGTATGCTACAGGTGGTTGCTACTTACATGAAGAATTTGAACAGTACGGCGATGGCGATAATGTTGCTGCCTTAATGCATTTCGAAAATGGCACCATGGCAATGTTTCATTCAGGAAGGAACGCTCCACACGGGTACCATGTAGAAACTGAAATTGTAGGCACACATGGAACACTACGAATTGGTTCAGTTCCTCAAGAAAATCAAGTTATGATTTTTGATAATCATGGCGCTCGCCAAGAATGCGTCAATGGTTTCCAGGAACGTTTTGAAGAAGCCTATCGTCTTGAATTGCAAGAATTCATTGATTGCATCTTAGAGGAACGAAAACCCGATGTTTCTGTTTATGATGGCACAAAATCTACGGAGGTTGCCTATGCAGCTACCGAATCGTTTCGGGAAAACAAACTTATGACATTCAAAAAAGAGGTGTCGCAATCCAATGAATAATATGAAGTTTGCAACAGATCGAACCTTAGACATAGTAGCTTTAGGTCGGATTGGAGTTGACTTAAATGCCAACGAAATCAATTGTCCAATGGAAGAAGTAGTATCTTTTACAAAAACGATCGGTGGTTCACCAGCTAATATTGCATTCGGCACTTCACGATTGGGCCTTAAAACTGGTTTTATCGGAAAAGTTGCAAATGATGGCCTCGGCCGCTATTGTTTGAAAGCGTTCAAAGATAATGACATTGATCGTTCCAATGTGTTGATAGATCAGTCTAAAGCCGTCAACGGACTTGCTTTTACAGAGATCATAAGCCCGAGTGAATCTAATCACATTTTGTATCGAAATAATGTGGCTGATTTAAATCTTGCACCCGAAGATATCAATGAAGCTTACATTAAAAGCACAAAAATCTTATTAATATCAGGGACGGCTTTATCACAAAGCCCTTCCCGAGAAGCAGTTTTTCTTGCTGTGGAATATGCTAAAAAGCATCATACTAAAGTCGTTTTAGATATTGATTACAGACCCTATTCCTGGCGGTCTAAAAAAGAAACTGCTATATATTACAATCTTATTGCGGAAAAATGTGATCTCATTATAGGCACTAGAGAAGAATTCGATACCATGAGTATTTACGCCCCTGACAATACACAAAGCGACCAGCAACTAGCTGACAAGTGGTTGTCTTGCCAAGCGAATCTTGTCGTAATAAAGCACGGAAGCGAAGGTTCATGGGCATACACAGATGAAGGTACTCAATTTAAAGGAAAAACTTTTCCAACAAAGGTTTTAAAGACATTTGGCGCTGGTGACTCTTATGCGGCAGGACTAATCCATGGCTTGTTGGAGGACCGGGATATTGATAAATGCCTTGAATTCGGAAGCGCTGCTGCTGCAATTGTCATTTCAAAAAACTCCTCATCAGAAGCTATGCCTACCTTAGAAGAACTCTATACTTTTATTGACGAGGCTAAAGCAAGAAAGGAAATGGAGTGAACAGCATGATTTGTGATTTTAATAATATTATGAAAAAGGCCGCAAAAGGACAATATGCCCTAGCAGCGTTCAACGTTTTTGGATATGAGGATGCAGTATCTGTTGTCCGTGCCGCAGAAGAAATGAATGCCCCTATTCTGCTTGCCACTAATAAACAAGCTATAGATCATATGCCAGTGGAACATTGGGGAAATTTACTGCGTCTTCTTGCAGAGGAAGCAAGCGTACCTATATCCATCCATATGGATCACGCCAAAGATTATCAAACTGTAGCGCGTGCTATTAAAAGTGGATACACCTCTATCATGTATGATGGCTCTCATCTTCCATTCGAAGAGAATGTTAAAGCCACTAAAGAAATCACTAATATGGCCCACGCTTTCGGAATACCAGTTGAAGGAGAAATTGGCAAACTATCTTACGATGATTTAGCAGGTCATAAGACCGAATATACTATACCTGAAGAAGCAGAAGCATTTGCTGCACAAACCGGCGTAGACTGGCTTGCTGTTTCGATAGGTACCGTTCAGCGAATGCAAAAGCAAAAGGCCGCTGTACAGTTTGGACGGCTGGAAGCTATTGAGACTCTTGTGAATTTACCACTTGTCATTCACGGTTCAACGGGAGTTGAAGATGCAGAATTGAAACGGTTAACCGATTACAACGTCGCAAAGTTAAATATTGGAACAGCCCTGCGCATGGCTTTTGGCCAGACGCTAACCAAAGAGGTTCAGCACTTACCTGAACAGTATGACCGATTGAAATTGTTTGAAAAACCAATGGATAAAGTGAAAATAGTAGCCAAGCATAAATTGAATGTATTAGGATTCGAAGATTCCACATATGAACGAAAACATTACGTATAGTAAATTTCCACGTTATATATATGTAAGAAACGAGGCGATTATGATGCAGACAATCCGTTTGACCATGGCTCAAGCATTGATAAAATTTTTAAACAGCCAGTATATAAAAATAGATGGAGAAGAGCATAAATTTGTTGCAGGAATGATGGGAATCTTTGGCCATGGAAACGTTGTCGGCTTAGGCCAGGCGCTTGAACAATACAAGCAAAGCTTTTCCTTTTATCAGGGGAAAAACGAACAAGAAATTGCTCACGCAGCTATGGCTTATGCAAAACAAAAGCGACGTAAAAATATCTATGCTGTTACAGCTTCCATTGGCCCTGGTTCAGCAAACTTAGTTACTGCAGCAGGCACAGCAACGGTGAATCGCCTGCCTGCCCTGTTTTTACCTTCAGATAATTTTGCTACACGGCAGCCCGATCCCGTACTGCAACAAATCGAAGACAGCTCTGACTACACGGTTTCCGTGACGGATTCGCTTAAGCCCGTAAGTAAGTATTGGGATCGTATTGTTCGTCCTGAGCAACTTATCACAGCTTGTTTGCAAGCAATGCGTGTACTGACTGACCCTGCTGAGACTGGAGCAGTGACCCTAGCCTTGCCTCAGGATGTACAAGCAGAAGCATATGACTACCCAGTATCGTTTTTTGAAAAACGAGTGCATAATATTGAACGTCGCCCCGCAGCAGACGAGACAATCGAAGAAGCAGTACGACTCATTTCCACCAAGAAAAAACCATTTATCATTTGTGGGGGTGGCGTTCGGTACAGCGAAGCTTCAGAAACATTAAAAATATTTGCAGAAAAATTCAATATTCCATTCGGTGAAACACAGACCGGCAAAGGAAATGTAGCATGGGATCACCCATATAATCTGGGCGGCGTCGGTATATGTGGAACGCTGGCTGCTAATCGAATAGCTAAAGAATCTGACTTGATTATTGCGATTGGTACTCGTTTAAATGATTTTGTAACTTCTTCCAAAAAAGCTTATCAAAATCATGAAGTGGACGTACTCACGATCAATGTCAATGCCTTAGATGCTAATAAATTGAATGCTTCTTCTATTACAGCAGATGCTAAGGCAGCACTCACAAAGCTTTCGAAAGCATTAGAAAAAATCAACTATATGTCTAGTTATACTGACGAAATCCAACAAGCAAATGAAGAGTGGCAGAAAGAAATGTCCTATTTCGAATCTATCGAAGAACAAAATGGACTCTCTCAAACAAGAGTATTAATGGAGTTAAATAAGCAGCTGGATTCTGACGCTGTAATTGTATCAGCGTCAGGAAGCTTGCCTTCTGACCTGGAACGTCTCTGGCGGCCGAGCATCCCGGATACGTATCATCTCGAATACGGCTTTTCATGCATGGGCTACGAAGTACCGGGAGCATTGGGAGCGAAGCTCGCTCACCCTGAGCGCGAAGTTTATGCGTTTGTCGGCGACGGAGCTTATTTAATGGGCCATACTGAACTATATACCAGTATCCAGGAAGGGATCAAATTTAATATCATTTTATTTGATAACAACGGCTTTCAGTGCATCCATAATTTACAGCGCGCTCATGGTATTGACAGTTTTGGTAACGAGTTCAGACATCGAGATAGGGATAAAAAGGATTTAAGCGGCAGTTACGCCCCAATCGATTTCGCTAAAAATGCTGAAAGTTATGGAGCAAAAGCATACACTGTGACTAGTTTACAAGAATTGAACGATGCTATTGAACAATCTAAGTTAGAAACGACGTCTACTTTAATTCACGTGAAGGTTCTTCCCGGTACAATGACAGAAGACTATGAAAGCTTTTGGCACGTAGGTGTGCCAGAGGTTTCAGAAAGTAAAAAAGTGAAAGAAGCTCACGAAACAATGAGGGAAAACTTGAAGAATATAAAATTGCTTTAAACAACAAAGAAGGGAGGAATATGATGTTATCGCCACAAGAGGTAAAAATCGGGTGCGCACCTATTAATTGGACTAATGACGATCTGCCGGAACTCGGCGGAGATATTTCCTTTGAGCAATGTTTAAGTGAAATGGCACTTGCAGGATTTGATGGCAGTGAAATCGGCACCAAATTTCCTAAAGAACAACATCTTTTAAAAAAAGCTATTGAATTGCGCAATTTGGAAATATGCAACGGCTGGTTTAGCAGTTATTTCACTTCAAAACCAAAAGAAGAAACTATCGAGGCTTTTATAAAACATCGTGACTTTTTACACGACGTGGGAGCAAATGTGATTGGAGTTGGTGAAGTTGGACGCACTGTTCACGGCGATGAAAGTTTGGCTCTCTTTAAAGATCGCCCCTATTTAACCGATCAACAATTCCACGAACTGGCTAGAGGTCTTGAAGAACTAGGCCGACTGGCAAATGAAAAGGGAATGGAGATTGCTTTTCATTACCATATAGGTACTGGAATTGAGACGTTGGAAGAAATAGATAAATTGATGGAACTCACGAATCCTGACCTGGTGCACTTGTTATTTGACACTGGACACGCGACGGTAGCGGGCGACGATCCGGCAGAGATATTGCAAAAATATGTTCATCGTGTGAATCATGTTCATATAAAAGACGTCCGCCAGGAAGTTCTTCAAAAAATGAAAGCACAGCAGCTGAGTTTTCTTACTGGTGTAAAACTAGGTTTATTTACTGTCCCCTCTGATGGTGACATGGTTGATTTAGAAACGATTTTTCAAATTCTGGATAAAAATAAATATCAAGGTTGGATTGTGGTAGAAGCTGAACAGGATCCACACAATGCAAACCCTCTTGAACATGCCATAAAAGCTCGCGATTATATTAGAATAAAAACTGGTTTATAGAAAGCATGTTTCGACTTGTTTAATATGTTTGGAAAGAGAAAGGAGTTTCTTAATGAGTGATCTAATTGTGAAAAACATGGACCCAAATGAAGAAGGAAATGTATTAAAAATCACACCAGACTCCGCCGGCTGGGAATACATCGGATTTGAAGTTTTCAAACTATCACAAGGTCAAACCGTGAAGAAAGAAACATTGAGTAACGAAGTTTGTATAGTAATACTAAGCGGAAAAGTGAATATTGCTACTGAGAAAGAAAAATACGAAAACATCGGTCACCGTATGAGTGTTTTTGAATGGACTCCTCCCTATTCTGTATATGTCCCTCCTAAAGACCAATATGCAATACAGGCATTAACAGAAGTTGAATACGTAGTATGTGCAGCTCCGGGTAAAGGGACTTACGAAGCCAGGCTTATCACTCCAGAAGATGTAAAAGTTTCAACGCGAGGTTCGGGTAACCTTACTAGATATATCCATGATATTTTGCCTGAGCAGGCTAACGCGGATAGTTTGCTTGTAGTGGAAGTGCTTACTCCACAAGGTAGTTGGTCCGGCTTTCCTCCGCATAAGCATGATGAAGATAATTTACCCCATGAATCCAAACTCGAAGAAACATATTACCATAAAATCAATCCGGAAAATGGGTTTGCTTACCAACGTGTTTATACAGATGATAATTTATTAGACGAAAATTTAGCTGTAAAGAACGATGAAGCTGTACTTGTCCCCAAAGGCTATCATCCTGTTGCTGCGCCACCAGGCTATGATGTTTATTTTTTGAATGTTATGGCCGGTCCTATACGAACATGGAATTTTAAAAATGATCCTGAACATGAGTGGTTGTTAAATCATGTTAAAGTTTATTAATTTCGATAAAATTGGTGGGAACGTCTAACTTCTGTTTAAGAATCTTTCCATTGTAAAGCTATAGATGAAAATATTAATTTGGAAATATCAACATGCAGAAAAAGCAAAAATACCACAAGCAAAACAAGTATGATAAATTCATTTCCCAATAACAACCCCTTGTATTAATTGGTGGGAAGAATAACATTGGCAGAATTGAAAATAGGAATAATCGGCGCGGGACGTATTGGAAAGCTTCATGCAGAAAACTTGAAGCATAACGAACAAGTAGAATTAATAGCGGTTTCCGATTTATTTGTGGATTCTTTAGAGGAGTGGACCAAAAAGCTAGGCTTTCATTATGTGACTAAAAACTATAACGAAATCATCGACGATAAAAGTATCGATGCAATTTTTATTTGTTCCCCTACTAGTACTCATGCAGAGATCATTGAAAAAGCTGCTAAATACAATAAGCACATTTTCTGTGAGAAGCCAATTAGTTTTTCATTAGAAGAAACAAGAAGAATTCTAAAAGTGGTGAATGAATGTAAAGTGAAATTCTAAGTGGGTTTTAACCGTCGTTACGATTATAATTTTCGTGCCGTTAAAGAAGCTCTGTTAGAAAAAGAAATTGGTAGCCCTCATAGCGTAAAAGTTACTTCTCGAGATCCAGCAGTACCTTCTATTGAATACATTAAAAAATCTGGCGGATTATTTTTTGATATGACCATTCATGACTATGACATGATTCGTTATATTGTAGGAAGTGAACCAACTAGTATTTATGCTCAAGGACACTGTTGTATCAATCCAGAAGTGGAAAAGTCTGGTGATATTGATACGGCCATGTGCATGATTAATTTTGAAAATAAAGCCCTAGCAATTATCGATAATAACCGTCGATCTTCCTATGGCTATGATCAACGAATAGAAGTGTTCGGCGATCAAGGAAATATTAGTACGGAAAATGATACAGATCACACGTTGAAGATTTCAAATCATCAAGGAGTCTCCCAAGGCAAACCTAAGCACTTTTTCCTCGAAAGATACCGAGAAGCGTATGTAGATGAAGTTACTGAGTTTATTGATAGGGTCCTAAGTGATAAACCGATATCTACGACAGGGGAAGATGGCTATCGGGCTGAACTTTTAGCCCATGCTGCTAATAGATCATGGCAAGAACAGCGGCCGGTAGAGCTATCAGAATTTGCCCCTGATGTATATCAACGATGAAAATCATGTTGAATAATTGGTGATTGCACTTAAAAAACTGATCCATAGAACTGCCCGCATCAAGTAGACAATCAAAATATGTAAAACTTTTAAATGGTTTAACCCCAGTATACTATCGTGGTCAAGCCATTTAAATATTTCTGAATAATGATGGTCATTATAGAACTCTAGATAGCGATGACTTGCTTCCATTTAATTAATATAATCGTTATTAGTAGTAGCTTTTTATCAAAAAAATAAGCATTCTAATCCTCAAGGAATCGAGATACTTGAAGCAACTTATTTCATGTAATCTTTTTTACAAACAGCAAATCACCCTTCTCCTATAATGGTTGGAGAAGGGTGATTTTTTAGTTATAAAACCTCTAAAAAATATCAGAGTTTAAAATCTTTTGGTAGTAGAAGAGACGTTTAATTCGAAAAATTCATTTTCACACATGGACATGGGGAGTGTCTCTTCTGCTAACAATAGTAGACTACTTTTTTTGTTTTTTACACTTGGTGCATGTTTTTGAACAAGAGATTTTCATAATTTTAGATTCTATTTCGCTATCGCTTTCTGTTTCTACATTCGGTACGAATATACACATATTGATTCTCCTCTTTCCTATAGAAATTGGTCGTACAATGTAAAGTTTAGCTTGGGAATCTTCCTCTTTGACGAAGTAATTCTCGATCTAAGTCTTCATTGACTTCGAAAGCAGCCCTTCCATGTAACCAAAACAAATTATTCACCATCACTAAGTGTCCTACCGGCAATTCTAATTCAGTAACACTTTGGTCTTCTTCCATTGACTTGGACATATCACGCAAGTATTTAGCTTCTTCAATAGAGGAAGGATTGGCAAATTGGTCTATAAAACAAATGCATGGCTCGCCATTTTTATGGAAGAACGTTTTTCTATTAACTTCCTGGCCAACGTTTTTGCTGGCAGGTGCTTTATACGAAATTTCTTTTTCCGCAAACGGATGTTTATAATATTGATCTAATTCTTTCCAATCATCTAAATGAAGCAAGCGGGATTCTCCACCGACTGCATTTTTTTCATGCATTTTCATCATTAAAAGCCAATCGGTCGATTCGTCAACGAAGGTGCCATCCGTGTGTAATGTAAATCGCCGATAAGCTTGTCGTAGATACGAATCACTACTGTCCGTATGGCCGACAGTAAAGCGAGCATAATATTTACCAGACATAGCGTCGAAGTTGCATTCTCCAATTAGATGCGTAAGAGCTGTAGAAAAGAGAACGTATTTATCGGTATCTGTGATCTCTTGATCCAAACCAATCGTAAACCCTCCCGTGGCTCGGTCCATTAATATACCACGAACAGTTGTAGTAAAAGATTCACTTAGCACGTCTTGTAAGGCGCTAGCTACAATAAATCGCGTGTAAGGCACATATTCTAATTCTTGCACTTCAACGTTTTTCACTTGATCAAAGAACCTTGCTAAAGCGTCTTTTTTGATATCAATATGGTAGAGACGAGCGTTCTGTGGATGTTTGGCAATCTTTATTTCCTGAGTTTCTTGGGAAAAATCTAAAATGTTGTTTCCTGAAATAGCCATAAATTAATATTCCTCCTTGATAGTTGAAAATAAGTGAAAAAATAAAAGCCAGCCTTTTAACACAAAAATTTCCTTGTGTTTAAAGACTGGCTCTAATAGACGGATGGCAAACTATCAAATAGTAAGTCCACGTCATATTAAACAGTTTTATCGTTAAAATGATCATAATAACTTTTTGCGCTCACGGAACAAAAGGAGTTATTCCTTCTTGTGGTAAGCGTTAACATTATAGTGAATTAAATTTATCGACTTGTCAACGTTTTATTCATTTTTTATTTAAAAAATTTTCGACGTTCTACTTTTTATCAATTCTAAAAATAGGCCCTTATAAATTTTTATATTGTTTGTATAAATCTTTTAGAGCTGAAACAATGGCATTTTTGGCCTTGCCTGAATAATTATGGTTAATAAGATCAATAGGTTTTTCAATACCATTCTGTAAGCTATAGCCTTTCAAAAGCCGGTTAATAAATTCTCTTCCGTGGGCAGTTGCCAACGTACAAGAAGATTCTAAAATCACTCCGTATTCACGATCAATTTCTACTGTAACTGTGAGTGTTTGAAACATACTTTGTGCAGCCATGCCTTCTGGAAGCCTAGCATGACCTGCGATAAATACTACGTTATTCATATGTATATCCCCTTTTCAAAATAATCATTATTTAATATTAATCCTTTACTTCAGTTCATTCTAATTGTAGATATAGATCATTCGCCTATCAATTAAAATTTGGTTATAGAGTTCTGAAAATTTTGTATTGTAATTGAAAGCGTTAACAACTAGAATTTGTTATACAGTATAACATCTTTTCTTGAAAGGGGCTTATTATGAAACGCATTCTTTTTTTATTATTAATTTTGATACCGGTTTCATTTCTTTTATTAAATGCTTTTTCGGACCAAAAGTATGAATATTATTCGATCGCTACAGGAACGACGTCGGGAACTTACTACCCTGTGGGCGTGGGTTTAGCGAATTTGTATACAGAGGAACTAGGAGAAAATATCCGAGTGACAGGCCAATCGTCAGGGGGGTCCGTAGAAAATATTGATTTATTAAGAGAAGGAGAAGCGGAATTCGCCACTATCCAAGGTGTTATTGGAGACTTTGCTTACCAAGGAAAAGATATATATGATGATAATACTTATGAAGATTTACGCGCTGTAACCATGCTATGGCCTAATACAGAGCAATTTCCTTTAAAGAATAATCAAATTACTACAGGTACCTTAGCAGATATAGAGGGAACGAATTTTTCTTTGGGTTCTCGCGGAAGTGGGACAGAACAAACAACACGTATTATTATGAATAGCCTCGGCATGTCCAAAAGGGATATCAATCAAGATTACCTTGGATTCGGGGACACCATTTCTGCAATGAGAGATGGAACTTTACAGGGAGGAGCGGTTTCTGCAGGGTTACCGACCACTGCTATTACAGACATGTATGCTAGTGGCGTAAATGCGACATTGCTCAACGTATCCGATGAACAATTACAAAAAATTCAAGAAAGCTCAGATGTTTTTTATCGATATACGATTCCTGCTGAAACTTATCCCAACCAGTCTGAAGAGATCCATACCGTAGCACAAGGTAATTTTATGGGCACCGATAAAAGTTTAGATAAAGAAAGAGTTTACCAATTAACGAAAAGTACGTATGAGAATTTAGAACAAGTACATGGTATACATTCCGTGACGAAGAATATAACGTTAGAAAATTCCCTGGAAGGGTTAACGGTTCCATTACACTTAGGGGCCTACGAGTATTACAAAGAACAAGGCGTAGAAGTACCAGAAAATTTAATGCCCCCAGAAGAGAAGAAAGGATGAGTATGTAAATGGCCAATAGCAACGAAAACCTAGATTCAAACCATCATACTGAGATGATCCAACCGCCCAATAGGTATTCTAGCAATTGGAGAAAGGTTCTCGTCGTTAGCATAGCTGTCGTATTAGCAGTATTCGCTATCGTATCGAATAGCTTTTTGAACATGCAGGAAATATACCGAAATGGCGTATTTCTCATGTTGGCTTCATTTTTAGCATTTCTTTTGTATCCTTTCACAAAGAAGAACGAAGATACTCCCTTTTCTTTCATAGATGTCTTGCTAGCCATTGGTAGTACCATTGCCATTGGATACATTCTATTTGGATATTCCAATATCCATATTGATCGCCTGTCGCAAGCAGTTACGATTAACTATATTTTTGCCGCTGTAGCGATCGTTTTTCTATTGGAAGCCACTCGTCGTGCGTTAGGCTTGTTTATCCCTATTTTAATCATATTGGCTATGATATACAGTATCGTTGGCCCCTACTTCTCTGGCGTCTTTGGCCACGCTGGTTTTAGTATTGAGAGGCTGTTATATCGCGTATATATGACTACAGAAGGTATATTCGGTATGACTTTATCCATAGCTGCTACGTATATTGTTATATTTATTATCTTGGGAGCATTTCTTAGTGTTAGTGGAGCTTCGAAATTGTTTAATGATCTAGCGTTAGCTGTCGCTGGAAGATATAGCGGTGGACCAGCTCAAGTTTCTGTATTAACGAGTGCCTTAACGGGGTCGTTAAGCGGCAGTGCCGTCGCTAATGTTGCCACAACTGGCACATTTACGATCCCCTTAATGAAATCGGTGGGGTTTAAATCACGGTTCGCCGGAGCTGTGGAAGCCACAGCATCCACAGGCGGTATGATGATGCCTCCTATCATGGGCGCAGCAGCATTTATCATGGCAGGATTTCTTGGAGTACCGTACTCGGTCATCGTGCTAGCGGCAATTATTCCCACGTTTTTATACTTTGGAGCGTTAATTCTAGCTATCAATCTCGAAGCTAGGAAACAAGGACTAAAAGGTATTAGCAAAGACTCGATACCTCAAGTCTTTAAAGTACTCAAAGAACGAGGGTTATTGTTGCTCCCATTGGTAGTAGTTGTATACTTTTTATTATCAGGCCGTACGCCTCTATTCGCCGGGTTTATTGGTATCATAAGTATCATTATTGTAAGCTGGTTAACGTTAGACCCTTCAACACGTATTACACCTAAAAAATTGATTCAGGGTCTCTATGAGGGAGCCAAAGGTACCGTGCAGGTGACAATGGCATGCGCCTCCATTGGTATTATGATTGCCGTTATATCCATGACAGGCTTGGGGGAAGCTATTAGTACCAATATTTTAGCCATTTCCAGCGGCAATTTGTTAATAGCTTTATTACTAGTCATGCTAACCTGTATCGTATTGAGTCTCGGTCTGCCTTCTACGGCTTTATATATTATTGTTGCCGTAACAGTAGCTCCTGTGCTTATTGATATGGGAATCAATGACGTTGCAGCTCACTTCTTTGTCTTCTGGTTTGGGGTGCTTTCTAGCATTACTCCTCCTGTAGCTTTAGCCTCTTATACCGCTTCAGGTATAGCTAAATCGGATGCAATGCAAACCTCTTGGAGTGCTTTACGTTTAGCATTACCAGGGTTTATTATTCCGTTTTTGATTGCTTTTAATCCAGCTATGGTTATGCAAGGAAGTAATATCAACTTTCTTGATATCCTATTGATGCTGCTAATAGCGTCCTCGATCATATTTGCTTTAACCATAGTATTAGCAAAGTTTTTCTTAAAGCCTTTATTATGGTGGGAACAACTACTTTTTATCTTTCCTGTAGTATTATTGTTATTTACTAACGTATTTACTGTGATACTCGGAATTTTACTCCTGGGAGGTGCCATAGCCATACAAGTATATCGTTATCATTACCAAGATCGATCTTATAATACGGTCTTTAAGAAAGGAGGTTAATGGATGCCTGAATCCCTTTATCGTAAAAAAGTGTCAACTCAAGTTCTAGAATCATTACAAGAGAAAATCCGAACAGGAGAATACGCTCCTGGCGATAAACTCCCTCCCGAGATAACCTTAGCCAAACAGTTTGGGGTTAGTCGCACGGCTATACGTGAAGCTTTAAATATTCTATCTATTAGTGGCGTAATTACTTCTTTTCAGGGGGGAGGTCGACAAGTCAATGAAGTTCATCTGGTAAACATGCTGGAGGTCCTTCCCTATTCCGTTATTGACGTTAGTGAAATTATTGATTTACTCGAAATGCGTATGGTATTCGAAGTAGAAGCTGCTGCCTTAGCAGCCCAACGACACGAAAAAGAGGATGAGATTGAATTGTTACAAGCGCTCAATCAATTTCAAAATACTCTAACAAACAGAGAAAGCATAGGGTTTGAAGCAGATTATCAGTTCCACCTCGTTTTAATCCGGGCGGCCAAAAATGCTTTTTTTGAGCAAACATTTATTAATATAAGCACCGTTCTTCAAAACTCTTTACAATTTTCTCTATCAAAAAACATTGGGAAGCCTAGAAAACGAAAAGAGGTGTATCAAGAACACGAAAAGATCTACGAAGCCTTTTGTGCAAGAGATAGTGATACGATCAAAACAGTAATGAAAGCCCATTTAATGAATGTTAAAACTAAATTAGAAGAAATCAAATCGATGGATGAATAGCCAAAACAAACCGGCACCTGTGAAAAATGAAAAAATACAATGTTTTTCATAACTTTTGCTTATTTCTATTTAAATCTTCTATGATGGTGGTTTGCCACCAATAATGAATAAAACATCTTAACTATTAATCCAACCAACAATAAAGGAGAGAAACGTATGGAAGATTATATTATTATCGGTGGAGGGATCGTGGGCTTGTCTGTTGCCTATGAACTAACGAAGCAACATCCTGAGGCAAGCGTCACTGTAATTGAAAAAGAAGAGAAAGTAGCTTTTCATCAAACAGGCCACAATAGCGGCGTTATTCACTCTGGTATTTATTACACCCCCGGAAGTCTAAAAGCTCGTCTGGCTAAACAGGGAAACGAATCCATGCGTCAATTTGCAGAAAAGCATCAGATACCGATAGACATCTGTGGAAAAGTTATCGTCGCCACAGAAGAAAAGGAACTTCCCCACCTTGAAAACCTTTACCAACGGGGGCTTCAGAAT
Source organism: Marinococcus halophilus (assembly GCF_900166605.1). NCBI lineage: Bacteria > Bacillati > Bacillota > Bacilli > Caryophanales > Bacillaceae > Marinococcus > Marinococcus halophilus. Next base: position 171,148 of record NZ_FVZD01000003.1, read on the forward strand.
AAACTAAACATTGAAAAATTAAACAAATCGGAACTTTTAGAGAAAGAGCCACACGTAAGAGGAATAGCGGGTATTCACGTACCTTCGACTGGCATTATTGATTACTCGAAAGTTTCCAATAAGCTTGCCGAACTCATCGAACAACAAAACGGCCAAATTAAATATGGTACTGCTGTAACAGCCATTTCAGAAAATGCTGATGATGTAGAAATTGAGACCAATAATAATACCTATCGCGGTCGTTACTTGATTAATTGTGCTGGCTTGCAAAGTGATAGGATAGCTGAACTCGCTGGTTACCACCTGGACCTAAAAATCGTGCCTTTTCGGGGGGAATATTATAAATTTGTCGAAGAGAAAAGAGATCTCGTACGTAATTTGATTTACCCTGTCCCCAACCCCGAATTCCCCTTTTTAGGTGCTCACTTCACTCGTATGATGGATGGTAATGTTGATGCCGGGCCTAACGCCGTTCTTGGTTTCAAGCGAGAAGGATACAAAAAGCGGGATATCAATATCAAAGACTTATCTGAAGTCCTTCTCTACAAAGGATTCTGGAAGCTTGCTAAACCTTACTTAAAAGAAGGCGTAGGAGAAATGATCCGTTCCGTAAATAAGAAGAAATTTGTACAAAATCTCCAGAAAATGATTCCTGAAATCCAGGAAGAAGATCTTATGATAGGACCACGTGGGGTACGGGCCCAAGCTTTAACGAAAGATGGAAAAATGGTTGATGATTTTTACATTGTTTCTGGCCAGAAAAGTTTACATGTGTGCAATGCCCCATCACCAGCGGCAACTGCTTCTCTAGAAATCGGTAAGAATATTGTAGAACGTATACACGCTGAAGAAGGACGCAAAGAAAAAGCAAGCGTGAATGTTTAAGCTCTATTAAAAAGAGTTACTATGTATTCAATGGAATCCTTGGTCTAAGCATATAATAGGCTTTCTTACTAGGTGCATGGATTGGTTTAAGGAGGGACAAGCAGATATGGATTTGGGGTTAAAAGGAAAAGGCGTATTAGTTTTAGCTTCAAGTGCTGGTTTGGGAAAAGCTGGAGCGATGGAATTTGCCAAAGAAGGGGCCAAAGTGATGCTCTTTAGCTCTTCGTTGGATAAACTTGTAGATACAGTAGAAGAAATTAAGCGTACAACAAATAATAATAGCGTTTTCTATTCCGTAGGAGACATGACAAAGCAAGAAGATATTGAAGAGGTAGTAGAAAAAAGCGTTTCTAAACTAGGTCGAATTGATGTTTTAGTAAACAATACCGGAGGGCCACCTGCTGGCCCCTTCACTGCATTTTCTGATGCAGATTGGCAGCAGGCTTATGAATTAGTTTTATTAAGTTTTATTCGATCCATTCGAGCTGTGATTCCCCATATGAAAGCCCAGGGAGGTGGACGTATAATTAACTCTACGTCGTCATCCGTGAAAAGCGTTATCGATAATTTAATATTATCTAATACATTACGCGCAGGCGTACTCGGTTTAACAAAAACACTTTCCCAAGAATTAGGACCAGATAATATTCTTATTAACGTTATTGGCCCAGGTCGGATTGAAACCAATAGAACAAAGCAGCTTGATGAAACTAAAGGAGAGAAATTAGGAATTTCATCAGAAGAAATAAAAAACCAAAGCATAGTGAGCATTCCCTTAGGGCGTTACGGAAGCTCAGAGGAATACGCAAAATTAATGGTGTACCTCTGTTCTGAAGCGAATACGTACATTACAGGGCAAACTATTCTTGCTGATGGAGGATTTGTTAAAGCATTATAAGTAGAATGCTTGTATCATCTCCTTAGTTAGTAGACCATTCATTGCCATCACGTTTTGTCTTTTCGATGATTCTAGCGCCTCTCTTAGTCAAGAATCAAAAATAGCTTTGATCGTAAATTTTGGTTTTCCAATTGCATCTGCCAACTCCTGTTGGGAAAGAACCTGACGTTGGCGTTCAGTTTTGATGGTTGCCGCAAGGACTGCTTCCAGCTTTAATCGATCAATATGTGCTTTTCCCATAGCTTCCTGGTAACGATCGAATGCTTTGCTTATCTCAATGTCTTCCTTTGTCTTTATCGTTGTTATCTGGAATTATTCGCACCATAAGCGTCGTAACACTGTTCAGCTGGGCCAGTGTCCGGTCGTCGAGTCGCCCCGTTATACGTCTTATTAAATTGTGCAACAGCAGCACCTCTTGCCCTTCATGAATCACAAGCAACAAACGGTCTTGCCCGTTTTAAGGCCATCGATTTCCCAATGGTATTGTTTTTCTTGATCGACAGCGGTATAGCGTCTCTCCCTGTGTGATTCTCTTCCAAGGGCAACGGTTATGTTCGAGGGTCGATCGCTACCGAACATACTGGTCTGCCGTTTTGTCCCAAAATCTCTGGAGACCTAATTTTTCCATTCCTGTGTTGCTGCATCGAACAGCCAATTTTCGGACGCTGGAACATTTCCTAATGCTTCTACCTCATATACCATCGTTAGTCCCTCCATTCTCATAAGAATCTCTACACCTTTGTAATAGCATGTATACTATCATAAGGGTATAGATCATAGTCGATGCCAGCAAAAGCGGAACCTGCTTCCAATAATCTACTTTGTGTTAACGCATTGTGAAAAATGGTCTACGTCAATGACTTGATTCGTCGTCATATGTTTCAGTTTCCACTTTATGCAGCCGCCGAGCCCGGCGGCTACCTCCCTTAAAGATCAGGGTGATCCTTCATCAGAGCGGTTTTTCTGTAAGAATAACTCACCAAAACTTATCCACCTTTTAGTCATCCAGGGCCCAATGCCGATCGGCCATAAATGAAACCGTCAGCCACTTTTTGGGCGCTGCGCCGGTCAATACTGCGGCCAGTTTTTCTCGCATTTCATCTTGTTTTTTTAAGGAATTGAGGGGGCTACTTTCCAGCGCCACAATATCAATTTCCACCCAAAGGGTTCGCCCGACCTTGGTCATCCGCAGAAAGCTTTCTTCGACATTATAGTCGCCAGCCAGCTCCTCTAACGTTTCTTCCATGCGACGGCGTATTCCTTCATGCGAGCTCATCGCCAAAACCTCCCGAAGGGCTAGGCGCATTTCTTTCAGCGGAAACCGCAAAAAGTATACGGATACGAGCAGTACCATGACTGGATCGACATAAGGAATAAACGACGGGAACCACTGAAAGATTTCAAGCATAAAGGCGACGAGAAAACCCACAAACACTCCCATACTGACGAGCGTATCCATGAGCCACTGATTGGATTCTGCCTTTAATAAGGCCGACTGCGAACGGGAAGCATGCACGTGTAAATAACGGGCGACAGCTCCACACGCAAGTAATCCGATAAACGAGTAGACAAACGCTGGTCCGACTTGCATGTCCCGCCCTCCCTGGAACAGGGACACCAGGGCGGCCGCGGCCGAACCCGCGATCAACAGTAGAATAACCATGTACTTGAATAACACTACGAGAGGTTCCACGATGTCTAACCCGAAGGGGTACCGTTTCCAGTCAGTCGTTGCCATCCATGTAGCCGCCGCTAGCGATACACAGGAGAGCGCCACACCGACCAGCGAATATAATCCGTCGAAGACAATCATTTGCGATTGGAACCATAAGCCCAAGACCATACCGGTACCTGAAAACAGAACGGTGGCCATGATCGAGATCCAAAGGATTTTCTTTTCTTGTTTCACATTCATTCGATCACCCCCTTATCTTGCGAGAGCTCGTACAAGCATGCTCTTCAGTTCGGCCTTGGCCTGCCGTTGATCGTTCGTCCCCGATTGGGATAAATAATGGCTCTCTGCTGCGTGCTCGACCAGACCGATAGTGTTGTTGACCATCAGCTTCAGCTCCAGTTCATGCGTCAGTTGATGGTGCTGTTGTAATTGCACGAATTGCGCTTGGAGCCAATCATAATAGGGGCGATAAATCGCTTCCCAACGCTCAAAGGAGTAATAGAGCGACATCCCGCCATAGCACATGCTGATCGAATCCTGAAATTCTTCCGTGATCTGAAACGTTATGGCAATCACGATATCAATGATTTCGGTCAGGGTGCCTGCATCTCCATGCGCTTTCATGCGAGCCAGCTGTTCGTTTAGGATATGAGAAGCAATGGCCGGCACGAGCTCTTTTTTCGACTCGAAATAATTATAAAATGTTCCTTGAGCTACGCCGGCTTCCTTCACTAGGTGGGAGACCGACGTTTGATCGAACCCTTCCCGATGAATGACGGTGATGGCCGCTTTCAATAATTGATCGTAGGTGGTCTGTTTCATGGTTGCCTCCTGTAAATTTGTGCTTCTATCACTAATAGTGACTGACTGTCAGTCACTTATGATAATACTAGAACCATTCGATAAAGTTAACCTGCTAGAAACAAAGCGAACCTAGTTGAAGCAGGATGTTTATATTTCTCTGATAGCGAAGCAAATTCTATATAATTCCTTCTCTACTTGGTTTTCGCCGTCGAAAAACTTTAAACGGCTTGCCCCATTGGAATATCAAGGGCAAGCCGTTTGAGAATTTGACGTATTTTCGCTATCTACTTGATGATGTGAGTTCGATTCGTGCTTATATTTCTATTTATACTTAATCAATCGTTCAGCTTTTGATCAACTTCAACGAATAACGTCATTATAAATTTGATCCTCACCTTGTTCCCCAATGCTAACAATCTTTAAACGCTCTTCGTCCAAAATATATATTGATTTGTATTCAGGATTGCCATTGTTTGCATAAATAATCACTCGACTATTTCCTTCCTTATTTTCTACGTTTATAGATTCGAAATCTGAGCCTATTTCTTTCTCAACTACGTCTAGCTCAGCCCAGTCATTTTCAGCAAAAAAGCTTGTATCTTTCTCTTCATTCTCCCCACAAGCAGCTATTAATCCCACAGTTAGAACTATTGCGATTGTCAACTTCATCATTTTCTTCATTCAGGGCCCCTCCCATTCGTTGTTCTTACATTTGGACTAACAATGGCAGTATGACTATCATAACGACACACACCGGAATCGACAAGACATACGGGCGCGCCCTAGGCAGCAAGCCCACCGTTCGATCAACGGTGGCACGGTCTATTAACCATTAATTCGGTATGAAAAAACCAACTCTCCGGCTTGTTACCATAGGATACGTCGAACGATAAGGAGATTACTTGGAGGAGAATGATTTCCCCAAACCATAGAGCATGCGCCTTGACAAACGAGGGCCTGCCTCCTCAAAGCTTTTTATCCAGTGATCCACGACCATACGATCGCAACGGTGCCTTGCAGGATCAGCACGTAGAACCCCAAACCGATGTAAATCACCACCATGACCCAGCGGCCCACGTGTTCGATCACAGGCGATACGCCAGGCAGACGGCTCAATTGCTGGGCACTAAATACCAATACCACAATCCATACGGCGAAGGTGGCCAGCGTGGTCATCAGGGCCGGCACCGAGATGGAAACAAAATAAGGCACAAATAAGCTAATATTATCGGCGCCGCAGCTGGCAATGACAATGAGGGCAACCGTCGTGGAGAGGTTTGTTCGCTGGTGCTGATGCAGTTGCTGGTCCACGTCATCCTCATCGCCCATGAGGGCGATTTTAATCCCCAGGTACAATGGAATCAGGCCCAATAGGCCCAACATCCAGTCCTCCGGGACCACGCGTAATACAAAAGCGAAAAGCAGACTGGCACCGATAAGCACCAACGAGCCCATGTACTGCCCGAGATAAACCTGGCCATACTGTTTCTTTGTGTTAGCCTGACCAAAAAAGAGCAAAAGTAACACCACTAGATCAATCGCCGTGGCTAAATAAAGCACCGAAGCTGTTCCGATGGTCGTTAGCATGGTCCCCCTTCCTTTCTTCTCCCATGGACCATTGGGGCCCTGATAAAAAACGCGCCAAGCATAACTGCTCGACGCGTAGTTTGATCCGATTGGCCCCGGTTGGTTTCTCGATTAAGATATCCGGAACAGCCGAAGACTGTTCAGAATCACGATAAGTGCTGCTCCCGTATCGCTCAGGACGGCCAACCATAGCGTTAAGACATCCGGAACAATCAGGCCAATAGCGACAACTTTAATGAGAATCGCGAACCATACATTTTGCTTAATAATGGTTAATGCTTTGCGGCTTAACCGAATCGTATACGGAAGCTTTTCCAGGTTATCAGCCATTAATACCACATCGGCCGCTTCCATGGAGGTGGCCGTTCCGGCGCCGCCCATCGCGATGCCAATATCGGCTGTGGCCAGCGCCGGAGCGTCATTAATGCCATCCCCGACCATGCCGACCCGTCGGCCTTCCTGCTGCAGGGCACGGATGGCATCGACTTTATTCTCGGGGAGGAGATTCGCCATATATCGATCCATCTGGGCCTGTTGAGCAATTTTGGCTGCCGTACCTTCATGGTCCCCGGTGAGCATCGTTAACTCGCGGACCCCGTGACGATGCAGGGACGCGATCGCAGATGAAGACACCGAACGTATCGCATCCGCCACCCCAATATAACCAATGACATGATCCCGGCTGCCGATGATGGTTATCGTGACGCCTTCCTCCTGGTGCCGCTGAACATCCTGTTGAATGGCGGCTACTGGGACGCCGATCTCTTCCATCCACCCCGGTTTACCCGCAAAATATTCGATGCCATCGATGGTTCCTTGAACACCTTTCCCGGGAACGGTGGAAAACTGTTGCCCGGGCATCAGATCGATGTGTTGATCTTCCACATACTGTTCGATCGCCCGTGCAATAGGATGGTTGGAGTAAGCTTCCAGCGTTCTCGCTACGGCCAGCAAGTGCTTGTCTTCCCCCTCGACGGCCTGAACATGTTCGACGACCGGCTTTCCTTCGGTCAACGTCCCGGTCTTGTCAAACGCCAGCGCATCCAGACGTCCAGCAGCTTCTAAAAAGGCCCCGCCCTTGATCAGCACGCCTTGTTTGGCCGCATTGCCAATGGCGGAAACGATCGCTACCGGAGTGGAAATGACCAGGGCACACGGACAGGCCACCACTAGGAGAGCCAAACCGCGATACACCCACTCGCCCCACAGCCCTGCTCCAAAGAGCGGAGGCAGCACCATCGTTCCGAGAGCCGCAGCAAACACCAGGGGCGTATAAATTGCTGCAAATCGGTCCACAAAGGTTTCTGTCGGTGCTCGTTGTTCCTGGGCTTCTTCCACTAAATGAATAATCCGAGCCAGTGTCGTATCTTTCGGGCGAGCGGTGACCTGCACTTCCAGGGTGCCAAAGTCATTCAATGTGCCCGCATAAACAGGATCGTTCGTCGTTTTATCCACTGGCAGGGATTCGCCGGTAATCGGAGATTGGTCAATCATCGAATCGCCCTCGCGAATCGTTCCATCCAAAGGAATCTTTTCTCCCGGTTTAATCAGAATCGTCTGACCCACCGCTACTTGGTCCACATGTTGCTGAACCCATCTTCCGTTTTGTTGCACCCAGGCCTGGGCAGGGGCTAAGTCCATCAAGTCCTGAATAGAGTCCCGTGTTTTAGCTACCGATCGCTGTTGCAAATGATTGCCAAGCGCGAACAGCCATACGACCAGTGCACCCTCAAAATATTCGCCAATGAGGGCCGCACCAATGGCGGCGCCAATCATTAATACATTCATGTCCAGGGAGCGGTTCTTCACCGCATAATAAGCACTTTTAGCCGGTTTAAACCCGCCGATCGCGATGGCAGCTAGATACAAGAGGATGGAGAAACTTTCGGGCCCAGGGGCCAACGAAGTCCCCACGCCAGCCAACAGCAACAGCCCCGAAAGCATCGTGGTGGATACCCGCGAGCGACGAGAAGTCGCCGGTTCGTAATTCGACTCCTCCGGAGCCACCGCGTCGTATCCTGCCCGCTGGACTTCCTGGACGATGAGGCCCGGCGTCCGGTCATGAGCGATAGTCATTTTACCTGTCGCAAAATGCACCTGAACATCCCGTACCCCGTCCACGTTTGCCATATGCTTAGAAATGGTAGTGGCACAGGCCCCGCAGTCCATCCCGTGGACCCGGTACGTTTCTGTTTCCTGAGCCTGAAAAGCATAAGGGGTATAGCCCAGCTGTTGGACCATTCGTTCCACCGCCTCGGTTTCCACACTTCCGTCCGTCGTGACATGCATTTGACCACTTGGGTATCGCACATCGGTCGCCTTCACTCCGGCAATACGGCCCAGCCCTTTTTCCAACGTGGATGCACAAGACGGACAGTCCATGCCCTCCACGCGATACGAGAGTGTGGCCGACGACAACGGTTCCGCGTCCGCCGAGGTGTTTGGCTCCTCCGTAGCTGCAGACGCACAGTTGGCTTCCGCTTCCTGCATCGAAGTGGTTTCCGAAGATGCGCAGCAAGTGTTTGTTTCTTTCGCCGAAGTGGCTTCCAAAGACAAGCAGCAAGCGTCTGCCTCCTTCACCGAAGCGGTTTCTGAAGATCCATAGCAAGTGTCTGCTTCCTTCGCCGAAGCGGTCTCCGAAGACGAGCAACATGAAGATACTTGCTCTTCCCCGCAACAAGCCTCCTGCGTGGGAGCGGGCTGCAAATCAAAAGTGAGCTTCCTTTGAGCTCGGGAGCCCTCCCTCGGCGTCTCTTGTTCTTTCACGGGCGTAGCTGTTTGCTTCTTGTTCGTGGTGTTAGACATGAAGAGGCTCCCCTTTCGCCTGTGGGTTATTTCCCCCAAGCAACTGTTGAAGCCTCGAACTCGTCAGTTCATAAAATACGAGCTTGCCTTCTCTTCGGTATGTTACCGCTCCCGTGTTGCGAAGAATACGCAGATGATGAGAGACCGTAGCAGTGGAAGAGCCAATAATATTTGCTAGATCACACCCACACAGCTCTCCTTCAACATTTAACGCATACGCGATTTTATATCGCGTTTCATCCGCTAACACTTTAAACAATTGGGCCGTCTCCCGGGCCTCTACAGGTGCCAGGTGCGCCTGAATACGAGCCACTTTTTCCGGATCATAACAATAAATATCACAAGCTTCTTTGTTCGTAGTCATCTATATTCCTCCCCTATACAATTAAGTAATCATTTAATTGAACTTTACATCATATCGTTTTGTTAGTCAAACCATTGTTTGAATGATTCATCTATCCACATGTTCATCGTCGGACAAAATTATTGTTTTTTTGACTATGAAGCAGCCATATGGCTCATCCATCTCATCAAACAGGTCCTACATCGGTTGTACTTTTTTCCTTAACGTAATAGTATTGCCCTAAAGCAACATTTTATTAGTAATGAAATGTTTGCGTATGGAACCTGTTTTTCAGACGAATATCGATCATAAAACGGGCTTTTATATCATTTATCTTCTCGAAGGAGTTGTTCAATGTGGTAGACTGGTTTATCGAATTATCTCCCGTATGGCAGGCATTGATAGGAACATTATTTACCTGGTTCATGACTGCTGCTGGTGCTAGCCTCGTATGGTTTAGCAACAAAGATTCTACGCGCTTTATGGATAGTATGCTCGCGTTTGCTGCGGGCGTAATGATTGCCGCTAGTTTTTGGTCCCTATTGGCCCCAAGCATCGAAATGGCGGAAGAACAAGGAATATTACCCTTCGTGCCTCCCGTCATAGGATTTTTGCTAGGAGGGGCCTTTCTCTTGTTATTAGACCAAGTCGTTCCTATGCTTGACCCGGACCGTTACTTTCCCGAGATTAAAGATCCTCGTTCCAAACATCGGACGTTTATGCTTGTTTCTTCGATCACCCTGCATAATATTCCTGAAGGCTTAGCCATCGGGGTTGCTTTTGGTGCTTTAGCCGGCAACTTTTCGGAAGCCGGTTTAGCAGGGGCCATTGCCTTGGCTATTGGTATTGGCATCCAGAACTTTCCCGAAGGCACAGCGGTCTCTTTGCCCCTTCAACGAGAAGGGATGAGCAAAAAGAAAAGCTTTTTTTATGGGCAGTTTTCCGGATTTGTCGAACCCGTAGCCGCCTTACTTGGTGCTTGGGCTGTCGTCGTCATCGAACCTTTGGTTCCCTATGCGTTGAGTTTTGCGGCTGGAGCCATGATTTTTGTGGTGGCCAAAGAAGCCATTCCGGCTTCCCAGGAACGCGGCCATGTTCGTCTTACCACTGCTGCTTTGATGGTGGGGTTTAGCATCATGATGATTCTAGATGTCTCTTTAGGGTAAGAAACGAACAATAGCTATAATGCATGTACGAATAAGCATGGTATTAGTTCTATGGATCCTCAGCGTTTGAGCCTACGTTGGGGATTTTTTATCTTACGTGACTATTGTCATTCTAAAGGGTGTGGGAAGAGTCTATGCTAGACATCGAGGAGGGAAGGTATGACCATAAACCTTACAGACCGACGCTTATTTTTAAAAATACTCTGGGGTTGGACGAGGCTTATCGTTTAGGAGGGAAATTGTATGACCCTTCTCATTATCAATGGTTCGAACAGCTCTTTCACTCGCTGATGCAGGACGCTGCTACCCGGCAGTTATTTCACCAATTGGCCAGGTGGGACAGGTATACTTCCCGTCATTCCTTTAATGTTTTTGTCTTAGGTTCACTGCTTGCTCACCGATTAAAATGGCCGAATATCCAGGAGATCGCTTCAGGTTTGCTGCTTCATGATATAGGCAAGACGACTGTTTCCCGAACAGTCTTAATGAAAACAGAAGCACCTATATGGACAGAATGGCAACCGCTCAAAACCCATCCTCGAAAGGGGCATGACCCTTTGAAGGCCAACAGATTTTCGGCCAACGCGATCAGCATGGCTCAAGAGCACCATGAGCGCCTGGACGGCAGTGGCTATCCGGATGAGGCATTGGCCTCCGACCTTGAAGACCCGGCACGGCTCTTGGCGGTCGTGGACATCTATTCGGCTTTAACCCTGGACCGTCCGTACCTTCAAGCCCTTTCTTCGTATCGGGCGGTACACATGATACGAGAAGAAGTGGGGCCCTTAGACCCCCGGTATGTTCGTGCGTTCTGTGAATTGCTGGGTATTTTTCCGCAGGGGCCACGGTGCAGTTAACAAATGGGAAAACGGTGGTGATCATTGCCATCGATGAATCGCTCCCCACCATGCTTTTTGTCCAACACTCTCCAGCCAAAGAGCCTTTTTACCCTATTTAGCTCTTGATTTTATTTTATACTCTTTCTTGGTATTCCATTAAATTTACTGTGCTTCCAATTCTATTTTGAAAAGCTTTCAATGAATTAAGAATGTTTATTGGCTCAATTTCTCTGACTATAAATACGATAAAAGATTGGTTTGTATTTTCAGGCCAAGCTTCTAAATGCTCTGGAGGATGGATAATATGTTGGACTCCATTGAGATTTATTGGAGCCTCCTCCCCTACATCTAAAATTCCTTTCACTCTTAATATACCTTCGCCGTGAGTGTGTAAAAGTAAACTCAACCATACTGTAAATGCTGTCCAGTTTAATGAATTGTCAAAAGTGAAAGATATGGAGTTCACTTGAGAAGCCTGGCCATCCTGATGAATACTAGAATATTTTCCATATTTTTTGTAATCTGGCTCTTCTAATAAGTTTTTTTCTAATACATTTAAGTCGACAATTCCATGATTTGCTTCGAATATAGAAACAGTCGGGTTAATGTTATTGATAGATTTTATTGTTTGATTTGTTATAGAATTTGAAACTAAATCATTTTTAGTTAAAACGACATGGTCTGCTACACTAATTTGTTTTACGAATTCTTTGCTGTTTAACAACTGCAATTGTGCATTTTTAGCATCTACTGCACTAATAATTAAATTGACTTCAAAATGATTCTTCAGTATAGGGTTGTTAATAATAGTAAAAACAATTGGAGCAGGATCGGCTAAGCCCGTAGTTTCAATAATCACTTTCTCGTAACCTTGCGCATATCTTTCATGTTCAAAAAGCAACGTTTTTAATTCATTTTCTAAGTCTTCCCTTGAGTTGCAACACATGCATCCAGAGTTAATTAACGAAATCTTTTCCTGAGATTCTCTTAACAAATGATGATCCAATCCAGCTTTTCCAAATTCATTTACAATAATTGCCGTTCTTTGATTATTTGTTTGTTGTAATAAATAATTAAGCACCGTAGTTTTTCCACTTCCGAGACACCCGGTCATAATAGTGACTGGGATTTTTGCTTTCATTAAAACTCACCCTTTATTTAAATTATTAATTAAATGTTCGTTTAGTGGATCAATGGACATCCCTGCCATTTTTTCAGCATAAAACCATATTTGTCCTAAATCATGAATGACTGCCATTTTCCCTGTTCTACTTTTTAATAGAAACTTACTATTATTCCACTCACTAATAGTAAGGCCATAAAATTCAAGCACATCATTGCAAATTTCTGTTCTTAAAAGCCTGGATCTTTTTCGTTCTCGTTGAGATTCTCCTGCAACGATTGTATCTAGTTTTTTACGCTCTATATCAGTCCAATGTACTTGTTCTATAAATTCTCCACATAATACGCACATGTTTTCACCCCTTATTAAGCGTGCCCCAAATTAATAATATTTGAGGCACGATTTAATACTTATTTTGGATTTCGTTTAATAAAATTATTGGCAATTTCGTTAAAAGTTACCCATTTCACCCCTTCATGTGAATTAATATATTCGATCAAACGTTCATGCATTTTTAAAACTTGAGGTCTTCCACTTACATCAGGGTGAATGGTCATCGAGAAAGTCGCTTGATCCATGTTCTCATATACCCAATCGAATTGATCTTTCCACATTTGTTCAATATCTCTCGGATTGACAAACCCGTGGCTATTTGGAGAGCCTTTAATAAACAACATTGGAGGTAAGTCGTCTAGATACCAGTTTGCCGGAATTTCAACGAGGCTTGTCTTTTCGCCACGTTTTAATGGCTTCATCCATTCACTAGCCTCTTTGCTATAATCAATTTTTGTCCATTCATCCCCTACTCTTACATAATAAGGACTAAAGTCATCGTGCATTAAACTATGATCATACTTAATATTATGCTTATGCAATAGCTCATTAGTTACATTCGAAAATTCCCACCAAGGTGCCACATAGCCAGTTGGTTTTTCTCCAGTCAAATTTTCTATCAATTCAATTGATTTTAATAAAACTTCTTCTTCTTGTTTTGGTGTCATAGCGATAGGGTTCTCGTGAGAATAACCATGAGCCCCTATCTCGTGCCCAGCTTCATGAACCATTTTCATTTGCTCTGGAAATGTTTCGATTGAATGGCCAGGGATAAACCATGTGGTTTTAATATCGTATTTTTTGAAAAGGTTTAACAACCTCGGCGCTCCTATCTCTCCAGCAAATAACCCTCTGGAAATATCATCAGGTGAATCTTCTCCGCCGTAAGAACCTAACCAACCCGCAACCGCGTCAACGTCAACTCCGTAAGATACATAAATTTCTTTAGCTGCCAATTAAAAAACCTCCGTTTGTTTTTTATTAATTCGTCTCATACTACTTTTTCCAAGATGTTTTGCATAGTATTGAAGGATTTTTTATTAGCTATTAGTAACCCTAGCAGTAGTCTAACTTTTTCTCCTGCTAAATCTCCAGCAAACCATGCGCCAGCTTTTTCAAGGTCTATTCCTCCACCATTACTATATACAGGTAAAACAGAGCCTCTTATACATCTGGAAGTAACAATTACAGGAATATCCTTAGACACAAGTTCCTTTACTACCTCAGTAATTGTAGAATGAGCGTTTCCTCTACCAAAAGCTTGAATTACCACTCCCCTATAACCATTTGTTAGTCGCTTAAATTCTTCTCCGTCTAGTCCGATACCTAAACGAACTAGAGCAACTGGAGCAGGCACTTCCAAAGGTATAAAGATTGATTCATTTATGCTTCTCTTAAATATGAGCTTTTGATTGTCTACTCTGCCTATCGGTCCCCATCCTGGTGATGAAAAAGCTTCCAATGCATTAGTATCAACCTTATGAACATCCCGAGCTTCATATATAAAACCTCCGAAAACAACGCATGTTCCTACTCCAATAGATTTTTCGCTTTTTGCTACGGTAATGGCATCGCTTAAATTTTTGGCTCCATCACTAAAACTATGAGAAGCATCCAATTGAGCTCCTGTAAGTACGATTGGCTTATCATAGTTACTAGTCACCAATGATAAATAATAAGCAGTTTCCTCCATAGTATCAGTGCCATGAGTTATAACTACACCTTGCACATTTGGATCTTTCAAAGCCTCTATTACATCCACAGCAATACAGTAGAGAGTTTTGTAGTCAAAAGTGTAACTTCCAAGAGTCACAGAAGATTTAACCTCAATATCTCCTTCAATGCCAATTTTTTTTATTAATTCTTTTCCTGATAATGAAGCAGAAACCCCCTCATTATTTTTAGGAAGAGAGGCAATGGTGCCCCCAGTAGCAATTACTTTTACATGCTTCAAACTTGTCACCTCGTCCATCCTTTTTATTACTTTTAATAAATATAAGATAACTCCTCAGCCTAAGAAGATTTTTAAAATATCACTCCTTTTTGTTCAATAGAAATTCTTTTTAAATTAATGCAATAATTATGCCAAAAGAAATAAATGCGTTTTCATTATTTGTGGACTTCTGACATTTTCTTATTTCAGGCTTCTATTTTTATAAAATGAAAGACCCTCAATTCAAGTCAATCAGTGGCATAAAGGTTTTCAAGTTTTTCTTTGAAAATCTTCATAGAAATCGAAGAAAGCTAATAATAGGATTTATCTATCGACCAAACGTGTAAGCCCCCAATTTATGAAAAATAAATTGCACTATTTCTATTTTTCAATACTATCTTTATGCAAATACGCATTAAATGCATGCGTTTAGACATAACGAAAATTGCAGTTCTTTTTCTTTGGTGCTAAACTGCTTAAAACCCTTTTATTGGAATGGAGATGAATAAATTGGAAAACGAACAAGAATTTTTTGAGTTTCAGAAACAAGATTTGTCTCAAGAGCTTTTCACTTTCAATAACCTCAAATACATATTGATCAACGAGCATTTACGCTGTAAGTGGACAAATCATTTAAGTTGTACAGAGTTCTTGCAATACGACAATGTAACAAAACAAGTTAAAAAAGTTTTATCTATGGGAAAATCAATCGAAAATATCACATTAACCATAGAAAAAGAACAATTCACTTTTTCTTTTTTTTCATTTGGCCAAAAAGAAGTCCTAATCATATTTCAGATCATTAACCAATCAGTCCTTCAGCAAATTCATGCATATCAGGAGCATAGTGAAGACTTAAAAGCCATTTTTGATTCTTCTTTTGATGTTATTTATGTCTCTGACTATAAAGGAAAAACTCTTCGTGTTAGTGCTGCTTCAAAACAACTATGGGATCAAGAACCTAAAGAAATTATTGGGAAAAACACTTCACGACTTGAAAGCGAAGGCGTATACACCCCCTCAGTTACTAGACTCGTGTTAGAAAAAAGAAAAAAAGTATCGACGATCCAATCCACTAAAACTGGAAAAAGACTTATGGTCGTAGGTACTCCTATACAAGACCCTGAAGGAAATATTAAACGCGTAGTTAATGCTTCTCGAGACATTACAGAGATAAATCAGCTACAATCTGAGCTTTCCGAAACAAAAAACTTGGCTGAAGCTTACAAACTCGAATTAGAATCATTAAGAGAAAAACATCGGAAAGAAAATAAAATCATCTACCGAAGTCAAGAAATGGAAAAAACCATCCGGATTGCAGATAAAGTAGCTCAAGCTGATTCAACGGTATTAATTACTGGCGAATCCGGTGTTGGGAAGGAAGAAATAGCTACTTATTTACACGAAAATAGTAAACGTTCAAAGAAACCTTATATTAAGATTAATTGTGGTGCTGTTCCTGAAACATTATTAGAGGCAGAGCTTTTTGGGTATGAAAAAGGAGCTTTTACTGGAGCCCACCCCTCTGGCAAAAAGGGATTGATGGAACTTTCTCACCATGGAACGCTTTTTCTTGATGAGATTTCTGAAATGCCCTTCTCGCTCCAAGTAAAATTATTGCGCGTCCTGCAGGAAAAAGAAATCACTCGAATAGGAAGTACAACTCCTATAACCATTGACGTTCGTATTATTACTGCTACGAATCAAGATTTACTAAAAGAAGTAAAAAAAGGAAGCTTTCGGGAGGATCTCTATTATCGGTTAAATGTCATACCAATATCTATCCCTGCTCTGCGTAAAAGAAAAGAAGATGTTTCACCATTAGCTTTTCATTTTATGGATAAGTTAAACGATAAATATAATTCTTCAAAAAAACTTTCCCCTAAGGTTATGAACGAACTTCAGCTATTCGATTGGCCTGGAAACGTAAGAGAATTACAAAATATTATTGAACGAATGGTTGTCTTATCTGAATCAAACCTTATTGAACCAGAAGACCTTCCAGAAATCATAAAAACTAATATTTCCTCCTCGAGCACTACATTAGTGCAAGATATTATGCCTTTGAAAGCATGCTTAGAATCAGCAGAGGAACAACTACTAAAACTTGCGCAAGAAAAATATTCTACCATCACCCAAATCGCTGAAGCCCTGCATGTTAATCAATCAACGATAAGTCGAAAACTAGCGAAATTACGAAGCGTTAATGAAGATGGACATTGAATTGTCTATCTTTTTTATGTACAAATGCATAATATTTTTTCATTCACAGTAATATCCCTCTACGTATAGGTATGGAACATTGGCATGGTTATTGCATTACATTAGTCAAGTACGTATAGAAAGGAGAAGGTAATGGAAAACTTACAGATTTTATTATGGGGTCAAATAGCTTTATTTGCTGTCGTTATGATTTTCTTAAGTATTTACGCTGCAAAAAAAACAAAAACAATCCAGGATTTTGCAATTAGCGGAGGGAACCTTGGTCCCTACGTTTTAGGTTTATCTTTCGCTGCTACCTTTTTTAGTGCAGCCACTTTTTTAGGTTACCCTGGCTGGTCATACGCCTGGGGCTATAGCAATTTAACGTTATATTTTGAAAATTTTTACGATAAATGAAATTTTTTGAAAGTCGATTCATTATGGAAAACAGCCACCCATAAGCTTTATGTAATTGAATGGTTTCAAGAAATTATTTACCCAACGTGTTTCATTAACAATTTCAATACTTAATCAATTAGGATAAACACTAATAGGGGAGGTCGCCCCGTTGATAGTTAACGGGGTCATTACGCTTTTAATATGCGGAGAATCGCATCCCAACAAAGATGCCGGTAATATCCGTGCAAATCATCATCTTCCTGCATCAACCATTGAATCAAGCTCCCGTCGATCATACAGCGGAGTGTAATGGCTGACTGTTCCACATCCTCTACGTAAAATGCTCCTTCTTTCTGGCCCTGATGAATAATAGTTCTTCCAAGCGACCAGCAGTTTTCATAAAATTGCTGGTTAATTTCCTGATATCGTGCGTCATGCTTTATTTGGGTCAAAAAATCCAGGTATACACGGTAAAAAGCTTTATTTTCTTCCGGACTGATAAATACCTGGTTGATATATGCCTCCAGTTTTTCCACCGCCGTAGATTTATTTTCCACCGAAGCGGCTTCCTTTTCATAAATTTTCGCCGTCAGCCATGAAAATAACTGCACAAAAACGTCGGCCTTGTTTTGAAAGTAATAATTGATCACCCCTTTACTCACGCCTGCTTCATCGGCGATGTCCTGTAAGGTTACCGATTCATATCCATGTTCAAAAGCCGCTTGAAATGCCGCTTTCAACAGTTGCTTTTTTCGTCTTTCTGCTTTTTGGGCCATAATCGACAATTACCTCCATTGCTTTTTTTCTTATTGTACTAAAGGAACATGACCGAAACCAAATTTTTAATTTATCCGGATGAATTAAATTGACCAGTCAGTATAATTTCGGTTATACTAATATCAATTCATACTTGATTGTTGAAAGGAGTTTTTCCATGACAACCCAGTTTCAGGCACTTATGGTCAACCAAACCGATGATCACTTTACCAGTCAATTGGAACATTTATCTCTTACCGATCTTCCTCAGGAAGACGTCACCATACGCGTGCATTATTCCAGTGTCAATTATAAGGATGGCCTTGCCGCTCATCCGGAAGGCAAGGTCGCTCCATCTTATCCCCTCATTCCAGGTGTGGATCTCGCTGGAACGGTGGTTGCTTCGAAAGATGAGCGTTATCAGATCGATGACCGGGTGATTGTGACCGGGTATGGATTAGGTGTTTCTCACCACGGTGGTTATAGTGAGTATGCCAGCGTCCCTGGGGACTGGGTTGTTCCGGCTCCGGATAACCTCACGCTGAAGGAAGCCATGACGCTTGGTACCGCTGGTTTTACCGCCGCTTTATCCATTTACCAGCTGGAAAACAACGGACTTACTCCTGAATCAGGAAACGTATTAGTCACCGGAGCTACGGGCGGGGTCGGCAGTATGGCTGTCGCCATGCTTGCCAAAAAACACTATCAGGTGACCGCTAGCACCGGGAAAACGTCCGAACATGCTTATCTCCGGCAGCTGGGAGCTCAAAACATGTTGTCCCGCGAAGACGTGGCCCCGGAAAAAATTCGTTCCCTGGGAACTCAACAATGGGCCGGGGCTGTGGATGCGGTAGGCGGACGCACCCTGGCCTCTATTCTAAGCAACACCATGTACGGGGGAAGTGTAGCCGTCAGCGGTCTCACCGGCGGTGCTAACGTTCCCACGACCGTGTTTCCTTTTATTCTCCGGAGCGTTAATCTGCTCGGCATTGATTCTGTCTATTGCTCCAACAAGCTTCGGAAGCATCTATGGCATCGCCTGGCCACTGATTTAAAGCCGGCATCACTCGAGTCGATGAGCCGGGAAATATCTCTTCGGGAACTGCCTTCAGCTTTATCCGCTATCCTCGAAGGCCAGAGCCGTGGCCGAATAGTCGTAAATGTGGCCCGTTAGATTCTGTTTTTTGATTATGTTCAGAGAAGGACAAGCTCCAAAAGTGATTGACTCACACATTAGCATAGCCAACAACAATCACCTTTAATAAAGGAGGGCCTTTATGAGCCTTAATGATCAGCCTTGCGATAGTGAGCGTGTCCTGCAGCAGCTCGAGCACGATTATGTCAAAGCCATTGATGATAACCAGAGTACCACCGTGGAACACTTTATCGAACAATTCTTGTATGATTCCTGGACGTATAATGACCAACATCTCGCGGATATTCAACTGGTCCTCCGACACTATTCGGGTCAAACCATGGATCCAGGCACCTTTAACCGATCCTTTCAGTACATGGTTCAGTGCCTTCAAACCAAACTGGAACACTTGGATCAAACAAGGGAGTATCCTATGCTTCACACCTCTTACGGAGCTTCTTTATTGGTTGCGACCGTCGACGGACTGATTGTGCAATACTACGCCAGTATATACAACGTCGACCAACTACGAGCCATGACCCCTGGACTAACAACCGTGGTCTTGCAGTCCCTGAAAATCGAGATTGTTTGAACCCATGTTGGCATTCTCATCGTATAATCTCAACAATAATTTCTTTTGACAAAGGAGACAAACATGGACATTCACCTTCAGCAATTGAGATCTTTAAAAACCATTTTTGCTGAAAAGTCAAATTCTTCTGATGGTTGAGCAATATTATTAAACAATGAATTATCCTTAAATAAAGTAGTAGTTCTTAAAGCAAAGAATTTCCCTTTAAAACGTGTATTTTCTTTAGCAATACCTCAAATGGTTTTCTATACTAAAGCAATCGATGTTTTTGTTAAGCAGCTAACTGAAAATCCCGAGGATACATAATGGTTCTAATATAGGGCCAAATGCTAAGAGTTTGCCCGTACTTTGTACCTTCTCTTCACCAACTGATCCAAGAGCTTCTATCGCAATTCGTCATTATCTGTGGTCCATGAATGAATTGTCTTAGAAATGTTAGAGAGAGGGGTAAATGCTAAAGATAAAAATAAATACAAAGTCGTTACATCTTATAAGGGACTTAAGGTATAAGAACTTATGTCGCTGCTCCACGCTTTTTGTTTTGGAGAGTATTGGTTTGAATCAACCATAGAGAGGAAAAACACAGGGTGTAAGATCATGTCCAAAAACCAGAGAAGTTTTGACCCAAGAGCGTATATATTTATTATCCCAAATAAGGAGGAGTTTCATGAATGGTTTAGGTGGCTTAAATAAAACCCCAAATGGCGTTGTTGTGGGCTTGGTTCAGCTTGACCTTCCCACGATCCATTCGAAGGAAGATCTTCAACAACAAACACAAAAAGTTTGTGACATGATGGAAAAAGCGAAACAATTTATTGCCCCCATTGATCTTGTTGTTTTTCCAGAATATATGCTTCACGGACTCTCCATGGATACGAGCAAAGAATTAATGTGTAGCGTTGACGGCCCTGAAGTTCAGCAACTACAGGAAAGTTGTCGTCGAACCAATCAATGGGCCTGTTTTTCCATTATGGAAGTGAATCCAGATGGAAATCCATACAACACCGGTCTTATTATTGATAATCATGGTGTCATTCAATTACACTATCGCAAGCTGCACCCCTGGGTACCTGCAGAGCCTTGGGAACCAGGAGACACCGGTCTGCCTGTTTGCCAGGGCCCCAATGGCAGTGTTTTAGGTCTCGCCATTTGCCATGATGGAATGTTTCCAGAGGTAAGTCGAGAATTGGCCTATAAAGGCGCTAATGTTATTTTACGAACAGCTGGTTACACTCCTCCAATTCAACAATCCTGGGAAATTACGAATCGAGCTAACGCCTTTACTAACTTGGCTTTTACTGCCTCGGTGGCTATGTGCGGGACGGACGGGGTAAATGATTCAATGGGAGACGCAATGATCGTCGATTTCGAAGGCACCGTCACCACGCAGGGGGGAAATCGAGCAGATGAGATTATCACCGGAGAAATTCGTCCTGATTTAGCCCAAGAAGCTCGTGTCCACTGGGGCGTGGAAAACAATATATATCAATTAGGCCATCGTGGGTACGTGGCCGTGGAGCAAGGAGTGACCGATGCCCCTTATACGTACATGAACGATTTAAAAAACGGTACGTATCGATTGCCATGGGAAAACGACGTGCAGCATACGGATGGCAGTCGTTACGGTTTTCCTTCTCCACGAAGCTATTAGCCATTGCTTTATCGTTAGGCCCAACGAGAAGCAACGTCGCTGATGACCAAGCAGTTCTTAGCATGGGCCTCAGCGATCTTTAAATTTTCACCCATGTGAAGAATATTTGATCATTGAAAAATTGTTCGGGCAAAGCTTTTATGGATTAATTATGTGTAGCCTTGCCCACTCTCCGGGTATAAAAGGAAAGAATGATTAATGCATTAAGGAGGAAAAGCGAATGGTACAAGTACGACAGTTTGATCCAAAGGTACAAAAACTGATTGATGGGCTCAATGTTGATTTGGCGAACGAATACGCCTCCGCCATCATGTACACGAATTACGCGGCGGTAGTTTCGGGGATTCATACCCCAATGCTGCGGAGTTTTTTCGAAGCCGAGATCGGGGATGAACAAGGGCACGCTCAATATCTAGCCGCCAAGATTCGAACGCTCGGCGGAACACCGGTAACAGAACCCGCAGCCGTTCAACAAACTTTTAACGTTCAAGAGATGTTGGAAGCCGCTCGAGACGCCGAAGCAGCGACCATTAATCGGTATATGGAACGTCGACAACAGGCGGAAGAATTAGGAATGATCGAACTCCAAAATCAATTGGACGATCTGATTGATGATGAAACCGGCCATAAAGAACAAATCGAACGAATGCTTGAAGATTTCCGGAGCTCTTAATTCTTTTCGTAAGAAAAACGAAAGATAGTAATCGAGCCCCCGTTTCGAACTTCTCATAGTAAATGCAGGAAAATAACATTGTTGGTCTTCTATAGCTTTCTATAGCAAACGACGATATCATCAACGTATTCTCATATGTACCCTTGTAAAATTAAGGAAAAAAAACGTCAAGTCTGTGCCGACTTGGCGTTTTTTCATCATCATATCCATTGCTTCTAACGAGCCTTCTTTTTTCTCTCTTCCCCCTTCTTCTCCTTTGCTTCCCCCCCTTTGTTTCACGGTTAAAAGGCCAAAAAGTAGACAGGATCTAACTTTCACGACGGGCGATGCTACGTTCCATAGCGATGATATCACCCGCTTTTCTTGAACGTGCCTTCCAAGCTTAACGTAGAGATTCTGCCTATTCTTCGTTTCATTGTAATCTTCATATATGCCCAACCTACATCGCTGCGCTCTCCATCCAGGTAGCACCGCCCCCTATTTGTGATGTCTAATTAACTCAAGAACTTCTTGTCGTGCTGCCAGCTCCTGAGCAAAATGGCCTCGAACGGCAGAAGTGACGGTTACAGCGCCCGGTTTTTTAACGCCTCTCATAGCCATACACAGATGTTCCGCTTCTAAAATCACCATGACCCCGTGTGGTTGGAGTACCGACATGATATTGTTAGCGATGGTGTAGGTCATTCGTTCTTGGAGCTGGGGCTTCTGAGCGACCGCTTCCACAGTTCTTGCGAGTTTGCTAAGCCCCGTAACCTCTCCCTCTTTCGGAATGTAAGCCACATGTGCTTGGCCAAAGAATGGAACAAGATGGTGTTCACATACGGAAAAAAAAAGAGATGTCTTTCACGAGCACTAGTTCTTCGTGATCGTCAGTAAAGCTTGTGTCCAAGTAGGTATGAGAGGGTTTATTTAAACCCGAAAAGATTTCCTTATAAAAACGAGAGACCCGGTCCGGAGTTTCCAACAGGCCTTCCCGCCGGGGGTCCTCCCCTATCCCTTCAAGTAGTAATTGGACGCCTTGTTTAATTTTTTCGTGATCAAAGCTGTTCATACAACCACTTTCCTTTCGTACCCCTTTATACAATCCTTCAGTTATCATTGTAAAGTAACATACGTTTAGTGGTAACACAAAACCATAATAATGCTTGGAACGAAGTTTTTCATACTAATGCTTAATGAACCTTCAGGAGGTTATCGGTTAAGCACAATTTTCTACTTTTCCTCCAGGATATTTTCCGCAACAGTCACTATTAAAGTTTGGCGGTTGAAGATACTTAACTAACGTTCTATTAGGCAAGTAGCTTTATGCAAATATACATACAAATAGGCTAGCTTCTTTTCAAGAAGCCAGCCTGGACTACATTGTTCTATTTTAAGAGCTCGTCTGGGTTTCGATCACCCTGAACCATTAACAATACTTTGCCCTCATCGAGCTCGTCTTCCAGATCTTCTGCTTCCTGACTGCTGAAACCAAGTTCTTGCAGTTTATAGCGCAACTCGTCTCCTTTTTTGGAGAAACGATTTGCCAAATCAACATTAAGCTCATCATCGGTGGGTTCGTTAGCATGCACACTACCCGCAATTCGATCCGTCCGGTCGTCGTCATGGCTCATGACGTACATATCGTTGCGATCAATGCCTTTATTCGCCAATGTTTGCACATCGTGCTGAATTTGTTCGTCGTTCGTGTATTCGCGTACATAGGGTTTCATCGTCAAATAGCCTCCTCAAAGATAATATCTTCACTGGTCCGGGAACGCATACGCGTCAAACCTCCCTAAGGGTAATCCTTAATCAACGTCTTGATTTTAATACTCATTCGGTTTCGTCATTAATCATTATTTCTTAAGACTTGTTTATTCATAAGATGATATTACGTAGCGTATTTGGTGCCATGTTTTTGATTCCATTGCTTGTAGACGTCTACACCTGCTTGAAGAAAGTGTTTTTGGACTGGGAGGCGTCGTTCATTCATGGATTTACAGTATTCTTCATAAAAATTGTCTAACTCAAAATATTTGCGATCGTCCCGGTAGAAAGGTTCGTATTCTTCTCTTGAGACCACGTATACAACGTTTTCGGGACTACAGTAATAAATGGCCCCTAAACACATGGGACAAGGGCTAGCCAAAATGTAAATCGTGCAATCTGTTAAATGCTCGGTCTGTTCTTTTTGACAGGCCTCCCGAATCGCCAATATTTCGGCATGGGCGGTCGGATCATCCGTTTGAGCCGCTTGATTAGTACTTTCAGCCACAAGCTTGTCACCCTTCATAATGACACAAGCAAAAGGACGGCCTCCGCGTTCGACATTTTGTTCGGCTAATTGGATTGTTCGATGAATAGGATCCATGGTGCTCCTCTCCTTTGTTTATCAATTGAAAACCTTTCAAAGCTCAAATTCTTATACCCTGTAGACTTCTCATTTAGGCCTCTGATAGAAAACAATCGCAAATACTTCTCCGAGAAGTTAACTTTTTGATTGCAGAGGAAGCCGCTTAGAAGCACATTTTAAGATTGGTATACCCTTGGTTACGTTCTAAACCGAGTGCTGTCGTAATTGCTTAAAACATTCAAAGCAATACAGACGCCCACCTTCATGTACACCTTCAAAGAAACCATCCCTGCAGTAGATTTCTTTACCACAAACGCTGCACTGCCCCAGGTACTCTTCCATCATTATCCCTCCTCATAAGGATCCTTCGGCTGGTAATCTAGGGGCCCCTTTAAAACTCGGACGTGATTATACGTTTCTCTCTTCGCAGCAAAATATTATAGAAACACCGTTTTTCGCTTTATAAAGAGTACTGTATCGTCGTCGTGCAAGCCATCTTTTACCCCCTCCCGTTAGCAATATGCTTGTAATGACTCTTTTAAGAGGCATTGTTTTCTATCAGGGAAGCTAACAATATCTTAAACATCATGCCTCTGACGATTCTTGCTAGTCCCCCTCTTGTTATTCCCTTTATTACTAACTAC
This sequence comes from Marinococcus halophilus, assembly GCF_900166605.1. Lineage (NCBI taxonomy): Bacteria > Bacillati > Bacillota > Bacilli > Caryophanales > Bacillaceae > Marinococcus > Marinococcus halophilus. The sequence goes on from NZ_FVZD01000003.1 coordinate 195,926, forward strand.
AAAAAAGGCCAATGATATTACACCTAATACAGCCATGGTCAAAAACGCATTTCTCGTGCCTTCATATAAATGATCCTGCCCCTGACTGGAAACCGTTACAATAGTCGTCAACGCTGTTACCCCAATCGCCATGGCAAATTGACGAAGAGCATTAATCACCGCTGTCCCGTGAGGCATGATAGAAGCTGGTAAATGGTTCATCGCAAATGCCACCTGAGGCATCATAGTGATGCTGATACCTAACATGAAAAACATGAATGCAACAGTGACGGTGAGAAAGGAGGTCGTTGGCTGAAACAAACTAAACATCACGACCGAAATCAAAAGAGGAACGAAACCCACGCCAATCACCTTTCTGCCGTAACGATCATATAAAAGGCCACTAATCCAAGAAAATAAAGCCAGCAGGAACGTCCCTGGCATCAGAATCATGCCCGAGGTAAAAGCAGATAGTCCCTGAACACTTTGGGCAAATAATGGGATTAACGTTTCGGCGGAGAGTAATAACAACGAGATCAAAAATATCGACAGAGTAGCGAATAAAAACGGACCATAAGCAAAGACCTTTATATTAAGCAAAGGAATGGAAAGACGGAGTTGGCGATACCCGAACCATACAAACGCCCCGGCGCCTAAACCGATCGTACCTATCACCCGCAAGTCCTCGAAGGAATACATATTAATCATACTTACACCTAATAAGAAGGCGACAAAACCGATACTTGATAGGATAAACGAGAACACGTCGAATTGAGCTGCTTTTGTTTCTGTTATATTTTGGAGGAACAAATAAGTAATAACTATTAATCCTACAAGCGGGAGCAAAATCATCCAAAACAATATGCGCCAATCCCAGAGATCAATGATCAAACCGGACATTGCCGGCCCTATCGCCGGTGCTACGTTCATGACCAATCCTAAAATACCCATGGCCTGGCCGCGTCTCTCCGATGAATAAACCAATAGAAGCACCGTTTGGGCCAGCGGGAGCATAATGCCAGCGCCAATTGCTTGAATAATCCGTGCCACGACTAATAGTAGAAAGGACGGGGCCAAAATACCAGCCACCGTTCCCACAAAAAAACAAGCAAGCGATACGAATACCAAGAATCGGAGCGTAAAGCGATCCACGAAATAGCCATTAATAGGAATCATGATGGCCGCCGTCAGTAAAAAAGCAGTGGTTAACCATTGAACTTCGGTAGCATTAACCTGAAATTCCTGCATGATGGTAGGGAAAGCTGTAATCAGCAAAAATTGGTTAAGCAAGAAAAGAAAATTGATACTAACAACCGTCCATACGGTCCATTTCTGTTGTTTCATCATACACCTCAAACTATTGCTCATATTCAGTCTAATATATTATATACTTTGCGCAAAGTATATAATATATGTTAATTTTAAGGGAAACAAGACGAAAGGAGAAGTCCTATGTACCCCGACCTTGAAGGAAAAGTTGTATTTATTACCGGCGGAGCTAATGGCATTGGCAGAGCCATTGGTGAAGCCTATGGACAAGCAAAAGCTAACATCGTGTTGGCCGACATCAATGAGCAGGCGTTACGGGAAACACAAGAAGCATTTGCCCAAACATACGGCCCATCGATGATTCAGACTCTCCCAATGAATTCGACCGTCGAGAACGATGTGCAGCACGCTATCACTAACGCTTATGAGCATTTTGGCGGTATCGATATTCTGATTAATAATGCCGGCGTTATGGATAACATGGAGGCCGCAGACCGTGTTCCCGACGATACATGGGAACACGTCTTCAATGTTAACGTGACAGGCACGATGCGTGTGACCAGAAAAATGCTGGAGCTGTTCCAACAGCAGCAACAAGGCGTAATCGTAAATATGGCTTCGATTACAGGACTTACTGGAGGTCGAAGCGGCTTAGCCTACACGGCTTCCAAGCATGCTGTGGTCGGCATGACTAAAAATATAGCAGCCCATTATGCTGATCAACATATACGAGCCAATGCCATTGCTCCCAGTCAAGTGCCCACAGCTATCACCCAAAGCGGAAAAACGCCAGATACCTACGGAATGAAAGCAGCTACCAAAGGATTGAATCTAATGCCACGAGCAGGCACATCGGAGGAGATCGCTCATATTGCTTTATTTTTAGGATCGGACCATGCTTCATTTCTTAATGGAGCCGTTATTCCAGCGGATGGAGGCTGGTCTGCCTATTAGAGCTTACCCTCCTCAAGTACTTGCTGTACTCTTCCTAACCAATTTTTTTGAAATTGGTGGTGAGAAATATAATGATCCGCTATTAGTTCAGGTATAGAACCTTTTAACTTGTTGTGCTGTCGCTCAACCATTTCCAGTTCTTCGATCCACGTTTGAATCGCTTGTTTCACCGGCTCTATAGGAACAAGATGAATATACAATAAGGCTGGATATAACGCCTTTGCCTCATCTCGTCGTTGCTGAAACACCTCGAGAATACTCGTTTGCAGATGCTCGAACCCAGCCGCAGTTATTTGATAAATGGTGCGGCTCGGCCGCTTGTTGTTTTTCTCACTTTTCACGGCTTGAATGTATTCGTGTTTTTGTAGCTGCCGGGTAGCATGATAAAGATTGCCATCTGTGAGGGAGAAAATTTGGTCCCATCCATGCTGTTGCAACCGTTGTTTCATTTCATAGGGATGAGAGGGGTTATTCTCTAAAAGCCCCAAAATAAGAATTTTTATTGCCATTGATGTTGCTCTCCTTTTCGTTTGTTCGTATCTTGTTATACTGAATTCTATTGGGAAAGGATCAACCGAAAAACTAATGACGAGCCAAAGAATGTTTAACATTGCTTTTAAACTATCATAAACGATGATACATGAAGGAGAAGGTACAATGGAACGATTTGCTAATAAAGTAGTTATGATTACAGGCGGAGCTTCGGGTATGGGAAAAGAAATGGCTTTCATGTTTCAGGCCGAAGGAGCTACAGTCATCGCGGCAGATGTGAGTGAGCAGAGGCTGAACGACTTATCTAAAGAAGGCATTGACGCTAGATATATGGATGTTTCCAACGAAGAACACTGGCGGCAATTAGCTGATGACGTTTATCAAAAGTATCAGCGCATTGATGTCCTGGTTAATAACGCTGGTATTTCCAGTGAGAAAACCATCGAAGAAATAGAGGCAGCTGATTGGGAAACAATGATGAACATCAATGGCTTCGGCGCTTTTGCCGGAATGAAGCACGTGGTCCCTTATATGAAAAAACATCAACAAGGTGCCGTTGTGAACATTTCTAGTTACACCGCTCAGGTCGGCATGGGACTGAATGTCTACACTGCTTCTAAAGGAGCGGTACGAGCCATCTCTCGGGCTGCCAGTGTGCAATATGGGTCCAGTGGTATTCGTGTCAATGCCGTATTTCCCGGGGTGATTGAAACGCCGATGACAAAAGGATTGCAGGAATCTCAAGAAACGCTTCAACGACTGGTGGGAGCAACTCCCCTTGGACGTTTAGGAAAACCCCGAGAAGTCGGGCAAGCGGTCTTGTTCTTAGCTTCGGAGGAAGCGAGCTTTATTACCGGGGCTGAACTGGTCATTGATGGTGGCTTCACATCCCAATAATTCCCTTTATTCTGTTCCAATTACATTAAATATATTAGAGTTAACATATGTTTTCTTTTGTCAGTACTTGGCTAGCACTAAAAGCAACCGGCGGATCCTTGCGAGCCATCGGTTGCTTTTATAATTTATGCTATTTAATGAATGCTATTAAAATAAATCGAAATTATAACAACAGTTGATTGATTAAAGGAACGATTAACAGTAAATGAATCGCATCATTAGGCTTCTAAAATTATAAAAACAACGACCTTCTTATTATTAAACTGCCCCCTTTTAAATAGAAATGAGAGCAAGTAAAACTTTTAAGCGGCTTATTCCGGTAATCCAACGGAAATAAGCCGTTTAAATATTCCTGGTATTGCTACTGGTTGCAAAATTCAATATAGCGATGAGTCGCTTCCACTAGGTTGTTCTAAATGATATAAAACGAATCCGGCAGGTATTATTCCTCGAATTTCAGTGATTTAAAAAAATTTTCATGGGGACCGTTATTCAAACCTCGGGATACCCCGAACAAGAACAAACCGCTTTTTAGGTCGTAGCTTTCCACAACAGCCTAAAACCGTAAATTTTCATGAGCCGGTACAGGCGTTTTAGTTGATCGACCGGCCAAGTTTACGGCTTGGATGTTGACCCCTACGCCAGTAGTTATAACCCCCCACCCCAGGCTTGAATGTTTTGCACGAGTATCGTCAGCGCCTTCTTAGGCTTTTCCTTAGTCGTGGGCGGCTGTTTCCGAGACTGACTATGGACTACCCGGAAAACTAAGATTTCATTTTGCGCATAAGCTTCTTATTGTTTAGCTTAATTTTGCCGTTAGCATCATGAAAAATGAACTTTAAATTTTGTCGTTGTACGAAGAATAGTAAGGTTGTGTGCGGCTTAACATTATTGAACCAATAACAACGATAACACCAATGATCATCGATATTGTTATGCTTTCATTCAAAAAAAACGAACCGAGAACTATCCCCACTAAGGGCACCAAATAGTTCGAAAACGAAGCAAACACCGGTCCTTCTCTGTGAACTAGAAGCGTATACAACCAATACACGAGTCCTGTTTGAAAAATACCTATAATGAATAAGGGGAGAAGATCCGCCGGATAGAGCCTTGGCCAAGAATTATCCATAACTAACACCGCTGGCCATAAGAGAATGACAGCGCACCATAAAATATTTCGCATGGACAGAACAACCGAGGCCGTCGGAAGATATTGCATCAAAATAAGGGCGCTAGCATAACTAACAGCAGCCATCAAAAGAGCTACCAGTCCAGCGGTTTCGCCAGAGAAGATTGTTGCCTCAGCATAACTAATACGGGGAATGAAAATAATCATGACTCCAATAAAACCAAGCATGACTCCGAACGCTTGATTTCGATGTAACCGTTCTCGAAATAATAGCCATACAATCAACACTGTCCATAAAGGAGTGGTCCCAATAAGAATAGAGGCTAGGCTACTATTCACCTGGTTTTGACCCCAGGCAACTAAAAAGAAAGGTAACACCGCTTCTAGTAAAGCGATAACAACATATAAAGTATAACGACGCCAGCGAAGGCCTGTTTTCACTGGAGCTGAAGAATGAGGGAGAAGTATCGCAAGTAACGTTAACGTGCATGCTCCTATCGTCGAACGAATTGCCGCCAAGGCCATCGGCTCCACCGTGTCTAATACTTGTTCGGCGAAATAAAATTGGGAAGCCCACATGAGACTAATGCCCAATAAAAAAAGATATTTTTTCATTGTTTTGAGCCTTTCCAGTTTGATTATTGAAATTTTTTAGGATCAACTTTAGGTGCTTTTCATAACATCATAAAAAATGCCAAGATCGGACCCTTCTATCCTTAGCTAAATTTAAAGGCATTTAGCATCCGTTGATGTACGCCCCTTACCTATTCTATTAAAGTCGAAAAAGTTGATTCGTACATATATTATTATAATAACATAAGACCATTTACCAAGAGACATGACAACAGTCTAGCGAGAGTTCGTATCGTGCCCGCATAGGCGTTTTTTCCTTTGTTGGGATCACTTTAAATTTAGTAGAGACTTGCCTCCCCCTACCATGAGTACTCAAAAACTGAGGAATAGTCATTATTAACTTATACATTTGCCCAGATAAGTCATAATAATTTTTATACTATACAATAAAATGAACATTTCTATTCGCCCCGGATAAAATTTCACAACCATTTTTCGTAATCACAAGGTCTTCTTCCAGAATGAAAGCCCCAAGCTCATTGACTATTCCTGGCTCTAAATTAATAATCATTCCTTCCTCTAAAATCGCGTTGTCCTCTTTCATAATAGACGGAGGCTCAGTACTCATGAGACCCATGCCATGTCCCAGCCGGCCACACTCAAAATTGGTGGAAATACCTGCTTTTCTTATTTCAGTAGTACATATATCTACTATCTCCGTCATAGGCACCCCCGGGCTTATATGTTCTATGGTATTCATGGTTACTTCATGTACTTTGTCTTGATAAAAATTGCGCTGCTCATCTTTCTTGCCCAAAAAACCTGTACGGCTGAAATCTGACCAGTAGCCATTGTATTTGGCTCCAAGATCTAAAAAAATAAAGTCTCCCTTGGAAAGCGCACGTTCGGTTGCTGTTTTGCTTAAACGATCGTAATTACCTGCACCTGAAGTGATCAGAACAAACCCTGGATAGTCTGCTCCTCCCTCTAACATATATTGTTGGGCCAAACGAGCTATTTCCCATTCTGTCATCCCTGGTTGAATAGCAGCGAAGGTTTGCTCATGGGCGTAACTTGTGGCATCGCAGGCTCGTTTTATGCAATTAATTTCTTTTTCTGACTTTATCATTCTTTGACTCCATATCAGTTTAGAAGCATCAAAAAATGTCGCTTGAGGTAAATTCTTTTTTAACGTTTCATACACATTTACATTAAAACCAATCAATTGTTCCTTCCCTTTTTCAACGCCAACTTTCCCCTTCGCCATATCTAATTCCTGCATGATCCCTGCCAATTCCGATTCTATGGCACTAAATAAATTTTCATAATAGCGGACCTCGCATCCTTTGGCGATCATTTTCGCCTCTGGGTATTGAAATACATGAACATAGAGAATTGGAAGACCCGTGTGACCTATAAATAGAAATATCGGCCTAGCCATAGTACTCCAGGGCGCATGAGTTCGGAAGCCAGAGTAGTAATTAATATTAGGTTCTGCGGAAAGGATAAGACCGGTGTATTCTTCTTGTTTCAACTTTTTTTGACAATTGAGTACTCGTTGACGAATGTCGGTTTCTGTAAAGTTTAGTTCCTCCATATAGTCTATGCTTCCCTTCCTTAACAATCACTCGATTATTCAGAACCTTGAGTTTGGCGAATCCTTTGTAAGCTATTTTCCCAATTAGCGCTCACCGTTTTTTTAATTGAAGTTTTATCATTACTTTTCAAGGCCTCAATTACTTTTTCATGTTCGTCATAAGATTCAAGACTATTATCCACCTCACTAAAATAATGGATCTCCATGCGTTGCACTTTTGTTTTTAAATTTGTTAGTAATTTAGTGAGTTCCGGGTTTGCTGCTAACTCCACAATAGTATGGTGAAAATCATTATCTGCTTGTAGAGCAGCAAATTTATCTCCACTTTTAATCTTTATTTTAAAATCTTCGTTTTGCATTTTAAGTTTTTCAATGGTTTTAGCGGAGAAATAATTGAACCCTTGTTCAACGGCTAAGTTTTCTAATGATTGGACAATAGGATAAATGTGCTCAGCTTCTTCAAGGTTAATAGAGGCCACTAAAGTCCAACGGTTAGCATAAGTAACAACCAACCCCTCATCTTCTAACCGCAGCAAAGCTTCTCTAACCGGTGTACGACTAATTCCTAACATGTCAGAAAGCTCTTGGTCTCTAAGCTTAAAACCAGGCTCAAGCTTTCCAATCATAATCCATTCACGAAGAATACTGTATGCTTCATCTCGCATGAATGTGCGTTTTATCTTCATTCCTTCATTCTTCACCATTTTAATGCACTCCTATTATTAGACATGACGTAGTATGAGCGATTACGAAACGAATGAGCCAGTCTTCACTAAAAACCTCAGCAACTAGATTTATTTCAAAAAACGTTTAGCTGTATCCACCAAGACTCGTTGAATTTGAAGCACAGAATCAAATTCGACCCATTCAACGGGTTCGTGCAAACCATAACCAACAGGGCCCAAATTGATAGAAGGAATACCCCGTTGTTGAAAAACAGCTGCGTCTGTCCAGAAATCCCATCCTACTACCTCTGGTTTCTCTCCTATTAATTTTTGAAAAGACGAAGAAGCTGTTTGAACAATGAATTCATCTAAAGAGCATACAGATGGTTTTCGTTCAAATACCCAATTGATATGAGCCCATTCATCCACGTCTTTTATTACGCTTTCTATTTCATTGGTGGTGTGTTGATATTCTTCCGATGGCAGTGTTCTTCGTTCAAAATGCATCTCACTAGTGGCAGCATAGGTGGATATTTCAGTTCCTCCATCAATAAGGCTTACATGCATAGAGGCCGGCCCTAATAAATCATGCGTTTTATTGCGTAATATACTCTTATCAAATTGACCCAGGGCTGTAATAATAGGCCCCATTTTCGTGATAGCACTTTGCCCTAAATCCCACCTGCTTCCGTGAGCACTCTTTCCGTGTGTAGCAATTTTCCCCCACAAAAAGCCTTTGTGTGCAGCTACCAGCTTCATATCCGTAGGTTCTGTGATAATGCATGCATCAGCATTATATTTCGATACAAAATGCTCTGCTCCGATGCTTTTGTACTCTTCATCACAAACTAAGGCCACGATTAATTTACCATTTATTTTTCCTTCTTCGGCTATGTCAACGGCTACACCCATAATCGCCGCTATACCAGCTTTCATATCACAGCTCCCTCTCCCGTAAACACGTCCTGCCTCTAATCTTGGATCAAAGGGATCGATTTCCATTCCCATAGCGCTAACTGTGTCTAAGTGGGCACACAAACACAATGTAGGCCCATCATCTTCACCCACTTCTGCAACAACATTAGGACGTGAACCTTCTATATATTCCAAGCGAGCTTTTATGCCATTGGCGGTCAACCAATCTACAATATATATTGCAATTTTTTCTTCGTTATAACCTTCCTGCGGGCATAAACCGGGATTAACAGACGGAATTTGTATTAATTCTTGCAATAAACGTAATATTTTCTCGCTAGTCATCTGGCTCCTCCTTTAAATCATAAGGACATTCAACAATTTGACGGCACAAAGTGATTATGAAAAAGAAACGCCCTTTCAGGTATAAAGACAATGGCCATATTTCCGGATAAAAGGACGATATTTAGAAAAAGTTATTGGCTGTTTCTCAAAACCGATCAATATTTTTAATAATGGCAGAAGTAGTCTTATAATTATTAGATGCACTCATTTGGAAACCAACCATTCCAGACGATGTTCCTGTAATGCTGTTGATCTGTATCACCTTCGGTGCTGATAATTAACACTCTGGCATCCTGATCCAGGTTAATCGCTTCGCATGTTTTATCTCGTTCCTTCGTGCGCAAGCGATACAGTAATCCAAGTGGTACCGCCCCTGATTCTCCTGAAATAATTCGTGGGTCACCCTGAAGGGGGTTACCTAAAATCCTCATCCCTAAAGCTGCGATGCTGTCACCACATGAATACGAAGCAGCAGCATAATGGCTCAAGAGCCGGAACGCAATACTGCTCGGCTCTCCACAAGCCAAACCAGCCATGATGGTATCCATTTCTCCTTCTACTATTTCCATTTCATTATGAGTATTTAAAAAAGAACGATAATAGCATTCTGCTTTGTCCGGTTCCACCACAATAATTTTAGGCGCTTGACCTTGATAATGTTGCTTCAAATAGCTTGCAATCCCTGCAGCAAATGAACCCACACCTGCTTGAAGGAAAACATGGGTGGGTGCTGGTTCATCTGTTTTATCCATTTCTTGGACAATTTCATGTGCTATCGACGCGTAGCCCTGCATGATCCAGAGAGGGATTTTCTCGTAACCTTCCCATGCCGTGTCTTGAACCATTACCCAATCGTTTTCTTTCGCCAGTCTTGCAGCCATTCGTACAGTCGCATCGTAATTTAACTCTGTTATTTCAGCAAATGCTCCTTCATTTTGAATAGCCTCCAATCGAGATGGCTGCGATCCTTTGGGCATATATATGGCAGCTTCCTGGCCTAGTTCTCTAGCTGCCCATGCCAATCCGCGTCCGTGATTCCCGTCTGTCGCCGTAATAAATGTAATGTCTCCAAGGGCATTTCGTGTTTCTGCTGATTGCAGCTCTTCAAAGGAAAGGTTATCAACATCTTTATCTAAAAGCTCAGCTAAATATTTAGCGACGGCATAAATACCTCCCATGACTTTAAAAGCATTTAAGCCAAAACGTGTCGATTCATCTTTCACTTTAATATCTTTTACACCAAGATAGTTTGCCAGATGGCGTAACGAATAAAGCGGAGTGTTTGTATATTTTTTATGAGTTTGTTGGAATCGCCAGACTTTGCCGATTTTCTCTGCAGAAAAATAAGCCAAGTCTTCATGTGTAGTGGAAGAAACATTTTTATTTGTTACGTACGAATACGCTTCGGTCGTTTTTTTCATGTTATTCGCTCCTGATCGATATAACTTAAGTGTATGTATAATGTAATATATCACATGTAATATTTTTTTCAACTATTAGAAACATATACCTGCTTATATAAAATATTCAGAAACGTCGAAACGTCTTAGGTAGAAGCTAAAAACCGTTCTGGAATGACAAACGCATAGTTTTTTGACATATAAATTAAAAACATGTCCGGCAATTTTCTTTTTTTATATACCTCTGTTCAATGAATTGTTTTTATATCAGCTTCTTTTGTGTCATACGAAGTCCTTGCTCATTGCTTGATACTTTTGTTCATATTTTTAAAGAAGCATTACTTCGATATTCTTGTTTCACTTGGGAGTTAAAAGAAATCACTTCACCAAGAGCAATTAAAAAAGCGTACATGGCGGTATATATAATCAAACGAAAAAAAGGAGGGTTAATGAGTTGTAATATAAGAGCTGCACCGGTAAAGACACTAAAAAGTACGGTCAATCGAATTCTCTTTTTCATACGGTTCAAATAAAATGTTTTAAAATCATCTTCGATAATTACTCCTTTATTACCCTTATTTGCTGGTGCCGGTTTATTACGAGGGTTCACGATTTTAGCCACCCAGGTTGGTATTTTGAATGAAGATAGTAATACGAACTTAATCCTGACCTTGGCTGCTACTTCCGTTTTTCAATTTCTTCCGTTGCTTGTCGCGATTACAGCGGCGAGACGATTTAAACCCAGCCCTTATATTGCGTTAGCGATCATGGGAGCATTATTGATGCCTGATTTTTTAGCTCTAGTAGAAAACGAAACGGAATCCATTAGTTATATGGGCGTTCCAGTACCCATTTTTGATTACAGTGGCCAAGTCATACCGGCTATCCTAACAGTATGGATTCAATCGAAATTAGAACACTTCATGAAAGGAAAATTGGTGCAAAGTTTGCACATGGTGGTTATCCCGACGGTCTTATTATTCCTGTTGGTACCGTTAGTGGCGATCGTCATTGGACCTATCGGCAACTACTTGAGTATTTTATCGGCGCAAGGTGTTGATCTCATCATTTCGTCAAATAGTGTTGTCGCCGGAGCTATCATTGGAGGTATTTGGAACATATTCATCATGTTTGGCATTCACTGGGCTCCAAATACCACCGTCGTTATTCCGAACATTGCCTCCACGGGAGAATCAAGTATTATCGCCTATGCCGCCAATGCTAATTTCGGTATGGCTGGTGCAGCGTTTGCCGTCTTTTTACGAAGCAAAAGCAAAACTCTCCAATCATTTTCCATTACCTCCATCACCTCGGTGTTTTTATCCGGTATCGTGGAACCAGCCATTTATGGTCTGGGCGTTAAATTAAAAACACCATTAATTGCTGGATGTGTGGGCGCAGCTATTGGCGGCGCATTTATGGGCTTCTTTAACGTGGTCGGATATGCTTTTGTTTTTGGAGGACTGACAACCATTCCAGCTTTCGCCGGGCCTACCTTGTGGGCGTATATCGTTGGATTAACTATTTCATTTATTTCCGCGATGATTTTGACGTTGATCCTTGGATTTAAAGAATCCAACAATATGGAAGAAGAATAAAAAAGGAGAAGATTATTATGGAAAAGAACATTCTAGGGAGTCTCGCTTACGCAGCCATGGGGGACGCGATGGGAGCCGCCACTGAAAACCTTACGTTTCATCAAATTCGAGAAACATTTCATGGACAGGTCACGGAATTCCAAAAGCCAGGTGACACCGCCTTTGCTTTAGGGAATGAACCAGGTCAAGTTACGGACGATTTTTCCCAAATTTATCTGATTCTCCAAGAGGTTTTGGAAACGAAAGAACAAATCATTACTACCGAAATCGTGAAACAGGCCATGATCAAGTGGTCCAACATGCCCATCTACTTTAACCGTTTTGCCGGGCCTACTACGAAAAGCGCTATTGCCATGTACAAAGGCGAAAAACAAGAAATGCAGCCCCTTGAAGGCGCGGTTATCGTTGATTATGCATCAAAAGCCACCAACGGGGCTGCCATGAAAATTTCTCCAGCAGGCTTATTTCATCCTGGTCATCAAGATGCAGCCATCCAAGATGCCATCACGATCACGAGAGTGACGCATGACAATCATTTAGCTATATCTGGAGCTAGTGCCGTTGCTTCAGCCGTTAGTGCTTCTTTAAAAGAAGGAATCACCTTTGACGAGGTCTTGGAAGCGGGGTTATATGGGGCTATCGAGGGCGAGCGTTTAGGAAAACAAATTAGCCGAACCGTAGCTGGAGCCAGCGTCATTGAACGAATGAAATTGGCTTTTGATATCGTCGATAAACCTGGTTCTAAAGAAGAAAATCTGTTAAAACTCTATCAACTGATCGGAAGCGGCTTACATGTCTCCGAAGCGGTTCCATGTGCGTTTGGGATTATCAAAGCAAATCGCGGAAATGCTCAACAAGCGGTTATCGATGCGGTGAACATCGGGTATGACACAGATACGATAGCCACCATTGTCGGCGCCATCGTCGGGGCTATGAGTGAGAAAAACAGGGAATTTTATGATATGATAGACTTCATCGAGAAGGCAAATGATTTCAACGTCATAAGCCTAGCTCAGCGGCTTGCTTCTCGAATATCATAAGACTGGAAGAGGTTACTATGATTGACTCTACGAAAACGAACGAGCCCCTGTATAAGCAAATTTATAATGAATTGCTTCAAAAAATTATTCATAACGAATATCATGAGGGCGATATTTTGCCTTCCGAGCCAGCATTGCAAAACATGTACGGGGTAAGCCGTATCACGATCCGTCGGGCGATGGACATTTTACAAACCAATGGCTATGTTAAAAAACATTCGGGCATTGGAACCATTGTGATGAACACCAAACACGGGCTACAATTAAAGAAAATTTCAAGCTTTAGTGAAGACAACTTGAATCGAGACGCTCTTTCCGAATTAGTATCCTTCGACATTGTGGATGCGCCTCTCCAAGTGGTGACGAAATTACATTTGCGTGAAGATGTTCAAGTGTACAAAATTGAACGCTTGCGCATCATAAACGGAGAAAAAGTAGGGTTTCATCGCTCCTTTATTCCTATCGATAAAGCGGAAATCACTCAAAACGACATGGCCTCTCCCCAAGCGTCTCTCTATCAGGTACTCCGAGAGCATAATATTCGCTTAACCACAGCTAATGAAACTATTGAAGCCATGAGTGCCACCTCCATGCTACAGGACCAATTGGAGTTAGAAGAACATGCGACATTACTTTATATCGAACGGTGTTCTTTTGATCATCACGAGGGTATCGAATTTGCGGAAATCTATTACCGTGCGGATCGGTACAAATATCATGTTGAATTGGAAGGAGAGTAAAGAGCACAACTTGAACGGTGGTTTCATATATGAACCACCGCAGACTGTCGACAATGGCTCTAAATTGAGAGCGTGTCGGCAGTTTTTTTATGCTATGATAAAAAGAAATAGCTTGGAAAGGGGTTATGGCGCATGATGAGGCGGAATACGGAAGAAGCTCGTTATCGGGAAGCGACCATTCAGTTGGATCAGTTAGTGCCCGCGGACCACCTGGTCCGCCAGATCGAGGCCGCGCTGGATTTTTCCTTTATTTACGACGAAGTTGCGTCCCTCTATGCCCCCATCGGCCGGCCGAGTATTGACCCGGTCCGGTTGATGAAAATGGTGCTGCTCCAGTATTTGTTCGGCATTCGCTCCATGCGTCAGACCGTTCGGGAGATCGAAACGAATGTGGCCTACCGATGGTTCCTCGGTTTGGATCTCCTGGAGCCCGTGCCGCATTTCTCCACCTTTGGCAAAAACTACACGCGCCGGTTTCGGGACAGCGGGTTGTTCGAAGCGATGTTTGAACGGGTGCTGGGAGAAGCCGTGGCCGCCGGCTTTGTGGATCCATCCGTCTTTTATATCGATGCCACCCACGTGAAAGCGAACGCCAACAAGAAAAAATTTGATCGGGTTCAGTTGGCGGCCGAAGCCCGGGCCTACCAGGATCAACTGGACGCCGAAATTCACCGGGACCGCGAGGTCCACGGAAAAAAGCCCCTGCCTCCCGCCCGCCGCGAACCGGGCGGACGGGAGGTCAAACAAAGCACGACGGATCCTGACAGCGGCTATTACGTGAAAGATGAACGCGAGAAGATGTTTGCCTACAGCTGGCACACCGCCTGCGATCGGCACGGGTTTGTGCTCGGAGCGATCGTGACCGGAGCCAACGTGCATGACAGCCGGATCTTTCATGAACTGCTGGCCCAGGTGACGGCCCGGGCGGGCCGGCCATACGCCGTCGCGGTGGATGCCGGCTATAAAACCCCGGCGATTGCTCACCTGCTTCGCGAGCAGGCGATTCGCCCGGTGATGCCTTATACCCGGCCCAAGGGCCCGCCGGGGCGTTTGCGCAAACAGGACTTTGTGTATGATGCCTATCTGGACGCGTATCTCTGTCCCGAACATCAGGCCCTGCGCTACCGCACCACGAATCGGGAGGGCTATCAGGAGTATGCCTCAGATCCCGTCATTTGTCAGTCCTGCCCGCTGCTCGAGACCTGCACCCAAAGCCGGGATCACCGGAAGGTGATCCTCCGCCACGTCTGGCAGGACGATCTGGACGAAGCTGAACACCTTCGGCACACCCCGTGGAACCGGAGGACCTATGCGGAACGAAAAGAAACCATCGAACGGGTTTTTGCAGATCTCAAACAAAAGCATGGCTTGCGCTGGACGCTCCTCGCCGGAGGGGCACGAAACACCGCGCAGGCGATGCTTGTTTATGCGGCGATGAACCTCAAAAAACTCGCCACCTGGCGGTGGCGA
This sequence comes from Marinococcus halophilus, assembly GCF_900166605.1. Taxonomy (NCBI): domain Bacteria; kingdom Bacillati; phylum Bacillota; class Bacilli; order Caryophanales; family Bacillaceae; genus Marinococcus; species Marinococcus halophilus. The sequence goes on from NZ_FVZD01000003.1 coordinate 210,992, forward strand.
CAGACGTGTGCTTGCCCTTGGGAGGCTTCTTTTGTCTCTCGACGGCATAACAAAGGCCTCCGAAAATGGATTTCGGAGGCCTTTGTCTACAATCTGAACCAAGCAGAGGCTGTGCGCCTCTGCTTGGTTTTAGATCATATAATCCCAGAGCTGCTGCTCGATGGAAGACATCTTGTGGTCACCCACTGATCGTTCCTCGGCTAGGGACTGCTCGAGCGTGGCGTAGGTGATCATCCTGGCGTTCGATAGCTGGATATAGTTCTGAGCTTCTTATTTCTCCCACAGCCGCCTCTTCTCTCCCCTTCCCTCCCAGCCTTATCAATATTATTCGCCTGTGCCTAGTTCGCGCTCTCGGATCCTTAGGCGCACCATCGTCGTCAGGAGCTCGATTTTGGAAAGTGAATGCGAATGTTAAGCAGATTAATAATACAGAAACCAATACTTATAACCTCAATTATTGTAAAAAGATTTTCTTTGAGACCCCTGGCCCCAAGGAAAAGCAGTAATATAATGCATAATTATTTTTTCGTTGACAACATATCAGAAAACAAGATAGCTAATTCCAAGCCTAATCTTTTTTGATAATTATCTTTTATTTTATACCCTAAGGAATTTTCAATTTTTTCTAAGCGATAATATAAAGTTTGTCGAGCAATATATAGTTTTTTGGCCGTATCTTTCTTTACACATTGGCACCTTAGGTATTCACGAAGTGTGTTATATAGATAGGGATTCTTATTTAATTCCTTCCAAAACGTCGACCCTAACTGTTCTGTTACAAACTCGCTAATATCGTAATTATCTTTTAAATTGTATAGCATCTGGTAGGCTCCTAGATCACTGAAAAAAGGAGAAAGATTTACTTCTTGATTTTGAAGCATTCGCTCCGTTTGAATTACTTGTGTGGTTTCTTTATAAGCATTACTTGCTTCAATTAATTGGTGGTATATTTGACTGATTCCGTATTCATAATTAATAAATTCATTTGTATTTTTCTCAAGAAAACTTTCTATATCTAATAGTTCAGTCTTATTAATACTACTAGACTCGAAGTTTAATATGATGGCTACAAATTGGGAATCTTTCATTTGATTGATAAAAGGATAATACCCCTTTTGTTTGAAATAGTTTCTTAACACTAAAGCCAAATGGTAGTAAGCATTGTTTGAAGAAAAATTATCAAAATTCTTTTTTGACACTTGACCTTCTAACGTGAAAACAAAATAATTTATTTTATTTCTATCTATATTCAAGGTGCCTAATTGAGCTCGAGCTGTTGCCTCGTCAGTAATATTTTGATGTATAATCTCATTAACCCATGCTTGTTCCTCGTGTAATTTTTTTTCTTCTTGGAATCTATTATATAATAGTTGATTGCTAATAGTCATAGAAGCTCTATCTAACATTAAGTTAATTAATTCATTAGGTTCTTCTATAGGTATTATTATCGCTAAGGTTCCCCATAATTGATTTAGAACTTCTATTCGTTTCAAAACTATTCTTTTATTCCTAAAATTAATATCAATACTTTTTGTATTATGGTCGTTTAATTCTTGAATTTTTGAAATATATGTTTCCCATTCTTTCCTTTCTGATTCAGGAAAAAAGAGTATATCATTATTAGTAGAAATATATACTGTAGGAAATTTAATATAATCATGTAAACATTTAATAACCTTCACATACCCATTTGGAACTGCCGCAAAAGATTGGAATTGTTGAGACAAACTGTCTAACTTCTTTAGATTATTATAATGACGATTTATCAATAAAGAATTAATAGATTGCGTAATTTCTACAAATTTAACTTCTTCTTTAAATATAATAATAGGTAAGGAATATTTGTTAGATAAATCAATCATTTTAGCATCTACTTCATTAACGTAGGTCCCCAACTCTATGCATATACATGAAATTTCTTTTTTTATTAGCTGCTCTAGGTACTCTTGTGGAGAGACTTCACTATTACTTAATCCTATGCCAGTAGTTAATATCATTTCTTGACCGTCAAGTAAAGACGAAAAATCAGTAACTTCCATAATATGAACCCAACGTACTCTCTTTTCCAATCCTTCCTTTCCCGAAACGATCTCAGCTTTTTTAAATAAATTATTTTTCAATATTTCATTCACAGTTATCGAATTCATAAGACCTCCAAATGTTAAGTAATAATTATAATTTTTTTACACTGTGACTAATGAATTTTCACTACATATATTTTACATTAAATTCATAAGCCATTTTTGTAAACGCTTTCTAAAATTAAAAATATACTTAGGAGGACAATATGAATACTAATACTCATTCAAATTTTTATGACAAAGATCAAAAATACGTGTGGCATCACTTAAAACCCTACAAAAAAAACCAAAACACTATGATTGTTAAAAGTGCTCAAAATGCTTGGATAACTGATATTGAAGAGAACAAATATTTAGACGGTATGTCTGGACTATGGTGCGTAAACGTTGGCTATGGAAGAGAAGAATTAGCAGAGGCAGCCAAGAATCAAATGAATACTTTACCTTATTATCCACTCTCTAGCAGCCATCTCCCAGCCATTAAGCTTTCAGAAAAATTAAACGAGTGGCTTGAAGGTCATTATAAAATTTTCTTCTCGAATAGCGGTTCTGAAGCTAACGAAACTGCTTTTAAAATTGCTAGACAGTACTACCATCAAAATTCTAAACCAGGACGTTACAAGTTCATCTCCCGGTACCGTTCTTATCATGGAAATACATTTGCGGCCCTATCAGCTACAGGACAGTCTCAACGAAAATATATGTATGAGCCGTTAGCTCCTGGCTTTATCCACGTTGAAGCACCTGACGAATACCGAAAACCTCCTGAATATACATTTGAAGAATGGAGCATAATCTGTGCAGAGAAATTAGAAGCAACTATACGATACGAGCGTCCTGAAACAGTAGCGGGCTTCATTATGGAACCGATAATTACAGGCGGCGGTATTCTTATTCCTCACCCTTCTTACGTAAAAAAAGTACAAGAAATATGCCAACGATATGGAATTTTACTAATTATAGATGAAGTTATTTGTGGCTTCGGTCGCACTGGAAAGAAATTCGGTTATCAGCACTTCGATGTTCAACCCGATATTGTTTCTATGGCTAAAGGAATAACTAGTGGATATTTGCCCTTAGCTGCTACCGCAGTTAAAGAAGAAATTTATCAAGCTTTTGCCACTGAAGAGGAAGACGCTCATTTTCGTCATGTTAATACGTTTGGTGGAAATCCTGCCGCTTGTGAGGTAGCTTTGAGAAATTTAGAAATTATGGAAGAAGAAAACCTCCCAGAACGCTCAAATGAACTTGGTAATAAATTACGGTCCAAACTTTCTTTTTTAGAAGAACATCAAAATGTAGGTGACATTCGTCATCAAGGTTTGCTATTTGGCTTTGAAATTGTAGCAGATAAAGAAACAAAAATTCCTGCTTCTAACGAAGTAGTAGCTTCTATTATTGCAAATTGTAAGTCAGCAGGCTTGATTGTTGGCAAAAATGGAGATACTGTCAAAGATTTCAATAATATTATCACATTAGCTCCTCCCTTATCTATTTCAGACAAAGATCTTGAGGCAATTGTAGAAAAAATTGATAAAGGCTTTAATACAGAACTTTAGTTTTTTGAAATAGGGTACTACTTCTAAACTAATAATGAAAAGGAAGCGATATGATGAAGGAACAAGCAGTAACGACCTTAAAGAATTTTATCAGCGGCGAATGGGTGGAGTCCCGGTCCGCCACCGACAAGGTGTACAACCCGGCCACCAGTGAAGTGATCGCCCACGTCCCGCTTTCCTCCAAGGACGAAGTGGATGAGGCCGTGAAGGCGTCCCAGGCGGCGTACCGCGACTGGTCCCAAAAGCCCGTCCCGCAGCGGGCCCGTATCCTGTTTGCCTACCAGCAGCTGCTCATCCGCCACTGGGACGAGCTGGCCGAGATCATTACGCTCGAAAACGGCAAAAACCTGAAGGAAGCCAAAGGCGAAGTGCAGCGCGGGATCGAATGCGTGGAATTTGCCGCCGGGGCCCCGACGCTTATGATGGGCGACCAGCTGCCGGACATTGCCACCAACATCGAGTCCGGGATGTACCGCTACCCGATCGGTGTGGTCGGCGGCATCACCCCGTTCAACTTCCCGATGATGGTGCCGTGCTGGATGTTTCCGCTCGCGATCGCCTGCGGCAACACGTTCGTGATGAAGCCGTCCGAGCGGACGCCGATGCTGGCGAACCGGCTCGCCGAGCTGTTCGAGGAAGCGGGACTCCCGAAGGGCGTCCTGTCGGTGGTGCACGGCGCGCATGACGTCGTGAACGGCCTGCTCGAGCACGACGGTGTGCCGGCGATTTCCTTTGTGGGCTCCCAGCCGGTCGCCGAGTACGTGTATACCACCGGCACGGCGCACGGCAAGCGCGTCCAGGCGCTCGCCGGGGCGAAAAACCACACCCTCGTCATGGAGGATGCGGATCTGGATAACGCCGCCTGGCAGATTTTAAACGCCGCCTTCGGCTCCGCCGGGGAGCGGTGCATGGCCGCCTCCGTCGTCGCGGTGCAGGACAGCGTCGCCGACCAGCTGGTGGCAAAGATCCAGGCGTATGCCGACGACGTCACCATCGGCAACGGCCGCGAGAAGGACGTGTTCCTCGGGCCGGTGATCCGCGAGGGCCACCTCGAGAAAACGAAGGCCTACATTGACAAGGGCGTGGAAGAAGGCGCGACGCTCGTGCGCGACGGCCGCGAGGACGAGGTGGCGAAGGACGGCTACTTTATCGGTCCGACCATCTTTGACCACGTGCAGCAGACGATGACGATCTGGCAGGACGAAATCTTCGCGCCGGTCTTATCCATTGTGCGCGTGCCGGACCTGACCGCCGGCATTGCCTGGGCGAACGAGTCGCGGTTTGCGAACGGTGCCTGCCTGTTCACGAGCTCCGGGCACAGCGTCCGTGAATTCCGGGAAACGATCGACGCCGGGATGCTCGGCATCAATGTGGGCGTGCCGGCCCCGATGGCGTTCTTCCCGTTTTCCGGCTGGAAGGATTCCTTCTACGGTGATCTGCATGCGAACGGCAAGGACGGCGTGGAGTTCTACACCCGCAAGAAGGTGGTCACCGCTCGCTGGTAATGTCTTATGATTTAGGCTTTAAATAAAGATCAACCCATATGGTGGGAACATCTAACCATGCAGGGTCAGTCCCTATGCACCTTCGTCAAGACGCTTTCCTCGGCGCTAGTGAAGCCACAAAAGCATTGCACACTATAGTACAAAAACGCCAGCCAGCTTCAACAGTAGGGACAGTCGGACACGTTAAAGTTTTCCCTAATTCCCGCAATATTATCCCAGAGGAAGTAAGCTTTACAATCGATCTGCGTGATATTGATTTAGAGCGCAGAAATGAATGCGAGCGAGAGTTACGAATAGAATTAGAAAAAATAGCTTCCAACCACAATCTAGAACTCGATATTCAAGAGGATACTAATAGCGAGCCCCGATACTGCGCCGATTGGATACAAAATATCATGACAAATCAAGCCGAGCACTTGAAAATAAAAACCACGAAATTAATGAGCGGGCCGTTTCACGATGCTATGCCACTCTCTAAAGTATGTGATTACGGGATGATTTTTGTGCGATGCAAAGACGGGATTAGTCATAACCCACTAGAATATAGCTCCGAACAAGACATTATTGAAGGCACAAATTTTTATTATCACACTGTGAAAAACATTCTTACAGAGTACTCTCATTAGACTAATTACTTTAATGGTGGAGGGACAATATTGGCACAAGAAACTGCTTTTA